>JAIRVP010000024.1 GCA_031253835.1 Burkholderia sp. | reverse complement strand
GGCGATCGCGTGCCCGCGTTGCGCGGGCTGGCGACGCAACTGAACACGGCGCGCGGCACGGTCGAACAGGCTTACACGATCCTGGTCGACGAGGGATATCTGCAAATGCGCGGCGCGGCGGGCACGTTCGTATCGCCGTCCCTGCCGACGTCGCTGACGCGGTCGGCGCCCGCCCGTGCCGACGAGCCGGCACGGCACGACGCCCCCCCGCCACGGCGGCCGCAGCCGATCGCCGTCGCGATGAGCGGCGAGCCGCGCCCGCTGCAACCCGGGCTCCCTGCGCTCGATGCGTTTCCGCGCAAGGTCTGGCACCGGCTCGTATCGCTGCGCGCGCGCAGCAGCGAACGCGCACTGCTGGGCTACCCGAATCCGGCCGGTTACCGGCCGCTGCGCGAACACATCGCAACCTATCTGACGCTGTCGCGTGGCGTCACCTGCGTGCCTGAACAGGTATTCGTCACTGGCGGCTACCGCGCAACGCTGGAGCTTACGCTGCGCAGCCTCGCACGTGCGAACGATCGCGTGTGGTTCGAGGATCCCGGCTATCTGCTCGCCCGCGGCTTCCTGTCCGAGACAGGCGTACAACTCGTCCCGGTGCCGGTGGACGCCGAAGGGATCGACGTCGCGCGCGGCATGCAACTGGACCCGCAGGCACGCTTCGCGCTCGTGACGCCGTCGCATCAGAGCCCGCTCGGACATACGTTGTCGCTTTCCCGCCGCATCGCGCTGCTGGACTGGGCCGAGAAAACGTCCGGCTGGATCGTCGAGGACGACTACGACAGCGAGTTCCGCTATCTCGGCCGCCCGCTGCCCGCGCTGAAAAGTCTCGACCGGCGCGATCACGTGATCTATTGCAGCACCTTCAGCAAGGCGATGTACCCCGGCTTGCGGCTCGCCTATGCCGTCGTGCCTGAGCGCGCCGTGGAGCGCATCGAACGCGTCGCATGCAGCATGAATGCCGGTTCGCCGACGCTCCTGCAGGCGGCCCTGGCCGACTTCATCGAACAGGGCCACTTTGCGCGGCATCTGAAACGAATGCGCACGCTGTACGCCGAGCGCCGTATGCTGATCGTGCATGCCTTGCGGCAGGCATTCGGCGAGCGGCTGATCGTCGAATTGCCGGCGGGCGGCATCCAGTTCGCCGTGCAGTTCACCGACGGGCCCGACGGACCGGTCGACGACGCAGCCGTCGCGGCGCGTGCGCGCGACGCCGGCCTCGCGGTCCTGCCGCTGTCGATCTGGTATGTGAACAGCCACACGCAGCAGACGCCGCGCGGCCTCGTCATCGGGTTCGCGAACATCGCCGACGCGGACGAAGCGCAACGTCACGCACGAACGCTGCGCGCCTGCCTGGACCGCTGACGCACGCTCCGCAATCGCCATGAGTCGCGTCACGGCTCCGATTGGTGCCTGACGGGAAACATGGAATCGCCCGGGACAGCCGTACCCTCGTCATTCGCTTTTCTCCAGGATGGAGATGCCCTTCTCCATGGACCGACCGGGGATCGGGCTGCACCGGAAGATCGCCGCGTGCCTCATGCGATCGTTCGCTCCGCACTTTCTTGAAGACGGTATCTGCCCCCGGCGGGGCGGCCCCCTTCGCAACACGCTTCGACGCATGAATGACCGGGAATCGAAGCGGCGCTGAACTCGAGCACGCATCATGCACGACCAGAGGCTCCAGGCTCCTCCACCGTCCCTCCTCGACAGGTATCGGGGCCGGGATTTTCAACCTCTCTAGGCGACGAGCGTCACCGTGTCCGGCGGCGAGACAGGGCACGGCCGCGCATCGGGTGTCGTTCGTTCCGACGACGGGAATCTTGCAGTCGATCTGCGCTTGCCCGCCGAACTCGGCGGCCCGGGCGGCGGCACCAATCCCGAACAGCTTTTTGCAGCCGGCTTCGCCGCGTGCTTTCACGGCGCGCTGAACCTGCTCGCACAACGCGAGCGGATCGACATCCACGATGCCACCGTTGCTGTCGAAGTCTCGTTCGGTCGCGATCCGGTCGATGGCGAACATGCGCTGATGGCCGACGTCACCATCCGCATGCCGGGCGTGGACCGCCAGGTCGCGGAACGCCTGGCCCGCGACACGGAACGCCTGTGCCCCTATTCGAAGATGGCACGGCAGGGGATCTGCAGTGTCGTCGCCGTATCGGCGTGAAGGAACGCCGATCGCGCACCGTCACCCCCGTGCGCGGCGTGTGATTGGTGCCGAAGCGGCAACAGAGTGCGCACGTTCCCGGCACTACTGACCCGCGAGACCCGCGATTACGATGGTTGCCAGGCAGGTCCTGCGATGATTCGCCATGCGCAGGCCCGGCAGTCCCGCTTCAACAGATCAGGAGAACGGATCATGACGCAACGTATCAACTACTTTCAGCAATCGCCGGAACTGACCAGGAAGCTCGTCGAACTCGACGGGTTGCTCCAGAAGACGACGATCGAGGCACCGGTCCGCGAGCTCGTCGAGATTCGGGCATCGCAGCTCAACGGTTGCGCATTCTGCGTCGACATGCACATCAAGACGGCAAAAATCCACGGCGAGCGCGAACTGCGTCTCCATCACGTGGCGATCTGGCGCGAGTCGACGCTCTTCTCGCCGCGCGAGCGTGCCGCGCTCGAATGGACCGACACACTGACGCATCTCCCGTCGCATGGCGTGCCGGACGATCTCTACGAACGCATGCGTGCCCACTATTCGGAGAAAGAATTATCGGATCTCACCTTCCTCGTGGGCGCGATCAACAGCTGGAACCGGCTGAATGTCGCGTTCCGCGTCGTGCCCGGCTCGCTCGACACGATGTTCGGGCTCGACAAGGCCAACCTGGCGTGACGACATGAAACGCATCGTGCTTGTTCTCGCCCCGCTGGCACTGTCGCTGCTGATGCCTGCCCGGCCGGCCGCCGCCGCACCGCACGCCAAGGTTACGCAACTGACCACGGAGCCGTTGCCCGAGTATCCGGGCAAGGAGGTCGAGATGATCGTCGTCGACTACCCGCCCGGCAGCGTCGACCCCGTGCATCGTCACGACGCGCACGCCTTTGTCTATGTGCTCGACGGGAGCATCGTGATGGGTCTGAACGGTGGGAAGGAGGTCACGCTCCACGCCGGCGACACATTCCACGAAGGCCCGGAGGACGTGCATACGGTCGGACGCAACGCCAGCAGCACGAAGCCGGCAAAGTTCGCCGTGTTCCTGATCAAGAACAAGGGCGCGCCGGTCCTCACGCCGGTGAAATAGCAGGATCGTCATGGCGACCGTCACAGGGCGCCCGGAATACGGGCACCTGCGTACGCTGCTGCAACGCCGCGGCCAGGTACGTCAAGCGCTCAAATGTGCTTGACCGCATTGCCTTGCGCGGCCATTTCGACGAAATGATCGGCCGGCATCGGACGCCCGAGCAGGAAGCCCTGCAGCGAGTTGCACCCGAGTTGGGTCAGGAACTGCTGCTGCGCGGTCGTTTCAACGCCCTCCGCGACGATCTTCAGGTCGAGTGCCCGACCGAGCGCGACGATCGCGGAAATGATCGCGGCATCTTCGGTATCGTGTTCGAGATCGCGGATGAATCCGCGGTCGATCTTGAGCTCGCTGGCCGGCAAGCGCTTGAGATAGAGCAGGCTCGAATAACCCGTTCCGAAGTCGTCGATGGAAATGCGCACGCCCATGTCGTGAAGCTGCTGCAGGATTCTCAAGCTGGCGTCGGCATCGCGCATCGCGGTGGATTCGGTGATCTCCAGCGTCAGGCAGTGCGGTTCCAGCGCGTGCCGTTCCAATGCCGCCTGCACGACCCGGATCAGGCTCGCATGACTGAATTGCAAAGGCGACAGGTTGACGGCCATCGTCCAGTCGGTTCGACCCGCGTCGCGCCACACGCGCATCTGCCGGCAGGCCTCGTCCAGCACCCATTCGCCGATCGGCACGATCAAGCCGGTCTTTTCCGCGATCGAGATGAACTGATCGGGCGAAATGAGGCCGCGCGTCGGGTGCATCCATCGCAAGAGCGCCTCGACGCCGATGATCGGCCCATGGGGCACGTCGAACTTCGGCTGGTAATGCAGGACCAGCTCACGCCGCTCCAGCGCCAGACGAAGTTCCTGCACGATCTTCAAGTGCTCGCGGACATTCGCGTTCATCGATGCTTCGAAGAAACAGTACGCGTTCCGGCCGAGTGCCTTCGCGTGATACATCGCGGCATCGGCGTTGGTCATCAGGTCCCGGAAATCGCTGCCGTTGCCGGGATAGAGCGCGATACCGATGCTGGCCGACACGCGCAATTCGTGCTCGGACACACGGAACGGCTTTCGAATCACCGCCAATACCTTGTCCGCCACGTCGGCCGCGTCCGCGGGTTCGTCCACCGCCACGACCAGCACGAACTCGTCGCCGCCCAGACGGGCAATCGTGTCCTGCGCGCGCAGGTTCGCGCCGATGCGCCGCGCCACGTCGACCAGCAACAGATCGCCGACGTGATGACCATACGCGTCGTTGACGGCCTTGAATCCATCGAGGTCCATGAACATCAGCGCGAAGCACCCTTTCTCGCGGTCCGTGCTCTGGATCGCCTGATCGATCCGGTCTTCGAGCAGCACGCGATTGGGAAGCTTGGTGAGGTTGTCGTGCAGCGCCAGATACGTCAGTTCCTGATTGGCTTCGGCCAGCGACGTCGCCAGTACCGCCGTGCGGGATTCCAGGCGCAGATCCAGGATGGAGACGACCAACGCGATGGCGAGGATGGCCAACGTGGCAACGATGATGACCAGCGCAAGCCAGCCGGCGTCCATGCGGGAGCCGGCTGCCCCGCAGATGCTGCCCAGCGGGAACCGGGCGGCGGCCATCCCCGTATAGTGCATGCCGGCGATGGCGGCCCCCATCAGGACGGCGGACCCCAGATTGAGCAAGCGCACGCGAGACGAGTTGGCACGCCGGATGAATACGATCCACAGCACGGCGCCCGACGCGACCACGGCAATCACGACCGACAGGCAAACGAGCAACGGGTCGTAGCGGATGCCCGGCGACATGCGCATGGACGCCATGCCCGTGTAATGCATGCCCGCTACGCCGGCCCCCATCAACATGGCCCCGCCGCAAAGCCGGTACCACTTCAGCGTGTCTCGGCAGACGAGCCACAGCGCACACGTGGAGCAGACGATCGCGATCAGCAACGACAGCAAGGTAATGGCCGGATCGTATCCAACCGGAATCGGCAACGCGAAGGCAAGCATGCCGACGAAATGCATCGACCAGATGCCCGTACCCATCACGCAAGCCCCGCCGACCAGCCACCCGTGTGCCGCGTGCCCCTGCGCGGTCTTGATGCGCCCGGCCATGTCCAGCACGGTGTAGGACGCCAATATGGCGATCAGGAGCGAAAGAAGCACGAGCAACGCGTTATAACTTGTCGGCAGCATTGTTATTTACAGATCGCTTTCGGTTCGGCAGTGACGAGGCCCCACGTTTCATGGGGCCGTCGTGAATTCGCGTGACGGTAGGGCACAAAAGGAAAGCGGTGCCCGAAGGAACGGACTGGTTGTGCGAACAATCAGACGATTCCAGCGACCACCGCTTGTATCGCGAATCATAAACGCGACCTCCCGTTCAGGGAAGGATTTACCGCTGCGTTCGCGGCTTCGCGAGAACCCACGTGCCGCGGATCGCGCCGACCGTCACGCGCCGCGTGCCGCTCACTCGAACCGGCATGCGGCGCGCGGCAACGCCGCGAGCGTGTCGCTCGACCACTTCAGGATGCCGTCGAAGTTGGCGCGGTTGTCCGCCGGACAGAAATCGGCGAGCGTCATGCCGTCCGGGCGCGTGTACTCGACATTGAACACGGCCTTGTTCAGCGCGATGAAACTCGCGTAGCCGTCGCACTCGTGGAACCTGTTGCACTGCTCGTTGAGCGCCCAGTCGGCGACCTTCGCCATCGCGGTGGCGATCCCCGAGCCGTTCTTGAGGCCCATCGACATCCCGCGATCGTGCGCAGCGCCGATCAGCGCGGTGTTGTAACGCAGCTGGTCGTCGCGTGTCAGCGGAAAGCCCGTTTCCTGCCGATAGCTGTCGTCCAGATCCGGTTCGATGCCGTCGCAGCCCTTCTTCTTCGCCTGGTCGAGACGCGCCAGCATGATCGGCATCAGGATCTTCGTCTGGCGGATGTCCAGCCAGCGCTCATGGTCCTCGTATCCTTCGACGGGGTAGCCGAGCACGCTGTCGGGAAACCGGCCTGCATCGCCGCGGCCGTCTTCCCGGCCGCCGGTCTCCATGTAGCAGACAACATAGATGCCTTTCGCCTTCAGGCGCTGGATCGTCGCCGCATCGGTCTGCTCCATGTCGACGTCGAACATCTTGCGGGAATTGTTCACGCGGTCGAGCACGGTCTCGTTGATCGCATTGCCGTCGATCTGCCATTGCCAGCTCGTACCGGGCACGAGCGGTTTCCAGGCAGTGGCTTGCGACGCGCGGGCCGAGGCCGCCGCAACCGCGCTGCCAGGCACGGACGAATCCGAGTCGCCTCCGCACGCCGCCAGCAGCAGCATCAGCACGAATGACGCGAATGATCTTGCAGACATGGCGAATCCTTTGCTTTCTTGGCGGCTTGTCAGGATGCGAGGGTGCGAGGAAGACACGTGCAGCGAATGCGGGCGATGCATCTGCCGATGCTGCGGTGGTACGGGAATGCGCGGGGCACGTCCGGATGGTAGGCGGGAACGCCGCGCCGATCTGTTCCGATTTGTCGATTTTTGTCGGCGCGTCCACGATCCTGCAAATCAACCCGCATTCGAGCGCCGGTTGCCGCTCAAGGTACGCACCCGGCTATTCCTCCGGTCGCCGGTCGTGAAAATCGGACACCACGGGGCACTTCGTCGCAATGAGACGGACGGCCCCATGGTCTCCTCCCTGGCCAGGCTTCGTTCATTTTCCGGGCGCGAGGTCGTTGGCAAACCGGTTCGTATAACCGAGCGTACCGACACCGCCGATGGAGTTGCACGTCGACGATGCGGCGCCGGGCGGACAATCGACGTCACGGTCGAACGACCAGAAGTGGACACCCACGAGACCATTCTGTTTCACGAACTGCGCAACGGTGTCTGCATCCGCCGGCGTAAAGGTTTCGCCGGCCACATCGTTGCCGCCGATCATCGGCGTCAGCTCGATCTGGCTGTACGGCACCGCCCAGTGATCGTGCAGGTTCATCGCCGCCTGGATCGCCGACTGCCCCATCTGGCACGCGCCGTTCGCGACCACGCAATTGCCCGCCCCCGCCGACCCGTAGTCCATCGTCATCAGGTTGATGGTGTAGTTCTTCAGGCCGGACGCCTGGATGGCCTGCATGACCCAGTCGCCATACACGTTGAAGCTGTCGGGTGCGCTGGCGCCCCAGGAGCTGGCCGTGGCCGCTCCCTGCTGGGAAGGCGCCAGTGTCGCCAGCGTAAAGCTGAAGCGCAGGCCCGGATAATTCTGCTGGGCGACTGCCACGCGCTGCACCAGATCGTTGATCGCCTGTTGCGTCTGCCCGCCCTCGATATCGAAATCGATCCCGATGAGGTTGCTCGATGCATAACGATTGATGAAGTTCGCCATGCCCGCATCCGTCCCGCACGTGAACGTACCGGCCGCGCCGCCGGTGGAAATCACGTAGTTCACATTGGCCGCGGTGAAAAGCGGCACATTGGCGGCCGCCAGCGCACCGCCGTCGACGCCCGCCCAGTTCTCGCTGCCGCATTCGCCGGTCGCAAACGCGAGCGTCATCGTACGTACCCCGGCTGGCAGCACCGACAGCACCGGGCTCAGTTGACCCGTCACGTTCGACGAGATGACGTTCGTGTTCCAGTTCATCGAAATCGTCGCGTCCTTGTACGGGCTATAAACGAATGCCGGCGCGGTGCCGGTACCCGCCCCGCCCGCCGCGGCAGCGCCGGTGCCGAATGCCAACAGAAGCGCCAGCGCGCCCCTCAAGGCCGATCGCTGCATCAATCCGGATGGGTTGTTCTTCATTTTCATGCCCTCGTGGCGTTTTACGCATGACCGGCACCTGACTTACACGCAAACCATGCCGGGGAATATGTCAGGAAGACGCACTTCGCCCATGCGGGCGTAACGCAAACCCGTCACGCGACATGAACGTCAATCACCTGCACCGCTGATATGGATTGCTTAATCAATATCGTGACCGGATCACCCCTGGGGCTCCCCCACCGGGTGACCCGGTCATGGCCCACCGCTCGATCGATGCCGGCATTGGCAAACCGATTCCGAAAATCAGAACGGGCTGCGTGTCGTATCGCCATTGGTGAACATCGCGTCGACGACCTGATAGAACGCCATCGCCGTATCCGCCACTTCCCAGACCGCGAGGATCACGTGGTAGCCGCTACGCATCGGCAGCCGGCATTGATGAATCGTCGGCTGCTGCGGCACCAGGTTCGCATTCGGATCCCAGTATGGCTGGCCGGGGTTCTGGATCGTACAGAACGGCGTGGGCTCGAACTGCGCGCGCGTCAGCTTTTCCGACGGATTCCAGTCGGCACGTGTCATGAAGTAGTTCCAGCGACGCGTCTTGTGCACGGCGCTGAATTCCCATTTGAAATTCTGCAGCGCGCCCGGACGTAGCGGGATCTTCTGCCAGCGGCCCGGCGACTGCTCGTTCAGCACGGGCAGCGGGCCGTTCGTGCTGGCGCCGGCGATCTCGCCGTCCATCGGCGGCTGGGCATTCTTCGCGTCGGCCGGCGCGAACGGATCCGACAGGCCGCTTTGCGTCGCAGGGAAGAACTTGCCGTTCTCCATCGCGTTCGCGTGCCACGCGTCGACAGGACAGTCCGGATTCTGGCCTTGCGTGCACAGCACGATGCGCGAAGGCGGTTCGGTCAAACGGCCGTGCGCGTGAGCACCGACCGCTGCGGCCAGGAGTGCCATGCCAGCCAACGAGCGTGGCGTCAGGGAAGCAACGTATCTGCGGATGATCTGGTTCATAAGCCCTCATGGCATTGATGTTGGAATGAATGTGTGCACGTCGTACCCACTTCAAGATCCCGGATCGAGAATCCTGTCGACGCATCAAACTCAAATGCAACCCGTCACTGCGCTCCGTCCCATGCAATCCCGGCGGCCCCGTCAACCCTCGCGCTGATGACCGTGGCGCCACTCGCCCTGTTCGCGCGCGCCTGACGGGACGACACGGTCGACCCAGCCCCGGTAGAACGCGCGGTACTTGAGCACGAGCTTGTCGTACCGGCTGTACGCGCCGCCGCCGTCCGGCTTCATCGCGTTCCAGATCTTCACGTCGTACCCCGCGGCCTGTCTGGTCTGGAGTCCGAACAGCACGTAGTCGGTCGCGCGGCGCAGCGCGCCGCCCGTCTTCTTGATCGAGATGAGCATGTGCATGACGTTCCTGCCGTCGCTCACCGGCGTCACGCACTGGAGCAGCTTGTATTTGGCGTCTCCGTCCAGGGCGACGGTCATGACGCACCCGCCGGGGTAGCCATCGAAGTGCAGGTTCATCTGCGACATGCTCAGGCCGAGCGCGCGCGACAGCATGCCGAGGGGCCCGAAGTACCGGTTCACCGTGAAGTCGATCCCGGCGCCGAACCACGCGCCCGCCCGGGCCAGCGACTCGACCTCCGGCCACGGGCGCCAGTCGTCGACGAGCTTGAGCTCGAAGGCCGAGATCGGGAGCGCGTGGACGGGGTTCGCGTGCTGCGCGTCGTAGAAGTTCTCGACGATCCGCAGGACCGCCGTCGTCGTCTCGAACGCGAAATGCAGGTGCATGAAGTCGCCGTTGTCGACGTCGGCCGCGGCGATTTCGGGCAGCGGATGCAGCGGCTGCGGCGAGCCGTACCAGACCCACACGTAGCCGTACCGCTCCTCGGTGACCAACGTCGGCTGGCGCGCCCCGCGCGGAACGGGCTCCAGCCGGCACACCGCCGGGCTGTCACCGGGGATATGAACGCACCGGCCCTGCTCGTCGTACCGCCAGTGGTGAAACGGGCACTGGATGCAGCCGTCCCTGACCTGCCCGTCGGCCAGGTTCGCGCCGAGGTGCGAGCAGTGGCGGTCCATCACCACGGCCCGCCCCGTCGCGCCGCGCCACGCCACGCACGGCCGGCCGAAGAGCGTCAACGCCGTCGGCTTGCCCTTGAGGTCGTCCGAGCGCATCGCGACGTACCAGCTCGCGGCCACGCGCGTGGTCGCGTCGTACGCCCCCGCGGGACGCTCCCTGGCATCCACTTGATTCAATTGAACGTCGTCTATCATTTTCATTCCGGTGCCGGCCGACTACTTCAGCGCCAGGCCGATGCGGGTCGTGACGTACGCCCTGAGCAGCGCGAACATAGGGTTGTAGTCGAAGTAACGTTTCACCTCTGCCGGCGCGCTGGTCTGCGTCCAGTGCAGCAGCTTCATCGCCGGCAGCAGGCTGTACTTCGAGTTGTTGAGCTGCGGCCTGGCGCCGGTGATGCAGTACCCGAAGCCGAACATCGGCTTGGCGAACTCGCGTTCGTCGATGAGGGCGTGAATCCGCGCCGCGGCCTCCTCGGCCGTCTTGCGCTTGGCACTCACGGCCTCGACCTCGGCTTTGGCGTCGTTGAACAACTGGTAGTACCCCTCCATGTCCGCGCACAGGTACCCGAGGTACGGGGGGTTGTCGTCGAGATGATCGAGGTCGCCCTCGTCACGCGACGCGCGAAACCTCGCGTGCGCCTGCACGAGCCGGAACTGCCCGAGGATCGTGCCGACCGCCCACAGCCTGTGGAACGCGTCCCACAGGCGGAAATCCGTGAACGCCGTGTAGCAGCAGCTGACGAAGTCGTCGTTGTGGTCCAGCAGCTTCTGCTGCAGGCGCTCGATGTACTCGAAGCGCTCGGGGGAGAAGTCGTCGTCGCGCAGCGCCCTGATGAGGCGCGCCGCGAGCGCGTGAATGGTCACCGCGGTGTTCTCGAGCCCCCGCGAGAAGAGCGGGTCGATGAACCCGTTCGCGTGCAGCATCAGGCAGTAGCGATCGCCGACGCAGGCGCTCGACGAGAATTGCAAACGGTCGGTCCTGACCCAGTCGCGCACCGGCACGGCATCCCGGAACTGCGCGCCGATGCTCGGAAACCGCGCGAGGAATTCGTCGAATTCCTGCTGCGCGGAGATGTCCGTTTTCGGGTAGATGCGCGGGTCGAGCTGCAGGCCGACGCTGACCAGGTTGTTGGTCGACCGCGCGTGGTTGTTGAACGGAATCACCCAGAGCCAGCCGCCCTCGAACATGTGGTGCAAGGTCCCCTCGTGCCAGCGCCAGCGCTGCCCCTTGACCTTGAAGATGTCGTCGAACGGCTTGACCCCGAGCATGTGCGTGTAGAGGCTGCGCGAGTGCGTCTTGAAACGACACGGCTCTTCGCGGAGCTTGAACTGGGTCGCGAGCGGCGCGCGGGGTCCTCCGCAGTCGATCATGTACCGGCCGGTGAACCGGTCGCCCTGGGCGGTGGCCACCGCGACGCCATCCCGGTCGGCGTGGTATTCGGTCACGCTCGTCTTCTGGCGGACCGTGCAGCCGTACTTGATGGCGGCTTGCAGCAGGTAGGCGTCGACGTCCTGCCGGTAATAATGGCTCTCCGGCCCCCACGGCAGCTCGGGAATGACGCACTGCGTGAACTCCTTCGGGTCGTGCTCCTGGCCGGGCTTGTGGAACACGAAGCCGAAGTTGCGCTTGATGCCCGTGCTCGACGCGACGTAACGCTGCGTCGCATAGAACGACGTGATGTGGTCAAGCTCCGGAATGCCGTAGCGATCGGCGATGATGCGGTTCATCAGGGACGTCTCGGGGATCGACGATTCGCCGATCGTGAACCGCGGGTGCGACGACTCCTCGATGATCAGGACACGAAACTGTTGTTTGGCCAGGATGGCCCCCATCTGGGTGCCGGACATGCCCGAGCCGAGGATGATCACGTCGAAGTGGTTGCTGTCGCGCTCGTTCGCGGTGTGCTTCTGAGTCATGGGGGCAAGCTCTCCTTGTGAGATGGAACACATGGCCGCATGCGCCAGGCATCCGGTGTCAGGGCGCGTCGAGCGCAGCGTGGAGGCGCGACCGCGCGGCCCGCGTGAGCGCGAGCAGATCGCCGAGCATGCTGGGCGCGTACCCGCCGCTGCCGATCGTGGGGCCGCTTCGCCCGGCTTCGTACGTCCGCTCCGCCAATTTGAGGTGAGGCGCCCGGAAGTGCAGCAGGATCTCGAAGACCCGCTCGAGGGCCGCCAGCCCTGCCCCGACGGGCTCGCCCCGCACGCGGGCCGCTTGCGCCTCGCCGAGCACGCGGTCGACGAGCGCCGGTTCTCCGGCGAACCGGGCGTAAACCGCCCTGAACGCGGGAAGCACGTACGGCAGGTACGTCTCCTTGAATTCCCGATAAGCCGGGTGGTCCGATTGCGAGCCCCACAGGACGTGCTCCAGCACGAAGAGGGGCATTTCCACGGCGCCGGGGCCGAGGTAGCTCCGGCCCCCGACGCGAATCGGTTCGTAGAAGGGGCGGAGCTCGTCGTAGAAGACTTGCGGCGAGATGAAGCGGTAGGCGTAAACGATCGATTCGACCATTTTCTGAAGATGGGCCGCCAGCTCGACGCACCCTTCCTCGAACGCGGGCGACCGCAGGGGCACGTCCGTCAGCTCGACGGTCAACGCGATGGCCGCCTCGAGGGACGCCATCGAAATGCGCACGCTCTCGAGCAGGTGCGCTTCGTCGCGAAGCCCGGTGTAGCTCCGCTGCGCGTCGGCCGCCGCGGGATTCCAGACCGTCACATGCAGGAGCGTCTCGCGCGGCGGCAGGCCGGTCGTGCGCGCCAGGTCAAGCAGCACCGGCTCGAGCCCGGGCACCACGTCCACGGGCTCGTGTCCGTGCCGCTTGAGCGACCCCAGGAAGAACCCGATGTCCCGCATCGCGGCGGCCGCTTCGACGAAGCCCCAGCCGGACGGCACGCCGCGCGCCGGGAGAAACGCGCGCAACAGGCCGACGATGCCGGGCACGTCCTTCTCGCGATTCAGGCCCGGCAATTGCAGAACGAGCGCCCTCGCCCGCAGCGGATCGCAGGCGGCCACCGCGGCGTGCGTGGCCGCGAATGCGCATACCCGGTCCGGAGCGCGCTCCACTACAGGATCTCCGGCGTTGCGAGCGCCGGCCCGGACTGGCTGCGAGACAACCCCGCGTCGCCCTCACGCAGCGACCGCAGGTAGTCGTAGTTCGTCGGCAGGCTCGTCCGCAGGCGCTCGGCTTCGCGCCGGATGCGGGCGAACATCGCCTCGGCCTTGTCGATCGACTCCGGCCGGTGCCGCAAGAGCGGCAGCGACCGGTCCGGCAGCATGCCCAGGCCGGCGAAGATGCAGTAGTAGTTTCCGTTCAACCAGAAGTTCTTGAATTCGTAGTCGAACGTTTCGTAGTACGTGGCGTCGTCGAACGACGTGGTGGTCAGCGGCAGCCCCGCCTTGTAGCGTTCGACCTTCTCCTTGATGGCGTCCGAGAGCCGCAAGTCGTGCCGGTTCGCGAGCCAGAACGGTGTGTCGTCGCGCGACGCGCAGAAATAGTGCGCCTGGACGAAATCCCGGCAGTCGTCGAACATGTAGACGATCTCGACGTTGAACGCGTCTCTCAACCGCGGATCGAACGAGGTGTCGGGGAAGTGCTTCACGAGCTGGTAAAGCGCCGCGTAGATGAAGTAGATCCCCGTCGATTCCAGGGGCTCCAGAAAGCACGACGACAGCCCGATCGCGACGCAGTTGTTGACCCACGCCCGCCCGTTGCGCCCGACCCGGAACTTGATCTGGTTGAGCGGCTGCTTGTCCGGGAGGCGCCAGAGGTTGAGGAAGTCGGCCGTGGCCTGGTCGCGCGACGTGAACTTGCTCGAGAAGACATAGCCGCTGCCGAACCGGCCCAGCATCGGAATCTTCCAGGTCCATCCCGAGTTCATCGCGATCGCGGAGGTGTACGGCTCGATGCCCACGCGCGCATCGTCGTTGGGCACGGCGCTGGCGACCGCGCTGTCGCACAGCAGGTAGTCGGACATGTCAATGAAGGGTTCCTTCAGCGCCTGGTTGATCAAGAGCCCGCGCATGCCGGAGCAGTCGATGAACAGGTCCGCCTCGAGCGTCCTCCCCTCCTTGGTGGACAGGCTGGCGATGTCGCCGCGCTCGTTCCGGTGAACCTCCACGACCTCGTCGACCACGCGTTTCACCCCGCGCCCGACGGCCCAGCGCTTCAGGAAATCGGCCACCAGGTGCGCGTCGAAGTGCCACGCGTGGGGCATCTGGCGGGTGCCGTCGGGCAGGCACGGCGCCAGCTTGGCGTCGAGCGCCTCGGGCTGCGGGTAGCAGGCGTATTCCATCGGCTGCTGGAAACCGTGTTCGCGCTTGCGCAGCCAGTAGTGGGTCAGCGGCACGCCGTCGCAGTTCGGCACGCTGCCGAACAAATGGTAGAAGTAATCGTCGCGCGAGGGGTCGGGGGACTTCCTCCAGTTCACGAACTTGATGGCGGCCTTGAACGCGCCGTTCACCTGGGGCATCCACTCCCGCTCCGGTATCCCGAGGAAGTCGAAGAACACCTTCTGCAAATTCGGGATGGTCGCCTCGCCCACGCCGATCCGGGGGATCGCCTCGGACTCGACGAGCGTGATGTTCGCCTGCTGCTGGAGCGCCCGGACGAGGTACGAGGCGGACATCCAGCCCGCGGTGCCGCCGCCCACGATGACGATATTCTTGATCGGATTGCTCATGACACGCTTCCCATAGGATTTAAAACTCGAATGGATTTCTGCGAGGGTGGTCAATTGATCCGCATTCAGAATAGGCCGGCGATTATTTAAATCAAACTGATATATTTGACAGGATTTTTATCGATTTATCACCAGACCCCATCGCCACATCCAAACCCGCAACACCATGAGCACTGGAAACAAATAAACTCGCACTGGATTTTATATTTTCGAGTAATTTGATGATTAGTACAGGATTATCAAACAAACCCCGTTTTTGCACCCCCTGCCAGACGAGCCCTCAAATTCGAGGACCAATAGCAATTACTGTTGCATTTTTGTTGATCCAGATTAGGCACCGGAAAATCGCATCCCGGGTTCGTGTCGCACGATGCGTGCGATGAAACAAGCGCCCGCAGCGTTTCACAATATCAAGCGCGAGGAACAAGAGTTGTCAGCGACGCGCTCCACCACCTATGATTCCCTGACCAATATTCCGGGAACCTGTCTGGCCCGACAATGATGGGTACCGACACCATCTCCTTGCATGCCGCTTCCTGCTTGCTGGCGGGACACATCAGTCATTTCACGAAGAAAATTGCCGGAAAGACGAGGTTAGTCCATGTTGACAGTGAGTCCCATGCTGAAAATGTCGTTCTACTTTGCAATCGTGCTGCTGGTACCCGGGCCGACAAACACGCTGCTGCTTTCTGCCGGGCTCAAGCTGAATCTTCGTGGTGCGTGCAGGCTGGTCGCGGCGGAGGCGTCAGGCTATGTGATCGCCATCACCATCTGGGGATTTTTTCTCTGGTCCTTGGCGGCGCAATATCCATGGATTGTCAGTTGCGTGAAATTGATCAGCGCCATGTTCATCTGCTACCTGGCAGTGAACATGTGGTTCAAAGGAGCCCGCTTTGATGCACCCGACTCACCGCCGCTGGGGTTCCGGGCACTTTTCTTTGCGACCTTGATGAATCCCAAGGCCTTGTTGTTTTCGAGCGCAATTTTCCCGGAGTCGGCATTCAGATCGCTCGAGATTTTCGCGTTGTCGACAGGCGTATTTCTGATAACCCTGATTCCGATCGGACTGATATGGTCCCGGTCAGGGCGGCTGCTGCTCAAGAATCGTGCGGAGGGTCGATTGGCTGTCATCGTGTTGCGGTGCGCCTCGCTCGTGTTGCTGACGTTCGCAGCAACGCTGGCCAGCTCCGTGCTCAATCGATGAAGCGGTCATGGCGCGCGCTTCCCCGTCGCATTCGCCCCCCGACGATCAGGTATGGTCCTCGCGCCACCGGCGCGGGCTGACGCCCGTCAATCGCATGAAAGTCCGCGAGAAATGACTCTGGTCGGCGAAGCCGCAGGCATCCGCGATCATGCTCAGCGGCAGGTTCGGATTGCGCATCCATTCCTTCGCCCGTTCGACCCGCTGCACGATGAGCCAGCGATGCGGCGGCAGCCCGGTCGTCTGATGAAACGCCTTCACAAAATAGCCGCGCGAGAGGCCGCATGCGCTCGCCACGTCGGCCAGCCCGATTTTCCCGTCGAGGTGGGCGAGCAGGAGTTCCTTGGCGCGTCGCGCCTGCGACGGCGTCAGTTTGCCGTACGACTTTTCGCGCCGCTCGCTGACGCCGCCGTAACGATGCGCGACGTGCGCCTGAAACGCCAGCCCCACGTGATCGATGAAGATCTGCGAGGCCTGATCCGGCCGCGCGAGTGCCGGCAGCAGCGACCGGCCGAGCGCATGGATGATCGAGTCGTTCGCGCTCAGGTGAGGCGGCAGATAGAGCTGCGGACGTTGCCGCCCGCCAAGGTCGTCGACCGTTTCCTCGAGGATGTGGCGCGGCAGATGGAAATGGAGGCAATCGAACGCCCCCTTGAGATCCGCCACCCACTCGCGGTCAAGATCGTAGACCGTCACGGTGCCCGCGCCGTACGGCACGAAAGGTGCGCGGCGGCCATCGAGCCACAGGTCCTGTTCGCCGAACGGACGCAACTGCAACACGACGAGATCCGAGTTCTGGAGCTCATAGGGGGTGGTCAGCCCCATGTTCCTGCGCAGGGTTTTCAATCGGACGATGCCGATTTGCCCGTTGGGCAATGCCCGGCTGACGACGGTCTGCCTGACGTCCGCCGGAAGAAAATTGGAGGAAGCTGTGTCCGATTGAGGGGCAGTCATAAGGTGACGCGACGCGGCCAATGACGAGACGCGCCAGTCTAGCAAAACGCGATGACGCGTGCGCCCACGCTGCGCGTGCGCTGGTATGATGCGCCAGCCTCCCCTACCGGAATTCGCGATGAAGCTGTCATTCGACGCGCTCGAAGCCCTGGACGCGATCGATCGCACCGGAACCTTTGCCGAAGCGGCGGAACTGCTGCATCGCGTCCCGTCCGCGCTGACCTACCTGGTGCAGAAGCTCGAAAGCGATCTCGGTGTGGCGCTGTTCGACCGCAGCGGGCGGCGCGCGAAACTCACGCATGCGGGCCGCATCGTCGTCGAGGAAGGCCGGCGCCTGCTGCGCGCGGCCGAGCAACTCGAAATGAAGGCGCTGCGTGCGCAACAAGGCTGGGAAACGGAAGTCCGCGTCTGTATCGACGAAATCCTGCCGTTCGACGCGCTGTGGCCGTACATACACCGGTTCTACGCACTCGGGATGGACACGCGGCTGCGGCTGTCGACCGAAGTACTCGGCGGCGCGTGGGATGCGCTGATTTCGCGCCGGGCGGATCTCGTCGTCGGCGCGGCGGGCGAACCGCCGGAATTGCCGGACATCATCGCGCGGCCGATCGGCTCGCTCAAACACGTGTTTGCGATCGCGCCGTCCCATCCGCTCGCCTCGCTGCCCGAACCGTTGTCGATGACGTCGGTCGTCCAGTATCGCGGTGCGGTAATCAGCGATACGTCGCGCGAATTGCGGCCACAGTCGATCGCGATCGATGCGGGCCAGCCGTACCTCGCGGTACCGACGCTGGCCGCGAAACTGGAAGCGCAATGCGAAGGGCTCGCGGTCGGCACGCTGCCCGAATGCATCGCCGCGCGCGCGATCGCCGGCGGCAAGCTCGTCGCGCGCCAGGTCACGGGCATGCGCGATACCACGCACTGCTATCTCGCGTGGCGCGGCAACGAAGCAGGCCGCGCACTGCACTGGTGGGTCGAGCAGCTCGACCAGCCCGATCTGGTCGACCGCTTCACGAAGCGGGACTGACGCTTCCATTCACGGCCCGCCAGCATGCCGGGCCCGCACGTGCGACTGCCCGCCGATCGCTGACAGCCCGGGCATCGCGCGCATCATGCACCGCTTCGACCGGCGCCACGCGCCGGGCACGGCCACGCCCCCCTCGCCGCCGCTGCATCGTGCGCGCCTTTCAGATCGTTTAAGCCTTCGCTCAAGACTTTAATCCGCGCGTCCCCTAACTTAGCGACACGACGCCGACACGCGACAGCGTGCCGGTACGCCTTCGCGCCTCGTCGCGCGAGTATTCACGGGAAACGCCAGATGACAGCCCAGACGAACGACGTCGTGATCGCAGACACGATCTTTTTCAACGGCAAGATTGCGACACAGGACGACAAGCGCTCGTTCGTCACCTCGCTCGCGGTGAAGAACGGCCGCGTGCTGGCGGCCGGCAACGAGCACAGCGTCATGCGTCATGCACGCGGCGACACGCCGCGCATCGACCTGAACGGCCGCACGGTGATCCCGGGCCTGAACGATTCGCACCTGCACGTGATTCGCGGCGGCCTGAACTTCAACATGGAGCTGCGCTGGGACGGCGTGCCGTCGCTCGCCGATGCGCTCGACATGCTTCGCCGCCAGGTGCAGCGCACGCCCGCGCCGCAGTGGGTCCGCGTGGTGGGCGGCTGGAACGAGCTGCAGTTCGCCGAGCGCCGACTGCCGACCCTCGACGAAATCAATGCGATCGCGCCCGACACGCCGGTCTTCATCCTGCACCTGTACGACAGCGCGCTGCTGAATGCGGCCGCGCTGCGCGCGGTCGGGTACACGAAGGACACGCCCAACCCGCCGGGCGGCGAGATCCGGCGCGATCGCCACGGCAATCCGACCGGGATGCTGATCGCGCGGCCGAACGCCGGCATCCTGTATGCGACGCTCGCCAAGGGACCGAAGCTCGGCTACGACGACCAGGTGAATTCGACCCGGCACTTCATGCGCGAACTGAACCGTCTCGGCGTGACGAGCGCGATCGACGCCGGCGGCGGCTTTCAGGCGTACCCGGACGACTACGCGGTCATCATGGATCTCGCGAAACGCGGCGAGCTGACGATGCGCATCGCGTACAACCTGTTCACGCAGAACGCGAAACAGGAGATCGAGGACTTCGCGAAATGGGTGAAGATGACGAAGCCCGGCGACGGCGACGAGTTCCTGCGCGTGAACGGCGCGGGCGAGATGCTCGTGTTCTCCGCCGCGGATTTCGAGGATTTCCTGGAGCCGCGCCCCGATCTGCCCGATACGCTCGAGGCCGAACTGACGGCGGTCGTCCGGTTGCTCGTGCAGAACCGCTGGCCATTCCGGCTGCATGCAACCTATGACGAATCGATCAGCCGCTTCCTGAACGTGTTCGAGGCCGTGAACCGCGAGATCCCGTTCAACGGGCTGCGCTGGTTCTTCGACCACTGCGAGACGATCTCGGACGCGAACATCGCGCGGATCGCCGCACTCGGCGGCGGCATCGCGGTCCAGCACCGGATGGCGTACCAGGGCGAGTACTTCATCGCGCGCTACGGCGCCGACGCGGCCACGCGCACGCCGCCTATCCGCGCGATGCTGGCGGCCGGCCTGCCGGTTGGCGCGGGCACCGACGCGACGCGCGTCGCGAGCTACAACCCGTTCGTGTCGCTGTACTGGATGGTGTCGGGGCGTACCGTCGGCGGCACCGCGCTGTACGGCGAACACAACCGTCTCGACCGGATGGAAGCGCTGCGCCGCTATACCGTCGGCAGCGCATGGTTCTCGAACGAAGACGACCGCAAGGGCGCGCTGGTGCCCGGCCAGTATGCAGATTTCGCCGTGCTCAACGACGATTACTTCACGGTCGACGAGCCTCAGATCAAATACCTGTCTTCGGTGCTGACGGTCGTCAACGGCAAGGTCGTGCATGCCGACGAGGAATTCACGCCGCTGGCGCCGCCGCCGCTGCCGGTCAGCCCGGCATGGTCGCCGGTCGCCGAGTTCGGCGGCTACAGCCGCTATCGCCCGGTGGCGACCGCGCGCGCATGCATCGACAGCTGCGCGAATCAGTGCGGCGTGCACAACCACGGCCACTTGAGTGCGTGGCGCAGCGACGTGCCCGTGAGCGACGACAAGGGCTTCTGGGGCGCGCTCGGCTGCAGCTGCTTCGCGTTCTGAGCGCCGGCCGCACGGCCGGCCCCTGTCACTGAAACACGCCGGGCGGCACCGCCGCCCGTCCGCCGTGCGCGCATGCGCCGCGGTTCGCACCGCGACCGCTTGCGCGCGCACCCTGCCGGCTACACCGACCCGACGTCGGTATGGCCCGATACCCGTGCGTCGACTGTCTGTCGACGCCCAACCTCTCCATGGAGAACTGCAATGCCCATCGCTTCGGCACAACCCAGCAAGACGCTGATCGACCCGACCAACCACACGTTGATCATGATCGACTTCCAGTCGCAAATGTCGTTCGCGACCAAATCCATCGATCCGAACCTGCTGCGCAACAACACGTCGCTGGTGTCGAAGGCCGCGAAGGAATTCAACGTGCCGACGATTCTCACGACGGTCGCCGAGAAAACCTTCTCCGGCCCGATGTATGAGGAAATCACGTCCGTATTTCCCGAGGAGAAGCTGATCGACCGCACGTCGATGAACACCTGGGAAGACCCGCGCATCGCCGAGCGCGTGAACGCGATCGGCAAGAGCAAGATCGTGCTGGCCGGGCTGTGGACGTCGGTCTGCATCGTCGGTCCGGCGCTGTCGGCGATCGATCAGGGCTTCGAAGTGTACGTGATCGCCGATGCATGCGGCGACGTGTCCGACGAAGCGCACGAGCGCGCGATGCAGCGCATGATCCAGGCCGGCGCGCGCCCGATGACGTCGCTGCAATACCTGCTCGAACTGCAGCGTGACTGGGCGCGCACCGAAACGTACGCGCAAACCACGAAGACGGCTGCGCAGCACGGCGGCGCCTACGGTCTCGGCATCACGTACGCGAAGACGATGTTCGGCGCAAGCGAAGGTCACTGATCGCCGACGCGTACCGGCGCGTGCAGCATGTGCGCCGGTACGCGCTCCCGCTTCTGCCGGCCGCCTGCGCGCCGCCGGCAGCGCCGCACGGCCGGCCCCGCATCAGCCGAGCGAATCGTGCAGGCGCTTCATTTCCTTCTCGAGCCAGGTCATCAGGCTGAACGACGCATGCGTCTTCTCGGCCGGCGGAATCAGCATCCGTTCCTCGGTCGCGATATGTTCGGTGACGGACTCGCACATCAGCCGGCCGAGTTCGGGCTTCCTGTCGATCAGCGATGCGAGATCCTCGCTGCGAAGCTGATGGGCCGTCACCGCGGTCACGGCACGGACCGTGGCGTGCAGCCGCGTGCCGGCGAGCACGACCGACTGCCCGATCGCGTCGCCCGGCGCCATCCGGCGGACTTCCGCGTCGCCCGTCACACCCGGCACCGACACCGTCGCGACGCCCGATTCGATGATCGTCAGCACGCGCGTATCGGAATTCGACGCATAGATCACCTCCCCCTTGCCGAACGAACGCGATACCAGCGCATCGGCCAGCATCGCCAGATCGGCGGCGTCGACGCGCGCGAACAGTTCGACCGCACGCAGCGACAGCGCGTGACGCGATGCGGGGCGGCCGTCCGGCGCCATTGCCGGCGCGGTACCCGCGAGCGGGCGCCAGAACACGCCCGCAGCCGCCAGATGCCGGTGGGCCAGGTCGTAGAGGCGATTGCGTGCGGCGAGCTTCTTCTCGAGCGTGTCGACGTAACAGACGAGTTCGTACTCGATCGCGTTCGTCCTGAACCCCTTCACGGCGACGGTCGATTCGGGGCGGGCCAGCACGTCGAGCGAACTGGCCGCGGCGCGCTCGAGGGCGTCGATGACGACGGCCGGCCGTACCGCCGGATCGATGTCGAGCGTCAGCGTGACCCCGTGCAGGCCGGCCGGTTCGCTGTGGTTCACGATCGTCGCCCTGGCTGCGGCGCTGTTCGGCACGACGACCAGGTTGCCGAGGCTGTCGATCATCTTCGTCGCGCGCCAGTTGCTTTCGACGATCCGCCCCTCCCGCTCGTCGATGGCAACGAGATCGTTCGGGCGGAACGGCTGCGTGGTACTCAGCACGAGCCCGGAGAACACGTCGTTCAGCGTGTTCTGCAGCGCGAGACCGAGTATCACCGCCACCGCGCCGGAGGTCGCGACCAGGCCACTCAGCGGCAGGCCGAGCACGTAGCCCAGCGCGGCCACCGCGGCCGCACCGAACACGATGCCCGCCGCGATGTCGTGAAAGAGCCGCTGGCTGCGCCACGCTCGCGGCAGCAGCACATGATCGAGCAACAGGCTGAATACGATCGCACACTGGAGCCACCACGCGACGCAGAGCGCCTGGAGCACGAGCCTGTCGAGCGCCCCGGCCGAGGCGGGCGGCGCGAGCGGGCTGACGCCGGTCGCGAACAGCACGGACGTCAATGCGGCAAATGCCGCACACCGCCACACGGCGCGGGCCACGGAGCGGCCGCGCCCAAGCACGCGCCACGCGACAAGATCGGCCAGCACGATCGGCGCACCGTAGATCGCCGTGTCGGAGAGAGTCAACATATCGGAACGGAAACATGGCTCGCCTGGCCATCGGCCGACGCGGCGAAGCGGTCATCGGGTGCATGCGGGCCGTGCCCGCAGCCGCGCTACGTGCGCCGAAGCAGCCAGCCCGGCAGCGTATATCGGCCGGCGCCGGCGATCGCGATCGTGCCGAACAGGATCAGCAACATCCACGCGAACTGCCCGTCGCGCAGCGACCAGTCCGGATGAACGAACACGAGCGCGACGGCGGTGACGATCATCACCGGGAGCGCCGCCAGTCGCGGCCACACACCGGCGATCATGAAGACCGGGCACACGACTTCCGCGAAAATCGCGAACAGGATCGACAGCGTGCGCCCGAGATGGAACGGATCCTCGATGGCGGCCGCTTCGGCCGTGTAGTGCACGATCTTGGGCAGGCCGTGGACGACGATCAACAACACGCTGGCAGTCACGCGCAGGAATAGCAGACCGAGGTCGGCCGCGTGGCGGGAAAGGTCTGGTTGGGCAGGTTTCATGCAAGGGTCGTCCGGTTGGGCGGGATGCGATGCCGACGCGCGCGTTCGGCGACGTCACGCCATGCGGACGACCGAACGCGGTCGATCGCGGCAAGCATGCCGGCATGCCGCCGGCGCGCCGCTCAGGCAATCTACGCGTGCGGCCTGCCACCGTCCTGTATCCGGCCTGAAACGTTCTGAAGCGTGCGCCGGATGCCCGCGCAGCGCATGCGTCACGGTTCGCGCGAAGTCACTTCGACGTCGAGCGCATCGAGTCCGGACGCATGCGCCTGCAGCCACGCGTCGTGCGCGGCCCGTGTCGATCCGCTCGTATGGGCGAGCGCCGCCGCACAGGCGGCCAGCAATCGCATGCGCACATCCGTGGACGCCGGCGTCGCATCGGCATCGTGCATCGCGTCGAGCGCCACGCACGCCCGTTCGTGGCATTCGTCGACGAGCGACAGGTCGAACAGGCACGGCACCGCGACGGCCGCGAGCGCGATGCCGAGCGTCGGGTCGCCGCACGCGGAGAAGGCCCAGTCGAGCGCGGCGCGCAGGTTGCCGAGTTCGTGCCGCACCACCTCGAGCCGGGTGCTGCCGCCCGGCCCGTTGCCCGGCTCGCCGCCGCTGGGCGCATGCCTGAATACCTTCAGGAAATAGCCCAGGTGGGAACGTGCCGCTGCCGGGTACTCGCCCTGAACCTCGAGCTGCTGCTGCGCGTAGGCCCGCGTGGTCGTGAGCAGCCGATAGCGCGGCGTGCCGTGCACGATCTCGAGGATCAGCAGCGACTTGGACACGAGCCCGGCGATCGTGTCGAGCAGATCGGCGCCGGCCGGTCCGTTCGTGCCGACGATCTCGCGCACGGCCTCGATCGAGAAGCTGTCCTGGAACACACCGAGCCATCGCAACAGCAGCCGCTCGGCATCGCTCAGCAGTCGATAGCTCCAGTCGTACATCGCCTGCAGCGTCTGATGGCGGGGAAGCGCGGTGCGAAAGCCGCCGGTCAGCAGCCTGAAGTGATCGTCGAGATGAACGGCCAGCACGTCGATGCCGAGCACGGCGGCACGGGCCGCGGCCAGTTCGATCGCGAGCGGCAGGCCGTCGAGGCGGCGGCAGACCGACGCCATCAACGACAGGCTGCGCGCGTCGAGCGGAAAGCGCGGGTCGGCCGCACATGCACGCGCCACGAACAGCTGCACGGCGCTTGCGTTCATCGCGTCGTGCCCGGCGGCACGTTCGTCGGGCACATCGAGCGGCGGCACCGGACACACGCGCTCACCCTGGATGCGCAACGCCTCGCGGCTGGTCGCCAGCACGCACAGCCCGTCGTCGGCATCGGTGAGCGCGCTGGCGATTTGCGCGGCAGCATCGAGCAAGTGTTCGCAGTTGTCGAGCACGAGCAGCATCCGGCGCCGCGCGACACTGGCCAGCACGGCATCGAGCGTCAGCGGCCCGGTCGCCTGCGCGATGCCGAACGCGCCCGCGAGCACGTCGGGGACAAAGTGCGGGCACGCGACCGCCGCCAGCGACACGAATACCGTCCCTTCCGGAAAACGCCCCTCGGCGCGCGCGGCCGCCTCGATTGCGATCCGCGTCTTGCCGATTCCGCCCGCACCGACCAACGTCACGACGCGTGCGACCTGCAATGCGGCCAGCACGTCGGCGAGCGTCTCTTCGCGGCCGAACAGCGCGCTCGGCACGGCGGCCGGCCGCAACGTCGCAGGGCGCACGGACGGCTCGCCGTCGTCCCGCCCGGCGACCAGCCGATAGCCGCGGCCCGGCACCGTCACGATCAGGTTCCGGTCGCCGGCCAGCGCCTTGCGCAACGACGCGATATGAACCTGCAGGTTGTTTTCCTCCACCACGGTGTGAGGCCAGACGTGCTGCATGATTTCGTCTTTCGATACCAGCGCGCCGTTCGCCTGAATCAATAATTCGAGAATTTCGAATGCGCGGCTGCCGATGCGCAACAGCTTGCCGTTCGAACGAATTTCACGCCTGTCGAGAAAGACGTGAAGTGTCCCAATCCGGATCATGGAAATTTCTTGTAGATGACGTTCAACTGCGCACTGCCTGGGGCGCGCGCCTGGCCTGCGTCAATGCTACGGTATTTGCATGGCCGAATGATTCAAATAATCAGAATGAAACAATCGATTTTTTTGAAGTGACCGGAGAATCTTCAATCCCGGCCATCCGATTCGGCGAAATAAATGAGGTTGCGCCGCGGCGCCTTTCAAGCTCGAACCGGATCTTCTCTCACGAATTCGATTACCCGATACCGAATTAAATGATTTTTGATTAAATGCGATTCGTTTCCGGTTTAATTCGAACGGCATGCGACGGGGCGTCGCCCCCGCCGGCGGGGTGCTGCGATCCGGCGAGCGCTGCGTCCGGACGTCTCCCGTGCCCGGATCCGGCGGCCGGCTACGGCGATCGCCGCGATGCCTCGCACCGCTTTACGCGTGCGACTGCCTCGCGGCGAAATGGTGGAGCGCCGAAGCGAGGATCATCTCGCCACAGTTCGCCGGACGCTTCGCGCCGCGCCACTGCGGCTTGTAGATCGCGTCGCCGATCCTGATCGGCTGTCCGGTAAGCGCGCAGCACCCGCGCGCACGCGCCTTGGCACTGATCCAGCGCTGCTCGCCGTATCGGCAACGGGTCGGGTCGCTCCACGACACCAGTACCGACGAATCGGTCTGCCGTTCGGCGGCAAGGATCGCGCTGCGGCGGCGCGCGGCGCCGCTCGACGGCATCGACGCGTCGTTCCGGTGAAGACGGCGCGAGCCGTCCGTGTCCGTCGCGCGCGGCATCAGCCGCAGGCCCGCGGCGGGCGACGGCCAAAGCGACGTGAGCATGTGCTCCCAACGATTGAATGCGTTCATGGCGGCATATACAGGCAAGTGAGGAACGGTCCTGGCGAAGCGGGCCCGTTCGCGTCTCGCGAGCCGCCGCGACGTGCGACGGGTGGCCCGATGCTGACGATAGTCGCCGCCCGCTGAAGAGTCGCGACGAAGCGCTTAATTTTTCTGCGGCGCCGCGATTCCACTCGCGTGCATGGCTGCATTCAAGAAAATTCAGCCGGATTTCAGTACGGCGCGCACCGCACCGGGATACGCTCCTGACGGCATTCGCTCGTCCGCGCCGCGCCAGTCGGCGTACGACGAAGCAGGCCGACAGGCTGCCGGCGGGATGGCCGCAGCCGATCGCCACCGATCCATCATCCCGTGCGGCGTCGCCGCCACATACCTCAGGAGTCCAGATGCACCCCGAACAGACCGATGCCGTTTCGTCGGCCCGCCGCCGCGACGTGCTGCGTGCCGGCGCGACGGCCGTCGCGGCAGCCGCGCTGCCCACGATGGCCGCCGCGGCCGGCACGCCGTCCCGCAACACCTCTTCAGCCCACCCAGGAGCGCACACGATGAACACGATCACCACGAAGGACGGCACGCAGATTTACTACAAGGACTGGGGCTCGGGCCGCCCGGTCGTGTTCTCGCACGGCTGGCCGCTGTGCGCCGACGCGTGGGACGCGCAGATGCTGTTCCTCGTGCAGCACGGCTATCGCGTGATCGCGCACGACCGCCGCGGCCATGGCCGCTCGAGCCAGCCGTCGAACGGCAACGACATGAACACGTACGCGGACGATCTCGCGGCGCTGCTGGATGCGCTCGACGTGCGCGAAGCGACGCTCGTCGGCCATTCCACCGGTGGCGGCGAAGTGGCGCGCTACATCGGGCGGCACGGCACGAAGCGCGTGTCGAAGGCCGTGCTGATCGGCGCGGTGCCGCCGCAGATGGTGAAGTCGGCCACCAACCCCGGCGGCCTGCCGATGGACGTCTTCGACGGCATCCGCAAGAACGTCGCGGAAAACCGTTCGCAGTTCTACAAGGACCTCGCGGTGCCGTTCTTCGGATTCAACCGCCCGAACGCCAAGGTGTCGCAAGGCACGATCGACGCATTCTGGTCGCAGGGGATGATGGGCGGCATTCACGGCCAGTACCTGTGCGTGAAGGAGTTCTCCGAAGTCGACTACACGGAAGACCTGAAGAAGTTCGACGTGCCGACGCTCGTGCTGCACGGCGATGACGACCAGATCGTGCCGATCGACGATTCGGCGCGGCTCTCGTCGAAGATCGTGAAGCATGCGGTGCTGAAGGTGATCGAGGGCGGTTCGCACGGGATGTGCGTCGTGAGCGCCGATCGCATCAATGCGGAATTGCTCGCATTCCTTCAGGCATAAGCGCGCCGTCTGTCGCCGCGGCGGGCATGCCGTGGCGGCAGACGCCGCTCAGGATTTTTCAGGACATTTCAGCTGCACGGCGGCATGCTCACGGCATACGCGCGGGCCGCAGCACCATGCCGATCAGCGCACCGGCGAGCGCGAACGCCATCGCCACGCGAAAGTTGTCGGCCAGCGCGAGCGTGGTCGCCTGCACGCGCACCGCGCGATCGACGAGCGCATAGGCGGCCTGGTTGCCGGCCGCGAAGGTGGCGCCGTGCGACACGAGCGACGCCGCGCCGGCCCGCAGCCGCTCGAGCGTTTCCGGATCCGACAGCGACACATGCAGACCGACGAGATTCGAATGGGTGGCCTCCCTGATACGCTGAATCACCGCGATCGCCGTCGTGCCGAGCTGCCCGCTCAGCAGGCGCGTCGTCTGCACGACGGCGCCGAACGTCAGCGCGTGCTCGGCCGTCACATGCTTGCCGAAGAAGACGATGACCGACGTGAGCGCCATCGTCTGCCCGAGCGCCTGCAGCAATTGCGACGGAATGAAGTCGGGCTCGGCCCACGCCGGCGTCAGGTACGAACCGAGCGCGAACGCGATCGCCACCATCACGAATCCCGCGACGATCAGCCGGCGCGGATCGAAGCGTTGCAGCAGCAGCGCGACGCACGGCGCGAACAGCAGCTGCGGGATCGCGATCCAGCGCAGCGTATCGCCGATCTGCAACGGACGCAGCCCGTACGTGCTGGCCAGGAACAGCGACGGGATGAAGCTCGTGTTGAGCACGGTGAAGCGCACGAGGCCGACGAGCACGATCAGCAGTGCGATATTGGGCCGCGCGAGATAGCGCAGGTCGAGGCCCGCGCGCGACGACGCGAGCTCGTGGATCAGGAACGCGGCGACCATCAGGATGCCGACGGCCAGCAGCGCGACGATCAGCGGCGACTGGATCCAGAACAGCCGCTCGCCCTGGTCGAGCGCGACGCACAGGCACGCGAACCCGCCCGCGCCGAGCAGCATGCCGCGCGCGTCGATGCCGGACGCGAAGCGCTTGACCGGCTCGTCGGCGAGCGACAGCATCAGGCACGCGATGAACGGCACGGTCAGCACCGCGTTCTGCCAGAACAGCCAGCGCCAGCTCAGGTGTTCGCTGTACCAGCCTTCGAGCGTGGCCGACAGGTTGAGCGACATCTCGAGATTCATCGCGTACGCGGCGATGCCGAACGGAATGAGCCGCGGCGGCAGCGTGCGGACGACGAAGCCGATCGTCAGCGGCACGAACACGCCCGACGCGAGCCCGGCGATCGCCTGAAACACGATGAACGCGCCGAATTGCGTGCAGAGCGGCAGCAGGCTTTCGGCGCAGAGAAACACCACGGCGCCCGCGAGCAGCACGCGACGCGTGCCGAACACGAACGCCGCCGCGATCGCGAGCGGCCCGACGAACATCTGCGATGCGGAAAATGCGGTGTTGATCCACGCGCCTTCGTCGACACCCGCGCCGAGTGCGCCGCGCACGTCGGCGAGCCCGAGCGACGTGATGCGCGACGTCAGCGTCGCGATGATCGCGCCGAGCAACACGGCCGCGATCGCCGCGATCGAACGAAACGTGGGAATGTCGGAAGCGGGGCCGGCAGCCGGCGCCGCGGCACTACCGGGGGCGAACGTGGTGTTCATCGTCGAGCGGCTCCCGCCTGTCAAGCTGGCGCAAGCATAACGCGATGCGTCGAATCCTGCCCGTACGATGGAGTTTGCCGATCATGACCCCGCCGCCCTCCGATACCACGCCCGCGGCGTCAGCCGCGCCCGCCCGCCCGCGCAGGCCGCTCGTCGTCGCGATCGCGGTGCTCGCGCTGCTGCTCGTCACGCTGCTCCTGTACGCGTTCGACACGCGCGATCTCGGCACCGACGATGCCTATGTCACCGGTCACCTGCACGTGATCTCGCCGCGTGTGACCGGCACGGTCGCGCACGTGTTCGTCGACGACAACCAGTTCGTCCATGCGGGCGACGCACTCGCGCAGATCGACCGGCGCGATTTCGACGTGCGCGTCGCGGCGCAGCGGGCACGCGTCGCACAGACGCATGCCGATGCGAGTCGCGCACGGGCGCTGATCGAGCAGGCCGGCGCGGCGCTCGTGTCCGCACGCGCCGATGCCGAAAAAACCGAACTCGATTACGCGAGGGCGCGCGAGCTGACCCGCGAGACGCCGCGCGGCCTGTCGAGGCAGGAGTTCGACGCGGCCGATGCCGCGCGCAAGTCCGCGCGTGCGTGCGTCACGGCGGCCGACGCGCAGCGGCGCAGCGCGCTGGCCGCGTCGGAGGCCGCCGATGCCGCGTCGAGACAGAACGACGCCGAATTGCGCGATGCGCTGCTTCAGCTCGGGTACACCACCGTCGTCGCACCGTCGGACGGTTACGTCGGCAAGAAGACCGTGGAGACCGGCGAGCATGTCGCACCCGGCCAGGCACTGCTCACGCTGGTCGAGCCGCATCCGTGGATCGTCGCCAATTTCCGCGAGACGCAGCTTCGGCACGTGCGGGCCGGCGACGCCGTGCAGTTGCGCTTCGATGCGCTGCCGCAGCACACGTACACCGGCCGGATCGACAGCCTGTCGCCCGCGACGGGCGCCCAGTTCGCACTGCTGCCGCCCGACAACGCGACCGGCAATTTCACGAAGGTCACGCAACGCGTGCCCGTGAAGATCCTGCTCGACGGCCCTGCCGCGGCGGAGCCGCGCATCCGGCCCGGGCTGTCGGTCGTCGTCACGCTGCGGCGCAGCCGCGAATCGCGATGAAGCGCGCAGCCGCCCTGCTCGCCGCGAGCCTGCTCACCGCCTGCTCGATCGCGCCGCAGCCGCTCGCGCCGGTTCCGCTCGGGCACGACCGGTTCCGGCACGCCGATCCGTCGGCCGGGCACGCGCCGTCGCCGGACGCGTGGCCCGCATGGTTCGACGACCCGCAACTCGGCACGCTCGTCGACACCGCGCTCGCGCACAACCTCGACGTCCGCGCGGCGGCCGCGCGCGTCGATCAGGCGCAAGCGCTGCTCGGCATCCGCGATGCGGCGCTTGCGCCCGCCGTGCGCATCGATCCGTCGTTCAGCCGCGCACGCGTATCCGGCACCGTCGACAATGCGCTGCCGAAGCGCACGATGCACAACTGGTCGGTTCCCGTCGCCGCGCGCTACGAAGTCGATCTGTGGGGACGGCTGCGCGGCGATGCCGACATCGGTGCCCAGAACGTGCTGCAGGCGGCGGCCGATCGCGACGCGGTCCGCCTGCGGGTCGCGGCCGAAGTCGCCGTCGCCTACCTGACGCTGCGCTACGTCGACGACGATCTCGCGGCACTCGACAGCGCGATCGGGCTGCGCCGCACCGCGCTGGACGTGATCGCCGCCCGCGTGCGGGCCGGCGCCGCGAGCGATCTCGACGCACTGCGCGCGTCGGCCGACCTCGATACGGCACGCGCCGATCTCGCGGACAGCCAGCGGTTGCGCGAGCATCTCGTCGACGCCGTCGCGGTGCTGACCGGCGCATCCCCGACCGCATTCGAGATCCGCACGAGCACCGTGCCCGTGCAGGTGCCCGACGTGCCGTCCGGGCTGCCCTCGACGCTGCTTGCGCGCCGCCCGGACGTGTTCGCTGCCGCGCGGCGCGCCGATGCGGCGTCGCTCGCGCTCGGCATCGCCCGCACCGCGTGGTTGCCGGCGCTGACGCTGACCGCCGATGGCGGCTTCGCGACCCGCGACCTGCGGTCGTTTCTCGACCGCAACAGTTCGCTGTGGAGTCTCGGCGCGAACGTTGCGCTGACGCTGTTCGACGGCGGCAAGCGCGCGGCCGCGGTGGCGGCCGCGCGGGCCGGCACGGACATCGCCGACGCGAACTATCGTGCGAGCGCGATCGGTGCATTGCGCGACGTGCAGGATGCGCTCGACGACATCGCCGCGGAAAAGGAACGGATCGTGCGCTACGAAAGCGCGGCACGCGCGACGGCCGTCGCGGCGCGGCTGTCGCTGAGCCGCTACGCGCACGGTTATGTCAGCTACCTCGAAGTCATCGACGCCGATCGCGATGCGCTGAACGTGCGCCGTCAGCTGATTCACAGCCGGCAGGCGCTCGCGATCGCGACGGTGAGTCTCGTTCGTGCGCTGGGGGGCGGCTGGGCGCCGCCGACGCGCGCCGCCGTGTGCGTGCGTGCGGCAACGGCCACGCTATCGGTGCATCAGGCCCAATGCAGGCCGGCAGGTGCCGACTGCGCGCCGGCAAACGCCAATTGCGGCAGTGGTACGCGCGTCGACGCTCCCGCGGCGAACGCCGCGCAGCGCGCCTGGACGTGGCCCGACTCGCCGGATTCTGCCAGCTTCTCGAGCGCATACGCGCGAACGATCTCGAGTAGCGAATAGCGTTTGGAAAGCCCCATCGGGTGGACGACAAGCAGCGACTTCGACGCGAGACCGACGAGGCAGTCGAGCACCTGCTCGTCGCCCAGTTCGTCGCACGCGGCGAGCGCGCACGCCGCATCGAGCGGGAACGCCTCCGGAAACGCGGCGAGCCGGCAGAGCACGGTGCGCTCGGCGGTATCGAGCAGCCGGTAGCTCCATTCGACGGTGGCCCGGAGTGTCTGCTGGCGCGGGTGCGCGGTGCGCAATCCGCCGGACAGCGACAGCAGCGACTTGTCGAGGTCGCCGGCGAGCCCCTGGACACCCAGCGACGCAACCCGGGCGGCACCGAGCTCGAGCGCGAGCGGCAATCCGCTGAGACGGCTGCACACGGTCGCGACCGCGTCGAGCGTATGCGAGTCCGCGGCAATGTCGGTCCCCATCGCACGGGCGCGGGCCAGGAACATCTGCACGGCCCCGCAAGCGACGATATCGGCTTCGCTCGCGCCCTGCGCCGGCACGGCGAGCGGCGCGACACGGTAGACGTGCTCGCCGGCCACCCGCACGGGCTCGCGGCTCGTCACGATCAGCGTCGTGCGCGGATTCGATCCGACGATCGCCTCGCACAGGGTCGCCAGCGCATCGACGTGCAGTTCCGCGTTGTCGAGCACCAGCACGGTGCGTCGCTCGCCGATCGCGCGTACGACGTCGGCCGGCGCCGCGTCGTGCACACCCGGGCGGTCGAGTGCCTCGATCACCGCGGATTCGAGCGCCGTGCCGCGCGGCCAGCCCGCGAGATCGATCCGGTGCAGCTCGATGCCGCGTGACGCCGACCATGCGGCAGCCACCTCCAGCGCCAGATGGGTCTTGCCAACGCCGCCCGGGCCGACGAGCGTCACGAACGCTTCGTGCTCGAGCAGCGCGTGCAGTTCGGCGACTTCGTTTTCACGGCCGATCAGCGGACATTTCCGCGGCGATGCGCCCACGCGCGCCGTCGTCGGTCGTCCGTCGTCGCCGGACGGGCGTTCGGCGACATCCGACGGTGGCGCGAAGCGGTATCCGCGGCCCGCCTCGGTACGGATCCATCCGTGCTTGCCACCGAAAAGCTTGCGCAGCGTCGAGACATGCACCTGGATGTTGTTTTCGACCACGACCGTGTTCGGCCAGACGGTACGCATGATCTCGTCCTTCGACACGAGCCTGCCGGCCGCTTTCACCAACAGTTCGAGAATCTCGAATGCCCGTGCGCCGAGATATTTCGGCTGGCCGTCGACGCGTACTTCGCGGTGTTCAAGGGAAATCGTCACCCGTCCGAACGTGTACATGGTTGGCACCGGTTTGCGCGCCGCTCGGGCGCCGCTTCTATTGCTGGCAAGCCGCACACCGCCGGGAAAGGCAGCATGCGCTGTCGCCTGCGGTGCCGCAGCGCCAGGTGGCATGCGTGACAGGCTTGACCGTATCGTAGGGTGCGCATGCAATGCCAACCACTATCCTATGGTTTAAGATCGCGCGCCGCGGCCCGGGTCCGCCTGCCGGGCATCACGTCGGCGTCGAGCCGCCCCGTGTTGCCCGCCGCGCCGGACGGTATCTCCGGTGAATACGGCTGCTCACGATATCGGGGCGAATAGAAATCCGGTTCGCGTGGAAGCCGCCATCGGCCATATCAGCGGATGCATCACGCGGCAAAATAGATGAGTGGAATCAAAAACCACCCAGGCACCGGAAGCTCTGAATCACCGCCGACAAGCAATGGCAAGTCGATTAATCCGTTCGTGCGCGGGCATGAACCCGACGCTTGCCCGCCATTCCCGGAACCGCTGATTCTTCCGGATCCGGGCGCGTTGTCGCAACGCACGGCGGGCCCCGTCGGGGATGCGTGATCAATACCATCGTATGATAAGGCGCCCCCCCGATTCGATGTTACGCTTTCGGTTGAGCGTTATAAGCTCTCAACGCTCGTACAAGGAGTCGGCGTGACAACTCGCCCAATCATTGCAATAGTTGACGACGATGTCGCCGTCCGAAATGCCATGGGCGGCTTGCTGCGCTCCCTGGATTTTGACGTGCGACTGTTCGGAGGTGGCCACGAGCTGCTGCAGTGCACGTCGCTGCGGTGCCTGTCCTGTGTGATCACCGACGCGAAGATGCCCGGCATGGACGGCTTCGCGCTGACCGAGGCCTTGCGCGCAAGCAATCTCGCGATGCCTGTCATCTTCATGACCGCCTTTGCACACGAGGGATTCGCCGAACGTGCCACGGCACTGGGCGCGGCGTGCGTCCTTTACAAGCCGTTTCGTGACACGGACATGATCCGCTGCATCGAGAACGCGTTGCGCTCCGGCCGCTGACAGGTCTCGTGCAGCGATGAAGGCGCCATCGGGCCGGCGTGGTGCGTTCACGTCGAACCCGCCGTGGCGGCCGCATCGGCCGCCATGTCGATCTCGTAGCCGCCTCCGCAGCATCGCGCAAAGTGCGAGCGCGGTGCGGCAGGCTTCCTGCCCGCCGGGCCGGGACAATCACCTTCTTGCAGCCGTTCATGGCCAGTGCATCGCGCACCTTCCGGCCGTCCCACGCGTTCATCCGCATGTGCGCCCGCCGTTCACGACTCATCCTGCAAGGGCCGGGTTGCCCGGCGCACATTTCGATGAAGCGAACGGGACCAACCCATGGTATATAAGGAGCCGGCCATCCGGATGGCCGGACTCAATGCAATGTTTCGTGAGGCCGTGGTGTTGCCCGATGCCTCACGCGCCCGCTGGGCGCACTGGAGATAGAACGTGACAATCGACAGCTTCGGAACCGCGGATACCGTGGCGAGCGATGAAGCGATGGTGCTCGTTGTCGACGACGACGCGACGCTTCGCGATGCGCTGGAGAATCTGTTTCGATCGATCGGCGTACGCGCCGCCACGTTCGCCTCCGCCGCCGAACTGCTGGCCCATGCGTTTCCCGACGTGCCGACCTGCCTGTTGCTCGATGTCAGGCTGCGCGGGCAAAGCGGTCTCGACCTGCAGGGTCGGCTGTCCCGCATGGGTGTACAGATCCCGATCATCTTCATGACCGGCTACGGCGACATTCCGATGACCGTGGCCGCGATGAAGGCCGGCGCGGAGGATTTTCTGGCGAAACCGTTCCGCGAACAGGCGCTGCTCGATGCCGTGACGGCAGCGCTGGAAAAGGATCGACGCCGCCGCCACGCCACGCAGAAGCTCGACGAGCTGCACGCCAACTACCAGAGCCTCACCCCGCGCGAAACCGAGGTCATGCGCCTGGTGGTGACGGGCCAGCTGAACAAGCAGATCGCCGGCGAGCTGGGTATCAGCGAGATCACCGTGAAGATCCATCGCGGCCAGGCCATGCGCAAGATGAAGGCGCGCACCTTTGCCGATCTCGTCCTGATGGCCCAGCAACTCGGCATCTGCCACGCGCAGCTCTGACGCTCGACACGCCGGCCCGCCTTCGGCGTGAATCGCCTAGCGGCGAAGCGGAAGGGTGAACTGAAACACGGCCCCGGAACCCACGTTGGGGCTCGCCCACATCTTCCCCCCGTGCGATTCCACGATCGACCGGCAGATGGCCAGCCCCATGCCCAGGCCGTCCGCCTTGGTCGTGAAAAAGGTCTCGAAAACCTGTTCCCGATGTTCCGGCGCCAATCCGACGCCGGCGTCCTCGACGGCAACCAGCACGGCTCCGGACGAGTGAAGGCCGGTGCGGATCAGCAACGCCCGCGGCCGCTCGTCCACCTCCGCCATTGCCTGGATACCGTTCATCAGCAGATTGAGCAGCACCTGCTGGAGCTGCACCCGATCGCCCGAAATCTCCGGCAAGCCGGCCATCAGGTCCATCCGGAGCTCGATACGATGGCGACCCAGTTCGCCCCGGACGAGGTCGATCGTATCGGCGATCAACGCGTTCACGTCGACCTGCGTCGCGGCACCGGCCGTCTTCTTGAGCAGCGCGCGCATGCCTCCGATGACGGCGCCGGCCCGGTGGCCGTCCTCGGTGATTTGTCGCAACGACTCGCGCACCTCCGGGAGATTCGGCGGTTCACGCGCAATCCACCGCAAGGCGGCATTGGCATTGGTGACGATGGCGGCCAGCGGCTGGTTGACCTCGTGGGCGATCGAGGCGGTCAGCGCATTCAGCGTCGTCACGCGCATCACGTGCGCGAGTTCGCCCTGCATCTGTTGCAGCGCTTCTTCCGCGCGTTTGCGCTCGGTCAGGTCGAGCACGAACCCGACGCAATCGTTCCGGTCGTGCTGATACGTCGCGCAGCCGATCAGAACCGGCACACGGCTTCCGTCCTTCCGGTAGAACTCCTTTTCAAACGGCGGCAACGTGGCGCCGGCCCTGAGTCGTTCGATCAGCTCCACGTCCCGCGCGCGCCAGTCCGGCGGCGTCAGGTCCGTCCAGCGCAGCGGCGCAGCGGCGAGATCGCTTCGCTCATAGCCCAGCATGCGAAGGAACGCATCGTTGGCTTCGAGGATCTCGCCGTCCAGGCGCCCGATGCAGATGCCGATGATGTTGGCCTCGACCAGTCGCTGGATTTTTGCTTCCCGCTCGGCGAGGTCACGATACAGACTCGAAATCTCGATGGCTGACGCGGCCTGCGACGCGAGCATCTTCAGCACCGCGGTGCGGGCCGGCACGAAGACATGGGGCGCGAGATTGTTCTCGAGATAGAGCACCCCCGTCAGCGTGGCCTGCGCGAGCAACGGAAGACAGAGGACCGATCGGGCGTGATGCCGCTGCAGGTAGGGATCCGCGGGAAAGGGACTGTGGGCCGACGCATCGTCGAGGATGACATTCTCGCGCGTGCGAACGACGTGATGGAGGATCGATGTCGGCAGCACGGCATCGCTCACGCTTTCATCGCGCAGATGCACCGTGATGGTATCGCCCTGCGTCGTGGCCTCGGCGACGACGCGCAGCCGGTCCGCTTCCGGCAGGATCAGCAGGCCGCGCTCCGCCCCGGCCTGCGCAATGGCGGTACGCATCAGCGTGTCGAGCAGCCTGTCGAGGACGATCTCGCCGGATACGGCCTGCGACACCGATATGACGGTGGCAAGATCCAGATGGTCGACGGGCGCCCCGATCGTCGTCGTCGGCCCCGCGGTGCGCTCGTCGCCGCGGACGTACGGATACAGCGCGTCGAGTTGCCGTACCTTGCCGTCGGCGCCCCAGCGCAGATACTCGCGCCGGGCGTCCTGCAGATAGACCCGTGCAATCTTTCCGAAGCCCCGCGCGGCGTAGAACCGGCCGGCCAGTTCGTTGGCCAGTGCCTGGGTGTGGACGAAATCGTTGTCGCGTGCGGAGTGAATGGCCTGTTCATAGCCATCCATGGCCTCGCTTTCGCGCCCGGCGAGCCGCGCGATCTCGGCGCCAACCAGGGTGGCGCGCGCCTCGAAATTGTCCGGGCAAAACCCGGCCCAGACCAGGAGCTGCCGATGATGGGCGGCCAATGCCTCCTCGCGCGCGGCCCGTTCCGGCCCGTCGCTTTTATCGCACGACGCCGCCAGCGCCAGCGCGGCATAGAAGTGATATTCCGCCTGCTCGAAGAACGAAGGCGACGTCCACAGAAGTTGTTCGGCCCGGTTCGCGGCCATGATCGCGGTTGCGTGGTCACCCGCCAGGAAGCGCGCCTGCAACTTGCGTATCCAGTACCAGCAGGTCGCGAGTGCCGAAGCCGACCCGTTGAGCAGATAGCGTTCGAATTGCGCCTCGTGGAACATCGCGTCGTCGAACGAGCCGAATACCGGCGTCAGGCCGCGCAACATTTTGGCCAGTTGCAGCTGCGGGGTCACCCGGTCGATACCGAGATCGAAGTTCGCCCTGCGTGCGAAGCTGATCGCCGCCTCGGCTTCCTTCTGGACCTCGACGAGCGGATCGCCGCACGCCAGGAGTTGCGTAATGAGGTTGTTGCGGGCGAACGACGCATAGGTCAGGTCGCCCAGCGCGCTCGCCACGTCGAAAGCCGACCGTATCAGGCCGCGTGCGCTCCGGATGGGTTGGGTCCATTGCATCACGTGGCCGCCGAATGCCTGGTACACGCGCGCCTTGAAGTAGTCCATGCCGCACTGCTCGACCAGACTCCGCCCGACCTGGCCGAAACGGAATGCCGCCTTGTAGTCGCCATAGTGCGGCCCCAGGATCATGCCGAGCCACGCGTACGCGAGACAGGATCCGTCGACGTTGCCGAACTGCAGGCTGATGTTCGCCATGCGGGCGATGATGAGCGACCCGAGACGCACGTCGGTATACCAGGCCGGCAGCATGAGCGCGGTGAGCACGTCCATCGTCCCGCAGGTGACCGCATCGGTCATGAGCGGCAGGTCCAGCAGCGCCTCGATCGGACGATCGCCCAGCTGCTGCCAGATGCGCGCATATTCCAGCAGGACCTCCTCCGGGTCGGGGTGCCCGGAACATCGAACTCCCGCGCGGCGCAGGTAATCGAGGCCGACCTCGACCGCGCGTTCGCGTTGGCCGAGTGCCAGAAAAAGCTCCAGCCGCAGCCGGGTGACGGCGGCCAGGTTCGGTAGTTCCGTCGCACGGTGCGCCAGATCGGCGAGACGCGCGTCGGCCTCCGCCGAGGCCCCGGTGAGAAACTCGCATTCGGCCCGTTGAAATTCCAGCTCGAATACGAAGTCGGGGCGGGTTTGCCACGCATCGTCCTCCACGAACGCGGCAGCGGCGACCAGATAGGTCAGCGCCGACGCATAGGCCGTCGATGCCTTCGCACGCCGCGCGGCAAGAATATTCAGCTCGGCCGCGTGTCCCCGTTCGTCGGGCGCCGTGATGAGAGCCGCCCCGCGATTGAGCTGGCCGACGATCTCGAACACGCAGTCGGCCAGCGCGCCGGGCGCCGTACCCGCGGCGAGCCGTCGCCCGATGGCAAGATGCATCGCCGGCCGGGCATCGCCGGGAATCAGCGCGTAGGCCGCCTCCTGGATACGATCGTGCAGGAAACGGTAGCTGCCCCCGAAACGCATCACGAGTCCCGCGCGTATCGCCGGCCCCAACCCGGCATCGAGTTCCGCCTCGCTGCTGTCCTGGACCATGACCAGCTTGGCGAGCGCGACGTCGTTGCCGAGACACGCCAGTTGCTTCAATGCGTCACGGGTCGCTGCCGGCAGGCGCCTGAGCTTGGCGAGCATGAGATCGGCCACATTGTCGGTGAAACCCTGGGCGCGAATCTCCTCGAGATTCCAGGACCATTCCGTGCCGCGCACGAGCAGGCCGTCTTCGGCCAGGGCGGCAAGGAACTGGACGGTAAAGAACGGATTGCCGGCCGTTTTTTCGTGCACGAGCCGGGCGAGCGGTTCGGTCTCCGCCGGCGACGCATGCAGGACGTCGGCGACGAGGCGGCCGGCATCCTGGCACTCGAGCGGGCCGAGCACCACGTCGACGATCCGGCCGCCCGCCTCACGGATCGCCGACAGGCGCGGCAGCAACGGCGCGTCCGAATCGACCTCGTTGCTGCGATATGCGCCGATGAACAGCACGTGGCGCACGTCCGGTTGCGTCGTCAGGTGCTCGAGGAGCTCCAGCGTGCCCGCATCCAGCCATTGCAGATCGTCGAGGAACAGGATCAGCGGATGCGCCTGCTGCGCGAACACGCCCAGCAGGCGCCGGAATACCCGTTGAAAGCGGTGCTGCGCATCGCGGGGCGGCAAGTCCGGAACGGGCGCCTGGGGCCCCAGAATCAGCCCGAGCTCGGGGATGAGCGGCACCAGCAAGCCGCCGTGCGGACCGACGGCGTGTGCCAGGGCGGCGCGCCACGGCGCCAGCTCGGCATTGCTCTTGGCCAGCAGCGGACGGATCAGGGCCTGGAAAGCCTGGGCCAGGGTCGCATACGGAATGTCTCGCTTGTATTGATCGAACTTTCCCGACGCATAGAGCACGTTGCTGGACGCGAGCGCGCCGCGCAATGCGAGTACGACCGAGGTCTTCCCGATCCCCGCGTAGCCCGACACGAGCACGAGCTCGGGCATGCCGCGGTTGGCCACCCTGTCGAAGGCATTGCGCAAGGTGTCGACCTCGTGCTCGCGTCCGTAGAGGCGCGCCGGGATCAACGGGCGGTCGGGCAGGTCGAATTCGCCAAGCGGGAACGGACGGATGCTCCCGTGACGCTGCCATTCGGCCCAGGCGCGCCGCAGGTCGGCCTCGAGCGCCGCGGCGGTCTGGTAGCGTTCCTCCGCCGTCTTGGCGAGCAGCTTCATCACGATCGCGGAAAGGACGGGCGGAATCGACTGGACGCGCGCGGCGGGCGCGACAGGGCGCCGCGCGAGATGGCTATGCAACAGGTCCGCCGGGTCGTCGGCGGCAAAGGGCAGCACGCCCGTCAGCATCTGGTAGAACGTGACGCCGGCCGAATAGAGATCGCTGCGCGCGTCGATGGGCCGATTCATGCGCCCTGTCTGCTCCGGGGCCATGTAGGCCGGCGTGCCGGCAATCTCTTCGGGCGGCGCGAAGGCATGACGCTCGCGCGACTGGCGCACGGCGATCCCGAACCCCGTGAGACGCACCTCCGTCGGCGTATCGTTCACCACGATATGGGCCGGCTTGACGTCACGGTGAACCAGGCCCCGCTGATGGAGCCGATTGAGGGCCACGGCAATGCCGAGGGCCAGGCCGAGGAAACGGCCGGTCTCCATCGGCCGGCCCAGCAGGCCGGCAAGCGGCGCGCCGCCGGGATCCTCGAGGATCAGCACGGTACGGCCCTGCTCGCGCGCCAGCGCGATCGGCCTCACTGCCCAGCTGCCGTCGAGCGCGTCCTTCAGGCCGTATTCGTGTTCGAGGCGCGCGATGCTGGAGAGAAGCGGATGCCCGGTCGCCAGGCACACGGCCAGGACGGCCTCCGGCTTGCCGTCCGGACCGGGCCGCCGGCCTCGCCCGACCATGCGGTCGCCATCCTGCCAGCCCAACTGAAAGTCGGCGCCCACCGCGGCGCCGAAAGAAAACAATGCGTTCATCTACTGTCCTGCCGCTCTATTCGGTAACGGCCTTTGATCACGCTCGACCGGGCGGGTCCGACACAAGGTCCGACACGGCCTCTGCGCGATCAGACCCGACGAGCCGGTCATGGCGACCGGGAGGGCCGATTTTGCCACGGCCTTCAGGTGCCGTGACACCCCGCGTCACGCACCGGCGAGCCGATGCGCATCCTCGCCGGGAAACCGGTGCACGAAAGTCGCGGCCATCGCGCCCTCGACGGCCGCCGACGCGACGCGACGCGTTCGAGCGGCCGCACACCGTTCAGAACGTTTCAGCCGTGCTTCAGGAAATGATCCCGGCCGCTGCGTAGACTGCTTTCATGAGCTACCGCGCAGGACAGCGCCTGCGCCCGTTATCGACTGCTGGAGTGACCACATGACCCCCGTCGCCAATCACCGCCGCGCTGCAAGATGGTTGCGGCCGCATCGGACGACCCTGCACGACCGACACGCATCGTCCGGTGTCGCCGCGCATCGCATGACCTGCGGCGCGCCGCGTTGCACGGAGCGCACATGAAGCACAAACGACTCTGGCTCGGCGCGGCCGGCATCGCGATCGCCGGCCTCGCGGTCGCGATCGGCATCATGATCCGGCCGTCGATCGCGCCGATCGATCCACCCGCCCCCGCTTCATTCGATCCGCAACGGGTGCGCGCCGGCGCACGGGTGGTCGCGCTCGGCGACTGCATCGTGTGCCACACCGCGAAGGACGGCAAGCCGTTCGCGGGCGGCCTGCCGCTCGCGACGCCGTTCGGCACGATCTACGCGACCAACATCACGCCGGATCCCGAAACCGGCATCGGCCGCTGGTCGCCCGACGCGTTCGCCCGTGCGCTGCGCACCGGCATCGGGCGCGACGGCCGGCCGCTTTACCCGGCGTTTCCCTACATTCATTTCACGCGGATGTCGGACGACGACATTGCCGCCGCGTATGCCTACCTGATGACCCGCGAGCCGGTTCACGCGACGGCGCCGGCCAACGACCTGATGTTTCCGCTGAACTTCCGGCCGCTGGTCGCGTTCTGGAACGTGCTGTTCCTGCGTGAAGGCGCCTATCGGCCCGACCCCGCGCAATCCGCGCAATGGAACCGGGGCAGGATGCTCGTCGACGGGCCCGGTCACTGCGCATCGTGCCATTCGCCGCTGAACGCGATCGGCGGCGAACAGGGCGGCCGCGCGTTCGACGGCGGCATCGTCGACGGCTGGGAGGCGCCGCCGCTCAATACGCTCGGCCATGCCGCGCGGCCGTGGACGCAGGCGCAGCTCGTCACGTACCTGCGCACCGGCCGCGCAGGCGAGCACGGCGCGGCAGCCGGGCCGATGCTGCCCGTCACGCGCGATCTCGCGACGGTGCCCGCCGAGGACGTCGAAGCGATTGCCGCGTACATCCTGTCGATCCAGAAGCCGGCGAATCTCCGCCCACCCGCGGCCCCGGCCGACCGCGCGGCGGCGACGCCGGCCGCGCAGCGCGGCGCGGTGCTGTTCCAGGCCTCGTGCGCGCAGTGTCACGGGCCGGCGGCGCCGATGCAGTCGATCGGCGAGCGTCCGACGCTCGCGTTCAGCACGGCGGTCAACGCGGACACGCCGCGCAACGCGATCCAGATGATGTTCAACGGAATCGGCTGGCACGGCGAGGACACGCTGAACTACATGCCGTCGTTCATCGACCAGTACGACGACGCGCAGATCGCCGATCTCGCCGCGTACGTCCGCGCGACCTATACCGATCGTCCCGCGTGGACCGGTGCCGACGCAATGGCCGCGAAACTCAGAAAAGAGGACACCGCACGATGATTACCCTCACCGTCAACGGCGTGCGGCACACGCTGGACATCGATCCGTCCACGCCGCTCCTGTACGCGTTGCGCAACGACCTGCACCTGCACGGCGCGAAATTCGGCTGCGGCCTCGGGCAATGCGGCGCATGCACCGTGATCGTCGACGGCAAGCCGGCGTTCTCGTGCCTGATTCCGGTCGCCGCGATCGGCACGCGCAGCGTGCGCACCATCGAGAGCCTCGGCACCGCCGAGCATCCGGGCCCGCTGCAACGCGCGTTCATCGAGCATCAGGCCGCGCAATGCGGGTACTGCATCGCCGGGATGATCATGCGCGCGCAGTCGCTGCTCGAACGCAATCCGAAACCGACCGAACAGGAACTGCGCACGCACATGGAACCGAACCTGTGCCGCTGCGGCACGCACATGCGCATCCTCGAGGCCGTGCGCTCGGTCGCCGGGCTGCCGGCCCCGGAACCCGCTTCCGCCCCCGTTACGATCAGCAAGGCACTGTGATGAATTCCCACGACGACATCGACGAAGGCCGCCGGCACTTCATCGTCTCCGGTGCGCTGTTCGTCGCGTTCAGCCTCGCACCCACGGCGCGTGCCGCCGCGCAGATGGTGATCGCCGACGAAGGCGCGGCCGTCCATGTGGCGAAAGCCACGCAGGCGCTCGCGGGCAGCCTGAAGACCAACCCGCTGCTCGATGCGTGGATCAGGATCTCGCCCGACGGCCAGGTCACCGTATTTACCGGCAAGGTCGAGCTCGGCACCGGCGTGCGCACCGCGCTGCTCCAGGTAGCCGCCGAGGAGCTCGACATGAAGCCGTCGCTGATCACGTTCCTGACCGCCGACACCGGCGCGTCACCGGACGAGGGATTGACCGCCGGCAGCCACACGATGGCGGACAGCGGCTCGGCGCTGCTGAACGCGGCCGCGCAGGTCCGTGCGCTGCTGGTGGACGGCGCGGCGAAGCGCTTCGGTGTCGAGCCGCGCATGCTGACCACCGCCGACGCGGTAATCAAGGCGCCCGACGGCCGCACGATGACCTACGGCGACGCGATCCGCACCGTCGATCTGCACCGCCATGCGACGCCCACGTCGCCCCTGAAGAGTCCGGCAACGTTCGCGGTCATCGGCACCTCGCTGCCGCGCGTCGACATTCCGAACAAGGTCACCGGCGGCGTCAGCTATGTGCAGGACATGCAGTTGCCCGGCATGCTGCATGCGCGCGTCGTGATGCCGCCGGTGTACGACGCGAAGCTGTTGTCGTTCGACGAAGCCGCGATCCTGAAGCTGCCCGGCGTCGTGCGGATCGTGCGCAACGGCAGCATGCTCGCGGTGGTCGCACGGGGCGAGTGGCAGGCGGTGGTCGCACAGCGTGCGCTCGCCGCCGGCTGCCGCTGGTCGCCCGGCCGTGCACTGCCCGATCGCGGCACGGTGCACGCGGAGCTGAAGCGGATCTCGACGCAGCGCATCGAGATCGCGAACACGCATGCGGCCACCGCGCCGGCCGCAAAGACGCTGAGCGCGACGTTCCTGAAGAACTATCTGCTGCACGGGTCGATCGGGCCGTCGTGTTCGGTCGCGCATCTCGAGAACGGGATGATGACCGTGTGGACCCACTCGCAGGGTGTCTACCCGCTGCGCGACGCGCTCGCGGAGATGCTGTCGATGCCGAAGGCGAGCATCCGCTGCATTCATACCGAGGGGTCGGGCTGCTACGGACACAACGCCGCGGACGACGCGGCCGCGCACGCCGCGCTGATCGCCGCCGCGATGCCGGGCAGGCCGATCCGCGTGCAATGGATGCGCGAACAGGAACACACGTGGGATCACTTCACGCCCGCGATGGTCACCGAGATCAGCGCATCGCTCGATGCGGGCGGCCGCATCGTCGACTGGCAATACGCGCTGTGGAGCAGCTCGCACAACGAGCGGATCGTCAACGCCGGCCGGCTGCTGCCCGCGCGCATGCTGGAGCCGCCGTTCGTACCCGCGCCGTCGACGCCGATGCTGCAGCCCGAGGGCGGCGCCGATCGCAACGCGATTCCGCTGTACGCGCTGCCGAACCAGCACATCGTCAACAACTTCTCGCCGACGATGCCGCTGCAGACCTCCGCGATGCGCTCGCTCGGCGCGCACACCAACATCTGGGCGATCGAGAGCTTCATGGACGAGCTCGCGCACGCGGCCGGCGTCGATCCGGTCGAATTCCGGCTGCGCCACATGGACGACCATCGCGCGCGCCAGGTCATCAAGCTGGCCGCGGCGCACTTCGGCTGGCCGCGGCCGCCGCGAGCGCGCAACCGCGGCGTCGGCTTCGCGTTCGGCAAGTACAAGAACCTGATGGCCTACGTCGCGATCGCGGTCGAGGTGTCGGTCGTCCCGGAAACGGGCCAGGTGACGCTCGAGCACGCGGAAGCCGCCGTCGATGCGGGCCAGATCGTGTCGCCGGACGGCATCCGCAACCAGATCGAGGGCGGCATCGTGCAGGCCGCGAGCTGGACGCTGTACGAGGCGCTGAAATACGACACCGAGCGCATCCGCAGCTTCGACTGGAGCAGCTATCCGATCCTGCGCTTCTCGGCCGCGCCGCAGAGCGTGAAGGTGCATCTCGTCAATCGTCCCGGCGCACCGTTTCTCGGCGCGGCGGAGGCGTCGATGGGGCCGACCGCGGGCGCGCTGGCCAACGCGATCTTCGACGCGACCGGCCAGCGCATGCGTGAAATGCCGTTTGCCGGCGACGCGCTCAGGAAGCGCATCGACGCATAGCGCTTCGATCAATAACGACACTCATGACAACAGCGCCGGCACGCACCGGCGCGGCAAGCCGACAGGCTGGAGAACTTCCGACGATGGATACCTTGCTTTCGATGCGCGTGTTTACGCGCATCGTCGAAACCGGCAGCTTCACGCGCGCGTCGGACACGAGCGGCCTCACGACGCCGCGCGTGTCCGCGCTGCTCAGCGCACTCGAGCAGCACCTCGGCTGCCGGCTCCTGAACCGCACCACGCGCCGCATCTCGCTGACCGAGGACGGGCAGGCGTACTACGAGCGCTCCGTCGCGGTGCTGCGCGAGATCGACGACATGGAGGCGTCGGTCTCGCAGGCGCGCAACATGCCGCGCGGCCGGCTGAGGGTGAACCTGCCGCCGGCCATGGCCAAGCAGGTCGTGGTGCCCGCGCTGCCGGCGTTTCTCGACGCGCATCCGGGGATCATGATCGAACTCGGCGTGACCGACCGGCAGATCGACCTCGTCGGCGAAGGGCTCGACTGCGTGGTGCGCATCGGCGCGCTCGACGATTCGGGGATGATCGCGAAGCGGATCGGCAGCCTGACCACCTGCACGTGCGCGTCACCCGCCTATTTCGCCCGCTTCGGCGAGCCGGAGACCGTCGACGATCTCGCGCAGCATGTCGCGGTCAGCCACATCTCCGCCGATACGGGCCGGCCGCGTGCGTGGGACTACGTCGTCGACGGCAAGCCGCGCATCCTGCAGATGTGCGGCACGGTTGCCGTCAACGATGCGGACAACTACATCGAGTGCGGCATTGCCGGAATCGGGCTGATCAAGACGTCGCTGTACCTGGTCGAGCCTTACCTGAAGTCCGGCCGGCTGCGCGAGGTGCTGACCGGTTTCAACGCGCCCGCCCGGCCGATCTCGGTGCTGTATCCACCCAATCGTCACCCTCCCGTGAAGCTCAAGGTGTTCGTCGACTGGCTCGAGGGCCTGTTCGAACAGATTCCGACGCTGCAGGGCAAGCGCGGCTGACCCTGCATGGCGCGGCACCTTTGCGTGCCGCGCAACGCTCGATTGCGCGCCGGTCCGATTCCGGCTTTATCGACCGATCAATAGTATTGACGGCAATGCGGTGCACCGTACCGCGCCCGGTCGAACCGACATGCCGGCACGGTGCCCGCCGTTCTCTCTATTCCAGGAGTCGACCATGTCAACCGAATCAACGTCGCTCGCGCCGCCCGCACACGGCGCCAAACTCACGCAGGGCCTGATCCTGCTGTTCGCCTTCAGCTGTGGCGCGATCGTCGCGAACCTGTACTACGCGCAGCCGATCACCGAACTCATCGCACCGGGCCTGCACATGTCCGGCGACACGGCGAGCCTGATCGTGTCGCTGACGCAGATCGGCTACGCGCTCGGCCTGTTCTTCATCGTGCCGCTCGGCGACCTGCTCGAAAATCGCAGGCTGATGATCGTGACGGCCGTCGTGTCGATCGCGAGCCTTGCGGCGGCGGCGCTCGTCCACACGCCCGGGCTGTTCCTCGCGATTTCGCTGCTGATCGGCTTCAGTTCGGTGGCCGTTCAGATCCTGGTGCCGCTCGCCGCGCACCTCGCGCCCGACCATTCTCGCGGCCGCGTCGTCGGCACGATCATGAGCGGGCTGCTGCTCGGCATCCTGCTGGCGCGGCCGCTGTCGAGCGTCGTCGCCGACGCGTTCGGCTGGCGCTTCGTGTTCGCGGCGGCCGCCGTGCTGATGACGCTCGTCACGGCCGTGCTCGCGCTGACGATTCCGTCGCGCCAGCCCGACCATCGCGCGACCTATTTCGAACTGATCGGCTCGCTGCTGCATCTGGTCCGCACGATGCCGGTATTGCGCCACCGCGCGTTCTACCAGGGCCTGATGTTCGCGTCGTTCAGCCTGTTCTGGACGGCCGTGCCGATCGAGCTGACGCGCCACTACGGTTTGTCGCAAACGGAGATCGGCCTGTTCGCGCTGGTCGGTGCGATCGGCGCGACGTCGGCGCCGGTGGCCGGCCGGCTCGCGGACGCCGGCCATACGGTGCGCGCGACGCTGATCGCGCTCGTCGCCGGCGCGCTGGCGTATGCGATCGGGTTCGTTCACGGCACCGGCCTGTACGGGCTCGTCGTCACCGGCATCGTGCTCGACTTCGCGGTGCAGATGAACATGGTGCTCGGCCAGCGCGAGATCTACGCACTGCACGCGGCGAGCCGCAATCGCCTGAACGCGCTGTACATGACAAGCATCTTCGTCGGCGGCGCCGCCGGCTCCGCGCTCGCGAGCCCGCTGTACGAGCATGGCGGCTGGCCGCTCGTCGCAGTCGTGGCCGGTGTATTCCCGGTCATCGCGCTCGCGCATTACCTCGTGATCGGGCGGCCGCACGCGCAACGTCACGCCCGAGGCTGATCGGCCGCACGTCGATCCGACCCGAACGCGGGGCGCGTCGCCGCCCCGCCCCACGTCAAAAGAGAGGAGTCCACCATGTCTTCCCTGCTCAGTGCCTATGATCTGCGCGGCCTCGCGCTTCCCAACCGTGTCGTGATGGGCCCGATGACGCGTTCGCGCGCGCCGTCGCACGGCCTGCCGACCGAACTGATGGCCGAGTACTACGCGCAGCGCGCGTCAGCCGGGCTGATCGTGACCGAAGCGACCAACGTCAGCGCGGCCTCCGCGGCATTCGAACTGACACCGGGGCTCGTCGACGACGCGCAGGCCGCCGGCTGGAAGAAGATCACCGATGCCGTCCATGCGAACGGCGGGCGCATCTTCGCGCAGCTGTGGCACGGCGGGCGGGTCAGCTCGTTGACGCTGCTCGGCGGCGCCGCCCCGCTGTCGCCGTCCGGCGTGAACGACGACCTCGAACAGCTGCAGGTATGGGCGCAGTTGCAGAACGGCTATTACACGAAGATCCACGCGACACCGTCGCGTGCGATGACGACCGACGAAGTGGTCGCGACCGTCGACGCATTCCGGCGCGCGGCCGCGCGCGCGATGGCCGCGGGCTTCGACGGCGTCGAGATCCATGCGGCCAACGGCTACCTGCCGCACCAGTTCCTGTCGTCGACGCTGAACCGCCGCGACGATCGCTACGGCGGCTCGGTCGCGAACCGCGCGCGCTTTCTCGAGGAAATCGTCGACGCGGTCGGCGGCGTGATGCCGTTGAGCCGCGTCGGCGTGCGCATCTCGCCGTACGCGAAGTACAACAACGTGCGCGACGCCGATCCCGACGCAACCTATGCCTACGTCGGCCGGATGCTCGACGATGCGGGCGTCGCCTATCTGCACGCGGCCGACACCAACGGCTGGAGCGGCGAACCCGATCTGCCGCGCATTGTCGAGCACGCGCGCCGGTCGTTCGGCGGCACGCTGATCGTCAATGGCGGCATTGCGCCGGACACGGCGAACGCGCTGATCGACGCGGGCGACGCCGATCTCGTTGCGTTTGCGCGCGCCTATATCGCCAATCCGGATCTCGTGGAGCGCATCGCGACGCGCGCGCCGCTGGCGCAGCCGAAGTCCGTCGGCTGGTATGGCGGCGACCGCGCCGGTTACGTCGACTATGCGCGGTACGATGCCGCGGAAGCAAACACGTAAGCGCTCACGCGATGCGCGGGCCGCCGGCGGCCGTGTCGCGATGCGGCCGGCTGCCCGGCCGTCTGCCGCGCAGCCGAACCGGCGCCGTCACGCGTCGCGCCACCGCGCGCCCAGCACGCGCCCGCAGAAATTCGGCCGATGGAAATCCGGGTCGGCGCGTTCGAGCACGTCCGCGCTCCACGTGCCGAACGTCGACAGCGGCCGATGTTCGACGCCGCGTGCGACCGTGTCGAGAAACGCTTCGCGAAAGCCGCTGCCGCGCGGGTAAGCCGCGAACAGCGCCGCGCGCTCGTCGGCGGTATAGGTGTCGAAGCCGGTCGCCATCAGGTCCGTCGACACGGCCGACGCCAGTGCGCGCGCGAGCGGCGATACACGGGTGGCCACGCCGGGTGTCGTATGCAGCGCGATCGCGCGCCACACGTCGTCGCGCATGCGACGCGACCGGCGATGCCGCAGCAGCAGCGCGTGCGCGGCATCCGCGCTGTCGAGCTCGTAGCGTTCGGTGGAACGGCCATACGCGTTGCTCAACCCCATGTTCGCGTACATCGCGGCGACGTACAGCGCGTCGGCATCGCATGCGTCATCCGCGCGCCGCGCGGCGAGCGACGCGAACACGAACACGCGTGCGGCATGATCGGCGAGCGCGGCAGGCAACGACGCCCGCACCGCATCGGCCGCCTCGATCGCAAGCGGCGTGCGCGGAATGCGCACGCCGGCTACTTCCTCGCCGGCCGCGGGTGCGGGCGTGTGCGCAACATTCATCCTGTCTCCTTCGTGCCCCGCGCACGGGGGCGGAAAATCGTTCAATGCGATGCACGACCCCGATCACCGGGAACCGCGCATCGGCACGCGCCGGCTAGAAGGCGACGCAGCGGCAGCCGAAGGCCTCGCAGCGATCGGCGGCGGCGCTCGCGGTCGGATAACGCGGCCGCGCGAAGCGGCGTCCGTGGCCGCGCGCGCGGCACGCATCGGTGCCGGGCTCCGCGCACGCGTCACCCGCCGTCGATGCGCGCGGACGATCGCGCGCGTCGGTGCCGTCCACGTCATCGGCGCCGCCTGCGGCGACCGGCGACCACCCGGGGCTCACGGGCGGCGGCGGCGGCGCAAGCGGCGAGAATTCCGCTTCCGCGTGCACGACCTTGCCGTCGACGACCGTCAGCACCGACGACAGTTGCGGAATGCATCGTGCATCGATCGTGAAGTAGTCGTCGCTCAGCACTGCGAAATCCGCGTACCGGCCAGGCACGAGCGCGCCCTTGCTGCGCTCGTCGGCGGAGAACCACGCGCTGCCGACCGTATGGCGGCGCAGCGCCTCCATCCGGCCGAGCCGGGTGCGCGCCGGATACAGCACGGTGCCGCCGACGGATCGCCCCGACACCATCCAGTACAGCGCGACGAACGGGTTGTAGCTCGCCGCCCCCGTCGCGCCGGAGCCGACGCCGACCGGCAGCCCGGCCGCAAGCATCGCGCGAACCGGCGGTGCGCGGGTGGCCGCGGCCGCGCCATGGCGCGCGATGAAGGCTTCGCCCTGGAACGCCATGCGCGGTTGCACGATCACGCCGCCGCCCAGCGCCGCGATGCGTGCGATATTGGCGTCCGAGATCGTTTCGCAACGATCGAAGCACCAGCGCAATCCGTCGAACGGCATCTCGCGATTCACGGCTTCGAACACGTCGAGGAAACGGCCGATCGATTCGTCGTAGGTCGCATGCAGCCGGAACGGCCAGCGGTGGCGCACGAGCAGCCGGACGACGGCCGTCAGGTCCGCTTCGACCGACGCGGGCAGCTCGGCGCGCGGTTCGAGAAAATTGCCGAGGTCGACCGCGGAGAACAGCAGCCGCTCCCCCGCGCCGTTCGTGCGCAGGAAGGCATCGCCGTCGCCGGACGCCGTCAGCGCAATCCATTTTGCGAAGTCGTCGATTTCGCGGCCGGCGTGCCGCGCGCCGAGCGCGTATGCGATGCGTGTCGTCAATTCACCGCGCCGCGCAAGCATCATGACCGCCGCGTAGTCGTCCGGATATGCGAGGCCGTCGCCGCCGGCGTCGATCGCGCTCGTCACGCCGACGCGATTCAGCGCGTGCATGAACTGCCGCGTCGAGTTGATCCGGTCGTCCGCGGCAAGCGCCGGCGCGCGTTCGAGCGCGGCGCCCAGCACCGCCGGGTCCGGCCGCGCAAGCAGCAGCCCGGTCGGTCGCCCGTGGCGGTCGCGCCTCAGTTCGCCGCCGGGCGGATCGGGCGTGTCGCGCCCGTAGCCGATCGCGCGCAGCGCGGCCGCATTCAGCCACGCGCTGTCGCCCAGGTGCTGGATGAACACCGGCGTATCGGGCGCGATCGCATTGAGCTCGGCCGCCGTCGGGCCGCGCTTTTCCGCGAACTGCAGCGCGGTCCAGCTGCCCGCCACGCGCACCCACTGCGGCGCCGGTGTGCGCCGGACCTGCCGGCGCAGCAGGCCGAGCGCGTCGGCGAGCGACGGCACGCCGTCCCAGCGCAGCTCGAGGTTGAAGGTCTGGCCGCCGCGAATCGCCTGCAGGTGCGCGTCGACCAGGCCGGGGATCACGGTGCGGCCGTTCAGGTCGATGCGGGTCGTGTCGCCGTGCGCATGACGCATCACGTCACGATCATCGCCGGTCGCGACGATGCGCCCGTCCTTCACGGCGAGCGCGCTGACGAACGACCGCTGATCGTCCTGGGTCGCGATCTTGCCGTTGAAGACGACGAGGTCCGCCGAGCGCGCGGGTTCCGTCGCGCTAAGCACCGTCAGGCCTCCCGTGCGCCGCGGCCGCGGCCATCGGTCGTGTCGTTGAAGGCGCGACAGCGCCCGGATCACACGCCTCGGCGCGCGCGCCGCCCTCGCGCAGCCGCGCGGCTGCACCGGATGTGCGCATCGCTACGCCACCTGCTGCGCCGCGTCGGCGGCATCGCGTCGCGCGCGTGTCCAGCCCGGCGCGGGCGGCGCGTCCTGACGCACGAAATTCTGGACACGCAGCAAGCGGCGCACGTCGTGCGCGCGCGACTGCGGATCGAAGTCCAGCGCGACGCCGGCGACCAGCGTCGACGCCTGCGCGATGCGCCCGCGCTCGATCAGGTGATCGGCGAGATCCAGCGAGCTGCACAGCGCCCACATGGCGGCGCCCTGCGCATTCGCGGTCTGGATCGCCATCTGCAAATGACGATGCCCGTCCGCCTCGTAGGCCACCGCGAGATCCGCGGCGACGTTGCGCGCGTGTTCCAGCATGGCGACGCCTCGCACGCGCAGCAGTTCCGGGACGAACAGATGCTCGCCGTGCGCGCGGCAGCGCGCGAGCGTCGCGTCGAGCCGGGTGCGCGCCTCCGCCGCGCGGCCGGTGCGCACGAGCCCCTCCGCATACGCGACGATCAGCGGCACGAGCAGGCGCCGGAACCCGCTCGCCTCGACGCGCCGTAGCGCAGGCTCGAGCCGCGCGAGTCCCGCACCCGGGTGGCCGGCCTGGATGTCGAACTGGCCGGTCAGGCATTCCGCGTGACTGCGCCAGATGTCGAAGCCGTGCGCATCGGCGGTCGCGCGCAGCGTCGCAAGATAGTCGGACGTGATGTCGTGATCGCCGTAGCGCAGCGCGATCGGCACGGCCGCCGCGCCGAGCACGACGCACAACGCGAGCGGCGAACCGCCGCGACGCGCGCATTCGACCGCCTGCGCGGCGATACGCATCGCCGGTTCGGGCTCACCCTGCATCCAGACGAGCCGCGTGAGCATCGTGCGCGCGAGCGTCGCCACGTCGACGCCCAGCGCCGCTTGCGCGCACGACGGTTCGCCCGCGTCGGCGAGGCCGGCCGTCGCGGCCTCCAGCCGCTCGCGCGCCTGCGCATGCTCGCCGAAGTAATGCAGCGACGTCGCGACCATCGCGCTCGCCAGCAGCCGCTCCGACGGGTCGCCGCGTCGCTCGGCCGCGCGCTCGAAGCGGGTCGCGTAGCGCAGCGATTCATGAATGTCCGACTGCGTCAGCATCGTGTGCCACAGCCCGACCAGCGCGCGCGCGTCGAACGCGTCGTCGCCGATGTGCGTCGCGAGACCGAGCGTGCGGTCCCACATCGTGGCGGCGGCCAGCGCGTCGCCGTCGGTATGCAGCAGCGCCGACGCGCAGGCCGCCCGCAGCCGCATCTCCCGCGCCGCGTCGGCCGGGTCGGCGGCGCTCGTGTCAAGTGCGTCGAGCACCTGGCGCGCGCGCGCCGCGCATTCCCGCATCCGCGCCGGTTCCAGCAGCGCGCGCGCCAGCAGGTCGGGCTCGGGCACGCTCGCGACCGTCGCCGCCGGTTCGGCGGCGGCCCCGGCACGCATGCCCGCCGGCGCATCGTCCGGCGGCGCGACGCTTGCGGTCGCCGCCGCGCGCGCCGGTGCATGCTCGCGCTCGTACTGCGCGTGGCGCTCGGCGATGCGTTCGTACTCGCCCTCGTTGCGCAGCTTTTCCAGCGCGTACGCGCGCATCGATTCGGTCAGCCGGTAGCGCGCATACGCGCCGTGGAATTCGACGGTCACCAGCGATTTCGCGACCAGCTCGCCCAGCACCGCGATCATGTCCGAGGCCGACGTGCCGGGCTCCGCGGCGACCACGCGCGCGGCGTCGAACGTATACGGCCCGATGAAGCACGCCATCCGGCGAAACAGCGCACGCGCGGCCGGATCGAGCAACACGTAGCTCCAGTCGAACGTCGCCCGCAGCGTCTGGTGACGCGGCAGCCCCGAGCGCAATCCGCCCGTCAGCAGGTTCAGGCGGTCGTCGAGACGCGATGCGACGACCGCGAGCCCGAGCGTCGCCACGCGCGCCGCGGCCAGTTCGATCGCGAGCGGCAGCCCGTCAAGGCGCCGGCAGATGTCCGCCATCAGCCGCACCCCGGCTTCGTCGACCGGGCAGTCCGGTGCGGCCGCGCGCACCCGTTCCAGGAACAGTGCGACGGCCGAGCAGCGGACGATTTCGTCCGCGCTCGCATCGCCGTCCGGCACCGCGAGCGGGCTCATGCGCAGTACCGCTTCGGCCGAGATGTGCAGCGGCTCGCGGCTCGTCACCAGGACCCGCAGCGAATTCACGGCCGACGTCAGCGTTTCGACGAGGTTCGCGACCAGATCGACGATATGCTCCGCGTTGTCGAGCACGAGCATGCAGCGCGACGCGGCGAACGCGTCGCCGATGCGCTCGACGGCCGGTACGCCGTCCGTCTCGAGCCCGAGTTCGGCCGCGATTGCGATCAGCATGTCGTCGTGCGTCGACGCGCGCGCCAGCTCGACGAACAGCACGCGCATGCGCGCGCGGCTGCGCGCATCGTGCGCGACGCGCAGGGCGAGGCTCGTCTTGCCGATGCCGCCCGCGCCGACGAGCGTGACGACCGGCGTGCGTTCCAGCATGTCGCCGATCTGCGCGATTTCGGCGTCGCGTCCGACGAGCGGCGCCATCAGCGACGACGCGGCGGAATCGGGCAACGCCTCGGCGCCGGGCGCGTCGAGCGCTTCGGCCACGGGCGCAGGCGACGGGCTCGCGACCAGCAGGTAGCCGCGCCCGGGCACCGTCTTGATCAGATCGCGATTCGCACCGAGTGCCTTGCGCAGCGTCGCCACATGCACCTGAAGCCGGTTTTCCTCGACGATCAGGCCGGGCCAGACCGCGTCCATGATGTCGTCTTTCGACACGACCGAACCGCTTGCGCGGTGCAGGACTTCGAGAATGTCGAGCGCGCGCGCGCCGATGCGCAGCGACGCACCGTGACGGCGAATGTCCCGCTGCGCGAAATCCACCGACAAAGTTCCGATCTGGATCATGGCCGCCTCCGGGTACCTCAGGATGACCGCCGGGTGAACGCGGCAGTTCACGCGGCAGCAAGTCCAAGTCCGGCGCGCTGTCGCGCCGGACGGGAAATTTCGAATACCGGCCCGAGTGTAGACGGGCGACCGGCGAAAATCTTGAAGGAAAATGCACTGTTCACGCATGCCGGTTCGCCTGATCGGCGCGATCACTTGCGCGTAAAAGTAGGCCGCTATATTCTCCCGGGCCGCCCACGCAGGCGTTTTGCCGGGATACGCGGCAACCGCGCGCGCGCACCGAAAGTAATTTGTCAGGATCGCAAGCGGACGTTTGTGCAAATTCATTTTGAACGGACGCGTGCCCATATAAACTGGACTCGTCATTTCGCGCTCCGAGTCCCTCGCCGGGAAATTCCATGTCAGACTCCGTCATCGCAGCGCCGGTGGCACCGCCCGCGCCACCGCCGAAAGACACCCTCGGCTGCGTATCGAGCCTGCTGTCGAAGGACATCGAGATGGCGGCCGGCGGCCTGAAGCTCCACCGCAAATGCATGCGCGAAGCGCACGTCGAACACATCGAGATGCCCGCGTGCGATCGCGGCTTTCTGGTCGGCGTGTCGCTGAACGGCGGCCACCGCCGCACGCTCTACGGACGCGCGAGCGCGAGCGAGCGGCGGTTCCAGCATCACTCGATCTACATTCGCGACTTCTCGCGCCATTTCCATGCCGACCTGTACGGCAATTTCGACTTCGTGCTGGTCGAACTGCCGCCCGCCTATCTCGAGCACGTCAGCCGCGAGCACGGCGGCAATCCGGTCGGCGGCCTGACCTGCCGCCCCGACGTGCGCGATCCGGTGCTCGGCCATCTCGCCCACGCCGTGGCGGACAGCCTCGATGCGCCCGGGCCGCTGAATGCGCTGTTCGTCGAGCAGGTGGGACTGGCGATGGGTACGCATCTCCTGCGCCGCTACGGCCAAGCGCGGGCGCGCGACCTCGAGCGCAAGGGCGTGCTGTCGCCGGCAAAGGTGGCGCTCGCCAAGGAACTCCTGATGGAAAGGGCCAACCTCGGCGTGTCGATCGAGGAAGTGGCGAACGAGTGCGACCTGTCGCGCGGCTATTTCATCCGCGCGTTCTCGCGCACCACCGGCCGCACGCCGCACCAGTGGCTGCTCGAACAGCGCGTCATGCGTGCGCGGGACCTGATCGAGACGTCCGGCATGACGCTCGCCGAAATCGCGGTCGATTGCGGTTTCTCGGACCAGAGCCATCTGAACCGCGTCTTCGCGCGGCTTATCGGCCATCCGCCCGGCGCGTGGCGCCGCGCGCGCTCGCGCTGAGTGCATCAACGCGGCTGGCCCGCTCGTACCGCTGCGGACGCACGCCGCAAAGGGTTCTTCATGTTGTCTCCGTGACCGCTCATGCGCGCCGGTCGGTCCTGAATGGCAAGACTCGCGCGACACGCGTGGCCGCGCAGGTTACCGGACACCGTCGCGGAAATCCTGAGCCGCACCTGAATTGTCCTGAAAACGCGGCGCACGGGCCCGGCGGCCAGCCCGCCCGGCGCTAGAATGCGAACCGCATGCAACACGACGGTGCGACACGCACAAGGGCGGGCCCATGGACAAATTCTCCGCGCTGCGCGCATTCGTGGAAGTCGCGGAAGCCGGCGGCTTCTCGAGCGCCGGGCGGCGCCTCGCGCTCGCCGCCTCATCGGTGGTGCGCGCGGTGGATGCGCTCGAGGCATCGCTCGGCACGGTGCTGTTCAACCGCACGACGCGGCAGGTGACGCTGTCCGATGCGGGCGCCGTCTACTACGCGCGGGCGAAGCGCGTGCTCGAGGAACTCGCCGAGGCCGACGCGCTTGTGGCCGATCGCGGCGACGCGCCGTCCGGGCCGCTGCGCGTCTCGGTCCCGGTCGCATACGGGCTGCGCCGCATCGCCCCTCACGTCGCGGCGTTCCTCGCGCGCCACCCGAAGCTCGATATCGACCTGCAGCTCACCGACGAACGGGTCGATCTCGTGACCGGCCGGATCGACGTCGCGATCCGGCTCGGCGACGCGGCCCCGACCGCGGACGTCGTCGCCCGGCCGCTCGGCACGTTCCGGCGTTACGTGGTCGCGAGCCCCGACTACCTGAACGTGCGCGGCACGCCCGCGACGCCGGGCGAACTGGTCGATCACGCGTGCCTGCGCTTCCACTTCGGCGTCGACCAGCAGGCGTGGACGTTTGCGGGCCCGCAAGGGACGACGCAGGTCATCGTCGCCGGACGGCTCAAATCGAATCACAGCGAGGTACTGCGCGAAGCCGCACTCGACGGCGCCGGCATCGCGCTGCTGCCGGACTGGCTGGTCGACACCGACATCGAGGCGGGCCGTCTGCAGCGGCTGTTCGAACACCACGACGTCACGCCCGGCTCGGCGCGCGCAGTCGTCACCGCGCTCTACCTGCCGAACCAGCGCGGCTCGAAGCGCGTGGCCGCATTCGTCGACTTCGTCGAAGCGCTCGCGCGCGTGCAGCCCTGACGCGCGGGCCGCGTCACCAGCCGAACTTCGCCTCCATGCCGACGTAGTCGGCATTGCGTGCGCCGAGCGCGCGGATCGACGAGCCGAGCTGGAAGTGCACGGCCTCGAGCGCCAGCGCGACGTTCGCGTCGACGAGCCAGTCGACGCGCGCCTGCGCGTACATGCCGGTCCACGCACCGCCCTTGCCGGCCGTGCCCGGTACGGCCGACATCCCCTGCCCGTAGATCGCGTCGGCCGTCGTCTGGCGCCACTGGAAGCCGACGGCAGTGAGCACCGTCACCGAGCTGGCCGGCTTGAACGTCAGCGACGGCTTCACGTGAATCAGGTTGCTGTACCCGGTATAGCCGGCGAGCGTGAAGTAATAGCCGTTCGGAAACATCGGGTTGAACGTGCCGACGCGGCGGTCGCCCGGATGCGCGTCGCCCGACGCGCCATCGACCTGGATACCGATGCGCGGCGTGCCGGGCGTCTTCGCGAACGTATAGCCGCCCAGCGCGCCGAACGCCCATGCCCCGATCGTGTCCTGCCCGACGCGACCGGTCTGCAGCATCGCCTCGACGTCCCAGTCGAGCCCGTCGGCCTTGCCCGCGTAGCGCATGTCGAACACGTCGCGGCGCTCCGTGCCCGCCGCATCCGGATAGCGCGCGTTGTCGCGCGTATAGCGCGACCAGTACGCGGACAGGTCGCCGGGCCCCGTGCCGTTGCGCTCGACGCGCACGCCATCGAATCGCAGGTGCCGGTTCGACACGTCGTCGAACGACGCGTCATTGCGATACTGCACCGGACGCGTCACGTAGCCGATCAGCCGCCACTTGCCGATTTCATAATCGGCCCACAGCGCATCGAATGCCTGCCGCACGTTCGGGCCGTCGCGCACCGACACGAAGCGCTGCAAGTCGAACGCCATCTCCTGCCGGCCGATCCGCGTCTTGAACGTGCCGGCGCCCACCTGGTCGACATACGCGACGAACGCCTGCTCGATGTCGAGCTGATCCTTGTCGACCGCGCCGACCGTGTTCTTGCCGAACGGCCGCGCATCCACGAACTGGACGAACGCCTGCAGATGCCCGCGATAGCGCAGGTCCGCATGCACGTTCGCGCGCTGGATCACGTAGCTGTCGTCATGCGCGGCGCCCAGGCCGAACAGCGGCGCGTTGTTCAGCTCGAACCGCTCGCGCAGGTTCGCGCCGAGCGACAGGTAGGTCGACGGGTCATCGCCGAGCGGCACGTATTTCAGCGCGTCGAACGGCTTGCGCGGCACGCACGGATTCGCGAGTACCGACCAGTCCTCCTGCCAGCGGTTGAACAGCACGGCAGGCCGTTTCGCAGTGCACGTGGACGCGCCGGCAGCGGAAGCCGGCGCCACGGAAGCCGGCGCATCGGCACCGGCCGCCGTGCCCGCATGCAGCACGACGACGCCTGCCAGCACGACGCACGGCAGCGTGCCGCGCCCCGCTCGTTTCATCGGCCGGCGCACCGCTATTTCGTCCGCGCGTGGATTTCGGCAACGTAGCCGCCCGGGAACTGCACGAGCGCCGCATCGCGACCGTCCGACGCGGACGGCGGCACGAGCACGGTCACGCCCGCGGCTTCGGCCTGCTTCAGCGTCGCGGCGAGATCGGGCACTTCGTACCCCGTCATCTCGCGGCCGAACGGGTAAGGCAGGTGGCCATCCGTCGCGAGCACGGTCATCTTGCCGAAGCCCGATTCGATCCGGATGCGCCGGTACGTATCGTTCGGCCGGCCGATCTCGATACCCGGCGCGCGACGCACGTCCGACACGATCTTGCCGTGCGAGAACGCGACGAAATCGCGCGCGAGCTTGCTCGCGCTTTCCGGCGATACGTAGACGCGATTCTCCGGCACGGTCTGCAACGGATCGTAGTTCGGCGCCTGCGTGTGCCAGTAGAGCTGCATGTTCACGCCGCCCGGCCAGCGGATGATCGCATCGCGCCCGATCGGGTCGGGGAACGTCGCGACGACCACATCGGCGCCATGCGCACGCGCCGACTTCACCGCGACATCCATGTCCGTGACGAGATAGCCGGTGCGCTCCGCGCAGAACGGATACGGGATCGGCGTCTTGAAGCCGAACACCGAGATCGTGCCGACCGG
>JAIRVP010000015.1 GCA_031253835.1 Burkholderia sp. | reverse complement strand
TTCAGCGTCGCGGCCTTGATCGACGCGTTGTCGTGTTCTGCAATCACCAGAATCGTCATTTCTTTCCGCTCCCTCTTACAGCACCTTGGCTTCGGTCTTCAGCTTCTCGACCAGCGTCTTCACGTCCGGCACCTTCACGCCGGCTGCACGCTTCGGCGGCTCGACCACCTTCAGCGTCTTCAGACGCGGCGCGACGTCCACGCCCAGGTCTTCCGGCTTCACCGTTTCCAGCGGCTTCTTCTTCGCCTTCATGATGTTCGGCAGCGTCACGTAGCGCGGCTCGTTCAGGCGCAGGTCGGTCGTGACCACTGCCGGCAGCGTCAGCGACAGCGTTTCCGCGCCGCCGTCGACTTCACGTGCAACGGTTGCCTTGCCGTCTGCAATCATCACCTTCGACGCGAACGTCGCTTGCGGCAGGCCTGCCAGCGCGGCCAGCATCTGGCCCGTCTGGTTCGAATCGTCGTCGATCGCCTGCTTGCCGAGGATCACCAGCTGCGGCTGCTCCTTGTCGACCAGCGCCTTCAGGATCTTCGCGACGGCCAGCGGCTCGACGCTGTCGTTCGACTCGACGAGGATCGCGCGATCCGCGCCGATCGCCAGCGCCGTACGCAGCGTTTCCTGCGCTTGCGCCACACCGACCGACACCGCGATCACTTCGGTCGCCACGCCCGCTTCCTTCAGGCGCACCGCTTCTTCCACCGCGATTTCGTCGAACGGGTTCATCGACATCTTCACGTTCGCGATGTCGACGCCCGTGTTGTCCGACTTCACGCGGACCTTCACGTTGTAATCGACCACTCTTTTCACTGGCACCAGAATTTTCATCACATGTCCTCGAAAGATTCTGGTCAGCAGTTTGCATATCGAACGATCCTGCTGGAATTCAAGATTCTGAAACAGGGCCTTCAAACCCTTCGAATTCGTCGATCCAACGTACGTCCGAAGCTTGCCAAACGGCGAGTTCCCCCACGTTAACGGGAGGTTAAACGCCCATTACGCAATCGCAAATTGAGTTTGGGTTATTGCTACGGCACGCTTGTCTCATCCGCAAACGCCGTGCATATCGGCGCATGCCGGTCACGCGATATCCCTTTATCTACTCTCGACGTCAACCGTCCAGCCCATCATGTCAGCTAACTGGCCCGATACCATCTTTGAGCATTTCAAATCCTCCGACGTACGCCAGGTCGCGTACGTGCCCGACGCTGGCCACAAGCGCCTCATCGAGCTTTGCGAAGGCGATTCCGACATTCACGCCGTATCCCTGACCACCGAAGAAGAAGGCGTTGCCATGATGGGTGGCGCCTGGGTCGGCGGACAACGCGGCGTACTACTGCTGCAATCGAGCGGCGTCGGCAACTGCATCAACATGCTGTCGCTACAGCACGAGTGCCGAATGCCGATTCTGATGCTCGTCACGATGCGCGGTGAGTGGGGCGAGTTCAACCCGTGGCAGGTCGCGATGGGCAAATCGACCCAGGAAGCCCTGGAATCCGCCGGTGTCTATGTGTATCGCGCGGACGATGCCGAAGAAGTTGCCCCGACCGTCCAGGCGGCGCTGAATTTCGCATTCAATACGTCGCGTATGGTGGCCGTACTGATCGGCCAGCGTGTGATCGGCACGAAGAACTTCAAAAAGTGAGCATCGACATGACGCAACAGACCACTCCCCTGAACCGCCGAACGGCCGTTCAACGCATCCTCCGCGATCGCGCGGATCGCGTACTGGCCGTCACCAGCCTCGGCAATCCGACCTTTGACGTTGCCGCCGCCGGCGACACGCCGCAAAACTTCTATCTCTGGGGTGCAATGGGTGGCGCCGTGACTTTCGGGCTCGGCATCGCACGTGCACAACCGTCCAAGCGTGTCGTGGTGTTCGTCGGCGATGGTGAAATGATGATGGGCCTCGGCTCGCTGGCGACCGTCGGCGTCGATCGCCCGTCCAATCTGTCAATCGTCGTGATCGACAACGGTCACTATGCCGAAACCGGCATGCAGCCCGCACACGCTGGACGAGGCGTCGATGTCACGGCTGTCGCACGGGCAGCCTGCATCGAGAACGCGCACACGATCACGACGGAAGCACAACTCGACGATTTCGTCGATACCATTCTGAATGGTGACGGTCCGGTACTCGCAACCGTCAAGGTCAGCACTGATCCCGCCCCGACGTGTCTGCCGCCGCGCGACGGCCCTTATCTGCGCAGCCGCTTCCGCGAGGCGCTGCTCGGGTCCGCCGCACACGCAAGCCAATAAGGGCTCTACGCCGGCAGATCGCCATGCACGAAGGGTTCCGCCCACCGCGGAACCCTTTTTCCATTCCTGGACGTCATCTATCCTCCCGGTACAATCGGCATCTGGTTCCCTTTTTGTCCAGAGTCCGCATGCCGTCCCAAACCGACAAAGACATGCTCGTCGCGCTAATCAGACAGTTGGATCGCCATCCGGAGTTGCTGGAGCGAGTCTTCGACTGCCTCCCCGACGTTCTCTATTACGTCAAGGATGCCCGTGCGCGCTATCTGTCAGTCAACCAGACGCTGATCGATCGAAGCGGCCTTGCACGTGATGACGTCATCGGCAAGACAGCAGATCAACTCTTTCCCGTAACCGGCGCGAGCACCGTCGCACAAGACTTGTCCGTCATCGAAAACAAGTCGCCGATCGTTGATCGACTTCGTCTGTACTCGACTGGCATCGGTCACAAATACTGGTGCCTCAGTTCGAAGTTTCCAATCATCGACGAGAATGAAAGCGGCATCGGCATGATCGGCGTCTCCCGCGACCTGCCGCGACCCGATGAACGGCATCACGGATACCGTCGACTCTTCGACTTTCTTGCCTATCTGGAACAGCACTTGAGCCAGAACATCCTCATCACGGAGGCGGCCGATCATGCCTCGATCTCGGTCGACACACTCGAGCGCCTGACCCGCGAAGTGTTCCACCTGACGCCGAAGCAGCTACTGATGAAGATGCGAATCGATCACGCATGCAAGCTGCTCGAAACCACTGATCACAGCATTACCGACATCGCAGCCAGTTGCGGTTACGCGGACCATAGCGCGTTTACGCGCCAGTTCAAACTTGCCACGCACCTGACCCCGCGGCAGTATCGCGACGCCCGCGGACGTGGCCTTCACCCGGCTTGACGGCAACAAGATCACGGCCCCAAAGAGAACGCGCCGGACACCACAAGGGCGACCGGCGCGCGCGCCTCGAGCGTGATCCGGCCACGCTCAATAAACAGCCTCCTCGACTACCAGATTTCCGGTAACGATTCGATCGGCCGACAGCGGAGTCAGGTCGATCGTCTGGTACTCACCGAACGACAGAAGTTCCGCTATGCCACGGCCGACGCCGGGGCTATGCATCATTCCGTGACCACTGAATCCCGCGGCAACGAACGAATTCTCCGGGCCACTTTGACCGACGAGGCCGTTGTGATCGAGCACGTTGTATTCGTAGTAGCCAGCCCACGCATGTTCGACACGTAGCGCTTCGAAAGCCGGGATCCGTTCCGCGAGTGTCGGCCAGATAATGTCGTCGAACTCCGCGAAGTTGACGTCTAGCGGCAAGTCGTCGAGATCATTCTCGGCCGACGGCGACACAATGCACAGGAAGTGATCTTGCTCCCGCCTCAGATAGATGCCCGAGGTGTCGATCAAAATCGGGAGGTCCGGTATTGCGGTCGGACAGGACACAACAAATGCGCAACGTCGGCGCGGTCGAATAGGTAGGTCGATTCCGACCGTGCTCGCGAGCTTCGATGACCACGCACCGCCCGCATTGACGAATTGATCCCCGGCAATCAGACGACCATCGGTCAATTCGACATGCGTGATGCGATTGCCGGCCGTCCGGTATGCCGCCGCGTCGCCTGTTACGAACTGGACGCCAGCCTCACGTGCCCGATTGCGATACCACTGCATCAGACTGTATCCGTCGAACCAGCCTTCTCCGGACAAGCCCTCTGCTGCATACGCGAGATCGCTGACGTTCAACCACGGATAGCGTGCAACCAGTTCCTCCGGCGATCGCTCGGCAATGGCGACGCCCATCGACCGCGCCAGCGCAGTTCGCTTGCGCAGCACGGGCGCCTGCTCGGACGTACCAACGAACAGATAGCCGCAGTCGGTCAGATCGACGCCTGCGCCGAACCGCTCCTTGTCGCGTTCAATCGAACGCATGAATTCGTAGCCGAATCGCGACAGCTGGATGCAGGACGGTGTCGAGAACTGTTGACGGATCGAGCTGGCCGACAGCGCCGACGATGCAATCCTGTATGTCGGATCACGTTCGATAACCCAGATCTCACGATCCGTGCGACCCTGCTGGGTCAGGAAGTAGGCGATGGAACACCCGATACCGCCGCCACCGGTAATGACGATTCTTTCGCTCATGACATGCCTCTTGGTGATGCGTCGTGGTTCGATGCGTCAGATCGAATTCAAGCCAGCAGCTTCGCGCATGCCGCCTCGATACGCTGGAGCGCTTCTTCCAGCTGCTCGACGGATGCGGCATATGACAGCCTGAAATACGGAGAAAGCAGGAACCCTGTCCCGGAGACGACTGCAACATTGGCATTGTCCAGCAGGTATCGGACGAAATCCTGGTCGCTTTCGATGCGCTCCCCGGACAATGTACGCCGCCCGATCAATTCCTGGCAGCCAACGAACGCATAGAACGCCCCCTCCGGCTCGCGGCATTGCAGCCCGGGAATGCGACGCAACGCTTCGACGACCTGCTTGCGCCGCTGGTTGAATGCGCGTAGCGAAGTCTCGACAAACACCTGACTACCGGTGAGCGCCTCAACAGATGCGTACTGCGCGATGGACGTAGCGCTCGTGACGATCTGCCCCTGCACGAGATTCATCGCTTTGATGAGCTGCGTAGGTCCCGCTGCGTAGCCGATACGCCACCCCGTCATCGCATACACCTTCGACACACCGTTGATGAGAAGCGTGCGCTCGTAAAGATCAGGGGCGACGTTCAGGATGTTGTTGAACGGGGTGTCGATATAAATCAGCTTCTCGTAGATGTCGTCCGACAGCACCCAGACATGCGGGTGCCGACGCAGCACTTCGGCGAGAGACACCAGTTCGTCACGCGAATACACGGCACCTGTCGGATTGGACGGCGAATTCAGCATCAACCACTTGGTGCGCGGTGTAATGGCGGCTTCGAGTTGTGCCGCCGTGAGCTTAAAGCCTGCAGTTTCCGGGCATGGGACACAAACCGGCGTACCGCCCGACATCTTCACGATCTCGGGGTAGGACACCCAACAGGGTGTCGGCACAATCACTTCGTCACCAACGTTCAGCGACGCAAAGAACGCCGCGAAGATCGCCTGTTTAGCCCCCGACGACACGCTGATACCAGCGACCGGATAGATTAGGCCATTGTCGTTCGCGAGCTTTGCCGCAATTGCCTCGCGCAACTCCGGGATGCCCGCCGCTTCGGTGTAGCGCGTCTTGCCGCTGCGCATTGCCCGAATGGCTGCCTCCTGGATGTTCTCGGGAGTCGGAAAATCCGGCTCGCCCTGCGACAGCGATATCACGTTCCGCCCGGCCCGGCGCAGCTCCGCTGCCCGCGCGGCCATCGCCATCGTCTCCGCGGGCGCGATCCGCCCGATTCTGTCCGCAATGATGTTCATTTAGGTTGTCAGGTCCGGAAAAAAACCGGCCCGGCGCATGGACGTACGCCGGACCGGGACATCAAACTTACAGACGCTCAGCCACAGCCTTGATCTGCATGAACTGAAGCAGGTAGTCCGGACCACCGGTCTTCGTGTCGGTACCAGTGAGATTGAAACCGCCGAACGGCTGGATCCCAACGAGCGCGCCTGTGCATTTGCGGTTGAAGTACAGGTTGCCGACATGGAACTCGCGGCGAGCGATCTCGATGCGCTCGCGGTCGTTCGAGAACAACGCGCCGGTCAGACCGTAAACCGTGTTGTTCGCAACCTTCAGCCCTTCTGCGAAGTCCTTCACGCGGATGGCCGCAACGAACGGACCGAACACTTCTTCCTGCGAAATGCGTGCGGTCGGCGACACGTCGCCGATGATCGTCGGTTCGATGAGATAGCCGGGTGCGTCCACCACTTTGCCGCCCGTCAGCAGCTTGCCTTCGCCGCGCCCGATATCGATGTACGACTGAACTTTCTTGTATTGCATCTCGTTGCACACCGGGCCGAGATTCGGGTTGTTCTTCGCTTCGTCAACCACGAGCTTCTTCGTGCGCTCGATCACGCGTTCGATCAGCGCATCGTAGACCGAGTCCACGACGATCAAGCGCGAGCACGCGGAGCACTTTTGACCCGAATAGCCGAACGCGGCCTGAATGACACCGGTTGCAGCATCGTCCAAGTTGGCGGTCTCGTCGACCAGGATGCCGTCCTTGCCCCCGAGTTCGAGGAATACGCGCTTGAACCACTTCTGGCCTGGTGCGAGCTTCGCGGCGGACTCGTTGATTGCCGCACCGGTCGCGAGAGAGCCCGTAAAGTTGACGAACCGGGTACGCGGATGTGCGACGAGATACGAGCCCACATCGCGACCATTGCCAGGCAGATAGTTAACGACGCCCGGCGGCAGGCCAGCTTCCTCGAAGATGTCGAAGACCTTCGACAGCGACACGACCGTGTCCTCCGCCGGCTTGCACACGACCGTGTTGCCGACGACGATCGCCCCAACGGTCATCCCCGTCATCAGGGCCATCGGGAAGTTCCACGGAGAAATCGTCACGCCGGCGCCGAGCGGAATGTAGAAGCTCTCGTTCTCCTCGCCCGAATAGTGGATCAGCGAACCCAGTCCACCGACGTGAGTCAGCGCCTGTCGTGCGTAGTACTCGGTGAAGTCGATCATCTCTGCGACTTCAGCGCTTGCCTCGACATAGTTCTTGCCGATCTCGTAGACGAGCCATGCTTCGAGCTCGCGCTTGCGGCGACGCATGATCGCTGCCGCCTTCAGCATCACGCGCGAGCGATCTTCTTGCGTCCAGCGTTTCCACGATTCGAACGCCTTCCATGCCGCATCGAGTGCCGCATCGGCGTGCTGCTGCGTTGCCGTCGCCGAGTAACCGACGATTTCTGCCGGGTTCGACGGGTTCGTCGAGACGAGCTTGTCGTCCGTCATGACGCGTTCGCCATTAATGATCAGAGGATACGTCTCGCCAAAGCGGGTACGCACCTTGTCGAGCGCACCGCGCATTTCTGCGACGGCGGCGTCGGTGTCAAAGAGGTCGAACGGCTCGTTCGCGTACGGTGCAATCAACATCGCTATCTCCTGTAGAGGGCAGTCGGATCGACGGAGGACCTCATTGCGCTCCCCCGACGTTGAGCGGATTGTCGATCGACGAAAACGAGCCGTCTTGATTTGCGTCGAGATTATTTTGCGGAATTTCGCATAGTCAAATCTCTGACATCACGCAATTCGACCTCTATGTCCACTAATTTATAGGGTTCGCACGGAAATATAAGCCCGTAGATAGATTCCTTACTTTTGCGGATTTTTTCCTGTTGCTATGATTCGCTCATCGGCACGCCAAAGCAAAGAGGCAAATCATGGGAATGCATTTCGATCTGGTCGATCTCCGCCTGATGAGCGCCATCGCGGAAACGAACAGCCTGACACGCGGCGCTGAGCGCTCGTGCATGTCGGTACCCGCCGCAAGCACACGCATCAAGAATCTCGAAGAGAGCATGGGCTCCAAGCTGCTGTTCCGGACGAGTCAGGGTGTGACACTTACCCCTCCCGGGCAGGCGTTCCTGCATCACGCGCGGCTCGTGCTGTCACAACTCGAAAACTTGCGCGGCGACATGCAGGAGTACGCGCGCGGCATCAAGGGTCACATCCGATTGTTCGCCAATACCACCGCGACAACGGAGTTCCTGCCTAACGACCTGCGGGACTTTCTTGCAACCCACCCGGACGTCAACATCGGTTTGAAGGAAAGACTGAGCCACGATATCGTCCGCGCGATCAGCGAAGGGTGGGCGGACGTCGGCATCGTGGCGGGAGAGGTCAGGACCGAATCGCTGATGACGCTGCCCTATCGCAGGGACAAACTGATCCTCGCCGTCCATCCGTCGCATCCGCTGGCCGACCACCAATCGATCCCCTTCGCCGAGACCACGGGCTTCGACTTCATCGGGCTCCCAGAAGCGAGCGCGATCCACACCTTCCTCAATCGAGTCGTCAACGATCTTCACAAGACACTTCAGGTGCGGATCGAAGTAGGCAACTTCGAAGCACTGTGCCGAATGGTCGAGGCGAACGTAGGGATCGGTGTGCTGCCATTCTCTTCGGCGGCACGGTATGCGCGGCTCATGAACGTCAAGCTCGTATCTATCGAGGACGACTGGGCAACCCGCAACTTGCTGATCTGCATACGCAGCCTCGATCTGTTGCCATCCTTCACGCGCGAACTGGTCGACCAGCTCACCGGCAAAGCCCAGGACGACGACCACATTCACAATGCCGTTCAGGTCGCTGTGGCACCTTAAACACCACTTAAAGCCCCGTTTCCGAAGCACAAATTGTCGTCGGCAGTCCGGTGCGTCACTCTTGCAGCAACGACGCATTTTGGAAAACCGACGACATGTCCGCAGAATTCGACAACCTTCGCAACTGGATCGGGCGCACGCAAACCGATCGCGAAACCGTCTCGCCTCGACTCGTCGCGCAGCTCGCCGCGTTGCTCAATCACGAAGCAACGCTCGAACCTGGCGATGCGCTTCCGCCGCTTTGGCACTGGGCGCTCTTTCCCGCCATTGCTCGTCAGGCGCACGTCGGCGTCGACGGACACCCTACACGCGGCGGGTTCCTGCCACCCGTACCGTTGCCGCGCCGCATGTGGGCCGGCAGCCGGGTGCAATTCGAACGTCCGATTCGAATCGGCCACGACGTCACTCGAACCTCGCAGATCGTCGATGTTGGAGTGAAAGATGGGCGCAGCGGACAGCTGGTGTTCGTTCGTGTTCGCCATCAGCTCGAAGATCTCGACGGCCCGTTGCTGTCTGAAGAGCAGGACATCGTCTACCGCGACGCACCTCGGGTACCTAGCTCGCCAGATAGCGGACTGGACGCACCAAGCGACGGCACGTGGCGGCGCCTGATCGTTCCCGATCCCGTGCTGCTGTTCCGCTATTCGGCCGTGACCTACAACGGCCACAGGATCCACTACGACCGTTCGTACGCTACCGAGCAGGAAGGGTATCCCGCACTGGTCGTTCACGGTCCACTGACCGCCACGCTGCTCATCGAGCTGGTACGCCGCAACCTGCCGCACGCACAGATCGCCGGATTTTCATTCAAGGCAATCGGCCCGCTTTTCGACAACGAACCGTTCTACGTGTGCGCGGCTCACGACCCGGCGTCGCCCGAGATCCGCATCTGGGCGGAAAGCGCCCGTGGTCGGTTATGCGTCGATGGGCGCGTGACGCTGACTGAAGCCCAACCCGCCAAAGGAAACTAAGAGGAGATTCACGTGTTGGATATCGCCGCACCGCACCAAGAGATTCGCGAAGCCATCCGCGACCTGTGTTCGAACTTCCCGCCGGAGTATTTCCGCAAGATCGACGAGGAGCGCGCATACCCGGAGGCCTTCGTCCAGGCGCTGACCGATGCAGGTTGGCTTGCCGCCCTGATTCCGCAGGAATACGGCGGATCCGGTCTCGGCCTGACCGAGGCATCGGTGATCATGGAGGAAATCAATCGCAGCGGCGGCAACTCGGGGGCTTGCCACGGTCAGATGTACAACATGGGCACGCTGCTGCGCCACGGCTCTGACGAGCAGAAGTCGAAGTATCTGCCTCAGATCGCCAGCGGCAAGCTCCGATTGCAATCGATGGGCGTGACCGAACCCACGACGGGCACCGACACGACGAAGCTAAAGACGACGGCAATTCGCAAGGGCGATCGCTACGTCGTCAACGGACAGAAGGTCTGGATCTCGCGCGTCCAGCATTCCGATCTGATGATTCTGCTGGCTCGTACGACGCCGATCGACCAGGTAGTGAAGAAATCCGAAGGTATGTCGATTTTCCTCGTCGATCTTCGCGAGGCAATCGGCAACGGCATGACGGTGCGCCCGATCCCGAACATGGTGAATCACGAGACGAATGAATTGTTCTTCGACAACCTCGAGATTCCCGCCGAAAACCTGATTGGCGAAGAGGGCAAGGGCTTCAAGTACATCCTGGACGGCCTGAATGCCGAACGGACGCTGATCGCGGCCGAATGCATCGGTGACGGGTACTGGTTCCTCGACAAGGTCTCGAAGTACGTGAAGGAACGTGTCGTGTTCGGCCGGCCGATCGGTCAGAACCAGGGCGTACAGTTCCCGATCGCGCGAGCCTACGTGAACGTCGAGGCCGCGAGCCTGATGCGCTACAAGGCATGCGAGCTGTTCGATGCAAAGCAGCCGGCCGGCGCGCAAGCCAACATGGCCAAGCTGCTTGCGGCCGACGCATCGTGGGAGGCAGCGAATGCGTGCCTGCAATTCCACGGCGGGTTCGGCTTCGCGAACGAATACGACGTCGAGCGCAAGTTCCGCGAGACGCGCCTGTATCAGGTTGCACCGATCTCGACGAACCTGATCCTGTCGTACGTCGCCGAGCATCTGCTCGGTCTGCCGCGATCTTTCTAGGAGCGCGCCATGAAACCACTGACCGGCATCAAGGTCGTCACGCTCGAGCACGCGATCGCGGCACCCTTCTGCACACGGCAGCTCGCCGATCTCGGCGCACGCGTCATCAAGGTCGAGCGTCCTGGAGTGGGCGATTTCGCACGAGCCTATGACGAACGCGTGAACGGCGAAGCATCGCATTTTGTCTGGTGCAACCGTTCGAAGGAAAGCCTGACGCTCGACGTGAAGGCGCCGGATGCCAAGACTGTACTCGGAAAACTGCTCGCAGACGCCGACGTGCTCGTGCAAAACCTCGCGCCCGGTGCGGCCGCGCGCCTCGGCCTGTCCTACGACGCGTTGCATGCGTCTCATCCTGGGCTGATCGTTTGCAACATCTCCGGCTATGGGCCGGACGGTCCGTATCGCGACAAGAAGGCCTACGACCTGCTGATCCAGAGCGAATCCGGTTTTCTGTCCGTGACGGGTGGCCCCGATTCGCCGGCAAAAGCGGGCTGTTCGATAGCCGATATTGCCGCTGGCATGTACGCGTACACGAATATCCTGGCAGCACTCCTCGAGCGATCCAAGAGCGGGCTCGGCAAACAGATCGACGTCTCGATGCTCGAAAGCATGGTCGAATGGATGAACTATCCAATGTACTACGCCTTCGACGGTGCATCGCCGCCCCCTCGGGCAGGCGCGGCACACGCCACGATCTATCCGTACGGCCCCTTCCTGGCCGGAGACGGTAAGTCGGTGATGCTCGGCCTGCAGAACGAGCGTGAATGGGCCGCATTCTGCGAGCACGTCCTTCACGTACCGCAACTGGCGGAAGATCCTCGCTTCAACTCGAATGCGAAGCGCGTGGCGTCACGCGATGCGCTGTGCGCGATTATCGTCGATGCATTCTCGAAACTCACTGCTACGGAAGTAGTTGATCGACTCGACACCGCGCAGATCGCCAATGCCCACATGAACGAAATGGCCGACGTCTGGGCGCATCCGCAGCTGCGCGCGCGCAACCGGTGGGTCGAAATCGATTCTCCTGCCGGCCGCATCCCGGCGCTCCTTCCGCCCGGCGTCGATCACGCAGAAGACGTTCGCATGGATGCCGTCCCCGCCCTGGGGCAACACACCCATGCACTTCTCCACGAACTCGGTTTCACCGACGCAGACGTTCGCAGATGGCGCGACGCGCGCGTGATCTAACCCGCAACCGCAAGCGACTCGAACATGACCCACACCCAAACTCTCGCGAACTTCGCGGCACAACTCCGCTTCGACCAGATTCCCGTCGACGTGATTCGTCGCACGGAAGACCTTTTCCTCGACTGGTACGGCTCGGCACTCGCGGGCCGTGGCGCCCGCCCGGTGGAAACCATCCACGAGCTCGCGTTCAAGTTCGGGCCCGCATCCGGACCGTGCGAGGTGCTGATTTCGCGGCGCACGACAAGCTCGTTTTTCGCTGCGCTGGTCAATGCCGCCGCCTCGCACTTTGCCGAGCAGGACGATCTTCACAACAGTTCGGTATTGCATCCGGCCACGGTCGTCTTTCCGGCCGCATTGGCCGTCGCGCAATCACTCGGGCGCAGCGGAAAAGAGTTCTTAACCGCATGCGTCGCGGGCTATGAAGTCGGCGTGCGGGTCGGCGAATTCCTTGGCCGCTCCCACTACAAGACGTTTCATACCACTGGTACCGTCGGCACGCTTGCTGCCGCTGCGGCAGCCGGCCGCGTGCTGAACCTCGACGGCGAACAAATGCTGCACGCGTTCGGTTCGGCCGGTACGCAAGCGGCGGGTCTGTGGCAATTCCTCAAGGATGCGGCAGATTCGAAACAGTTGCATACAGCAAAGGCCGCAGCAAACGGCCTTTTCGCGGCCTATCTCGCGGCAGAGGGTTTCACCGGCGCGGCAGACATTCTCGAAGGCGAGAAGGGAATGGGTGCGGGGATGTCGGACCAGACGTACCCGGACAAACTGGTTGATCGGCTCGGCACACGCTGGGCGCTGGCCGAAACCTCGTTCAAGTACCACGCGTCGTGCCGACACACCCATCCGGCCGCCGACGCGTTGCTGCAAATCATCGAGCGCAATGCGCTGAAGCCGGACGACATCGAACGCGTGGTCACGCATGTTCATCAGGCCGCAATAGACGTCCTCGGGCCGGTCGTGAATCCGCAGACGATCCATCAGGCGAAGTTCTCGATGGGCACGGTGCTCGGCCTCGTATCGGCCTACGGGCACGCCGGCGTGCGCGAGTTCGACGCACATTACGCATCGCCCGACATCGCGCGCTTCCGCGACAAGGTTCGAATGGAACTCGACCCGGAAGTCGACTCCGCCTATCCGGCACGCTGGATCGGAAAAGTCACCGTGACGACGAAGGACGGCCGCACCCTGGAGGGTCGCGTCGACGATCCGAAGGGCGACCCCGGCAACACGTTGTCGCGTGCTGAACTGGAACACAAGGTTCGCACGCTCGCGCTGTACGCCGACGCGGCAACGGAAACCGAAGTAACCGAATCGATCGGGAAGATCTGGGCCATCGCTGACGCCAAGGTCGTTCCGTCACTGCTCGCCTCACGAAACCCGGAGAATCGACATGTCTGAGCTCGCACCCCGTTCCTATCTGTTTGTTCCCGGTAATCGACCGGATCGCTTCGCGAAGGCCGCCGCCTCGGGCGTCGACGTCGTTGTGATCGACCTCGAAGATGCGGTGCCGCCCGCGGAAAAAAAGGTCGCACGTGCCGCGCTTGCCGAGTGGGTGGCAACCAACGACACACCGGTCGCCGTGCGCATCAACGATGTCAACAGTGAATGGTTCCGCGAGGATATCGCGCTGTGCCGCGCACCGTCCGTCAAGACGATCATGCTGCCGAAAACCGAACGCATCGACGACATCTTCCTCTGTGAGTTCGCCGGCAAGCCGACTGAAGTTCTACCGATGATCGAAACGGCGCAGGGTTTCCGCAATGTGGTCGCTATCGCCCAGCATCGACTGACGACACGCCTCGTGTTCGGCAACATCGACTTCCAGCTCGATCTGTCGATCGACGGCGACGACGAACAGTTACTGTACTTCCGGTCGCACATCGTGCTGGCGTCCCGCCTCGGCAACTTGCTGCCGCCGGTCGACGGTGTGAGCCTCGCACTGGATGATCCCGCACAGATCGAGCGCGACACGCTTCGCGCGAAGCGGCTTGGCTTCGGCGCAAAGCTCTGCATTCACCCGAAACAGGTCGAGGCAGTCAATGCCGCGTTCCTGCCGACGGAAAAAGAGATCGAATGGGCGCGCAAGGTTGTCGATACGGCCTCCGCATCGCACGGCGCGGCCGTCGCAGTCGACGGACGCATGGTCGATCGCCCGGTCATTCTCAAGGCACAGGAAATTCTCGCGGAATCGCAACGACGTGCGGTTGTCGCGCCCTAACCGAATGGAGACAGGAACGATGGAACGCTTTGAAATGGTCATCGACGGACAAAACAGTCCGTCGTCATCCGGCGAATGGTTCGAGACAGAAAATCCGTACACCGGCGAACCTTGGGCAACGGTTGCGAAAGGCACCGCCGCCGACGTCGACCGCGCCGTCCAGGCCGCACACACGGCCTTCACGTCCGGCCCGTGGGCACAAATGACGCCGAGCCAGCGCGGCCAACTGCTGCATCGTGTCGGCGACCTGATCGCTCGCGACGCGAAACGGCTCGCCGAACTCGAGGTGCGTGACAATGGCAAGCTGATGGCCGAAATGTATGGCCAGTGCCAGTACATCCCGCAGTGGTACTACTACTTCGGCGGCCTGGCCGACAAGATCCAGGGCGCGGTGATTCCGCTCGACAAGAAGGGCTATTTCAATTTCACGCGCAACGAGCCGCTCGGTGTCGTCGCTGCGATCACACCGTGGAACTCCCCGCTGCTGCTCGCCACGTGGAAGATCGCACCGGCACTCGCGGCCGGCTGCACGGTTGTGATCAAGCCATCCGAGTTCACATCGGTGTCGACGATCGAGTTCGCGAAACTATTCGAAGAGGCCGGCTTCCCGCCGGGCGTGGTGAACGTCGTCACCGGGTTCGGTGCGGATGTCGGTGCGCCGCTCGTCGAGCATCCGCTCGTCAAAAAGATCACGTTCACGGGCGCCGATTCGACCGGGCGCGCGATCAACGAAGCCGCGGCACGGCAATTCAAGCACGTGAGCCTCGAGCTCGGCGGCAAGTCGCCGAATATCGTCTTCGAGGATGCTGATCTCGACGACGCAGTAAACGGTGCCGTTTCAGGGATCTTCGCGGCAACGGGGCAAACCTGCATCGCCGGCTCGCGGCTACTGGTTCAGGAAAGCATCTACGACTCGTTCGTCGAGCGCCTGTTAGCACTTGCCCGCACTGCGAAGATGGGTGATCCCGCATCGCTCGAGACGCAGGTCGGGCCAGTGACAACCCGTCCGCAATACAAGAAGGTGCTCGCGTACATCGACATCGCGAAGGAAGAAGGCGCGAAGCTGCTGCTTGGTGGCAAACCCGGCAGTGACCAGGCGTGTGGCAACGGCTGGTTCGTCGAGCCCACGATTTTCGGCGACGTGCGCAACGACATGCGAATCGCGCAGGAAGAAGTGTTCGGCCCGATCCTGTCGATCATCAAGTTCAAGGATGAAGACGACGCGGTACGCATCGCGAACGACGTTCGTTTCGGGCTGGGCTCGGGTGTCTGGACCAAGGATATCGGCCGGTCGCTGCGCGTCGCGGAACGCATCCAGGCCGGCATGGTGTGGGTCAACAGCTATCGCGCGGTGAGCTACATGTCGCCGTTCGGCGGGTACAAGGATTCCGGGCTCGGGCGCGAGAACGGCATCGACGCGATCCGTGAGTATCTGCAGACGAAGAGTGTGTGGATCAATACGGGTGTGAAGACAGCCAATCCGTTCGTCATGAGGTAATACGGCGGGGTGGGCGGGGCGCTGCCCCGCCTAAAAAAAGAACGCCGAATTTCACGCCATTTTCCCAAACACATCACGCCCGAATCTCGTTCGCACCGAGCTTCCGACGCTATATATCGGAACGCCCCACCCCAGTCCCTGCTGCTCGGCCTCAAAACGGTCGACCTATCTCCCTACGCAAACGAGCAGCCAGCTCTATCGCGCGTACTTGAACGTCCCCTGCGCCGTGGCAATCAGGATGCGACCATCAACCCATGCCTCGCCACGGCAAAAGTAGATCGATTTTCCTCTACGCTCGAGAATGCCCTTTGCCGTGACCTGCTGGCCGATGCCACGATCCAGGTAGTTGATCGTCAAGGACAGCGTGAAGCCGTGAACCGCGTCGCACGAGTCACTGTACAGCCCGGCATAGCCACACGCGGCATCCAGCAGCGTCGCGACGGCGCCGCCCTGCAATACGCGTTGCCGGTTCAGATGCGTCGCACTGATCGGCATCGCGATCTCCGCAAATCCGTCGCGCCATTCGGTCAAGGTTGCACCCAACGCTTCGAGAAACGGATTATCGAGTTCGTGACGAATCATCGGCTCACTCCATGTGTGAAGTACGCGCGCGCTACATTGGTGAGTCGCCGCGGAACGCAATGTTGGTGGAGATACGATCTGACAGTGCTACGGCATTCGAACATGTCGCCGCATTTCCTGGAAGTGCAAAAAAATGCCGCCCGTCGGGCGGCACAAAGGACGAGTGTCTCCGCTGCGTACCGATCAGTCCAGCACCACTCGGATAGCCCCATCGTCGTAGCCCAAAGCACAAGTGTGCGCGGGTCGACGCGCGACACCAAAAGACCGTGTATTACCATTTTCGTGCGCGAACCTGAAGATTAACGCCGGCACCCGCTTTCGCCGTATCGAAGTACGTGAAACCGCTGCCATCCGGCAACCGCCCGCGACCGAGCACTTCGATGCCCGCCCCGGTTGCAACGGCTTCCGCAGCGTCGACGTCCGGGACCGCAAACCCGAGATGGAATACGCCTTCACCGTGGTTTTCCAGAAAGCGCTTTTGCGGCGTGTCGCCTTCGCCCGGTTCGCAGAGCTGGAACTGAACGTTATCGACGTTCGCAAACTTGTACTTCAACTTCAGAAAGGCGTCGCGATCGTAGCCGTCAAGCTTGAAGGCATCGAGTGGCGGGAAGTCCGTCCACGGGCCGATGCCAGCGGATTCGTAATACGCGGTGGCCGCATTCATGTCACGGACAACGATACAGACGTGATGCAGTTTCCGGAAAATGTCGGGTTTGCCCATGTCGACACCAGTCGAAATACGAAAGGAAAGCAGGTGGGTGTAGTGCGACGGGAATTCCTCCCGTCACATCAGTCCATCCATTCAGCCAAACTTGGCGATGTTCGGTGCCGTAAATTGGTCCGCCGCCTCTTCCCGGCTTTGTCCGGTACCTGGGTTCCATTGGAAGCCCGATCGGGCGATCACACCCGGCTTCAAACGTTGGTCGGTACCGTAGTCCTCGAAAGGATGGAAGAACAGCGGCGGCGTCTGCTCGAGCGTTCGCAGCCGTTCTTCGTATGACGCCTGGTACGCCGCCCGCTCCTCTGCCGACACGCGTGCCGGCATCCACGACACGTGCGGCGGCAGCACGTCGAAACCCAGGTACTTGAAAATCCCGTTATGGATCGGCCACAGCAGGTGGTTGATATCGCCGTCGACGCCGTCCGGCTCATACAGGCTCGACGCCGTGCCAGTCGTAGTCGAGATCATCGCCTTGCGACCCTTGAACATGCCGGTATCGTATTTACGCCCGGTCGCGTACGCGAAGCCACGCGTCATCACGCGATCAACCCAGCCTTTCAGGATCGCCGGCACGCCGAACCACCACATCGGGTACTGGAAAATGATCAGGTCCGACCAAAGCACCTTCTCTTGCTCGGCGGCCACATCCGGCGTCGGATTCGACGTCGCGAACATGTGTTCCTGCTCGGCTGACAGGTCCAGGTAATCGGGGTTCGCACGCGGACCGGTGAAATCATCCAGACCGAGATCCGCCCGCCATTTCATCTGATACAGATCCGACACGCGGACCTCGTGCCCGAGATCGGTCAGCGTCGCGACAGCCTTATCCTTCAATGCACCATTGAACGATTTCGGTTCAGGATGGGCAAAGACGATCAGTACCTTCATGCTCTCACTCCGTCAAGATCGATCGGGAAGCATGTCCGACATGAACACCGGACCGCCGTGGCTCCGATCTATTTGCCTCAATTCTGAGCCGGTTCTCGGCCCCAGTCTTGCGACAGAGCGGTAACATTTTGCGGAATTTTGCACAATAGCGCACGCAAGCTAAAGCATCTTGATTGTCGCGCCTGGACTCCACAAAGTCGTCAGCATCGCGCTACTCGGAGTTGTGCACAGTCGACGGGGCAGTCGGTACTCTACGGCCGCCCCGCCGATTGACTGGCACCAGCGCCCTTGGCCCCGGTGCGATCAGTCACGCCGCGTCGAGCTGCGCTGTATCCCCCTCGAGATACGCCGCACGCACCGCCGGATCCGCCAGCAACGAAGGCCCATCTCCTTCGAGCGCAATGTGCCCGTGCTGAAGGACGTACCCCCGATGGGCGACTCGCAGTGCATGATGAGCATTCTGCTCAACGAGCAAAATCGTCATTCCATACTGCGTGTTGAGTTCGCGGATCACCGAGAAAATCTTCTTGATGTAGATTGGTGCGAGGCCCAGCGACGGCTCATCGAGCAGCAGCAACCGCGGATGCGACATCAACGCCCTTGCGATCGCCAGCATCTGTTGTTCACCGCCGGACAACGTTCCTGCACGCTGGGACGCCCGACTGCCGAGAATCGGGAACATCCCGACCATCCGTTCGATGTCCTGCGATGTCCGTCGGTCCCGGGAGGTATCCCCCATCAGCAGGTTCTCCATCACCGTCATCCGCTGAAAAATACGCCGCCCTTCCGGGACGATCGCGATATCGAACTTCGCGATCTCGTGCGACGGCCGCTTGGTGATGTCGTGTCCTTCGAACACGATCGAACCGCCGCTCGCGCGCGGATAGCCAAAGATAGTGTTCATCAGCGTCGACTTGCCGGCGCCGTTCGCACCGATCAACGTGACGATCTCTCCCTCGTTCACCTCGACGTTGACGTGATGCAACGCCTGCACGCTGCCATAGTGCGCGGACAATTCCGAAATCTTGAGCATGAAAGAATTCCTCGCGTAGTCAGGCCTGCTGGTCCGATGTTTCGCTTTCCTCTTCTCCGAGGTAAGCGGCAATCACATCAGGATTTGCCTTCACCTCGGCAGGGGTGCCCTCGGCAATCTTCTTGCCGTGATTGAGTACGACGATATGATCGGATACCTTCATCACCACGCTCATGTCGTGCTCGATGAGCAACACACCGATCCCTCTGTCCCGGGCAAGGGACGAAAGCAGCGCGGTCAATGCTGCGGATTCACGCGGATTCAGCCCGGCAGCGGGTTCGTCGAGACAAAGCAGAATCGGATCAGTGCACATCGCGCGAGCAATCTCGATGCGACGCTGAACACCATACGGCATGTCGCCTGCCGGCTTGTCGGCAAGGTCCCGCAGATTGAGTCGCTCGAGCCATTCCATTGCCTTCGCAACGGCATCGCGGCTGGCAGAGCGATATCCGCGCAGGTTCAGCGCACCGGAAATCGAGAAGCGCGACGCCTTCTGGAGCGCGTTGTGCTGGGCGATCATCAGGTTCTCGAGAACGGTCATGCGCGGAAAGAGCCTGATGTTCTGGAAGGTTCGTACCACCTGTCCGACACGCGCAACGTCCGCGTTTCGCATCGCATCCAGGCGCAACTTCCCGTGTGCAGGATGCTCCAGGACAATTGCGCCGGACGTCGGTTTATAAAAGCCGGTCAGGCAGTTGAAGAACGTCGTTTTGCCCGCTCCATTTGGACCGATGACCGAGGTCACCTCGCCAGCGCACGCGGTCATCGACATATTTTCGATCGCGCGAAGCCCGCCGAACTGCATCACGATGTTTTCGACGTGCAGTAGCGGTCCGCGCTCGCTAGGCGATTCGCTCCGACCCAATCCAGCAGGAGCGCTTTCAAAAATCAGCGGCGTCATCGGATCCATCACTTGCCCTCCGCAGGCGCCGTAATCGTTGCGCGACGATGACTGATCAGCCCGCCGGGCCGTACGATCATGATCAGTACCATCGCAACACCGAACAACAGCATTCGATATTCAGAGAAATCCCGACCGAGTTCAGGAAGCACGACGAGCACAGCAGCCGCAAACACGACGCCAAGCTGGCTGCCCATACCACCCAGGACGACGATCGCAAGAATCGTGGCCGATTCTGAGAACGTGAAGCTCTCCGGGGAGATAAAACCCTGGCGCGCAGCGAAAAACACCCCCGCGAATCCCGCGAGCATCGCTCCGATCGCGAACGCGGACAACTTGACGTTCGTGACGTTGAGCCCCATCGCCTTGCAAGCGATCTCGTCCTCCCTGATCGCTTCCCACGCCCGACCGATAGGCAGCTTGCGCAGACGGGAAACAAACAGGTTCGTAAGCAGCGCCATCCCGAGGATCAGGTAGTAGAGAAACACGATCCGCTGCTGCGGCGAGTATTCGATACCGAACAGGCTGGAGAAGGTCGGACCGTCTGCGGACGCTTGCATCGGCAGCCCGAAAAACGTCGGCTTCGGAATCGAAGAGACACCGTTCGGCCCACCGGTAACGTCACCCCAGTTGATCAGGATGAGCCGGATGATCTCTCCGAAGCCGAGCGTGACGATCGCAAGATAGTCACCTCGCAACCGCAGCGTCGGATAGCCGAGGATCATCCCGAAAGCCGCGGCGAGGCCGCCCGCGATCGGCAGGACTTCCCAGAATCCGAGACCGAAATGGGTCGACAGCAATCCGTACGAATAAGCCCCGACCGCATAGAATGCGACGTATCCCAGATCGAGTAGGCCTGCCAGGCCGACGACCACGTTCAGCCCCCAGCCGAGCATCACGTAGATCAGCACCGTCGTCGCCGTATCGACCACGTAGCGATTGCCGGAGAACATCGCCGGCAACACGATCGCGAAACCGACAGCGCACGCCCCGATCCACGTCAGCCTCGACGAGGACACCGCGGCCTGCTTGCCCTTCTGAACGCGACTCTTACGAATCGTCACAACATATTCCAGCAGACACTGCAGTGCCATGCGCCCAACAAACGCGGCGATCACAAACGCACCGAGCAACGGCCAACGGGTCTGCACCTGAAGTCCGCCTGTGCCGTCGTGCGTCGTCAGCCCGAGCATCGGCAGTCCCACGACTGCGGCGACAATCGCTGCGCCCAACGCATCACGAATGCGAAATGGAAGATTGACTTGCTTGGACATCGTCGTACTCATCAGACTTTCTCCACCTCTGGGCGGCCGAGCAGCCCGGACGGCCGGAACATCAGGAACACGATCAGAATCACGAACGTCGCCACGTCCTTGTATTCCGGCGACAGGTAAGCGGACCAAAACGCCTCAATCAGGCCGATGATGACGCCGCCCAGCATCGCGCCGGGAATCGAGCCAATACCGCCAAGCACGGCCGCCGTGAATGCCTTGATGCCGGCGATGAAGCCGATCGAGAAGTCGACGACCCCGTAATAGAGCGTGACCATCACGCCGGCGACAGCGGCAAGTCCGGCGCCGATCATGAACGTCACCGAGATGATGCGGTCCGCGTCGTAACCAAGGAATCGCGTCATACGTTGATCCTGTTCGCACGCGCGCTGCTGTCTGCCGAACGAAGTTTTGTGGATGAACAACGTGAATGCGCCCATCAGCGCAATCGTCACGACGACGATCAGGATCTGAATATTCGACAGATAAACATCATGACCCGCGCTGCCCATCGGGATATTGATGCCACCCGTCACGACAGGTTGAACCGACTTGACGCGTGGGCCCTGCGTGAGTTGCACCATGTTCTGCAGGAAGATCGACAGACCGATCGACGAAATCAGCGGCGCAAGTCGATTCGAGCCGCGCAGGGGGCGGTAACCGACCCGTTCGACCGTCCAACCGAACGCGGACGTCAGCACGATCGCGACAATCAGCGTCATACCAATTGCGAGCACCACAGAAGAAATGCCGCCCGAGCCGAGCAGCGTAAGACACGTCACGGCGATGAACGCGCTCACCATGTAGATGTCTCCGTGAGCGAAGTTGATCATGCCGATGATGCCGTAGACCATCGTATAGCCGATTGCGATCAGACCGTATATCGCCCCCAAGGTCAAACCGTTGATCAGCTGCTGTAACGCCTGACTCATAGCTTCTCCGATACATCTCGTTGCAGCACGGCGGCCCGCCCGGTGCGGGCCGCCGCGCCCTTCATGCGATATGCGTTGCAGTCCGCATCACTTGACGTAGTCGTAGCTGTTGCCGTTCCATTTGTAGACGACGTAGCCCGGATTCTTCAGATCGCCTTTCGAATCGAACTTCAGCTGACCGACGACGGTGTCGAACGTACCGTCATGGAGTTGCTTCACTACGGCGGCGTAGTCGGTGCTCTTCGCACGCTTCGCGGCATCTGCGTATGCCTGCATAGCCGCGTACGAATAGAGCATGTAACCTTCGGGCTCGATCTTCTGTGCGCGGAAGGCAGCAACGACCTTCGATGCAGCCGCGCTCTTGCGCGGATCGGGCGGGAACGTGAACAGCACCTTGTTGATCTGCGGGCCCGCTGCATTCACCAGCTCGTTGTTGCTGAGCGTGTCGCCGCCGATTACCGTCAGATCGAGACCAGCCTGCGCGGCCTGACGCAGGATCAGCGCGACCTCCTGGTAGTAGCCGCCGTAGGCCAGAACCTGCACGCCGGCGACCTTCATCTTGCTGATCAACCCGGAGTAATCGCGCTCGCCTGCCGTGATGGACTGACGCAATGCGACAGGCGTCTGCTTTGCCGCGAGCCCTTTTGCGATTTCGTCGGCAAGGCCACCACCGTATGCGGTCTTGTCATCGATGACGGCAATTTTCTTGCCTTTGAAGTGGTCCGCGATATAGGCGGCAGTAACGGAGCCCTGCTGATCGTCGCGCCCCGTAATGCGGAACAAGCCCTTGATTCCACGCTCCGTGATCTTCGGGTTCGTCGAGACGGTAATCTCGGGAATCTGCGCGTCGTTGTAAACATCGGATGCGGGCAACGTCGAACTGGAACACCAGTGGCCGTTGACGAATGCGACCTTCTTGTTGACGAAGTCGTTGGCGACCGACACCGCCTGCTTCGGATCGCACACGTCGTCGCCAACGATCAGGTTCAGCTGTTGGCCCAGAACACCGCCGGCCGCATTGATATCCTTCACCGCCTGCTCGGCGCCCTTCCTGAACTGTTCGCCCCCCGATGCGTACTCGCCCGTCATCGGTCCGGCGACCGCAACGTTGAGACTCGCATTCGCCGACACGGCATAAAGCAGCGCCAGCCCGCCGACGCCGATTGCAGCACTCATCCCATTCAATACTTTCCGGCCATTCATAACCATCTCCAAAGAGCAGGCTTCGATGTGGGGCGCGCCTTGGTCATTGGCCGCCACCTTCGTGTGACACCCATGCCGGGGCACGAGTGAATGAAGGTTGCCTACGTCAAAAACGGCTCGGAATTCGATTATGCGAAACCGGGTGTTAGTGGCTGTCTAAATATGCAGCGTTCCAACCAAAATGCGCGGAGCGGCGCAGAGTTCCGACCACGGAACCCTGCGAGTCAATATGTTTGAGGGTTGACCCCTATGCCAGCATATTCGGCACCTCGAGCCTGAAAGCCAGATCGATCCTGCGAAGCAGCATGTGACGAGTTATCAATACCCGCCGGTACGAACTGCGGGAGAAAGGTGACGTAGAACACGCCGACCATCAGGCCGTTTTCGCCGAGCCGGACCTCGAAGGCTACATCCATCGTGGCAATCCGTACCAGCAAACCCCGGAGCGCGCTGCACGGGGCCGACATATCGAGCGCATCTCGATCGACTCTCGGAACCTCGTGATCGGCCGCGCGCGAATTCAGACGACACACACCACGCTGACTCCGCCGGATGCTGACTTAGCGGCATTGCTGATCAGCAGCGAGAAATGTCCCGGAGAGGGACGCCATCGCCGAAGTGCACCCGCCGGATTTTGGCTAACATGCTAACCGTAACCACTCCGGTTTCCTGCTTGGTATCCCAAGCCGGCATTCGAACATGTGGGTCAACTTTCGATGAAAAAACTCGCCACAAACGGGTCAGCTTGGGTCGGCTATCAGCTGGATCGCCTCCGTCTGCTCATACCCATCATCAGGCCACGGTTCAGCAGCTCGTCGTCGATCTAGATCTCCGTCGTCAGCGTAATCGACACTGGCCCCTCCCCGGTATTCCTGCATGATCAGTCTGATCGGCTGTTTCGCACGTGATTTAGTACGTGCATCGCGTCTGTACCATTTCAAAGCGGTGGTGCGTTTTGAACCGACACAAGATTTACACTGCAAACAGGACCGACGACGGCACGACGGCCAGCGCCGAAATCTCGTACGGCCTACCAAAAATAAGACTTAGCGGCATCGAACGCATCGAGAAAAAACCCGACCTTAGCCGAGTCCGCCCCGTTCCGCGGGCCGCCGAGCATATCAAGGACCGTCCCGCCCGAAGGCGTTCAGTGCTAGGTCCAGGACAACGCGAGAATGGCGCTCGTGATCGACGCCACAGTGGCGGCTTTTTGGGAACAGGGTCGGCACCTGTGTCAGCAGCGTTGTCACGATGGGCTTCCATGCCGCAACGTCATGCCTCGCTCCCGTCAAGTGAAACCGATTGTACCTGCCCTGCCCCAGCGCACGGTCGATCCGGACGACGCCACCATGCCATCAGTGCAAGCACGAGGTGGTTTCGCGCCAAGGAGTTGATGTTCACCGGCGACATCTCAAAGTGTCCTGAAATGAAGGGGAACATAGCCCTGACTATGTTCCCCTTCATTTCAACAGATCCGACATGGAGCGGACGCGAGCCGTCATGGATCAAGAGTAAGAAGCCTGAGCGCTTCCTCATCGCCATCTGAGCTTAACCATGAGCACCAAACCAAACGCCGGTCGTCGGTTTGGCGCGATAGCGGCAACACGTCACTGCTCGCCAGGAATGGGCTCTCCGACAGTCATGTTGGCTGCTGCCTGCCGTTGCTTCACCCGAAACGCCTCACGCTTCGTGCTCTGCTCCGCAATGAACTGCATGAGTTCGCTTTTCAGATCGACATCCGGCACGATGGGCTTCCATGGCGCAACGTCATGCCTCTCGCGCGTCAAGTGAGATAGCTCCAACGCCTGCACCGCAGCCTTCGCACACTCGAACTCCACTTCCGCGCACCAATCGATCGGATCACCGTATTCCCACTCCGCCGACAGGGCCTGTCGGGCCGAATGCAGCGTGGCCGGAAACTCGCGGAGTTGCGAGGCAACGTCGTGTTTCAGCCACTTCCAATCTATCGGCTCCGGGAATACGAACGGAGGTAACGCAACGCCACGGAGCAGCTCATACGTCTGCAAGCGGCCGGCATCCTCCGTGGCCCAGTCAGCGCGATGCATCATCGATCGAGCTTCCCGCGCATAGCTTTCCAGCGACAGCGCGACATGCCGCGCTTCGCGCCTGCTGACCCTGGCCTCCCGCAACTCATTCCAACTCAGCGTGACGACCGAGCCCACAACGCCGGCGACGCCGCCAACTTTCAACAGATCCATCCAGCCGCTCTGCTTCAGAATTTCGATCCACTGAAGCGCCATACGCACCCCCATGTCCTTACGCCGGCCCCGGTATACGGGGCGGCTAACTTCTGATGCCCATATGGCTCCGGGCGAAAGTGAACTTGGGGCAATCGAATTCCCGAATCCTGACCCGATTCACGCTTGCTGCACCGTTCGCCCCGAAATCCAATACACCTCAATCACTTGCGCTCCGGCCGCGAAAGTTGTTCACAGCGTTGCCCCCAGAAACTGTGAATAACCGGGGCTTCGTCATTCTTCCCGTGAAACTCCTGCCTTGGACTGCGCCTGGCACCCTGTTTCCTGCCCTGTCCCGCGACCGTAGCCAAGCGCGGGACAGCATCAAGGGGCGAGGGACCGGGTTGCCCGCACCATCCCTCGCCTCCTTCCTTGACACCGTCCCGCGCTCGGCTCCTTGGGTCGCACGGGCAGGAAACAGGGTGTCAGGCAAAAGCAAAAGCCAACCCCGAGTTCCACAGGGAGCGTTTTCCGCGTAAGCGGCAAGGTCATCCCACAGCCCGCCGTTCAACCCTTTTTGCTGTGGAGATTGCCATGCAACTCGCTTCTTCTTTCCATTACAGCTCCCCGATGCTTCGGGCCGACTCGCCTCTGTCGGACGATCAGATTCGCCGCGTTGCCCCGTCCATCTTCGGCGACGGCAAGCACGAGAGCCGCTCGGAGCGCTACACCTACATTCCGACCATCGACGTATTGCGAGGCTTGCGTAACGAAGGATTCCAGCCGTTCATGATCTGCCAGACCCGCGTGCGCGATCCGGGCAAGCGCGACTACACGAAGCACATGCTTCGCCTTCGCCACGCCGGGCAGATCAATGGCGACGAAGCCAACGAAATCGTGTTGTTGAACTCGCACGACGGCACGAGTAGCTACCAGATGCTCGCCGGCTTGCTGCGTTTTGTCTGCCAGAATGGCATGGTCGCGGGCGACGACGTCGCCGATATTCGCGTGCCGCACAAAGGGAACATCATTCAGAACGTCATCAATGGTGCGTTCGACGTGCTCGACGGTTTCGAGCTGATTCGCGAACAAAAGGAAGGCATGCGCGACGTTTCGCTGAACCGTGACGAGCAGCATGCGTTCGCCCGCTCCGCGCTCGCGCTGCGCTACGATCCAACCGATGCCAAGGCTCCTGCGCCGATCACCGAAAGCCAGTTGCTCGCTCCCCGCCGTTTCGAGGATCGTCGTGACGACCTCTGGACGGTGTTTAACCGGGTGCAGGAAAATCTCACGAAAGGCGGGCTGCATGGCCGCTCGCGGACCGGGCGCGCAATGTCCACACGCCCCATTACCGGAATCGATCAGGACGTAAAGCTCAATCGCGCCCTGTGGATGCTGGCCGACGCCATGCGCCAAATGAAGGTGTAAATACCGTAGGGCGGCATCGCGTCGCCCTACTCAAACCAAGCTTTTCAGGATACCTATCATTTTGCCCTGACAGGCTCTCCTTGAGTCCGTCATATAAGCCATATCACGGCTGCCAAACGGCGGTTGGAAAAGTCTGCGCGGCTCCCGAATATTCTCACCGGCCGGGTCGTTCCAAACTCGTGTAACAGGCGCGCGATCGCACCGGGCGACCTCACCGCGCCAATTGCACATGATCTGTCAGCTTGGCGAACATCGTGCCGTATATCGCGCGCCAGCGCAGCAGTTCCGCCCGCTCACCAATATGCATCGTTGACGCCGCCTTCCCGACCGACAGACGCTGGCTACGCAGCTCGTCTGCGACGCGATCCGCAAGGTCGGGAAAATCCAACGATTGGCCTTGTGCTTCAACGGCGTTGCGCAATTGCGAGTCCCGATAAAGGGTGAATTTCTCTGGCGAACCAAAGTAGCCGTTGCGCACAACATGCGTGATTGCGTTCGGAAACGTCGCGCCGAACTTGAGCAGCAATTCGAGACTATCGCGTTGCCGGTTGATGACCCACAACACGACCAGACGCCGGGCGAGCTCATCGAGCGCGTTAGCGAGCGTTCCACCGTACTGCTCGACACCCGCCTGACTCCGGGCTGCCGTGTTGACGACAACGATCGCATCCCGGTGCGTATCGCAGAAGTTAACAAAGTCGATCCAGCCACTGACGTCGTCCAAATTACATGACGCACACTCGATTTCGGCGTGGACCGCTTTCATGACATCAGGATTGGACGTGTCCGTCTCCACCAGCACGACGTTGAAATCCGTGCGTCGAAGGTAATCGACCAGTGCCAGCGTCACAAAACTCTTGCCGACACCACCCTTGCTACCACCAACCATATAGATAGGGGGATTTTGCCTTTCCATGTGCGACCTCTACAAGTTCTCGGTATCCGGGCTGATCGGAAATCCAAGAAAGCCCTGTACCTGTTGCCCCGGCCTGGTTGTCCCCGTGTTCTCTTTCTGCTGCAATCCCGTGCGCGGCGGGTTATCGCGTGACGCATTGGCACGTGCTGACTTCCTGCCTCGCGCAGGCGCTGTCGCCTGCTCTCGTGCCGTGTCTCGATTGCCTCGTCGAACCCTTCCCTTTCCGTCCGCACGGCGCATCGCATATCTCAGCGAATTGAGATTCACGTCGATGCCTTCTTGCGCGGCCTGCTCTATCAGTTCATACAACGTATATCCTTTCTCCCGCGCCGCCACGATCTGTGTCTGTATAGATTTGACACCGTCCCCCACCTTGACAGGTTGCGCTTCTTTCGGCTTTTCCGGCAGCGCATCCAGCCTGCGGCCGAACGCTTCCCACTGCCCTCGAGTGAATCTCCTGGCAACCGACATGACGACCTCCGACGCACACCCTGCACTGCATCTTGCGCACGCGTTTACGCTCCGTCAACCCTTGTTCTATGTCGTTTTCGAAGCAAACGGAATGTAGAGGAATACATAGGAATATGACGGAACAAGAAATATTTTTTCTCTCGTCAGACGCCTCATCTGACTTCCCATTCGCGCGCGTATGGACACGAATTTCAGTGAACACTGCTGCCCGTCGATTCGCGCTGAAGAGCAATCCAGAACGCATTCGATGCCATTGGCGCGCACTCGGCATTCACCTCTTCTGCCCGGCCCTTTCAACGCCAGCGCTACACGCGCGCACCGGTGTTACGCAGACATTCACCGTCGCGCCGCTGCGGACCAAACTCGAGTACCACCGGCACGACGCGACGCGGTGCGTCGGACGCACCAATCGCTCAAGACATGCGTTCAGGCATTCTCCAAGCGTTTAAACGTGATGCGCTCGGGATCATGCGATCGTGTATGCGGGGCTCACTTCTTCACACCGCTGCATCAAACGCGCCGCACACGGCAATTACACGGACGCGATTTCAGAATGCGCATGGCTTGCACATAGCGCATACGGAAGTCACCCTCAGCAGAGAAAACAAGATGAAAAATGAGTGACCGCAGGATAGGCTTGCGCCGGTTTTGGGCGCCATGTCTGCAATTGGCGGCGCGTCAGCAACGCCGCAGACAGAACGATGGTCGAGAAGGAGCGCCATCAAGCGGATACGGGGTGAAGCCCAAGTCGAGGCAACGCTCCATCGACCATACAGTTCAAGCTCGATCGTTGGCATGCGGGAATGTCGGGGGTGATCTGTGCAATTTCACTAGCGGGCGGACGCCTACCGGCAATTGATCATTCGACCGTCGGCCATCGCGTTTTCGACAATGCGCTAACACGGCTACCAAAATCGCAATTACGTCTCGCCGATGCCATTCTCTTGATCGTCGGATGGTGTTCCGGTGATCGCACCCACCAGGGCTAACACACCCCGCTTTTCTCGAGTCTTCAATTCACGGAAGCCCGCTAGGAGTCTCTCCTCGTCGACGGTGAGAGCAAGTGTGGCCGAATCGGACACACGGCCAGTCAGCACATACTGGACATCCACACCGGCCTCGGCAATCCCCGCTAGGTAGTTGGCGTCAGGGTATCTGGCCCCTTTCTCGTAGTTGACTTGGGCATGCTGAAGCACGCCACCCGCTGCAGCGAACTCCGTTTGATTCATGCCGAGCCGTTTCCGCTCCAATTTTAGTCGGACAGAAAATATGTCCGCTTGGGAATTTTTCGTTGACATATGTTCAGTTGGAACCTAGCCTAATGAATGTGATCAACCGACTACCGATGGTAGCGGGGATATGCGACGAGTCCCAAAGACGGTAGTCCCTCATCCCGGAGGCACTATGCCTTTCACCTATGAAATCTGCGGTGCCTTGTCCGTCCTGGACAACTTCCGGCACTACCACGCCCAGCAGTTCGCCCAAACGATTGCCGACCCTGCCGACATTTACTTCGCGACAGATGCCGTCACGCATTCGCTCGTGATCCGCATTCGCGGTGTACTGAACGACGACGAAGCGAAGATCGTCGAGAACGCACTTGGGGAATTCTCCCAGAAATGGGCACGGACCGGCAGTATCTTCAGACGAGTGCGCTACGGAGAGCCGTCGTATGTGCCAATCGGCCTAGCCCTGCACGTGGAGTTGCTCAAAGAACTCGCCGATGAGCATGTCCAGTTGGAAGCCTTTCTCCAACGCCAGGCGCGGATTCTCGAAAAATTCCGACCGGTGGCGAGCTAGAGGGCGGGAGCACCGACATCCCAGCGCTATCCATCGTGCTGCGCAAATCCAATTTCCGGAGGTTCAAAATGGAAGAACCAGCCCCGTACGTCCTGAGCGGCGCGCTCGCCGTGCAAGACGATTTTGAGGACGAACAACTCGATAGGGTATCTCGCCATTTGGGAGGCATCGCCTCGGTTTACCTCCGGTACGACGAGGTCGCGCATGCCGTCTCGCTCCGCGTTTCCGGCACGCTAATGCGCGACGACATGCGCTACATTGAGCAGCGCGTCGAACGATTCGCCGAGGAAAACGCCCGCACCGCAGCAATTCTCGTGAGCGAGTGGAACGGCGAGACAAGCGAACTGGTTGTGGGCATGAACTGGGACGCCCAATGCCTGATCCGGCTTGGCGCGGTACAGGAACAACTCGCGAAGCTCACGGAACGATATTTCGACTTTCTGCTGCGACTCGAACCGCCTGACTCTCCCGCTCGCGGCACCCCGCTAATGTGCGTCTCCATCGATATCGAAGACAGGCTGGCGAGAGGATAGTCGACCAGACCTTACTGCGTTTATCTCACATCCATACGCCGCATCTCGCCTTGGTCGTGCTGCGTTCGATTGCTGAATCGTCGCCCTCTTCAACGGACCGCCAGCACACTGCGCACTCGCCTTTTCCAGCATGAGTGCATGGAGTTGCTGACGGATCGTCGTCTGCGCCTGGCTGAACGTCGGCATCTGCGTCGGCCACTTCGCATCGACCTTCATCGTTGCCCGTCCGCCGTCGATCGAAATCGGCTCAGGAGTGGCAGCGCCAGCAGGCATTTTCGCAAGCGCCTGTGCGATCGCGACCGGCAGACCCGATATCTCACCCTCCGCCACCGGCGTTTTGAAGCGGACCCACGATCGTTCCCCCGCACCCTACTGTACTGACGTTGAAGCCCTGCAAATGACTTGCCGACCTTCAACTCGCTCAACAACGGTCACGGTCGCCGCGCCTTCCCTAACGACGATCAGACGCAGTTTGTACTCGTCCCTGCCGAGCGCCCCTACTTTCGTCGCAACGCGACTTTATCTGCGCATCCGTTACCCGTTTCGGCTTCTCGTTATCCTTCAGATATAGCCACGTCTCGGAATTCGCCGTTGCCGCCTGCTTCAAAAACGCTTGCCCTCGGGTAGCATCCAACCATTCATCCAGAGAGATGAGTGCATGATAGGTCACTTGCAGCTGACCGCGCCCGGCGGCAGTCGGCCAGAAAGCGACCTTTGTTCGCGGCGACGCCATGACACTCGAGAGGAACTTCCACTTCGCAAGCGGTCATTCGCTGACAAAGGCAGGGAGAATGCAGGGCCTTGCAACGGCGGCTCCAAAGCCGTGAGCCGGCAGTCGCGCCAGATCCCTGCGGGGTGGTTGCGATTGGCACAGATGTCCGCTAGCTGACACGCGTAGTCGAATGCGAAAGCGAACCAAGCTTAAACAGGAACGGCGCCCAATTTCAACTCTAACTTGCTTTCAGTGGGTTTGCCGATCGCCGCTTCAATAACCGCTTCAGTGTCTTTAGCATTCGTAGCAACGGTGTTTGCGAATGCAGCATAGGCTGGTAGTTTTCCGGCCAAATCAGAGAATCGCGTTGGATTGGAAGAAAGTAGACAATATGTCTGCACCAGATTCTCCATGGCGTGCGCTTTTCGCAAGGCAGCCGGCTCTCGCACCAAGTCCATTGCAAGCCCGAACATCTTTATAACGAAATAGCTTCCATTTTCCAGCATGAACTCAGAATAATCTTGGTGGTCAAGTTCGTACGCCATGTAAATATCACCCATGGGCGACAAGTGCACGGACTGACTCCCCATATCGTAGCCCTTTCTCTTATAGGAATCCAAGCGTCCGACTTTTTCAAAGATTTCTTTAATTGTCGCGGGGGCGAGCCAGTTTCCGCACTTGTCCCACTGATCTTTAACCTTGTTGTTGTTTATATCGGTAGTGAGGCGACCTTTCGGATCCATCCAGATTAGCTGCTTCTCATTCGATTTAATCCAGACATTCATTTCGTCCGAGAGCGGCTTGCCCAAACCAAATATCCGATTACGAATCCCATGGATGGCAGGGAACGCCGACCAGCGCCATCCGAACTCGTCGTAGCGACTAGGATCGGAGATCACGAAGGCGGCAGTGGTAAAGCTCTCTTCAATAAGGCGAACGTGTGCGATTGCCACGTCCGAGCCTCGCAGTTCTTTGGAACTCGTCAAAGCGTCAATAGCCCGGGCATGTTCCTCATTTCGCTTGAGAATCTGACGAATAATCGGCTCGATGCCGAACACCCCCGAAATCATTTGAGATTCGATCGTGGTTCGAACATCCGACGCGATCGCGCCGAGCGGCCGCTTTGCAAGGTCTGCAATCTTATCGCTGTCGAGGCCCCATCCTGTATGAAGCGCTTCCAATGTGGCTTCCTTAATCGCACCAACGGATACAAGCATCTTGCACTCCCATTATTCAGAGGTTCTTATTGGGCCGATCTATCTCATTCTGGTCCCACTCGGCAGTATTATACCGCCTATGGGTTGATGTGCACGAAACCCCTAGCCCAGCTTAGTCGGCAGACGCGATAGGCATATAGAGTTGAGCTCCATCTTCAGTTTCCTTGACTTTCATGAGCGTAGGAACGTCATCAAATCGACTGCCTGGGAAGAAACCTTTGATCATCGCAACGATATAATCCATTTTTAATCCGGTTATTATTTTCTCCCTCTTGAACCACGAAACTACAATCCCCGCCAAGGCAGGTGATCGGGGAAGGTCCGTCGTTAAAATCCAAACACCGCCTCCGCTCATGGCGCTTGGCTTTGGCGCGCTCGGATGATCATAAGACAGTCTAATGATAAAGGGGGGTCGATGTTTCTTCACTGGGGGGCGAACTTCCTCCGTCAAAAAGAACAGATAATTTGGACTGGTTTTATATCTCGGAAACGATCGATTTTTTGATGCCGGAAATCCACTTGCCGCATACACGCGCTTGAACGACTCACCTCTATCAACGTATATGCCGTTGACATCGAGGAAATTTTCATCTGGAATCGATCGATACCTGTTTCTTTCGATCTTGATAACGGATACATCGAACTCGTCGGGAATCGAGCCTTGAGAGTCAATCCCAACAATGTCCTCTTCTATTCTTATAAACTCGTTGCCTGCCCAGTTGCAAACGTACAGAGAGCGACCCGCGGCATTGTGCCGCAGATTCGTTACATGCGCCGCAGTAACGAGAAAGTAGAAAACGCCATCAGTTATCGCAATGCAGGTCCCTTGGATTTCAAATGATCCATTTACCTCCGTCGCAATCGGAAACTGATACTTCATCACCTCGGCTGCTGATTCGTTCATAGCGTCGTCCATACGCCCCCCGCAATGTTTATGTAATTTGAATCAGGAAACAAAGGAACTACTTTCGGCTGAATTTAAGATACCTGATGTGAAGTCAGTCAAGGATGTATTTCCCCACCAAGTAGGTAGCTGCTGCGAACAGGATGACAGTCGGACAGATATAACCACATTATGAGGCTCAACAGCAGCATCCTGACGACTGCAACACAGAAGCATCCGATGTTGCCTCGAAAGCCGCCATCAGGACCCCACCGGGTTGAACGACCGGTCCGGGTCGGCAACGGCCAGCCGCATCGCCGTGAAGTTACGTTCGCAGTCGCCGCCAATGGCTATCGCGGGGCTGCTCGCGTGCCTCGCCATACACATATGGTGCCGACTCACCGTCCCAGACCGGGTTATGAATTGTGTAGACCTAGTGTAGACCTAGCGAGACAGAGGGAATCGGGGCACATACAGAAAAACACGTAACCCATTGATTTTACTGGCCCGCCCTACTGGATTCGAACCAGTGACCTACGGCTTAGAAGGCCGTTGCTCTATCCAACTGAGCTAAGGGCGGTCGGGGAGAAAAGACACGGCCTGATGCGGACCGCATTCGGCATCAGGCTTGCAAGTAATGCGCAGCAGCAACCGCGCAGCCAAACTCACAGCCCCGAAACAAAACGGGCCCGGTACGCAACCGAGCCCGAAATTATACCCGATCATCGCGTCAGATCACGCGAAGCGAGCCATCGCAGCCTCAAACCGGCTGCGGATGCAGCATGAACCAGCCGAGACAGAACACACCGGCAATCACGCAGTACACACCGAACGACGCGAGCCGGCCGCGCCCTTCGAAATAGCGCATCAGGAACCGCACGCTCAGGTACGCAGCGATCGCCGTCAGCACGCCGCCGAGCAGCGCATCGGCGAGCTGGTCGCGCGCATGGAACAGCTTCGGCAGTTCGAGCACGCCCGCCGCGAAGATGATCGGCGTGCCGAGCAGGAACGAGAATTCGGCCGCTTTCTCGGCCGTCAGCCCGGCTGCATTGCCGGCGATCATCGTCAGCCCGCTGCGCGAGAAGCCCGGAATCAGCGCCCCGATCTGCGCGAGGCCCACGAAGAACGCCTGCTTGAACGTCATCTTCTCGGGCGCCTGGTGCGCGCGGCTGCGCTGAATGCGATCGCCGAGCCACAGCAGCACGCCGTTCACGATCAGCGCGATCGCGACGATCCGCAGGTCGTGGAACACGCGTTCGATACGCTTCTCCAGCAGCAGCCCGACGATGCCGGTCGGGATCGTGCCGATGATCAGCGCCCACATCAGGTGGCCGTCGTCGTTCTTGCGGCCGCCGAGCTGCGCGAAGAAGCCGCTGATCAGCGCGACCCAGCGCGCACGGAAGTACCACAGCAGCGCCAGCGCGGTGCCGAGGTGCAGTGCGACGAGGAACGGCAGCAGTTGCGGCGCGTGCTTGTCGATATGCATGCCGAACAGCGCCGGCACGAGCAGCGTATGGCCCAGGCTGCTGACGGGGAAGAGTTCGGTGACGCCCTGCAGGACGCTCAGGAATACCAGAAACCAGAGACTCACGCGTCGGTCCTTTTAGTCGAGATTAAGCGGGGAAGAATGACGGACGAGGCGATGCGCGTCCGAAAAAACGCGCCCCGATTATGCCGAGCCAGGATTACCGCGCCAAGGCATTTGGCCGGTTATTGCGGCAATGCACACAAACGCTTGCAATTTGTAAGCACACAGAAAGCAAAAAGCCCGCCATTTGCATGGCGGGCCTGTCGACTTCGGCAGGAATTGCCGTCAGCGGCCGAGCTGATAGAAAAATAATATCGTGCTGCCGGTGAACATGCCGAACAGTGCGATACCCATTGCCATTGCCAGATCCATGGCCCCCTCCACGAAGTGTCATGACCCGGCAACATCACCGGTTTAGATGCATTATCCAGACCGTTGACAATGTTAAAAACTCGCAATTTCCCGAGAAGGGTTTTCCCCGAGCGGCCGTGGCACGATAATGGAACGCGCGTTGCTCCATCCACCCGCCCAATCCGATTCGCCATGCCGATCTTCCAGCAACACGATATCCACGAACTTCACGCCGGCCCGTCGCTCGTCCGGGTCGCCCCGCAATTCGGCGGCCGCCTGCTGTCCTGGCACGTCGACGGCGAACCGGTCATCTTCTGGCCGGAAACGGCCGACTGGGGCAACCTCGCCCGCGTACGCGGCGGCAATCCGCTGCTGTTCCCGTTCCTCGGCCGCCACCGCGTCGACGGCGAACTCGGCCGCTGGCGCGACGCCGCCGGCGTGGTCCGCGACCTGCCGATGCACGGCTTCGCGCGCGACCTGCCGTTCGACGCACACCCGTCGGCCGACGGCGCCGCGCTGTCGATGACGCTCGACGCGAACGACGCATTGCGCGCGAGCTACCCGTTCGATTTCCGGTTCGAGACGACCTACCGGCTGGCCGACGCGCACACGCTCGACGTCGCGCTGACGACGACCAATCGCGGCGACACGCCGCTGCCCTACTACGCCGGCCACCACTTCTATTTCGCGCTGCCGCATGGCGAACGCGCCGACACCACGCTCGAACTGCCGCCGACCCGCAGCTGCCAGCAGCGCCCGGACGGCTCGATCAGCCCGCTCGAACCCGGCGAAGCACACTACCGCCTCGACAATCCGGCCATCATCGACCGCTTCCACTGCCTCGACGGCGAACCGTCCGTACCGGTGCGCATCGTGATGCCGGGCCGCCGCCGCACGATCGAGATCGCGCTCGACGTGCCGGGCTCGATCCCGTGGTACGCGGTCACCACCTGGACCGAAAAGCCGGATTCCGACTTCTACTGCGTCGAGCCGTGGCTCGGCCTGCCCGACGCGATCCACAACGGTCTCGGGCTGCGCATGCTGGCGCCGGGTGCGACCGAAACGGCCACGCTGCGCATTCGCGTCCGCCCGCTCGCCGGCTGATCTACGGCGCGCCCAACCGGCGCGCGACGGCCCCGGCAACGGCCTAAACTGCGGTACGCGGGTCGAACCCGTTAAAATCGGACGTTTTGTGTTGCCTGCCGCGTGACCCGCGGCAGGGTTTTGCGAGGTTCAATGTTCGGAACAACAACGAAGCGACTCTTCGCAGCCGCCTGCGCCGCCCTGCTCGTCGCGTGCGGCTCCGCGCCCGTCGGCCCCGGGTTCTATCGCGTCGAGCGTGGCGACACGCTCTACAAGATCGCGCGCGACAACCGCACGTCGGTGCAGAACGTCGTGCGCTGGAACCAGATGACGAACCCCGATGCAATCGAAGTCGGCCAGGTGCTGCGCGTCGCGCCGCCGCCCGGCACGACCACCGCATCGACGCCGTCGACCACCGGCACCGGCAGCGCGGGCCGTGCGCGCCCCGCACCTTCCGCGCCGGTCGAATCGGCCGTCAAGCCGGCCACGAGCATTGCGCTGATCTGGCCGGCGGCCGGCAATGTGGTCCGCACGTTCGACGGCTCCAAATCGAAGGGGATCGACATCGCGAACTCACCGGGTACGCCGGTGGTTGCGGCTGCACCGGGTGTCGTGGTCTATGCCGGTAACGGGCTGCGCGGCTACGGCAACCTGATCATCCTGAAGCACAATGCCGACTACCTGACCGCCTACGCGCACAACCGCGCGCTGCTGGTGAAGGAAGGCCAGTCGGTCACGCAGGGGCAGTCAATCGCGGAGATGGGCAACAGCGACAGCGATCGCGTCGCGCTGCATTTCGAGCTGCGCTACGGCGGCCGGTCGATCGACCCGTCACGCTATCTGCCGGCGCGCTGAGCGCGCGACAGACGACACGCGATGCCGGCGCGCATCGCGTGCCGTCGCGGTGAAAACTAGAATGGTCGAGTCAGCGCTTGCGCAGACGTCCGGTGAAACGGCCGGACAACGGATCGACGTGACGAGCAAACGCCACCAGCACGCCGATTCCGATCAGGCTGAACCCCGCAGCTATCAGAAGCAAATCCATGGTCACATCACTGTTTTGACTTGATCTTATGCGTCATTGTGGAATCGTGCACTGAGCCGTGGCTATTGGACGAGTCCGAACATTCCCTATCAGCAGACACCATTGTGAATTCGTCTGCGTGAAAACCTGATGTAGGCCGTGCACCCGACGCCCCGTTCGACACCCAGGAGACAACGCGATGCTGCCCGCCGCCGACCGCTACGACGACCTGCTCTCCCGCTTCCAGTGGGACATTCCGGCCCGCTACAACATCGGCGTGGACGTCTGCGACAAATGGGCCGACGGCAGCGGACGCCTCGCATTGATCTACGAAACGGCGCAAGGCGACGTTTCCCGCCTCACGTTCGACGACCTGAAGAATGCTTCTAACCGGCTCGCGAACAGCTTTGCGCGCGCCGGCCTGCGACGCGGCGACCGGATCGGCATCTTTCTCGCGCAAGGCCCCGAAACGGCCATTGCGCACCTCGCCGCGTACAAGCTCGGCGCGATCGCGGTGCCGCTCTTCACGCTGTTCGGCGTCGACGCGCTCGAATACCGGCTCGCAAACAGCGAGGCAGCCGCGCTCGTCACCGACGCGGCCGGCTACGCGAAAATCGCACCGCTGCGCACGCAGCTGCCGGCGCTGCATACCGTCTACTGCGTCGGTGACGATGCACCCGACGCACAGGGCGTGCTGCGTTACGACATGGCGCTCGCCGCCGAAACGCCGGATTTCGTGCCGGCCGACACGGCCGCCGACGATCCGGCGGTGATCATCTACACGTCCGGTACGACGGGCAAACCGAAAGGCGCGCTGCATGCCCATCGCGTGCTGCTCGGCCACCTGCCGGGCGTCGAAATGTCGCAGCAATGCTTCCCGCGCGACGCGCGCCTGTTCTGGACGCCGGCCGACTGGGCATGGATCGGCGGGCTGCTCGACGTGCTGTTGCCGTCCTGGCATCACGGCGTGCCGGTGCTCGCGCGCCGCTTCGAGAAGTTCGACGGCGACGCGGCGTTCGCGCTGATGGCGCGGCACGGCGTCACGCACGCGTTCCTGCCGCCCACCGCGCTGAAGCTGATGCGCGCCGTTACGGCGCCGCGCGAACGCTACGCGCTGTCGCTGAAATCGGTCGCGAGCGGCGGCGAATCGCTCGGCACCGAGCTGACGGCCTGGGGGCGCGATGCGCTCGGCGTGACGATCAACGAGTTCTACGGGCAAACCGAGTGCAACATGGTGCTGTCGTCGTGCGCGGCGCTGTTCGACGCGCAGCCCGGTGCGATCGGCAAGGCGGTGCCCGGTCATGCGGTCGCGATCGTCGACGCGGACGGCACGCCGCTGCCGCCGGGCATCGAAGGCCGCATCGCGGTGCGCCGCCCCGACCCGGTGATGTTCATCGAATACTGGCGCAACCCGGATGCGACGCGCGACAAGTTCGCGGGCGACTACCTGCTCACCGGCGATACGGGCATGATCGACGCCGACGGCTTCGTGCGCTTCGTCGGCCGCGACGACGACGTGATCACGAGCGCCGGCTACCGGATCGGCCCGGGCCCGATCGAGGACTGCCTGCTCACGCATCCGGCGGTGCGGATGACGGCCGTCGTCGGCGTGCCCGACGCGACGCGCACCGAGATCGTCAAGGCGTTCGTCGTGCTGAATCCCGGCCACGTCGGCGACGATGCGCTCGTGCTCGCGCTGCAGGCACACGTCCGCACGCGGCTCGCCGCGCACGAGTATCCGCGCGCGATCGCGTTCGTCGACAGCCTGCCGATGACCGCGACCGGCAAGATCGTGCGGCGCGCGCTGCGCGACGCGTGAGCCACTCATCACCGGCTCGGCCCGTGCGGCCGGATGGTTTATAGTGGCGCCACGCAGTTTTTCCAAGAAACCGATGTCCTCTGATCAGCCATCCGCCGCGGGCGCGTCGCACAGCCCGCTCTACGCCAAACTCCTCGGCGAAACCGCCAAGATCGACTGGTGCGATCTCGAACGCTTTTTCGCGCAGGGCAAGCTGTTGTCCGTCGCGCGCGACCTCGATCTCGTCAGCGTCGCGGAAGCGGTCGCCAGCGATGATGCCGAGCAGGTCACGCGCTGGCTGTCGGCCGGCCTCGTCGCCCGCATGCCGGCCGAAACGGCCGCCGACTTCGCGGCGCGCAACCCGGAGCTGTGGGCGGTCGTCGTCTCGCCGTGGGTCTGCGTGCAGGAACGCGCCTGACGCGTCCGCCATGTCAGAATCCGCGTTACCGCACGGGGCCGGCGCCGGCTCGGCCACCGTCACGCACCGGCGCGTCCTCGCGCTCGCCTTCCCGATCGTCCTCGCGAACCTGACCCAGCCGATCCTCGGTGCGGTCGACACGGCTGTCGCCGGTCACCTCGACGGCGCGCAGTATCTCGGCGGCGTCGCGCTCGGCGGGCTGTTCTTCAATTTCGTGTTCTGGGGTTTCGGTTTCCTGCGGATGGGGACGACCGGCCTCGTCGCGCAGGCGCATGGCGCCGGGGACACCGCCGCGATCCGCCTGAACCTGCTGCGCGCGCTGATCGTCGCGTTCGCGCTCGGCGCCGCCGTGCTCGCGCTGCAGGTGCCGCTGCTGTCGTTCGCGCTGTCCGCGCTCGGCGGCAGCGATGCCGTGCGAGAGACTGCGCTCGCGTACAGCCACGCGCGGATCTGGAGCGCGCCCTTCGCGCTCGCGAACTACGTCGTGCTCGGCTACCTGCTCGGCATGCAGCGCGTGCGGCTCGCGCTCGTCGCGCAGGTGTTCATCAACGCGGTGAACATCGGCGCCGTCCTGCTCTATGTGTACGGCTTCGGCTGGGGCATCGCCGGCATCGGTGCCGCGACGGCCTCCGCGGATGCCTTCGGTTTCGCGCTCGGCGCGTGGATGCTGTGGCGCCTGCGCCCGCGCGGCCTTGCACCGATCGCGGTACGTGCGCTCGCCGACCGCGTCGCGCTCAAGCGGCTGATCGTGCTCAATCGCGACATCTTCCTGCGCACGCTGTGCCTGCTCGGCGCGTTCGGCTGGTTCGCGCACCTCGGCGCCAAACAGGGCGACGCGACGCTCGCGGCAAACGCGCTGCTGCTGAATTTCCAGACCTTCATGGCCTATGGCCTCGACGGCTTCGCGCATGCGGCCGAGGCGCTCGTCGGCGCGGCGGCCGGCGCGCGCGACCGCCGCGCATTCCGGCAGGCCGTACGCGTCACGCTGCTCTGGTCGGCACTCGGCGCGCTGCTGTTCGCGCTCGTCTACTGGGCGGCCGGCGGCTGGATCGTCGCGCGCCTGACCGATCAGGCCGAGATCCGCGCCGTCGCGCTGCGCTACCTGCCGTGGGCCGCGATCTCGCCGATCGTGTCGGTCTGGGGCTTCCTGCTCGATGGCGTCTTCATCGGCGCCACGCAGACGCAATCGCTGATGCGCGCAATGGTCGTGTCGTTCTCGATCTTCATCGCGGCCACGCTCGCGGCCGTCGGCACGTTCGGCAATCACGGCCTCTGGTTCGCGCTGCTGCTGTTCATGGCTGCACGCGGCGCGACGCTCGCGCGCTACCTGCCCGGGCTGTTGCGGCGCATTGGCGCCGACACGCACGCCACGCCCACTGCCCGCGCGTGACGGCGGGCCCGGCCGACCGTTACTGCGTCGGTTTCGGCGGCGGCGCGTCGAGCATCGTCGGCGGCGTCATGTCGGTCGGCACGCCATGATAGTCGGCCGGATCTTCCGGCGGGTGGCCACGGCGGGCCTGGTGAGGGTCGCTGCCGCAGCCGGCGAGGAAGGATGCGGCCAGCACGGCCAGCATGAAACGGGTCATCGGGTATGGCTCCGGAAAACGGTGCGCCCATCGCGCGCCGGGACCGCGCCGAGTCTAGCGGAAATCCGGTTTCTGGGTCGCGCCGCGCATGTCCTACTATGTACGCATGGCGCTGTGCCGTGGAAAGGAGGCTGCCATGTCGTCTGAAGAAATTGCGGGCCTGATCGGCCTGTTCATTGGCCTGATGGTGCTGGTCGCGCTGTCGTACTTCGAGTCGCGCGAATACAAGCGTAGCCATGACGGCGAAGGAATGATCCACCACTGGATGGCGGAACACCACCTGCTCGACTGGCGGCGCAAGCACTGAGCGAGCCGCCCTGCAGTCCGGCCCGTATCGCACCCGGGCCGTCCTGAAACGTGCCATCCCGTGGCACGCCGGAAACCGCGTACCTCGAAAATTATCAGGGCCGAATGCATGAACGCCGTCGCGTGGCCATTGCCGCACGACGGCGTTCGTTTGCGCACGCCCGGAACGGGCGCGACGCGGTTCACACGGCTCAGCCCAGGAAGTGGCGGGCGTAGCGCGCGTTGATGTCCGACAGGCGGAACAGCGTCAGGAAATCCGCGCAGTTGAAGTCGGGATCCCAGGCCGGTGCGCCGCAAATCTTCGCGCCGAGACGCAGGTAGCCCTTGATCAGCGGCGGCGGCGCGACGACGGTGCCCGTCTGCAGCTCGTCGACCGGCAGTGCCGTGTGCGGGAACGCGCGGTACTCGGGCGCCGTCAGCGAGCCGGCCGACAGCGACTGGTACAGGTTCGCCGCATAGTGGCCGCCATCGGCCATCGACACGCTCGCGCAGCCGAGCATCGTCTCGTAGCCGTTCTGCATCATGTACGCGCCGAGGCCGCCCCACAGCGCCATGATGACGGCGCCGCTGCGGTAGTCGCTGTGCACGCACGAGCGGCCGACCTCGACCATCTTGCCGCGCAGGTGCGTGAGGCGCGACAGGTCGAATTCGCCTTCGGCGTACAGGCGGCCGACACGTGCCGCCTGGTGCGGCGGCAGCACGCGGTACGTGCCGACGACCTTCAGCGTGTCGAGATCGCGCACCAGCAGGTGGTCGCAGTACGCGTCGAACGGATCGACGTCGAGACCGGACGGGCCGCTGACCTGCGCGCCCATCTCTTCGGCGAACACGCTGTAGCGCAGGCGCTGGGCTTCGCGCAATTCGTCTTCCGTACGCGCCCACGCGGCGCGCAGGCGATACTCCGATGTGACGGTTTCACTGGCGCGCGGCAGGTGGCGCCGCGACGTGTCGAGGGGCAGCGAGGCAAAAGGGAGCGTAGGCGTCGGCAGTTCTCGCATTAGGCTTTCCTGATCGTAAGGAATAGGACGACATGCCCGCCAATGTAGTAATCGGCCGTGACCGTTATGTGGCACGACCGTGTCCTTTCAATGACGTGTCGCCGAATTGACTTTAGCAGAAAGCTTGCGAAACCGTATGATGAATCCCTTCAAACCCATTCGGCCGGGCTTCACACCAGCTCCGGCGTCAATACCGCCCGCAATACGGCCTGCCGGCTGCCGTCACGCGTGCGGCTCGCCAGCCACACGATTCCCCCCTTCTTGACGCTCCAGCTGTCGTCGCCGCCGGCGATCAGCTGCGCGGCGACGCTGCCGATCGTCGGCTGGTGCCCGACGATCACGACCGTCGGTGCGATGCCTTCCGGCCAGCCTGCCGCTTCGAGCACGTCGTCGACGCTCCCGCCCGGTGCGAGCGCATCGACGGTCCGGTACTGGTCGGTCAGCGCCTCGACCGTCTGCACGGTCCGGGCCGCCGGGCTCGCAAGGATCACGCTGTTCGTCTCGAGCCTGCTGCGCAGCCATTTGGCCATCGCCTGCGCGTCCTTGCGGCCACGGACGGTCAGCTGGCGCGCGAGATCGCTCGTCGCGTAGTCTTCGGCTTCGGCGTGACGCCACAGGATCAGGTTCATCATGATGTTCTCCTTGCTTCGGCGAGCGGCCGCGCGCCCATGCGCACGGGCATGGCCGATTACCGTGCGAATTGTCGCAAATCGCGGCCGGTTCGCCGCCGCGGCATTTACCCGCATATGATGATTGACCTGATCGCACAGGCACCGATATAATCTCTGGCTCGTCGGAGCGTAGCGCAGCCTGGTAGCGCATCTGATTTGGGATCAGAGGGTCGTAGGTTCGAATCCTATCGCTCCGACCAAGGAATCAAGGGGTTACGGTTAAACACCGTAGCCCCTTTTCCGTTTCTGGGCCGCCAACCACCCGCACGAACTCCCTGCTCGCGCATTTCAATTCATTGTAGGGATTGATTGGGGCACCGACGCGACAACGCGCAGGCCTCTGCCCGCACCCGCGCACGACACTTCCGGGAACACGCGATAATGCGCGTGAACAACCCGCACCCGCGCATGAAAAACAACATTCTCAAGACCACCCTCTGCGCGTCGCTGCTCGCACTTGCGACCGCCGGCACCGCATCGGCCAAGGCGCTCGACGATGCGCTCGACTGCCATTCGACCGGCCACAAGTTCGTCGCGCCGCTGCTCGCCGCCGGCGACATCCAGTCGGAGCCGATGCATGTCGAATCGAATTCGGTCAACGCGTTCCGCACGAGCCACGCACTGACCGCGTACGGCTTCGGCGTTTACGTCGTACTCGGCTATCAGGCGAACGACCCGATCTTCCGTCCGGGCGACGGCATGCCGATCGGCGACTGGGCCTACGGCGTCGTGGTACGCGGCACGAAGAGTTCGGTGGAGGAAGCCGTGCGCAAGGCCGGCAGCGACGCGACCGTCAAGCAGGCGTTCCCGTTCCTGACGGCGATCGTCTGCTCGTCGGACTAAGCGCGACGTCAGCGCGGTCGTGCGGCACGCCCGAGGGCGGCGCCGCAGCCACCCGCCCGTCCAACGGCTTCCGCGCCCCGCTATCGGCCCGTTACGCGCCGGTATACACCACGCGGTACGGGATCCCGACCTTCTCCCACTCCGCCGCCTCCTGGCTGAGGCTGTAGTCGGTCAACGGGTTCTGCTCGACCCATGCGCTCGGCAGGCGCACTTCATACCCGCCCTTCTTCATCTGCGAAACGGAAATGTCGGGCAGCCCCGCATCGGTCCGGCGCCGGCACAGCAGCGCCGCGAGCCGCAGGCAGAACAGCAGCGGCCACTCGACCTCGCGCGCCTGCGACAGCTTGCCGAGCTTGCCCGCGTGGCCGAGCACGAGCGCGGCGAGCCGCGCCTGGTCGGTGCGCGAGAAACCCGGCATGTCCGCGTTGCTCGCGATATAGGCCGAATGCTTGTGATACGCGCTGTGCGAGATCGACAGGCCGATCTCGTGCAATGCCGCCGCCCAGCCGAGGAACATCCGCCCTTCCTCGCGCGCCTCTTCGTCGTCTTCCTCGAGTTCGTCGTAGAAACGCCCCGCGAGCGCGCCGATCCGCTCGGCCTGCGCACGATCGACGCCGTAGCGGCGCGTGAAACCCTCGACGGTCACCGCGCGCATGTCCTCGTGCTGCGTCCGGCCGAGCAGGTCGTACAGCACGCCGAGACGCAGCGCGCCGTCGGTCGTATCGACGTAATCGACGCCGAGCTCCTCGAACACCGCGAGCATGATCGCGAGACCGCCCGCGAGCACCGGCACGCGGTCGGGCTTCAGCGCGACCAGCTTCAGCCGGTTGACGTTCTCCGACTTGATCAGCGCGCGCTTCAGGCGCTCGAGGCCGCCGCGCGAAATGCCGTGCGTGATGCCCGGATCGTTGAAGCCGTTCGCCTCGACGAGTTCCGCGAGCGCACGCGCGGTGCCGGACGAACCGATCGCCTGGTCCCAGCCGGCCTTCTTGTACTCGCTCGAAATGATCTGGATCTCGCGCTTGGCCGCGAGTTCGGCCTGGCGCATCGTGTATTCGTCGACGTTGCCAGCCGGAAAGAACGTGCGGCTGTGGCTCACGCAGCCGATATAGAGGCTCTCCATCACGATCGGCGTGTAGTGCGAGCCGATGATGAATTCGGTCGAGCCGCCGCCGATGTCGACGACGAGCCGCTTGCCGGCGCTCGCCGGCACCGAGTGCGCGGCGCCCGCATAGATCAGCCGCGCTTCTTCGCGGCCCGCGATCACTTCGATCGGGAAACCGAGCGCCGCTTCGGCCTCGCCGAGAAATTCGCCCGCGTTCTTCGCGACGCGCAGCGTGTTGGTCGCCACCGCGCGCACGTGATCGGGATGGAAATCGCGCAGGCGCTCGCCGAACCGCTTGAGCGCCTCCCAGCCACGCTCCTGCGACGCGCGATCGAGCATCTTGTCGCTCGACAGGCCCGCGGCCAGCCGAACGGGCTCGCGCAGCGCGTCGACGGGGTAGATCTGGCTGCCCGCCGGCGTTTCCTCGACGCGACCGACGATCAGCCGGAAGCTGTTCGAGCCGAGATCCACGGCAGCCAGCAAGTGGGGAGTTGTAACCATCAGAAGGGGGCTCCGTGCGCGTTCACCCGCGGCAGCCGGACCGGCAGCCTGGGCGATCAATCAAAGGCGACATTTTAAGCGTGGAACGCTTGCCATTGCCACGCTTCACGGGCATGCACACTGCTCGATAGCATATCGCCGAAACATTTATGAGACGAAAGGGTTCCAGCGTAGAATTTGCCGATATAAATACAGTATTGTCATCAGCACGTCATCGTACCGTGAGAGTTTCCGAGCGTCCTTTCGAATCATCGCCTGAATCACCCCCTACTCTGCCGATGTCCGTCCGTTACCCGCTTCTCAATCGTGAACTCGGCATCCTCGGTTTCAACGAGCGCGTGCTGGCCCAAGCGGCCGATCCCCAAGTCCCGTTGCTCGAGCGCCTCCGCTTCATCTGCATCACCAGCAGCAACCTCGACGAATTCTTCGAAGTCCGCATGGCCGGCCTTCAGGAGCAGATCCGCGACAACCCCGGCGCGCTGACACCCGACGGCATGTCGTTACAGCATGCTTACGATCTCGTCGTCGAACGCGCGCAACGGCTCGTCCATCGACAGTACACGATGCTGCATGAAACCGTGCTGCCCGCGCTCGAACAGGAAGGCATCTACTTCCACGCGAGCGACACCTGGAACGACGAGCAGCTCGAATGGGCACGGCATTACTTCCTCGACGAGCTGCTGCCCGTGCTGACGCCGATCGGCCTCGATCCGGCCCACCCGTTCCCGCGCGTGCTGAACAAGAGCCTGAACTTCGTCGTCGAGCTCGAAGGCCGCGACGCGTTCGGCCGCCAGGCCGTGATGGGCATCGTGCAGGCGCCGCGCGCACTGCCGCGCGTCGTACGCATGCCGCACGCGCTGTCGGGTTTCGAGCACGGCTTCGTACTGCTGAGCTCGTTCATGCAGCGCTTCGTCGGTGAACTCTTCCCGCAGCTCGTCGTGAAGAGCTGCAACCAGTTCCGCATCACGCGCAACAGCGAACTCTTCGTCGACGAAGACGAAATCACGAACCTGCGCGTCGCGCTGCAGGGCGAACTGCCCGCGCGCCACCTCGGCAACGCGGTGCGTCTCGAGGTGTCGGCCGACACGCCGCCGCACATCGTGCGCCGCCTGCTCGAGGAAAGCGAACTCGGCGACAAGGACTGCTATCGCGTGGCCGGGTCCGTGAACCTCGTGCGCCTGATGCAGATTCCCGATCTCGTCGATCGCCCCGACCTGAAGTTCGCGCCGTTCACCGCATCGATTCCGGCCGCGGTCACGAACGCGCCGACGATGTTCGACGCGATCGACAACGGCGACATCCTGCTGCACCACCCGTACGAGAGCTTCCAGCCCGTGCTCGAACTGCTGCAGCAGGCCGCGAAGGACCCGAGCGTCGTCGCGATCAAGCAGACGATCTACCGCACCGGCACCGATTCGCCGCTGATGGACGCGCTGATGGAAGCCGCGCGCAACGGCAAGGAAGTGACCGTCGTCGTCGAGCTGCTCGCGCGCTTCGACGAGGAAACCAACATCAACTGGGCGTCGCAGCTCGAAGCCGTCGGCGCGCATGTCGTGTACGGCGTGGTCGGCCACAAGTGCCACGCGAAGATGATGCTGATCGTGCGGCGCGTCGTGCAGGCCGGCAAGGCATCGCTGCGCCGCTACGTGCACCTCGGCACCGGCAACTACCACCCGCGCACGGCACGCCTCTACACCGACTTCGGGCTGATGACGGCCGACCAGAAGATCTGCGAGGACGTCCATCACGTGTTCCAGCAACTGACCGGGATCGGCGGCGAACTCACGCTGCACGAGCTGTGGCAGTCGCCGTTCACGCTGCATCCGCGCATCATCGACGCGATCCGCGTGGAAATCGACAACGCGCGCGCCGGCAAGCGTGCGCGCGTCGTCGCGAAGATGAACGCGCTGCTGGAGCCGTCGGTGATCGCCGCGCTGTACGAAGCGTCGCAGGCCGGCGTCAAGGTCGACCTGATCGTGCGCGGCGTCTGCGCGCTGAAGCCCGGCGTACCGGGGCTGTCGGAAAACATCACGGTGCGCTCGATCGTCGGCCGCTTCCTCGAGCACCACCGGATCTACTACTTCCACGCGGGCGGCGCCGAGGACGTCTATCTGTCGAGCGCCGACTGGATGGACCGCAACCTGTTCCGCCGCGTCGAAGTCGCGTTCCCGATCCGCGAGCGCAAGCTCAAGCGGCGTGTGATCGCCGAAGGCCTGTCGGTGTGTCTCGGCGACAACCAGTCGGCGTGGCAGATGCACAGCGACGGCCACTACCGCCGCCGTCGCGCCGGCAAGACGATCCGCAACGCGCAACTCGGGCTGCTCGCGAAGTTCTGCTCGTAAAGCGATCGCGGCGCGCCCGTCGCGCGCCGCGGCGCCAATAAAAAAGCGCAGCCCGCGGGCTGCGCTTTTTTATTGGCCGGACAGACCGCTACGCGATCACGCCTCGTACGCGGCCGGCCGGATCGCGATGATGCGCGAGCCCGGGAACCGCGCGGTGAACGTGCTGCCGCGCCCTTCCTCGCTCTGCACGTACAGGTGCGCGTCGTGCCGCTGCAGCACGTGCTTGACGATCGCGAGCCCGAGCCCCGTGCCGCCCGTGTCGCGCGAACGGCTGCGGTCGACGCGGTAGAAGCGCTCGGTGAGCCGCGGCAGGTCGGCGGCCGGAATGCCGAAGCCGCTGTCCGTGACGGAAAACACGCCCTGCGCGCCCTCGCGCCGCCACGTGACGACGATCTTGCCGCCTTCCGGCGTATAGCGGATCGCGTTCGTGACGAGGTTCGCGAACGCGCTGAACAGCTCCGTCTGCGCACCCGTGACGCCGAGCGTCTCGTCGATCGTGAACGCGATGTCGTGATGCCCGTTCGACAGCGTCTGCGCGTCCTCCTTCAGATGGTCGAACACGGCGCGCATGTCGATCGCGCGATCGAGCGGCGGCTTGCTCTCGCCCTCCAGCTTCGCGAGCACCAGCAGGTCGGTCACGATGTGCCGCATCCGCGATGCCTGCTGCTCCATCATCTCGAGATAGCGCGCGCGGTCTTCCTCGTTCAGCGGCAGCTCGCGCATCGTCTCGAGGAAGCCCGACAGCACGGTGAGCGGCGTCTTCAGCTCGTGCGACACGTTCGCGACGAAGTCGCGCCGCATCGCGTCGGTCCGCTCGAGCTCGGTGATGTCCTGCGTGAGCAGCAGCTTGCGGTTCTCGCCGTACGGAAACACCTGCACGGCCAGCACGTTCTGCCGCGAATCGCCCATGCCGCGCATCACGAGCGTCTCGTCGTAATGCTGCGCATTCAGGTAGCGGACGAAGTCGGGATGGCGCACCAGGTTCGTGATGTGCTGGCGCAGGTCGCGCTTCGCATCGAGGCCGAAATGGACCTCGGCGATCGCGTTGCACCACTCGATCTGGTCATGGTCGTCGAGCATCGCGACGCCGTTCGGCGACGCCTGGATCGCCTGGATGAAGCGCGAGTGCTGCTGCTCGACCTGCCGCACCTGCGCATGCCACTGCTTCGCGAGCTTGTGCAGGCGATAGTAGATCTCGCCCCAGATGCCCGGCGCGCTCGGCACTTCGCCGTAGACCGGCGCGTCGAGCAGGCGCCACAGACGCTGCGTATGGAAGGTGCTGAAAAAGCCCTGCGCGATCAGCATCACGACCACGAACACGAGGCCCGCGGTCGGGCCGGCGAAGACGCCGACCAATACGCCGATCAGCACGAGCAGCACGAGCGACACCAGAAAGCGCGCCCAGATGATGTTCATGATTCAGCGTCCGAAAGAATGAACGGCATGCCGCGGCACACGGCATGTCCGGATACGTTACGCGTGCTTGGCGAGCCGGTAGCCGCTGCCGCGCACGGTCTCGATCATCGCATCGCAACCGGCCGGTTTCAAGGCCGCGCGCAATCGTTTGATGTGCACGTCGACGGTACGCTCCTCGACGAACACATGGTCGCCCCACACCTGGTCGAGCAGTTGCGTGCGGCTGTGCACGCGCTCCGGATGCGTCATGAAGAAATGCAGCAGGCGGAACTCGGTCGGGCCGAGATCGAGCTTGATCTCGCTGCCGTCGCCGTGCGCGGCGACGCGATGCGTGGCCGGGTCGAGGCGCAGCCCGTTGATCGACACGACGTCCTCGGTCAGCTGCGGCGCACGGCGGCGCAGCACGGCCTTGATCCGCGCCATCAGTTCCTTCGGCGAGAACGGCTTCGTCACGTAGTCGTCCGCGCCGATTTCGAGGCCGAGCACCTTGTCCTGCTCGTCGCCGCGGGCAGTCAGCATGATGATCGGGATGTGTTTGGTCCGTTCGTTGTTGCGCAGGTCGCGCGCGAACGCGATACCGGACTTGCCCGGCAGCATCCAGTCGAGCAGCACGAGATCGGGCAGCACGTCGCTGATCAGGTTCTGCGCCTGTTCGGCGTTGTACGCACGGATCGGGCAGTGACCGGCGTGCTGGAGATTCACCGAGATCAGTTCGGAAATCGCGGGCTCATCTTCAACGACGAGAATGTTGCTGGGCATCGGCACCTCTTTTTTTCCTGTGCTGGGTCGTGTTAACTGTTGGCTTCACGGTCGAGCGTGTCGCGCGGCTGGTGCCGCACGTCCGTGCCCTTCACGATGTAGATGATGAACTCGGCGATGTTCTTCGCGTGATCGCCGATCCGCTCGATCGCCTTCGCGATGAACAGGTACTCGAGACCGACCGAGATCGTGCGCGGATCTTCCTGCATGTACGACACGAGCTTGCGCACGAACGCGCGGAATTCGAGGTCGATCTCCTTGTCGTCCTTGACGATCTGCGCGGCCGCGACCGTGTCGAGGCGTGCAAACGCGTCGAGCGCGCGGCGCAGGATCGTCACGGCCATCTCGCCCGACACCTTGATCTCGGCGATGTTGACCGTGCGCGCGGCCGGCTCGTCGACCAGGCGGCGCACGCGCTTCGCGATCTTCTCGGCCTCGTCGCCGGCGCGTTCGAGGTTCGTAATCGTTTTCGAAATCGACATCAAAAGACGCAGGTCACGTGCGGCAGGCTGTCTCCGCGCGATGATGTTGCCGCACTCCTGGTCGATGTCGACTTCCATCGCGTTCAGCGTTTCCTCGGCCGCGATCACCTTCTCGGCCGTCTCGCGATCGAATTCGTTCAGCGCGTGCATCGCGCCGACGATCTGCGACTCGACGAGCCCGCCCATTTCCAGCACTTTCGACGACACGGCATTCAGGTCCGCGTCGAACTGGCTCGACAGATGTTTATCCGACATGGCTGTTGTTCTCCGTCATCAGCCGAAACGGCCGGTGATGTAGTCTTCCGTTTCCTTGCGCACCGGCTTGATGAAGATCTTTTCGGTTTCGCCGAATTCGATCAGCTCGCCCAGGTACATGTAGGCCGTGTAATCCGAGCAGCGTGCGGCCTGCTGCATGTTGTGCGTGACGATCACGACCGTGTAGTCGCTCTTCAGCTCCGCGATCAGTTCTTCGATGCGGCCCGTCGAGATCGGGTCGAGTGCCGAGCACGGCTCGTCGAGCAGCAGCACTTCCGGACGGATTGCAATGCCGCGCGCGATGCACAGACGCTGCTGCTGCCCACCCGACAGGCCGTAGCCGCTCTGGCCCAGCTTGTCCTTCACTTCGTTCCACAGCGCGGCCTTCGTGAGCGCCCACTCGACGCGGTCGTCCATTTCCGAACGCGTGAGCTTTTCGAACATCTTCACGCCGAACGCGATGTTGTCGTAGATCGACATCGGGAACGGGGTCGGCTTCTGGAACACCATGCCGATCCGCGCGCGCAGCAGCGAGATGTCGCGCTTCGTCGTCAGCAGGTTCTCGCCGTCCATCAGGATTTCGCCTTCGGCGCGCTGCTCCGGATAGAGCGCGAACATCTTGTTGAACGTGCGCAGCAGCGTCGACTTGCCGCAACCCGACGGGCCGATGAACGCGGTCACCTTGCCGTCCGGAATGCGCAGGTTGATGTTCTTCAGCGCATGGAACTTGTTGTAGAAGAAGTTGAGGTTGTTGACCTCGATCTTCGCGTTCAGCGGCGCGAGCGGGCGATCGTTCGCCGCGTCATGCGTGCCGGCCGGCGCAGCGGTGCGCTCGACAGGATTCAGGTGGCTCTCTGCCATATTCATCGGATTGCTCCGCCGTTACTTTTTCGAGAAGATCGAGCGCGCCAGGACGTTGAGTCCGAGCACCCCGAGCGTAATCAGGAACACGCCCGCCCATGCGAGCGACTGCCATTCCGCGAACGGGCTCATCGCGAACTTGTAGATCGTGACGGGCAGGTTCGCCATCGGCTGGCTCATGTCCCACGAGAAGAACTGGTTCGACAGCGCGGTGAACAGCAGCGGCGCCGTTTCACCGGCAATCCGTGCGACCGCGAGCAGCACACCCGTCACGATCCCGCCGGCCGACGCACGCAGCGTGATCTTCAGCACCATCCGCCACTTCGGCGTGCCGAGCGCGAAGGCCGCTTCACGCAGCGCATTCGGCACGAGCTTCAGCATGTTCTCGGTCGTGCGGATCACGATCGGAATCTGCAGCAGGGCGAGCGCGATGACGCCGGCCCAGCCCGAGAAGCGCCCCGACTTCGCCACGACGATCGCGTACACGAACAGGCCGATGACGATCGACGGTGCCGACAGCAGGATGTCGTTGATGAAGCGGATCGTGCTCGCCAGCAGGTTCTTCTGGCCGTATTCGGCGAGATAGACGCCCGCGAGGATGCCGATCGGCGTGCCGACCAGCGTGCCGAAACCGCACAGCAGCAGGCTGCCGACGATCGCGTTCGCGAGACCGCCGCCTTCCGTGTTCGGTGCCGGCGTCGATTCGGTGAACAGCTGCAGCGACAGGCCGCCGATACCGAGGTGAATCGTCGTGTAGAGAATCCACACGAGCCACAGCAGGCCGAATGCCATCGCACCGAGCGCCGCCGCGAGCGCGATCGCGTTGATCGCCTTGCGCTTGCGCTGCAGGCGGTTGCGCATCGCTTCGAGCGCGGCACCGTTCGGCCCCGGGAAATTCATGATGGGCTCGCTCATTTCTTGCCCTCTCCCTTCTCGAGACGAAGCAGCAGCAGTTTGGAGATGGACAGCACGATGAACGTGATCACGAACAGGATCAGGCCCAGCTCCATCAGCGCCGACGTATGCAGGCCCGGCTGCGCTTCGGCGAATTCGTTCGCGAGCGCCGACGTGATGCTGTTGCCCGGCGCGAACAGCGACACGCTGTCGAGCAGGTTCGTGTTGCCGATCACGAAGGTCACGGCCATCGTTTCGCCGAGCGCGCGGCCGAGGCCGAGCATCACGCCGCCGATCACGCCGGTCTTCGTATAGGGCAGCACGACCTTCCACATCACTTCCCACGTCGTGCAGCCGATCCCGTACGCCGATTCCTTCAGCAGCACGGGCGTGACTTCGAACACGTCGCGCATCACCGACGCGATGTACGGGATGATCATGATCGCGAGGATCACGCCGGCCGCGAGGATGCCGATGCCGATCGGCGGGCCCGCCGTCAGCGGACCGAGCACCCAGACGTCCTTGAACAGGCGGCCGATCGGCTTCTGGAAGTATTCGGCGAAGATCGGCGCGAACACGAGCAGGCCCCACATGCCGTACACGATCGACGGAATCGCGGCGAGCAGCTCGATCGCGATGCCGAGCGGGCGGCGCAGCCAGACGGGCGACAATTCAGTGAGGAACAGTGCGATGCCGAAGCTGACGGGCACCGCGATGACGAGCGCAATGAGCGACGTCACGATCGTGCCGTAGATCGGCACGAGTGCGCCGTAGATGTCCGAGTTGGGATCCCACTCGGATTGCCACAGGAAGCCGAGGCCGAACTTCTGGATGGTCGGCATCGACGCAATGATCAGGGAAACGATGATCCCGCCCAGCAGCAGCAGGGTCACGATCGCGGCGAGCCGAGCGAGGCCGCCGAACAGGACATCCCCGAGTCGGCTCGGCGCGTGCTGCGCACCGTCGGGCGATCGGGAGGACGTGTAGGAAATATCAGACATGGGTGCCTGCTTTTGATTGCCGGGCGCCATGACGCCCGGCTTTACCGCACACACTGCCCGACCGGCACGGCCGGGCAGCGAACCGCTGCATTGCTTACTCGGCGGCGACCGACTTGCCCGAAGCGTCCGTCACCTTCGCCTTCCACTGCTTGCGGATTTCCGTCTCGACAGCCGACGGCAGCGAGATGTAGTCGAGGCTGTCAGCAGCCTTCTCGCCGTTCTTGAATGCCCAGCTGAAGAACTTCAGCGTTTCGGCGCCCTGCTCCGGCTTGTCCTGCTTGGCGTGCAGCAGCACGAACGTCGCGCCGACGACCGGCCATGCTTCCTTGCCCGGCTGGTTCGTCAGGATCTGGTAGAACGACTTCGACCAGTTCGCGCCAGCCGCTGCGGCCTTGAACGTTTCCGTCTTCGGCTCGACCACCGTGCCCGTCGAATTCTTCAGGGCCGTGTAGATCATGTTGTTCTTCTTCGCGTACGCCCATTCGACGTAGCCGATCGCGCCCGGCAGACGCTGCACGAAGGCTGCGACGCCGTCGTTGCCCTTGCCGCCCGTGCCCGTCGGCCAGTTGACCGTCGTGCCTTCGCCGATCTTCGACTTCCACTCGTCGTTGACCTTCGACAGGTAGTTCGTCCAGATGAAGCTGGTGCCCGAACCGTCAGCGCGGCGAACCACGGCGATGTCCGTATCCGGCAGCTTGACCTTCGGGTTCAGCGCGGCGATCGCCGGGTCGTTCCACTTCTTGATCTTGCCGAGGTAGATGTCGCCGAGCACCGGGCCCGACAGCGTCAGTTCACCGGCCTTCACGCCCGGCACGTTGACGACCGGCACCACGCCGCCGACCACCGTCGGGAACTGGAACAGGCCTTCCTTCGCGAGCTCTTCATCCTTCAGCGGAGCGTCCGAACCGGCAAAATCGACCGTCTTCGCGACGATCTGCTTCAGGCCGCCCGACGAGCCGATACCCTGGTAGTTGACCTTCGAACCGCCGGACTGCTGGTAGTCGGCAGCCCATTTCGTATAGATCGGCATCGCGAACGTGCTGCCTGCGCCCGTGATGTCGGCAGCGTGGGCGGCGACGGCGAAAAGCGCGCCAGCCAGGCCGGCAATCGCGGTTTGCATCAATTTCATGAGACCTCCAGTGTGTGAGCGGATGACTACGGCACCGCGAAGGTTAGGGGCTCCTCATGACGGTAATGTGACAATCGATGAAACTGGCGTGACAGTAACATGACTGGTTGAAAGGGAGTAGCCGGTGCCGCGCGGGCGCGGCCTGGACGGCGGCGGAGCGGCGATGGCGGCAAGAATTGCCTGCCTGGGAAGGACGTCCCGGGCACCCGTTTCGCGGGTGCGCCCGCGGATCGTAGCGCAGCGTCGGCGGCGCGGAAAGCCGCCGCCGACGGTTGGCTGGATATACGGGGTCGGATTACTTGCTTGATAGGAAGAATGCGTGTGCAAAAACGCACTTCTATCGATATCGCAAACCTTTGCGTCTGACGAAATGACGGCGCCCCGAAGGCGCCGCCTGTTCCTTCATCGGAGCGCCGGCGCGCGGGCACAGGACCGCCGCGCGCCGCCACCCTGTGCGTCAGGTTGTCGCAGCGCGCACCGCGTCGGCGATCGTCTCCGCGTGGCGCACCGCATCGGCCGCCTGTTGCGCCTCGACCATCACGCGCAGCACGGGCTCGGTGCCCGATGCGCGGATCAGCACGCGGCCGCTGCCGGCGAGCGCGGCTTCCGCCGCGTCGATCGCCGCGCGAATCGATGTGCTGCCCTTCCAGTCGGCGCCCGGCTTCATCCGTACGTTGATCAGCTTCTGCGGGAACAGCGTGACGCCGTCGAGCATCTGCGCGAGCGTGCGGCCGCTGCGCTTCAGCGCGGCCAGCACGAGCAGCGCCGACACGATGCCGTCGCCGGTCGAATGCCGGTCGAGCGACAGGATGTGGCCCGACCCTTCCGCGCCGAGCTGCCAGCCGTTTTCACGCAACTGCTCGAGCACGTAGCGATCGCCGACCGCCGCGCGGACGAACTTCACGCCCTCGCGCTGCAACGCGACCTCGACCGCGAGGTTCGTCATCAGCGTGCCGACCGCGCCGTCGACCTTGCCGTCGGTCGCGATCCGGTCCTTCACGAGCACGTAGAGAAGCTCGTCGCCGTTGAACAGGCGCCCGGTCGAATCGACGACCTGCAGGCGGTCCGCATCGCCGTCGAGCGCAATGCCGAGATCGGCGTGGTTCGCCCGCACCGCGCGCACCAGCGCGTCCGGCGCGGTCGCGCCGACACCGTCGTTGATGTTGAAGCCGTTCGGCGCGACGCCGATCGGGATCACGTCCGCGCCGAGCTCGTGGAATACGTGCGGGGCGATCTGGTACGCGGCACCGTGCGCGCAATCGATCACGAGCTTCAGCCCGCGCAAGTCGAACGTGGCCGGGAACGTGCTCTTGCAGAACTCGATGTAGCGGCCTGCCGCGTCGTCGAGGCGGCGCGCCTTGCCGAGGCCGTCGGACGACGCGCATTCGAGCGGCTTGTCGAGCCACGCTTCGATCGCGGCTTCGGTGTCGTCGGGCAGCTTGTTGCCGTCAGCCGAGAAAAACTTGATCCCGTTGTCGTGATACGGATTGTGCGACGCACTGATCACGACGCCGGCCGACAGGCGCAGCGCGCGCGTCAGGTACGCAACGCCGGGCGTCGGCATCGGGCCGGCCAGCATCACGTCGACGCCCGCCGCCGAGAAGCCGGCCTCGAGCGCGGCTTCGAGCATGTAGCCCGACACGCGCGTGTCCTTGCCGATCAGCACGGTCGGACGCGAGCCCGCCGCGACGTCGGCCGAACCTGCCAGCACCTTGCCGGCCGCATAGCCGAGACGCAACACGAAATCCGGTGTGATGGGCGCCTCGCCCACCGTGCCGCGAATGCCGTCCGTGCCGAAATATCGACGTCCCATGGGGTCCTTCCTCCTTCGTCTTCTGACTTATCGTTGCCGCGCGGCTTCGCGCACGGCATTCCATATTTTCAGCGCATCGACCGTCGCCGCGACGTCGTGCACGCGCACGATCGCGGCACCGCGCTCGACCGCGCACAACGCGGCCGCCACGCTCGCCGCGACGCGCTCCATCGGCGGCTTGCCACCGATCACCGCGCCGAGCATCGACTTGCGCGACATGCCCGCGAGGATCGGGTACGCGCGCCCGTCGGGCCGCGTGGGCGCCGTGTCCGGCAACGCGGCCAGCAGCGCATAGTTGTCGTCGACGACCGCCTTGCCGAACCCGAAGCCGGGGTCGACGCAGATCCGCTCCGGCGCAATGCCCGCGTCGCGCAGCGCCTGCGCGCGCGCGGCGAGAAAGTCGCGCACGTCGGTCACGACGTCGCCGTAATCCGGTTCGCCGACCTGCATCGTCTGCGGCTCGCCCAGCATGTGCATCGCGCACAGCCCGCTGTGGCCCTCGCGCACCGCGTCGATCGCGCCCGGTTGACGGAACCCCCAGATGTCGTTGATCAGGTCCGCGCCGGCGGCCAGCGCCGCGCGCATCACGGCCGGCTTGTACGTGTCGATCGACAGCGGCACGTTCAGCGGCCGCAGCGCCTCGACGAGCGGGATCACGCGCGCGAGCTCCTCGTCGAGCGGCACCGGCGGCGCGCCGGGGCGCGTCGATTCGCCGCCGATGTCGAGGAGGTCCGCCCCTTCGGCAATCATCCGCTCGGCCTGGCGCAGCGCATCGTCGCGCGCGAGGAAGCGGCCGCCGTCGGAGAACGAATCGGGCGTGGCGTTGAGGATGCCCATCACGAGCGGGCGCTCGAACGTCAGCTCGAAGCGACCGCACTGGAGCGGCGCGGGAATGAACGGGGACACTGCGGAATCGGACACGAGCGACTGGCGTGAATGAATGCAAAACGGGCCGGTGTGAAGCCACACCAGCCCGTGAACGGTGCTAAAGCGGAGAGATTACGCCGCCGGCGAAGCCGGTGCCGGCGCGTTGCCCGGCTTGACCTCGGCGCTGCTGCCACCGCCCGACGAATCGCCGCCGACAGCCGGCGAGCTCTTCGGCGAACGCGGCGGACGACCTTCCATGATGTCGTTGATCTGATCGGCGTCGATCGTCTCCCACTCCATCAGGGCGGCCGTCATCGCTTCGACCTTGTCGCGGTTCTCGTCCAGCAGGCGCCGCGCGAGGTTGTACTGTTCGTCGAGCACGCGGCGGATTTCCGAGTCGACCTTCTGCTGCGTCGCTTCCGAAATGGTGCGCGTGAAGCCACGGCCGAACGGCGATGCATCGTTCTCGTCGTCGACGTAGACCATCGGTCCGAGTGCATCGGTCATGCCGAAACGGGCGACCATCGCACGCGCCGTCTGCGTTGCCTTGTTGAAGTCGTCCGATGCGCCGGTGCTGACGAGGTTCATGAACAGCTCTTCGGCCACGCGGCCACCGAACAGGATCGCAAGGCGGTCCAGCAGGTAGTCCTTCGAGTACGTCTCGTTGTCATGCTCCGGCAACTGCCACGTGACGCCCAGCGCACGGCCGCGCGGAATGATCGTGACCTTGTGCACGGGATCGGCCTTCGGCAGCAGCTTCGCGATCACCGCGTGGCCCGACTCGTGATACGCGGTTGCGCGCTTCGCTTCCTCGCGGATCACGGCCGACTTGCGCTCCGGACCCATGAAGATCTTGTCCTTCGCGTCCTCGAAATCCTGCATCTCGACGATGCGCTTGCCGCGGCGGGCCGCAAACAGCGCAGCTTCGTTCACGAGGTTCGCGAGATCGGCGCCCGAGAAGCCCGGCGTGCCGCGTGCGATGACTGCCGCATCGACGTCGTTCGCGATCGGCACCTTGCGCAGGTGCACGCGCATGATCTGCTCGCGGCCGCGGATGTCCGGCAGGCCGACATAGACCTGGCGGTCGAAACGGCCCGGACGCAGCAGCGCCTTGTCGAGCACGTCGGAACGGTTGGTCGCGGCGATCACGATCACGCCGGAGTTCGCCTCGAAGCCGTCCATCTCGACGAGCATCTGGTTCAGCGTCTGTTCGCGCTCGTCGTTGCCGCCGCCCATGCCGGCGCCGCGATGACGGCCGACCGCGTCGATTTCGTCGATGAACACGATGCACGGTGCGTGCTTCTTCGCCTGTTCGAACATGTCGCGCACACGGGCCGCACCGACACCGACGAACATTTCGACGAAGTCCGAACCCGAGATGCTGAAGAACGGCACCTTCGCTTCACCCGCGATCGCGCGGGCCAGCAGCGTCTTGCCGGTACCCGGAGGGCCGACGAGCAGCACGCCGCGCGGAATGCGACCGCCCAGCTTCTGGAATTTCTGCGGATCGCGCAGGAAGTCGACGAGCTCGGACACTTCTTCCTTCGCTTCGTCGCAGCCCGCGACGTCGGAGAAGTTCACCGCGTTGTTGTTCTCGTCGATCAGCCGCGCACGCGATTTGCCGAACGAAAACGCGCCGCCTTTGCCGCCCCCCTGCATCTGCCTCATCATGTAGAACCAGAACACGATGATCAGGATCGTCGGCCCGAGGTAGTACAGCGCAGACATCAGTGCGTTCGGCTCGTCGTCGGCCTTGCCGCTGACCTGCACGCCGTACTTCATCAGATCGCCGACCATCCAGATGTCGCCGGGCGACACGATCTGGTATTTCTGGCCATCAGCCGGAGTGACGGTGAGGTTGCGCCCCTGAACGATGACGTTCTTGACCTTGCCGTTCTTGGCGTCGTCCATGAACTGCGAATAGGACACGCCTTCCTGGACGCGGGGCTTGTCGAACTGCTTGAACACCGTAAACAGCACCAGTGCGATCACCAGCCACACCGCTGCCTTCGAAAACATATTGTTGTTCAAAGCACCACTCCTTCACTCGTAGACGAGCGCCTACATTTTCCTTGCGGCGCCCCTCGGTCATTCTAATCCAGTCCGACCACCCTCGCCATAAGCATTGACAACCGCCGCGATAGCGCTTCGCTTGTCTGGCAAGGGCCGGAGCCCGTTTGCGGGATCCCGCTCCGCGTCACCGCGGATGCTTCAGATGCCGACCCAAAATGAACGTTTCGGACGATTTGTCGCGGGACGCCTTCGGCTTGCGCGGCGCGACGGTCTTAAACTGCTGTTTGAATTTCTCGACGATCTGGCTGTAGCCGCTGCCGTGAAAGCACTTCACGAGCAGCGCACCGTCCGGCTTCAGATGATTCTGCGCGAATTCGAGCGCCAGATCGCACAGATGCTCGATGCGCGCCGCGTCCGCCGAGGCCACGCCGGAGAGGTTGGGGGCCATGTCGGAAATAACAAGGTCCACCGAGCGCCCTTCGAGCACTTCTTCGAGCTGGTGAAGGACCTCGTCCTCGCGGAAGTCGCCCTGGAGGAAGTGGACGTCGGCGATCGGCTCCATCGGCAGGATGTCGAGCGCCACGATCGTGCCGTCGATGCCGCCTTCGCGCTCCGCGTCACGCTTCTTGCCCTGCGCGAGCTTGTTGCGGGCATACTGGCTCCAGCTGCCCGGCGTCGCGCCGAGGTCGACGATCACCTGGCCCGGACGGATCAGCTTGTCCTGTTCGTCGATTTCCTTCAGCTTGTACGCGGCACGCGCGCGATAGCCCTCCCGCTGCGCCATTTTGACGTACGGGTCGTTGATGTGGTCGTGCAGCCAGTGCTGGTTAAAGCGGTTTTTTGCCATTCGAGAGAGAGATTGCTGCCATTTGCTTCGTGAAGCCGCGCTTTTAGCGGATAATACGCGTCTTCTTCGCGCGGCTGCGGCCCCTTTTCAGGCCCAAGCCGCGATTTTACGTGGTTTCGGCGCACGGCTGACGCGGTAACTACCCGCGATCGCCATTCAGTCAGCGCGCCCTTATTTAGATTTCGACATTTCCATGCCCGCCCTTTCGCTTTCTCCCGCCGAGCGCTCCGCGCTGCGCTCCCAGGCCCATGCGCTCAAGCCCGTCGTGCTGATCGGCGCCGAAGGGCTGACCGACGCCGTGCTGAAGGAAATCAAGGTGCACCTCAACGCGCACCAGCTGATCAAGATCCGCGTGTTCGGTGACGAACGCGACGAGCGCGTCGCCATTTACGACGAGATCTGCGACCGCCTGAGCGCGGCGCCGATCCAGCACATCGGCAAGCTGCTGGTGATCTGGAAGCCCGAAGCCGCCGCAGCGGCCCCGGCCCGCGGCCGTCGTGCCGGCACGCTGCCGAGCGCGGCCGAAGCCGTCGACGACAGGAAAGGCCGTGCACCGCGCACCGTCAAGGTCGTCAAGGTGTCGCCGAACGCGAGCCCCGTGCGTCGTCCGAAGCCGACGAAGGTCGTCGTGCGCGGCAACGAGCGCGTGACGGCAGGCGGCAACGTGAAGCGTGCGAAAAAGCGCCAGGCCAGCACCAAGCGGCCGTTCCAGGACAAGTAATCACGCTGCGGCACGGGCATCCCGTGCCGCCCTGCCCGCGCGGCGCTCAGGCGTCGCGTGCCGGCAGGCGCCAGATCAGCATCAGCCCCAGCACGCTCTCGACGAGGTAGAACACGCTCGAGACGCCGTGCAGCATCCCGAAGCGGCTTGCATACGGCGAGTTCGCGATATCGGTGCCCGCATCCATCGCGGCCACCCGCAGCACGTTCATGAACGGCTGCAGCGCGAAATACCCGACCAGCACGCACACGACCATCGCGGCGACGACCCAGCGCACGCGGCGATATTCGCTGCTGCCGCGCCGCACCTGCTGGTTCGACAACGCGAGCAGCAGCACGCCGCACACGACACCGAGGATCGCCTCGATACGGAACAGCTGGGCGGCGACCGAACCGGCCGTCATCCGCTCCAGCGTCTTGAACAATACGGGCGCGACCGCATACCCGATCGTCAGCAGGCTGCCGACCCACACGGCCGACAGCAGACGGAACACGCGATGCGGCATCACGTCGCCCCGCTTCAGACGTAGCTGACCGAGATGATTTCGTACTCGCGCACGCCGCTCGGTGCCTGCACGGCCGCGACGTCGCCTTCGGACTTGCCGATCAGTGCGCGCGCGATCGGCGAGCTGACCGAGATCAGGCCGTGATCGATATCGGCTTCGTCGTCGCCGACGATCTGGTACTTGACGGTGTCGCCCGATTCGAGATCCTCGAGTTCGACCGTCGCGGCAAACACCACGCGGCCATCGGCGTCGAGCACCGTGGGATCGATGACTTGCGCGGCGGACAGCTTCGACTCGAGTTCCGCGATGCGACCCTCGATGAAGCCCTGCTTTTCCTTCGCGGCATCGTATTCGGCGTTTTCGGACAGATCGCCCTGTGCGCGGGCCTCCGCGATCGCGTTGATCACGGCCGGCCGCTCGACGGACTTGAGGCGCTGCAATTCATCGCGCAGTTGCCCTGCGCCACGCTTTGTCAACGGAATGGTGCTCATAAACGGCTCAATCGCTAAAAACGGCTATAAAAAAAATCACCGCGATTAAGCGCGTTTCCGATGCACTGGAAACACCGCCTAATCGCGGCACGTGTTGCTTCGACAGGTAACTGACCGCTTAGTTTAGGCGAGCGTGAAGACCTTGTAAATCATAGACTTCCAGATCCTTCAGGTAGCGCAAGCCCTCGACGGCCGCGCGCGCGCCCGACATCGTCGTGTAGTACGTGACCTTGTGCGCCTGCGCGCTCATGCGGATCGAACGCGAATCGGCAATCGCCTGGCGCGTCTCGTCGACCGTCGTGAACACGAGGGCGATCTCGCCGTTCTTGATCATGTCGACGATATGCGGACGGCCGTCCTTCACCTTGTTCACGACCTTCACCGGCACGCCGGCCGCTTCGATCGCAGCAGCCGTCCCCTTCGTCGCGACGATCGGGTAGCCGAGGTCGTGCAGCATGCGCGCGACTTCGACAGCCTTCGGTTTATCCGCGTCCATCACGGTCAGCAGCACCGTGCCCGACTCCGGCAGGCGCGAACCGGCCGCGAGCTGCGACTTGAACAGCGCCTCGCCGAACGTCTGGCCGACGCCCATCACTTCGCCGGTCGAACGCATTTCAGGCCCGAGGACCGGATCGACGGTCGGGAACTTGACGAACGGGAACACCGCTTCCTTCACGCTGAAGTACGGCGGCTCGACTTCCTTCGTCACGCCCTGCTGCGCGAGCTTCTGGCCGACCATCGCGCGCGCCGCGATCTTCGCGAGCGGCAGGCTGGTCGCCTTCGACACGTACGGCACCGTGCGCGATGCGCGCGGGTTCACTTCCAGCACGTAGATGATGTCCTGCTTCGAACCGTCCGCCTGCGGCACCTGCTGGATCGCGAACTGCACGTTCATCAGGCCGACCACGTTCAGCGCCTTCGCCATCGCGCCCGTCTGGCGCTTCAGCTCGGCCACGGTTTCCTTCGACAGCGAGTACGGCGGCAGCGAACACGCCGAGTCGCCCGAGTGGACGCCCGCCTGCTCGATGTGCTCCATCACGCCGCCGATGAACACCGCTTCGCCGTCGCAGATGCAGTCGACGTCGCATTCGATCGCGTCGTTCAGGAAGCGGTCGAGCAGCACCGGCGAATCGTTCGACACCTTCACGGCCTCGCGCATGTAGCGTTCGAGGTCGCGCGGCTCGTGGACGATTTCCATCGCGCGGCCGCCCAGCACGTACGACGGGCGCACGACGAGCGGATAGCCGATTTCTTCCGCGAGCGCGAGCGCTTCGTCTTCGGCGCGTGCGGTGCGGTTCGGCGGCTGGCGCAGGCCGAGGTCCTGCAGCAGCTTCTGGAAACGCTCGCGGTCTTCGGCCGCGTCGATCATGTCCGGCGACGTGCCGACGATCGGCACACCGTGCGCCTCGAGGTCGAGCGCGAGCTTCAGCGGCGTCTGGCCGCCGTACTGGACGATCACGCCGACCGGCTTTTCCTTGTCGACGATCTCGAGCACGTCTTCGAGCGTCAGCGGCTCGAAGTACAGGCGGTCGGACGTGTCATAGTCGGTCGACACCGTTTCCGGGTTGCAGTTGACCATGATCGTTTCGTAGCCGTCCTCGCGCATCGCGAGCGCCGCGTGCACGCAGCAGTAGTCGAACTCGATGCCCTGGCCGATCCGGTTCGGACCGCCGCCCAGCACCATGATCTTCTTGTTGGTGGTCGGCTGCGCCTCGCACTCTTCCTCGTAGGTCGAGTACATGTACGCCGTTTTCGTCGCGAACTCGGCCGCGCAGGTGTCGACGCGCTTGTAGACCGGGCGCACGTTCAGTTCGACGCGGCGCTTGCGCACGTCTTCCGGCGTCGCGCCGAGCAGCTTCGCGAGGCGGCGGTCGGAGAAGCCGCTCTGCTTCACGTAGCGCAGCTCGTCGAACGACAGCGACGCGAGCGTGCGGCCCGACAGCGCCTTTTCCTTCAGGACGATCTGCTCGATCTGCTCGAGGAACCACGGGTCGATCGCGGTTTCCGCGAAGATTTCCGCGGCCGTCATGCCGATGCGGAATGCATCGCCGACGTACCAGATGCGGTCCGGGCCCGGCTCGTGGATCTCGATCGCGATCTCGTCGCGGTTGGTCGACTTCTCGTCGAGACCGTCGACGCCCACTTCGAGGCCGCGCAGCGCCTTCTGGAACGACTCCTGGAACGTGCGGCCGATCGCCATCACTTCGCCGACCGACTTCATCTGCGTCGTCAGGCGCGAATCGGCTTCACGGAACTTCTCGAACGCGAAACGCGGGATCTTCGTGACGACGTAGTCGATCGTCGGCTCGAACGACGCCGGCGTCTGGCCGCCGGTGATTTCGTTCTTCAGCTCGTCGAGCGTGTAGCCGACCGCCAGCTTCGCGGCGACCTTCGCGATCGGGAAGCCCGTCGCCTTCGATGCGAGCGCCGACGAACGCGACACGCGCGGGTTCATCTCGATGACGACCATGCGGCCGTCCTTCGGGTTGATCGAGAACTGCACGTTCGAGCCGCCCGTGTCGACGCCGATCTCGCGCAGCACCGCGAGCGATGCGTTACGCAGGATCTGGTATTCCTTGTCGGTGAGCGTCTGCGCCGGCGCGACCGTGATCGAGTCGCCGGTGTGCACGCCCATCGGGTCGAGGTTTTCGATCGAGCAGACGATGATGCAGTTGTCGGCACGGTCGCGCACGACTTCCATCTCGTATTCCTTCCAGCCGAGCAGCGACTCTTCGATCAGCAGCTCGCGCGTGGGCGACAGGTCGAGACCGCGCCTGCAGATCTCTTCGAACTCTTCGCGGTTGTATGCAATGCCGCCGCCCGAGCCGCCGAGCGTGAACGACGGACGGATCACGACCGGGTAGCCGCTGCCGCCGGTGAGCGCCATGATCTCGGCGTGCACCTGGGTCGCCTCTTCCATCGAGTGCGCGACGCCCGACTTCGCGGAACCGAGACCGATCTTGGTCATCGCGTCCTTGAACTTCTGGCGGTCTTCGGCCTTGTCGATCGCTTCCGGCGACGCGCCGATCAGCTCGACGCCGAACTTCTCGAGCACGCCGTGGTGATGCAGGTCGAGCGCGCAGTTCAGCGCGGTCTGGCCGCCCATCGTCGGCAGGATCGCGTCCGGGCGCTCCTTCTCGATGATGCGCGCGACGACTTCCCACGTGATCGGCTCGATGTAGGTCACGTCGGCCGTGTTCGGGTCGGTCATGATCGTCGCCGGGTTGCTGTTGACGAGAACGACCTTGTAGCCCTCCTCACGCAACGCCTTGCAAGCCTGCGCGCCCGAATAGTCGAACTCGCACGCCTGGCCGATGATGATCGGGCCGGCGCCGATGATGAGGATGCTCTTGATGTCTGTGCGTTTTGGCATGGCTTGTGAATTCAATAAGTAATCGTTGTCGTGGGTCGGCCGGCAGCGCTCAGCTCATGGTCGCGAGCGCAAGCTTCACCGAGAAACCGATGAACAGGCCGCCCACGCTGCTCGCCGCGCCTGCCGCAAGCTTGCGGCGGCGGCGGAAATGCTCGGCGAGCCGCGCGCCCGCGAAGATCAGCGTGCTCAGGTACAGGAAGCTCGCGCATTGCGCGATCGCCCCGAGCACGACGAACGACAGCGCGGGATGCGGAAATGCCGGGTCGACGAACTGGATGAAGAACGAGATGAAGAACAGGATCGCCTTCGGATTCAGCAGGCTCACGATCAGCGCCTTGCGGAACGGCCGCTCGCCGTCGACCGCGGGCGCTGCCTCGGCCGGCGCATTCGCCGGCGCGCGCAGCTTCCGCCACGCGCTGCGCAGCATGCCGGAGCCGATGTAGAGCAGATACGCGGCGCCGCCGTACTTGACGACGGAGAACAGCAGCGGGTTCGCCTTCAGCAGCGACGCGACGCCCGCGGCGGACAGCACCATCAGCACCGTATCGCCGACGAACACGCCGCAGGCCGCGCGATAGCCGGCCTTCACGCCGCGCTGCGCCGCGAGCGACAGCACGTACATCGAGTTCGGCCCCGGCAGCAGGATGATGAAGATCACGCCGAACACGTAGGTCCAGATATCCGTGATGCCGAGTGCGTGGCCGAACATGATGTGAATCTCCCGTCCTTCGGTTGCGTCAGTGACTTAAGCGTTGCGCTGCTTCGCCGCGTCCATCAGCGCGGTGAAACGGTCGAACAGGTAGCCGATGTCGTGCGGGCCGGGCGACGCTTCCGGGTGGCCCTGGAAGCAGAAGGCCGGCTTGTCGGTCAGCTCGAAGCCCTGCAGCGTGCCGTCGAACAGCGACACGTGCGTCACGCGCGCGTTGGCCGGCAGCGAATCGGCGTCGACCGCGAAGCCGTGGTTCTGCGACGTGATCACGACACGGCCGTCGCCGAGATCCTTCACCGGATGGTTCGCGCCGTGGTGGCCCGTCTTCATCTTCAGCGTCTTCGCACCGACCGCGAGGCCCATGATCTGGTGGCCGAGGCAGATGCCGAAGGTCGGCACGCCGCGCTCGATGAACTGCTTCGTGGCCGCGATCGCGTAATCGCACGGTTCCGGATCGCCAGGGCCGTTCGACAGGAAGATGCCGTCCGGATTCAGCGCGAGCGCATCTTCCGCGCTCGCCTGTGCCGGCAGCACCGTCACATGGCAGCCGCGCTCGGCGAGCATGCGCAGGATGTTGTACTTGACGCCGAAATCGTAGGCGACGACGCGGTACTTCGGCGCTTCCTGCATGCCGTAGCCGCCTTCGAGGCGCCATTCGGTCTGCTTCCACTCGAACGGCTTGGCGGTCGACACGACCTTTGCGAGATCCATGCCCGCGAGACCCGCGAACGAGCGCGCGAGCTCGATCGCCTTCGCCTCGTCGTCCGAGCCGGCCAGGATGCAGCCGCTCTGCGCGCCCTTGTCGCGCAGGATGCGGGTCAGCTTGCGGGTGTCGATGCCGGCGATCGCGACGACGCCTTCGTCGCGCAGGTAATCGCCGAGCGTGCGGTCCATGCGGAAATTCGATGCGAGCGTGGGCAGATCACGGATGATCAGGCCGGCGGCATGGACTTTCGTGGCTTCGACGTCTTCGGCGTTGACGCCGACGTTGCCGATATGCGGGTAGGTGAGCGTGACGATCTGGCGCGAGTAGCTCGGATCAGTCAGGATTTCCTGATAGCCGGTGATCGCGGTATTGAACACGACTTCGCCGATCGTGTGGCCTTCGGCCCCGATCGAATAACCACGAAAGACCGTGCCGTCGGCGAGTGCAAGCAAGGCGGGAGAAAAAGACGGCAACACGGGAGGCTCCTTGGGGAACACCCTGCTGCCGACCTGTTTACCCTGCCGCGCGAGCGCCGCGCTGCGTGGGCGCGCGCGGTCGCTTGCTGGACGCGGCCTGCGTTGTCGAGTCGCGAACCCGGCGCGTGGCGCACGAGGCTTCGCGGCATCGCCCGGCAGGTGGCGTGCGGCGGATGAACGGGATGAATGAGGTAGGCGCTAGGGTGCGAGGTTGATCAGCACAAACTTTCAAATTATAGCCTGAAAATGGCCCTATCTTCAATCGATATGGCCGTCCGATCGCGCACGCACCGCGCGCGGAAGCGCGGCGGCAACGTGCTGCGGCCCCGTTTCCGCAGCCGCCCTACCCGTCAGCGTACCGCCGGATCAGTGCGCTTGGCCAGCGCCGCGCGCGGGCCATACGTACCAGACCGCGCTCGCGAGCTGCAGCGCGAGCAGCACGCCCCATGCGGTGACGTGCGCGGCGGCCGGATAACGTCCGTCGACCGACGGCCAGTGCGACAGCACCGCGCCGACGCCGATCTGGAATGCAAAGATCAGCAGGAAGATCACGAGCGTGAGCGTCGTGTTCGCGCGGCCGATCAGATGGGCGGGAAAGTGCCCGGCCATGACCGCGTAGGTCAGGATGCCGACGCCGCCGAACATCCCGTATGCCGCCCACAGCGCGGCCGGCGGCAGCGGCACGCCCGCGACGATCGCGACCTGCGTCGCGACGAACAGCGCCATCCCGATGCCGCAGAACGCGTAGACCGACACGCCACGGCGCTCGAGCATGCGCGCCGCCGCGCCGAAGCCGACGCAGCCGGCCATCATCGCGAAGCCGAGCACCGACACGAGGCGCGCGGCGTGCGGCGCATCGAACCCCGCGACATCGCGCAGGTACGGCCCGACCCACAGCGACTGCATCGCATAGAACACGCCCTGCGTGACGACGGAGAACGACGAGATCTTCCAGAACGCACGGCTGCTCAGGATATGCCACGTGCCCTTGAACTGGCTGACGAGCCCGCCCTGGTGGCGTACCTGCTTCGCCTCGGGAGCGCCCAAGCCGATCGACGCCGCAACGATCACCGTCAGCACCGCGAGGCCGAAACAGATCGCGCGCCAGCTCGTCCAGCCGAGCAGCCAGGTCAGCGGCGAGCCGACCATCACGCCGCCGAGGCCGCCCACCGCCATCACGAGGCCGTTGACGAGCGGCAGCCGGCCGACCGGGAAATGCTGCGCGAGCGCCTTGAACGCCGCGCCGAGACACACCGATACGCCGACACCGATCAGCAGCCGGCCGGCCATCATCGCGCCGAGGCTGTGCGCGGCGCCGAACACGGCCGCACCGGCCGCCGCGAACAGCAGCATGCCGGCCGTCACGCGACGCGGGCCGAAGTGGTCGAGCATCACGCCGGCCGGAATCTGCGCGCCGGCGAAGCCGAGGAAATAGAGGCTGGTCAGCAGGCCGAGATCGGCGGCCGACAGCCCGAGCTCGTGCGTGACGAACGGCGCGAAGCCCAGATTGACCCCGCGAAACACATACGACACGAAATACCCGACCGAAAACAGCGCGAGCACCCTCACCTGCACCGACGACATCGCTTTCCCTTGTTAGATGAAGACGCCTGAAGCAGCGCCGCCGCGCCGCGCACAAACGAAAACGCCGTCACCTCGGTGACGGCGTTTCGTCGCATTTCGTCGGATGATAGCGCAATCGCGCGGACCGGACCGCCCGTTGCGCAGGGCAGCCGCGTTACTTCTTCTTGCCCTTGTGTGCGGCGGCCTTGGCCGGCGCCGCCTTCGCGGGCGCTGCCTTCGCCGACTTGGCCGCCGGCTTCGCGGCACCGCGCTTCGCACCGTGCGACTTGCCGCCCACTGCCAAGCTGGCGCGCTCGATATGCGCGCCGCCGGCCGTGGTCGCGATCCGCTCCGGACCGGGCTCCGCCGGCACCGAACGGCCGACCGGCACGTGCAGCACGAGCGCCTGGCCCGGCATCGCGAGATCGCGGTGCGTGCGGTTCCACGCCTTCAGCTGGCCGACCGACACGCCGTAGCGGCCGGCGATCGCCGCCATCGACTGCTTGCGGCGCACGCGGATCAGCATCTTGCGCGTATCGGGTACGTCGGGCTCCATCGCGAGCGCGCCGTTTTCGGCGACGTCGGCGCTGATGTCCTCGTCGTCATCGTCGCCGCGCGGCACGACGATCGTCGAGCCCGGCTTCAGGCGCATGCCGGCCGGAATCTTGTTGACCGACATCAGCGTGTCGGCATCGACGCCGATCTTCTCGGCGATCGCAGCCGGCCGCGCACGCTCGCTCACCGTGTAGGTGGTCCACGTCGACAGCTGGCCGTTGTAGGCCTTCAGGTTCTTTTCGAACGCCGACGCGTTGTCGAACGGCAGCAGGATCTGCGGCTCGGTCGCGCCGAGGATCACCGGCTTCGAGAACGACGGGTTCAGCGAGCGGAACTCGTCGAGCGACAGGTTCGCAAGCTTCGCCGCCACCACGACGTCGATGTCGCGCGACGTCGTGACCGTCACGAAATACGGGTGGTTCGGGATCTCCGGCAGCGTCAGGCCATACTGCTGCGGGCTCGCGATGATGTTCTTCACGGCCTGCAGCTTCGGCACGTAGTTGCGCGTCTCGTTCGGCATCCGCAGGCTCTGGTAGTCGGTCGGCAGGCCGGCCGCCTGGTTGCGCGCGATCGCGCGCTGCACGTTGCCCTCGCCCCAGTTGTATGCGGCCAGCGCCAGGTACCAGTCGCCGAACATGTCATGCAGGCGCGACAGGTAGTCGAGCGCGGCGCTCGTCGACGCGAGCACGTCGCGACGCTCGTCCTGCCACATGTTGCGCTTCAGGTTGTACGTGCGGCCCGTGCCGGGCATGAACTGCCACATGCCGGCCGCCTTCGCGACCGACAGCGCCTGCGGGTTGTACGCGGACTCGATGAACGGCAGCAGCGCGAGCTCGGTCGGCATGTGACGCGCCTCGAGCTCCTCGACGATGTGATACAGGTACTTCTGCGAGCGCTCGGTCATGCGCTGCACGTAATCGGGACGCTGCGTGTACCAGGTCGTCTGCATGTCGACGAGGTCGCTCTGCAGGTCGGGCATCTGGAAGCCGCGGCGGATGCGACCCCACAGATCGGAGTCGGCACTGGTCAGGTCGCCGACGGATTGCTTGTCGACGTCGACAGTTTCTTTGGCGGTGGCTGATTTACGGAGGTAGTTGGACGTCGCCTGCGAATCGGCGGCGTTGTTGGCGACAGGGGCCTGGCTCGCACAAGCGGCGAGTAGCAGGACCACCATCGCACTCAATATAAGTCGCATGAAAATCTCGGCTTCCGACGGCTGGAAATTGCAGGCGATACTACGGAAGTGCGTGCTTCACGTCAATAAAAACACCGAAAACTCAGCGAAATCCTACATTTGGAGCAATTTTTACAGACACCGCTTGAGCTTTGGAGTCCTCCGGAAATCATCATCGGAACCGGTTTTTCCACTCGCGCATCAGCGTGAATGCCGCCAGACGATCCGGCACTGCTTCGTGCAGCTCGGCCTCGAGCGTCGCATGAATCGCCGCGCTGCCGGCCCGCATGAACGGGTTAACGGCACGCTCGTGAGCAATCGTAGTGGGCAGCGTCGGCACGCCGCGCGCGCGCAGCGCCTGCGCTTCGTCGCGCCACGCGGCGAGCGCCGCATTGCCCGGCTCGCATGCGAGCGCGAAGCGGATATTGGACAGCGTGTATTCGTGTGCACAATGCACGCGCGTGTCGCCCGGCAGCGCCGCGAGCGCGTCGAGCGACGCGAGCATCTGTGCGGGCGTGCCCTCGAACAGGCGGCCGCAGCCGCACGAGAACAGCGTGTCGCCGCAGAACACGTGCGGCGCCGCGTTGCGCTGCCCGGCCGTCTGGAAATACGCAATGTGCCCACGCGTGTGGCCCGGTACGTCGAGCACGTCGAACGCGACGGCCGGAGCATCGAGCGTCACGCGATCGCCGCCCGCCAGCGGCCGCGTGACCACGCCGATCGCTTCGGCCGCGGGGCCGTAAACGGCCAGCGGAGCATCGGCCGGTTGGCTATTGCGCAGCGCCTCGACACCGCCGACGTGGTCGGCATGGTGGTGCGTGAGTAAAATAGCGGTCAACCGCCAGCCTCGTTCGGCAAGAACCCGGCGTACGGGCGCGGCTTCACCCGGATCGACGGCGATTGCATCGCGGCCGTCCGAGACGAGCCAGATATAGTTGTCTTCGAATGCCGGAACCGGCACGTATTCCAGCTCGTTCATGGGCGCGCAATCATCGTTATGTCTGATCGTCAAATTATAGACTGGCCCGCCTGGACCGACTCGCCTCCCGGCCGCTACGTGCTGGGCTGGGAGCAGGCGCAGCTCGACCGGATCGTGTCCGACGTCTTCGGATTCCACGCGCTGCAGCTCGGCTTGCCGCAGCTCGACGCGCTGCGCGAGAACCGCATGCCGTATCGCGGCCTCGTGCTCGACCCGGCGAGCGGCGCAAGCGCGCCGTACCAGTACCCGTGGGCACGCGAGGCACACGCGCCGGAACACGCGCCCGACGATCGCAGCACGACCTGGTGCGACCTGCTCGACCTGCCGTTCGAGTCGCAGAGCGTCGACCTGATCGTGATGCCGCACACGCTCGAATTCACGTCCGATCCGCACCGCCTGCTGCGCGAGGCCGAGCGCGTACTGATGCCGGAAGGCCAGCTCGTGATCACCGGCTTCAATTCGCTCAGCCTGTGGGGCATGCGCCAGTCGTTCGGGCGCATGGCGAACCGCCCGTTCGTGCCGGCCACGCGCGACCAGATCGCGTTCATCCGGCTCAAGGACTGGATCAAGCTGCTCGGCTTCGACCTCGAGCGCGGCCGTTTCGGCTGCTACCGGCCGCCGCTCGTCACCGACAAGTGGCTGGCCCGTTACGGCTTCATGGAGGCCGCCGGCGATCGCTGGTGGCCGATCTTCGGCGCCGTCTACATGGTGACGGCCGTCAAGCGCGTGCGCGGCATGCGCCTCGTCGGCCAGATCAAGATGAAGAAGCCCGTGCTCGCACCGGGCCTGACGCCGGCGGCCTCCCCGACTACCCATCAAGAACATTCATGACACCCGATACCATCGACATCTATACCGACGGCGCCTGCAAGGGCAACCCCGGCCCCGGCGGCTGGGGCGCACTGATGCGCTACGGCGACAAAGAGAAGGAGCTGTTCGGCGGCGAGCCGAACACGACCAACAACCGCATGGAGCTGATGGGCGTGATCGCCGCGCTCGAGGCGCTGAAGCGGCCGTGCCAGGTGGTCGTGCATACCGACTCGCAGTACGTGCAGAAAGGCATCAGCGAGTGGATCCACGGCTGGAAGAAGAAAGGCTGGGTCACCGCGGCGAAGACACCCGTGAAGAACGCCGACCTGTGGAAGCGGCTCGACGCGCTCGTCGCGCAGCATGAAGTCGAGTGGCGCTGGGTCAAGGGTCACGCGGGCCATCCCGAAAACGAGCGCGCGGATGCACTCGCTAATCGCGGCGTCGAATCGCTGACGGCCTGAACACCGGCCGTTCCCCTGTTTTCCTCGTTTTCCCCGACATGCGCCAGATCATTCTCGATACCGAAACCACCGGCCTGAACGCCCGCACGGGCGACCGCCTCATCGAAATCGGCTGCGTCGAGCTGCTGAACCGGCGGCTCACCGGCAACAACCTGCACTTCTACGTGAACCCCGAGCGCGACAGCGATCCGGGCGCACTGGCGGTGCACGGCCTCACCACCGAATTCCTCAGCGACAAGCCGAAATTCGCGGAAGTCGCCAACCAGATCCGCGACTTCGTGAAGGACGCCGAGCTGATCATCCACAACGCGCCGTTCGACCTGGGCTTCCTCGACGCCGAATTCGCGCGGCTCGACCAGCCGCCGTTCACCGAACAGTGCGGCGGCGTGATCGACACGCTCGTGCAGGCGAAGCAGATGTTCCCCGGCAAGCGCAACTCGCTCGACGCGCTGTGCGACCGCTTCGGCATCAGCAACGCACACCGGACGCTGCACGGCGCACTGCTCGACTCGGAGCTGCTCGCCGAGGTGTATCTCGCGATGACGCGCGGCCAGGACAGCCTCGTGATCGACATGCTCGACGACGGGGGCGCCGACGGCAGCGCGGGGAATGGTCAGCGCGTGTCGCTCGCCGCGCTCGACCTGGCCGTGGTGGCCGCGAGCGACGACGAGCTCGCCGCGCACCAGGCGCAGCTCGACGAGCTCGACAAGTCGGTCAAGGGCACCTGCGTGTGGCGCACGTCGGCCGACGCGGGTGCTGCCGAAACGACCTGACGCCCACGGCCCGCACCGCGGCCGCGCCTACACGCGCGGCTGCAGTGCGATGACGGCCATCCCGCCGAGCGCGAGCACCGCGCCGGCCACGTCCCAGCGGGTCAGCGCGACGCCGTCGACCACCCGCAGCCAGACCAGTGCCACCGCGATGTAGACGCCGCCGTACGCGGCATAGGTGCGCCCTGCCGCGCTCGGGTGCAGCGTCAGCAGCCACGCGAACAACGCGAGCGACAGCGCGGCCGGCACCAGCAACCAGGCCGGGCGCCCGTCCTTCAGCACGAGCCACGGCAGGTAGCAGCCGACGATTTCGGCCAGCGCGGTAGCGGCGAACAGCGCCGCGATCCTGATCAGTTCGGTCATCCGGTTCCTCGTGAATTCGGCCCCCGTCGCCGGGCGCTGCACGGCCCCGCCGCGCGCCGCCGATCATACCCGAGCAGGCCGCGCCGAACGCCCCGCCTGACGGGCGTTTCCCGGCAATTTGCACGATCATCCGTCATCGCGCTATCATGTCGCCTGTTTCAACATTCAATCTCTGTCTATTCGATTTCGAGAGAAGTCCGTCCGCGCGTTGCGGGCCGGCCTTTCGACCGAAATTGCACCCACAGGAAAGCCCGCCCGACAGGCCCGCTTTTCTCGTTTCGTTGCCCCTCCGGGGCGTTGCCGGAACGCCGGACCCATCGTCCGCGCCGGCATCTGCCGCCTGCATCACGCGGCCCATTCTTCATGAGCGCACTGTCGCGACGGCCCATCGGGCCCGCGTCGAAGCAGCCCCTTACGGCTTTTTACCGCCCTGTGTGCAGTAAGTGCTTAATGGCCTGCCCCGACGCGCCGCATTCGACACCGCGCTCGCCGGCAAACCGTGTCGGACGGCCCGCCCGTTCGGCGCAGTCAAAGGAGTGCATGACCTTGACCGCAACACACGTCAGCCCGACCGCTGCTTCTTCCACCGCCTCGCCGTCCGGCGAGGCCCCGCTCACCGCGGACGACATTACCGTCGTCGACCAGAGCCTGCTCAAGCGCGCCGTCAGCGCGATGGCCATCGGCAATGCGATGGAATGGTTCGACTTCGGCGTCTACAGCTACATCGCCGTCACGCTCGGCAAGGTGTTCTTCCCGTCCAGCAGCCCGTCCGCGCAGCTGCTCGCGACCTTCGGCACGTTCGCGGCCGCGTTCCTCGTGCGCCCGCTCGGCGGCATGGTGTTCGGCCCGCTCGGCGACCGCATCGGCCGTCAGCGCGTGCTCGCCGCGACGATGATCATGATGGCCGTCGGCACCTTCGCGATCGGCCTGATCCCCAGCTACGCGTCGATCGGCATCATGGCGCCCGTGCTGCTGCTCGTCGCCCGCCTCGTGCAGGGCTTCTCGACCGGCGGCGAATACGGCGGCGCAGCCACCTTCATCGCCGAATTCTCGACCGACAAGCGCCGCGGCTTCATGGGCAGCTTCCTCGAGTTCGGCACGCTGATCGGTTACGTGATGGGCGCCGGCGTCGTCGCGCTGCTGACCGCGTCGCTGTCGCAGGAAGCGCTGCTGTCGTGGGGCTGGCGCGTGCCGTTCCTGATCGCCGGCCCGCTCGGCCTGATCGGTCTCTACATCCGGATGAAGCTCGAGGAAACGCCGGCGTTCAAGCGCCAGGCCGAAGCGCGCGAAGCGCAGGACAAGGCCGTGCCGAAGGCACGTTTCCGCGACACGCTGATGCGCAACTGGCGTGCGCTGCTGCTGTGCGTCGGCCTCGTGCTGATCTTCAACGTGACCGACTACATGGTGCTGTCGTACCTGCCGAGCTTCATGTCGTCGACGCTCCACTTCGACGAATCGCACAGCCTCGTGCTCGTGCTGATCGTGATGGTGCTGATGATGCCCATGACGCTGTACGCCGGCCGCCTGTCGGACACGGTCGGCCGCAAGCCCGTGATGCTCGCCGGCTGCGTCGGCCTGCTCGTGCTGTCGATCCCGTCGATGATGCTGATTCACGCCGGCACCACCGCGTCGGTGTTCGGCGGCCTGCTGATCCTCGGCGTGCTGCTGTCGTGCTTCACCGGCGTGATGCCGTCGGCACTGCCGGCGCTGTTCCCGACCGAAATCCGCTACGGCGCGCTCGCGATCGGCTTCAACGTGTCGGTGTCGCTGTTCGGCGGCACGACGCCGCTGATGACCGCGTGGCTCGTCGACGTGACGCACAACCTGATGATGCCCGCGTACTACATGATGGGCGCCGCCGTGATCGGCATCGTGTCGGTGGTCGCACTCGCCGAAACCGCGCGCCAGCCGCTGAAGGGCTCGCCGCCGGCCGTCGCGACGCGCCGCGAGGCGCACCAGCTCGCGCGCAAGCTGCGCGAAGAGGACGATGCACCGGAAATGTACGGCGTCGCGACGCCGGCACGCGCGTGAGCGTCGCTCCATGAAAAAGCCCCGGCCGAAGCCGGGGCCCGATCGAACCCGATCCGCCCGACCGGCTTGCGCCGGCCGGGCTTTTTTTCATCCTCTCGATGCAGACGCGTTCACGCGCGCGCTTCGCAGTGACGGCAGAAGATCAGCGCGCGCGAACGCGACACGGCCGCCTGGGCACCGCGCGTGGCCATGATCAGCCCGACCTGGCCGAGATTGAAGTCGCGCTCGACCATCAGCTGCGTCAGCGCGGCAAGCGGCAACACGACGGACGGGTGGTACAGGCTCGATTCGAACAGGGCTTTCATCATCGGCTCCATCTGGCAATGCGTGATTCGATGGAGTGGATTCTAGGGACCGGCCGCGTCCGGATAAACAGCGCGAATGCGAAGTCACTTGTCAGCCGCTGCGAACAATCGGCAGCGGCTTGCCGGACAAGGCCGGGCGGACGACGGATCCTGGCGTGGCGCGGCATTGCGCCGCACCGAAGGGCCTAGACGAGCGGCGTTTCGACGAACGCCGGCAGCGCTTCCGCCCGCGCCGAATGCGCGGCCAGCGCCGGATAACGGGCCGGATCGATCCGCGCGAGCACCGGGTAATCGGCCGCCATGAACTGCGTGAAGCGCCATGCGACCGCAACCGTCACGTCGGACTGCAGCAGCCGCGCGCCGCCGAACCAGCCATTTGCTGCCGCGACGAGCGGCTCCAGTGCGCCGTACGCGCCTTCGAGCTGGCTCAGCACGCGTTCGATCCACGGCGCGTGCTGCTTGTCGGCCGGGCGCAGCGCCTGCTCGTAGACGATCTGGACGGTCTTTTCGGCCGCCGCCAGCGCGAACCCGACCGGCACGAGCACGCGCAGCCGCGCATCGGCGGCGTCGGGCAGCAGGCGCCGCTCGGGCGCTACACGATGATCGAGATAGTCGACGATCAGCGACGAATCGATCAGCGTCGAACCGTCGTCGGTCACGAGCGTCGGCGCCTTGACGACCGGGTTGAACGTGCTGAACTGCTCGAAATGACGAAACACCGAGATCGACTCGTGTTCGAACGGCAGGTCGAGCAGCTTCGCCGAAATGGCGACGCGGCGCACGAACGGGGAATCCAGCATGCCGATCAGCTTCATCGCAAACGCTCCGCTTCTGGGGAATGGGACCGACGACTGTAGCAGCGTCGCGCGGCATCGGCTAGCGCGCCCGCACGCTCGATGCGCGGCAGGCGGCGACGCTTTCCGGCTCCCGCTGCGCGGCTACAGTGACCATAATGCAGATTCACGCCCCTTCCGCCCCAAGGTTCGCCATGTGGTATGCCCTCGTCGAGCAGCAGCGGGAATGGATGCGCGCCTGGCGCGCAGCGACGCGGCATGCGTTCGACGCGTGGCCCGCGGCCACGCTGCCGCACGCCGCGTCGTCGTGCTACGACGACCTGTTCGAGCCGCTGCTCGGGCCGTCGGCCGGGCCGCCGCGCTTCGACATCGGGCGGCCGGCCGTCGACGAGCGGATCGCCGCCCACACGCCGTTCTGCGACCTGCGGCGCTTCACGCGTACCGACGCACGGCGCACGGTGCTGCTGTGCGCGCCGCTCGCCGGGCACGCGGCCGTGATGATGCGGGAAACCGTCGAGACGCTGCTCGCCGACGGCGACGTCTGCGTGACCGACTGGTGCAATGCGCGCGACGTGCCGCTCGCAGCGGGCCGCTTCGGGCTCGACGAGTACGTCGCGATGCTCGACGGCTTCGTCGGCGGGCTCGCGCACGACGACCGGCCGCTGCACGTCGTCGCCGTGTGCCAGGCGACCGTGCCGGCGCTCGGCGCCCTCGCGCTGCGCGCCGCGCGCGGCCTCGCACCGCCGGCGAGCGTCACGCTGATCGGTGGCCCGCTCGACGCGCGCCGGAATCCGAGCGCGCTCGGCACGGCCGCCGCCGCCCACTCGCTCGACTGGTGCCGCCGCCACCTGATCGACATCGTGCCGCCCCGCTTCGCGGGGCACGGCCGCCACGTGTTCCCGACCTATCTGCAGCAGGGCGAGATCGCGCTGTTGTATCCGCAGCGCTTCCTGACGCTGATCGAAGCCTACGCGCTGGCCGCGTCGCGCTTCGACATGGCCGGGCTCGCCGGTGCGCGGCGTGCGTTGCTCGAATACACGGCGCTGCTCGACATGCCGGCCGATTATTTCCTCGACACGGTCGACATCGTGTTCCAGCGCATGAGCCTCGCGACCGGTACGTGGGAGGTTGGCGGCAAGCGTGTCGAACCGGCCGCGCTGCGCGGCGTCGCGCTGCTGACCGTCGAAGGCGCATGCGACGCGGTCACGGGCGCCGGCCAGACGCATGCGGCGCTCGACCTGTGCCGCGGCCTCGCGGCCGGCGAGCGCCATCGCGTCGACATCGACGCTTGCGATCACTACGGGCTGTTTACGGGGCCGCGCTGGCGCGGCGACGTCCATCCGGCGCTGCAGCGCGTGTTTGCGCTTGCGGAAGCGCCCCGCCCGCGCACGCGCCGCACCCGGCGGTCGTGACGCGGCGTCAGGGCCGCGCCGCGCCGAGCAGCGTGCGCACTTCGTCGTCGCCCGTCTGCTCGAAGCGTGCGTAGAACTGGCTGATCCCGAAGAAGCGCAACGGCTGCGACACCGTGACGAAGGCGTCGGCCAGATCGTCGAACGCATGCCGCGCGCTCGCCGGCGCGACCGGCACCGCCGCGACGATGCGTGCGGGGCGGCGTTCGCGCAACGCCTGCAGCGCGACGCGCATCGACGCGCCGGTCGCGACGCCGTCGTCGACGACGATCGCGGTGCGTCCGTCGACCGGCAGCGGCGGCATGGTGCCGCGATACAGCGCCTCACGGCGATGCAGCTCGGCCGTCTCGCGCACGATCACGTCGGCGAGCTGCATGTCGGACACGCCCATCGAACGGATCACCGAACGCTGCAGATGCATCGCGCCGCCGGTGGCGATCGCACCCATCGCGAGTTCGGGATCGAACGGCACGCCGAGCTTGCGCACGACCAGCACGTCGAGCGGCGCGTGCAGCGCACAGGCGACCGGATACGCGACGGGTACGCCGCCGCGCGGCAACGCGAGCACGACGACATCGCTCCGCCCCGCGTAATCGCGCAGCGCGTCGGCCAGCTGGCGGCCGGCATCGGCGCGATCGGCAAAACACTCGGTCACGATCGGCTCCCTGCCGTTGCGCCGGATACGCGAAACCCGCGCCGGCGCCTGTCAACGAGCATGGTTCATCGGCCGCGCCGATGCAAGCAGGGTCACACCGCCATGTGCAACGCCGAAGGAAGGGGTCAGAGGCCGCCGGCCTGCCGGTACAGCCGCCAGAAGGACTGCGCGTAGGATTGTGCGAGCTCGGGCGCGCGCTGGAACACGTTCACCGTTTCCGCATGCGCGGCCGCGCCGTCGGACAGCGTCGTCAGCGCGACGCTGTCGTCGACGATCACGAAGCGCGGTGCCGGGTCGCCGTGCCGCGAATCGATCGCGACGTCGATGCCCGCGGATTTCAGATAGCCGGCGCCGCTGTACCGGCCCGCGCGCGACGAGCGCACGAGCACGACACGGACCTCGACGCCGCGCGCGCGGGCCGCGCGCAACGCGCTCGCGACCGCCGGCGGTACGTGCGCATAGCCGGCCAGCAGCACGCGACGCTGTGCCTGCTCAATCAGGTCGACGGTCGCATCGGCCGCCGCGTTGTCATACGAAAAGTATGTGCCGACCGATGCGGCATCGGACGGAATCGGGCTGGCGTGGGCGCTCGTCGCGCAGCAAAGCGCAGCGAAAAGGATGGCGGCGGGTCTCATGGCGGGCGCCATTGTAGCGACGCCAAATCGCGTGGCAAGCACCGGCTGCGACGCTGCTGCGTCGGCGCAACACACAGTGCGGAACGCGGGGCTCGCGGCTGTATTTCAGGCCGTTTTCGGAGCCATCGATCAGCCGGCCGCGACGCGCGCGAGCCAGCTCGTCACGCCGTCTACGGAACGGAAATCCGCCAGGCTGCGCGCCGGCAATGCGGGGTACGCGCCGCCGGCCATCTCGGCCAGCGCGCGCCCGGGGCCGAGTTCGAGAAATGCCGTCGCGCCGGCCTCCACGCACGCGGCGAGACAGGCCGACCACTCGACCGGCTCCGCGATCTGCCGCGCGAGCTTGTCGAGGCCGGCGTCGACATCGAGCACCGACGCGCCGTCGATCCCCGAAAACAGCCGCGTGCCGGGCAGCGGCCGCCGGACATGCGTCGCGGCAAGCGACGCGCGAAACACCGGCACCGCCGCCGCAAGCCGGCGTGTGTGCGACGCGATCCGCACGCAGACGGGCGCGACGCGCAGTGCGCCGGCGCGAGCCGCGTCGTCGGCCACGGCATCGACATCGGCCTGCCGCCCCGCGACGACGAACGCGTCGCCGGGATTCGCGATCGCGATGGCCGCCTCGCGGCCGTCGCACAATTGCGCGAGCTGCGCGCGCGTCAGGCCGCGCACGAACACCATCCGCTCGTCGCCGCCGCTCGCCGCATCCATCGCGCGGGCACGTGCGGCGGCCAGGTCGAGCGCGTCATGCGGCTCGATCATCCCCGCGACGCTCCACGAGCCGACCTCGCCGACGCTGTAGCCCGCGACGCAGCGCCGGCGCGGCCACGCCGCGTCGAGCAGCGCGGCGGCCGCGAGCGCCTGGACCGTACAGAGGATCTGCGCGGCGCGGTTCTCTCTCAGCGCGTCGGGCCCGGCCTGCCGGACCCAGGTGCGCGGGTCGTCGCCGAGGAGCCGGCCGGCATGCGCGAACAGCGCATCGGCCTGCGGCGCCGTGCCCGTCAGGTCGAACATGTCGGCGCGCTGCGCGCCTTGCCCCGAACAGAGGATGGCCAGCGTCATCGCGACGCCCCGTCGGCTTCGAGCGCATCGACGAATACGCTCATCGCGAGCAGGTCGGCCGCGCCGCCCGGGCTCAACCGGCGCGCGACGAACGCACGGTGCGCGGCGGCCGCGCGCAGCCGCCAGTCGCGCGCACGCACGCCGCCGCGTGCGACGAACGCACGGGCGGTCGCCCGCGCGAAATCGAGGCCATCCTGCCCGCCCCGATGCAACAGATTCGTGTCGTCGAGCGCGGCGATCAGCGCAAAGCACGCTGCGACGCGCGCGGCCTCCGGATCGTCGGGCCGATCGCGCTGCGCGCGGCGCAGCGCAGGCAAGCCGACCGCGTACACGGTCGTGAAGCCGTCGGCCGCTTCGCGGCGCGCCCCGCCGACGCCGTAGCGGCGGCTCGCACGCTCGCCGTGGCTGTCGGGCAAACGCGGGCCGCCGAGGATATCGGTGCCCCAGCGGCCGGAGACGAACGCGCCGAGCGTCGTCCCGTCCGGCACGGCGCCCGGCACCGCACGCCGGCCCGCGGCCGCGCACAGCAGCCCGAGCCCGAAGATCGCGCCGCGATGCGTATTGACGCCGCCGGTCGCGGCGAGCATCGCGTGCTCGGCACGCAGGCCGATCTTGCGCAGCACGGCCATGTCCGCGTCGCGCGCGCCCGCGTCGGCCAGTTCCGCGAAGTAAGGCCGCAGCACGGCGGCGCTGCGCGCGAACGTCGCGGCGTCCATGTCGGTGTGACTGCCGGTGTCGACGTGACTGACGAGACCCGGCTTCGGATAGGTCTGGATTTCGAGCACGAGGCTGCGCTCGGCCTGCGCGGCGATGCGCTCGGCATCGGACGGCGCCGGTACGCGGCAGGCAGCCCATGCGCTCATCGTGCGTCTCCGGTGAAGGCGTCGGCCGCCATCAATTCGACGGCGATCGCGGTCTTGACCGCGACTTCGGGCAGCCGCGCGTGCAGTTCGCGCCAGTTGACGCCCGCACCGTCGGCGCGCAGCAGTTCGCCGTCGATGCGCATCGGCGCGCGCGCATCGATCGCCGCGACGCCGTCGAGCAGCGCGGCAAGCGACGCAGCCTCCGGCAGCGGAAACACGATATCGAGATCGGACGATGGGCCCAGGTACGGCTCGCCGGTCAGCGTCTGCCAGGCAAGACTGCCGAACACGCGGCCCTGCACGCCGCAGCGCGCGCCGAGCGCGTCGAGCGCGCGCAACGGCTCCTGCCATGCGTCGGGCGCGGCGGCGAGCACGTCGGCCAGCGCGGGCAGCGGGCCGACCGTCGCGAGCGCGTCGGCGGCGACGTTCAGCGCAATGCGCCGCTTGCCCGCCGCAGGCGGCAGCGGCAGGCCGAGCGGCACGCGGCCGGCATCGGCTTCATCCGGCGACGCCCGGCGCACGATCAGCGGCCAGCCGCGTTCGGCCCATGCGCGCACGCGCGGATCGCCCGCGAGCGCAGGGTCGCGCGCGAATGCCGCGCCCCATCCGGCCGCCGTCAGCGTGACGAGCGTGTGGCGGCGCAGCGGCAGTTCAGCGTGCGGCACGCGCGAGTGCCTCGACGCGCTGTGCGACATCGGTCGCGACCGGCCGGCCGCGCGACGCACGCCGGTCGATACGGTCGGCCGGCTTGCCGAGCCATTCGGCGACCTGCGCGTCGAGCGCACGGGCCGGATCGAGCACGGCGTCGACGGCGCCCATCTTCACGAGGTTGTCGAGCCCCGGCGCGAACACCGGCGTCGAACGCGACATCTCCTTCAGCACGTCGATCGGCAGCTTGGTCACGCGCGACATCGACGGCAGGTCCATCACCTCCGGCTCGGCGCCCGGCACCGCGAGCAGCGTGCGCGTCGCGAGCGCGGTCGCGATGAACGCACCGGCGGCCGTATGGCCGTACAGCACGCCGATCGTCCGGTGCCCGGCGAGATCCGCGTGCATCAGGCACTTCGCGAGATGCGACAGCCCTTCGTTCAGGCCGAGCAGCTCGTCGCGCTTGCTCATCCGCTGGCTGTCGCTGTCGACGAGCACGACGATCGGCGTGTCGCCGCCGCGTGCGATCGTGTCGAGCACGCGCGACGCGAGCGTCAGCGCTTCGTCGATGCCGAACGGCAAGCGGCCGGCGACGCCGATCACGTCGACGCGCGTGCCGGCCAGTTCCGCGTGGCCCGTCAGCAGGCCGCCATCACGCGCGATCGAATGGCCCCGGGGAAACAGCGAATTCAGTACTTCATCGAGCGTCATGCTGCGGCTCCTGTAACTGGTCGGCGAGCTTCGCGAATGCGTCGTCGGGCATGCCCGGGATCGCTTCCGGCTGGTCGGCCCCGAGCGCTCGCCACACGTCGAGCGCATCCTTGCACGCGCCGAACCGTGCGACACGCGCTTCAAGGCGCGCCTGCTCCGCGCGCAGCATTTCCGCATCGAACGCCGGCGCACGGCCGATCAGGTCGAGTGCCGCCGCGCGGAACGCGTCCGGCGTATCGGCCACGTAACGATCGGCGCCGCCGATCAGCCGCCGGTGCTTGCCGCCCATCGTGCGCCAGATCAGCGCGCGATCCTTCGAATCGAATTCCTCGACGCCGCGATTGGTCTCGATCACTTCGGGGCCCGACACGCTGATGCGCCCCTGCTCCGACACAGCGAGCGCCGAACAGCACGCGGCAAGCAAGCCGCCGCCGCCGTAGCAGCCCGCGCGCCCGCCGATCAGCCCGATCACCGGCACGCCGGCCGCACGCGCGTCGACGAGCGCACGCATGATCTCGGCGATCGCGAGTTCGCCCGCGTTCGCTTCCTGCAGCCGCACGCCGCCCGTATCGAACAGGATCAGCACCGGCTTGCCGACTTCCCGCGCGGCGCGCAGCAGCCCGGTGAGCTTCGCGCCGTGCACCTCGCCGAACGCGCCGCCCATGAAGCGGCCCTCCTGCGCGGCGACGAACACCGGCCGGCCGTCGAGCCGGCCGTGGCCGACCACCATCCCGTCGTCGAATTGCTGCGGCAGGTCGAACAACGGCAGGTGCGGGCTCGTCACGCGTTCGGCCGGCCCGAGGAATTCGTCGAAGCTGCCCGCGTCGAGCAACCCGTCGATGCGCTGCCGCGCCGACGCTTCGTACCAGCTCGCGCCGTTCGCGACGAACGCCGGTGCGTCGTGGATCACGTCGCTCATCATGCGTCCCCCTCGATTGCGCGCACGGCCTGCGCGAGCCGCAACGACACCATGTCGGGCCGCGCGCCGCCGTCGTTGATCGACAGCTTCAAACCGCCCGGCGTGCGCCGTTCGACGAAATCCGACACGACGGCCTGCCATACCGCGCCGAAACCGACCGCCGCGGTGCGGATGTCGATCTCGCATTCGTTGCCCGGCAGCACGCGCTCGACGAGCACCTCGAGATTGCCGGACGCGACCACGCCGACGAGCGCCGCGGCCTGCTCGCCCTTCGCGCGTTCGCGCGCGGTGAAGCGATAGTTCAACTGTTCCATGCCCTCTTCCTCACCAGTTGCGGAACCGGGCCGGCGGCGCATAGAGCCCGCCCGACCAGTGCACGAGATCCTTGATCGAGCGCGCGGCGAGCCAGCGGCGGTCGGCGTCGAGCGGATCGATGCCGAGATCCTCCGGGCGGCGGATCACGCCGCGCTCGCGCAGCCGCTCGACCATCTTCCGGTCGCGGCCGCGGCCGATCTCCGTATAGCCGGCGACGCCGCGGATCGCATGCTCGCGTTCGTCCCTGTCGCGGCACATCAGCAGGTTCGCGATCCCTTCCTCGGTGACGATGTGCGTGACGTCGTCGCCGTAGACCATGATCGGCGCGAGGTCGAGCTGCAGCTTGTCGGCGAGCTTCAGCGCGTCGAGCTTCTCGACGAACATCGGCACGTTCTTGTCGCCGAACGTCTCGCCGATCTGCACGACGAGCTTGCGGCCGCGCCGCAGCGCCGCCGGCGTGTCGGGGTCCGCTTCCGCGCCGGCCTTCAGCCACGGCTCGCTCGGATGGCGCCGGCCGCGCGCATCGCTGCCCATGTTCGGCGCGCCGCCGAAGCCGGCGATGCGCTCGGCCGTGACCGTCGACGAATGGCCGGACAGGTCGATCTGCAGCGTCGAGCCGATGAACATGTCGCACGCATAGAGGCCGGCCGTCTGGCAGAACGCGCGGTTCGAGCGCAGCGACCCGTCGGGGCCCGTGAACCACACGTCGGAACGTTCGCGGATGTAGTCGTCCATCCCGACTTCGGAGCCGAAGCAGTGGATCTGCTCGACCCAGCCCGACTCGATCGCGGGAATCAATGTCGGGTGCGGATTGAGCGCCCAGTGCGTGCAGACCTTGCCCTTCAGCCCGAGCTTCTCGCCGTAGGTCGGCAGCAGCAGCTCGATCGCGGCCGTGTTGAAGCCGATCCCGTGGTTCAGGCGCTTGATGCCGTACGGCTCGTAGATGCCCTTGATCGCGAGCATCGCGGTGAGGATCTGCGTTTCGGTGATCGCGGCCGGATCGCGCGTGAACAGCGGCTCGACGTAGAACGGCCGGCCGGCCTCGACGACGAAATGCACGCGGTCGCCGGGGATGTCGACGCGCGGTACCTTGTCGACGATGCGGTCGACCTGCGCGATCACGACGCCGTCCTTGAATGCGGTGGCCTCGACGACGGTCGGCGTGTCCTCGGTGTTCGGGCCCGTGTACAGGTTGCCGTCGCGATCGGCGCTGACCGCGGCGATCAGCGCGACCTGCGGCGTGAGGTCGATAAAGTAGCGCGCGAACAGCTCGAGATAGGTATGCACCGCACCGAGCGCGATCTTGCCGCCGAACAGCAGCTTCGCGATGCGCTGCGACTGCGGGCCCGAATACGCGAAGTCGAGACGCTTCGCGATGCCGCGCTCGAACACGTCGAGATGCTCGGGCAGCACGACGCCGGACTGCACCATGTGCAGGTCGTGGATCTTCGCGCTGTCGACGTCGGCGAGCGCCGTCGCGAGCAGGTCGGCCTGCTTCTGGTTGTCGCCTTCGAGGCAGACGCGGTCGCCGGGCCGCAGCACCGCTTCGAGCAACGCAACGGTGTCGCGCGCATCGACCCGCTTGCCCTGCGCGTAGGCCGCGCCGGCCGCGAGCCGTGCATCGCGCGCCTGCCGCGCGTGATTCCATCCCGTCATGAACAGTTCTCCCGCTTCGATGGTTCAGCGGCATTCTAAGCCCGGCGCCGCCGCCGATTGATGATGTTGACGAATGCGACTCAGAGGACGCCGCGATGGATGCGGCCCGCACGCGCGGGCCACACCGCAGGGGCCTACGCGCCGACCAGCGCGCGCGTCGTGAAGTACAGCACCGACGGGCCGAGCAGGCAGCCGACGCCCGTATGGAACGTCGCGACCAGCGCGCCGTACGGGACGAGCCGGCGATCGGTCGCGGCGAGCCCCGCGCTCACGCCGCTGACGGTGCCCGCGAGGCCGCCGAAGATCATCGCGGAGCGCGGCGTCTTCAGGCCCATGAAGTTCGCCGCGACGGGCGTGCCGACCATCACGATGATCGCCTTCACGAGGCCCGTCGCGATGCTCAGCGCGATCACGTCGGAGCTCGCGCCGATCGCCGCGCCGGTGACGGGCCCGACGATGTAGGTGACGGCGCCCGCGCCGATCGTCGTCATGCTGACCGCGTCGGTGTAGCCGAACGCGCGCGCGATGCACGCGCCGACGATGAACGGCAGCACGGTGCCGAGCAGCAGCGACACGACGCCGACGAGCCCGGCCTTGCGCGCCTCGGTCGGCTGCACTTCGAACGCGGTCGCGACGATCGCGAAATCGCGCAGCATCGCGCCGCCCATCAGGCCGACGCCCGCGAACAGCGGCACGTCGGCGATCCCCTTCTCGCCGCCGGTGAACGCGCCGCCGGCGTATGCGAGCGCGAGGCCGATCACGATCGCGATCGCGGAGCCGTGCACGCGGCCGAACGTGAGCTTGCGCGACGCGATCGACGACAGCCACATGATCAGGCCGACCAGCGCGAACGACGCGACGAGCCCGTTGTGGGCGACGGTTTTTTCGAGCATCTGCAGCATGGCGGCCTCCGTTACTGTTCTTCGAATTGCGGCACGCCCGCGAAGGCCGTGTCGTCGCGCCCGGTGCGCACCAGTACCGCGATGCAGCATGCGCAGATCGCGACCGCGCCGACGGCGGCCAGCAGCGCGACGGGGCCGCCCTTCAGCGCGGCGACGACGTTCTGGTTCGCGGCCATCGCGACGACGACCGGAATGTACATCGCGCCCCAGAAACCGACGCCGGCCTCGGTCTCCTTCGGCATCCAGCCGCGCCGGTGCAGCCACAGGCGCAGGCAGATCAGCAGCAGCATCGCGATGCCGACGCCGCCGACGTTGGTCTTCACGCCGATCGCGCTGCCGAGCAGGTCGCCGAGAAACAGTCCGGCCAGGTGGCAGAACGCAAGCAGCGCGGTTCCGTAGATGATCATGAGTCGTCTCCAGTCTCTTCGTGACGGGCGCCGGACGCGTGCAGGAACCGGGCCCGCACGCCGGTCCCGGGCGCGGACGTGTCTCCTGCGGCGGTGCGCCGCGGCCCGGCGGCCCGTCTGGCGGGCCCGTTCTCGGGCGGTCGATGGGATGATGCGGTTTCGGGCCGGACGCCGGATGCCGTAGACTGAACGATGCAGCCGCCGGCACGACGCGGGCTACGCGTCCGGTGCGCCCCGTTGCGGGCACGCACCGGCGCGTGTTCCGATACTAGCGCCGCCCAATCCGGCCATTTATGAAGTTGTCGAAACCGATTCAGTGGATTTAGCAATGCGTCCGTTACCGCCCGAGCTGCTGCGCAGCTTCGTCGCCGTCGCCCAGTCCGGCAGCTTCACCGCCGCGTCCGAGCGCGTGAGCCTGTCGCAGTCGACCGTCAGCCAGCACATCCGCCGCCTCGAGGAGCTGCTCGACCGGCCGCTGTTCGAGCGCGACACGCGCAACGTGCACCTGTCGCAGCACGGCGACGCGCTGTTCCGCTACGCGGTGCGCATCCTCGAACTGATGGACGAAGCCGTGACGTCGGTCTGCGGGCCGCCGCTGTCGGGCAAGGTGCGGCTCGCGATGTCGGAGGATTTCGCGTCGGCGCACCTGACGGCCGCGCTCGCGAGCTTCGTGCAGCGCAACCCGGACGTCGAGCTCGCGATCTCGACCGGGCTGTCGGGCGACCTGTTCGACGCGCTCGACGAAGGCCGGCACGACCTCGTGTTCGCGAAGCGCATCGCGGGCAGCCGGCGCGGCCGCGTGATCCGCAGCGAACCGCTGTACTGGTGCACCGGCCCCGAATCGCGGCTCACCGGCCATGAAACCGTGCTGCCGCTCGCGATGCATCCGGAACCGAGCGTGTCGCGCCGCCGCGTGCTCGAATCGCTCGAGGCCGTCGGGCGGCCGTACCGGATCGCGGTGGTCAGCAGCAGCGTCGCGGTATTGCGTGCGGCGGCGAGCGCGGGGCTCGGCGTCAGCGCGTTCGCCGGCTACGTGATTCCGGCCGGGCTCGCGCGGCTCGACGCGGGGCTGCCCGAACTCGGCGAACTCGAATACGTGATCGACCGGCCGGCGGCCGCGTCGCGTTCGACGCTCGCGCTCGAAGCGACGCTGATCACGGCGGCGGCCGAGTTGTAACCGCACCGGGCGCGCCGCATGCCTGCACGGCCGCGCCGCACCTGACGGCTTTGCCCGGAACGCGTCATCGTCCGCGCAGCACCCGCTCGCGACAATGGGACCCATCGGAACGCACGGCAGATCGCCGCGCGCATCCGGTTCCCCGTCCCCTTGATCGGAGCCCGCCATGAACGTTTTGCGATTCGCCGTCGCGACCGCCGCAGCCGCGCTGCTGTCCCCCGCCTTTGCCCAGACCGACGCCGCGGCACCCGCCCAGGGCCTGACGCGCGCGGAAGTCGTCGCCCAGCTCAAGCAGGCCTATCTCGACGGCGAACTGCCGACGAACGACAGCAACTACCCGCCGAATGCCGCGACGCGTGCGCGCAACCGCGAACTCGTGCAGGCCGCGAGCCCCGCCTGGCTCGCGCAAACGCCGCCCGCACCGCAGGCGACATCGCAGCAGTAACCCGCGCGGTCAGGGCAGGAAACTGCGGCGCCGCGCGTCGATCAGCTCGACGAGCAGACGGTCGCGCTCGGCCGCCAGCTCCTGCATCGAACGCTCGCCCTGGATCGCGCGCAGTTCGTCGTTCAGCTTGCGATCGACGTCCGGATCGAACGATGGCGTGCCGAGGTCGTCCCACCAGCTCGTGATCGGCCCCGACAGGTGTTCGAGGAAGTGCGCGATCCCGCCCGCGCCGCCGCCGAGGTGGTAGGTCAGGCACTGCCCCATCAGCCCCCAGCGCAGGCCGGGCCCCCACGCGACGGCCTTGTCTGCATCGGCGACGCTCACGACGCCTTCGCCGACGAGGTGATACACCTCGCGGAACAGCGCGGCCGCGAGCCGGTTCGCGACGTGGCCGGTCATCTCCTTGTTCAGGACGATCGTCTGCTTGCCGAGCGCATCGTAGAAATCCTTCACGCGCGCGATCACGTCCTGGCCGGTCGCGTCGCCGCCGACCAGCTCGACGAGCGGAATCAGGTGCGGCGGATTGAACGGATGCGCGATCAGGCAGCGCTCGGGATGCTTCGCGCACGCGGTCTGGATGTCGGACATCTTCAGGCCCGACGAGCTCGATGCGATCGGCACGTGTGCGGGCAGCACGTCGTCCATCTGCCGGTACAGCGCGCGCTTCAGGTCGAGCCGCTCCGGGCCGTTCTCCTGCACGAAGTCGACGCCGTCGAGCGCGCGCACGAGATCGGCGTCGAACGACAGCCGCGCGGAAAGTTCGGCGGCCCGCTCGCCGAGAAACGCGGCCAGCGCGTCGCGCAGTCGCGCGTCGGCTTGCGGCGCCGGATCGGTCGCGACGACGTCGAAGCCCTGCGTCAGATAGAAAGCCGCCCAGCTCGCGCCGATCACGCCGGCGCCGACGATCGCGATACGTCGAATGTCCATGGTTGTCCCGTGTGGTTGGTCTGCAGATAGCTCGCGGCGATTGTCGCATCGAATCCCGTGCGCATGCGTTGATGCAGATTGCAGATTCCCTCTTGAAATGCGCGATGACGGCCACTAATTACGCGTCGTCGGGCAGTGCTTCATCGCTTGCACTGCCCCCGTTTCGATCCAGTGGAGCCACCCGTCGCGCCCGCCGCAGGCGTCGCGCCGTCACGTCTCCCGTGTTCCCTGTTCAGGAGGACCAACATGAGCGGTATCCATTTCGGCAACGACCTGTTCGACGAATTCGCTCGCGTGCAGCGGCAAGTGGCCAGCCTGCTCGGCGAGCGCCCGACCGGCATCCGCGCGGTGCGTCCGGGTGCGTTCCCGGCACTCAATGTCGGCGCCACCGACGAAGCCATCGAGATCGTTGCGTTCGCACCCGGCATGGCCGCGGGCGACTTCGACGTGTCGATCGACAAGGACCTGCTGACGATCAGCGGCGAGCGCAAACCGGCGCCGCATGCCGAAGGCGAAGACGTGCGCACCTATGCGCAGGAGCGCTTTCACGGCGCGTTCCGCCGCGTCGTCGAACTGCCGCGCGACGCGAATCCCGACCAGGTCAGCGCACGCTACGAAAACGGCTGCCTGCTGATTCGCGTCGGCCGGCGCGAAGCGTCGAAGCCGCGTGCGATCACCGTTCAGTAATCTTCAGGATACCGACATGAATACGAACCCGACCCTGGCCGAGCGCCAAACGACCACCGTTCACCCGGCTGCGGCCGAAGCCGCGCGCCGGCCCGCGCTCACGCCGTCCGTCGACATCGTCGAGAACAGCCGCGGCGTCACGCTGCGGGCCGACCTGCCCGGCGTGCCGCGCGAGAACCTCGACGTGAAGGTGCACGACAACACGCTGACGATCGAAGCCGGTACGCACATCGACACGCCGGCCGACCTGCGCGTGCGGCATGCCGAAGTGCGCGGGACACGCTATGCCCGCACGTTCGTGCTGAGTCCCGATCTCGACACGTCGCGGATCGACGCGAACCTGCGCGACGGCGTGCTGACGCTGACGATTCCGCGCCGCGAGGAAACGCGCCCGCGCCGTATCGACGTGACGGCCGGCAACGCGTAAGCGTTGGCGCGAGTCGTGTCGTGACATGACGTGATGCGCGTGAAAAAGCCCCGCCCGGTGCGATCCGGGCGGGGCTTTTCTCAATCGGCCGACGCGCATGCAGGCACGCCGGATCCGGATTCAATCGAAGTCGAACAGGTCGAACACCGACTTCTTGCGACGCTGGCCGTCGTGCCGGTGACGCTCGTCGTGCGAGCGGCCGTCGCGGCCCCAGCCATCGTCGCGACCGCGCTGCGCCGGTGCAGTGTGCTGCGTCGGCGCAGCGTCGCGGCGGGCCGGCGCATCGCCGGTTTCGCGGGCGATCAGCTTGTCGAGCTCGCCGCGATCGAGCCACACGCCGCGGCACGTCGGACAGTAGTCGATCTCGATCGACTGGCGCTCGGCCATCAGCAGGTCGGGCGTCTTGCAGACAGGGCATTTCATCGCGCTTCTCCTTTCCATGCGAATTTCGTCTGGATTCCGTACGAGGCGCGCGCGCCGGCCGCCGCGGCAGCCGGCGTCACGCGCGGTGGCTCAGTCGCCTTCCACGTGTGCCGCGCGCTTCGCCTTCGCGCGCCGCGCCAGCATGTTCATGCCCTCGACGAATGCCGAGAACGCCATGGCCGCGTAGATGTAGCCCTTCGGCACGTGCGACCCGAAACCTTCGGCGATCAGCGTCATGCCGATCACGACCAGGAACGACAGCGCCAGCATCACGATGGTCGGGTTGCGGTCGATGAAGCGTGCCAGCGGCTGCGCGGCGAACAGCATCACGGCCACCGCGACGATCACCGCGACGAACATGATCGGGATGTGCTCGGTCATGCCGATCGCGGTCACGATGCTGTCGATCGAGAACACGATGTCGAGCATCACGATCTGGCCGATCGCAGCCCACACCGTCAGGCCGGCCGCACCGCTCGCGCCGCCCGCTCCGTCGCCATCGTGCGACACGTGGTGATGGATCTCGGTGGTCGCCTTCCACACGAGGAACAGGCCGCCGGACAGCAGGATCATGTCGCGCCACGAGAACGCATGGTCGAACAGCGTGAACACGGGTTCGGTCAGGCTCGCGATCCACGCGACGCTGCCGAGCAGCGCCAGGCGCATCACCAGCGCGAGCGCGATGCCGAGGCGCTGCGTGCGGGCGCGCTGCGCTTCGGGCAGCTTGTTGCTGAGGATCGAGATGAAGATCAGGTTGTCGATGCCGAGCACGACTTCCATCACGACGAGCGTCAGGAGCGCGGCCCAGACGGCGGGGTCGGCGGCAAGCGTCAGCAGGTAGTCCATGAAATGGGCCGATACGAAAGTGGAAAGCCCGATGATATGCCGCCCCGAACTTCGGAAAAATCAGAGAGAATCTGATTTTAGGTTCGGTTTTTACGATATATCGATCCGATGCTCAATTTCCGACATCTGTACTATTTCTGGGTCGTCGTGAAGGAAGGCGGCTTCGCGCGCGCGGCCGGCCGGCTCGACATGGCCGTGCAGACGATCAGCGCGCAGGTGCGCGAGCTCGAGAAGTCGCTCGGGCACCAGTTACTGCGCCCGGCCGGGCGCGGCGTCACGATGACCGACGCGGGCCAGGCCGCGTTTGCGCGGGCGGAGGTCATCTTCGAGATGGGACGGCTGATTCCCGACGACGTGCGCGCGGCGGCCAGCCAGCCGACCGTGCGGCTCGCGGTCGGGCTCGCCGATGGCATCTCGAAGCTCGCCGCGCACGCGATCCTGGCCCCCGTGCTCGACACGCCCACGCTGCGGCTGCTGTGCCACGACGGCGAGCACGATGCGCTGCTCGCGGAACTCGCGCTGCATCACCTCGATCTCGTGCTGGCCGGCCAGGGTGCGCCGTCGGGGTCGAACCTGCGCGTGACGAGCGAGCGGCTCGTCGCGTCGCCGGTCGACTGGTACGGGCCCGCGGCGCTCGTCACGCCGGCCGCGCGGCAGCGCTTTCCGCAGTGCCTCGCCGAGTTGCCCGTGCTGCTGCCGACCGCGCATTCGGCGCTGCGCGCACGCCTCGACCTGTGGCTGGAAAGCGAACGGATCGTGCCGCGCGTGGCCGGGGAATTCGAGGACAGCGCGCTGATGGCCGTGTTCGCGGCGCGTGGCCTCGGCGTGTTTCCGCTCAGCGAACTCGGCGCAAACGATGCGTCGCTGCTGCGCGGGCTCAGGCGGCTCGGGCGCGCAGGCGACGTGACCGAGGAAATCCACGCGATCCGCTCGCGGCGCGGCGAACATCACCCGCTGACGTCGCAATTGCTGGCTGCGGCGCGCGTTGTGCCGGCCGACTGAAGCAAGCGCGACATCAAACGAAACTATAATGGCGCCCCGGCCTTACGAGATGTGCACGCGCATCACCCCAGGCACCGCCATTGCGCAGCCTCTCGCCAAGCCTTCTGAAAGACGCCATGCACAACCGATTTCGCTTGTTTTCCGTTTCGTGCGCGCTCGCGGCCGCGACCGTGCTGGCGGCGTGCTCGTCGCCGCCCAAGCCGATCTACCAGCAGGAACAGTTCGACGCGACGAGCAGCCCGTATGCGCATACGTTCCACTCGAAATCCGACGCGGCCTGCGAGGCCGCGCGGCGCGCGCTGCTGAGCCAGGGCTACGTGGTGTCGTCGTCGCGCAACGACGCGGTCGACGGCAGCAAGAATTTCCAGCCGAACAACGACATGCACGTCGTGATCGAATTTCACGTCGTGTGCGCGGATGCGAACGCGGACGGCACGTCGAGCATCGCGTACGTGAACGCGGTGCAGGACCGCTACACGCTGAAGAAGTCGAATACGTCGGCTAGCGTGGGCTTGAGCGTGTTCGGCTCGCTGTCGCTGCCGATCGGGTCGAGCGACGATGCGCTCGTCAAGACCGCGAGCGAGACGATCCCGGCCGGCGTGTTCTATGAGCGCTTCTTCAATCTTGTCGACCATTTCCTGAAGATCGATCCGGCGCGCCGCGATCGCGCGACCGTGAAGGCCGCCGAGAAGGAAGCCGTCACGCCGCTGCCCGAACCCGCGCCGACGCCGCAAGGCGAACCGATGAAGATGACGACGCCGGTCGTGCCGACGCCGCCCGCGGCGCCGGTACCGCTTTCCGTACCGGGCGTGGCGCCCGAATCGGGTGCGAATGCCGTGCCTGCCGCGGCGTCGGCTGTCGCCGTGCCGGCTGCCATGCGTGCTGCCGCGCCGGCAGCGGCGTCCGGTTCGACATCGGCTGCCGCACCGGCCGCGGCTTCCGGTTCCGTGCCCGCGTCTGCCTCGGCTTCCAGCCCGGCGGCAGCGCCTGCCGCCGCGGCATCGACGCCCGCCGTTCCCGCACCGGCCGCCGCCAAGCCGGCATCGGCCGTGCCCGCGCCGGCGTCCGCCACCGCCGCACCCGCATCGGCGGCCGCGCCGTCGAGCGCATCGCCCGCACCGGCCACCGCCAACCCCGTCGCATCGTCGGCGCCGTCCGGCGCGAGCGCACCGGCCGCGAACTGACCGCAACGCCGTATCGTCGCGCCCGGCCGCACACGGCGCGCGACGATACGCACTCCCTGCGCATCATTCTCCCAAGCGATGTCCGCACTTCCGGCCGGGCCGCGCAGTGCCGACGGGAAGTCACGCCGACGCGACACACCATGCACGGCCGACGCCCGCGGTGGCCGCCACCCGAACGTCACTGACGGCCCGCGATTTCCCGACCGCCCTGCTCGCTTGCGCCGCGTTTTACCGCAACGTCGCGCGCAGCGTCTGCAGATGCTCGACGGACGCCGTCACGCCGCCGCAGACGATCACCGCGATGTCCGACGCCGCCGCGAGCACCGGCACCGGCCGTTCGAGCGCGGCCAGCGCGGCGCCGCACGCGGGCTCGACGACGATCCGGTGTTCATCGAGAAACCGCAGCGACGCGGCCACCGCCTCCGCATCCGACACGACGACGGGATGGATCGCGTGCCGCGTCGCCCATTCGACCGCCGCATCGCACGGCCGCTTCGCGCCGAGCGACGTCGCGATGCTCGCGATCGCGGCCAGTTCGACCGGACGCCCCTGCGCGACCGAGCGCGCATAGCAGTCGGCGCCTTCCGTTTCGGCCGCGACGACCGACACGTCGTGCCAGCCGTTGCGCGCCAGCCCTTCGAGCACGCCGCACAGCAGCCCGCCGCCGCCGACCGCCAGCACCACCGCATCGGGCTTCGGGCCGACCGCCGCCATCTCGTCGATCATCGTCGCGTGGCCCTGCCACAGCACCGGATCGTCGAACGGGTGAACGAACGCGTCGTGCTCGCCGAGCGCCGACTGCGCAAACGCGTTCGCCTCGGCCCAGCTCGCACCGTGCACGACCACCTCGGCGCCTTCGACACGAATCAGTTCGCGCGCGCGGGCCGATGCGCTTTCCGGCACGACGACGAGCACCGGCACGCCGAGTTCGCGCCCGCAATACGCGACCGCGATGCCCGCGTTACCGCCCGACGACGACACGAACCGCCGCGCGCCAGCCGCGTGCCGCGCTTCGCAGGCCGCGCCGATGCCGCGCAGCTTGAACGAGCCCGACGGCTGCAGCGCGTCGAGCTTCAGCCGGATGGTCCGGCCGAGCCGGCGGGACGCGATTTGCGAACGAATATAAGGGGTCGGGATATGAAGCGGCATGGGCAGGTCGCAGTGAAAACGGAGGAAGCGCACACGACTCGCGAGCAAGCGCGTGCGGCAATGACGGTCATCGTACGGCACGCTCGCCATGCCTTCCAATACCATCGAATGGCATTTGCTATGCTTCACAGGTATATCGACGAACCCGGACGGATACCGCATGCGCCAGATCGAACTGCGTCACCTGCGCTACTTCGTGGCCGTCGCGCAGGCCGGCAGCGTGATGGCCGGCGCCCGTGCGGCCGGCATCGTCCAGCCCGCGCTGTCGCGGCAGATCCGCGAACTCGAGGACGCGATCGGCACGCCGCTGCTGATCCGCCGCGCGACGGGCGTCACGCTCACGGCGGCCGGCGCGAGCTTCCTGAAGGATGCGACCGGCCTGCTCGCGACGCTGCAGGACAGCCGTGAACGCGCGTTGCGCAGCGCCGCCGGCCAGCTCGGCGAGCTGCGGCTCGGCGCGCTGCCGAACTGCCTGCCGCTGCCGATCGTCGCGGACGTGCTCAAGGCGTTTCGCGACGCGTGCCCGGACGTGAAGCTGTCGATCGCGCCGATGCTGTCGGCCGAACAGGCGAGCGCGCTGATGCGCGGCCAGCTCGACGCCGGGATCATGGCGTGGCGTCGCGACGAGGCGCCGCACCTGTCGGGCGTGCGGCTCCTGAGCGACCGCTTCGTGCTCGCGATGCCCGCGCCGCCCGGCGGCCGCTTCAAAGCGCCGCGCACGCTGGCCGACGTTGCGGACGAACCGTTCGTCTGGTTCGACGCGCAGCGCTCGGCCGCGCACCACCGGTTCCTGATGGCGCAGTGCCAGCAGGCCGGCTTCACGCCGCGCATCGCGCAGGTCGGCAGCGACATCCCGACGCTGATCGGCCTCGTCGCGGCCGGGATGGGCTGCGCGTTCGTGCCGGAAAGCGCGTCGCCGACCTGCCCGCACACGGTCCGGCTCATCGCGCTCGACGAGCTCGCGAGCCGTTTCGACATCGAATTCGTGTTCGACGGCGCGGCGGCGGCACCGTCGCCGATCGTCGCGCGGTTTCTCGCGGCCGTGCGCGACGCGGCGGGCGAAGCGGGCTGATCGCGTGCGGGCCGCCGGGTGCATCCGGCATTCGGCATCCGGTCACGCAATGGGATCCGCACCGCCGTCTGACGAGCGGAATCCACGCTCTGCCGATGCGTCGTTTTGGCTGTTTCAGCGCGCTAAACAAGACTGCCGCGTCGGCGAAAATCCTTTCAAAATCCCGACGGCCCGGACCGCGACACCGGAATTTTTAAATTGGCACCAAAAACGGTCGTTTAACGCCGCTTCGAATTGTCATGTGCCGAAATATACTGCGCCCGCATCCAACCCTCGTGCCAAAGAGAGGATGCGTTTCCGCCCCGGTCACGGTCCCCCTGTGGTCGGGGCTTTTTTCTTTCGCGCCTTGCCGGAAAAGGATTTCCGGCCGTCGAACGATACCTGCTCCACGTGCTGGAAGGCGCCGGGGCGACGGGCCCGAACCGCCTGGCGGCACGTCGCCGCGCGGTCGCCGGACAACGTTCGGCGTGCCGCGCCGGACATCCGCCATCCGCCGCAAACCGCCACCGGATCGCGACGCTGCGGCCGGACAATCCGATTTCCGCATTACCCAACCCTTTCACACAAGACACCGCCGCTCGCCGGCCCCGCAGGCGCAGCGCCCTCGGGCCTTTCACACACGCAGCTCGCGCTCCGCATTGTTGACATGAAATCAAGATAATTTCGTCCGCATACGGCTTTTTCCGCAAAAGTAATGCAGGCACACTTCGCCCTGTCCTCAACGGTCTTGTGCCGTTGTCCCTCGATAACAGGAGCCCATCGCGTGAACACCACGACTTCTTCTCCTTCCCGCCCGGGCGGCAGCGCCGCGCTGCCGCTGCTGGCGCTCGCCGCCGGTGCGTTCGGCATCGGCACGACCGAGTTCTCGCCGATGGGCCTGCTGCCCGTGATCGCCGACGGCGTGCACGTGTCGATTCCGCAGGCCGGCATGCTGATCAGTGCGTATGCGATCGGCGTGATGGTCGGCGCGCCGTTGATGACGCTGCTGCTCGCGCGCTGGTCGCGCCGCTCGGCGCTGATCGCGCTGATGTCGATCTTCACGATCGGCAACCTGCTGTCGGCCGTCGCGCCGGGCTACACGACGCTGCTGCTCGCCCGCCTCGTGACGAGCCTCAATCACGGTGCGTTCTTCGGGCTCGGCTCGGTCGTCGCGGCCAGCCTCGTGCCGCGCGAGAAGCAGGCGAGCGCGGTCGCGACGATGTTCATGGGCCTCACGATCGCGAACGTCGGCGGCGTGCCGGCCGCCACCTGGCTCGGCCAGATCATCGGCTGGCGCATGTCGTTCGCGGCGACCGCGGGCCTCGGCCTGATCGCGATCGCCGGCCTGTTCGCCGCGCTGCCGAAGGGCGAAGCCGGCAAGATGCCGAACCTGCGTGCCGAACTCTCGGTGCTGACGCGCCCCGTCGTGCTCGGCGCGCTCGGGACGACGGTGCTCGGCGCCGGCGCGATGTTCACGCTCTACACGTATGTCGCACCGACGCTCGAACACCTGACCGGCGCGACACCCGGCTTCGTGACCGCGATGCTCGTGCTGATCGGCGTCGGCTTCTCGATCGGCAACATCGCGGGCGGCCGCCTCGCCGACCGCTCGCTCGACGGCACGCTGATCGGCTTCCTGCTGCTGCTGATCGCGACGATGGCGGCGTTCCCGCTGCTCGCCAGCACGCATGTCGGCGCCGCCGTCACGCTGCTCGTGTGGGGTGTCGCCACGTTCGCGGTCGTGCCGCCGCTGCAGATGCGCGTGATGCGCGCCGCCCACGAAGCGCCGGGCCTCGCGTCGGCCGTCAACATCGGCGCGTTCAACCTAGGCAATGCGGTCGGCGCGGCTGCCGGCGGTGCAGCGATCTCGGCAGGCTTCGGCTACGCAGCCGTGCCGCTCGTCGGCGGGCTGATCGCCGCGGCCGGACTGGGGCTCGTCATGCTGCAGATCGTGCAGCGCCGCCGCGCACCGGCCGCCGCGAACTCGTAAGCTCACTCCGTTCGGAAAACATTCTCGCGGCCGCGCAATGCGGCCGCTTTTATTTTCACCTTGAAATACGGATTTTATTTTTATTCAATCGGGAAAAATCCGGAATACCTCTTCCCCCGACATCATTCAAATCGGACCGATTCACCGACCTGCAAAATAGAATCAACCCGCCCGAACGCTTCATCGCCGCACCTTCCATTTTCGGCACACGCATTCATCAGCCATTCCGCATGCGCCGCTCCCACACGCCGCATCAATCGAAAAAATAGTGCCACACCATGCACTTGCCGCACTTTTATTTCCGCATTTCAAGAAGAACTTTCGCCCGGCCCACGGACGGCCAAACCGAAAAAAGCAATGTTTTCCGGATTTATTCAACCATCAGTCAATCAATTTGTAACAAAATGAAACGGCCCAAACTTTAAGATTGAAAGACTCATCGATTCGGATCAGCATTTATCGTGCCGCGGTATGCGGAGCGCGGTGATAAATCCAACGAAAAATCGACCAATGAGGGATCAGTGTGAAAGTCACCATCGCCTCCATAACATTGTCGCTCGCGCTGTCAATCGGCCTTTCGACACCCGCCGCCGACGCAGCCGTCTATACGAACGGCACCGCGACCGCTACTTTCAACGTCACGCTGACACTGCAACCGAACTGCACGATCGCCGCGAACCCGCTGGCCTTCGGCACCAGCGGCGTGCTGTCCGCTGCGATCAACCAGCAGACGACCGTCAGCGTCACCTGTACCAACACGACGCCGTACAACGTCGGCCTCGATGCCGGCTCGGTCACGGGATCGAGCGTCGCGAGCCGCCTGATGGCCGGCACGTCGACCGGCAACACGACGACGACCGTCGGCTTTCAGCTCTACCAGGACGCGGGACACACGACGGTCTGGGGCAACACGCAAGGCACGGACACCGTGGCCGGCACCGGCACGGGCGCCGCGCAGACGCTGACCGTCTACGGCCAGGTGCCCACTCAGGCGACGCCGAAGCCGGACACCTACCAGACGACCGTCACCGCAACCGTCTACTTCTGACCGGCGCCGCCACGTATGACCGCATTACGTCGAATGGTCGCCGCGCTGCTGTGCGCGGCCGGCGCCGCGCACGCCGCGTCGCTGCAGATTTCCCCCGTCACGATCGAATTCGGCACCGACGACACGGCCACCGGCATCACGCTGCGCAATCCGGGCGATCGCCCCGTGTACGGGCAGGTGCGCGTGTTCCGCTGGGACCAGGCCGACGGCCAGGACACGCTGACGCCCACGCAAGACCTCATCGCGAGCCCGCCGCTGATCGAGGTCGGCACGCAGTCCGACCAGTTGATCCGCGTCGTGCGCGCGTCGCGCACGCCATCCGGTGTCGAGCAGAGCTACCGGCTGCTGATCGACGAGCTGCCGCCGCCCGGCGAAGCGCCGACCAACGGCGTGTCGATCCGGCTGCGCTATTCGATTCCGGTGTTCGTCGAACCGCCGACCAACGGCGCGCCGCAGCTGGACTGGGCGCTCGCGCGCCACAACGGCGGCTGGGTGCTGCGGGTACGCAACGTGGGCGCACGCCGCGCGCAGCTGGCATCGGTCGAGCTCGTGACCGCCGACGGCCACGCGTACCCGCTCACACGCGGACTGCTCGGCTACGCGCTCGCGGGCCGCACCGGCCAGTGGAGCGTGCCGCTGCCGGCCGGCGTCACGCTCGGCGGCAAGGTCACGGTGCGCGCGGCCGTCAATTCGCAGCCGGCCAGCGCGGTCGTCGCGGTGGAGCCGCCGGGCTAGACCGCCGGTGCGCCGCCCGGCCCCTTCCCCTTCGCCACGCGCCGGCACGTTTCCGGTCAACGGACGCAGAACGTCGCGACGCACCCGGCGCATCGTGCTCGTCGCCGTCGTGGCCGGGCGCCTGCTCGTGCATGGCGCGGCTCGCGCGGACGAGCCGGCAGCGCTCGTGATGACCGACAGCATCCACGACGTGATCCTCGAAGTCAGCGTCAACGGCGAAAGCACGACGCTGCTCGCGCATTTCCGCGAACGCGGCGGCCATCTGTCGGCGAGCGGCGCCGACCTGCGCACGATCGGCTTCGCGACCGACCGGCTCGGCATCGCCGACGCGGCGACGGTCGAGCTCGACACGATTCCCGGCCTGCGCTATCGCTACGACGCCGCACACCAGAGCGTCGACCTGGAAATGGCCGACACGCTGCGCCGTCCGTACGCGGTCGACAGCCGCGCGTTGCCGGCCACGCAGGCAGCCACCGCGTCGCGCGGGCTCGCGATCAACTACGAGGCGTACGCGCAGGCGATCGGCGACCGGCAGTTCTCGCTCTATACCGGCGTGCGCTACTTCGATCCGAACGGCGTGTTCAACACCACCGGCACCGCGTATTTCTACAACGGCCAGCGGCGCTACACGCGCTTCGATACGTCATGGAGCCGCTCGGACCCGGCGCGGCCGAGCACGACGCAGATCGGCGACGCGATCTCGGGATCGCTCGCGTGGACGCGCGCCGTGCGCCTCGGCGGCTTCCAGTGGCGCAGCAACTTCGCGCTGCGGCCCGATCTCGTCACGTTTCCGATTCCGTCGCTCGCGGGCTCCGCCGCAGTGCCGTCGGCGGTCGACCTGTACATCAACAACGTGCGCCAGTACAGCGGCAACGTGCCGAGCGGCCCGTTCATCATCCACGACGTGCCGGGCATCACCGGCGCCGGCCAGGCGACCGTCATCACGCGCGACGCACTCGGGCGCACCGTCGCGACGTCGGTGCCGCTCTACGTCGACACGCGCATGCTGTCGGCCGGGCTGTCGAGCTATTCGTTCGAAGCCGGCTTCCTGCGCCGCAACTATGCGCTGCAGTCGTTCGACTACGACGCGCGGCCGGCCGTCAGCGGCTCGATGCGGCGCGGCGTCAGCGATACGCTGACCGTCGAGGGGCACGCGGAAGCGACCGGCGGCGTGCTCAACGCCGGCGTCGGCGCGCTGATGCGGCTCGGCTACGCGGGCGTCGTGAGCGGCGCGGTCGCGGGCAGCGTCGGCCGCTTTTCCGGCACGCAGGTGAGCGTCGGCTACCAGCTGATCGAACCGCGCTTCTCGATCAACGCGCAGACGATCCGCGCATTCGGCCGCTACGGCGACCTGGCGTCGCGCGATGGCTCCCCGGTGCCGTCGGCGACCGACCAGGCGACACTCGCGCTGCCGTTCATGCGCCGGCAGACGCTGTCGCTCAGCTATATCGGCTTCCGGCTGCCGCAAGGCCCGAGCGCGCGGATCGGCACGGTGTCGTACACGCTGAGCTTCGGCGATCTCGCATCGGTGAGCGTCAGCGCATACCGCGATTTTGCGCAGCAGGGCGCGAACGGCGCGTTCGTGTCGCTGAACATCGGGCTCGGCCGCAACACGTCGATCAACGCGACCGTCGGCCGCCAGCGCGGTCAGTCGAACTACACCGTCGACGCGAGCCGTCCGCCCGACTACGACGGCGGCTGGGGCTGGGGCGTGCAGACCGGCGGCACGGGCGCGGTGCCCTACCGGCAGGCGCAGGTGCGCTATCTCGGCCGCGCGGGCGAAGTCATCGCGGCCGCGCAAAGCATCGACCGCCAGACCGGCGCATCGCTCGACGTCAGCGGCGCGCTCGTGTTCATGGACAGCAGCCTGCAGTTGTCGCGCCGCATCGACGACGGCTTCGCGCTGGTGTCGACCGACGGCGTCGCGGGCATCCCGGTGCTGCACGAGAACCGTGTGATCGGCACGACCGATCGTGCTGGGCACCTGCTCGTGCCCGACCTGAACGCGTACCAGAACAACCAGATCGCGATCGATTCGATGAAGCTGCCGGCCGACGCGCGGATCGCCCGCACGTCGATGACGATCGTGCCGCAGGCGCAATCGGGCGTCGTCGCGCATTTCGGCGTGTCGCGCTATCGCGCGGCGTCGGTGATCCTGCGCGACGCCGCCGGGAATCCACTGCCGGCCGGTGCGCGCGTGCATCATGCCGAAAGCGGCGCGGACACGATCGTCGGCTACGACGGGCTCACGTTCATCGACGGACTGAAGGACGACAACCATCTCGTGATCGACTACGGCACGCAACGCTGCGCCGTGGAATTCGTGTTCACCGCGCCCGGCAACGGCACGCTGCCGACCATCGGCCCGCTCACCTGCCGGGTGGCGCCATGAGGGTCGTGCTGCTGCTCGTCCTGGCGCTCGTCGCGTGGTGCGGCGTGCCGCGTCACGCGCAGGCCGAGACCTGCACGGCCACCGCGTCGACGGTCAGCTTCGGCTCGGTCAGCCCGATCTCGCTCGCGCCGGTCGCCGCGACCGGCACCGTCAGCGTCACGTGCACGTGGTCGGCGGTGACGCTGACGCCGAACGTGCTCGTGTGCCTGAACCTCGGCGGCACGAGCCCGCGCAGCCTCGTCAACGGCACCAGCACGATGCAGTACGACCTCTATCTCGACGGCGGGCATTCGGTCGCATGGGGTTCCGTGTATTCCGGCACGACGCCGGCATCCATCACGCTCGCCAAACCCACGCTCGGCACGAGCGCGAGCGCGACGGTCACGATCTACGGACAGATCGCGTCGAACCAGCCGACCGTGCCGACAACCGGCAACAGCACGACGACCTACTCGCAGACGTTCGGCGGCAACACGACGTCGCTCAACGCGGGGTTCTACCTGCTCGGGGCACCGACCTGCGCGTCGTTGACGACGTCGAACGGCACCTTCCCGTTCAGCGCGACCGCGAACGTGATCAACAACTGCAACATCAGTGCGACCAACGTCAGCTTCGGCACCGCGAGCGTGCTGTCCGGCACGCTCGCGGCGACCGGCTCGATCACCGCGCAGTGCACGAACGGCGACGCGTGGAAGATCGCGCTGAACGGCGGCGGCACCGGCAACGTGACCGCGCGCCAGATGCAGCGCAGCGGCGGTGGCGGCACGATCAATTACGGGCTTTATACGGATGCCGCGCACTCGATCGCGTGGGGCGACGGCACGGGCGGCAGCTCGACCGTCACGGGCGTCGGCACGGGCACGTCGCAGGTCGTGACCGTGTACGGCGCGGTGCCGGCGCAGACCTCGCCCGCGCCCGGCAACTACAGCGACACGATCACCGCGACGATCAGTTTCTAGTGGAGAGGACCGGCAAGCGCGGGCCCGCCGTTCAGAACATGACGGTCCATGCAGGCGGCGCGCCCGCGCCGACGCTGCGCGGCGCCGATCGCAGGCCGGACAGCGGCGCATGGCTCAGCACGAACGGCGTGCCGTGCGCACAGCTGACGCTCGGCATGTCCGCGTCGTCAGTCCGTCGAACGGCGGGACCGATCGTGCAGGTTTCCGGAATAGTGAGGCTGACGCGCAGCGGAATCGACGGCTCCGCTGCGCCCGCGAGCGACCCTGCGCCCAGCATCGCGAGCGCGATCGCACCGCGTCTGATCTGGCCGGCTGTCATCGTGCGGCCCTCCTTCGTGCATCCATCCAGCATATGCGCGAATTATCGACGTGCACACGGAAAACTTGAACCCGCGCGCACGCGATCCGGCCCCGCCGGGCCCGTCAGCGTGCGGCGGCAAACCCGCCGAAGAACGCGCGTGCGTTCGCATCGAGGCTGTCGAGGTGATAGCCGCCCTCCTGCACGATCACCGTCGGCAACCCGAGTGCGCCGATCGCACCGCCGAGCCGTCCAAACCCGTCGGTCGTGACGGCCACCTGCGATTGCGGATCGTCCTTGTAGATGTCGAAGCCGAGCGCGAGCACGAGCGCATCGGGCTCGAAACGCGCGAGCGCGCGCAACGCGTCGTCGAGCCGCTCGAAGAATGCCGATTCCGGCGAACCGTGCGGCATCGGCAGGTTGAGGTTGAAGCCGTCGCCGGCACCCGCGCCCGTCTCTTCCTCGTAGCCCGCGACGACCGGGTAGAAGTTGGTCGGATCGCCGTGGATCGAGACGTACAGCACATCGTCGCGGCCGTAGAAGATCTCCTGCACGCCCTGCCCGTGATGCATGTCGGTGTCGAGGATCGCGACACGGCGATGGCGGCCGAGCAGCGACTGCGCGGCGATCGCCGCATTGTTCAGGTAGCAGAAGCCGCCGGCCGCATCGCGGCGCGCGTGATGGCCGGGCGGCCGGCACAGCGCGTAGGCCTCGCGTGTGCCGTCGTTGACGTCGGCCGCGGCCGCGAGCGCGCCTTGCGCGGACCAGTACGCGGCACGCCACGTGTTCGCGCCGACCGGGCAACTGCCGTCGGCGAGGTAGCGCGCGGCTTTCGCGAGTATGCCGCGCAGCGGGTTCGGGTCGCGCACGAACACGTTGGACATCACTTCGTCGCCCCAATCGTCGGGCATCTGCTTCCAGTCGCGGTGCGCCTCTTCGAGAAAGCGCAGGTAGTTCATGTCGTGCACGGCCGCGATCGGCGCGGTGCCGCGGTCGGCCGGCTCGCGCACGTCGAAGTCGAGCGCGCGCACGGCCGCGACGAGCCGCGCCGCCCGTTCGGGCACTTCCTGTGGTTCGCGCATCTGGCCGCGCGACAGGTAGCTGCGCGGATGGTGCAGCAGTTGTTCGGGATGGAAATAGGTTTTCATCGTTCGTCCTCGTCGATTCGCCGCGTCACGCATCGTGCGCGGCGGCTGCCGCTTCGACGCGCGCGGCGATGCCTGCGCGCGCCAGCACCGCATGGAGCAGCACGTTCGCGCCGCGCGTCACGTCGTCGGGCAGCGCATCCTCGGCCTCGTTGTGCGACAGGCCGTCGACGCACGGGATGAATACCATCGCGGTCGGGACGCAGCGCGCGAGCAGGATCGCGTCGTGGCCGGCGCCGCTGACGATCCGCTCGTTCGTGTAGCCGAACGCTTCGGTCGCCTGCGCCACCCGTTCGACGCAGTCAGGGTCGAACGGCGTCGCCGGGCTGCGCCAGCAGGGTTCGATCGCGACCTGCACGCCACGCGCGGCGGCAACACGTGCGCACGCATCGCGCAGGTCGCGCTCCATCGCATCGACTTCGGCATCGTCGTGATGACGCAGGTCGACCGAGAACGTCAGGTCGCCCGCGATCGTGTTGCGCGATGCATTGCGGATGCCGACCTGCCCGATCGTCGCGAGCCCGCGCGGCGCATAGCCGGCGACGATCCGTTCGAGTTCGAGCGCGATCTGCGCGCTCGCGAAATACGCGTCCTTGCGATACGGCATCGGCGTCGTCCCCGCATGCGCGGCCACGCCCGTCACCGTCACGTCGAGCCAGCGGATCGCCTGCCCGCCCGTGACGATGCCGATCGTCGTGCCGTTCGCCTCGAGGACGGGCCCCTGTTCGATATGGGCTTCGAAATAGGCGTCGACCGCGCCGCCCGTGGCGCGCGGACCGCGATAGCCGCACGCGTCGAGTGCGGCGCCGAGCGTGACGCCGTCGGCGTCCTGCTTCGCGAGCGCTTCGTCGAGCGGCAATGCGCCCGTGAACACGGCCGAGCCGAGCATCGCCGGTGCGAAACGCGCGCCCTCCTCGTTGGTCCACGACACGATCTCGAGCGGCTTGCCGGTCGCGATGCCGGCGTCGTTCAGCGTGCGCACGAGTTCGAGCGCGGCGAGCACGCCGTAGACGCCGTCGAAGCGGCCGCCTTCCGGCTGCGTGTCGAGATGGCTGCCGATCAGCACCGGCGCGGCCTGCGCATCGGTGCCGTCGCGCCGTGCAAACAGGTTGCCGACTGCATCGACGCTCACCGTCATCCCCGCGTCGCGGCACCACTGCGCGAACAGGTCGCGCCCGCGCCGGTCGTCATCGGTGAGCGCGAGGCGCCGCACGCCGCCGCGCGGCGTCGCGCCGACGCGCGCCATGTCGGCCAGGCTCTGCCACAAGCGGGCGCCGTCGATTTCCAGCAGGTCTTTCATGTGCACTCCGGATGAATTCGTTCGTTGAGGTTCAGTGCGAGCCGAGCGCTTCGGCGGCGGCCGGCTGCGCCGCACGGCGTGCGTCGAGCGCGACGATGCAGAGCAGCGAAATGCCGGCGAGACACGTGTAGAACACCGCAAGCGGCCACCACTGGCCGGCGAAGCGATGCGCGAGCCACGTGCCGACGAGCGGCGTCAGGCCGCCGGCGATCGCGCCGCAGATCTGGTACGCGAGCGAGATCGCCGAATAGCGCACGTGTGCGGGGAAGACGTCGCTGACGAAGCCCGCGATCACCGAATAGAAGCCGGCCATGCAGACGACCGCGAGCGCGATGCCCGCAATCAGCGACGCGGACGTGCCGCCCTGCACGAGCATGAACATCGGATATGGCGACAGCATCGCGAGCAGCGCCGCGAGCTTCAGGAAGCGTGCGCCGCCGATCCGCTCGGCGGTCCAGGCGGCGATCGGTTGCGCGATGAACTGGATGATCGCGACCGCGAACAGGCTGTCGAGGATCAGCGAACGCGAGACGCCGACGTACTGCGTCGTGTACGCGATCATGAACGTGTTCGTGAAATAGACGCCCGCGATGCCGATCGTGTTCGCGCCGATGCAGAGCAGCACGAGCCCCGACGCGGAACGGAACACTTCCGCGACCGGCAGCTTCACCGTGCGGTTCGTTTCCTTCACGCGCGCGAATTCCGGCGATTCGTTCACGCCGAGCCGGATCAGGATGCCGACCACGAGCAGCACCGAACTCGCGAGAAACGGCAGGCGCCAGCCCCATGCGAGGAAGTCGGCCTTGTCCATCGACGTGACCGCGCGAAACGCGATCAGCGACAGGATCAGCCCGGCCGGGCTGCCGAGCTGCGCGAACGACGCGAAGAACGTGCGGCGCCCCTGCGGCGCATGCTCGCCCGCCATCAGCACCGCGCCGCCCCATTCGCCGCCGACCGCGATCCCCTGCACCACGCGCAGCGCGACGAGCAGCACCGGCGCGAGCATGCCGACCTTCGAATAGTCGGGCAGCAGCCCGACGCACACGGTCGCGACGCCCATCATCATCAGCGTCGTCATCAGCGCCTTCTTGCGGCCGATGCGGTCGCCGAGGTGGCCGAAGATCACGCCGCCGAGCGGCCGCGCGAAGAAGCCGACCGCGAACGTCGCGAACGACGCCATCGTGCTGACGAAGCGGTCATGCGACGGGAAATAGAGTTCGCCGAACACGAGCGCGGCGGCGGTCGCGTAGATGTAGAAGTCGTACCACTCGATCATCGTGCCGATGAACGCGGCCGTCGCGGCGCGTCCCGGCTGGCGGGCGGAAGGAAGGGACTGGGTCATGCGGGCTCCTGACGCGCGCCGCTGCGGGGCGACGCGCAATATCGTGACGACGGCCGTCTGTCGCGGCCTCGCGCCGCACGCTGCGGCACCCCTCCTTTATCGGCGACCGCAAATCATTAGTCAAATTTCAAGTTATTATTCGCTGTATAAATTCAGCTAATGACTGCCCGACGCCTCGCCCGGAGACCCGATGCGCCCCGACCTCGCCCCGTTCCTGAACGACCGACTCGACTGGAACCTGTTGCGCACCTACCTGGTAATCATGCAGGAGCGCAGCGTGAGCCGTGCGGCGGCGCGCCTGCACGTGACGCAGCCGGCCGTAAGCCAGGCGCTGCGCCGGCTCGAGGAGACGCTCGAACGCCGGCTGATCGAACGGCGCGGCGCGCACTTCGCGCCGACGCCGGCCGGCGAAGCCGTGTACAGGATCGCGAGCGACATCTACGGCGGCATCTCGCGCCTCGAAACGGAAATCGACGACAGCACGGCCGACCTGACCGGGTCGATCCGGCTGCTGACGGTGAGCCGCATCGAATCGCCCGTCTACGACGAATTCCTCGCGGAATTCCATCGCGCGTATCCGCGCATCGACCTGCAGATCGAAGTGATGCGTTCGTCGGACATCCTGTCGTCGCTGCTGCAGAAGACGGCCACGGCCGGGCTCGGCCTGTGCCGCACGCCGCACGACAAGCTGGAGATGCGCTGCTTCCTGCGCCAGCGCTATGCGATCTACTGCGGCCGCCATCACCGGCTGTTCGGGCAGACGCAGTTGCGGATGGACGATCTGCTCGCGGAGAATTTCGTGTCGTTCACGAGCGACCAGATCGGCGACAGCCTGTCGCCGCTCACCGTGTTCCGCGACCAGAAGGGCTTCACGGGCCGCATCGTCGCGTCGTCGCCGAGCCTCGAGGAAGTACGGCGGCTGATCTTCGCGGGCTACGGGATCGGCTGCCTGCCCGAGCACATCGTGCGCGACGACATCGCGCAGCAGCGGCTGTGGCGGCTGCCGCCCGACGACGGGCTCGTCGATGTCGACGTGTTCCTGCTGTGGCATCGCGACCGCAAGATGAACGCGGCCGAGCATGCGTTCCTCGACGCGATGGAGCGCTGCATGCAGCGCTATTCGCTCGCGGAGCGGCTGGGGAAGTGACGGTGCGCGCTTGAGCGCGAAGCAAGCGCAGGGCACGGACGGCCCGGCGCGTCGCGCCCGTCAGAAGCGATGCACGATGCCGAGCTGCACGCCGCGCGCATTCGCGCCCGGATACGCAAGCGGCAGGCCGGGGTTCGCCGCGCCGGCGAGCGTGTAGCCGGCCTGGTTGCGGTTGCGCAGGTACGACAGCGCACCGTAGAAGCTCGTGCGCTTCGACAGGTCGTACTCGTACATCAGCCCGAGCTGGTCCGCGTTGTTGCCCTGCGACGACTGGTCGTGCAGGTACGCGTAGCCGAGCGCGAGATAGTTCGACGGATTGAACTGGTATTTGACCGACAGCCCGTACACGCGCGAATCGATCCCGAAGTCGGCCCACTTCACCGCCGAGAAGCCGCCGTACACCGTGGCCTTGCCGATTTCGTACGACGCGCCGGCCATGATCGTGCGATCGGTCGTGGTCGCCGTCGCGTTCTTCAGCCACTGCCCCGCGACGAACGCAGCGAACGGCCCGTGCTCGTAAGTCAGGTCGAACTGCTGGCTGGAGCCGGCCGAGCGCACGCCGCCCGCGTCGCCGAACCCGAAATACAGCCCGCCCTGGAAGCCGGCAATCTCCGGGCTCTGGTACGACAGCGTGTTGCTCGTGCGGAACGCGAACACGGTCAGGTTGTCCATGCCGGACGCCTGCGTGACGCCGCCGAACGCGTCCTGCCCGCCCTGATCGTTGAACAGCGGCGAATTCTGCCGGCCCGCGCGCACCTTGCCCCACTGCCCCGACACGCCGACCCACGCCTGCCGGTTGAACAGGCTGCCCGAACTCGCGAGCGAACCGTCGTTCGGATTGAAGCCGTTTTCCAGCGCGAACTCGATCTTCTGCCCGCCGCCGATATCCTCGTCGCCCTTCAAGCCGAACCGGCTGCCCCACTGGCCGCCCGAATTGATCGCCGCCGTATAGCCGTTGCCCGTATTCACGTACTGCGCAAATTCGTCGATCACGCCGTACAGCGTGACGCCGTCCTGCGCGAGCACGGTGCCCGAAGCGGCGAGGCACGCGACCGCGACCGTCGCGCGAAGACCGGCGTGCACCGGCCGCGCCCGGCAATCGCTGCCGCGCGCATCAATATATTTAGTCATACTATTCAATAGACAGAGAATGACACGATACCGGGTGCGGCCATCACGCCACACCGGTATCGCGGGATTGGGAATCGGTCGGGTCAGCCGGGCGCAGACGGCGCCCGGCTCGGCGTTCAGGCCGGCAACGCGCCGGCCCGATGCGCGAGATGCGCGGTCAGTGGTGAACTTCGCCGCGTTCGAGCGGCAGGATCAGGCGTTCGGGGATGCTGCGACGCGATGCGCGCGCGCAGATGTAATACAGCACGGCCGGCACGATCAGCCCGAGGATCCACGAGATATCGGTGCCGCCGAGCGCATCGACGAGCGGGCCCGTGTAGATGTGCGTCGACATGAACGGCAGCTGCACGAGGATGCCGACCACGTAGATCGTGATCGCCATCACGTTCCAGCGGCCGTAGCGGCCGTCCGGATCGGACAGCGCCGGCACGTCGTAGCGCGAGCGCGTGAAGCAGTAGTAATCGACCAGGTTGATCGCGCTCCACGGCGTGAAGAACGCCAGCAGGAACAGGATGAACGCGGTGAACTCCTTCAGGAACGAATGACGGCCCGCGAGCGCGATCAGCGTCGACACGCAGATCATCCCGAAGATGTACACGAGGCGGCTCTTCGACGACACCGCGCCCTTGCCGCGGAAGCCGCTGACGATCGTCGCCATCGACATGAAGCTGCCGTACGCGTTGAGCGCCGTCACCGTCACCTTGCCGAACGCGATGCTGAAGTACAGCAGCGCAGCCACGGCGCCCGTCGAGCCGAGGCCGACGATATACGACACTTCATGGTGCGCGAACTGGCTGCCGGCCAGTGCGGCCGCGAACACGCCGAACACCATCGCCGCCTGCGCGCCGATCACCGAACCGAGGCCGACCGCGAGAAACGTCGCGACCGACGACGTCGAGCGCGGCAGGTAGCGCGAATAGTCGGCGACGTACGGGCCGAACGCGATCTGCCACGATGCGGACAGCGACATCGACAGCAGGAAGCTCGCGAGCGAGAAATGCCGGTTGGCGAGCAGCGCGCCGACGTCGTGGTTCGCGAACAGCTGCGTGAACATGTAGACGAACGCGACGATGCCGACCACGCTCGCGATCCGGCCGACGAAGTGGATCGCGCGGTAGCCGAACACGGTCAGCACGACGATCACGGCCGCGAACAGCAGGATGCCGGCTGCGTCGTCGACGTGCAGCAGCTGTGCGACGGCCTGCCCGGCCAGCACCGAGCCGCTCGCGGAAAAGCCGATATACATCAGGCACACGAGGACGATCGGGATCATCGCGCCGTACACGCCGAACTGCACGCGGCTCGAGATCATCTGCGGCAGCCCGAGCTGCGGCCCCTGCGCGCCGTGCAGCGCCATCACGGCGCCGCCGACGAGCTGGCCGAGCAGCAGCGCGACCAGCGACCAGAACACGTCGCCGCCGAGCACGACCGCGAGCGCGCCCGTGACGATGGCCGTGATCTGCATGTTCGCCGACAGCCACAGCGTGAACTGGCTCAGCAGGCCGCCGTGGCGCTCTGCATCGGGAATGAAGTCGATCGAGCGTACCTCGATCAGTCCGCCGGCTTTTCCACTGGAATTCGTTGACACGGGTCAATCTCCAAAATACTCAGGACCACATATGGTTTGAAAGAGACAGCAAGCAGCGAGCCGCCCTTTCGGCTCAGCGGGTGCGGGGCGCCGTGGATCGCCGGCATGCGCCACGCACGCACGGTCTGCACGCTGGCGCGCAAGCGGCACGACGTGTGCCGACATTGCCAGCGGATGATCTTGTATATACAACTTGCGAGATATCGGTGATTACCCGGTATCGATCGATTTTCGAAATTGTCCGAATAATCGGCGCACGGCCGGGCCATTCCGCCGCACGTCAGGCGTCGGAAAAATGAAAGGTCACGCGCCGGCCGGCGGTGCCCGGTCGGGTTCGGCCGTCATGTCAGCGGCGGGAAACAGGTTCAGCATGCGCCGCGCGGCCTCGATGTCGCGCGTGTGCAGCCATTCGTCGTAATCGTCGCCGCGCAGGATCACGACGGCCCGCTTCTCGTCGCCGGGACGGTGCATCCGCGCGAACAGCGGATGAGCGTCGGCGTTCACCGTGAGCATCGTCATGCCGACGCAGGCGCGCCCGTCGCTGTCTTCGTAGCGGCGCCAGATACCGGCGACGCAGTACGGCTGCCAGCCGTCGACGCCGATCCGGTGCCACACGTTGCGGCCGGTCTCGTAGCACGGCTCGCAGATCCAGCGCACCGGAATCAGGCAGCGCTGGCCCTTGCGCCAGGCATTCCCGTAGAGCCGCGACGCGCCGACCGTTTCCGTGCGCGCGTTCACCGTATCGAGCTTCTTTCTCTTCCGGCCGTGCTCGTCGAGCCGTTCGGGTTGCATGAATTTCGGCCAGAAGCCGAACACGGCCGGCACGACCGCGAGACCATCGCCGTCGGCGCATGCGACGGGCGCCGCGTAGTCGGGATACACGTCGGGTGCCCACGGGTCGCGACGATACAGATCGCCGATGCCGATCTTCAGTTCGCTGATGCCCGGGTCTTCATCGGGGGCGCGGTAGTGAGTGCACACGGTTCGTGCTGGCGATGGCGGCAATGCTTCCATCGTAGATCAGCGCGCGTGCCGCAATAGCGTTATCGCTTTGTATGACGAAACAGTTTGACGGATCGCCGAAGCGTCGCGATCCGGCGGCAACGCATGCGGTCACGCGTGCAGCCCGACCTCCAGCGTCAGGATTTCATCGCCCGCTTCATCCAGCCTGCCGGTCGGTGTCCAGCCGAGATGCCGGTAGAACCCGTACGAGCGCGATGCAGGATCGGTCGAGCAGCCGGGAAACAGCGACGTGAAGCCGTGTCGCCGAAGCAGTAGCCGACCATGCGTGCGTTCGCGCAGCAAACATGCCCCGGGAACAGGCCGTCGCGGATCCCGTCGCCCCAGCTGTCGACGGGGATGCCGAGGTCGCGCAGCTGCGCGTCGGTGAACGCGTTCTCGCGGGTCTTGCCGCGCAGTGCGATGCACGCGGCCGCGTCGCCGGGCACGGCCTTGCGCCAGACGAATTCATCCATCGATCGATTTGCCCCTTGTCTGCCGCCGGCGCGACGCATGCAGGCAGATCAGTTCCAGCGCGATCGTCGCGCCGGCCAGCGACGTGATTTCGGCGTGATCATACGGCGGCGACACCTCGACCACATCCATGCCGACCAGGTTGATGCCTTCCAGGTGACGCAGGATCTCGAACGCCTGGTGGCTCGACAGCCCGCCCGACACCGGCGTACCGGTGCCCGGCGCGAACGCCGGATCGAGACAGTCGATGTCGAACGTGAGGTACACAGGATGATCGCCGACGCGCTCGCGAATCCGCGCGGCGACTGCGGCCGGCGTCGACGCGTGCACCCGGCGCGCATCCTGGATGTCGAATCCCATCGGCTCGTCGTTGGTCGTCCGGATGCCGATCTGCGCCGAGCGCTCCGGCACGACCCACCCTTCCCGCGCCGCGTGATAGAACATCGTCCCGTGATCGATGCGCTTCACGTCGCGGTCGGGCCACGTGTCGGTGTGCGCATCGAAATGCACGAGCGACAGCGGCCCGTGCACCTTCGCATGCGCCTTCAGCAACGGATACGTGATGAAGTGATCGCCGCCGAGCGTCAGCATCGCGCAGCCGCGCGCGAGGATCGCATCGGCATGCCGCTCGATGACTCCCGGCACCGATTCGGGCTGCCCGAGATCGAACGCGCAATCGCCGTAATCGACCGCAGCCAGCACGTCGAACGGATCGAACGACCACGGCCACGGGCGCTCCCACGCGATACCCGTCGACGCGATCCGCAACCCGCGCGGGCCGAAGCGCGTGCCGGGCCGGTGCGATGCGGCGGAATCGAACGGCACGCCGGTGATCGCGAGGTCGACGCCGTCGAGATCGCGGCTGAAGCGCCGGCGCATGAAGCTCGTCGCGCCCGCGAAGGTCGGCTCGGCCTGCGTGCCGTAGAGGCTGTCGCGCGTGAACGCGAAATCGTTCTGGCTCATCGTCGGATTCCTGTCTGAAGGGAACACGGCCGCGCGGCTGGCGACCTCGTGCCCGATTCTGCCGCCGCGGCATCCAACGAAAAATATGAACTAACATAAGCCGACTTCACGAAACGCGATGTATCGCCATGCTGACCCGACTTCGAGACATGGATGTGCAGTTGCTGCGGCTGTTCCTGACGATCGTCGAATGCGGCGGCTTCAGCGCCGCGCAGGGCACGCTCGGCATGGCGCCATCGACCATCAGCACGCAAATGGCCAAGCTCGAGACGCGGCTCGGGTTCCGGCTGTGCGACCGCGGCAAGAGCGGGTTCCGGCTGACGCCGAAAGGCGAGCGCGTACTGCAGTCGACGCGGCGGCTCCTGCACGCGATGGACGTGTTCACGCGCGACACGCAGCACGTGTCGGGCACGTTACTCGGCGAGTTGCGCATCGGTTTGTCCGAGCGGCTCGCGCCCGACGTCGTCGAATCGATCGCGGCGGCCGTCGGCCGTTTTCGCGAACAGGCGCCGGACGTGCTGATCGAGATGATCGCGATCCCGCCCGACGAACTGGAGCGCAGGCTGCTGAAAGGCGAACTGCAACTCGCGATCGGCTATTTCTCCGGCCACCAGGCCGGCCTGCACTACGCGCCGCTGTTCGTCGAACAGCAGTCGCTGCATTGCGGCGCGCGCCATCCGCTGTTTGCGAAAAAAAACGTCTCAGTGAACGACATCGCACGCACGAGCAACGTCGCGCGGCTCTACAAGACGAATACGTCGGGGGCGGCGTTGCGCAACGCGCAGCCGACCGCGTTCTCCGAAAACGTCGATGCCGACGTGATCTTCATCCTGTCCGGCGCGCATGTCGGCTTCCTGCCCGACCACGTCGCGGCGCCGTGGATCGCCGCCGGGAAGATGCGCAGGCTGCTCGCCAGCAAGCTGAGCCATACGGTCGAATTCCAGCTCGCGACGCCGAGGAACTGCGACGGCAGCGAAGCGCTGGATGCGTTCACCGCCGCGCTCGCCGAACAGTTCGGCGGGCTCGACGGGTTGGCAGGCGATTAGCCGGGCAGACGAGCGCGCCGCTGCGCGTCAGACGAGCCGGTCCGACGCGACGACGTGCACGCCCGGCCGCGCGTCGATCGCGGCATCGACCAGCGCGCGTGCGATCCGCGACGCGGGATTCACGCGCCACTTCGCCGGCAGCACCGGCCCGACAGCGTTCAACGCGAACACGAACAGCCGCTCGCCGAACCTGAATTCGTCACGGCTGCCGCCGATCAGGCCCGGCCGCACATAGGTGAGCGACGCAAACCCGACGCCCGCCAGCGCCTGCTCGACCTCGCCCTTCACGCGGTTGTAGAAGATGCGCGACGCGGCATCCGCGCCCAGGGCGGAATTCAGCACGTAGGTCGGCGTGCCGTGCCGGTGCGCGAGCCGCGCGACCGCCAGCGGATAGTCGTGGTCGACGCGCCGGAAGGCCGCCTGCGAGCCGGCGGCCCGCATCGTCGTGCCAAGCGTGCAAATGACCGCATCGGCCTGCCACCCGTCGGCCGCGTCGGGCAGCTGGTCGAAATCGACCTCCAGCGCGCGCATCTTCGGATGCGGCGACAGCGGCCGGCGCGCGAGGACGACCACCTGGTCGACCCGCGAATCGGCGAGCGCAACTTCGAGGACATGGCGCCCGACGAGTCCGGTCGCGCCGACGAGCAGCAGTTTCATATCCGGTTCTTCCGTGTGAAGCCTGCGTTGGCGGGCCCGATGCGGCCCGGTTTCCGGCTATCGACATGATCGTCGGCCGACCTCGCGCCGACAACCCTCCTGCATCTCGAAAAATTACAGACAGCCCTCATTACATATCTCGAATGAGCCGATGGGGGTTGCCCCCAAGGAGCGCCCGCGCCTCCATTCACCGCACCTTTCCATGTTTTTCGCTATCTTTATCGCGCCCTATCTCTCGAAACATCCATTCTTTCGCCTTTCGCACGCCAAACAATGCAGACCGTGCACGCAAGCGAATTCATGCTACGAAGCAACCGCGCCCTGTCGCGACACGCTCGGCGCAACACCCGTCCAGCGCTTGTACGCCTGCGAGAACGACGACATGTCGCTGAAGCCCAGTTCCTCCGCAATCTCCTTGATCGACAGCCGGCCTTCGGCGATCAGCGCCTGCGCACGCGCCTTGCGCACCGCATTCGAGATGTCGCGGAAGCACGCGCCCTCTTCCTGCAGCCGGCGCTTCAACGTGCGCTCGCTCGTGTTGAGCAGCGTCGCGATGTCCTTCAACTGCGGCGGCCGGTCGAACGGGCGCGTGGCCAGGTACTCGTTCAGGAACGACACGAGGTCGACGCGCGTGCGCCGGCGGGTCATCAGTTCGGCGCACATGCGCTCGCACATCGCCGCGGTCGCGGCATTCGCCTGCGGCAACGGCCGCTCGAGATGCGCATGCTCGAACGTGAGCGTATCGGCAGGCTGGCCGTGCCGGATCTTCGCGCCGAGCACCGTCTGTTTTGCGTCAGTACCGGCGTCGGCGTCGCACGCAAGATCGAACGTCGCGAGTTCGAACCCGCTGCCGATCACGTCGCGCAGCACGCGGCACGTCGCCCCCATCGCACGTTCGACGAAGAAGCGCTGCACGTTCGCGGCGAGCTCCGGCGATGCGTCGAACCGGATCGCGTCGTGCGGCCCGACGCGGCGAAACGTCATCCCGACGAACGTATAGGTCAGTGCCAGGTAGCGGCCGGCGAGCGCGACCGCGTCCATGCCCGTCGCGCTGCTCAGCAGCCCGTAACCGAGCAGCCCGTACGCCGACAGCTGGTACGACAGGCCGACCTTCAGGCCGATGCCGGCCTCGCCGGCCGTCAGGTCAAGCAGATTCGATGCGACGGCCAGCTCCTGCGCGGCCAGCACCGTGAAATCCGGGTCGGCGAGCTGCTTCAGCGTGAGCTGCGAGCCCTTGAGCAACGCCGGCGGCGCAATCTTCCGGTCCCGCCCGAATTCGATCATCAGCAGGACGGAAGCCGGGCTGCGGGCAAAGTTCCAGACATTCATCAGACGCCTCGCGACGTGGGGTTGGCCTAGATTCTAAAGCGGTTGGCCTGCCGCAGCATGGCCGGCGAGCGGCCGGACAATCAAGATGGGATCCATCGCCACCCGCGCTGTCGCTCGATCAACCGGAGCCCGCCATGTCCAAGACCTACGCCGACCAGCCTGCCTGGCGCGCCATGCAGACCTTCCTGCCGCCCGAGTTCCAGTGGGCGGACGATCGGCAGCCGACCGAGGAATGGTGGCGCTGGCGCGGCCACCGCCTGCACCTCGACACGTACCGCAACCCGCAGGCCCGCGTGAAGGCGATCCTGTTCCATGGCGTCGGCACCAACGGGCGCCAGATGTCGATGATCGTCGGCGAGCAGCTCGCGCGCCGCGGCTACGAGACGATTGCCGTCGACATGCCCGAATACGGGATGACCGAGGTGGCCGACGGCGCGCTCGTCCGCTACGACGACTGGGTACGCGCCGGCAGCGACCTGATCGACGCCGAGCGCGCGAAGGACGATCGCCCGGTCGTGCTGTACGGGCTCAGTGCGGGCGGCATGCTGACGTATCACGTGGCGGCGCTGAACGGAAAGGTCGACGGCATCGTCGGCATGACCTTTCTCGACCAGCGCCTGCAGCAGGTGCGCGACGAAACCGCGCGCAATCGCTTCATGAGCCGCGTCGGCGGCCCGATGACGCACTTCACCGCGAAGACGCCGCTGCGCGCGATGCGCATCCCGATGTCGCTGGCCAGCAAGATGCATGCGCTCGTGAACCGCGACGACGCGCTGAAGGTGTGGATGTCCGACCGGACGTCGGCCGGCAACGCGATGACGATGGCGTTTCTCGATTCCTACATTTCGTACCGGCCGGCCGTCGAGCCGGAGGATTTCACCGTGTGCCCGATCCTGCTCACGCAACCGGCCGCGGATCGCTGGACGCCGCTGCATCTGAGCGAGCCGTTCCTCGCGCGGATTCGCCACGTGGCGGTCAGGGTCGCGATGCTGGAGAACGCGGGCCACTATCCGCTCGAACAGCCGGGGCTGTCGCAGATGGTCGATGCGATCGACGGGTTCTATCGTGAGGTGACGGCGCGGCGCGTCGAACCGCGTGCGCTTTCGTGACGAGCGGTGAACGCGCGGGTCGCCGTTTCAGATTGGCGCATGCGCGATGGAATGTACGGTGACCGGAAAGACGCCGATGCGCGCCTTGCGCATCGGCGCCTCCGTTTCAGGATGGCGTGACGTCAGATATGCAACGCATGCCCGAGCGCCCGCAACGCCGCTTCCTGCAGCGCCTCGCCGAGCGTCGGGTGCGCATGGATCGTGCCGCCGATGTCCTCCAGCCGCGCGCCCATCTCCAGCGACTGCGAGAACGCCGCAGCCAGTTCCGACACGCCGCGCCCGACGGCCTGCCAGCCGACGATCAGGTGGTTGTCGCGCCGCGCGACGACACGCACGAAGCCATCGGTCGCCTGGAGCGTCATCGCGCGCCCGTTCGCCGCAAACGGGAACGATGCGCTCACGCAATCGACGCCGGCCGCATGCGCATCGTCCGGCGACCAGCCGGCCGTCACGATCTCGGGATCGGTGAAGCACACGGCCGGAATCGACGCCGGCACGAACTGGCGGCGCCGGCCGGCGATCAGCTCGGCGACCATCTCGCCTTGCGCCATCGCGCGATGCGCGAGCATCGGCTCGCCCGCGACGTCGCCGATCGCCCATACGTTGCGCATCGACGTCCGGCATTCGTCGTCGATTTGCAGCGCGCGGCCGTTGCGATCGAGCTGCAGCGTCTCGAGCCCGAAACCGTCGACGCGCGGCCGGCGGCCGACGGCCACCAGCACGCGATCGGCCGGCAGCGTCTGCTCGGCGCCGTCGGCGGCCTGCACGCGCACCGCGCCCTTCTCCGCCAGCCCTAGCACCTTGTGGCCGAGCCACAGCCGGACGCCGAGCCGCGCGAGCGAATCGGCCACCGGCCGCCCGAGTTCGGCATCGTACGCAGGCAGCACACGCTCGGCCGCTTCGACGATGCTGACGTCGACACCGAGCTTGCGATAGACGGTCCCGAGTTCGAGCCCGATATACCCGGCCCCGACGACGACCAGCCGCTTCGGCAGCGTCGCGGGCGACAATGCCTCGGTCGACGACACGACATGCCCGCCGAACGGCATCGTCGGCAACTCGACCGGCTCGGAACCGGTCGCGAGCAACAGGTGTTCGCAACTGATCCGCACCGAGTGCCCGCCGGTGACGACGTCGACAGTCTTGCCGTCGACCACGTGTGCGTCGCCATGCAGCACGCGCACGCCGTTCTTCTTGAGCAGCGCGCCGACGCCGCGCGTCAGCCGGTCGACGATGCCGTCCTTCCACGCGACGCTTTTCCCAATGTCGATCTCGGGCGTGCGCACGCGGATCCCGAGCGCGCCTTCGCCCGCATGACCGCACGCCTGTTCGAACGCATCGGCCACGTGGATCAGCGCCTTCGACGGAATGCAGCCGATATTCAGGCAGGTGCCGCCGAGCCGGTCGCGCTCGACCAGCACGGTCGGAATGCCGAGCTGACCGGCGCGGATCGCGGCGACGTAGCCGCCCGGGCCGCCGCCGATGACGAGCAATGTGGTGTGTTCGTTCTTCATCGTGCTCACTCCACGAACAGCAGTGCCGGGCGTTCGAGCACCGCGCGCACGGCCTGGATGAATTCGGCCGCATCCGCGCCGTCGACGACGCGATGATCGAACGACGACGACAGGTTCATCATCTTGCGCGCGACAACCGCGCCGTCGCGGATCATCGGGCGCTCGACGATCCGGTTCACGCCGACGATGCCGACTTCCGGATGATTGATCACCGGTGTCGACACGATGCCGCCGAGCGCACCGAGGCTCGAGATCGTGATCGTCGAACCGCTCAGCTCGTCGCGCTGCGCACGGTTCGCGCGCACCGCATCGGCAAGCCGCGCGATTTCCGCCGAGATCGACCACACGTCGCGTGCTTCGGCATGACGCAGCACGGGCACCGTGAGGCCGCCGTCCGTCTGCGTCGCGACGCCCATGTGCACCGCGCCGTAACGCGTGACGACACCCGCCTCGTCGTCGAAACGCGCATTGATCTGCGGGAAATCGCGCAACGCGATCACCATCGCGCGGATCAGCAACGGCAGCGGCGTGAGCTTGCCGCGCGTCTCGCCGTGGCGGCGGTTCAGCTCCGTGCGCAACGATTCGAGCTCGGTGACGTCGATTTCCTCGACGTAGCTGAAGTGCGGAATGCGGCGCTTCGCTTCCTGCATCTTGCGCGCGATCGCACGCCGCAAGCCGATCACCGGCACTTCGGTTTCGTCGTTGCGCTCGGCGTAGCCGTGTGCATTCGACGGTCGCGCCGCGCCGCCCCCCGTGCCCGCATACGCATCGAGGTCCGCATGCAGGATCCGCCCTGCTTCACCGGTGCCGCGCACGTAGCGCAGCTCGATGCCCATGTCCCACGCGCGCTGACGCACGGCCGGCGACGCGAGCGGCCGTTCGCCCGGCGCGAGCGCCGCGCGCGGCTGCGTCGCGGGTTCCTCGCGACGCGGCTTCGACGGCGCATGACTCGCCGCCGGCCGTGCTGGCGGTTCGGCCGGCACGTCGGCCGCCGGCTTCGACGGCGCCGCCGCGACCGGTGCGGTTTCTACCTTTGTTTCGCGCACCGGTGCGCCGGCCTTCAGGTTGCCGCTGCCTTCGACTTCGAGGCGAATCAGCTCGCTGCCGACCGCCATCATCTCGCCGATCCGGCCACCCAGCTCGATCACCTTGCCCGTCACCGGCGACGGAATCTCGACCGCCGCCTTGTCGGTCATCACGTCGGCGAGCGGCTGGTCTTCCTTGATTACCTGCCCGACTTCCACGTGCCAGGCCACCAGCTCGACCTCGGCGATCCCTTCGCCGATATCCGGCATCTTGATGACATGAATCCCCATCTCACGCCTCCATCACGCGTCGCAACGCTTCACCGACCCGGGTCGGGCCCGGAAAGTACGCCCATTCCTGCGCATGCGGATACGGCGTGTCCCAGCCCGTTGTGCGCTCGACCGGCGCTTCGAGGTGGTAGAAGCAGTGTTCCTGAACCAGCGACACGAGCTCCGCGCCATAGCCGCACGTGCGCGTCGCCTCGTGCACCACGACGCAGCGCCCGGTCTTGCGCACCGACGCGACGATCGTGTCGAGATCGAGCGGCCACAGCGTGCGCAGGTCGATCACCTCCGCATCGATGCCCGTCTCCTCGGCCGCGGCGAGCGACACGTGCACGGTCGTGCCGTACGTCAGCACCGTCACGTCGTTGCCGGGCCGCACGATGGCGGCCGTATCGAGCGGCACCGTGTAATACCCTTCGGGCACCGCGCTCGCCGGATGCTTGAGCCACGACGTGACCGGCCGCTCGTGATGGCCGTCGAACGGCCCGTTGTACAGCCGCTTCGGTTCGAGGAAGATCACCGGGTCGTCGTTCTCGATCGATGCGATCAGCAGCCCCTTCGCGTCGTACGGATTCGACGGCATCACCGTGCGCAGCCCGCACACCTGCGTGAACATCGCCTCCGGGCTCTGGCTGTGCGTCTGGCCGCCGTAGATGCCGCCGCCGCACGGCATCCGGATCGTCATCGGCGCGATGAACTGGCCGGCCGAACGATAGCGCAGCCGCGCACCTTCCGACACGATCTGGTCGGATGCCGGGTAGAAGTAGTCGGCGAACTGGATCTCGCACACGGGGCGCAGCCCGTACGCGCCCATCCCGACCGCCGCGCCGACGATCCCGCCTTCGGAGATCGGCGCATCGAACACGCGCGACTTGCCGTATTTGTTCTGCAGTCCTTCGGTACAGCGGAACACGCCGCCGAAATAGCCGACGTCCTGCCCGAACACGACCACGTCGCTGTCGCGCCCGAGCATCACGTCCATCGCGGAGCGCAGCGCCTGGATCATCGTCATCGGCTGCGTCGCCGTGCCTGTCTCTTGTTGCGCCATGATCATGCTCCCAGTTCCTGGCGCTGGCGGCGCAAGTGCGCGGGCAGCTCCTTGTATACGTCGTCGAACATCGAGGCCGGCGACGGAATCCGGTCGTCGGCCAGCGTCCCGTATTTCTCGGCTTCCTTCTGCGCGGCGATCACCTCGGCTTCGAGCTCGGCCGTCAGCGCGTCGTGTGCGCTGTCGGACCAGATGCCCTTGACGATCAGGTGGCGCTTGAAACGCTCGATCGGATCGCCCAGCGGGAAATGCGACCAGTCGTCGCTCGGCCGGTACTTGGTCGGATCGTCCGACGTCGAATGCGCGCCCGCGCGGTAGGTCACCCACTCGATCAGCGTCGGGCCGAGATTGCGGCGCGCGCGTTCGGCCGCCCAGCTCGACGCCGCGTAGATCGCGAGGAAGTCGTTGCCGTCGACGCGCAGCGACGCGATCCCGCAGCCGACGCCGCGCCCGGCGAAGGTCGTGCCCTCGCCGCCCGCGATCGCCTGGAACGTCGAGATCGCCCACTGGTTGTTGACGACGTTCAGCACGACCGGTGCGCGGTACACGTGCGCGAACGTGAGCGCGGTATGGAAGTCGGCTTCGGCCGTCGCGCCGTCGCCGATCCACGCGGACGCGATCTTCGTGTCGCCCTTGATCGCCGACGCCATTGCCCAGCCGACCGCCTGGATGAACTGCGTCGCGAGGTTGCCGGAAATGGAGAAGAAGCCGGCTTCGCGGTCGGAGTACATCACCGGAAGCTGGCGGCCCTTCAGCGGATCGCCTTCGTTCGACATCAGCTGGCAGATCATCCGTTCGAGCGGCACGTCGCGCGCGATCAGGATGCTCTGCTGCCGGTAGGTCGGAAAGCACATGTCGCCGTCGCGCAGCGCCATCGCGTGCGCGGTGCCGATCGCCTCTTCGCCGAGGCTCAACATGTAGAAGGAGATTTTCTTCTGGCGCTGCGCGATCATCATGCGCGCGTCGAAAATGCGGGTCTTGAGCATCGCGCGCAGCCCGGCGATCAGTCGCGCATCGTCGAGATCGGGTGCCCACGGGCCGACGGCCTTGCCGCTGTCGTCGAGCACGCGCACGAGGCTGCGGGCGAGGTCGGCGGTGTCCGCCGCGGCTACGTCGATCGGCGGGCGGCGGACGGCGCCGGCCGGCGATAGATGCAGGTAGGAAAAATCCGTCTTGCAGCCCGGACGCCCGGTGGGCTCCGGCACATGCAGACGCAATGGCTCTGACAGGCTCATCGTGTCGTCTCCACGCTCGATTGTGTCTCACGCTGTTTGGGAACGCGCGGCCGGTTGCCGGCCTGCGCGCGGGCTGACGTGCGGATAAGCACGTCAACCTTGGAAATCTATGCCTTGCCGCGCCCGACGTCGATGCCCAAGCCGCTCGATTGCGGTGAGCAGATTTGCCATGGCGGGCGTAAGAGGGAGAATCGACGGGCCTACCTCGGCGGGCGGCCGCCCGGTGCAGTGCTGCACTGCACCGGGCCTTGAGGGGAAATGAGCGGAGCATGCCGCGGTCGGTGGCGGCTCTGTCGGACGAATCGCGTGCTTGCCGGGGGATACCTCCGCTCCCCCCGGCAACCTTCGGTTTCAGTGCCCTTGCGCAGGCGCGAATACGCCCCGAAAGCGCATCTTCCCCGACGCGAGGCGGTCGAAGGCTTCGGTCGCCTCGTCCAGCGCAAACGTCTCGACGATCGGCTTGACCCGGCCTTTGGCGGCGAGCTCCAGCACTTCGCTCAGATAGCGCAAACCTCGATGCGTGGAACCGATGACCTGCTGGCGCATCATGTGGAACGGCTTGCTTGCCGACGCGATCGAGAACGGCTTGGTGAAATCGAGCCCGCAGAGGATCACGCGGCCATCGACCCGCAACCCGGCCACCGCTTCCTCTGCAGTACTGAACTCGTTGGTCGTGACGAGCAGCACGTCTGCGCCGCCCGCCTCGCGAAGTTCCGCGCCGTTTGCGACGACCTGGTCCGCGCCCAGCCGGATCGCCAGGTCGCGCTTGTCCTCGGAGTGCGTGATCGCGATGGTCTCGAAGCCGCAGGCCCGCGACAGTTGCAGCGCCACGTGTCCCAATCCACCGATGCCGAGCACGGCGACCTTCTCATGCGGTTGCGGCGCGGCGTCGCGCAGGCCGCTCCACGTCGTATAGCCGGCACACATCATCGGCGCGGCATCGACATACGCCAGCCCGTCGGGCAGCAACACCGTCCCCTCGGCCGCAACGGCGATGTACTCCGCATGTCCGCCCTGCGAAGCAAACCCGGTGGTCCGCGGCGCGTCGCAATTCACGGCCGTCTGGCCGGAAAGCGGACGATTCTCGCGACAGTACGCGCAGCGCCCGCATGCGGACTGCACCCACGTCGTGCCGATCCGGTCGCCCACCCTGCGCGTATGGACGCCCGCGCCGACCTCGACAATTTCGCCGACGACCTCGTGGCCGGGTGTCTGCGGATAAATGTCACCGCCGTAACCTTGCGTTGCCCAGACATCCGTGTAGCACATCCCGGACGCATGAACCTTCACCAGCACCTGCCCCGGCCCGGCTACCGGCACCGGCACTTCCCACACTTCCCAGGGGCGATTGGCGCCGGTCATCACGACCGCCTTCATCTTCATTGCTTGCTCCTTTTTCAACCGAACGTAGGGTTCATTGCCCGGCCCGCCGGTGCTTGCGCCGCAATCGGCCCCGGCGTTGACGGACGCCCTAGTCTAGAAAAGGCGCATTATCATGACAATCTCGCCAATCTTTACATCAAGATGAATTCAACTCATCAATTGAAAAGCGGCGATCTGTTCTCGCTCAACGTGTTCCTCGCCGCGGCAACGCACCTCAGCTTTCGCGCGGCATCGATCGAACTCGACGTCACGCCGTCGGCGATCAGCCATTCGATCAAGAGCCTCGAGCAACGCCTGGGGGTTCGCCTGTTCAACCGCACGACCCGCAGCGTGTCGCTGACGGATGCCGGCGAGCGGCTCCTCGAGAAACTCCGTCCGGCGATCTCGTCGGTGGCCGACGCGATGCTCGCCGTCGACGGGATGCGCGACACGCCCAGCGGCACCGTGCGCATCAACGCCAGCGAAGGCGCGATCCTCATGGTGCTGAAGCCGGTGCTTGCGCGCTTCCTGCGCGACTACCCGCAGGTTCACCTCGACATCGTGACGGACGGGAAACTCGGTGACATCGTCGCCGGTGGATTCGACGCGGGGATCCGGCTGGCCGAGGCCGTGCCGCAAGACATGATCGCGGTTCGCGTGTCCGAACCGGTGCAGTTTGCCGCCGTCGCTTCACCGGCCTATTTCGCCGCGCGCGGTCGCCCCGACGTACCGCAGGATCTGCATCGACACGACTGCATCCGGTTTCGCTTCGACAGCGGCGCGATCTACCGCTGGGAGTTCGAGCGGCGTGGCGTCGTCGAAACGGTCAATGTCGGCGGCCCGCTCACGCTGACCGACCAGCCATTGATGGTCGATGCCGCGATCGACGGCATCGGGATTGCGTTCGTGCCCGATCATCTCGTCCGCGATGCACTGCGCGACGGACATCTCGAACGTGTGTTGACCGACTGGTGTCCGGTCATGCCGGGACTGTGTCTGTATTACCCCGGCCATCGCCATGTTTCCGGCGGGTTGCGCGCGCTGATCGACACGTTGCGGGTCCGGTCGGCAAGCAACGATCCGGCAGGTTGCGCGGCCGGGCGCCCCGAGTAATGAAACGACAGGGAGCCCGCTCGCCGCACATTCAGGTACTGCGGCGCGACCGAAGCGACATACCCTGCAACACCGCTGCAAGCACGAAGATGCCCAGCCACGCGACGAGCGACCCGCGCACGACAGGAGATTCGGGGCCGTTCGCAAGCGGATGACCGATCGGCAGCCGTGTCAGCGTCTCGTTGATCCCGGGAACCAGCAGCAGAAAGAAACTGAACGAAAATGCGAACTGGGCGAGGTACGGCCGCGCGCGCCCCAGCGTTTCGATGCGCGGCACGAGGAGTCCGCCCGATGTCGCGATCAGCGCCAGGATGCCGAGGGCATGCCCGGCATTGAAGCCGCCAGTGCTGGACAAGCCGAACGACGTGAACACCGATATCACCATTCCTGCGACGTAAATCCTGGCTGACCGCGTCGCGCTGTCGATCTTCTGATATCGGACGAAACTGTAAAGGCCTGCGGCGAACGTCACGACGCTGACGACGGTGTGACCGGCACCCAGGGTAGAAACGGGATGAGGCATAAGACGAAGACTCCTTCTCAGATTATTGGCCCCGATCGCCGCGACACAGGTGACACCCGCGGCACGCGGAAGCATTCAAGCGGCCTGGCGTTTCACTTGCTCCGCATGCTGCCAGATTGTCCCGATCGTCCGGGCTCTCCGGGATCGGTCAAATGACCGACCCGGAACCGCGTCATGCAGCGTGGCGCCGCCCGTGCCGTCGCGTATGATCGATCGCTCGTCCCAGCGATTTTCCAAGCCGAGCCCGATGTTCGACGCCGAAGCCAGCCACGCCGCACTGCGCGTATTCGATTCCGTGAGAGCCATCGCTTTCATCGGCGATCTGAGCATGGGACAACCGACCGACCACTCGCTTCGCACCGCATGGCTGGGTGTGCGACTCGCGGATGCAGCCGGACTGGGCGCATCGGCATGCGATACGGTTCGTGAGGTGTCGCTGCTTCGCTGGTCGGGTTGCACGGCGAATGCAGCAGGTTTCGCGGAAGCGTTCGGCGACGACATCGCGATCCGCACGGCGATGCTCGAGAACCGGCCCGGCATGGCCGAGGCAATCGGAAGCGCCCGTGCGTCGATGATGCAACTCGCACGGATTCACTGCGAAGTATCCGGCGAGGTCGCGCAAATACTGGGGCTTTCGACGGCGACCGAAACGGCGCTGCGTCACATTTTTGAAGCCTGGGACGGCAGCGGCGTACCGGCGCAACTCGCACGCGAACAGGTACCCGTAGCCGTACCGGCCGTTGCGCTTGCCGGCGATCTGGAGGTGTTGAGCCGAACGTATGGCGTCGAGCGCGCACTGGGGCTGATCGCGCAACGTGCCGACTCGCGCTATCCGGCGCACCTCGTCGAGACGACGATACGTCACGCGGAAGCCTGGCTGGCGGAACTGGGGCGCGCGTCGCCGGCCGAGTTCGACATCGCGCTGGCGACGTCCGACATGCAGCGGACGACATCCGCGGAACTGATCGCCGACATCGTCGACCTGAAATTGCCGTGGATGACGGGGTTTTCGCGTGCGGTCGCGGTAACGGCGGCCGGGTGTCATGCGCGACTCAAACCGGATGATGCCGGGCGGTCGCTCGTTTACCTGGCCGGACTGATTCACGGCATCGGCAGGGCCGCCGTACCCAACGACGTATGGAACCTGCCCTCGACCTTGCCGGCAAGCGCGTGGGAGAAGGTGCGGCTGGTGCCGTACTGGACGGAACGCGCCGGCAAGCAATCCGGCGCGCTGAGCCAGGCCGCCCTGCTTGCATCGCTTGCGTACGAGCGGCTGGACGGTTCGGGGTATTTCCGCGGCGCGCACGCCCCGGCGTTGACACTGGAGGCACGCGTGCTGGCGGCGTCCGTCGCGTGGGTCGCGTTGCGCTCGCCGCGCCCCTGGCGCGCCGCGCTGACCGACGAGGCGGCCGCCCGTCTGCTGCAAGACGAGGCCGCCAGTGGCCGGCTATGCGGCGAAGCGGTCGGTGTGCTGACGTCGGCAGGCATGCCCGTCGCCAGACGCGTATCCAGAAACACGCCGTCCGGCGCCGGCCTGTCCGTGCGCGAGATCGACGTGCTGCGCGTGATCTCGCGCGGCGCGAGCAACAAGGAGGCTGCCCGGGAACTGACCATCAGCCCGAGCACGGTACGCACACACGTCGAAAGCGTGTTTCGCAAGCTTGGATGTTCGACGCGCGCGGCAGCGACGCTCAAGGCATCGGCAATGGGCCTGATCTGAACGCATGGCGTTGCGCCGGTTTGCTTTGACGAGACGATCCGCCGGGCACGACGTCGGTACGCCGCTCGCCGGTATCGCATTGCAACGCGTGTAAAAGAAGCATGCTCCCGCATGCCCGCGGACGGCAAACGCATCCAATGCCACATCGCAACAACAAAAAAACCCGCGAGCGCATGGCTTCTCGCGGGTTTTTGAACCGTCGTCGAATCGCAATGAAAGCGATCGTGGTGGGGACCGGACTCGAATAAACCTAGCAACCTCAACCCCAATGGGTACAGAGAAGTCCTCTGCACAAGAGATACCACCAAAAATACCACCAGCGGCTGGCCCCTGCGCTAGCAAATCAGCGGCGCCAACGCAGCGCGGATGAAGGGCAAAGCACCTGCGAGAAATGCGGCGCCGGACAACCAACCCGCGCAGGATGCCACGGTGAAGGCAACCTTCCCGCCTTGCACGTCGTCGAGCGCGTTTCGGCAGTCCAGCTCACGTCGGTCGAACTGACGTATGCGTTGTATGATTTCCCTCTCGCGTGCCAAATTGCCGCGCGCATTTGAATACATATCCACGACTGCCGCGGCTAGACCAAGCGCGAATAGCGCGGCTGATGGATACCGGCCGAGTATCAATTTGGCCGTGCCGTCGCTCGCAAAAATCGCAGCGACGCCAGCAAGCCCCGCACTGTTAATTATTGCAAGCGTTTTGACAGTTTCGAGAATCCATGCTTGGAATCCATCGTTAAAGGTTTCTCGCCACTCGACTAACGCTTGTCGAACGGCTCTTACATACTCCGGATTTACCTGCTCGGTCACGGCGGCCTCCCCAAGCCCATGCCATCGTCAACATCTACCCGAATGATCGTACGGTCTAAAGGTACCATACGAGCGATGCATATCGACTCCGGCGGTATACCGGGCTAGTTGAAGGTATCGTTTCCCACGCGCAGCAATACAAAAACACGTATACGAGACCATCACATGAGAACCACTCTCAAAGCGGCGTCACTCGCCGTCTTGCTCACGGTCACGCTAACCGCGTGCAATCGAACCCAAGTCCCCGGACTCGATCGCGTGATGAAGGTCGACGAATTCATGGTGAACCGCGACGCTCTCAGCCGGGCACTTTCCGAGTGCGGCTCGAATCCCGGTCAACTTAAGGACGATCCCAATTGCATCAACGCGGCAGCGGCTGCGACGCAGATAACGGCAAGCAATGGGAAGGATGAAATGCGCCGAGTCGCCGCCCGGCAGGACATCGGCACGATCATGCAAGCGCTCAAGCTGTACCGACTCGACAACGGCCGCTACCCGACGCAAGACCAAGGTCTAGCCGCACTCGCGCAGAAGCCGACTACCGAACCGGCGCCGGTCAATTGGAAGGCCGGCGGATACCTTGAACGCATGCCGCCGGATCCGTGGGGCGCCCCGTACCAATATCGCAACCCAGGTACGCACGGGGAAATCGATGTGTTCAGCACGGGCGGCGGCCACGGAAACGACAGCGATTCAGTCGTCGGGTCTTGGCAATAGCGGTTTTAGCAAACGCGCCAGCCCCACTCTGCGTAACCCAACACCCCTGTGAACCAACGTCAGCCCCAACAGTTCAGAAGCCCTAACAACGCATCAAAGCCAAGCCCACGGCACAGTCGCGAGACATGACCTCCGCCAACAGCACCTCATTGATAACCGCGCTCCCGACCATCCTGATAAGCGCGTACGTAGCCTGGATCGCGTATCAGCAGCATCGAACGAACCGCGAGAAGCTTCGGCTCGATCTCTACGATCGACGATTCGGCGTCTATACAGCGTCGATCGACTTCTACCATGTGTTGTCGAGCTACGACGAAGCCAACGAACAACATCAGGAAGCCCACCGCGCTTTCGTCAAAGCGATGCGAGAGTCGCGATTTCTATTCGGTCAAGACAGTGAGATAGTGAGCATTCTGGAGGAAATGCATACTAGGGCCGCCCGCATCATGGGATACAAGACTTACAAGAAGCGGCTCCGCGAAGGCAGTCCAAACGAGGCCCGCGAATGGTTCGAACAGCAGCAGAACGACTATTTCTGGATTGGCGGCGATCAAGGGCTGCTTAGACTGGAAACCTTCCTCACCCCCTTCCTCGATTTCAGGAAGACAATCGGTCCACGTCTGTAACGATCCCTCAGATCGAAGGGGGCGAGACCGCGCGCGGCCGAACCCCAACCTCTTCTATCGCCCACCGCGCGAAAACAAGTTCAGATGTGAAGTTCCGCAGCGTCCTCACGTCTTCTTGCGGTCCGGGCTCGCGCCACGGCCGCCAGCGACCGAATCGCGAGCGTGTCCGGGTTGACGTGCTTCACCCCCTCCACAATCAGGTGTTCGAGCACGGCGAAGAGCCCGGCCTCGTATCCGCCTTCGCCGCCCAACCCCTTCATCCGCTCGATCACGGCGCCGACGCGGTTGCTACCGGCCAGAGCGGGCTCATCGCGCAAATGCTTGGCAAGCAACGCAGCACACAATGCACCGATGTTGCAGGCTTCAGTGCGATCCACACCGGGAACATTGAGAAGCGAGCGAACCTCGGCGGGGATGCCGATATACATGTTCACGTCAAATTCTGCGGCGCGGCCGACGCCGCGGCCCTTCGCTACACCGACGATGCCGCGGGCAGCAGATTGGGCGGACTGGTTTTGGTTGAACTGGCGCATGGTAAAGCCTCCTTTTGCTGCGGTTTCGAAACCCGCGCTCCATCGGCCAAGATGGAGGTGGCGGGCGCAAGGCTTTAGGGTTGGCCGACCGGGGCAAAAGGAACCCGGCACACCCGAAGGTGTCCCCTCAGCCAGGGCCCGCCATTGAAAAAGGCACGCGAAGGCATACGGACAAAAAAATCCGCCGAGCGGCGGAAGTCCGCCTTTTGCATATCGAGCGGCCAAGCTCGAATCGCTGCTGTTTCAGCGATGAGTCAATTGTAATTGCACGAATAAGCGTTTACAAGCGATATTTTCGCAGCGTCTCATTAATCCCAATTCGGTAGCAATATCAACAAAATCACGCGCGACCGGCAACCAATTAGGTAGCAAATATCAACCATTACACCATCGATGGCATCAAGTGGGTTTCACCATCGAGCAACGAGAAAATGACCGACACGCTCTTTTTCCTTATGGCGCAGTTCGGCCCACGCGCAGCGATCCCACTCGACGAAGTGCGCAAAGAATATTTCAACCACTTAGACCCTCAGGTGTTCGTCCGAAAGCTTGTGCACGGGGAAATCCCATTACCGGTGTTACGTATTGAGGCAAGCAAAAAGACAGCAAAGGGAATTTATATGATCGATTTAGCCATCCACATCGATTCGCGACGCGAGGAAGCTGAAAAAGAACGACAGCGAAATGCGACGATATTTTAATTAATCTAACAATAACCTTCCGCCGAATACAGATGAATACGGTATTTTTGCTTCTGGCTCAATTTGGGGCACGCGCCATCATTCCATTGGATGATGTTCGCAAAGAATATTTCCCGCACCTGGAATTTAATGCAATGCTTAGAAAGATTGCGCTCGGCGAAATCTCTATTCCAGTGGTCAAGATCGAGTCGAGTCAAAAGTCGACGCGCGGCGTGTACGTGCAGGACTTGGCAGACTACATAGACAAACGGCGCGCCGTGGCTGTGAAGGAGCGGGACCAGCTTTGCGGGCTACGCCAATCCCGCCCATGAGCCAACAGCGCGGCCGGAATGCTTACCTTACGACCTTGAAGGCCATACCAGATCGGCAGCCAGACAACAGATCAGTCGATAATTGTCGACGTGGAACACCTCAGGATCTTCGGCGTCCTGTGTGCCAACAAAAAACAACCAGCCTTTTACGTCACTACTTGTCTTGGCTTGCTCCGCAGCTTCATTTCGAGTCGCCTCAAACTCTCTGATGAGTGAATCGCGACGCGTTTGACTCCAATTCGACCAATCCACCCGGACTCGCGAGAGACTCTTGTGCGCTTTCTTTGCTGCATCCCACTCCCCAACGTTGAGCGTCAACTCACAATGTGAGTCTGCTACGACAGGCTCAGATTTCCAGCGTATCGTCGCGTAGTAAAGATGTCTTGGAGAGTCAAAATATTCTGGCTTTTTGGAGCGCAAGTACCAGAATACCTCGGCGTAAGTTTTCCCCGGAACATCATCAATCGAAAACGGCAGGTGTCCGCGATCGTGCGGGTAGTTGATAAATGCTCGGCAGGCTGGACGAATAGTTTTTACCGTGTGCCCGTGATGCCCGGCCCCCACGCTTCCCGCCCGCGTCCGACTACCAGTCCGCACCGGACCTTGCACAGTCGGCAGATTCCCTTCACCGCCAGGAACAACCGGACGCTCGTCAGTCAGCGTCAATCTGTTCGGAAACGGAAGCGGAAACCCTTCGGGCGTGCCTACGCGTTCTTTCTTCGCCCGCTTAACAACTTTCTCCTCACCATCCACGTCGCAACCGGGCACGTGCTTATTGGTCGGGCCTAATGTGAAATACGGGCGCTTCTTGTTCTTCTGTTTGTCGTATGACGCGGGGAATACGCTCGTCTCGCATCCTGGGCATATGTACCCGTCTTGATCGACTGTGGCCATATTCCACAGCTCTTCGGCCTCAACCAATTCGAGGGTATGTTTGTCGCGCGCGGTATCCACTGCAATGACTCCTTGTGTCGGTCAGTGTTACCGCCCTATTGTATGATGATTATTCACGCACGATCGCGAACACGCTGAATCGTCGTGCGGCTCGTCTTGTAAACGCGCGCAAGATCCGACACTGTAGCTCCCTGCGCAAGCCTACTGCGCACGTCCTCTTGCTGCTCCGCGGTCAACGCTGACGGGCGCCCCATCACCTTGCCTTCCGCCTTCGCACGAGCAAGCCCGGCTTGTGTGCGCTCGATAAGTAGATCGCGCTCAAACTCCGCGACAGCGCACAAGACCTGCATCGTCATCTTTCCCGCGCTACTTGTCAGGTCGACGCCACCGAGCGCCAAACAGTGCACCCGAACACCATCCGCCGCCAATCTCTCGACAGTGGCACGCACATCCATTGCGTTCCGTCCTAGGCGGTCGAGCTTGGTCACAATCAACACGTCGCCCGACTCCATACGGTCCAAGAGCTTCGAGAAGCCGGGGCGCTCACTGGCCGCCACACTACCGCTAATGCACTCAGAAACGATCCGCTGCTTACGCTTGTCCTGGTCGACTGCGAAGCCTGCCGTCTCAATCTCGCGAATTTGGTTTTCTGGCGTCTGCTCGGCGGTAGAGACGCGGGCATAAATGAACGTGCGCGACATACTTGGCCCCTTGGGTGCACGAAATGGATGAACGAATCATACGCTCCGAACGAAATAGGTCAACCCTATTTTTCGTTCACCCATTCTGAGCATGCACGCAACCGCTCCGTTTCGTGCAGCGCCCGCACTCTGTCCACCATGCAAAAGATGGTAACCGTGGTCAGTAAATCTCGGTTCGCGTCGATCAGAGCATTCCACTCCGCGAGCAGTGTCCGAGAATCGGTGGACGCACGTTCTCGATCGACGTGTACCTGCATTTTCCCTGCGTTACCGTGTGTAATCTCGGCCGTCGCCACCGCGATCTCTGCATTTCGTTGATCGGCTTGCAACGCAGTGAGCTTTTGAGACGCGGCAGATACGATGGCGTCGACCTGCCGAATCTCTTCGGATCCTGCCGATCGCTCCCGCGCACGATGCGCGGCACGGTGAGCTTCGTGGAAATCACGGGTCGTCGACCTGATTTCGTCCAACACGGCTTGATGGTGGCTGCGAGCGCGGATCACTTCGTTCCAGGCGCTCGCTACATGGTCTGCAACGTTCGATTCGGTTGCGGTTTCCTGCGACATTCAATGCTCCTTTCGATTGAACAAAAAAAAGCGCCCAGCACGTCTAGCGTGTGGGCGCTACTGGTTCGTTCGCGACGTCCGGGACTGCACGACATTGGACGGATTCGATCACGCCTCCCAGGAATGAACGAAATCTAGCCAAATCACATTTCGGACGCCACAAACTTTCGTGCGGCAGTTTCGTTCACTGCCGCAGCGATTAGGACGCACGAACCTCGTCGCGCAGCCGGTGCATCTTGAAGATGAGTTGCTTCGCGAACCTGCTCGCCTCATCAGCGGGCATGCATGCGAACGCGGCTCGAACGAGCCGTTCAACGATCCCGGTTACCCGATCGGCGATGCGTCGATCATTGGCGATTGGCCTATTCCGCATTTCGACTCCTTTAACAGCGGGTTTTGGATTCTGCTGTTCGCGCCCTCTACGAGCCGTCGGTGGCGCCCATTCCAACCCGCCCCATTAGCCGCGGCACGCGAACGGCGCAGCGGGCGGGGATATGTCGAATCCGGGCGTTTTTCTCGATCGGCAACCCCGATCGACCGGCGTCGAGGTAGACGGCAAGCAAAAGCAGTTTGCAGAGGGGCGTCGATTACGCCGCCTCTTTCTCAGCTCCATGCGTCTGCGCCAATCCAGCACTTACGAACCTGCCGAACAGTTTCTCCGCCGCGGGCTTGTCCCATGCCGAGGCCGCGAACCGATGACCGCCACGCACCGCGTAGCCTTGAAAATCCGCCCACAGTCCGAGTGCGCCGTCGCGGCTGTTCAGTCGACAGAAAGCTTGCACGTAGTCGGGAACGTCTAACCTGTGTATCGGTAAGCGGCATGGTGGTATCCCTTGAACGAACTACCTTGAATTTGACCAAGAACCACCAAAAATGCCACCCCATACCACCGGATGTCTACGCACAACTCCGCAACAAGACGGAACAAAAAAACCCGCTCAGCCTTACGCTGCAGCGGGTTTCAGGATCACATCGGAACTACTCGGAACATTACTTGGTGCCGGGGACCGGACTCGAACCGGCAAGCCAGTTAAGGCGGCGGATTTTCGTCACACTGCTTCTTTCAAAGCCGGCGTCGCGTAAGCGTAAGCGTAACCGTTCGTGCGCTGGACTATGCCTTCACCGTCGCGCGCGGGCGTGACCGCTGCCCGTGCGCCTTAGGCGCCCCCCGTCTAGTCTCTACACCTTCCTCGCGAAAACCGCGAAGCTTGGCTCGGCGTTGCCTCGATGCGCGCATCAGGGGTTTCACCGAATTTGAAGGGTTCTGCACCGACCGTTTCCGGCCGGGCACTCAATCGTTTAAGTCCGCTATGTTTACCAATTTCATCACCCCGGCAAGAGGGCGGACGCGATTCTACCATTGCTCGCGCCCCTCTTCCTCAATTGCCCGGTCGCCCGACGCCGGATCGGTCGCGCGCTACCGCGCAACGGCACCGATGCCGGCTTGCCCGATCGACCATGCGCCCGGCGACCCGCGCCTTGCATCCGGAAAATGAAAGGCATTGATTTCGCCTGATGCCGGCACCTGCGCTTACCGTCACACATTCACGATTTCAAGCTGATTTTCGACATGCGAGTCGAATCGGCGCAGCGCGTTAAGCCGGCCTTAAGCAACGCCGTGATACGGCCTCCGGCCTTGCCCGACGCGCGTCGCGCGTTCCCGCCTCTTTTCACCGAAACGAAATATATGCGCCTTAGCCTGACTCGCGCCCATGTAACCAGCGGAAATATATAACCCGATTCGGTCGGCACGAATCATCTATTCAGGAAAACGAAATGTTTAGAAAGCCTCTGTTAATTGCGATGTCGGCATCGGTCTTTCTTGCGGCATGCGGCGGAGACGATGCAACTTCTACCCCCGGTGTCGCACCGGCCAACACGGCTGCGGTACCGAACACCGCCACCGCGTCCGGCTACTCGCTGTCCGTGTTCGCGAAAGCACCGACCTCCACCGACAAGCCCGACTCGATCGTCCAGTTCGACAACACGATCTTCATCGGCTACCAGAAATCCGGCGACGTGAAGGACGGTTCGGTCCCGGGGCTCACCAACGATGTCGTGCAATACGACCTGAGCGGCAACGTGCTCAAGACCTACACGGTGCCGGGTCACGTCGACGGCCTGATGGCGCGCGCCGACACCGGCACGCTGTGGGCGATGGCCAACGAGGACGGCAATCCCGAGCTGACGATCATCGACCTGAAGGCCGGCACGCAGAAGACCTATGCACCGACCGTCAATCCGACCGCCCATGGCGGCGGCTTCGACGACATGCAACTGCTCAACGGGAACGTCTACGTGAGCGCATCGAACCCGGCGACGCCGGGCGCCGCACCGACGGTCGTCCAGCTCACGCTGAACACAAACGGCACGACGTTCGACGTCGCGCCGGTGCTGGCCGGCAATGCACAGGCGACCGACCTCACACCGTCGGTCGGCGGTTCGACGAACCCGACCTACAACCAGCCGGTCACGCTGAGCCTGACGGACCCCGATTCGGAAGCGATCGATACGGCCGGCGATCTCGTCCTCGACAGCCAGGCCGACGGCAAGCTCGTGTTCATTCACAATCCGGGCGCGAGCCAGAGCGTCAGCGTGCTGACGCTCACGCTCTTCAACGACAAGGACGGCCCCGTGTATCCGGTCGACGATACGCGCTGGGTGCCGACGCCCGGGCCGCAGAACAAGACCTTCATGCTGTTCACCGACGCGAGCAACACGACCTACCGCGTCGACGCCGCGTTCAACCAGGGCGATGCCTACAGTGCCGGCCAGGGTCAGGTCATGAAACTCGATCCGAAGACCGGCCACCTGACGCCGATCGCGACGAGCGTCGGCAACGCGTCGGCGCTTCAGGATCCGCACGGCATGCTGTTCGTCGCACTGTAACGTCCGTCGACGCTTGCGTGCCGCCCACGGCCCCGCCCGGCCGGCGGGCGGTACGCGAAACGACACGCGCATGCTGTTGCCCCGGCCGACCTGAAACACACGGCAACGCACCGGGCGACCGGGGCACACATGACACCTCCGCCAATTTCCTCCCGCGCCGCAACATCCCCGCTACAATCGAGTCCGCGTCGTCCGACGGCCCCAACCGTCTGACGTTTGTGTCGTGCTTTTTGCGAAACAAGCGTCGCTTGCGTCATCGCGAAGTCACAAACGTTTTCGATAATTTTCCAGCCGAAAACGTTTACATCGCGTTATTTCATGACCTCGACCATCAAGGATGTCGCTGCCCTCGCGGGCTTCTCGATCGCCACCGTCTCGCGCGCGATCAATGCACCGCATACCGTCAGCCCCGCCACGCTGCAAACGATCCGCACCGCGATCGAGACGCTGCAGTTCCGCCCGAGCCCGCTCGGCCGGCAACTGCGCGGCGAACGCACGCGGCTCGTCGGCGTCGTCGTGCCGACGCTGTCGAACCCCGTGTTCGCCGACTGCCTGCAAGGCATCGACGAACTCGCCACTGCGGCCGGCTTCAAGCTGATCCTGATGACGACCGAGTACGACGCGGCGCGCGAGCGCCACGCGATCGAGACGCTGCGCGAGCAGCGCGTCGAAGGGCTGATCCTCACCGTCGCCGACGCGGATACGCACCCGCTGCTCGACATGCTCGACCGCGACGGCCCGCACTACGTGCTGATGCACAACGACACGCAGCGCCGCCCGTCGGTGTCGGTCGACAACCGCAGTGCCGCGTATGACGGCGTGCGGCTGCTGACCGCGCGCGGCCACCGTCGCGTGCTGATGCTGGCCGGCTCGCTCGCCGCATCGGATCGCGCGCGCCAGCGCCACCTCGGCTATGCACAGGCTCTCGAGGAAAGCGGCGTCGCCACGCTGCCGCCTGTCGAAGTCGACTTCAACGCGCCCGAGCTGCCCGATGCCGTGCTCGCGCACCTGACCGCGCACGCGACGCGCCCGACCGCCCTCTTCTGCAGCAACGACCTGCTCGCGATGGTCGTGATGCGCGGCCTGCGCCGCGCCGGCTTCTCGATCCCGGACGACCTGTCGGTGCTCGGCTTCGACGGGATCGCGATCGGCGAACTGCTTGCGCCGCCGCTCGCGAGCGTCGCGACGCCGAACCGCGACATCGGCCGCCACGCATGGCAGCGACTCGTCGAATGCATCGGCGGCGCGACGATCGAACGCACGTCGCTGATCCTGCCGCATGCAGTGCGCGACGGCGCGACGATCGCGCCGCCGGCCACCGACCTGCAATTGCGCCAGGCCTGAACGCAGGCCGCGCCACCGCGCCCCCCGACAACCACACCACCCCAGCGCTACCCCCACTCGCCCGGAGACCTGCCGTGTCCTTTCGCCTGACCTCGCTGCTGCGCGCGCTCGCCGCGCCGCTCGCCTGCGCCGCGCTCATCGCCGGCGCGCCCGCCGCCCACGCCGACGAAACGGCGATCTGCTACAACTGCCCGCCCGAATGGGCCGACTGGGCCGCGCAGATCGCGGCGATCAAGCAGAAGACCGGCATCCGCGTGCCGTTCGACAACAAGAACTCGGGCCAGTCGATCGCGCAGCTGATCGCCGAACAGAAGAGCCCGGTCGCCGACGTCGTCTACCTCGGCGTGTCGTCGGCCTTCCAGGCGAAGGACAAGGGCGTGATCGCGCCGTACAAGCCCGCGCACTGGAACGACATTCCCGCGAACCTGAAGGATCCGCAAGGCTACTGGTTCGCGATCCACTCGGGCACGCTCGGCTTCTTCGTGAACAAGGACGCGCTCGACGGCAAGCCGGTGCCGCGCTCGTGGGCCGACCTGCTGAAGCCCGAATACAAGGGCATGGTCGGCTATCTCGATCCGTCGAGCGCATTCGTCGGCTACGCAGGCGCGGTGGCCGTCAACCAGGCGCTCGGCGGCAGCCTCGACAACTTCAAGCCGGCCCTCGACTGGTTCCGCAAGCTGAAGGCGAACGCGCCGATCGTGCCGAAGCAGACCGCCTATGCACGCGTACTGTCCGGCGAAATTCCGATCCTGCTCGACTATGACTTCGATGCGTATCGTGCGAAGTACAAGGACAGCGCGAACGTCGAGTTCGTGATTCCGAAGGAAGGCACGATCGCGGTGCCGTACGTGATGAGCCTCGTGAAGGGGGCGCCGCACGATGCGAACGGCAAGAAGGTGCTCGACTTCGTGCTGTCGGACGAAGGCCAGAAGCTGTGGGCCAACGCCTACCTGCGCCCGGTGCGCGCGCAGGCGCTCGGCGCCGACATCGCCGCGAAGTTCCTGCCGGCGAGCGAGTACGCACGGGCGAAATCGGTCGACTTCGGCAAGATGGCGGCCGGCCAGCAGGCGTTCGGCCAGCAGTATCTGCAGGTGATGCAGTAAGCGGCAGGACGCAACCGATGCTCGACCTGACTTTCCCGCTGCGCTGGCGCGTCGCGCTCGTCGCGCCGGCGCTTGCGGTATTCGCCGCGTTCTGGCTGTTGCCGATGGCCGCGCTCGTGCAGGTGTCCGCCGACGGCGCGTTTTTCTCGCACTACGCGGCGCTGCTCGGCAACGCGCGCTACATGAAGAGCCTCGGCGAGACGGTCGCGCTGTCCGCGGGCGTCACGCTCGCGACGCTCGCGCTGTCGACGATTTCCGGCCTCTTGCTCGCACGCCGCGAATTCGCCGGCAAGCGCGTGCTGCTCGCGCTGCTCACGTTTCCGCTCGCGTTCCCGGGCGTCGTCGTCGGCTTCATGGTGATCATGCTCGCCGGCCGCCAGGGGCTGATCGGGATGCTGTCCGCGAAGCTCACCGGCGACAAGTGGGTGTTCGCGTACTCGGTCACGGGCCTGTTCATCGGCTACCTGTACTTCTCGATTCCGCGCGTGATCGTCACCGTGATCGCGGCCGCGTCGAAGCTCGATGCGTCGCTCGAGGAAGCCGCGCGTTCGCTCGGCGCGTCGCCGTGGCGCATCTTCGCCGACATCGTGCTGCCCGCGCTCGCGCCCGGGCTGATCGCGGCCGGCGCGATCTGCTTCGCGACCGCGATGGGCGCATTCGGCACCGCGTTCACGCTCGCCACCGACCTGAACGTGCTGCCGATGACGATCTATACCGAGTTCACGCTGAACGCGAACATCGCGACGGCGGCCGGCCTGTCGATCGTGCTCGGCATCGTCACCTGGGCCGTGCTCGCGCTCGCGCGCCGCTTCACCGGCCACACCGCCGCCGCCGCGGCCTGAGGATTCCCGCATGCAATCGCTTTCCGGCTCTTCCGCGCCGTCACCGGCGCCCGCCCCCGTGCAGGCGAACGGCGCCGCCCGGCGCGCGCCGCGCGTCACGGGCGCACGCGCGATCGCCGCGCTGCAATGGAGCGTCACGCTGCTGCTGTGCGCGTTCCTGATCGTGCCCGTCGTGATGTCCGTGCTCGCCGGCCTGACCGTCAACTATTTCCGCGGGCTGTCGAGCGGCCTCACGCTGCGCTGGCTCGAACAGGTGTGGCAGCAGTATCACGGCTCGGTCGCGCTGTCGCTCTATGTGGCATTCGCGACGCTCGCGATCGTGCTCGTCACCGGCGTGCCGGCCGGCTATGCGCTCGCGCGCAGCAAGAGCCGCGTCGCGCGTGCGATCGAGGAAGCGCTCGTGCTGCCGGTCGCACTGCCCGGCCTCGCGTCGGCGCTCGCGCTGCTGGTCGTCTATGGCGGCTTTACCGCGTTCCGGATGAGCCTGTGGTTCATCGTCGTCGGCCACGTCGTGTTCACGCTGCCGTTCATGGTGCGCGCGGTGGCCGCCGTCGCGGCCGGCGCCGACCTGCGCACGCTCGAGGAAGGCGCGGCGAGCCTCGGCGCGTCGTTCGTCACGCGCTTCGTCACGATCGTGCTGCCGAACCTGCGCCCCGGCATCGTCGCCGGCGCGCTCGCGGTGCTCACGCTGTCGATCGGCGAGTTCAACCTCACGTGGATGCTGCATACGCCCGACACCAAGACGCTGCCGGTCGGGCTCGCCGATACCTATGCGTCGCTGCGCCTCGAAGTCGGTAGCGCGTACACGATCCTGTTCCTGCTGATGACGCTGCCGCTGCTCGTCGCGATGCAGTGGCTCGGCGTCGATCCGTCCGGCACGCGCGCGCTCAACAAGCGCTCGCGCTGAATTTTTCGCAGACATGAAACTCGATTCCACTCCCATTACGCTGACCCGCTGCGCGAAGACGTTCCGCGGCACGCGCGTACTCGAACCGCTCGACCTGTCGATCGGCGCGGGCGAAACGCTCGTGCTGCTCGGGCCGTCGGGCTGCGGCAAGACGACGACGCTGCGCCTGATCGCGGGCCTCGACACGCCGGACGCCGGCGGCACGATCGCGTTCGGCAACGACGACGTCACCGCACTGCCGATCGAGCGCCGGCAGGTCGGCATGGTGTTCCAGAACTACGCGCTGTTTCCGAACCTGACGGTGCGCGGCAACGTCGGCTACGGGCTGAAGATCCGCAAGACCGCGCCGCGCGCGCTGCGCGAACGCGTCGACGAGCTGCTCGCGATGATGCGGCTCGACGCGCATGCGGACAAGCCGGTCGATCAGCTGTCGGGCGGCCAGCGCCAGCGCGTCGCGCTGGCCCGCGCGCTCGCGGTACGGCCGCGCGTGCTGCTGCTCGACGAGCCGCTGACCGCGCTCGATGCGAAGCTGCGCGACGTGCTGCGTCGCGAGATGAACGCGCTGCTGCGCGAGCTCCGCGTGACGACCGTCTACGTGACGCACGACCAGGCCGAAGCGATGGAACTCGGCGACCGGATCGTCGTGATGGGCGCGGGCCGCATCGAGCAGATCGGCACGCCGCGCGACATCTACTACCACCCGGCGAACCGCACGGTCGCGCAGTTCATCGGCACGCTGAACCGGCTTGCCGGGCAATGGCGCGATGGCGCGCTGGTGACCACCGGCGGCGCGATCGCGACGCCGCACGCCGCCGACGAATGGTTCTTCCGCCCCGAGGACGCGCAGCTCGCCGATCCCGCGCACGCGCCGCTGCGCGGCGCGGTCGGCGCGTGCGCGTTCCTCGGCGAGCGCACGCGGCTCACGATCGAGCACGCGGCACCCGATCCGCTCGTGATCGACGTGCCGGGCCGCATCGCGCTCGCACGCGGCACGGCGATCGGCCTCACGATCGCACCGGAAGGCCTGATCGCGCTCGGCGCGTAATCCGTCGTTCGTGCATCATTCATGCAGCCCCCCACTGCGGCGCACGACGCCGCGACAACAACCAGACAATTCCGAGGAACGACGATGCTGCTTGCTCAAATCAGCGATCTCCACATCAAGCGGCCGGGCCAGCTCGCGTACCGGCGTGTCGACACGGCGGCCGCGCTCGCGCGCTGCATCGCGAAGCTGAACGCGCTCGAGCCGCGCCCCGACGCCGTGCTCGTCACCGGCGACCTGACCGACTTCGGCCACGACGAAGAGTACGGCAACCTGCGCGGGCTGCTCGCGGCGCTCGAGATTCCGTACTACCTGATGATCGGCAATCACGACGACCGCGCCGGGCTGCGCCGCGCGTTTGCCGAGCGCGCCGAACTGCAGGACGGCGAATTCGTGCAGTACGCGCTCGACGTCGGCGCGGTGCGCGTGCTGGCGCTCGATTCGCAGGTGCCGGGCGCGAGCCACGGCGACCTGTGCGACGCCCGGCTCGCATGGCTCGCCGCGCAGCTCGACGCCGCACGCGACCGGCCGGTGATCGTCGCGCTGCATCACCCGCCGTTCGTGGCCGGCATCGGCCACATGGACAAGCTGCGCCTCGCGCCTGCCGCTTCCGCGAAACTCGACGCGCTGCTGCGCGGTCATCCGAATGTCGAGCGCGTGCTGTGCGGCCATGTGCACCGCACGATGTTCACGCGCTTCGGCGGCACGCTCGCGTCGGCGGTGCCGTCACCGGCGCACCAGGTCGCGTTCGACCTGCGGACCGACGCGCCGTCCGCGTTCCGGCTCGAACCGCCGGCGTTCGCGGTCCATCGTTATGCGCCCGATACGGGGATGACGTCGCACCACGTGTATGTCGACGAAGGCGCCGGCCCGTATCCGTTCTACGAACCGACGGGCGAGCTGGTCGACTGACGGCTGGCGGCGCTCACGATGACGGGCGGCGGCCGGTTCGCCGCCCTGCCCGGCAGGATTCACGTCGCTCCGGTATGATCGGCAGCCTCGACCGGCGCCCGGCCCGCCTGCGCACCCGACGCGTGCGCCGCTTGCCACGCGGTCCCACTTCGTCCGCGCAGCCATGTCCACCGCCTCCACCGACCGTCCGACCGACGCCGCCTCGCCCCACTATTCGCGCAGTCTGCTGTTGCTGCTCGCGACGATCGCGGGCGTGTCGGTCGCGAACATCTACTACAACCAGCCGCTGCTCGACAGTTTCCGCTCGGCCTTCCCCGATGGCGCGTCATGGATCGGCGCGGTGCCGACCGCGACGCAGCTCGGCTATGCGGCCGGCATGTTCCTGCTCGCGCCGCTCGGCGACCGGTTCGATCGCCGCAGGCTGATCCTGATGCAGATCGCCGGCCTGTCCGTCGCGCTGATCGTGGCGGCCACCGCGCCGTCGCTGGCCGTGCTCGCCGTCGCGAGCCTCGCGATCGGCATCCTCGCGACCATCGCGCAGCAGGCCGTGCCGTTCGCCGCCGAAATCGCACCACCCGCCGAACGCGGGCATGCAGTCGGCACCGTGATGAGCGGCCTGCTGCTCGGCATCCTGCTCGCGCGCACGGCCGCCGGTTTCGTCGCCGAGTATTTCGGCTGGCGCGCGGTGTTCGCCGCATCGGTCGCGGCGCTCGTCGCGCTCGCCGCCGTGATCGTGATGCGGCTGCCGCGCAGCTCGCCGACGTCGACGCTGTCGTACGGCAAGCTGCTCGGCTCGATGTGGCATCTGGCGGTCGAATTGCGCGGGCTGCGCGAGGCATCGTTGACGGGCGCCGCGCTGTTCGCGGCATTCAGCGCGTTCTGGCCCGTGCTGACGCTGCTGCTCGCCGGCGCACCGTTCCATCTCGGCCCGCAGGCAGCCGGCCTGTTCGGGATCGTCGGCGCGGCGGGCGCGCTCGCCGCGCCGTACGCGGGCCGCTTCGCGGACACGCGCGGCCCGCGCGCGATCATCTCGCTCGCGATCGCGCTGCTCGCGCTGTCGTTCGTGATCTTCGCGCTGTCGGGGTCGAGCCTCGTCGGGCTCGTGATCGGCGTGATCGTGCTGGATGTCGGCGTACAGGCCGCGCAGATCTCGAACCAGTCGCGTATCTACGCGCTGAAGCCCGAGGCGCGCAGCCGCGTCAACACGGTGTACATGGTGTGTTACTTCATCGGCGGCGCGCTCGGCTCGTCGGCCGGGGTTGCCGCATGGCATGCGTTCGGCTGGATCGGCATGTGCGCGACCGGGCTGCTGTTTGCCGCGGTCGCGGGCTGGTTCCACCATCGCGGCGGCCGGCACGGCTGAGCGCGACCGGCCACGACGACATTACGCGTCGGCGCGCGGCGCGGCCGGTTCGTCGACGGGCGGCGGTGCGAACGCCGGTGCCGGGTCGATCACCGCGGCGGGATCCATCACGGCAGCCGGCGTCGGCACCGCAAGCGGAACGGCGGAAGGCGCGAGGATCGGCGTCGCTTCGGGAATCGCGATCTGCTCGGGGGTGGCCGACGCGTCACCCGCCGACACCGGCTCGGCCGCCACGGCCGTCGCGGCAGCCGCCGCGCGCGCCGCCGGCCGGCGTGCCGGATCGAACACGAACGACAACCCGACACTGCCGAGGATCGCGACGGTCGCGACCACGGTCGCCATCGTCACCGGTTCGCCGAGCAGCAGCGCACCGAGCGCGACCGCGACGATCGGGTTCACGTACATGCAGCTGCTCGCGATGATCGGGCTCGTGTGGCGGATCAGGTAGCCGTACGCGACATACGCGGCCATCGTGCAGAACACCATCAGGTACAGGAACGCGAACACCGGCCCCGCCATCACGTGCTCGATGCGTTCGCCGATCAGCCAGGCGACGAGCGTCGACATCAGGCCGCCGAGGCCGATCTGCAGCGACGTCGACAAAAACAGGTCGGACGGCAGCTTGAGCCGCGTCGCGAGATGCGCGCCGCCTGCCCAGAACAGCGCGCCGGCCAGCACGCAGATCGTGCCGAGCGCCGAATTCTGGGCGGCCGCGCCGCCCGAATTCAGCACGACGATACCGACCATCCCGAGCGCGACGGCCGACCACTCGCCCTTCGTCACCGGCCGGCCGGCCACCGCCGCGATCACGGTCGCGAACAGCGGCACCGTGGCCACCATCACCGCGGCCGAGCCGCTGCTGACCGAACTGATCCCGAGCGCGATCGTGCCGGACGACAGCGCGACGAGCATCGTGCCGACGATCCCCGCGTTGCGGATCTCCAGCAGCGTCGGCCATTCGGGCTTGCGCCGCAGCGCGAAGATGAACAGGCCGATCCCGCCGAGCAGGTTGCGCAGCCCCGACAGCAGCAGCGGCGGGAACGACTGCAGCGCGAAATGCAGGCCGCTGTAGGTCGAACCCCAGACGAAATAGATGAACACGAGCGCCAGCGCAACGCGGCCGCCGCGGCTTTGCGGCAGGCGGATCCGGAACGAAAAGCGCGACAGGAAATCGAGGAGGCGGTCGAGCGGCGTCATCGTGCGGCCCGCCCGCACGTCACGCCGCGTGCTCCGCTGAAAGACGCCGGCAATGCCGGCAAACGGTCCTGGCGGGACCGGGAAGGCAGAGCGAACGTGCGGAACGACATGGCAGTGCGAACGGCGACGAAAGAGAACCGGCAAGCGGCGGCAGAGGGACAAAAAAAACGTGCGCAGCCACTTCGGCTGCACACGCTTGGCATTATGGCATCAAGGATTCGAAAGCATCGTCAGACCTGTCTGAAAGGATAACGACTGACGTTTCGGCGCGACATTTTTCGGCCGACGGGCGGGTGAAATCCGGGGCCGGATGCGCAAGACGCACACGTTGCCCGCGCCGCTTTCGCACGCCCACCATCGCCATCCGCGGCAGTGGAATCCGGCGACGGCCGAACAGCCGGTCATGCGCGCCGGTGCTTCCCGTCACGCCTATCGTGACGGACGACGCGCCCCCCCTTCTAGCCGTCCAAAGCCTCTCTTCGAAACCCGTACCGCCCATACAAAATTTTGTATAATTCGACCATCCTTCCGCCGAAGCCCGTCGTTTTCGTCGGCAGCGCACCGGGCAATCTCCGCGGCTTTCCGCTGCCCGCACGGCGCGAAGCCAATGCGCACGATCGGCGTCGGCGTGCGGGAAATCCGCGTGCGCGATGCGAGCGGTGCGTTCCGGAGCGTCTACGTCGCGACGTTCGCCGAAGCGATCTACGTGCTGCATGGTTTCCGGACGCAATCGGCGCGCACGAACAAAGCCGATATCGACCCGGCCGCCCGGCGCTGTCGCGCCCTGATGGTGGAGTTGAAGCAACCATGACCAACGAACGCCACGCGAGCGTCTGGGACGCAATCGAAGGCCAGCCGGCCGAGGCCGAGAACATGAAGCTGCGCTCCGGACTGATGATCGCGCTCAAGCAGCGCATCGCGCAGCTCGAACTCAGTCAGGCGCAGGCCGCGAAGCAGCTGGGCGTCACGCAGCCGCGCGTGTCCGATCTGCTGCGCGGCAAGATCAACCTGTTCGGGCTCGACGCGCTCGTGAACATGGCCGCGGCAGTCGGCCTGCGCGTCGATCTGCAGGTGCGCGAATCCGCGTGACGGATGAGCGCACCTCGCGCGCCGCTCACGATCCGCCGAACCAGTTGTACCCCTGATCGACCCAGTAGCCGCCCGGGAACGTATCGGTCACGAAGATTTCCATGATGTGCTTCGGGTTCTTGTAGCCGAGCTTGGTCGGCATCCGCAGCTTCATCGGGAAGCCGTATTCCGGCGGCAACTGGCGGCCGTCGTACTCGAGCGCGAGCAGCGTCTGCGGATGCAGCGCGGTCGGCATGTCGATGCTTTCGTAGTAGTCGTCCGCACACTTGAAGCCGACGTATTTCGCCCGCGTGTCGGCGCCCGCACGCGCGAGGAACGCGCCGAACGGCGTGCCGCCCCAACGGCCGATCGCACTCCACCCTTCCACGCAGATATGCCGCGTGATCTGTTCCGCGTGCGGCAGCGCGCGAAGCTCGTCGAGCGTCCACACGCGCTTGCCCGTCACGCGGCCGGACAGCACGAGGCGATACGTCGACTCGTCGACGTGCCGCACTTCGTCGATCCCGTAGTACGCGTTGAACGGGAACGGGCGCGTGATGTCGGCTTCGGTGTAGGTCGGCGCGAGCCGGTCGGGGTTGAACAGCCACGCCTGCACGCGATCGTTCATGCGCGACACTTTCTCGAGGAACGTATTGACCGACGCGTCGTCCTGCAACGTGCAGCCGGTCAGCATCGCGAGGCCGCCGAGCGTCAGCACGCGCCGGTTGAAGAGCCGCCGCGACGGCATCTCGAGCTCGCGGCGCACGTCGAGTTCGAGCGACTTCCGGTCGAGCGTCCAGCGCGGCTCGCCGCGATTTCTTTCGGATTCCGACATGATGATTTCCTTCGCCCGCGATGTGCGGGTCAGCGGCCGCGCAGCATCGCGAGCAGCGAGCGCGGCACCAGCAGCGCCATCGCGACATGGACGACAAAGAAGGCGACGAGCAGCGACATCGCCCAGAAATGCACGACGCGCGCGTTGTCGTAGCCGCCGAACAGTTCACGCAGCAGCGGGAACTGCACGGACTTCCAGATCGTGAGCCCCGACAGCACCAGCACGACGAGATCGACGATCGCGGTCAGGTACGCGGCACGCTGCACCGCGTTGTAGACGCTCAGGTCGGTGTGCGACAGCCGCCCGCCGAGCGCGGCGCGGACGTCGCGCCACACGGACGCCGGCGTGACGGGCAACAGCTTGCGCGCGAAGCGCCCCGTCGCGATCGACATCGCGAGGTAGAACAGCCCGTTGCCGACCAGCAGCCACATCGCCGCGAAATGCCATTGCAGTGCGCCGCCGAGCCAGCCGCCGAGCGTGATGCCGTGTGCGAACGTGAACGGTGGATAGATCGGCGACGCGTCGTAGATGCGCCAGCCGGACAACGCCATCAGGATCGCCGCGAGCGCGTTGAGCCAATGGCTCACACGCACCCACGGCGGATGGATCGTCGGCGCGGGCGGCGTCGGGCTCGCGCGATCCGTGACAGGAACCGTTTGCATGATGAAGACTCCCGGAATGATGCGACGGGACGCGAAGCGTGCGTGCTGCCGGCCGCGCCCCGCGCGCATCCGTCAGTTCGACGGGCTCATGGCGTCCTTCTTCATCGCGTCGCCCTTGGACATCGCGTCGTGGCCCATCGCGTCTTTCTTCATCGCATCCTTCTTCATCGCGTGCTTCTTCATGCCGTCCTTCTTCATCGCGCCGTCCTTGGCCATCGCGTCGTGGCCCATCGCGTCCTTCGACATCGACATGCCGTCCTTCGACATCGCATCGTTCTGCGCGTAGGCGCCCGTTGCGATCGTGGCAAGTGCGGCGACACAGGCAACCAGGAATACGTTTTTCATGACATCTCTCCACTACATGGGTTTAGGAGCCGAATAGACGGAGCACACCGCCGGAAATGACAGCGGTGTCAAAAAAAATTCTAGACGCCAGAAATGAAGACGCGAATGCTGCACCGCTCGGCCCTTGCCGGCCCGGCCGGCAAGCCGTCCGGCAGCCGCCATTGCTGCGGCGCACCCTGCCCGGTTCGCAGGCGACGATCCGGCGATCGCCCGGCGGCATCCGATCCGTTCCAGGTTGAAACCGCCGCAAAGCCGGTGTATCGTGTGCCCTTGCTAACGCGGGGGTCCTGCAATGCGCTCGGTCAAATAACCGGCATTGCGGGTGAGAAATACCCTTTGAACCTGATCTGGATAATGCCAGCGCAGGGAAGCGTACGGATTTCGCCGCCATCCCTCTGACGAAACCCGCCGCCTCACGAATCTCGTCTCCTGCTTAGCGAGCGCCCCACAATTGCTTTGCATGGGACCCGAGTAAGCGCTAAAGCGCTTACTCGGGCCGACACAGGAGATCGAATGAACGCCAATCCGAAGTTTCTGTCCGCCGACGCCCACGTCGACGCCGCTGCTGTCGCGCCGCTGCCGAATTCGCGCAAGGTCTATGTCACCGGCTCGCAGCCCGACATCCGCGTGCCGATGCGCGAAATCACGCAGGCCGACACGCCGACCGGCTTCGGCGGCGAAAAGAATCCGCCGATCTACGTGTACGACACGTCGGGCCCCTACACCGATCCGGAAGCGAAGATCGACATCCGCGCGGGCCTGCCCGCGCTGCGCCAGGGCTGGATCGAGGCACGCGGCGATACCGAAACGCTCTCCGGCCTGTCGAGCCAGTACGGCCTCGAGCGCGCGGCCGATCCGGCCACGGCCGACCTGCGGTTCCCGGGCCTGCACCGCAACCCGCGCCGCGCCCAGGCCGGCAAGAACGTCACGCAGATGCACTACGCGCGTCAGGGCATCATCACGCCGGAAATGGAATACATCGCGATCCGCGAGAACCAGCGTCGCGCCGAGTATCTCGAGAGCCTGAAGTCGAGCGGCCCGAACGGCGCGAAGCTCGCCGCGATGATGGGCCGCCAGCACCCGGGCCAGGCGTTCGGCGCCGCGGCCTTCGGTGCGAATGCGCTGGCCGAGATCACGCCGGAATTCGTGCGCGACGAAATCGCCCGCGGCCGCGCGATCATCCCCGCGAACATCAACCACCCGGAATCCGAGCCGATGATCATCGGCCGCAACTTCCTCGTGAAGATCAACGCGAACATCGGCAACTCGGCCGTCACGTCGTCGATCGGCGAGGAAGTCGACAAGATGACGTGGGCGATCCGCTGGGGCGGCGACACGGTGATGGACCTGTCGACCGGCAAGCACATCCATGAGACGCGCGAGTGGATCATCCGCAACAGCCCGGTGCCGATCGGCACGGTGCCGATCTACCAGGCGCTCGAGAAGGTCAACGGCAAGGCCGAGGACCTGACCTGGGAAATCTTCCGCGACACGCTGATCGAGCAGGCCGAGCAAGGCGTCGACTACTTCACGATCCACGCGGGCGTGCGCCTGCAGTACGTGCCGCTCACCGCGAACCGGATGACGGGCATCGTGTCGCGCGGCGGCTCGATCATGGCGAAGTGGTGCCTCGCGCACCACAAGGAAAGCTTCCTGTACGAACACTTCGAAGAGATCTGCGAGATCATGAAGGCGTACGACGTGAGCTTCTCGCTCGGCGACGGCCTGCGTCCCGGCTCGATCTACGACGCCAACGACGAAGCGCAGCTCGGCGAACTGAAGACGCTCGGCGAGCTCACGCAGATCGCGTGGAAGCACGACGTCCAGGTGATGATCGAAGGCCCCGGCCATGTGCCGATGCAGTTGATCAAGGAGAACATGGATCTCCAGCTCGACTGGTGCAAGGAAGCGCCGTTCTACACGCTCGGGCCGCTCACCACCGACATCGCACCGGGCTACGACCACATCACGTCGGGCATCGGCGCGGCGATGATCGGCTGGTTCGGCACCGCGATGCTCTGCTACGTGACGCCGAAGGAGCACCTCGGCCTGCCGAACAAGGACGACGTGAAGGAAGGCATCATCACGTACAAGCTCGCCGCGCACGCCGCCGACCTCGCCAAGGGTCACCCGGGCGCGCAGGTGCGCGACAACGCGCTGTCGAAGGCACGCTTCGAGTTCCGCTGGGAAGACCAGTTCAACATCGGTCTCGATCCGGACAAGGCGCGCGAATTCCACGACGAGACGCTGCCGAAGGATTCGGCGAAGGTCGCGCACTTCTGCTCGATGTGCGGTCCGCACTTCTGCTCGATGAAGATCACGCAGGACGTGCGCGAGTTCGCGGCGCAGCAGGGCGTGTCGGAAACCGAAGCGCTGAAGAAAGGGATGGAAGTGAAGGCGGTCGAGTTCGTCAAGACCGGCGCCGAGATCTATCACCGCCAGTAAGCGCGAGCAGCGATCCGCACCGGATCGCATCGCGATGCACGAAGCCCGCTTTCGAGCGGGCTTTTTTGCGCATGTCGTGTGCCCGCCGACGTACGGGAAACAATTGATTACGAAACCGCGCGAGCCTTAACAAGTCCTTACAGCAGCCCCTCGGAGCGGCGCGTAGATTGGGTTCATGCGTGGCCGCCAGCCGGTCGCGCGTCCTCCGTTCACTACCACAAGGACAGCGATCATGATTTCGATTCGACGTATTGGGGTATGCGCGCTCCTCGTCGCAACGGTGACCAGCCTGTCGGCCTGCGATTCGATGACGAGGCGCCAGCGCGACACGGCAATCGGCGCGGGGGTCGGCGGCGTCGCCGGCGCGGCGATCGGCGGCAGCGCGCTGTCGACGCTGGGCGGCGCGGCAGCCGGCGGCATCATCGGCAACCAGGTCGGCAAGTAACCAGCCGGCCGGACCCGGCACGACATACGTCCCGACGGCGCTTCCGCGATGCGGAAGCGCCGTTTTCGCATGCGGCGGTGCAATAGGCGCGGCAACCGTCCGGAAATGATCGGTTACCGTTTTGCACACCGTGTCATCCGCGCGCGGCCTAAGCTTAAGCATCTGCCGATTGCCGGCTCCGCCGGAGAGACATCATGAACAGGACCCTCGTCGCCGCGGCGCTCGCCTGCACGACGCTTGCCGGCTGCTACTACCCGTACGGCTACTATCCTGGCGGCTATTACACGGCTGCGCCGGTGCAGCCGGCGCCCGTGTACGCCGATCCCGGCCCCGCCTACTACTATCCGGCGCCTGCCTATGCGCCCGCGTGGGGCGGCTATTGGGGACCGGCACTGTCGCTCAATTTCGGCTTCGGCGGACGCGGCGGCTGGCACCATCACTGACCGGGCACGGCCGCCGGCGGACGGCCGCTCCGCTGCCGCCACCGGCGGCCTTCCCGTTTCTTGTCGTTTCATCGAATCGTGAAACGACGGCGCGGTAACGCGGTGTAAGATTCATCGCATCCCGTCCCCGCCCTCACGATCGATGTCGCCCAAGAACGCTTTCCTGCTGACCGTGCTCGCTGCCCTGTGGGGCGCGTCGTTCCTCTTCATCCGGATCGGCGTGGTCGATCTCGGCGTCGCGCCGCTGATGGCGTTGCGCGTCGGTATCGGCGCGCTGTTTCTCACGGGCTTCGCGCTGACGCGCTTCAAACCCGCCGACCTTGGTACGCGGCTGCGCCGCCATGCGTGGCCGTTGTTCGTCGTCGGCGCGCTGAACTCGGGCATCCCGTTCTGCCTGTTCGCGTTCGCCGAGCTGACGCTGTCGGCCGGCGTGACGTCGGTGATCAACGCGACGACGCCGCTGTGGGGCGCACTCGTCGCGTACCTGTGGCTGAAGGACAAGCTGTCGCTGCCGCGCGCGCTCGGTCTCGTGATCGGCTTTGCCGGCGTGCTCACGCTCGTGTGGAACCAGATCGCGAACGCGCACGGCGACACGGGCGCCAGCGCGACCGCGCTCGCTGCCGCGGCGGCGCTCGGCGCGACGCTGCTGTACGGCATCGCGGCCAATTACACGAAGCGCAAGTTGAGCGGCGTCGATCCGCTCGTCAACGCGGCCGGCAGCATGATCGGCTCGTCCATCCTGCTGCTGCCGTTCGCGATCGCCACCTGGCCGGCGGCGCCGGTCAGTGCACACGCATGGGGCGCGGTGCTCGCGCTCGGCATCGCGTGCACGGGCGTCGCGTACTTCATCTTCTTCTACCTGATCGCGCATATCGGCCCCGCCCGGGCGATTACCGTCACGTTCGTGATCCCCGTGTTCGGGCTGCTGTGGGGTGCGCTGTTCCTCGGCGAACACGTGTCGGCCGTGATGATCGAAGGCTGCGCGATCGTGCTCGTCGGCACCGCGCTCGCGACCGGCGTGATCAAGCGGATCCCCGGCGTCCGGCCGCGCGGCGGCGAAGCGACCTGAGGCACCGGCGCCGTCGCTCGTCGCGCGGTCATCGTCGATCGTCAATCGCCGGTGACACGCGGCGCTCGTCTGCCAACGCGCCGCGAATGGCGCCGCAGCGCACCTGCATTCATCTGACGGCCGATCCCGCACGTGCCGGTGCCGGCCGCCGGGATTTCCCGTACCCCCTCTACCATTCGCCATGCGGCCGGGTTGTCATGTGCTGCGGCGGCGCCCTTCGCTGCGTGACGGTCATGCGCGGCACGCACTCGCGCAACGCCCCGTACCCCTGCGCGCCGGCCACGGCCGCGCCGTATTACCGTTTGCGTCTGGAGTTACCCTGATACGCTCGCGGCCGCAATGCCGTTACACTCGGAACACTTATCCGCAGAAGGCGGCCTCGATGCTCCACGTTCTTTCGCGTCCGCCTGCGCGTGCGACTGCATCGGCGTGGCGCCGCGCTCCCGCCCCACCGCTCGCCCCCGGGCACCGTTGACATGAAGCCCGCCCGCGACCTATCGCTCGACTCCCTGCTCGAACGCCTCACGCCGACGCCCGGCGGCTGGCTCGCCACCTATCGCACCACGACGCTGCGCAGCGTGTTCCAGCCCGTGCTGTCGATCACGCACAAGCGCGTCGTCGGCTACGAGGCGCTGTTGCGCGTCGTCGACGCGAACGGCACGCTGATCTCGCCCACGGCCCTCTTCGACCGGACGCGCGCCGACGCCGATGCGCTGCTGCTCGACCGGCTCGCGCGCTGCCTGCACACGGCCAACTTCGTCGCGCAGGGAATCGGCGACGGCTGGCTGTTCCTGAACGTGACGCCGCGCGTGCTCGATACGGGCCTCGTGCAGCGCGAGTTCGTCGAGGCGCTGTGCCGGCATTTCGGGTTGCCGCCGAACCGCATCGTGCTGGAAGTCGTCGAGCAACCGGCGCGCGACGAAGCCGCGCTCGCCCGCACGATCGACATGATCCAGCATCGCGATTTCCTGATCGCGATCGACGATTTCGGCACCGGATTCTCGAATTTCGACCGTGTATGGCGCGCACGGCCCGACATCGTCAAGCTCGACCGCTCGCTCGTCGAGCGCTCGACCGGGTCGGCCGACGATCGCCGCATCATGCATCACCTCGTGTCGATGCTGCACCAGGCCGGCGCGATGGTGCTGGCCGAAGGCGTCGAAAGCGACGACGCGCTGCAGGCACTGATGGAAGCCGATATCGATTTCGTGCAGGGTTTCCAGTTCGGCCAGCCCGATGCGTCGATCGCGCACGCGAGCGCGGCCGCGCCCGCGATGCTCGACGCTGCGTGGCAGCGCTTCATCGGCGACCGGCATACGCCGGTCGTCGCCGAGCAACCGGGCTTCGACGCCATCGAGCGGCTCGTGCTCACCGGTGCGGCCGCGTTTTCCGCGAGCGGCAACCTGCAGGACGCCGCGCAACGCGTGTTCGCGGTGCCGGCCGCGCGCCGCGTGTTCGTCACCGACGAGATCGGCGAGCAGTTCCTGCCGTCGATCGGCGCCCGCGCCGACGACGGCCAGGCGGGCGCCACCCGGCTCGCGCCGCTGTTCCCCGAAACCCACAGCAACTGGTCGCGACGCCCGTACTTCCAGCGCGCGATCGCCGCACCGGGACGCGTCGCGCTGATGGGACCGCACTTCTCGCTGACGGAAGGCCGCGACTGCTATACGGCCGCCGTCGCGATCCGCGCGCAGAGCCGGCTGGTCGTGTTCTGCGTCGACTTCGTGCTCGACAGCGCGGGAACGGTGATGCGCTAGCCGTGCGGGCAGCGGACATCGGCCAGCACGGGCCGCCGGCCGTTCATGCGTCAGTCGATCACCCTCCCTCTCCCCGATTTCACCACGCTGCGGCGCGACTTGTGCTCGAGCCGCCGCTCCTTCGACGCACGCGTCGGCCGCGTCGCAACGCGTGCACGCGGCGTGAACGCGACGCTGCCGATCAACGAATCGAGTCGCGCCAGCGCGGCCTCGCGATTCTTCTCCTGCGTGCGGTATTCCTGCGACTTGATCACGACGATGCCGTCGCGCGTGATGCGCTGGTCGGACAGTGCGAGGAGCCGCTCCTTGATGACCGGCGGCAGCGACGACGCACGGATGTCGAAGCGCAGGTGAATCGCACTCGACACCTTGTTCACGTTTTGCCCGCCCGCGCCCTGCGCGCGCACGGCCGTCCATTCGACGTCGGCCGGATCGAGCGTATAGCGGATCATCATCGCGCAACCTCCGTGCGGCGCCGTGCAAGCGCTTCGTCGACGCGCGCCGCGAGCCCCGAATCGCGCTGCGTGCGCGTGGCGACCGCCTGCGCCAGCACACGCCGCGGCCCGATCACCTGGACGCGCGTACGGGCACGCGTGACGGCCGTATAGACCAGCTCGCGCGTGAGCACCCGGCTGAACGAGGCCGGCAGCACGAGCGCGGCTTCGTCGAATTCCGAGCCCTGCGATTTGTGGACGGTCAGCGCGAATGCCGTTTCGTGCGGCGGCAGCGCGGCCGGCGACACCGCACGCGCGGTGCCGTCCGCGCGCCTGAACCACACGCGCAGCACGCCGTGCGCATCGGGCAACGCGATACCGATGTCGCCGTTGAACAGCCCGAGCGCATAGTCGTTGCGCGTCACCATGATCGGCCGCCCGGTGAACCAGTGTGCGCCGACCGCGAGCGGTACGCGCGCCGCGTGCCGCACATGCGCGGCCACGAGCGCGTTGACGTGCTCCGCGCCGCGCGAGCCGTTGCGGGTCGCGCACAGGATCCGGAACCGGTTGAGCGCATCGAACAGCGGCAGCGGATCGGGCACCGGCGCGGCCAGCGCGTCGCGCAACGCGTCGAGGTAAGCGCCGAACCGCCGCGCGAGCCGCTCGACCGTCGACGATGCAAGCGAATCGCCCGCATCGTCGTGGAACGACGCGGCGGCCGCGTCGTCGGCGGGCAGTGCATCGAGCGCGGCCTGCACGTCGCCGCTGCGGATCGCGAGCGACAGCCGCCCGATCGGCGAATCGAGACCGAAACGATAATTGCGTTCGAGCCAGACGACGCAGTCCGCCAGCGGTGCCGGCGCGGGCATGGCGGACGCGGTGGCGGTCTCGCCGGTCGACGGCGATGCGGCGGCCGTCACCGACGCAAGCGCCACGTCGCCTGCGTCGAACGGCGGCAGTTCGACGGCATCGAGCCACGCGAGTTCGTCGGCTTCGATCCATGCCGGCGTGTTGCCCGTGGTAGCGGCCGCGCCGATATCGGCCGGCGTCGGGGCAGCGGGCAGTGGCGACGCGAGCGCGGCCGACGAAACTTCGTCATCCTGCAGTTCGTCGTCGAAGAGCGACGCCTGTCGCGGATCGGCCTTCGGTCGGGACGCCGGTTTGCGTGAAACGGAAGCAGTTGCCGAAGGCGACGCCGGGGCCGAAGCGGAAGCCGGACTCGCAGCCGGAACCCCTGCCGCCGCGGCATCGTCCAGCACCGGCAACGCGGCGACAAACACGGCCTCGTCGATGCCGAGCGCCTGTGCGATGCGCGTGCGCGCCGCGGCCGTAAAGGCAGGCCGCGCGCTCAGCTCCGCGAACACGGCGCCCGCTTCGACCGCGGCCAGTTGATCCTTGTCGCCAAGCAATACGAGCCGTGCGCCGGGCGCAAGCGCGTCGAGCAGGTGCGCGGCGAGCGCGACGTCGATCATCGACGCCTCGTCGACGACGATCAGGTCGTACGGCAGCGGATTGTCGCGATGATGGCGGAAGCCGGCCGCCCCGCCGCCGCCGAGCAGCCGATGCAGCGTATACGACGTGTCGGGCAGGCGCGCCGCCAGCTCGGGCGGCAGGTCGCCGGCCCGTGCATGCAGCGCTTCCTGCATCCGCTGTGCGGCCTTGCCGGTCGGTGCGGCCAGCGCGATGCGCAGCCCCGGGTGCGCGTCGAGCAGGCAGGCCAGCACGCCGACGACGGTCGTCGTCTTGCCCGTGCCGGGGCCGCCGCTGACGATCGTCACGCGGCCCGTCAGCGCGACGATCGCCGCCACGCGCTGCCAGTCGACTTCGCCGGTGGCCGGCCCGAAGTAACGCGCGAGGTTGTCGCGCAGCCGGTCGGGCGACAGGCCTTCGTCCGGCACAGCAACACCCGCCTGCGCGACGAGCGCATCGGCGAGCCGCCGTTCGTAATCGAAATAGCGCGACAGATACAGGTGGTCGTGCCGGTCGACGATCAGCGGCCGCTCGTCGCCGCGCGCAAGCGTGCCGAACGCAACCACGCCGCTCGCGGCAAGCGCCGCGCGCACCTCGTCGAGCGGTGCTTCGTAGCGCTGCGCGAGTGCGCCGAGCGCGACGCACACGTGACCGCCGGCCGTTGCACGGCTCGTCGCGAACGCGGCGCGTGCTGCCCAGCGTGCCGCTGCGGACGGCGCGCCGGCACGCCGCGCGAGGTCGCCGAGGCGACGCGCGAAGCCTTCCGCGAGCGCGATGCCGAAATCGGCCGGCTCGGGCAGCCGCGCGACGAGGCCGCCGGTAAATTCGAGCGTGTCGTCCGACGCGTTCATGCGCGGCCCCCTTCCATCATCCGGTCGAGGGCCTCGACCAGCGCCCGCGCGGGCCGGCGGGCATGCACGCCGGCCGGCTCGCCGCCGCTGCGCCAGTCGGGCCGCACGCCGCGCACGAACAGGTACAGGTAGCCCGCGATGTGCGTGTCGTAGTCGTAGCCGGGCAGCCGCCCGCGCAGGTAGCGATGCAGCGCGACCGTGTAGAGCAGCGCCTGCAGGTGATACGCGTGATCGGCCATCGCGACGTCGAGCGCGCGCGGGCCGTAAGCATCCGGCGTCGTGCCGAGATGGTTCGACTTCCAGTCGACGATCCAGAAGCGGCCGTCGTGTTCGACGATCATGTCGATGAAACCCTTGATGAAACCGGCGAGCATGCCCGCCTCCAGTGCAACGTCCGGATAGCCGTGCGCGACCAGCAGGCGGCGCAGCGCCATCAGGTCGAGCGACGGCGCCGGGAACAGGAAACCCATTTCGTCGAGCCGCTTCGCCGGATCGAGATCGGCGAGCCGCATGCCCGGCACGAGCTCGGTGTGCACGACATCGTCGACCAGCTGCGCCATCATCGCCGGCAACCGGGTCCCGAGCTCGGGCGCCGCCTCGACCGGCCGGTCGTGCAGCGCACCGAGCGCGGCCTTGTGCCACGACTCCGGCTCCTTGAAGCGGCTGAGTTCGAACAGGCGGTGCAGGCATTCGCCGGCTGCCGCCCCGCGCGGGAACACGAGGATGTCATCGTCCGGCGGTTCCACCGCGACCGGCTCCGCGAAGATCCATTCACCGTCCGGCGTCACCTCGGCAAGCGCATCGTGATCGGGCCGCAGTTCGTCGTCGGGAACCGCGGCGACGCCCGCCTCCTCGCGCGCCATCGACGCGGTCAGCGAGCTGAAGCTCGCCATCCGCCACGCGTCGCGCAGCACACGCGTCGCATGGCGCGCCGCGAGCGTCTGCGATGCGTCGTGCCCGGCCGCGAGACGCTCGCGGCGCGCAGGCGCCGGCAGCGGCGCGACGCTCACCGGCCCACCCGCGAGCGCGTGCCACGCCGTATCGAGCGCAGCTTCGTCGGGCGGTTCGTCGAGCCACGCGTCGAACGACTGGCCGGCACCGGCGACGAGCCAGTTGAGCACGCTGCGCCGCGCTTCGCGCGTCGAGCGCGACGACAGGTACGGCCCGGCCACGACATAACAACGATAGACCGCACGCGTGAGTGCCACGTAGACGAGCCGCGCGCGCTCCGCAGCCTGCTCGCGCAACGCCTGCCGCGCCGCGTGCGCGGCCGCCTCGTCGTCGCATCCGTAATGCAGCACCGCGTCGCCCGCTTCGTCGTGATACTCGCGCGCATCGGGCAGCGCGGACGAAGGCGGTTCACGCAATCCGCCGTCGTTCAGGAACGGACAGAACACGATGGCGTATTCGAGCCCCTTCGACTTGTGCACGGTCACGATCTGCACGAGGTTGCGGTCGGATTCGAGCCGCAGTTGCGCTTCCTCGCCACCGCCATCGAGCCGTTGCGCAGCGAGCCAGCGCAGCGTCGGTGCGATACCCGGCTGTGCGGATGCGCGTGCCTGCGTCAGCTCGGCCAGATGGTTGATGTCGGTCACGCGGCGCTCGCCGTCCGACCCGGCCATCAGCCGCTCGGCGATCCGCAGCTCGCGCGTGAACGTGCGCCACATCACCGCGAAGCCGCGTTCGCGCCACAGCAGCCGATACCGCGAGAAGCGCTCGACCCAGCTCATCGCGTCGGTGCTGTCGGCGCCGTCGCCTTGCGCATCGCCGTCGCCCTGTTCCATCCGCCACAGCGCACCGGCATCGAGGCCGAACCAGTCGGACGCGAGCGCCGCACGCAGACGCCGCAGGTCGCCCGGCGCGTCGATCGCCGCCAGCACGCGTTCGAGCTGTTCGGCGTCGCCGGTCGAGAACACCGACGCCTGCGCCAGCTCGACGCTGCCGATACCCCACGTGGCGAGCACGCGCTTCACGAGGCTGCCCTGCCGGTGCGTCTGCACGAGCACCGCGATGTCGCCCGGCGACAGCGGCGACTCACCCAGCCGCACGCGCCCTTCGCGCGCGCCGCGCATCAGCCGCGCGATCTCGGCCGCGCAGGCCTGCGCGGCCTGTGCCTGTGCATCGCGCTTGAGCAGCGTGCCTTCGCCGCCCGGCAGCGCCCACACGCGGAAATCGCCGGCCGGGCCCGGATCGGTTTCGTCGACGAACGGCGCGCGCACGCGCGTGCCGGCACGCACCGCGTAATAGTCAAGCCCGTCGAGCACGAACGCGCGCGGATTCGACATGAAGAAGCGGTTGCACGCATCGACGATCGCGGGCGTCGAACGCTGGTTGACCGCGAGCGTATAGCACGCGCTCGCGCGCTCGCGCGCCGCCAGATAGGTATGCAGATCGGCCGCGCGGAAGCTGTAGATCGCCTGTTTCGGATCGCCGACGAGGAACAGCGGGCCGCCCGGCGCGAAGATCCGGTCGAAGATCGCGAACTGCAACGGGTCGGTGTCCTGGAACTCGTCGATCAGCGCAGCCGGATAACGCGCGCGCAGCGTCTCGGCGAGCCACGGATGCGCATGCAGCGCGTGGTACAGGTTCGCGAGCAGATCGTCGAACGACACGACGCGCCGCGTGCGCTTGCGCTCGGCCAGCTCGCCCGGCGCCACGTCAAGCCAGTCGGCGATCAGCGCGAGCCAGCGCGCGCGCTGCGCGGCCTCGGCGGCCGCCACCGCCGCTTCGAGCGCGTCGGCGACGTCGAAGAACGCGTGTTCGGGCGTCGCGCCGCCTTTTTTCGTCGCCTTCACCAGCGCGGATTGCGTGAGCTTCAACGCGGCTTTCGGCAGCGCGGCCGTCGCGTCGCCCTGCGCGAAATGCGCGCCCCACGCGGCCAGCGCATCGGCAACCGCATCGGGCTTGTGCGAGCGCTGGTTGAGCGCGGGCTGCGCAGTGCGCAGCAACGCATCGATCGTCTCGCGCTCGGCCGCCCACATCCGCGCCGCCTCGGCGAAGCATTCGGCCGCAGCGGCTTCGGCCGACTCGTCCGGCTCGGTCACGCCATCCCAGCGCAGCGCGGCGAGCGGCTTCTTCAGCCGGCGCGCGAGCTGCGCATCGAGCGCGGCCGGGCCGGCGCCCGATTCGACGAGCCAGGTTGCAAACCCCGGCCAGCGTGCGGCTGCCGGTTCGACGCGCGTGCGCCAGAAATCCGCCGCGAGTTCGAAGCGCAGCGACGCATCGTCGGCCTCCATGTCGAACGCGAACGGCATCGCGGCCGCGAACGGCGCTTCCTGCAGCGCGCGCTGGCAGAACGCGTGGATCGTATGGATCGCGGCCTGGTCGAACGCGCGCAGCGCGCGCCGGATCCGCTTCGCGGCCGTCTCGAGATCGAGCGCGCCGTCCTCGCCGAGCGTGGTTTCGAGCAGGCGCGCGATGAACGGATCGCCGCCGTCGTCGCCCGTATCGAGCGCGTGCGCGAGTTGCGCGAGCCGGCTGCGGATCCGCTCGTGCAGTTCGGCCGTCGCCGCCTTCGTGAAGGTCACGACGAGAATTTCGTCCGCACCGAGATCCTTCTCGAGCAGCAAACGCACATACAGCGCGCAGATGTTCCAGGTCTTGCCGGTGCCGGCCGAGGCCTCGATCTGGTTGACGCCGTCGAGCGGGCACGCGAACACGTCGAGTTCGAGCGCCTGCTGCGGCTGTGACACGGCGCTCATGCGACCTCCTTCAGATGCTCGACGAGCGGCTCGAACACGAGCCGCGCGAGCGTGCCGAACGGCTCGTCGAGCGACGGGTGCGCACCGCGCCACGCGATCGCGATGGCCGGATCGTCGGCTTCGCTCACGACACGTTCGTTGATCCACACGCTCGCGGCCTTGGCCTCGCCGTCGGACACCCTCGCCCACGCGCTGCGCGGAAAGAACCGCAACGGCATGCGCCGCCCCGCGCGAAACAGCGCGGCAAGCGGCGCGAGCCGCTCCAGCGGCGCCGCGACGGGCGTCAGCTCGAACGCACCGCCGCTGCCGAACCACAACGTCCGGCGCGGGCCGTCCGGCTCGACCGCGCAGTAAACGAGATGCGCGAGCCACGCGGACAGATAGTCGCGCGCGCTCGGCCGTGCATAGCGGTAGATGATCTGACCAGCCGGCGTCAACCGGTTCAGCGTGCCGTGCAGTTCGAGCGGCGCGCTCACCGCGTCGGCCGACAGCATCGCGTCGTCGGGGCCGAACAGCGCCTGCTCGGTCTCGGGCCACGCCGGCACGACCGTCAGCGAGAACGGCCGCCGCTCGATACCGTCGGCCAGTGCGCGGCGCACGCTCGACGCAAGCTGCGTCATCGAGCCGAGCGCCTGGTCGCGCCATACCGCGCCCGTCGCGCCGCCCGGCAGTTCGGGGCTCGCGTCGGCAATGCGCAGCGCGTGATCGTGCACACGGCCCTCGTCCGATTCGATCAACAGCGGCAACACGCGCTCGGCGAGCGCGTCGCTGCCGGCGAAGTCGAGCGAGAACGGTTCCGTATCGAGCAGTTCGGCCTGTGCATCGGCAAGCACGATGCCGAGCCGGCCGCGCAGCAACGCGCGCGCCGGATGACGCCAGAAGCGGTCGAATTCGCTGAACGCGACGGGCTCGACCGGTTCGGCCGGCAGCGGCTGCGCGAAGAACGGCTGCTCGCGCGAGCCGTCGCGCGACGCTTCGGCGGCGAGCAGCGACGCGAGCGTCGCGCGCTCGGCATCATAGGACGCGAGCGCGCTGCCCGGCTGGAAATACGCGGCCGCGAACGGTTGCAGCGGATGCTCGACGATGAACGCGCGCCGCGCGGCATCGACCGCATCGGGCGCGGCGTCGGGCCCGGCCGTGACGATCGCCAGATGGTCGAGCAATTCATCGACGAGTGCCGCGGGCGGCAACGGCGCGTTGTCGCGAATGCTGCGGCCCGTATAGGCGATCAGCAGCCGATCGCGTGCGGCGAGCAGCAGGTCGAGAAACAGGTTGCGCTCGTCGTCGCGGCGCTGCCGGTCGCCGAGCTTCGGCAACACGGCCATCAGGTCGAATTCGTCCGCCCGCGCAAGGCTCGGCAGCACGCCGTCGTCCATCCCGAGCAGGCAGACGACGCGATACGGCAGCCCGCGCAGGCTCGTCAGCGACGAGAACGTGACGCCGCCCCACGGCACCCCGCCGCGCGCCGGATCGTCGAGCGCCGCGGCCAGCCCCGCGCGGACGACGGCGGCCGGCAACGCTGCGTCGGGCGCGCCCTCCGTCATCGCGGCGAGCATCGCGTCGAGCGCGTCGCGCACGCCGGCCAGCGCGTCCGCATAGGCGGCGCCCGAATCGAAGAAGCGCGCGAGCGTGTCGGCGAACAGCTCGCTCCAGCCGCTCGGCGTATGCGATTCGGCCAGGTGCCGCGCGAAGCCGTCGAGATCGTCGGTAAAGCGCGCAAGCCGGCCGAGCAGTTCGGCCTCGCTGCCCGTGGCCGCCTCGATCGGCAGCCACGCCCCGATCGGCGCCGCGCCTTCCGGCATCGCGTAGCCGAGAAAGAGCCGCGCGAGTGCATCGGAGAACGTATGGCGCGGCGCGGGCACGGCCGCGTCGTCGCTCGCGAGCGGCGACAGTCCGCGCCGCGCGCCCGCGGCCGCGAGCCAGGTCTGCACCGTCTCGAGCGCGGCCGCGTCGATGTCGTAGCGCGCGGCCACCGCGTCGACGCGCAGCCATTCGACCAGCTCCGGCGCGCCGACCTGCCGTTCCGGCAACGCGAGCCAGTCGAGCAGCACGCGGGCGACCGGGTTCGCCTGCGACGGCGGCAGGCCGGTGATCCGGTAAGGCACGCGCGCGCCGCCGGCGCCGGCCGTGCCGAACACGGCATCGATCAGCGGCCCGGCCGCCGCGAGGTCGGCCACCGCGACCAGCACGTCGGACGGCTGCAGGCTCGCATCGGCGTCGAACCACGCGAGCAGGCGATCGTGCAGCACCTCGAGCTGGCGCGCGAGGCTGTGGCACACGTGTACCTCGATGCCGCGCTCGGCCGGCGTGCCGCCGGTTTCGGCCTCCGGCTGCAGGTCGAGGATCGCGTTCTGCACACGCGCGAGCCACGTGGACCCGGGATTCTCGACGAAGCGCGACGCATCGCCTGACGCGGCGCTTTCAGTCAGTTCGTGCAGCATGTGCAACTGCGCCTGCGTCTGCCTGCCCCACTCGGCGAGCAGCGGATGGCCGACTTCCTGGTAGTCGAGCCGCCCGGCCGCGTCGAGCGCCTCGGCATGCGCGGCGGTGACGATGTCGAACCAGAATTCGCGGCAAGGATTCAGCGCATAGACGCGCACGTCGATCCAGCGCGACAGCTCGCGCAGCAGCGCGACGTGCAGCGGCGGCATCGTCGGTAGCGCGAACACGCTGACCGACTCCGGCCAGTCCACACGCGCGACCGTTTCAGCGTCGAGATGGCGCGCCTCGACGAGGAAGCGGTGCGCGGGCGGCGTGCCGCTGTCGCTCAACTCGGCGAGCAGCGCGCGCCACAGCGCGGCCTGCCAGTGCTCGTCATCGCGCGCGGCGTCGCTGATCCCGCGCGGCGCGCCGTCGCCCGCGAGCACGGATTCGCCGGCCTGCCACGCAGCCAGCCATTCGGGACGATAGGTCAGGTAATGATCGAGCACGGCCGCGACGCGGTGCGCGAGCTCGTAGCGCATCGCATCGTCGGATGCGGACAGATACGCGGCCAGCCGCGGCGACGCGAGCCACGGCGCGCCGCCGGCCGCCTGCGCGAACAGCCGGTAGCAGCGCCACACGAGACGGTCGGGCGCGAACGGCGAACGCTTGGGCACGTCCATCACGCGGCCGATCTGCGCCCACAGCCATTGCGCGAGATACGTGAACTCGACGTTCGCGCACACGCCGTTGCGCGCGGCGATGTCGAGCTCGAGGCGACGGCGCAGCGCCGCGCTCGGCACGATGACCTGTTGCGGCGCCCACGGGCCGTTGCGGCCCGGGAACGCGGCCAGATCCTCGAGCAGCGCGTCGGCCAGCGTTTCGTGACGGTTCGAATAGAAGAGATGGAGCATGAAGCAGGCGTCGGAACCTCGCACCGGCCGGGCCGGGCGAACAGGATCACCAAGGATAGCAAATGGACCGCCGCTGCGAACCTCCGCCGGAAAGCCAGGTTTTGCGGACCGCGAAATACGATAGACTCGTCGCCAGTCAATACGCCGCCCCGGGCGTCTTCGTCTGCCATTCAGCCCATCGATGCGCTATTCGGTCGAAATCAGAAAATTTTTCTACAGCCAGTACTTTTTCGGCGGCCTGCGGATCGCGGTCGGCGTGTCGCTGCCGGCCGTGCTGTGCCTGATCGTGTTTCACAACCGCGAACTCGGCTTCACGATCTCGACGGGCGCGCTCGGCGCCTGCGTCGTCGACATGCCGGGCCCGCTCAAGTACAAGCACAACGAAATGCTCGCGTGCAGCGTGATCGGCTTCCTGGCCGCGCTCGCCACCGGCCTCGCGACACCGAACATCTTCGCGCTGTGGCTCACGATCGTGCCGCTCACGTTCGTGCTGTCGCTGATCGTCGTCTACGGCAACCGCTGGCCGCAGATCAGCTTCGCGACGCTGTTCATGATGGTGATGACGCTCGAGGAGAAGTTCACGCCGCTGCAGGCGTTCATCAACGCCGGCTGGATTCTCGCGGGCGGCCTCTGGTACACGTACTGGGCCACGCTCGTGTCGCAATGGCAGGCCCGCCGGATCGAGCAGCAGGCGCTGGCCGAGAGCCTGTTCGCCTGTGCCGACTACCTGCTCGCGCGCGCGCAGTTCTACGATCTCGATGCCGATCTCGACGAGTGCTACCGCAATCTGGTCGCCCGGCAGATCACCGCGGTCGAAACGCAGGAAACCGCGCGCGACATCGTGCTGCGCAACCTGCCGAAGCTGCGGCGCGGCAAGCTCGATCCCGGCCGCACGACGATGTACAACCTGTTCATCAACAGCGTCGACCTGCACGAGCTGTTCGTCGGCGCGCACACCGACTACCCGCTGGTGCGCAACACGTTCGGCGGCTCCGATCTGATCATCTTCTACCGCGACCTGATCCGCAAGGCCGCCGCCGATCTCGAGGAGATCGGCCTCGCGGTGCTCGAGAATCGCGCGCCGCATTCGCGGATCAGCGTGAAGGCCGAGCTGCGCGCGATCGAGTACGAGATCGAGCTGATGCGCAAGAAGAACTTCGCGGCCACCAACGCGGAGGCGTATGCGGCCGTGCTCGCGACGTTCCGGCGCATCTGGAGCGCGACGCGCCTGATCGACCGGATGCGCCGCAACCTGTCGGGCCACGCCGATCCGCAGCAAACCGAACTGAAGATCGACAAGGCGCTCACGCGCTTCCTGCAGCGCCGCCGGATGTCGCCGCTCCTGATCTTCTCGAACCTGAACATGCGCTCGCCGAGCTTTCGCCATGCGCTGCGCGTGACGATCGCGGTGGCGGTCGGCTTCTGGATCGGCCGCCTGCTGCCGCTCACGAACGCGTACTGGATCGTGATGACGACCATCATCATCCTGAAGCCCGGCTATTCGCTCACCAAGCAGCGCAACGCGCAGCGGATCATCGGTACGCTGATCGGCTGCGCGGCGAGCCTCGCGCTGATCTACACGGTGAAGGAGCCGCACCTGCTGATCGCGATCATGTTCGGGTCGATGGTGATGAGCTACAGCCTGCTGCTGTTCAACTATGCGGCGAGCGTCGTCTTCACGTCGTCGTACGTGCTGCTGATGTTCCACCTGCTCGCGCCGGGCAGCATGCGGATCATCGGCGAGCGTGCGATCGACACGGTGGTCGGCTGCATGATCGCGATCGCCGCGAGCCGGCTGTTCCCGTACTGGGAATACCGGTTGATGGGCAAGCTCGTCACCGACATGCTGACGTCCACCCGCAAGTATTTCGAGGCCGTGTGGCGCGCCGGGCGCGGCATGTCGCCGCCGCCGGTTCCGGCCGCCGACGGCGCGGCCGTCGTCCCGGGCGTGGCGGCAGTGGTCGAGTCGCCCGCCGCGAGCCTCGACGACGACTATCGCTACCGCCTCGCGCGCAAGGACGTGCACATCGCGTTCGCGAACCTCGGGCAGGCGTTCCAGCGCATGATGATCGAGCCGAAGGCGCACCAGCGCTTCGTGCCCGAACTGAACGACCTGCTCGTGCAGACGCACGTGCTCGGCGCGCAGATCACGGCCGCCGCGCCGCTGATCCGCAGCGCCTGCGCAGCCGACGGCGGCATCCTGCACGACGACGCGCTGCAGCGCGGCCTCGCCGCCGTGCTCGACAATCTCGAGCAGGCCGAAGCCGGCGAGCCGCCGCCGGCCGACCAGATCGACGCGTCGAAGCAGATCACGCGCGATCTCGACACGATGGTCGTGTCCGCGGAAAAATCCGATGCGGTCGGCGCCGAACTCACGCACGACCTGAAGGTGCTCGCGCACCAGTGCAAGCAGATGCTTGCGTCGTCGCTGCTGATCCGCAAGGATGCGAGCGTGATCCGCCTGCCCGCCTGACCCCGAATATCCGCGCCTGAGGCCGGCCCGCGCACGCCGCGGGTCGGCCACCGGCGCGCCCCGATTCAGCGATCTCTCCAAGCATGCCCCGTCCGCCTCACGTGGCCCGCTCGCACGCCGCGCGATCGCCCCACGCCCTATTCCGCTCGCCGCGCCAGTCAGGGAATACCCGATTCCGGTCACCCGGCCCGGCTTGTTATCATTCGTTCACATTCAAGTTGTATAGACAACTTGAGCCAATCGGACCGGTCCCGCTCGCCCGGTCCGTCGCATAACGATATCGGAGACTCGATGAAAAACTTGCAGCGCCACCTGAGCGCGCGGCACATCCGCTTCCTCGCGCTCGGCTCGGCGATCGGCACGGGCCTGTTCTACGGTTCGGCGTCCGCGATCCAGCTCGCGGGCCCGGCCGTGATCCTGGCGTACATCCTCGGCGGCGCGGCCATCTACATGGTGATGCGCGCGCTCGGCGAGATGGCCGTGCGCGAACCCGTCGCCGGCTCGTTCGGCCACTACGCGACCGAGAACCTCGGCCCGTTCGCGGGATTCGTCACCGGCTGGACCTACACGCTCGAAATGGTGATCGTCGCGATCGCCGACATCACCGCATTCGGCATCTACATGGGCTTCTGGTTTCCGGATGTCCCGCAATGGATCTGGGTGCTCGGTGTGGTCGCGGTCATCTGCGGGCTGAACCTGTGCCATGTGAAGGTATTCGGCGAGCTCGAATTCTGGCTGTCGATCATCAAGGTCGGCGCGATCGTCGCCATGATCGGCGGCGGCGTCGCGATCCTGCTGGCCGGCATGCATTTCGGCCATTCGGCCGACGTGCCGACGTTCGCGAACCTGTGGAACCACGGCGGCTTCCTGCCGAACGGCATGGGCGGGCTGATCGCCTCGCTGTCGGTCGTGATCTTCGCGTACGGCGGGATCGAGGTGATCGGGATGAGCGCCGGCGAGGCGAAGGACCCGGAACGCGTGATTCCGCGCGCGATCAACGCGGTGCCCGCGCGCATCCTGCTGTTCTACGTGCTGACGATGGTCGTGCTGATGTCGATCAGCCCGTGGACGGGCGTCGGCAGCGACGGCAGCCCGTTCGTGCAGATCTTCTCGGCGCTCGGCGTGAAGTCGGCCGCGACGATCCTCAACCTGGTCGTGATCAGCGCGGCGATCTCGGCGATCAACAGCGATATCTTCGGCGCGGGCCGCATGATGTTCGGGATGGCGCGGCAGGGCCAGGCGCCGCGCGTGCTGATGACGACGTCGCGGCACGGCGTGCCGTGGGTCACGGTGCTCGTGATGGCCGGCGCGCTGCTCGTCGGCGTGGTGCTGAACTACCTGATGCCGAAGGACGTGTTCCTGGTGGTCGCCGCGATCGCGACGTTCGCGACCGTGTGGGTCTGGCTGATGATCCTGCTGTCGCAGGTCGCGATGCGCCGCCGCCTGTCGAGCGCCGAAGTCGCCGCGCTGAAGTTCAAGGTGCCGCTGTGGCCGGTCGCGCCGGCGCTGACGATCGCGTTCATGGGTTTCGTGATCGTGATGCTCGGCTGGTTCGAGGATACGCGCGTCGCGCTGTATGTCGGCGCGGCATGGCTCGCGCTGCTCGCGGCCGTGTTCTACGCTCGGATCCGCCCGAAATTCGCCGCTGCGTCACGTTGACGCACGGCTGACCTGCCTGCGCGGCGCGCCACTTTCGGCGCCCGCTGCTGTCCCGGCGCCGCGCGACGTCAGTCGCGCCGGGCGCCGCGGATTGCTCCCCTTCGCATGCCCCGCGCACGCGGCCCGGCCGGGCCGCGCACCGGCACGTCAGTGCGACGCCGCGCTCGCGGCCTCGGCCGGATGGGCCTCGTCGTACGCGCGCTTCTGCGAAATCGCGTTGTACAGGATCGTCCCGATCACGAGCAGCACGGCCACGACGATCAGGATGCTCACGTTGCGGACAGGGTTCTTCTTGCGCTGATCGTTCATGGTCGGTGCGTCTCCGTCAAATTCATCGAAGCGGGCATTCTACGCGCTTGCGCCCCCGCTGCGACGTCCCGTTTCCGATCCCCGCGCCTGCCTCGCCTGCTGCTTTCCGCACGCTTTCGATTGGTAATCATTCCCATTTCGATCTAGAATCCGAAGTCTTTCATTTTGTAATACTCCCTTCGTCCACCTGTCCCACCGGAGTCTCCATGTCGAATCCGCGCACCCGCCTGCTGCCGCTCGCCGGCACCCTCGCCCTGGCTGCGGCCGCCTTCGCGCCGCTTGCCCAGGCCGCCGAGGAAGTGAGCCTGTACACCACCCGCGAACCCAAGCTGATCCAGCCGCTCATCGACGCATTCGCGAAGCAGAGCGGCGTCAAGGTCAACACGGTGTTCGTGAAGGACGGCCTGCTCGAACGCGTGAAGGCGGAAGGCGCGCAATCGCCGGCCGACGTGCTGATGACGGTCGACGTCGGCAACCTGCTCGACCTCGTCGACGGCGGCGTCACGCAGCCGGTGCGCTCGAAGGCGCTCGACGATGCGATTCCCGCGAACCTGCGCGGCGCGAACGGCGACTGGTACGCACTGTCGCTGCGCGACCGCGTGCTGTACGTCGAAAAGGACCTGAAGGTCGACGCGTTCCGCTACGAGGATCTCGCCGATCCGAAATGGAAGGGCAAGGTCTGCATCCGCTCGGGCCAGCATCCGTACAACACGGCGCTCGTCGCGGCGATGATCGCGCACGACGGCGAAGCCGCGACCGAGAAGTGGCTGCGCGGCGTGAAGGCGAACCTCGCGCGCAAGGCGACGGGCGGCGACCGCGATGTCGCACGCGACATCCTCGGCGGCATCTGCGACGTCGGCCTCGCGAACGCGTACTACGTCGGCCACATGAAGAATGCGGAGCCGGGCAGCGACGCGCGCAAGTGGGGCGATGCGATCAAGGTCGTGCGGCCGACGTTCGCGAACGCGAAGAGCGGCGGCACGCACGTGAACATCAGCGGCGCGACGGTCGCGAAGCACGCGCCGCACAAGGCCAACGCGGTGAAGCTGCTCGAATACCTCGTGTCGCCGGAAGCGCAGGCGCTGTATGCGCAGGCGAACTACGAATACCCGGTGCGCGCGAACGTGAAGCTCGATCCGGTGATCGCGAGCTTCGGTACGCTGAAGGTCGACCCGCTGCCGCTGGCCGACATCGCGAAGCATCGCAAGCAGGCCAGCCAGCTCGTCGACAAGGTCGGCTTTGACAACTGACGCTTCGCCGTCCGGCGCGTATCGCAAGCCGTCCCGGCCGCGCCTGCGGCCGCGCGCGGGCAGCCTGTGGCTGCTCGCGGCGCTGGCGATTGCCGCGGCGGTCGCGGCACCGCTCGCGGTGCTCGTGGCCGCCGCGTTCGACGCCGATCTCGCGCACTGGCGGCATCTCGCCGAATTCGTGCTGCCGCAGGCGCTCGTCAATACGCTGCTGCTGCTCGCCGGTGTCGGCACGATCGTGTCGATCGTCGGCACCGGCTGCGCGTGGCTCGTCACCGCGTACGATTTTCCCGGCCGCCGGATGCTGACCTGGGCACTGCTGCTGCCGCTCGCGGTGCCCACCTACATCGTCGCGTTCGCGTATCTCGACCTGCTGCACCCGATCGGCCCGGTCCAGGGCGCGATCCGCTGGCTGCTCGGCTTCGACAGCCCGCGCCAGTTCCGCCTGCCCGACCTGCGCTCGCTGCCCGGCGCGATCTTCGTGCTCGGCTTCGTGCTGTATCCGTACGTGTACCTGAGCACGCGCGCGATGTTCGTCACGCAATCCGCGAGCCTGCTCGAAGCCGCGCGCACGCTCGGCGCGGGACGCATCGCGACGTTCTGGCGCGTCGTCGTGCCGCTCGCGCGGCCCGCGATCGCGGTCGGCGTGAGCCTCGCGCTGCTCGAAACGCTGAACGACATCGGCGCGTCGGAATTCCTCGGCGTGCAGACGCTGACCGTATCCGTCTATACGACGTGGATCACGCGCTCAGACCTCGCCGGCGCCGCGCAGATCGCGCTTGCGATGCTCGCGATCGTCGTCGGCATGATCGTGCTCGAGCGCTACGGGCGCCGCCGCCAGCGCTACGCGCACGGCCGGCGCATGCGGCCGATCGCGGCGCGCCGCCTCACCGGCACGGCCGCGCTCGGCGCCGCCGTGCTTGGCTGGCTGCCCGTGCTGCTCGGCTTCGGCGCGCCGGCCGCGTACCTCGCGGTCGAGACCGGCAAGCGGCTGCATCTCGTCGGCGGCGTGTCCGCCCCGTTGATGACGGGGCTCGCGAATACGCTGACGATCGCCACCGCCGCCACTGCCGCGACGCTCGCATGCGGGCTCGTCGTCGCGTGGGCCGCGCGCGCGCAACGCGACAGCGCCCGCGCGGGCCCTGCCCGCCTGTGTGCGCGGATCGCGAGCCTCGGCTATGCGGTGCCGGGCACCGTGCTCGCGATCGGCCTGCTGATCCCGTTCGCGGCGGCCGACCGGCTGTTCGGCGCGGCGCTCGGCCGCGACGGGCTGCTGCTGATGGGTTCGGTCACCGCGCTCGTGATCGCGTACACCGTGCGCTTTCTCGCGATCCCGGCCGGCAGCATCGAGGCCGGCCTCGCGCGCATTCCGCCGTCGCTCGAACACGCGGCGCGCTCGCTCGGCGAAACGGCCGGCGGCACGCTGCGCCGCGTCCACCTGCCGCTGCTGCGGCCCGCGCTCACGACGAGCGCGCTGCTGGTGTTCGTCGACGCGATGAAGGAATTGCCTGCGACGCTGCTGCTGCGCCCGCTGAATTTCGACACGCTCGCGACCTGGCTGTATGCGGAAGCCGCACGCGGCACCTACGAAGAAGGCGCGGTCGCCGCGCTCGCGATCGTGCTGGCCGGGCTCGTGCCCGTGATCCTGCTCGCCCGCACCCGCCACAAGATCGGAGCCTGAACCCGTGAACCTGCTTGAACTCGACGACCTCTGCGTCGCCTACGACACGCCGCACGGCCGCCGCACGGTGGTCGACGGGCTGAGCCTCGCGCTGCCGCGCGGCGACATCGGCTGCCTGCTCGGCGCGTCGGGCTGCGGCAAGACGACCGTGCTGCGCGCGATCGCCGGCTTCGAACCCGTGCGCATGGGGCGCATCATGCTGGACGGCGCGCCCGTCGCGGCGCCGTCGCTCGACGTGCCGCCGGAGCGGCGCCGCATCGGCATGATGTTCCAGGATTACGCGCTGTTCCCGCACCTCAGCGCGGCCGACAACGTCGCGTTCGGCTTGCGGCGCATGCCGAAGGCCGAACGACGCATGCGTGTCGCCGAAATGCTCGATCTCGTCGGCCTCGCCGATTCCGGCGGCGCCTATCCGCACGAGTTGTCGGGCGGCCAGCAGCAACGCGTCGCGCTCGCCCGCGCACTCGCACCGTCGCCGGAGCTGCTGCTGCTCGACGAGCCGTTCTCGAATCTCGACGTCGATACGCGCGAGCGGCTCGCGTTCGAGCTGCGCGACATCCTGAAGCGCACGGGCCACACCGCGATCCTCGTCACGCACAACCAGGCGGAAGCATTCGCGATCGCCGACCGGATCGGCGTGATGAAGGACGGCCAGCTCGCGCAATGGGACACGCCGTACGCGCTGCACCATCATCCGGCGAGCACATTCGTCGCGGATTTCGTGCGCCGCGACGCGCTGGCCGACGAACGCGCGCGCGCACTGGCGCGCGGCCGCTGAAGCCGTGCCGCGGCATCGTCACGCGGCACCGTCGGCATCCGTGCCGCTTCACTCACGCGCTACGCCGGCTCCGCAAGATCGCGCACGGGCAGCGCGGTCGAATACTTGATCTGCTCCATCGCGAATGACGAACTGACGTCGAACAGCGGCACCGTGCGAATCAGCTGCTTGTAGACGCGGTCGTAGTCGTCGATGCCGGCCACCACGACGCGCAGCAGGTAGTCGGTCTCGCCGCTCATCCGGTAGACCTCGACCACTTCCGGCATGTCGCGCACGGCCTGCGTGAATCGCTGCGCCCATTCCTCGGTGTGCTGGTTAGTGCGGATCGCGACGAACACGGTCGTGCCGACGCCAAGCTTGCGCGGATCGCACAGCGCAACCTGCGCGCGAATCGCGCCGGTTTCCTTGAGCCGTTGCACGCGCTTCCAGCATGGCGTCTGCGACAGGTTCACGCGCTGCGCCAGCTCCGCGATCGGCAGTGTGGCATCCGCCTGCAGCAGTTCCAGCAGCTTGCGATCGATGGCGTCCATTTCTCCAGTCCCTCGTAGATAGAAATTTATTCTATTCATCCTGCACAACGGGGAACAATATGAAAACGGCTTCACCGCGTCGACCGGTATAAATACCAATCCTGAACCATTCCGCCGGCTATCCCGCGTCGCCAAACGAAACAGGCGACTCCGCCGTCAAGGTGGAATCGCCTGAAGTCGCCGCGCGCCGCCGCTTGCCGGCCGCGTCCGGGCCGGGCCGACGCGCATGCGCCGCCGGCCGTCACGCCGCTCAATACGCGGCTGTCGCGATCTCGCGCACGAAGCTGTCCTGCTCGAGCGCGTCGACGAACGCGACTGCGTAGTCTTCCGCCGAGATCTTGCTGTTGCCCTGCGCATCCACGATCAGCTTGCCGACGCCCGTGCGGAACGTGCCCGTGCGCTCGCCCGGGGCGATCAGCGCAGCCGGCGCGAAGAACGTCCAGTCGAGGTCGGCGACCGTCTTCAGGTAGTCGAGCGCATCGCGGTGCGCGAGCGCCTGCGCCTTGTACGCTTCAGGGAAACCTTCGCTGTCGACCAGCTGCTTGCCCGGCGCGATTTCGAGCGAACCGGCGCCGCCCACCACCACGAGACGCTTCAGGCCCGCCTGACGCGTGCCGGCGACCAGCGCCTTCGCGACCGCAACGACCTTCGCCGCATCCTCCTGCTTCGGACCGTAGGCGCTCGCGACCGCGTCATGACCCGGCAGCGCAGCCGCGATGCTGGCCGCGTCGAACAGGTCGGCCGCCCGCGCGGTGATGCCGTCGCCGGAGGCGCCCGGATGGCGCGACAGCGCGGTCACGCGATGGCCGCGTCGCACGGCTTCCGCCGCGATGCGCGAGCCGATCATGCCGGTGGCGCCGAACAGCGCGATATTCAAGGAACGTTGCGTCATAGCGATTCTCCAGAAAGAAAAATATGTAACACAATTAATTACACATAAGACCGAAAAAAACGAGGCGAAGCCCCCGTTGCACCGGACGCCGCGCCTGCACGCCGTCCGGCCTCCTGCCCTGCCTGCTGCCGGCTATCCGCCGGCGCGTACTGCCTGTTGCGTGCGTCGCTCGAGGTCCAGCATGTCGGCCGTCACGTCGACGAGCGTACGCGTGGCGAGCGATGCCTCCATCGCGCGCTGCGCGTCGCCGATATAGCCGGTCAGCACGCCCTGGATGTGCCGCCCGACGAGACACGCGGGATTCGGTGCCTCGCGATGCAGCGCGAACAGTTGCGCATCGTCGACCGCGCGATACACGTCGAGCAGCGTGATCTCGCCGGGCTCGCGCGCCAGCAGCGCGCCGCCGCCCGCGCCGAGCTGCGACGTGGTCAGCCCCGCGGCTGCCAGCATCGACAGCAACCGGCGAATCAGCGCGGGATTCGTATTCACGCTGCCCGCAATGATGTCGGACGACAGCGGCACGCCTTCCTGCATCGACAGCAAGGCAAGCACGTGGACGGCAAACGCGAACCGGCTGCTGGTATTCATTCCTCACTCACTCGGCGACGCCGGCCCGACCCGCAACCGGCGACATGTGTAACCATGATAATTACATTTTGCGGATCGTGCAAGCCCGCGTCATTCACCGCTCGCGGGCTTCGCGCCCGACGCGTTCTGCTGGCTCCACTGCTGGAGCTTCTTGCCCGCTTCCGCGATCTTCGCGCCCGCTTCGGACGCCGCATGCGCGACGACCGCAGAGGCAGCCGCGTCGATCTGCGCCTGCGCGGCCGATGCAATACCGCTCGCGGACAGCGGCGGCACGGCCGACGCCGCGGACGCGATGCCGGCCTTCGCGGCGTTGATCTGCTGATTGACGGTGCTCGCTACCTGGTCGAGCGCCTTGGCCGCATTGTTCGCGGCATCGGCGGCCGCGCTCGCGGCCGTATCGGGTTGGGCGACCGGCGTGCCGGACTTCTCGCAGCCCGCGAGCAACAGCAGCGCACCGGCGGCCACGGCCGCCAGCACGGACCCGGGCACGCGATGCGCCCGCGATGTCTTCATGTTCATCAGCAATCTCCGGCCGCGCGTCGCACGGCCTCAGGGTTGGACCGGTGTCGATGATACCGCCTGTGGCACAGGCCAAATAACGACCCGTTATTAAAAATACCTTTCAATTTCGGATTCGTCTGATTCAATCGCAGGCGCTACGCCACTAAAGTGGGCACGCTTCCATCCGCTTCGTACGTGTCCCCTTTTTCTTATGGCTTTCCTTGTCGACTGGTTCATCGCCCTGGCCGCGCTGCTCGCCGCCACCCTGTTCCTGTGCCTGCGCGCGCCGTCGGCGCCGCGCCTGGCCGAATCCGGGCGCCCGCGCCGCGTCGCGTCCGCGCGCCTGCTCACGCAGGCCGTGATCGGTTTCTGGACGGCCGCGCTGATCGTCGCGGAAGGCATCCTCGGCCCCGACGGCGATGGCCAGTCGCTCGCGGGCTTCGCGGCCCTCGCGTTTGCCGCGCTCGGGCTGTCGACCGTCGCCGCCTACTGGTCGGCGTGCGCGCTGCGGCTGCGCCGGCCGCCCGCGCTGTTCGCCCGCCACTGACGCGCCAGATCGGTGCGTCGCGGCGCACCACGCCGCATCACCCCACCCGTCGCACGCACCAGTTCAGCACGCGTCGCACCACGTGCGTGCAATTCGCAGGATCACCGGTCGCGGCCGGCCACGCCCTCATCCCGTGCACGATTCACCGGAATGCCGCGCCACGCGGTACCTGAGCACCAACTCCACGCATCCGTTCACCAAGTTGGCTCGATACTTGCGTTCCTTGCCCGTTTTTTGAGCAAGGAAGCCACGGCATGGATGGTCTGAAATCCGGCGTCGACACACTGTTCCTGTTGATCGGCGCCGTCATGGTGCTCGCGATGCACGCGGGCTTCGCATTTCTCGAACTCGGCACGGTCCGCAAGAAGAACCAGGTCAACGCGCTCGTGAAGATCCTGGTCGACTTCTCGGTGTCGACGCTCGCGTATTTCTTCATCGGCTACACGATCGCGTACGGCGTCGAGTTCTTCGACGACATCGGCACGCTGTCGCAGCACAGCGGCTACGCGCTCGTGCGCTTCTTCTTCCTGCTGACGTTCGCGGCGGCGATTCCCGCGATCGTGTCCGGCGGCATTGCCGAGCGCGCGAAGTTCAACCCGCAGCTCGTCGCGACGCTGATCATCGTCGGCTTCATCTATCCGTTCTTCGAAGGAATGGCATGGAACGAGCGCTTCGGCGTGCAGGCCTGGCTCACGCACGCGTTCGGTGCGCCGTTCCACGATTTCGCCGGCTCGGTCGTCGTGCATGCGTTCGGCGGCTGGGTCGCGCTGCCGGCCGTGCTGCTGCTCGGCGCGCGTCACGGCCGCTATGCGAAGGACGGCCGGATCGCCGCCCACCCGCCGTCGAACATCCCGTTCCTCGCGCTCGGTGCATGGGTACTCGCGGTCGGCTGGTTCGGCTTCAACGTGATGAGCGCACAGACGCTCGACAAGATCAGCGGCCTCGTCGCCGTGAACTCGCTGATGGCGATGGTCGGCGGCACGCTCGCCGCGTGGATGGCCGGCCGCAATGACCCCGGCTTCACGTACAACGGGCCGCTCGCCGGCCTCGTCGCGGTATGCGCGGGCTCCGACGTGATGCATCCGATCGGCGCGCTCGTCACGGGCGCGGCCGCCGGCGCGCTGTTCGTCGCAATGTTCACCTGCGTGCAGAACAAGTGGCGCATCGACGACGTGCTCGGCGTGTGGCCGCTGCACGGCATGTGCGGTGCGCTCGGCGGCCTCGCGGCCGGCGTGTTCGGCCTGCCGGCGCTCGGCGGCCTCGGCGGCGTGTCGTTCCTGTCGCAGCTCGTCGGCACGCTCGTCGGCATCGTGATCGCCACCGCGGGCGGCACGCTCGTCTACGGCGCGCTGAAAGCGACCGTCGGGCTGCGCCTCGACCGCGAAGCCGAGTTCGACGGCGCCGACCTGTCGATCCATCGCATCTCGGCAACGCCCGAGCGCGATTGAGCCGCTGACGACCACCCGACGCATCATTACGTTTTCAATTCAAAAAACTTTCATCGAGCGTCCTTACACTTCCGTCCAGTTTTCAATAAGCCTTCGCGAAGCTTGCCGACCGCCTGCTTCGCGAGGGCCATTCTTCCAACAACTGAAACTGGACTCCACATGCCCGCGTTGCCCAATGCTACCCGTCGTCAGGCCCTGAAGATCCTTGCCGGCGCGCCGATGCTTCCCCTTTCCGGTCTCGCGCTGCCGGCCCTGCTGACGGGTTGCGGCGGCGACGACAATCCCGCATCGACGCCGGCCCCGGTCGCCGCCGCGTACACGTCGGCGACGTTCTCGGCGATGGCTGCACCGACGCTCGACAATGCAGCCGCGATGGCCACGACGACGGTCGGCTCGACGCTGTCGGTGTCGTTCTCGGACGGCTCGTCGCGCAACTTCAAGCTCGCGTACCGGCCGTTCTTCGTGACGGGCGACATGGTGCCGGACGGCAAGGGCGGCACGACGCTCGCGGGCGGCTACTACGACATCAACAACCAGCCGATCATCGATCGCTCGGTCGCGGGCAAGGAGCGCCAGTTCTATTCCGACTGCCCGGACGGCAGCTCGCTGCTGACGCTGAAGAACGCGAACGTGCCCGGCGTGAAGGGCAACACGGTGTTCGCGGTCGTGCAGTTCGAATACACGACGCGCGACCAGGCGAGCGCATCGCAGTACGGCCAGCTGCCGTCGCCGATCGCGGTGCTCTCGCTCGACCAGGATCCGGCCACCGGCGCGCTGAAGGTCGTGAAGTACCACAACGTCGACACGTCGAAGGCGCACGGCCTGTGGATCACTTGCGGCGCGAGCCTGTCGCCGTGGGGCACGCACCTGTCGAGCGAGGAATACGAGCCGGACGCGACGAAGATTGCCACCGATGCGCAGTTCAAGGCGTTCAGCAAGAACACGTTCGGCGACGAGACAAAGGCGAACCCCTATCACTACGGCCACCTGCCCGAGATCACCGTGAACCCGGACGGCACGGGCACCGTGAAGAAGCACTACTGCCTCGGCCGCATCTCGCACGAGCTGATCCAGGTGATGCCGGACCAGCGCACCGTGATGATGGGTGACGACGCCACCAACGGCGGCCTGTTCATGTTCGTCGCCGACAAGGCGGCCGACCTGTCGGCCGGCACGCTGTATGTCGCGAAGTGGACGCAGACGTCGTCCGCCGGCGCCGGCACCGCGACGCTCACGTGGATCAAGATCGGCCACGCGACGAGCAGCGAGATCGAAGCGCTCGCGAACACGCTGAAGGCGTCGGACATCATGGACCTGGTGACCACCGACCCGAACGATGCGAGCTACACGAAGATCCACTTCGGCGGCAAGTTCAACTGGATGCGCGTGAAGCCGGGGATGGAAAAGGCGGCCGCGTTCCTCGAGACGCACCGCTACGCGGCACTGCTCGGCGGCAGCATGGGCTTCACGAAGCTCGAAGGCACGACCGTGAACGCGAAGGACAAGATCGTCTACACGGCGATGTCGCGGATCGAAACATCGATGGTCAAGGGCAACGCGGTGTCGCGCGACGTCGCGGTCGACAAGAAGATCGCCGCGGGCGCCGTCTACGCACTGAACCTGAAGGCCGGCCAGCGCGACACGACGGCCGGCGCGATCGACAGCGAATGGGTGCCGGTCGACATGGGTGCGCCGGCCGCGCTCGTCGGCGAGGATCTCGCCGCGGCCGACGGGCTCGGCAACCTCGCGAACCCGGACAAGATCGCGAACCCCGACAACCTGAAGTTCTCCGAAAAGCTGCGCACGCTGTTCATCGGCGAAGACTCGGGCATGCACGTGAACAACTTCCTGTGGGCATACAACGTCGACACGAAGTCGCTGGTGCGCGTGCTGTCGTGCCCGGCCGGCGCCGAATCGACGGGCCTGCACGCGGTCGACGAGATCAACGGCTGGACGTACATCATGAGCAACTTCCAGCACGCGGGTGACTGGGAATCGCCGCTGCACGACAAGGTCAAGCCGACGCTCGATCCGCTCGTGCGCGCGAACTTCAAGGACCGCTTCGGCGCGAGCGTCGGCTACCTGACGGCCGAGCAGACCAGCATCAAGCTCGCGAAGGCCTGACCGGGTCGCGCGAGGGGGGGCGCGCCTGACCAGGCGTCCCTTTCTTCTTCATCACCGTTCATTCGTCGGCGCTCCACGCCGTTTCGTGCGCGATGCCCAGTGCGGGCGTCGCGCTTTTTTTTGCACGCGCGAATCGTATGAATGGCGTGCGCAAGCGCGCGCCGAACGGGCTCGGACGGGCGGTTCCAGCGATCGGGGGATAATACGGGCCTGACGCGTCCGGGCGGACAGTCAAAATGACGGGCAAAAAAAAGCGCCACGGAGACCGTGGCGCTAAAAAAGTTCTAGCCATTCCGAGGGCCGTGCTAGAACCTGAGAGACTGCGCGAAACATCGTTGCCGGTTAAACTCTTGAAACGATGTTTCGAAAACGTGAGACATTCTTTCCGTTTCCGCCCGACAAGTCAAGCGGTATTTGCACCGGTTCATGCACTTTCTGGCAACGCTCATTTGAGCGTTTTCCTAATAAACCAAGGGTGAACCCGTAAAATCTCATCCAATGACCGGTTCACCTGCAGAACATGCATCCTTTGACAATAGTCCTACAATACCAACAAAATTGAAATCGAGTTTCGGAATTAGAGAGAATCCCTCGTGTCGACAACTGTAACCCCTCCCGCGCCGCGGGACCGTGAATCTTCGCCCGACGAGATCACCGCCCTCGCCCGCGGCCTCGCCGTGCTGCGCCGCATCGCGGCTGCCGACGCGCCCGTCAGCAACCGCGAACTGACCGAATTGACCGGTATCCCGAAGCCGACCGTCTCGCGCATCACCGCGACGCTCGTCAGCGCCGGCTTCCTGTTCCAGTTGCCCGACAGCGAGCGCTTCGTGCTCACCGCGTCGGTGCTCGAACTGAGCCACGGCTTCCTGCGCAACTTCGACATCCGCGCGCGCTCGCGGCCGTTCATGATCGAGCTGGCCGAACGCACGTCGCTGTCCGTGCACCTCGCGGTGCGCGACCGGCTCGACATGGTCGCGATCGACGTGATCCGGCCGCGCTCGGCCGTGCTCGTCACGCGCCTCGAGATCGGCTCGCGGATGGACATCGCACGCACGGCGGTGGGCCGCGCGTATCTCGCCGCGCTTGAGGAAGACGAGCGCCGCCTGCTGCTCGAATCGCTGCGCACCACGGCGGGCGACGACTGGCCGCACGTCTCGTCGCGCCTGACCCCCGCGCTCGACGAAGCGATGCGCGACGGCCACGCGATCGCGATCGGCGAATGGCGCGAGGGCCTGAATGCGGTCGCGGCCGGTTTCGTCGGCCCGTCGGGCCAGCGCTACTCGGTGAATTGCGGCGGCGCATCGCACCAGTGCTCGCCCGAATGGCTGCAGGAACACGTCGTGCCCGCGCTGCACGAATGCATCGCGAAAATCACCCGCGAGATCGGCGGCGCACCGGCCCGGCGCATCAGCGTGTAATCGTTCCGTCATCGTCCTGTCGCGTTCTGTAACGACCGTAACCCGTTGAAAGATAGACCACTGGACTGTAACGGGGACGGGACGTAGGATCATGCCCATCGTCGCGCCGCATTCGCGGTGCGCACCGCTCTTTTCCCGCGCGGGTCGGCGGGGCCCCGGATCGAGCCGGGCCCCCGTCCCGTCACCCGCTCGCCCACGCGCAGCCCAGCAGTCCGATTTCCGGCACGCCGCGCCGTCTTCCTGACAGATCACGATGGATAACGAACAAAAGCCCACGCCCCCTTCGAAAGACCCCGCGTCCCCCGCCGCACGGCGTCCGCGCCGCACGCTGATGATCGGGACGCTCGCGGTCGTCGTCATCGGCGGCCTGCTGTGGTGGCACCCGTGGAACCGCACGCCGGCCGCAGGCGGCACGGCGACCGGTGCGAGCGCAACCGCCGGCAGCGGCGCAGGCGGCCATCGCGGCCGCGGCGGCCCCGCCGCGATGGCGAACGTTCCGCAGCCCGTGCAGGTCGCGACCGCGACGCAGGGCGAGATGCCGATCGTGCTGTCCGCGCTCGGCACCGTCACGCCGCTCGCGAACGTGACGGTCAAGACGCAACTGTCGGGCTACCTGCAGTCGGTGTCGTTCCAGGAAGGCCAGATCGTCAGGAAAGGCGACGTGCTCGCACAGATCGACCCGCGCCCTTATCAGGTGTCGCTCGAGAACGCCGAAGGCACGCACGCACGCGACTCGGCGCTGCTCGCAACGGCGCGCCTCGACCTGAAGCGCTACCAGACGCTGCTGTCGCAGGATTCGATCGCGTCGCAAACCGTCGATACGCAGGCGTCGCTCGTCAAGCAGTACGAAGGCGCGGTGAAGACCGACCAGGCCGCGATCGATTCCGCGAAGCTGAACCTCACGTATGCGCGCATCACGGCGCCGGTGTCGGGCCGCGTCGGCCTGCGCCAGGTCGACCCGGGCAACTACGTGACGGCCGGCGACACCAACGGCCTCGTCGTGATCACGCAGCTGCAGCCGATGAGCGTGATCTTCACGACGTCGGAAGACAACCTGCCGCAGATCCTCAAGCAAGTGAACGCGGGCCAGAAGCTGTCGGTCACCGCGTACAACCGCAACAACACGGTGCCGCTCGAGACGGGCTCGCTCGCGACGCTCGACAACCAGATCGACACGAGCACCGGCACGGTCAAGCTGCGCGCGAACTTCGATAACAAGGAAGGCATGCTGTTCCCGAATCAGTTCGTGAACACGCGGCTGCTCGTCGACGTGCTGCGCGACGCGACGATCGTGCCGACGTCCGCGGTGCTGACGGGCTCGATCGGCCAGTTCGTCTATGTCGTGAAACCCGACAACACGGTGACGGTGCGCAAGGTCACGATCGGCCCGGTCGACGGCGAACGCACGAGCATCGTCAGCGGCGTCGCGCTCGGCGAGCGCGTGGTGACCGACGGCTCCGACCGCCTGCGCGAAGGCTCGAAGATCTCGATTCCGGCCGACAAGCCGAAAGGCGCGTCGGGCGCGCGCGGCGCCGGCGCGGCGTCGGGTGCATCGGCTGCGTCGGGCGCCGCCAGCCATCGCGGCGCACACAAGCACGGCGCGTCGCAAGCAGCGGCCCAATAACGCGCGGGCCGCTCGATGAATCCATCCCGCCTCTTCATTCTCCGGCCGGTCGGCACCGCTCTCCTGATGGCGGCGATCATGCTGGCCGGTCTCGTCGCGCTGCGCTTCCTGCCGCTCGCCGCACTGCCCGAAGTCGACTACCCGACGATCCAGGTCCAGACCTTCTATCCGGGCGCGAGCCCGGAGGTGATGACGTCGTCGGTCACTGCGCCGCTCGAACGCCAGTTCGGGCAGATGCCGTCGCTGAACCAGATGTCGTCGCAAAGCTCGGCCGGCTCGTCGGTGATCACGCTGCAGTTCTCGCTCGACCTGCCGCTCGACATCGCCGAACAGGAAGTGCAGGCCGCGATCAACGCGGCCGGCAACCTGCTGCCGTCCGACCTCCCTGCCCCGCCGATCTACGCGAAGGTCAACCCGGCCGATGCGCCGGTGCTGACGCTCGCCGTCAAGTCGAAGACACTGCCGCTCACGCAGGTGCAGGACCTGGCCGACACGCGCCTCGCGATGAAGATCTCGCAGATCGCGGGCGTCGGTCTCGTCAGCCTGTCGGGCGGCAACCGCCCGGCCGTGCGGATCCAGGCGAACCCGACCGCGCTCGCGCAGTACGGGATGAACCTCGACGACCTGCGCACGACGATCTCGAACCTGAACGTGAACACGCCGAAGGGCAACTTCGACGGCCCGACGCGCGCATACACGATCAACGCGAACGACCAGCTGACGAGCGCCGACCAGTACAACAGCGCGGTCGTCGCATACAAGAATGGCCGCCCGGTGATGCTGACCGACGTCGCGACGGTCGTCGCCGGCTCGGAGAACACCAAGCTCGGCGCGTGGGTGAACTCCGATCCCGCGATCATCCTGAACGTGCAGCGCCAGCCCGGCGCGAACGTGATCCAGACGGTCGACGCGATCAAGGCGCAGCTGCCGAAGCTGCAGGAAACGCTGCCGGCCGCGCTCGACGTGGAAATCGTCACCGACCGCACGACGATGATCCGCGCGGCCGTGCGCGACGTGCAGTTCGAGCTGCTGCTCGCGGTCGCACTCGTCGTGCTCGTGATGTACCTGTTCCTCGCGAACGTCTACGCAACGATCATCCCGAGCCTGTCGGTGCCGCTGTCGCTGATCGGCACGCTCGCGGTGATGTACATGGCCGGCTTCTCGCTGAACAACCTGTCGCTGATGGCGCTCACCATCGCGACCGGCTTCGTCGTCGACGATGCGATCGTGATGATCGAGAACATCGCGCGCTACGTCGAGGAAGGCGAAACGGGGCTCGAGGCCGCGCTGAAAGGCTCGCGGCAGATCGGCTTCACGATCATCTCGCTGACGGTGTCGCTGATCGCGGTGCTGATCCCGCTGCTGTTCATGGGCGACGTGGTCGGGCGCCTGTTCCACGAATTCGCGATCACGCTCGCGGTGACGATCGTGATCTCGGCGATCGTGTCGCTCACGCTCGTGCCGATGATGTGCGCGAAGCTGCTGCGCCATTCGCCGCCGCCGGAAAGCCACCGCTTCGAGGCGCGCGTGCACCGCGCGATCGACTGGGTGATCGCGCGCTACGCGGTTGCGCTCGAGTGGGTGCTGAACCGCCAGCGCTCGACGCTCGTCGTCGCGCTGCTGACGCTCGGGCTGACCGCCCTGCTCTATATCTACGTGCCGAAGGGCTTCTTCCCCGCCCAGGACACCGGCGTGATCCAGGCGATCACGCAGGCGCCGCAGTCGATCTCGTACGGCGCGATGGCCGAACGCCAGCAGGCGCTCGCGGCCGAGATCCTGAAGGATCCGAACGTCGACAGCCTCACGTCGTTCATCGGCGTCGACGGCAGCAACATCACGCTGAACAGCGGCCGGATGCTGATTAACCTGAAGGCGCGCGACGATCGCTCCGAAACCGCCGCGCAGATCATCCGCGACCTGCAGCACCGCGTGTCGAACATCACGGGCATCTCGCTGTTCATGCAGTCGGTGCAGGATCTGACGATCGACTCGACCGTCAGCCCGACGCAGTACCAGTTCATGCTGACCAGCCCGAATTCGGACGAATTCGCGACCTGGGTGCCGAAGCTCGTTGCACGGCTGCAGCAGGAGCCGTCGCTCGCCGACGTCGCGACCGACCTGCAGAGCAACGGCCAGTCGGTGTACATCGAGATCGACCGCGCGAGCGCCGCGCGCTTCGGCATCACGCCGGCGACCGTCGACAACGCGCTGTACGACGCGTTCGGCCAGCGCATCGTGTCGACCATCTTCACGCAGTCGAACCAGTACCGCGTGATTCTCGAATCGGAGCCGAAGGAGCAGCACTACGCGCAATCGCTGAACGACATCTACCTGCCGTCGGCCGGCGGCGGCCAGGTGCCGCTGTCGTCGATCGCGTCGTTCCACGAGCGGCCGTCGCCGCTGCTGGTCGCGCACCTGTCGCAATTCCCGTCGACGACGATCTCGTTCAACCTCGCGCAGGGTGCGTCGCTCGGCGAGGCCGTCAAGGCGATCGAGGCCGCCGAGAAGGACATCAACCTGCCCGCGTCGTTCCAGACGCGCTTCCAGGGTGCGGCGCTCGCGTTCCAGGCGTCGCTGTCGAACCAGCTGTTCCTGATCCTCGCGGCGGTCATCACGATGTACATCGTGCTCGGCGTCCTGTACGAGAGCTACATCCACCCGATCACGATCCTGTCGACGCTGCCGTCGGCCGGGGTCGGCGCGCTGCTCGCGCTGATGATCACCGGGCACGATCTCGACATCATCGGGATCATCGGCATCGTGCTGCTGATCGGCATCGTGAAGAAGAACGCGATCATGATGATCGACTTCGCACTGGAGGCCGAGCGCGTCGAAGGCAAGCCGCCGCGCGAGGCGATCTACCAAGCGTGCCTGCTGCGCTTCCGGCCGATCCTGATGACGACGCTCGCCGCGCTGCTCGGCGCGGTGCCGCTGATCGTCGGCTCCGGCGCGGGTTCCGAGCTGCGCCAGCCGCTCGGGATCGCGATCGCCGGCGGCCTGATCGTGTCGCAGGTGCTGACGCTGTTCACGACGCCCGTGATCTACCTCGGCTTCGATTCGCTCGCGCGCCGCGTGCGCGGCTGGTTCGAACGCCACGGCCCCGGTGCCGACACGCGCACGGATGCGTAAGCAATGAACCTGTCGCGCCCTTTCATCACCCGCCCCGTCGCGACGACGCTGCTCGCGCTCGGTGTCGCGCTCGCGGGCCTGTTCGCGTTCATCAAGCTGCCGGTGTCGCCGCTGCCGCAAGTCGACTTCCCGACGATCTCGGTGCAGGCGTCGCTGCCGGGCGCAAGCCCGGAAACGGTCGCGACCAGCGTGACGAGCCCGCTCGAGCGGCATCTCGGCTCGATCGCCGACGTGTCCGAAATGACGTCGACGAGCACGGTCGGCAACGCGCGGATCATCCTGCAGTTCGGCCTGAACCGCGACATCGACGGCGCCGCGCGCGACGTGCAGGCCGCGATCAACGCGGCGCGCGCCGACCTGCCCGCCGCGCTGAAGAGCAACCCGACCTACCGCAAGGTCAACCCGGCCGATTCGCCGATCATGATCGTGTCGCTGACGTCGGAAACGTCGTCGGCCGCGAAACTGTACGACTCGGCGTCGACGGTGCTGCAGCAGTCGCTGTCGCAGATCGACGGGATCGGCCAGGTCACGGTGAGCGGTTCCGCGAACCCGGCCGTGCGCGTCGAGCTCGAACCGCAGGCGCTGTTCCACTACGGGATCGGCCTCGAGGACGTGCGTGCAGCGCTGGCGTCCGCGAACGCCAACGCGCCGAAGGGCGCGATCGAATTCGGCCCGCAGCACTACCAGCTCTATACGAACGACCAGGCCTCCCAGGCGTCGCAATACCGCGACCTCGTCGTCGCCTATCGCAACGGCTCGGCCGTGCGGCTGTCCGACCTGTCCGACGTCGTCGACGGCGTCGAGGATCTCCGCAACCTCGGTCTGTCGAACGGCAAGCGCGCGGTGCTCGTGATCCTCTACCGCTCGCCCGGCGCGAACATCATCGACACGATCGACCGCGTGCGCGCGGCGCTGCCGCAGCTCACCGCGTCGCTGCCGGCCGACATCACGGTCACGCCGGTGCTCGACCGCTCGACCACCATCCGCGCGTCGCTGAAGGACACCGAGCACACGCTGCTGATCGCGGTCAGCCTCGTCGTGATGGTCGTGTTCCTGTTCCTGCGCAACTGGCGCGCGACGCTGATCCCGAGCGTCGCGGTGCCGATCTCGATCATCGGCACGTTCGGCGCGATGTACCTGCTCGGCTTCTCGATCGACAACCTGTCATTGATGGCGCTGATCGTCGCGACCGGCTTCGTGGTCGACGATGCGATCGTCGTGCTGGAGAACATCTCGCGGCACATCGAGAACGGCAAGTCGCGCATGCAGGCCGCGTTCGACGGCGCGCGCGAGGTCGGCTTCACGGTGCTGTCGATGAGCATCTCGCTCGTCGCGGTGTTCCTGCCGATCCTGCTGATGGGCGGCATCGTCGGGCGGCTGTTCCGCGAATTCGCGCTGACGCTGTCGCTCGCGATCGCCGTGTCGCTCGCGGTGTCGCTCACCGTCACGCCGATGATGTGCGCGCGCCTGCTGCCCGAGTCGCACGACCCGCAAAACGAAGGGCGCTTCGGGCGCTTCCTCGAGCGCGGCTTCTCGCGCATGCAGCGCGGCTACGAGCGCTCGCTGTCGTGGGCGCTGCGCCGGCCGCTGCTGATCCTGCTGACGCTGTTCGCGACGATCGGGCTGAACGTGTACCTGTACATCGTCGTGCCGAAGGGCTTCTTCCCGCAGCAGGACACCGGGCTGATGATCGGCGGCATCCAGGCCGACCAGTCGACGTCGTTCCAGGCGATGAAGCTGAAGTTCTCCGAGATGATGCGGATCGTGCAGAGCAACCCGAACGTGAAGAGCGTCGCGGGTTTCACCGGCGGCACGCAGACCAACTCGGGCTTCATGTTCGTCACGCTGAAGGACCGCACCGAGCGCAAGCTGTCGGCCGACCAGGTGATCCAGCAGCTGCGCCCGCCGCTGGCGGACGTCGCGGGTGCGCGCACGTTCCTGCAGGCCGCGCAGGACATCCGCGTCGGCGGCCGGCAGAGCAACGCGCAGTATCAGTTCACGCTGCTCGGCGATTCGAGCGCCGACCTGTACAAGTGGGGGCCGATCCTGACCGAGGCGCTGCAGAAGCGCTCCGAGCTGACCGACGTGAACTCCGACCAGCAGCAAGGCGGCCTCGAGGCGATGGTGACGATCGACCGCGCGACGGCCGCGCGCTTCGGCATCAAGCCCGCGCAGATCGACAACACGCTGTACGACGCGTTCGGCCAGCGCCAGGTCTCGACGATCTACAACCCGCTGAACCAGTACCACGTCGTGATGGAAGTCGCGCCGAAATACTGGCAGAGCCCGGAAATGCTGAACCAGGTGTGGATCAGCACGTCGGGCGGCAGCGCGAACGGCTCGCAGACCACCAATGCGGCCGCCGGCACCTATGTCGCGACGTCGGCCGGCACATCGAGCGCCGGCACGGCCACGCAGAGCGCCGCGGCGATCGCGTCCGATTCCGCACGCAACCAGGCGCTCAACTCGATCGCCGCGAGCGGCAAGTCGAGCGCGTCGTCGGGCGCGTCGGTGTCGACGTCGAAGTCGACGATGATCCCGCTGTCGGCGATCGCGACGTTCGGGCCGAGCACGACGCCGCTGTCGGTCAACCACCAGGGGCTGTTCGTCGCGACGACGATCTCGTTCAACCTGCCGCCGGGCGTGTCGCTGTCGCAGGCGACGCAGGTGATCTACCAGACGATGGCGCAGGTCGGCGTCCCGCCGACGATCGTCGGCAGCTTCCAGGGCACCGCGCAGGCGTTCCAGCAGTCGATGAACGACCAGCCGATCCTGATCCTCGCCGCGCTGCTGGCCGTCTACATCGTGCTCGGGATCCTGTACGAGAGCTACATCCACCCGATCACGATCCTGTCGACGCTGCCGTCGGCCGGCGTCGGCGCGCTGCTCGCGCTGCTGCTGTTCAGGACCGAGTTCAGCATCATCGCGCTGATCGGCGTGATCCTGCTGATCGGTATCGTGAAGAAGAACGCGATCATGATGGTCGACTTCGCGATCGACCAGACGCGCAACAACCAGAAGTCGTCGTTCGACGCGATCCACGAGGCGTGCCTGCTGCGCTTCCGTCCGATCATGATGACGACGATGGCGGCGCTCCTCGGCGCGCTGCCGCTCGCGTTCGGCAGCGGCGACGGTGCCGAGCTGCGCGCGCCGCTCGGGATCGCGATCGCCGGCGGCCTGATCGTGTCGCAGGTGCTGACGCTTTATACGACGCCGGTCGTCTACCTGTACATGGACCGGTTCCGCGTATGGGGCGAGAAGCGCCGCAACCGCCGCGGCAATACCGGCGGGCCGGCGGTGGCCGGCGAGTAACGGAAAGCGGCCGCCCGACTGAGCTGACCCCCAAGAGTTGGACATCATTCCAACCCTTGGGGGTCAGCTCAGACAGGCGGCCGTTTTTTCGTGCTTGAACCGCTGCGGCGATCGGCTATCGTGAGTCCATGCCCACCGCGATGCCCTTCGCCGGGAATCCGCCATGAACGTCCAGCTGAACCATACGATCGTCTGGTGCCGCGACAAGCGTGCGTCGAGCCGCTTCCTCACCGAACTCCTGGAATTACCGCCACCGACGCCGTTCGGCGCGATGCTGGTCGTCGCGCTCGACAACGGCGTGTCGCTCGATTTCTACGAACAGGCGGGGGACATCCGGTCGCAGCATTACGCGTTCCTGCTCGACGAAGCCGGCTTCGATCGCGTGCTGACGCGCATCCGCGAGCGCGGGCTGGCGCACTGGGCCGATCCGGCGAAGCGGCAGCCCGATGACATCTACCGCCACAACGGCGGCCGCGGCGTGTACTTCGACGATCCGGACGGCCACTTCCTCGAAGTGATGACGCGGCCGTATGTGCTGAACGGCTAGTGTCAGCCAGCCGGCATTGCGCCGGCCTGTCTCGTGCGGCACGGACGCCGCCCTGCTTCGAGCGGCACCCGGCCGGCCGCCGTTACTCGGCAGCCGCCGCCGTCTTGCGCGGACGACGTGCGCGCGGCGCGGCCTTGCGGGCCGGCTTCTTCTTGGCAGCCGCCGGCACTTCGGCAGCAGCCTCGGCCTGCGCTTCGACCGGCGCCGCGTCATGCGACGGCTGCGCGGCGGCCACGTCGCCGCCGGCATCGCCGGCAGCCGGCTCGGCGTGCGTCACGGCGGCATGCCGTTCGTCGCCCTGCTCCGCGTCGCGATGCGCGTCGTCGGCATGCTTGCCGTGCGCGTGCTGGTCGCCACCGTGCTTCGCCGCGGCGTCGGTCTTCCCGGCAGCGTGACGGCCGGCGCCCTTCGCGGCGGCACCCTTCTTCGCGCCGGTCTTCTTCGCCGCGCTCTTGCGCGCACGCTTGCGGCCATCCTGCGCTTCGCCGTGCGCCTCGGTCGCTTCGATCGTTTCAGCAGGCGCAACCGGCACCGCGTCGGCGACGTCGGCCATCTCCTCGGCTTCGGCCTCGACCTGCACGCTTTCATGCACGACCGCTTCCGCCCGCTGCCCGCGACGTTGCGCATGGCGCCCGGCCCGCGCCGGCTCTGCCGCACGCGTGCCGTGGTGCGCGCCGCCGTCACCGGCCGTCGCGACATGCTCGACGGCCGCCGGCTGGCGGGCTCGCGACACGAACGCGCCCGACTTGTCGTCGCGCCCCACTTCGAGCAGGCCGCGCGCCTGCGCCTCGTCAAGCAGGTTGCCGAACGCGCGGAACCCGTAGTACGACTCGTTGAAATCCGGCTTGCGGCGCTTGATCGCGCTCTTGAGCACCGACGCCCAGATCTTGCCGACATCGTCGCGTTCCGACGCGAGCGCATCGAACGTCTCGACCGCCAGCGCGATCGCCTCGGCCTTGCGCGCGTCCATGTCGTGCTTGCGCGACGACGGCTCGTCGGGCCGCTTCGCGCCGCCGTTGCCCGCCCGCTGCTGCTGTTCGCGCTTCGCGAGCGCGCGCTGCTGCTCGCGCACCAGGTCGTCGTAGAAGATGAATTCGTCGCAGTTCGCGACCAGCAGGTCGGACGTCGATTTCTTCACGCCGACGCCGATCACCTTCTTCGCGTTCTCGCGCAGCTTCGACACGAGCGGCGAAAAGTCGGAATCGCCGCTGATGATCACGAACGTGTCGACGTGCGACTTCGTGTAGCAGAGGTCGAGCGCGTCGACGACGAGCCGGATGTCGGCCGAGTTCTTGCCCGACTGGCGCACGTGCGGAATCTCGATCAGCTCGAAGCTTGCCTCGTGCATCGACGCCTTGAAGCCCTTGTAGCGATCCCAGTCGCAATAGGCCTTCTTCACGACGATGCTGCCCTTCAGCAGCAGGCGCTCCAGCACGGGCTTGATGTCGAATTTCTCGTACTTCGCGTCGCGCACGCCGAGCGCGACGTTCTCGAAATCGCAGAACACGGCCATGCTGACGTTGTCCAGGGGTAATGCCATGTGTACTCCAACCGGTGGGCCGACGCGTTGTAAGACGGTGCGGCGAAAAAAGCATCGCGCACATGATAGCCGGTCGGCGCGTCATTCCCGCATCCGTGTGAATGAATGATCGCCCGAACGCCGATCGAGCCACCGCAGATCGCGTGCCCGCGCCGGGATGCCTTCGCCGGGACGTCCGGTGCCGGTACGCCCCTTAATACGCACCCGCCGCCGGGGCAAATCGACATTACACTTGAGTTATCGGTCGTCCGTCCCTATCTGGATGGATGACGCATCGAGCAAGGAGCGGTTTCATGACGACGAAGGTACTGCTGATTGGCGCGACCGGCCGGACGGGCCAGGCCTGCGCGGATCTGCTGCTCAAGCAGCCGGAGTTCGAGGTCACGGCGCTCGTGCGCCGGCACGGCTATGCGCTGGCGGGCGCACGGGTCGTCGAGGCCGATCTGACGAACGATTTCTCGCACGCTTTCCAGGGCATCACGCATGTGATCTACGCGGCCGGCTCGGCCGAATCGGACGGCGCGGCCGAAGAGGAACAGGTCGACCGCGACGCGGTGGCCCGCGCGGCCGAATACACGCTGGCCTACAACGCGCAGAAGCTCGTGGTGATCAGCTCGCTGTCGGCCTACCGGCCCGAGCTTGGGCCGGACGCGCTGCGCCATTATTCGCAGATGAAACGCGAAGGCGACGACCGCGTGGCCGCATCGGGCGTCGACTACGTGATCCTGCGCCCGGGCCCGCTCACGGACGACCCGGGTGTCGGCAAGATCGCACTGACCGACGCATGGCTCGACCCCGCACCGCCCGTGTCGCGCCAGGACGTTGCATGGGCCGCGATCGAGGCGATCAAGCTCGGCATCTCGCGCAAGACCGTCGGCTTCGTCGGCGGCAGCGTGCCGATCGAGCAGGCGTTGCGCGCGTAGCCACCGGCCGGGCGCCGCCGCCCGGCGGTGCGTGTTTCCGGGCCCGCGGCCCGCACGACGGGCCGCGTCATCGCCTTGGGTGCGCGCTTACTGCTTCGGATGCGCGTCGGCCCACGCCTTCACGGCGGCGAGCGTGTTCTCGACGTGCTTGTCGGGCGACAGGCTCGTGTATTCGTAGAGAACCTTCCCTTCCGGCGAGATCACGTACGACACGCGATTCGCGCGGTCGAGCGCCGGCAGCTTCGCATCGTATTCACGGATGATCTTCGCGTCCGGATCGGCCGCAACCGGGAACTTGCTCCGGCACTCGCTCACCGAGAACTTCGTCAGCGTGTCGATATTGTCGGCCGATACGCCGATCACCGTCGCGCCGTAAGCCTTGTAACGGTCGACCGCATCCGCGAACGCATGCGCCTCGATCGTGCAGCCCTTCGTGAACGCGGCCGGGTAGAAATACAGCACGACCGGCCCCTGCTTCAGCGCGTCGGCGAGCGTGTACGTGTAAGTCTTGCCGCCCAGCGACGCCTGCGTCGTGAAATCCGGCGCCGCGGCACCCGGTTTCAGTTCCGCCTGCGCCATCAGCGCATGGCCGGCCACCAGCGCCGCCACGGCGCCCAGCAACAGTTTTCGCTTCATCTGCGTCCTCATTTCTTATAAAGTCAGCCTCGATGTAGGCCACGCCGGCGTTCGCCTGTCGAACATCCGGTATGCGATCGGGACCAGCGGCAGCGCCATCCGCGGCCGGTCCGTTAAAGATTCCGCACAGTCTGCCGTTATTCCTTGCGGACAACCGGTTCCAGCCCTTCACGTCAGCGAGAAACATGGAAGCCAACAGGAAACAGACGTCACGCAAGGGCTCCTGGCGCAGTGCCTTGCATACGCTGCGCCGCTTCGCCTGGTCGGGCGGCGCGCTGATGCCCGCGCGCGCCGGCGCGCCGCGCCGCGACGACTCCGTGCGCAACTGGCTGGAACAGACGGTCGGCACGGTGGACTTCCTCGCCCATGTCGACCGCGAGCTGCGCTTTCTGTACGTGTCCGACGCAAGCCTGCGCTTCATCGGCTACCACCGCGACTACCTGCATACGCTGACGCTGCGCGACCTGATCGCCGAACAGGATACCTCGACGCTCGAAGGCCTGCTTGCGCGCGCCGCGCGTTCCGGCCAGGTCGAGAAGGCGACGATGTGCATCGTCAAGTCGCTCACCTACCCGCTGGACGTCGAGGTCCGCGCGTTCAAGAGCCGCCACCACGGCGTCGACGGTTTCGCGATCGCGGCCTTCGACGTGTCGTCGTGGCGCGCGCTCGAGGCGAAGCTGACGTACGAAATGCACCATGACCCGATGACGGGGCTCGACAACCTGTCCGCGCTCGTGCCGGCGCTGATGCGCGCGCAGCAGACCGCCGACGAGGACGGCACCTGCGCGGCGCTGCTGCTGCTCGACCTCGACGACTACCAGCGGATCAACCGCGCGCTCGGCTACGACGCGGGCGACACGCTGCTGCGCGATACCGCACAGCGGCTGAAGGCGCTCGTCACGCCGAACGAACGGCTCGCGCGCGTCGCGAGCGACAAGTTCGCGGTCGTGCTCGGCGCATCCGGCCGCACGCAGGCGAGCCATGCGGCCGACGCGCTCGCGCGCCGGTTGCAGGCCGCGGTGCGCGAGCCCTATGTTTACCAGGGGCAGACCGTGCACTTGTCCGCGAGCATCGGCATCGCGCTGTATCCGGACGAACGGGCCGCGCCGCATCGCGCGCAGCATCACAGCCCGCTGCTGCGCCGCGCCGACCATGCGCTCGCGCAGGCGAAGGCATCGGGCGGCAACGCGCTCGCGTTCCATGCGCCGGTCGACGATCCGGCCGACGCCGAACGGCTGAAGCTCGAAGCCGACCTGTACGACGGCGTGCGCAACGGCGAGTTCTCGCTCCATTTCCAGCCGATCACGCGTAGCCAGTCGGGCGCGGTGGTCGGCGTCGAGGCGCTGATCCGCTGGCGCCATCCGGTGCACGGCCTCGTGCCGCCGGCGACCTTCATTCCGCTCGCCGAATCGATCGGCCTGATCAACTACCTCGGCAACTGGGTGCTCAAGGCCGCGTGCATGCAGCTCGTCGCGTGGGACCGCCAGGGGCTCGCGCTGCAGTACGTGGCCGTCAACGTGTCGCCGCAGCAGTTCCGCGACCCGCGCTTCACGCAGAGCGTGCGCGAGGCGATCGCGCTGACGGGCATCGACCCGCGCCGCATCGTGCTCGAGATCACCGAAAGCCTGCTGATGCACGATCCCGCGCATGCGAAGGGGCTGCTCGAGGAACTGACCGATCTCGGCATCCGCTTCGCGATCGACGATTTCGGCACCGGCTATTCGAGCCTCGCCTACCTGCAGCGCTTCCCGCTCGCGAAGCTGAAGATCGACCGCAGCTTCGTCGAGAACCTGCTGACGTCGCGCAACGACCGCGCGATCGTGTCGGCGGTGGTCGGCCTCGCGCAGACGCTCGACCTCGAACTCGTCGCCGAAGGCGTCGAGACCGAGGCGCAGCGCGAACTGCTGACGGAGATGGGCTGCAATCACATCCAGGGCTGGCTCGTCTGCCAGGCGCTGCCGTCCGAGGAGCTCGCGCGGCGCTTCGAGGCGCAGCAGCTGCACCTGCACGCCGCCGCCTGACGCGCGCGGCGAACCGGACTGATCCGTATGTCAATCACCGAACACATGCCCCGCACGGCCTTGCTGGACAAGCTGTGGGCCCGGATGAGCGAACGGGGCGATTTCCCGCTGCTGTCGGAATCGCTGCGCGCGACGATGGCCGCGATGAAGAACGACGACCTCGACTTCACCGCGCTCGTGCGCGTCGTGCTGTCGGACTTCGCGCTCACGCAGAAGGTGCTGCGGCTCGCGAACTCCGCGATGTACATGGCGTTCGGCGGCAACATCACGACCGTGACCCGCGCGCTGATGGTGCTCGGCATGGACGCCGTCGGCCATCTGGTCGTCGGGCTGAAGCTCGTCGACCATTTCCACCACAGCACGCCGCGGCGCATCGACGCGAAGCTCGAACTGAACCGTGCGCTGCTGTCCGGCTGCGTCGCGCGCAAGCTCACCGAGCGCGCCGACCTGCGCGCGGGCGAGGAAGCCGTCGTCTGCACGCTGATGCGGCAGGTCGGCAAGCTGCTCGTCGTCTGCTATCTCGACAGCGAATGGGACAAGATCCGCCGCCGCGCGGCCGAGCTGCACGGCGACGAATCGGCCGCCTGCGTCGACGTGCTCGGCGTCGGCTTCGACGAGATCGGGCTCGAGGCAGCGGCGCGCTGGCGGCTGCCCGACATGATCCGGGACGGCATCGCCGACGATCACCACCAGGTGAACCGCGTCGACGCGTTCGGTCGCGATCTCCCGGCCGACGAGGACATGATCGAACGCGTGAACTGGCTGCGTGCGGTGAGCCGCTGCTCGACCGACGTCGCGAGTGCGCTCGCGATGCCCGACGGTCCGCAACGCGATGCGCACATCACGGCGCTCGCGCAGCACTATGCGCTGGCGCTCGATACGGAACCCGACGCGCTCGTCGAGATCGCCGACCGGCTCGCGAACGAGGAAGCGAGCGACACCGTGATGCGCGAGATCGTCGAGCTGCGCGCCAATGCCGATGCGATCGCACGCGCGCAGGCCGAGCCCGAGGCCTGCCTCGAAGCCGGCCTCGCCGACCTGCGCGCGCTGCCGTCCGAGCATGTGCTGACGCCGGTGCTCGCACTCGCGTCGGAAAGCCTGCTCGCGAGCCTCGCGTTCACGCGCACCGTCACGTTCGTCCGGCACGACGACGGCACGTTCGCCGCGCGCCTGGGCTTCGGCCCCGGCGTCGACGCGTCGCTGTACCGGCTGCGTTTCGACGAGCGCTTCGAGCCGGACGTGTTCCATCTCGCGATCACCAATTCGGTCGGCATCTTCATCGAGCAGGCGCAGGAACCGAAGATGCTCAAGCGCCTGCCTGCGTGGTATCTCGACGTGTTCGACGACACGCGCGCGTTCGTGCTGCTGCCGGTGCGCGTCGATGCGACGACGGTCGCGCTGCTGTACGGCGACTGGGCCGGCGCACAACCGGCCCGCAAGATCTCGCAGCAGGAAATGAGCATCCTCAACGAGCTCGCGCGCGAACTGGGGCGGTTCTTTCCCGCGCAGCCCGGCTGACGGCCGGCCCGCCCCCGCCGTTTCCGCGCCACAAAAGCAAACCGGCCGCATCAGCGGCCGGTTTTTTACATCGCGCGTTCGAACGAGACGCTTACTTGAGCGTCACGGGCACGCTGAAGTATTTCTTCGCGAGGTTGTCGATCGTGCCGTCGGCCTTCAGGTCCTTCAGCGCCTGATCGAGCGCGGTCTTCAGCGCCGCGTCGTTCTTGCGCAGGCCGAAGCCGACGCCCGAGCCGAGGATTTCGGTGTCGCTGACGGTGCCGCCCGCGAACGCGAAGCCCTGGCCTTGCGGCTTCGTCAGGAAGCCCTTCGAGCCGGCTTCCGAATCCTGGAACGTCGCGTCGAGACGGCCCGACTTCAGGTCGGCGTACGCCAGATCCTGCGTCTGGTACGGCACGACTTCAACGCCGGCCGGTGCCCACTTCTTCTTCGCGTACGCTTCCTGGATCGTGCCCTGCAGCACGCCGACGCGCTTGCCCTTCAGCGCTTGCGGGGTCGGCAGCAGGCCGCTGCCCTGCTTCGCGATCAGCTGGTTCGGAATCGTGTAGATCGGGTCGGTGAACGCGATCGCGTGCTTGCGCTGGTCGGTGATCGTCATGTCCGAGTTGATCGCGTCGAACTTGCGCGCCTGCAGCGCGGGGATCAGGCCGTCGAAGTCGTTCTCGACCCACACGCACTTCGTCTTCAGCTTCGCGCACACCGCGTTGCCGATGTCGATGTCGAAGCCGGTCAGCTTGCCGTCGGGCGTCTTGTATTCGAACGGTGCGTACGAGGCCTCGACGCCGAACCGGATCTCCTTCAGATCCGCGGCAAACGCGCTGCCTGCCGCCACCGCCGATGCCGCCACCACCGCATGCGCGGCCACTTTACGCCAATCCAACTTCATCAGGTGCTCTCCTCGATACTCGAATGTTCCGGAACTACGGGCGCGTGCATCATTGCAGGGTCAGATGACCACGACAATGCGGCTGCCGCGCCGTGATGCGGCGCAACAGCCGCAAGGCCGCGATTGTACCAATCCGCGCGGCCCGATATGGCAAAGCGGCAGCCGGTGCGCGATGCTGCGGTGCGCATACGACAGCGACTGGGCCGGCCATCGAACTTGCAAGACGATGTCGCAAATACGCAAGGCGGGCCGCGCTTCGGCGCGGCCGTGCCGATCGGTCAGACGAGTGCCGCGATCGTCTCGCGCGTCGTGTCGACGACGAGCAGGCCGGCGCGCAGCCCCGGCTTCACGGTCGGGTTCGGGAACACGATCCGCTCCTCGTCGTGCGTGACCGTGTAGCGGTAGTCGCCGTCCTGCGCGAGCACCGTGCCGCGCGCGAACGCGGTGAAGTTCGCGACGTCGGCCGCGACGAACAGCTCCAGCGCGTCGCTCTGCTTCGTGATCTGGTCGATCACCGTGAAGACGCGCGGCAGCGGCGGATGGCCGCCCCGCGCGTCGACGTCACGCGCTGCCCCCGACACGAGCTTGCGCACCGCGCGGTCGGCCGGCGCGAAACGCGTCAGGTCGTTCTGGCCGAACGGCCGCACCTTGCCGAGCTCGAGCGTGCACGCGAGCGCGCCGCAGTGCTCGGCCGTGAAATGCGAATACGTGTTGCCCTTCGCGGTATGCAGCAGCACGGCCGCGATGCGTGCATCGCCGAGCCATTCGACCATCGTGCGCGTCGGCGGCGTACCCGTGTGCGGCAGCAGTGCGAACTGCTCGAACACCGATGCGCGGATCGCCGTGTGCATGTCGATATGCCAGCGGGCGCTGCCCGCCGGCGCGGCCGCGAAGAACGCGGCTGCGGCCGCTTCGAGCTGCACCGCGCGCGGCGCTTCGCGGCTCGCGGGCACCTGCGTGTGACGGCCGCTGAACAGGCGGTTCAGGTCGTCGTCGAGATAGCGCTCGCCCGCGCGCATCGCGGGTACATTGCCGAGCACGACGAGCAGCCGGCACGCGAGCGGCAGCGCGCCCGACGCGAGATCGCGCACGAGCATCGACAGCAGCTCGATCGGCGCCGTCTCGTCGCCGTGCACGCCGGCCGACACGAGCACGCTGGGACGCGCCGCATCGCCGGCCGCGGCCGGTTCGAGCACGATCAGCCCGTCGCCGGGCCATTGCCAGCGCACCGCACCGCCCGCGCACGTGCCGTCCTGTTCGGCCGGCGTGCTGCCGGCCAGCGTGAACGCGAGAAAGTCGTCGAGCAGCGCGGTGACCGGCATCCGTGCCTCAGCGCTGGAAGTCATACAGCGAACCGACACGCAGGATCTGCGTGAGCTCGTCGAGCGCCGTGCGCGATTCGTCGAGCAGCGCCGGATCGGCGAGGTCCGACGGCGCGAGGCGGTCGCGGTAGTGCTTGTCGATCCATGCGTCGAGCGACGCGAACAGCGTGTCGTTGATCCACACGTTCGACGTGACGGCCGCGCGCTCCGCTTCGTTCAGCACGACACGCAGGCGCAGGCACGCAGGCCCGCCGCCGTTCTTCATGCTTTCGCGCAGGTCGAACACGAGCACGTCGTGGATCGGGCCGTTGCCGGCCGCGAGCTGGTCGAGATAGGCCGCGACATTCGCGTTCTCGCGGCATTCCTGCGGCACGACGAGCACCTGCGAACCGTCCGCGCGCGACAGCAGCTGGCTGTTGAACAGGTAGGACGTCACCGCGTCGTTCACGCTCACGGCCGCGTCGGGCACCTCGATCACGTTCAGGCGCGCACCGCGTGCGTCGAGCGCGGCGGTCAGCGTGTCGTAGATCGCCTGCTTGTTGACGAACGCGCGCTCGTGCGTGAACAGCGTGTCGCGGTTGCCGACCGAGATCACGTCGTTGTGGAACACGCCCGCGTCGATCACGTCCGGATCCTGCTGCGCGTAGACCGTCGCTTCTTCGGCAAGACCGTGGCGATGCGCGACCGCGCGGCTCGCCTCGAAGGTCTGGCGTGCCGGGAAGCGCTTCGGCTCGGGCCCGCGGCGGTATTCGGCGCGGCCGTACACGAAGAACTCGATGCCCGGCTTGCCGTATTCGGCGCAGAAGCGCGTATGGTTCGCCGCGCCTTCGTCGCCGAGTGCCGGCGTGCCCGTCAGTGCTTCATGCACCGCGAAATGCGCGGGATCGGCGAACAGCGTCGACAGCGTGCGGCGCGTCGCGTCGTGCTCGATCGCGCGATGCAGCTTGCTGCACAGGTTCGCCGGCGTGAAGTGCACGCGGCCGTCGCCCGTGTCGGCCGACGGGCTGACGGTGGCCGCGTTCGCGGTCCACATCGCCGACGCCGAGCTCGCTGCCGCGAGCAGTTCGGGCGCCTGCTTCGCGGCCTTCGCGATCACGTCCGCGTCCTTGCCCGAGAAGCCGAGCTCGCGCAACAGGCGCAGCGACGGCCGCTCCTGCGGCGGCAGCACGCCCTGGGCGAAACCGAGATCCGCGAGCTGCTTCATCTTGCGCAGCCCCTGCTTCGCGGCGGCCTTCGGGTTCGCGGCCGACTTCTCGTTGTTGAGCGACGCCACGTTGCCGAACGACAGGCCGGCGTAGTTGTGGGTCGGGCCGACGAGCCCGTCGAAATTGGCTTCTTGTGCGTTCATCGTCGTTCCCTCGATCAGAAATGCAGGCCCGGCGACAGGCTCGCGGGCAAAGTCAGTTGCGTGCTTTCCACCGACGCCATCGGGTACGCGCAATAGTCGGCCGCGTAGTACGCGCTCGGGCGATGGTTGCCCGAGCGGCCCGCGCCGCCGAACGGCGCGGCGGACGACGCTCCGTTGGTCGGCCGGTTCCAGTTGACGATCCCGGCGCGGATCGTGCGGCGGAAGTGCTCCCATGCCTTCTCGTCGTCGGCCAGCAGGCCGGCCGACAGGCCGAACGCCGTGTCGTTCGCGCGCTCGATCGCGTCGTCGAACGTCGCGTAGCGGACGATCTGCGCGAGCGGGCCGAAATGTTCTTCGTCGGGCAGGTTCGCGACGCCCGTCACGTCGACGATCGCGGCGTTCACGAAGCCGAGGCGCGGATCGCGCTGCGTCATCGCGATGATCGGCTTCGCGCCCTGCTCGATCAGGCGCGCTTGCGCGTCGACCAGCTTCGCGGCCGCGCGTGCCGAGATCACCGCGCCCATGAACGGCTGCGGATCGGCATCGAACACGTCGGCCGTGATCTTCGACGTGACGTCGGCGAAGCGTGCGAGGAAGCGGTCGCCGAACGCGCCCTGCGGCACGAAGATGCGGCGCGCGCACGTGCAGCGCTGGCCGGCCGACAGGAACGCCGACTGGATCGTGTGATGCACGGCCGCGTCGATGTCCTCGACTTCGCCGATCACGAGCGGGTTGTTGCCGCCCATCTCGAGCGCGAGCACGATTTCCGGACGGCCGCCGAACTGCTTGTGCAGCAGCGTTCCCGTATCGGAGCTGCCCGTGAAGAACAGCCCGTCGATCTGCCGATGGTTCGCGAGCGCGATGCCCGTGTCCTTCTCGCCCTGCACGAGGTTCAGCACGCCGGCCGGCAGCCCGGCGTCCTTCCACACTTCGACGGTCGCGCGCGCGACGCCCGGTGCGAGTTCCGACGGCTTGAACACGACCGCATTGCCGGCGATCAGCGCGGGCACGATATGGCCGTTCGGCAAGTGGCCCGGGAAGTTGTACGGACCGAACACCGCGACGACGCCATGCGGGCGATGACGCAGCACCGCGACGCCGTCGGCCATGTCCTGGCGCTTCTCGCCGGTGCGTTCCTGGTACGCCTGGATCGAGATGCCGACCTTCGCGGCCATCGACGCGACTTCGGTGCGTGCTTCCCACAGCGGCTTGCCCGTCTCGCGGCCGATCGCGGTCGCGATCGCTTCCTTGCGCTCGTTCAGCAATGCGGCGAAACGCTTGACGATCGCGCAGCGCGATTCGAAGTCGAGCGCCGACCAGCCGGCGAACGCGCGGCGCGCGCTCGCGACCGCACGGTCGACGTCGGCAGCCGACGCGCTTTCACCCTGCCATGCGATCTCGTCGGTGCCCGGGTTGCGCGAAGCGAAGACGGGGCCCGAGCCTGCGACCCAGGCGCCGTCGATGAAGAGTTCCGTCATGATTCGTTTATCCCTGTTTGACTTTGAGCGGCAGCACGCGGACCGGATCGCCGGCCTTCACGTCGAGCGCGACGGCGTCGTCGGCCGACAGCACGAACGCACCGTTCGCGACCACGCCCGGCGCGACGCCGACGCGGAAATCGCCAAGCGACGTGTTGGACACGAGCGACTTCGGCGGATGGCCGCCCTGTGTGTCGTCCCGGCTGTCGGGCACGCCGATCGCGACCGGCACGACGACGCTCTCGCGCACCGTGCGCAGGTCGTTGACGTGGCATTCGAGCACGGGGCCCGCGTCGAAGATGTCGACGTGATTCTGGTAGCGCAGCCCTTCCGCCTCGAGCATCTTGCGGGCCGGCAGCGTGTCGCGGTGCGTGAGGCCGACCGCGTCCTGCGCGTCCTGCGGCAGCAGGTCGACGTACACCGGGTAGCGCGGCATCAGTTCCGCGAGGAACGACTTGCGGCCGTGCGAGCTGAGGTAATCGGCTGCGTTGAAATCGATCTGGTAGAAGTGCGAACCGACCGCGCGCCAGAACGGCGACGTGCCGTCCTCGTCGAAGTGGCCGCGCAGTTCCGCGCAGATGCGTTCCGGGAAGCGCTCGCGGAACTGCGCGATGAACATGAAGCGCGAGCGCGACAGCAGGCCGCCGACGCCGCCCGTGCGATAGCGCGGGCTCAGGAACAGCGAGCACACTTCCGCGTAGCCGGTCAGGTCGTGCGAGATGTTCAGCGCGGACATCCGCGTCCACACGCCGAGCTCCTGGCTCGCGTGGACGACCGTGCTCACGCGATAGTTGTAGAACGGCTGTTCGAGGCCGACCTGCGTTTCGATCCCGCACACGCCCGCGATGTCGCCCGTCTTCGATTCTTCCATCACGAAGAAGTAGCCGGCTTCGCCCGGCGCGGCCTGCCCCTCGAGCGTGCGGCGCGAGCGCTCGATGCGCGCGGCGAGCGCGTCGCGGTCGGGCTTGAACGTGGTCAGGCCCGGCCCGGTTTCCTTCGCGAGCGACACGAGCGCGTCGACGTCGCCCGTTTGTACGACCCGAACGACGATCATGCTGCGTCTCCCTTCAAATCTTCATCGTCGCGGCGATGCAGCGGCACGCAGCGCACGACATCGCCATCCTTCACATCGAGCGCCGCGCGCGCGTCGCCGGCCAGCGGCGCATGGGCGCCCCGCGCATCGGCCGTGTCGCCCGGCAGGTCGACCAGCACGCAGCGGAACGATTCGCCGCTGCCCGTCGACACCATGTACGCGACGTCGCCCTGCTGGTGCGCGGCCTCGCGCACGATGCGCTCCGAGCCCTGCTTCACGCACGCGGTGCGGTCGACCTGCGCGGTCAGCACCGGGCCCGCGTCGAAGATGTCGACGAAGCGGTCGGGCTCGAAGCCTTCCTCGAGATGGATGTCGTACGCGAGCAAGGCCGTTTCGTTCGGCTCGCCGAGCACGCGCTGCGCGGCTTCCGGCAGCAGCGGCACGTAGAGCGGATAGGCCGGCATCACTTCCGCGATGAACGTGCGGCTGCGGCCGCCCGATGCGATGTCGACGTCGGTGAAGTTGCGGCCGAAGAACTTGCGCCCCACCGCTTCCCAGAACGGCGATGCGCCGTTGCCGTCGCTCACGCCGAGCAGCAGCGTGAACACTTCCGGCGTGAAGCGGCGGCGGTTCGCGGCGATGTACATCATCCGGGCGCGCGAGATCAGGTGCGCGGCCGCGTCGCCGCGCAGCGACGGATCGACGTAGAAGCCCGCGAGCCGGCTCTTGCCGGTCAGCTCGTGCGACATCGTGAGCGCGTGGATCTTGCGGTTCACGTGCAGCTCGCGCGACGCGTGGATCAGCGCGTCGTTGCGGAACGCGTAGAACGGTTCCGAGTAGCCGGCCGCGGCCACGATGCTCGCCGTGCCGAGCAGCTTGCCCGTCGACGAATCCTCGAGCACGAAGAGGTAGAACTCCTCGCCGGCGAAGTCGACGTCCGCGCGAAACGAGTCTTCGGAGAGCGCCACGCGCGCTTCGAGCGCCGCGCGGTCGTGCGGCAGCGAGTGCAGGACCGGCTGCGCGGTGCGCGCCATGTGCGCGAGCGCATCGAGATCCGTGAGTTTGCCGGGGCGAACAAATAGCATCGTCGTTCCTGTCTGCGATGGGGGCGCCGATCAGCGCGCGGTGGCTTCCTGGGCGGCGAGCACTTGTTCGACCGCCTTCTCGAAGCGCTTCATGCCTTCGTCGAGCAGGTCGAACGGGATCACCAGCGACGGGACGAAGCGCAGCACGTTCGGGCCGGCGATCAGCATGATCAGGCCGTTCTCGGCGGCGGCGGTGACGAAGTCCTTCGCGCGGCCGTCGAATGCGGCGGTGAGTTCGGCGCCGACCAGCAGGCCCTTGCCGCGCACGTCCTTGAAGATGCCGAAGCGGGCGTTGATGCGTTCGAGCGCGCCCTTCAGGCGCACGCTGCGTTCACGCACGCCTTCGAGCAGTGCCGGGTCGCCGATCAGTTCGACGACCTTGTCCGCGATGGCCGATGCGAGCGGGTTGCCGCCGTACGTCGTGCCGTGCACGCCGACCTTGAAGTGGGCGGCGAGTTCGTTGGTCGTCAGCATCGCGCCGATCGGGAAGCCGTTGCCGAGTGCCTTCGCGGTCGTCAGGATGTCCGGCGTGACGCCCGTGTCCATGTACGCGTAGAACTGGCCGGTGCGGCCGACGCCCGTTTGCACTTCGTCGAAAATCAGCAGCGCGCCGTGTGCGTCGCATGCTTCGCGCAGCGCCTTCAGGAAGGCCGGATCGGCCGGGATCACGCCGCCTTCGCCTTGCACGGGTTCGACGATCACGGCACAGGTTTGCGGGCCGATCGCGGCCTTCGCGGCTTCGATGTCGTTGTACGGCAGGTGCTTGATGCCGGCCGGCACGGGGCCGAAGCCTTCCGAGTATTTCGGCTGGCCGCCGACGCTGACCGTGAAGAACGTGCGGCCGTGAAACGACTGCACGAACGAGATGATTTCTGCCTTGTCGGCGCCGTGACGGTCGAACGCGACGCGGCGCGCGAGCTTCAGGGCCGCTTCGTTCGCTTCCGCGCCCGAGTTCGCGAAGAATGCGCGGTCGGCGAAGGTCAGCGATTCGAGGCGCTTCGCGAGGCGCAGCACCGGCTCGTTCGTGTAGCCGTTGCCGATGTGCCAGAGCTTGCGGCTTTGCTCGTCCAGGACTTTCAGCAGTTCCGGGTGGCCATGGCCGAGGGACGTTACGGCGATGCCGCACGCGAAATCGATGTACTCGCGGCCGGCCGTGTCCCACACGCGGGAGCCCTCTGCGCGATCCGGCACGAACGGGGCGGGAGAAAATACCGGCACCATCACTTCGTCGAATGTCTGGCGGTTCACGGTCGAGGTCGTCATGGTCGTTCCTTTCGGTTTCGTAAGAGGGTTCAACAGGATCAAGTTTAGGTAAGGGTGACGCAAGCGTCTTGCGGATTTGCGACGGGTTCTATCGGAAGGTTTTGGTTTTGCCCTTTCGGGCGGGTCCGTTCTTGGGTGGGTGGCGGTATTTTGAGGCTTTTGGGCGATTCGCCCCCCGGGTTGGGTGGTGCGCCCTGCGTTGGGCGTGAAGCACCTGTGATCGTGTCGGTCTATTTGCGTCGCCCCTGCGCGGGGCAGCGGTCACTTTTCTTTGTCTTGCCAAAGAAAAGTAACCAAAAGAAAGGCGCCGGGAGAACGCATGACCTCCCGGTGCCATGGTTTTCTGAGTGGCCCTCGCCTAAGTGTCCGCGCCAGTCAGGATTCCGGAGTGGTTCGAGCAATGGGTCTGACACCTACTCGTACCCAACAGAGTGGTATACCGCCCGCTAGCTCCGCCCTCGCTTCGCTCGGCCGATCGGTACCCCCCCGCAAATATCGTCATCGATCAACAAGCGCCCACACACGGGACAAACCGTCATTTTCGATGAGCACAAGATTCGGTGCCGTCCCAAGAAAAAATGGGGCGCAGCAAGTACACCGTCGAGCAATTATCGATCCGCAAACAGCGTAGTCACACGAATGATGTGAATGGAGGAAATGCCTGCCGGCAACACGTCTGAATGGGAGAGCACCGAACTCAACCGCACGACCTGAAGTACCTTGCAGCCGAGCGAAGCGAGGATGGAGCTAGCGGGCGGTATACCACTCTGTTGGGTACGGGTGGGTGTCAGACCCATTGCTCGAACCACTCCGGGTTCCTGACTGGTGCGGACACTTAGGCGAGGGCCACTCAGAAAACCATGGCACCGGGAGGTCATGCGTTTTCCGGGCGCCTTTCTTTTGGTTACTTTTCTTTGGCAAGACAAAGAAAAGTGACCGCTGCCCCGCGCAGGGGCGACACAAATAGACCGACACGATCACAGGTACTTCACGAAAACGTCAGCGCACTGCAAGAACCTGAATCAATCCTTCCCACGCTCGACGAGCGCTCCCCCACGAGGTTCACTGCCCCCGCCGGTCTGCTTCTCGAGCCACGCTCGCCGATCCTCCCGAGGCGTAACGCCAAACCGTTCGCGATAAGCATTGGAAAAGTGCGCAGCAGAAGAAAACCCGCAGGCGAGGCTAACCTGCACAACAGACTTGCTGGTCCGCTGCAACTGAGTCCGAGCCTTGAGCAACCGGAGATTGAGGTAATACTTGGAGGGCATTGCCCCGAGATACTGTCGAAAGAGCCGCTCCAGCTGCCGGCGCGACACACCGACCAACTCGGCGATCTCGTCAGTCGTCAAGGGATCCTCGACATTGGCTTCCATCAACTGCAACGCATCGTTCAACCGAGGATGCCGCTCGCCCGGCGCAGTCACAAAAGGAATCCGCTGCCGCTCCTCACCGCTCCGCAAAGCCCCGACCCCGAGTGCATCGGCAATCCGCTCCGCGAGGTCCGCCCCATGTTCCCGGCCAATCATGGCCAGCATGAAATCGACGGTAGCCTGCCCACCCGCACAGGTCGCCCGATCGCGATCGATCTCGAAGATCTGCTGCGTGACGATCGACCGCTCGAACTGCTCGGCGAACTGCTGATACGTCTCCCAGTTCACGCTCACGCGATACCCGGAAAGCTGCCCGGCCATCGCGAGCCACCACACGCCGTGGTGAATGCCGGACACGACCGGCGTGCGCTGCCCGACCCGCGCGAGACTCGCGAGAAACAGCCGGTAATCGGCAAACTGCTGAAACCGCTCCGTCACGACGATCACCCAGTCGCACGCGATCGCATCGTTGAACGCCGCGTCGGCATGCCACTGCGCACCGCCCGCGAGCGGCACGGGCCGCCCGTCCCACGAACACACCTGCCAGCGGTACAGCAGCCGCCCGTCGATCTCGTTCGCCAGATTCAATGCATCGACGATCGGACCCACGCCCGACATCGACACGGGCGGCAATGCAACGATCGCCACCTGCGTCGTGCGGGTGGCGCCTGCGGGACGAGACACCGGTACCACGTTCGAAACCTGCCCTGTCGCGTTACTTGAGGCTGCCCGACAGGAACTGCTTGAGCCGCTCGCTCTGCGGGCGCACCAGCACCTCCTTCGGATCGCCCTCTTCCTCGGTCCGCCCCTGATGCAGGAACATCACATGATTCGACACGTTGCGCGCGAAACCCATCTCGTGCGTGACGACGATCATCGTGCGGCCTTCCTCGGCCAGCTTCTGCATCACCTTCAGCACTTCGCCCACCAGCTCCGGGTCGAGCGCAGACGTCGGCTCGTCGAACAGCATCACGTCCGGATGCATCGCGAGCGCACGCGCAATCGCCACGCGCTGCTGCTGGCCGCCCGACAGGTGCGACGGATACTGCTTCTCGACACGCGGCGGCAGGCCGACCTTTTCCAGGTACTCGCGCGCACGGTCCTCGGCTTCCTTCTTCGAAATGCCGAGCACGTGCACGGGCGCTTCCATCACGTTCTCGAGCACGTTCATGTGCGCCCACAGATTGAAGTGCTGGAACACCATCGCGAGCTTCGTGCGGATACGCTGCAGCTGCTTGTGATCGGCAACTTCGAGCGCGCCGGCGCGATCGGCCTTCGTGCGCACGGCCTCGCCGTCGACGACGATCTGCCCCGCATTCGGCCGCTCGAGGAAATTGATGCAGCGCAGGAACGTGCTCTTGCCCGAGCCGCTCGCGCCGATGATGCTGATGACGTCACCGGCCTTCGCGTTCAGCGACACGCCCTTGAGCACCTCGTTGTCGCCATAGCGCTTGTGGATGTCGAGCGCCGCAAGCTTGGTGGCACCGTTCGTTTGAGTGATCTCGGCCAACTGGCTCTCCTCGAAGTGAATCAATGACGGGCGGCCGCGAGATACGCGAGCCAGTGGCGCTCCGCGCGGCGAAACGCCGCGACGAGTGCGAAAGATACCGCAAGATAGATCAGCGCGGCGATTCCGAACGACTGGAACGCCATGTAGGTCGCGGAATTCGCGTCACGTGCGACCTTCAGGATGTCCGGCACGGTCGCCGTGAACGCCACGGTCGTCGCGTGCAGCATCAGGATCACCTCGTTGCTGTACAGCGGCAGCGCACGACGCAGCGCCGACGGCAGGATCACGCGGCAGTACATCGTGAACGGCGACATCCCGTACGCACGCGCCGCCTCGACCTCGCCGTGCGGAATCGCACGGATCGCGCCGGCAAAGATCTCGGTCGTGTACGCGCAGGTGTTCAGCGCGAACGCGAGAATCGCGCAGTTGAAACCGCTGCGGAAGAACGCGTCGAGCAGCGAGTGCGACCGCACGAACTCGAGGCTGTACATGCCCGTGTACATCAGCAGCAACTGCACGTAGAGCGGCGTGCCGCGGAACACGTACGTGTAGAACCGCACGGGCATCGACACCCACTTCTTCTTCGACACGCGCGCGACCGCGAGCGGCACCGCGCACACGAAGCCGAGCGAGATCGACGCAACGAGCAGCCACAGCGTCACCGCGAGGCCGGAGAGGCGCTGGCCGTCCCAGTAAAGGAACGCCTTGCCGAATTCCTGGAGGATCTCGATCATAGTTCTGCGTGCCGCACGCCCATGGAATAACGCTTCTCGAGCTGGATCAGCACGAGGTTGGAAACGGTCGTGATCGCGAGGTAGATCAGCGCCGCGACGAGGATGAAGAAGAACATGTTGAACGTGCTCTTGCCGGCGTCCTGCGCGGCCTTCACGACGTCCGCCAGGCCGATGATCGACACCAGCGCGGTCGCCTTCACGAGCACCTGCCAGTTGTTGCCGATGCCCGGCAGCGCGAAGCGCATCATCTGCGGAAACATGATCCGCACGAACACGCGCGCGCCGCTCATCCCGTAAGCCGCGCCGGCCTCGAGCTGGCCGCGCGGCACCGACAGGAACGCGCCGCGGAAGGTCTCGGTGAAGTACGCGCCGTAGATGAAGCCGAGCGTCAGCACGCCGGCCACGAACGGGTCGATGTCGATCTGGTCCCAGCCGACGAGGTCGGTGAACTGGTTCAGCCAGATCTGGATGCTGTAGAACAGCAGCAGCATCAACACAAGATCGGGCACCGAGCGGATCAGCGTCGTATAACCGGTCGCGATCGCTCGCAGCACCCGGTTGTGCGACAGCTTCGCCACCGCGCCGATCAGCCCCAGCGCCACCGCAGTGGCGAGCGACAGCACCGACAGCTCGATGGTCTGCACGGTGCCGGCCCAGAGGACAGGACCAAAGCCGTAAAGGAACACGCGCGTCTCCAGAGTTGGAATGAATGCCGACGCGTATGCCTGTCCCGCGCCGGGCTGACGCGGATAGTCGCAAGCGAAATTGATTGCCTCAAATCACCTTGCGCATGATTGCTGCATCGCAGCAACCCGTCCCACCATTTGCGACCGCGACCTACGCCGCTGTTTCAAAAGGAAAAAAGCCGCTTCCTGACAGTCGGATGACACGCAGGGAAGCGGACTTTTTGCAATTTTCCGGTCGCTTTTTCGATATAGCGCCGAAGGCGGCCGCGCTTACCGTCCCTTCAGGATGTCGGAGCGCGAAGTCGTATAGACAAGCCCGTCCGGGCCGAAATGGACGTTGAAGAACGCGTCGGTGTTGACGCCGTCCTCGAGCCAGCGCCAGCTCCAGACCGTCTCGGGCTTCAGCGGATACTGCGCGATGTCGCCGGGTTTGCCGAGCAGGCGCCGCACCTCGTCCTCGGTCATCCCCGGGCGCACCTTCGCGAAATTCCCGGCGGTCAGCACCTGCGTCGCGCCCGTGTAGCGCCCGTTCGCATCGAGATCGACGAACCAGGTCTGGTTGCCCATCGGGCCGCGCGGGTATTCGTAGCGTTTCGAGCCGTCGGTGAACTCGCGCACGATCTCGGGCTTGCCCATCGTGCCGCGCACGTCGGCCTCGGTCGATTCGCCGACCTTCAGCCCTTTCAGCAGCAGCGGTGCGGGCTTGATCGCGTTGAAGAAGTCCCTGATACGTTGCACGTCGAGGTCGCCTTGCTTGTCGTCGCAGCCAGTCAGCGCCAGCGCAGCAGCCAGCATCGTCACGGGAAGCAGCCGGAATCGGAAAATCATCGGAAGAAATGCGCGTGAAGAAAACACGCGGCAAGGATACCCGTGCAACGCCAAAAGCGCGAGACGGGCGCGCGGCCCGTCTCGTGTTCAATGCGTCGTTTCGGTTTCGGTCTCGGTTTCGGACACGCGGCTCGCCGGCTGCGGCGCGCGCGGCACGGCCGGCGGCACGCCGATGCGGCGGCGCGTACGCACGAGCTCGGCAAGCTGCCACGAGCCGAGCGCCAGGCAGCCGAACAACACCTCGCGGCCGCGCTTGACCACCGCGAGCGACAGCGCCGTCTCGCGGTCGACGCCGAACATCTGCGCGAGCAGCACGACGGTCGCCTCCTGCACGCCGAGCCCGCCCGGCACCATGAACGCCGCATGCCGCACGGCCTGCGTCATCGCCTCGATCGCGATCGCACCGCCGATCGATACCGGATGGCCGAGCAGCGCGAGCGCCCAGTAGATTTCGAGCGCGCCGAGCACATAGCCGGCCAGCTGCCAGAAGAATGCGCTGAACAGCAGGCCCGTGCGCGACATCAGCGCATCGATGTCGGCGTCGAGCCGGCGGCCGTCGACGCCCTGCAGCAGCCGGTGCGAATCGCCGAGCAGGCGGCCCGCGAAACGCTCGATCGCATGGAAGATGCCGCCGCGCCGCATCAGCACGACGCCGAGCACCGGCAACGGCAGCGTCAAGAGCAGCGCGAGGCCGATCGTGCCGCCGCCCATGTTGTCCGTCGACGCGAGCAGCAGCACGAGGCCGAGCGCCGCGAACGCATACTGGACGACGATCGTCACGAGTACCTCGACGATCACCGACGCGGTCACGCGGCTCGCGTCGGGCACCTGCCAGCGCGCCAGCCGGATGCCGACGATCTCGCCGCCGATCCCGACCACGGGCAGCAGCCGGTTCACGGCCTCTCGCACGGTCGCGATCCACCACAGGAACGGCAGCGAACTGCGCCGGTCGAGCAGCAGGTGCCATGCGTACGCATCGAGCAGCAGCGGCAGCCCATGGAACGGCACGAGCCACAGCAGCGCGTAGCCGGCGCGCGCGAGCATCTGCGACACGTCGCCGACGCCTTCGTGCAGCCCCAGCGCGAGCAGGATGCCGATGCCGATCGGCCAGCCGAGCCACTTGATCCACTTGCTCATGACGGCTGCGCTCCCGGTGCGCGCGACGCGTGCGCGCCGCGACGTGCCGCGGGCTGGCCGAACACGTCGGCAAAGCCGCCGGTCGCGACGCCCGCCGCCTGCAGCGCGGCCGCGACGCGCGGCGACAGCAGCGCGTCGAGTTCGTCGACCGGACGATAGCCGGCCATCGTCGGCGTGATCGGGCCGTCGCCGGCCTCGGCCGGATGGCAGTAGATCTCGCCGACACCCGGCGGCAGTTTCCCGAGCGCGTCGAGCAGCACGGCCTCGTCCATCGCGCCCGTATGTTCGATCCCGACCACGTAGTCGTTGTGCGCGAGTCCCGCGCGGTCGAGCCGCGCGCGCACGAGCGCGATCCACGGCTTGAGCAGCGCGGGCGCGCTTGTCTCGTACGGCAGCCGCACCGCGCGCAGCCCGTAGTCGCGGCCGATCTCGATGATCATCGACAGCACGGTCGGATGCAGGTGGAAATGCTTGTGCGCGTTCACGTGGTCGAGCGGCAGGCCGCTCGCCGCGAACGCGTCGAACTGCGCCCGGATCTCGCGGCGCAGTTGCGCGCGCACGTGCGGCAGGAAGAAGAAGCGACAGCCGTCCTTCGCCATCGCATCGCCGAACCGCCCGTCGGAACCGACGAGCGCGGGAATCTCATGCGCGGGCAGCGTGGCCGGCCCGTCCGCAAGCACCAGGTGCAGGCCGACCGCGAGCGACGGCAGCCGCCGCGCGCGTTCGATCGCATCCTGCGCGGCGGGCGCGCCGACCATCAGGCTGGCGGCGTTCAGCACGCCGTCGCGGTGCGCACGCTCGACCGCCGCGTTGACGCGCGGGTGCAGCCCGAAGTCGTCCGCGGTGAAGATCAGCGCCCGCGCCGCCCGCTGCGTCGCCACGGATTACGCCTCGTGTGCGCGCAGGAAGCGGAAGAACTCGACGCCTTCGCGCAGACGGCGCTTCATCATGTCCCAGCTCGTCAGCATCTCGCGGACGATTTCCCAGATCTTCGACGGACGGAAGTAGAACTGGCGATAGAACTGCTCGAGATGGTGATAGATCTCGTCGCGCGACAGGTGCGCATAGCCGATCGCCGCGAGCTGCACGCCTTCCTTGCTGACCAGGTTGATGGTCTTGTTCTCTTCCATCCAGCCGTTCTCGACGGCCTGCTTGTAGAGCGTCGTGCCCGGATACGGCGCGGCGAGCGACACCTGGATCGTGTGCGGATTGATTTCCTTCGCGTACTCGATCGTCTTCTTGATGGTTTCCTGCGTCTCGCCCGGCAGGCCGAGGATGAAGGTGCCGTGGATCTTGATGCCGAGCTTCTTGCAGTCCGCGCTGAAGCGGCGCGCGAAATCGGTGCGCACGCCCTTCTTGATGTTCACGAGGATCTGGTCGTCGCCGGATTCGAAGCCGACCAGCAGCAGGCGCAGCCCGTTTTCCTTCATGATCTTCAGCGACTTGTACGGCACGTTCGCCTTCGCGTTGCACGACCACGTCATGCCGAGCTTGCCCAGGCCGATGGCGATGGCTTCGGCGCGCGGCAGGTCGTCGGTGAAGGTGTCGTCGTCGAACATCAGTTCCTTCACTTCCGGCATGTTGTCGCGGATCCACTTCGCTTCCGCGATCACGTTCTCGACCGAGCGCGTGCGGTAGCGATGGCCGCTGACCGTCTGCGGCCACAGGCAGAACGTGCAGCGCGACTTGCAGCCGCGGCCCGTGTAGATCGATACGTACGGATAGTTCAGGTAGCCGATGAAGTAGTTGTCGATCTTCAGGTCGCGCTTGTAGACGGGCGCGACGAACGGCAGTTCGTCCATGTTCTCGAGGATCGGACGCGCTTCGTTGTGCTCGATCGAGCCGTCCTTCGCGCGCCAGCTCAAACCCTTGATCTGCGGGAACGGAATGCCTTCGGCGATTTCCTTGCAGGTGTAGTCGAATTCCTCGCGGCACACGAAGTCGATGGCCTCGCTCGCCGTGAGCGAGTTGTGCGGATCGACCATCACCTTCGCGCCCACCATGCCGACCAGCATCGACGGCTTCATCTTCTTCAGATCCTGCGCGAACATCGCATCGGTCGGGAACGACGGCGTGCTCGTGTGGATGATCACGAGGTCGTAGTCGTTGGCGATCTTCAGCGTTTCCTCGACCGACAGGCCGTCGGCCGGCGCATCGACGACGCGGCTGCCCGGCACGAGCGCGGCCGGCTGCGCGAGCCACGTCGGATACCAGAAGGAACGGATTTCGCGCTTCGCCTGATAGCGCGAGCCGGCTCCGCCGTCGAAGCCGTCATACGAAGGGGCCTGCAAGAACAGCGTTTTCATGAATGCTCCGGTAGCCTGCATAGTTCGTTTCGTTACAACGAATCAGTCAAAAAACCGCGGGCCGCCGTACCGGCGCCCGCCTCTCTGTCATGTCGCGCCACGCGGCTTCGCCGTGCAGCGCGTCTCGGCCCTCGGGCCGGGTTCGATCGACGGCCCTAGCGGCCGTCCACTGCTTCCACCGCGGCCGTCGCGCGTTCGCCGCCGACGACCGTCATCCTTGCGCCGCGCCACACGACGTGCGTGCCGAACACGGCCGCGAGCCACTCGAGCGCGAGCAGCGTGTCGCGCACCGCGACGAGCGGCAAGTCGCGCCAGAACGCGCGCCAGCCATCTTCGCCGCGCGCATGCAGCACGAGCCGCCCGAATGCGCCGACCGCGGCCGCCGCGCCCGCCAGCGTGCCGGCGAAGGTGCCGTCGAGACGCAGCGCGAGCGCCGCGCCGATCGCGAGCCACGGCACCGTAAACGTAATGAACAGGAACGCGAAACCGGCCGGATTCAGCGAACGGATCGTGCGCAGCCAGCGCGTCTCGCGGTGCCACAACGGCCCGAACGACGGCTCGATCACGTCGGTCGCGACCTCGACCTCCGACAACACGGTGCGCCGCCCGAGGCGGCGCGGCAATTCGGCCAGCCAGAAATCGTCGGCCAGCTCGTCCTTCAGCGCGAAAAAGCCGCCGATCCGGTCGAGCGTGTCGCGCGTCAGCGCGAGCGTCGCGCCGAAGCCGAAGCGGCTCGAGCGGCCGAGGTGCGTAATCCGCACCGACGGCGCGAACCATGCGTCGACGAATTGCGCGCCGATCCGCGTCCAGAACCCGCCGACACTGCGCGCATGATACAGGCACGTGACGACACCGACCGACACGTCGGCGAGCGGCGCCGTCACGCGCTCCAGATAGTCGGGCTGCACCGCGATGTCGCTGTCCGCGATCACGATACGGCCGTATTTCGCGCGCGCGGCGAGATTGATCAGGTTGCTGACCTTCAGGTTCTTGCCGTGCACGCGCGCGTCGATCACCAGCGTGATGTCGCACTCGGGGTAATCGGCGCGCAGCCGCTCGACGACGGCGATCGCCGGATCGGCCGACGACGCGACGCCGAACAGCACCTCATAACGCGGATGGCGCTGCTCGCAGAAGGTCGCGAGGTTTTCGTACAGGTGCGGCTCCGCGCCGCACAGCGGCTTGAGCACGCTGACCGGCTCGAAACCGTCGCGCGCAGCGGTGCGCGGCGTGCGCGGCCGCGGCGCGAACGCGGCGACGAGCGCATAGCCGGCCGCGGCCAGCGTGAACACGATCAGGAGCCAGTCGAGCAGCGTTGCGGTTGGCGTCATGCGCAGCGCCTCCCGGCGACCTGAACGCCATGGAGAACGCTTGAGCGTGATTGAGCGTGATGCGGTATTCCGACTACGACGAACGCGGGCACGACCCGACTCCTTGTTCCAGCAGCGTCTGTAATGGGGGGAGGCACGACCCGTTCAACGGGTACGGCCATGCCCGGCTTCGCGTGGCATCTCTCCGCGCAAGGCCCGGACGGGATGCGGGAAGACTCGAATGGCTACCATCGGCACAACATGGGCAGGCGCCGGATTTTAGCAGTCTGCGGCACCCCGCGCTCGGCACTACGTGAAACGGACTGGTGCAATTCCGGCAAAGCTGAGTGTTCGACGAACCTTATCGGCACAGCCACGTTCACATTAGCGTAAGCACTTTGCAGGCGTATTGCAGTCTTGAAAATCAAACGTTTCGTGCAAATTTGTATGTCGCTGCGGATTCACTTCCAATCGCCGTAAAGATTGGTAATTAACGAGCGATTGGTTTGATTTTTGCAACAATCAAGGCATTCGACCCTGCACCCCTGTAAGGCGCATGGGTATCGGCGCGTCGCCAGCACGTTCCGGAACCCTTTGGCAAAATCCTTGGCATTTGTTGCGTAAGCGCATCACCGCGCTCCCCCATTCGAAGGCCACCCGATGACACCGTTTTCCGTACTCGATCTCGCCCCCATTCCGGCCGGCGCCGACGCCTCCCAGGCGTTCCGCAACACCGTCGATCTCGCGCAGCACGCGGAGCGCTGGGGCTACCAGCGCTACTGGCTGGCCGAGCATCACAACATGCCGGGTATCGCGAGCGCGGCCACCGCCGTCGTGATCGGCCACGTCGCGGGTGCAACGCAGACGATTCGCGTGGGCTCGGGCGGCATCATGCTGCCGAACCATGCGCCGCTCGTGATCGCCGAGCAGTTCGGCACGCTGGCATCGCTGTATCCGGGGCGCATCGACCTCGGCCTCGGCCGCGCGCCCGGCACCGACCAGACCACGTCGCGCGCGCTGCGCCGCGACCTGATCGGCAGCGCCGACTCGTTTCCGGACGACGTCGCCGAGCTGCAGCGCTACTTCACGGAGCCGGTGCCCGGCCAGCGCGTGCGTGCGGTGCCCGGCGCGGGGCTCGACGTGCCGGTGTGGCTGCTGGGTTCGAGTTTGTTCAGTGCCCAGCTCGCCGCGATGCTCGGGCTGCCGTTCGCATTCGCGTCGCACTTCGCGCCGGACTACCTGATGCGCGCGCTCGAGATCTATCGCGCGCAGTACCGGCCGTCGGCCGCGTGGCCGAAGCCGCACGCGATGGTCGGCGTCAACGTGTTCGCGGCCGAGACCGACGACGAGGCACGACGCCTGTTCACGTCGCTGCAGCAGCAGTTCATCAACCTGCGGCGCGGCACGCCGGGCAAGCTGCCGCCGCCCGTCGACGTGCTCGAGGCGAACGAGCTCGAGCTCGCGACCGTCGCGCATTCGCTGTCGTTCGCGGCGGTCGGCTCGCGCGACACGGTGCGCGACAAGCTGCGCGACCGCATCGCGCAAACGGGCGCCGACGAGCTGATCGTCACCGCGCAGATCTACGATCACGCCGCGCGGCTGCGCTCGTTCGAACTGACCGCGCAGATTCGCGACGAGCTCGCGAACGAGGCGCGCTGACGGCACGACCGCGCGCCGCCGGCGGCCTGCCCCGCGTTACTGCGGGTGCACGGCGTCCAGCCCGTCGAGCAGCGCCTTGTGGAACGCGTCCGGATCCTGGATCTGCGGCGCGTGCCCGAGCGCCGGGAATTCGACGAGCTGCGCACCGGGGATCGCGGCCTGCGTGCGCTTCGCGAGTTCCGGATAGCGGCCGAGCTTCGCGTGCACGTCGGGCGGCGCCACGTCCTTGCCGATCGCGGTCGTGTCCTTGTCGCCGATCATCAGCAGCGTCGGCACGCGGATCGCGCCGAGCTCATAGACCACCGGCTGCGTGAGGATCATGTCGTAGATCAGCGCGGAGTTCCACGCGACCGCGTCGCGGCCGGCGCCGCGATACATGCCGGCCAGCATCTGCACCCAGCGCTCGTACGACGGCGACCACTTGCCCGCGTAATACGTGCTCTGCTCGTAGCGGCGGATGCCGTCGGCCGTCGTCTTCTGCTCGCGCGCATACCAGTAGTCGACCGACAGCGGCGGCACGCCGAGCGCCTTCCAGTCCTCGAGGCCGATCGGGTTCACGAGCACGAGCTGGTCGGTCGCCTTCGGATACATCAGCGCATAGCGGATCGCGAGCATCCCGCCGGTCGAGTGGCCGACGATCGTCGCCGACTTCACGCCGACCGATTCGAGCAGCGCATGCGTGTTGCGGGCGAGTTGCTGGAACGTGTATTGATAGCGCTCCGGCTTCGACGACTTGCAGAAGCCGATCTGGTCCGGCGCGATCACGCGGTAGCCGGCGCGGCTCAGCACGCCGATCGTGTCCTCCCAGGTGGCCGCGCAGAAGTTCTTCCCGTGCAGCAGCACGACGGTCCGGCCGTTCGGGTGCGCGGGCTGCACGTCGAGAAACGCCATCTCGAGGGTTTCGCGCTGCGACACGAACGCGTACAGGTGCACGGGTGCCGGATAGGTGAACCCTTCCAGGCGCGGGCCGTACGCGGGCCCGTCGTTGCCGGCGGGCGGTGCGGCGACAGCCGCGGCAGGCAGCGCACACACGGCGGCGGCAGCCGCGCCGAGCACGACGGTGCGCGCAACAGACAACATCTTGCAAATCGAAAGCATGGCGATCACGGTGATTGGAGACGCACGCGGGCAAGCCGGGCCGCCACGCGCCCCGCGATTCTACGCGGTCGCGCTGACGACGGCGCGCAACACTCCGGTGCGGCGCGACTTCCGCGCGTGCGACGAACTCGGGTATCGTGTGACGTGACCCTGAAACGCGTGCAGGCGATTCCCATGAAAAACGTCCTCAGCATTCAGTCGCACGTCATCTACGGCCATGCCGGCAACAGTGCGGCCGTGTTCCCGATGCAGCGCCTGGGCGTCAACGTCTGGCCGCTCAACACCGTCCAGCTGTCGAATCACATGCAGTACGGCCATTGGGCCGGCAGCGCGATCGATGCCGCGAAGATGGAACAGCTCGTCGACGGCATCGCCGCGATCGGCGCGCTCAAGCGCTGCGACGCCGTGCTGTCCGGCTTCCTCGGGTCGCCGCCGCAGGCACGCGCGGCCGTCGAGATCGTGCGCTCGGTGAAGGCGATGAATCCGGACGCGTGGTACTTCTGCGATCCCGCGATGGGCCAGACGGGCGGCATCCGGCCGGAGCCCGGCGTCGAGGAATTCATCGTGCAGGAGATGCCGGCGCTCGCGGACGGCATGTCGCCGAACCACACCGAACTGCAGAAGCTCGCCGGGCGGCGCATCGAGACCGTCGCCGAAGCCGTCGACGCGTGCCGCTCGCTGATCCGCCGCGGCCCGCAGATCATCCTCGTCAAGCACCTGCACGACCGCAACAGTCCGGCCGACCGTTTCAACATGCTCGCCGTCACCGAAACCGAAGCGTGGATCGGCCAGCGCCCGCTGTATGCGTTTCCGCGCCATCCGGTCGGCGTCGGCGACCTGACCAGCGCGATCTTCGTCGCATGCCGGCTGCGCGGCGACTCCGTGCGCGCCGCGTTCGAGCACACGCTCGCGGCCGTGCATGCGGTCGTGAAGGCGACCTACGATGCGCGCCGCTACGAACTCGAACTCGTCGCCGCGCAGGACGAGATCGCCCGCCCGAGCGAATGGTTCGGCGCGTGGGTGACCGACGCCTGACGCACCGGTATCGCCCTCCGCTCCGCCGGCGTGCCGCTCGCGCCGCTTTCCCGCTTCCCCTGCTGCTCCACGACCGCGGACGCTTCGCGTCCCGATGCAACTTCGCTGCCGCTTCGCCGCACATGCAAACGTTTCCGGACTTCACATGAATGACACCGATTCCTCGCTATGCTCGCGGCGGCACGAACCGGCGCAGCCGCATCCTGCGCCCCGGAGCGCGCCCTTCCCGTAGGTCCCGCCAATCGGCTCCCCCTTTACCGCACGATAACGACCATGACCCGATCGAACCGTCGTGACTTCCTGCGCGTCGCCGCCGGCACTGCCGGCGCTGCCGCGCTGAACCTGTTTCCGCCCGTGATCCGCGATGCGCTCGCGATTCCCGCGAACCGCCGCACCGGCACGATCCGCGACATCGAACACATCGTGATCCTGATGCAGGAGAACCGTTCGTTCGACCACTACTTCGGCACGATGCGCGGTGTCCGCGGCTTTGGTGACCCGCGCCCGCTGCGCCTCGCGAACGGCAAGTCGGTGTTCCACCAGCCGGTCGGCCCGGCCGAACTGCTGCCGTTCCACCCGGGCGCCGACAAGCTCGGCCTGCAGTTCCTGCAGGACCTGCCGCACGGCTGGCAGGACATGCACGCCGCGTGGAACAAAGGCCGCTACGACCAGTGGGTGCCGAACAAGGGCACCACGACGATGGCGTACCTGAAGCGCGACGACATCCCGTTCCACTACCAGCTCGCCGACGCATTCACGATCTGCGACGCGTACCACTGCGCGATCCCGAGCTCGACCGACCCGAACCGCTACTACATGTGGACGGGCTACGTCGGCAACGACGGCACGGGCGGCGGCCCGGTGCTCGGCAACGAGGAAAAGGGCTACGGCTGGACGACCTATCCGGAAGTGCTCGAACAGGCCGGCGTATCGTGGAAGATCTACCAGGACGTCGGCACGGGACTCGACGCGAATGGCTCGTGGGGCTGGACGCAGAACCCGTACATCGGCAACTACGGCGACAACTCGCTGCTCTACTTCAACCAGTACCGCACCGCGCTGCCCGGCACGCCGCTGTACGACAAGGCGCGCACCGGCACCAACATCAGCGCCGGCGGCACGCTGTTCGACGTGCTGCAGCAGGACGTGAAGAACGGCACGCTGCCGCAGGTGTCGTGGATCTGCGCGCCGGAAGCGTATTCCGAGCACCCGAACTGGCCCGCGAACTACGGCGCGTGGTACATCGAGCAGGTGCTGAAGGCGCTCGTGTCGAATCCGGACGTGTGGAGCAAGACCGCGCTGTTCATCACGTACGACGAAAACGACGGCTTCTTCGACCACGTGCAGCCGCCGTTCGCCCCGCAGTCGCGCGACAACGGGCTGTCGACGGTCGCGACGACCAACGAGGTGTTCGCCGGCGACGCGTCGCACATGGCCGGCCCGTACGGGCTCGGGCCGCGCGTGCCGATGCTCGTCGTGTCGCCGTGGACCAAGGGCGGCTGGGTCTGCTCGCAGACCTTCGACCACACGTCGCTGCTGCAATTCATCGAGGCACGGTTCGGCGCGCAATACCCGGTCACGGCCGCCAACGTGTCGCCGTGGCGCCGCACGGTGTGCGGCGACCTGACCGCCGCGTTCGACTTCGCGACGTCCGATGCCGCCTGGCCGACGCTGCCCGACACGAGCAGCTACGCGCCGCCCGACCGCAACCGTCACCCCGACTACATCCCGGTGCCGCCGGTGCTGCAGAAGCTGCCGAAGCAGGAGGCCGGGCTGCGTCCGGCGCGCGCGCTGCCGTACGAGCTGTTCGTGCACGGCCGCGTCGAATCCGTGAACGGCCAGTTCCGGCTGACTTTCGCGAACACGGGCCGTGCGGGCGCCGCGTTCCAGGTCCAGTCGCGCAACCGTCTCGACGGCCCGTGGGCGTACACGGTCGAAGCCGGCAAGCGGGTCGCCGATACGTGGAGTGCAGCGGCCTCGCTCGGCCTGTACGACCTCGACGTGTACGGCCCGAACGGCTTCTACTGCCATTTCCGCGGCCCGTTCGCAACCGGCGTCGGCAGCGCGAACGTGAACCCCGAGGTGATCTACGGCTATGACGTCGTGAACGGCAACATCACGCTGCGCCTGATGAACCGTGGCCACAAGGCCGTGCGGCTCAAGGTCACGAACGCGTACGGCCCCGACCGCTCGCGCACGTTCGACCTCGCGCCGGGCGCGCACGTCGACGACTACTGGGACCTGCGCGGCAGCCACGGCTGGTACGACCTGACCGTCAGCGACGGCCGGCTGCTCGGCTTCCTGCGCCGCTTCGCGGGCCACGTCGAAACGGGCCGCCCGAGCACCAGCGATCCGCTGATCCGCACGCACGCGTCGCACGACGACGCCGAAGCCGCATCGGACGCGCTGTCCGACTGACGGTAGCACCTGCGCGGCGCGGCCCCCGGCGGGCCGCGCCGCGTTTTTGTCTCGCCCCCCGCCTTCCCTCCGCTTCGCCCGTTCAATCCGCGACGGGAAACTCCCGATACCGGCCGGCCCCGCCCGCGCGGAAGCTATGCGCAAATCCGCACCGAATGCGCGGCAAATTGCCAAGACCCGGGCATATCGGCGACCTATATATCGAGGCGATCGGGGCTCTTCACGGAGCCTGACGGGAGATGCTTCCGAAGATCACGATGCCGGCCTCCCCGCCCGATTCCGAGAAGCGGTCGAACCGCCCGCCCGTCGCACGCGCCCGGCCCGCCCGGACGCGCGCGGTACCCACTCGCAGGTGTCGAACAAGAGGAACAACATGAAATTCCGTCATTCCCTGCTGTCGGTGTCGATTGCATCCGCGCTTGCCCTCCTCTCGCAACAGGCCGCCCAGGCGGCCGACGCAACCGACGTGAAGGTCGGCTTCGCCGCGCCGCTCACGGGCGTGAATGCCGGCTACGGCAAGGATCTGCAGAACGGCGTGCAGCTCGCGCTCGACGATGCGGCCGCGCAGAAGGTGCAGATCGCCGGCAAGCCGGCCCACTTCAATCTCGTCGTGCAGGACGACCAGGCCGATCCGCGCATCGGCGTGCAGGCCGCGCAGGCGCTGGTCGACCAGAACGTGTCGGTCGTGGTCGGTCACTTCAACTCGGGGACGACGATTCCGGCGTCGGTCGTCTACGACAAGGCCGGCATCCCGGTGATCGACCCGGCCGCGACCAACCCGACACTCACGTCGCGCGGGCTCGCGAACATGTTCATGGTGATCGCGACCGACGGCCAGAACGCCGGCAACGCGGGCAAGTACGCGGTCGACGTGACGAAGGCGAAGCGCATCGCGATCATCGACGACCGCACCGCGTTCGGCCAGGGCGAGGCCGACGAGTTCGAGAAGGCCGTGAAGGCCGCCGGCGGGAACATCATCGGCCGCGAGTTCACCAGCAACCAGGCGGTCGACTTCCGCGCGCAGATCACGAGCCTGAAGGGCAAGAACCCCGACCTGATCTTCTTCGGCGGCCTCGATTCGCTCGCCGCGAACTTCATCAAGCAGATGCGCCAGCTCGGGCTGAACGCGCAGTTCGTCGGCGGCGGCGGCGTGAAGGACAACGAGTTCATCAAGATCGCGGGCCCGGCCGCCGAAGGCGCGATGGCATGGGAATACGGCCAGCCGCTCGACGAGCTGCCGCAGGGGAAGGATTTCGAGCAGCGCTTCAAGAAGCGCTTCGGCGTCGACGTGCTGTCGTACGCGCAGTTCGGCTATGACGCGGCCTGGGCGGCGATCAAGGCGATGCAGGCGGCCGGCTCGATCGACCCCAAGGTGTATCGCCCGGCGCTGAAGAAGGTCGACTTCGAAGGCGTCACCGGCCGCATCTCGTTCGCGAACGACGGTTCGCTGAAGAGCGGGATGTCGACGCTGTACCAGGTGAAGAGCGGCACGTGGAAGACGATCGTGACGAAGGGAGGCTGATCGGCGGGTTCGGCGGCCGGCGGCGGAGGCGCCGCCCGGCCGCACCGATCGATGCAGTCACACCGATCTCGTATGACGACTGATGTTGAAGCGATTCGACCGGACCCGCGGCAGCGCGGCCCGCGCTACCCTGCGGTCAGCTGGCCTCGGCTTCGGCCGCTTCGTGCGCGCGACGCAGCCGCTCGCGGCTGTTCGTGAGGTGCGTGCGCATCGCGGCGCGCGCAGCCTCCGGGTCGTGGCGTGCGATCGCCTCGTAGATATCCTCGTGCTCGTGGTTCAGCCGGCCGACGTAGCGCTCGAGGTCGTCGCCGGCGAAGCGCGCCGAGTTCACGCGCGTGCGCGGGATGATCGACGTGCCGAGCTGCGTCATGATGTCGACGAAATAGCGGTTGCCGGTCGATTGCGCGATCTGCAGGTGGAACTGGAAGTCGAGCTGGGCGGTGTCGCGGCCGCCGCCCGCGCCCGTCGCGATCGCGTCGAGCGCGCGCCGCAGCGCGGCGAGGTCGGTATCGTTCGCGCGCTGCGCGGCGAGGCTCGCGCACTCGCTCTCGAGGCTGATGCGCAGCTCCAGCACCGCGAGCACGTCGCGCAGCGTCGTGATCGTCGCGGGATCGATGCCGAGCGTCTGCCGGCGCGACGGCTCCAGCACGAAACTGCCGATGCCGTGGCGCGTCTCGACGAGGCCGCTCGCCTGCATCCGCGAGATCGCCTCGCGCACGACCGTACGGCTTACGCCCTGCGCCGCCATGACTTCGGTTTCGGTCGGCAGCTTGTCGCCGGGACGCAGCGTGCCGTTTTCGATCTGCGCGGTCAGCGCGTCGACGACATCTTGTGCGAGGCTGCGTGCGCGACGGCGCGGCGCTGCGGGAAGCGTAGGCACGGACATGAGGCCGGTTCCTTTTTGAATGATCGTAATGTGAGCCGAGGGTTTACGCGGGGTTTGAGCGAAAGCCGATGATTCATTATACTGCGTCACAAGTCATCCGACGACTGATGATCGGTGCACGGATCTCCTGTTGACTCGAGCCGGCATTCCAGCGCCGCCCGGTCCCATGCTTTACGATCAGCCAGCGTTCGCGTTCTGCGCTTTGCTGGTCTCGTTGTCGCTCCCACCCCGTTTCGGGTTGCGTCGACTTGCGGGCCTTGCGCGCCGCGCACGTCGGTTGTCGAATGATCGCACCTCCCGCCGCGCGCGGCAAAGCTTTTGCCGCACGGCATTGCCCACTCTTTTGCCATCGCCGCCCATGAACGCCGTCACAGCCTCGCCTTCCCACGACACGCCGCGCATCGTCGACCTGCAAGCGATTCCGGTCGCCGGCCACGACAGCATGCTGCTCAACCTGAGCGGCGCGCACGGTCCGTTCTTCACCCGCAACCTCGTGATCCTGAAGGACAGCGCGGGCCGAACCGGCGTCGGTGAAGTGCCGGGCGGCGAAAGCATCCGCCGCACGCTCGACGATGCGCGCGCGCTCGTCGTCGGCCAGCCGGTCGGCAATTACCATGCGGTGCTCAACGACGTGCGGCGCACCTTCGCCGATCGCGACGCGAGCGGCCGCGGGCTGCAGACCTTCGACCTGCGCACGACGATCCACGCGGTCACCGCGCTCGAGGCCGCGCTGCTCGACCTGCTCGGCCAGCACCTCGGCGTGCCGGTCGCCGCGCTGCTCGGCGAAGGCCAGCAGCGCGACCGCGTCGAAATGCTCGGCTACCTGTTCTACGTCGGCGACCGCACGAAAACCGCACTCGCCTATCGCGACGGCAGCGGCGCGACCGACGACTGGACGCGCGTGCGCGACGAAGCCGCGCTGACGCCCGAGGCTGTCGTGCGGCTCGCCGAGGCCGCGCATGCGCGCTACGGCTTCAACGACTTCAAGCTGAAGGGCGGCGTGTTCGAAGGCGCAAGCGAGATCGAGGCCGTGACGGCGCTCGCCGAACGCTTCCCCGACGCGCGCGTGACGCTCGACCCGAACGGCGCCTGGTCGCTCGACGAAGCCGTGCGGCTGTGCCGCGATCAGCATCACGTGCTCGCGTACGCGGAAGATCCGTGCGGCGCGGAGAACGGTTACTCGGGCCGCGAGGTGATGGCCGAATTCCGCCGCGCGACGGGGCTGCCGACGGCGACCAACATGATCGCGACCGACTGGCGGCAGATGGGCCATGCGGTGCAGCTGCAGGCGGTCGACATCCCGCTCGCCGACCCGCACTTCTGGACGATGCAGGGTTCGGTGCGCGTCGCGCAGATGTGCCGCGACTGGGGCCTCACGTGGGGTTCGCATTCGAACAATCACTTCGACGTGTCGCTCGCGATGTTCACGCAGGTCGCGGCCGCCGCGCCCGGTCAGGTCACCGCGATCGACACGCACTGGATCTGGCAGGACGGCGAACGGCTGACGCGCGAGCCGCTGAAGATCGAGAACGGGTTGGTGGAAGTGCCGAAGCGGCCGGGTCTCGGCGTCGACATCGACATGGATGCGGTCGCGGTCGCGCACGAGCTGTACAAGCAGCACGGCCTCGGCGCCCGCGACGACGCGGTGGCCATGCAGTATCTGATTCCGGGGTGGACGTTCAACAACAAGCGCCCCTGCCTCGTGCGCTGAACGCGCGGGACGGACCAGGCGGCAGCATCGCCCGGTCGCACATGACCGGCCGGCCCTTGCCGGCCGCGCCTACTTGCTCACGCCTGGCCGGCCACCCCGATCCCCCGCGCCATCCCCGACGCGGCGAACACGATGACGATCACGAGCACGGCCTGCCAGTGGCCGATCCGCACATAGGTGCGCGCGCGGCCGAGATCGGGCATCTGCCGCTGCCGCGCGGCAACGCGCCAGCGGATCAACCCCAGCATCGGCACGAACTCGAGCAGCAGGATCAGCACGAGCGCGGTCATCTTCAGGTGAAAGAGCGGCGCGTGCAGGTAGTACGCGCCGCCCTTCTCGAAACCGCCGAACGCGCGCACGAGGCCCGTCACGATCAGCACGAGCGCCGACAGCCCCCACGCGGCATCCGCCTTGAATACGCCGGGCAGGTCGGCCGCCTGCGCGGACGCGATGAGCCGGCGCAACGCGCGGTTACGCCCCGCGATCGCGGCAAACGCGACGCCGAACGCGCTCAGGTGAATGGCAGCCAGCAACCAGCGGACGATCATCGCGCCTCCTTGTCGCCCGCGCCCGGTGCGCAGGCCCTGTCAGACGATCTGCTTGAGCGCGGCGTCGAGCGCGAGCACCGCGACGCGGTCGCCCTCGGTCGCGAGCGGCGCGCGCATCACGATCTGCCGGTTATGGCCGACAGCCGCCGGCGAATCCCACAGCAGTTCGACCTTCGGCCGGTTGAACAGGCTGCCGCGACGCGGCGGCACGACTGCCGGCTGCGCGTCCGGCGCCCCCTCGCCCGCGGCGGCGGCAGCCTTGCGGCCGGGCCAGCGCACCGACAGTTCGCGCGCGTCGTACTGGCCGACCTTGCGGCTTTCCATCCAGACGATCGCGGTGCGCGTCAGCACGTCGAGTGAGATCGCATACCGGCCGACCGCGAAGCGGCGGGCAGCCACGTTGGTGCGCCACAGCGGCCGCGGGCGGCAGATCCAGACGATTGCCGCGTAGAGCGCCGGCGCGGCGACGAGCCAGCCGTTGGTCGCCGTCACCGCATGCAGCGCGTGGCGCCAGCCGGCCACCCACACGTACATGCCGATCGACCAGACCGCGAACAGGAAACCGATCAGCGCGAAGACGCGCAGCGCCTGGCGCAGCCACTGCGGCAGCGGATGGAACGGCCGCTCGGCACGCGCGACGGCGCCCGGCAGCGCGAGCAGCAGGAAGATCAGGACAAGATAGACGAATGCCCACGGTGACGACACCATCGCGGACAGCGACGAGCGATAGCCCATCTGGGACATCGAGAACAGCCAGCGCGCGAGCAGCACGAGACCGATCGCGCGCAACGCGAAGATCACACCGGCGCCGGGGGCCGGCGCTGCGCGCGTGGTTTTCGTTCTCGCCAAGACTGCTCTCCTCTGGATATTCGTACAGGGCCGGATTTCACGGCACGGCCATTATAGGGACATTACCGTCTGGACAGACGGCCGGATGGGGTGCCGGGCCGCTTCGGGGGCCGTTCGCGGCGCCGGGCGCGGCGAGAATACAACAGATCCGCGCCGCGGATGTGACAACGCCCCGCCGGAAAACCCGGACGGGGCGTCGATGACGGCCGCGCGCCGCAGCGCGGCAGCGGCCGGCGAATCAGCCTGCGTTGACTTCGCGGAGCACCGTGCGGTGCTTCCGGCGCAGCAGTTCCTCGTAGCCCTTCACGTAGTTCTGCGCCATCACCTTCGACGAGAAACGTGCTTCGAACGCGGCGCGGACCTTCTCGCGCGGCAGCGTATCGAGGCGCTTGAGCGCAGCGACGGCCGACAGCTCGTCTTCGACGACGAAGCCCGACACGCCGTTGTCGATCACTTCCGGCACCGAGCCGCGCTTGAACGCGATCACCGGCGTGCCGCATGCCATCGCCTCGATCATCACCAGGCCGAAGGGCTCCGGCCAGTCGATCGGGAACAGCAGCGCATGCGCGTTGCCGAGGAATTCGGTCTTTTCCGACTCGCTGATTTCGCCGATGTACTCGACGTGCGGCAGCGCGAACAGCGGCTTGATCTTCTCTTCGTAGTACGCGCGATCAGCCTTGTCGAGCTTCGCGGCGATCTTGATCGGCAGGCCGGCCTGTTCGGCGATGCGGATCGCCGTGTCGACGCGCTTCTCCGGCGAGATGCGGCCCAGGAACGCGAGGTAGCTCGGCTTCACGTTCGGGATCGGCGTCAGCAGGTTTTCCGGCAGGCCGTGGTACACGGTCGACAGCCAGTTCGCCTGCGGCAGCGGGATGCGCTGGTTGTCGGAGATCGACACGACCGGCACGTCGCTGAATGCATTGAAGATCGGCTGCAGTTCCGGCAGGTCGAGACGGCCGTGCATCGTCGTCAGATGCGGGACCGGCTGGCGCGAGAACAGCGAGAACGGGTAGTAGTCGATGTGGCAGTGCAGGACATCGAACTCTTCCGCGCGGCGGCGCACCTGCTCGAGGAGCAGCATGTGCGGGGCCATCACGTCGCGGATCGTCGGGTCGAGGCGCAGCGCCTGCGGCCAGCACGCTTCGAGTTTCGCGGAAGTTTGCGAATCGCCGCTCGCGAAGAGCGTGACGTCATGCCCCATCTCGACAAGTGCTTCGGTGAGGTAGGACACCACTCGCTCGGTACCACCGTACAGTTTCGGGGGCACCGCTTCATGCAACGGAGCGATTTGGGCGATTCGCATGCGTAACTCCTAAAAAATCGGCTAAAAACCAGGTATGGGTCGGCAACCTGCCGGCGGTCCGGGCTGGAAGCATCTCGTCCGACAATCAGACGAATCAGCCTGCCGGGGGCGTCGAACCCGCGCTGCTCAAGGAGCGTCGGCGACGCGACAGGCATAGAACGTTTGAAACGAAGACCCGTTGACAGGGGTTCGTAAAAAAACCTGGAATCGAACCCGGAGCCGATTATCTAGGGTTAATCCCGATACGGCGCACAACATTTCAAACACTTTACTTTGTTACAAAGGTGCAACACTTTGCAACCCGCGGACTTGGGTGTCCGTTCTAGAGTGGAAGGCCCTTTTGGCGATCCTTGTCCCCCGTGGCTGCCGGCAGCGTGATTCCGGCACATGAGGCAGGACGGGATGCCGGATTTTATCTCAAAATCGATCGCGAGCCCCTGGCCAAGGCAAGATTCGCGCAGCGCGACGCACGGCCTTGTTTACAATGCCGGATTATTCAGTCCGGGCGAACGCCGGCATGCGATCCAGCCGCAAGCTCAATCACCGAATCACCGCACGCATATTTTGGAATCTCTCACCCCTGCCCAGCGCAACGCCCACAACGCGAAGCTGTCGAGCTACGCGCACCGGCCGATCGCGTTCCTGTTCCGCTACATCCGTCTCCACCCCGTCGCGCACCTCATCGTGCTCTGCAGCGTGCTGGCCGCCGTCGGCTGCGCGCTCGGCTCGCAGTACGCGATCAAGCACCTGATCGACGTACTCGCGACCGGGCGCCATCACCCGGGCCCGCTGTGGAGCGCGTTCGCGCTGCTCGTCGGGCTGATCGCGGCCGACAACCTGCTATGGCGCGTCGGCGGCTGGGTCGCCGCGCACACGTTCGTCGCGGTGACCGGCGACCTGCGGCGCGACCTGTTCCAGTACCTGATCGGCCATTCGCCGACGTATTACTCGGAGAAGCAGCCGGGCACGCTCGCGAGCCGCATCACGGCCACGTCGAACGCGGTCTACACGTCCGAGAACACGATGGCGTGGAACGTGCTGCCGCCGTGCATCGCGGTGATAGGCGCGATCCTGATGATCATCGTCGTCAATCCGCTGATGGCCGCCGGCCTGCTCGGCTGTTCGGCCATTCTGTCCGTGATCCTGTTCAAGCTCGCCGGGCGCGGCTCGGCCCGTCACCATGCGTTCGCGGCGAAGGCCGCGGCGGTCGACGGCGAGCTCGTCGACGTGATCGGCAACATGGGCCTCGTGCGCGCGTTCGGGATGACGCTGCGCGAACAGAAGCGCTTCGGCGCGACGGTCAAGGCCGAGATGGACGCGCGCCAGCAAAGCCTGCTCTATCTCGAAAAGCTGCGCCTGCTGCACGCGGTGATCACCGCGATGCTGTCGGCCGGCCTGCTCGGCTGGGCGCTGTGGCTGTGGGACCAGGGCCGCGCGACGTCGGGCGACATCGTGCTCGTCAGCTCGCTCGGCTTCACGATCCTGCACGGCACGCGCGACCTCGCGGTCGCGCTCGTCGACGTCACGCAGCACGTCGCGCGCCTGTCCGAAGCCGTGAAGACGCTGCTCGAGCCGCACGGGATGCCGGACCGCTCCGACGCGCAGCCGCTGTCGGCCACGGGCGGCCGCGTCGACTTCGAGCGCGTGACGTTCGCGTATCCGCACCGCCGCGCGATCCTCGACCACTTCGACCTCCATATCGAGCCGGGCCAGCGCGTCGGCCTGATCGGCAAGTCGGGCGCCGGCAAGTCGACCGTGCTCGCGCTGCTGCAGCGCTTCTACGACACGCAGGATGGCGTCGTGAAGGTCGACGGCCAGGACGTGAAGACGATCACGCAGGACAGCCTGCGCCATGCGATCGCGCTCGTGCCGCAGGACATCTCGCTGCTGCACCGGACGATCTACGACAACATCGCGTACGGCCGCCCCGAGGCGACCCGCGACCAGGTACTCGCCGCCGCGCGCGACGCACGCTGCGCGGAGTTCATCGAGGCAATGCCGGAAGGCTATGACACGATCGTCGGCGACCGCGGCGTCAAGCTGTCGGGCGGCCAGCGCCAGCGCATCGCGATCGCACGCGCGATCCTGAAGGATGCGCCGATCCTGCTGCTCGACGAAGCAACGTCGGCGCTCGACAGCGCGTCCGAGGAAGCGATCCAGAGCGCGCTCGACCGCCTGATGGTCGGCCGCACGGTGATCGCGATCGCGCACCGCCTGTCGACGCTGCGCAACTTCGACCGGATCATCGTGATGAGCAACGGCAAGGTGATCGACGACGGCTCGCCCGAGGTGCTGCGCAACCGCGCCGGCCTGTACCGCGACCTGCTCGCGAAGCAGCACGGCCGTCATCACGCGGCCCCCGACGGCAATACGCCGACCGGCGAACGCGTGGCCTGACGCGCCGGCATCCAGCCGACAAAAAAGCCGCCGTGCATCACGCACGGCGGCTTTTTTTATTGCATCGGAAGCAGCCGGTCAGGCGTGCTGCAGATCGCGCAGGAAGTTGTCTCGCCACACCGACACGTTGTTCTCGCGCAGCTGCGCGATCATGTCCGTGTAGCGCGCGCGCCGCTCGGCGAGCGGCATCGTCAGCGCCTGCGACAGCGCATCGGCCATCCCGTCGATGTCGATCGGATTGACGATCAGCGCACCGGTCAGCTCGCGCGCGGCACCCGCGAAACGCGACAGCACGAGCACGCCCGGATCGTCCGGATTCTGCGCGGACACGTATTCCTTCGCAACGAGGTTCATCCCGTCGCGCAGCGGCGTCACGAAGCCCACGCGCGCGAGCCGGTACAGCGCGGCCAGCACCTGGCGGTCGTACTGGCGGTGAATGTAGAGGATCGGCGCCCAGTCGAGCTCCGCGTAGCGCCCGTTGATGCGCCCCGACTCCGCTTCGAGCTGCAGCCGGATGTCCTGGTACGCGCGCAGGTCCGCGCGCGTCGACGGCGCAATCTGCAGGAACGACACGCGGTTGCGGATCGACGCCTGGTGCTCGAGCAGCTTCTCGAATGCGCGGAAGCGCTCGACGAGCCCCTTCGAATAATCGAGCCGGTCGACGCTCATGATCAGCTGCCGCCCGCGCAGCGACGTCGCGAGCGTGCGTACGGCCTTGCCGTGCTCGCCTGCCTGCGCAAGCGACGCGATCTCGTCCGGATACACGCCGATCGGATAGGCGGCCGCGCGCAGCGCCTGGCCGAACGCGCGCACGCGCACCGTGTCGTGCCCGTCTCGCTCGACCTCGCCGCCCGCTTCGAACTCGACGTAGTCGCAGAATGCGCGCAGGTCGGGTTCGGTCTGGAAGCCGAGCAGGTCGAACGCGCACAGCGACTCGACGAGCTCGCGGTGCGGCGGCACGTTGACGAGCACCTGCGCGGCCGGGAACGGGATATGCAGGAAGAAGCCGATCCGGTTCTTCACGCCGGCGTCGCGCAACGCGCGCGCGAAGGGGATCAGGTGATAGTCGTGCACCCAGATCACGTCGTCGTCCTGCAGCAGCGGCACGAGCTGCTGCGCAAGCCACACGTTGACGCGACGGTAGCCGTCGAATTCGTGGCGGTCGTACTGGATCAGGTCCGCCCGGTAATGGAACGCAGGCCACAACGTCGCGTTCGAGAAGCCACGGTAGTACTGGTCGTAATCGCGGCGCGACAGCCCGACGGTCGCGAACGTCACGGGCCCGCGCTCCTCGATGCGGATCTGCGGCTGCGGCGCGCCGGACGCGACGACCTCGCCGCTCCAGCCGAACCACATGCCGCCCGTCTCCTTCAGCGCGTCATAGACGCCGATCGCCAGGCCGCCCGCCGCCGGTTCGCCTTCCGAAATCGGTGCGACGCGGTTTGAAACGATGATGAGCCGGCTCATGCGTGCGGCTGCCCCGCGTCGAGCCAGCGCGCGATCTGCTCATGCAGCGCGTCGACCGAATCCAGCCGCGTGCGGGCCGACGTCTCGCCCGCGCCGACCTTGATCGACAGGCCGCCGCGCGCGTTGACCACCGCGAAGCCCTTCTCGTCGGTCAGGTCGTCGCCCGCGAACACCGGCACGCGCCCCGCGAACGGCGGTTCGTCGAGGAACGCGGCCAGGGCGCGCCCCTTGTCGACACCTTTCGGCTTGATCTCGAACACCATCTTGCCGGGCTGCAGCACGTACGCGTCGGCATAGTCGGCCACGAGCCGCTCGGCCGCTTCGCGCGCCACCGCCTCGCGCTCGGGCGCGTTGCGGAAGTGCAGCGCGACAGCCGCGCCCTTGATTTCGAGCAGCATGCCCGGATGACGGTCGACGACACCCGCCAGCTCGCGCTCGATGCGCAGCAGGCGTTCGTCGTTGAAGCCGATGCGCTGCGTGTCGCCGTTCGCATCGCGGCGCTCCGCGCCGTGCAGGCCCGCGATCGGCAGGCCGGGCATCTTCAGGAACGTGTCGAGGTTGTCGATACCGCGCCCCGACACGATCGCGACCGCACCGTGCGAACGGTGGCGCAGCGCGTCGAGCAGCGTCAGCAGCGACGGCGGGACGTGAATGCTGTCGGGGGTCGGCGCGAGTTCGACAAGCGTGCCGTCGAAGTCGAAGAAGAACGCGGTATCGGTCAGGGACAGGGAAGCCGGAACGGATTGCATCGATTCGATAGTCTGAGGGTCGGCCGGCAAACGCGGGCCGCCGCTGCGCGAATGGAATTGTGCGCATCTTACCGCGCCTGCGCACCGAGATGGGCGAAACCGGTGCATCGCCAGCCTCGCGCCGACGCTTGCGCCAACTGCGACATATTGCCCCGCTCGCCCGCCCCGTACGGGTTTCGAAAGGACGCGGGCGCGCGAATTGCGCTACAGTCGCAACCGCCTGCCGCGCGACGCATGGCATCGCGCCGGCCGGCCACCATTTCGTCCGATCGAGCCCCAGGATGTCGTCTGCCCGTCCCGCGCCGCACCGGCGCTTCCCCCGCCTCATCCGCACGGCCGCGGCCCTCGCCGCCGCCGTGGCGCTCGCCGCGTGCACGCACGACGAGCCGCGCTGGAACCTGACCAACGTCACCGGCCACCTGCCCGACCTGTCGTTCACGCTCACGGGCGGCGACGGCCGCCCCGTCGACGCCGATGCGTTCCACGGCCGCGTCGCGCTCGTCTACTTCGGCTACACGCACTGCCCCGATGTCTGCCCCGAAACGATGGCGCGGCTGATGGAAGTGCTCGGCAAGCTCGGCCCGCAGGCCAATGACGTACGCATCCTGTTCGTGTCGGTCGATCCCGCGCGCGACACGCCGCAGATGATGCAGTCGTACGTCGCCGCGTTCGACGCCGCGCACGCGCGCGGGCTGACCGGCACCGACGGCCAGATCGAATCGCTCGCGAAACGCTACCGCGTCGCGTACCAGATGGAGAAACGCGATCCGTCCGGCGGCTACGAAGTCACGCACAGCTCGGCCGTCTACATCTTCGACGCAACCGGCCGCGCACGCCTGCTTGCGACCGATCGCGATTCCCCCGACGCCATCGCCGCCGATGTGCGCCGGATCATCGACACCGCCTCCACGACCTGAATTCCGACATGAACACGAAGACGACTCTCAAGACGTTCGCCCTCCTCGCCGCGCTGTGCGCCGGCGCCCACGCGTATGCCGCCGGCGCGATCACCGCGCAGGGCGCGTGGGTGCGCTGGCTCCCGAACAAGCTGCCCGCTGGCGGCTACGTGACGATCGTGAACACCGGCGACAAGCCGGTCGATCTCGTCGACGTCGACAGCCCCGACTACGGGATGGCGATGCTGCACCAGACCGTGTCGAACGGCTCGACGCAGAAGATGGAAATGGTCGACAAGCTGACGATCCCCGCGCGCGGCAAGGTCGACATCGCGCCGGGCGGCTATCACTTCATGCTCGAGGAGCCGAAGCACGCGATCAAGCCGGGCGACACCGTGCACCTGCGCCTGAAATTCTCCGACGGCGAAACGGTCGACGCACCGTTTGCCGTGAAGTCGCCGGCCCAGACGAAGTAATCCGCGCGCGATGAACCTCCTGTACTGGCTCGATCCGTGGGAACCGTCGCCGACGGTCGTCATCGCGGTGCTGACCGCCGCCGTGCTGTTCGCGCGCGGCGCGAAGAAGGCGAAGGTGACGCCGCTGCGGCAGTTCTCGTTCTGGTTCGGGCTGACGGCGCTCTATATCGCGCTGCATACGCGGCTCGACTATTTCTTCGAGCACGAGTTCTTCCTGCACCGCGCGCAGCACCTCGTGCTGCACCACCTCGGGCCGTTCTTCATCGCGCTGTCGTATCCGGGCGCGGCGATCCGCGCGGGCATCCCGTTCCGCTGGCGGCAGCGCTTCGTGCGCCCCGCGCTCGCGTGGGCGCCCGTGCGCGCGACGCTTGACGTGGTGTTCCATCCCGTCGTCGCGGTCGTGCTGTTCGTCGGGCTGATCTATTTCTGGCTGCTGTCGCCGATCCACTTCATCGCGATGCTCGACTGGCGCCTCTATCGCGCGATGAACTGGAGCATGGTGATCGACGGGCTGCTGTTCTGGTGGCTCGTCGTCGATCCGCGGCCGGCGCCGCCCGCGCGGCTGTCGCCGGGCCGGCGGATCCTGATCGTCGTCGCGGCGATCCCGCCGCAGATCGCGCTCGGCGCGCTGATCTTCTTCACGCCGCACGAGCTGTATCCGATCTACTCGATCTGCGGCCGCGCATTCACGTGGCTGAGCCCGCTGCGCGATCAGCAGATCGGCGGGCTGCTGCTGTGGATTCCCGGCTCGATGATGAGCGTGATCGGCGCGCTGATCGCGCTGCGGCACTGGCTGCGGCTGTCCGCGCGCGGTCGCCTGATCGGCGAACGCGCGGTGCAGCACGCGGACAAGCCGCCGGTGCCGCACGCCGCGCACTGACTACCGCGCGGCGCGGCGCGCGTCATGCACGCGTGCTGCTCATCCACACGTGCGGGATGCCGTCCTCGTCGTGCACGTCCGAACTCGGCGTGAAGCCGAATGCGCCGTAGAAGCGTTGCAAGTGAGCCTGCGCATGCAGGCTCACCGGCGTATCCGGCCACTGCGCGCGGATATGTTCGAGCGCACGCGACAGCAGCCCGTTGCCGAGGCCCGCGCCACGAAACGCGGCGGTCGTCAGCACGCGGCCGATACGCACGTCGGTGTGCTGCGCATCGGGCAGCAGCACGCGCAGATAGCCGGCCAGGCGGCCGGCCGGATCGAACGCGGCCAGGTGCCACGCGGTCTGGTCCGCGTCGTCGATGTCGCGATACACACAGTTCTGCTCGACGACGAACACGGCGCTGCGCGCCTCGAGGATCGAATAGACTTCGCGCGCCGTCAGCGCGTCGAAGGATTTCCAGCGCCAGTCGAGATCGGCGGCGCTCGGGGATGCGGCAGATGCGTTCATGTGCGGTCCTGATTCGGGCGCGCCGGCCGGCGCGCGGCAACCGTCGATTATGCCTCGAAGCGCACCTCGCGCGCGACCGCCTGCCCGCACGCAAAAAAAGGCCCCGCATGGCGCGGGGCCTGTTCGTCATGCCGTCCTGGCCGTCCTGGCCGTCCTGGCCGTCATGCCGGCATCTGGCCGAAGCGGCCGCCGTTGAAGTCCTCGATCGCGGTACGGATCTCCGCTTGCGAGTTCATCACGAACGGACCGTAGCCGACGACCGGCTCGTCGATCGGCTCGCCGCTCAGGATCAGCAGCTTCGCGTCGCCGTTCGCCTCGATCTCGACGTCGCTGCCGTCGCGGCCGAGTTGCACGAACTGCGCTTCGCGAGCGACCGTCTCGCCGTTCACCTGCACGGTGCCGCTCAGCACGACCACCGCGAGCGTGCGCCCTTCGGCGACCGGGAACCGCGCATGACCGCCTGCCACGAGCCGCACGTCCCATACGTCGATCGGCGTATGCGTGCGGGCCGGGCCGCGCCGCCCGTCGAGTTCACCGGCGATGATCCGCGCACGCCCTGCACCGTCCGGCAGCTCGACCACGGGAATGTCCGCGTCCAGCAGCGTCTGGTAGCCGGGCGCGCCCATCTTGTCGGCGGCGGGCAGGTTCACCCACAGCTGGACCATCTCGAGCGCACCACCGCGCTTCGTGAACGCTTCCGAGTGGAATTCCTCATGCAGGATCCCGCTCGCGGCCGTCATCCACTGCACGTCGCCCGGGCCGATCACGCCGCCCGCGCCGGTCGAGTCGCGGTGCGCGACTTCGCCGTCATAGACGATCGTCACCGTTTCGAACCCGCGGTGCGGATGCTGGCCGACGCCGCGCGGCGCCGTCGCCGGCTCGAACGTCGCGGGGCCCGCGTAATCGAGCAGCAGGAACGGGCTCAGGTGCGTGCCGTGAGACTGGTAGCTGAACATCGAACGCACCGGGAAACCGTCGCCGACCCAATGGCCGCGCGGCGCACTGTACACACCCTGGATCTTCTTCATTGCCCTTCTCCGAATTGCGGCGAAACACGTGTTTCGCATCCATGAGTAGCAATATAGAGGTGGAACGATCGATCCGGTAGACTGCCGAAATCGCACTCAGCGTTCTATTTCATGAACGATAAAGCACGGGATCTGAACGATCTCTACTACTTCGTCCAGGTCGTCGAACACGGCGGCTTCGCGCCGGCCGGGCGTGCGCTGGACATGCCGAAATCGAAGCTGAGCCGCCGCATCGCGCTGCTCGAGGCGCGGCTCGGCATGCGGCTGATCCAGCGTTCGACGCGCCGTTTCACGGTCACCGACGTCGGCCAGACGTACTACGCGCATTGCCGCGCGATGCTCGTCGAGGCCGATGCGGCCGACGAGGCGATCGCGCTGCTGCACGAGGAGCCGCGCGGCATCGTGCGCGTCAGCTGCCCGATCGTGCTGCTCGATTCGCTGGTCGGGACGATGATTGCCGCGTTCATGGCCGCGTGCCCGCGCGTCGAGATTCATCTGGAAGCGACCAACCGGCGCGTCGACGTGGTCGGCGAAGGAATCGACGTCGCGATCCGCGTGCGCCCGCCGCCGCTCGAAGACAGCGATCTCGCGCTGCGCGTGCTGGCCGAGCGCGGCCAGTGCCTCGTCGCGAGCCCCGCGTTGCTGCGCGAACACGGTACGCCGGCCGTTCCCGCCGATCTCGCGCGCCTGCCGAGCCTCGATCACGGCGTGCCGCAGTCCACGCACGTGTGGCGGCTGCGCGGGCCCGACGGCGCGCACGCGGAAATCCATCACCAGCCGCGCTTCGTGACGGGCGGCATGCTCGCGCTGCGCGCGGCGGCCGCCGCGGGTGTCGGCGTCGTGCAATTGCCGACGATGATGGTGCGCGACGAGGTCGCGCGCGGCGAACTGGTCACGGTGCTGCCGGACTGGGCGCCGCGCCGCGAGATCGTGCACGCGGTGTTCGCGTCGCGCCGGGGGCTGCTGCCCGCGGTGCGCGCGCTGCTCGACTTCCTCGCGGAGCGGTTTGCCGAACTCGAACCCAACTGAGCGCTGCAGACCACGCGCGCGTGCCGTAGACTGCGGTACGCGCCACGCGCATTTTCACAACCCTTACCGCTTTCCCGCCATGTTCACGCTGTCCAACGACCCCAACGCCTCCAAGGCCGATCAATACGCGACGCTCGTCGAGCAGGCACGCGCGCTCGTCGAGTCCGAACGCGACCTGACGGCCAATGCGGCGAATTTCTCCGCACTTGTCTATCACTCGCTCGATCGCCTCAACTGGGCCGGCTTCTACTTCTTCGACGGCACCGAACTCGTCGTCGGGCCGTTCCAGGGCAAGCCCGCCTGCGTGCGCATCGCGCTCGGCAAGGGTGTGTGCGGCACCGCCGCGCAGACGCGCGAGACACAGGTCGTGCGCGACGTGCACGACTTTCCCGGCCATATCGCGTGCGACGCGGCGTCGGAATCGGAAATCGTCGTCCCGCTGGTCGCCGGCGACGGCACGCTGATCGGCGTGTGGGACGTCGACAGCCCGGTCGCCGCACGTTTCGACGACGAGGATCGCAAAGGCATGGAAGCACTGTGCCGCGTGTTCGTCGAACACGCATGGCAGAAGGCGCGCGGCTAAGCCTCTCGGCGCCGGTTGCCACAAACGAAACGGGCCCCGCGAAGGGGCCCGTTTCATTTCAACGCTGCGCCGCCGTGCGCGGCGCACTGCCGGCGTCAGGCCGCGTGCGTGCCGGACAGCGCCGCGAACGCCTGCGGCTTCGCGTCCTCGGTCAGCACCTCGAAACCCGTTTCCGTCACGACGACCATGTGCTCCCACTGCGCGGACAGCGAGTGGTCCTTCGTGACGACCGTCCAGCCGTCGGCCAGCACGCGCGTGTCGCGCTTGCCCGCGTTGAGCATCGGCTCGATCGTGAAGATCATCCCCGGCCGCAGCGGCACGCCGGTGCCCGGGCGGCCGTAGTGTAGCACCTGCGGCTCGTCGTGATAGACATCGCCGATGCCGTGCCCGCAATACTCGCGCACCACGCTGAACCCTTCGCGATGCGCGACCTGCTGGATCGCATAGCCGACGTCGCCCAGCGTCGCGCCCGGACGCACCGCGCGGATGCCCGCGTGCATCGCCTCGTAGGTTGCCGCGACGAGGCGCCGCGCGAGCTCGTTCGGTTCGCCGACGAAATACATGCGGCTCGTGTCGCCGAACCAGTCGTCCTTGATCACCGCGATGTCGAGGTTCACGATGTCGCCGTCGCGCATCGGCCGCGACGTCGGAATGCCGTGACAGACCACATGGTTGACCGACGTGCACAGCGTCTTCGGGTAGCCGTGGTAGCCGATGTTCGCGGGAATCGCGCCGAGTTCGTCGACGATGTACTCGCGGCAGCGCGCGTCGAGCTCGTCGGTGGTGACGCCCGGCTTCACGTGCTCGGTGATCATCGTCAGCACCTGCGACGCGAGTTTCGCGGCTTCGCGCGACTTGGCGATTTCCGCGGCGCCGCGGATCGGGATGTCTCGCTTCGCCATTACGCCACCTGCTCGATATGCTGCGCGACCGGTTCCGCCGGCCCCACCTCGCCGCCCCGCGCCTCGGCCTCGATCAACATCTTGCAGATGTCGCCGTAGGATAGCGCCGGATTGAGTTCCGCCAGCATCCCGACGCGCAGCCAGTGCTCGGCCTGCGCGTTGATCGAACGGCTCAGCGCCGTGCTCGTCGAGCGCAGCCGTTCATGCATGTGCTCGGAAATCTTGATGATGCCCATATATCCCCAATTAAACGAAACGTAGCTGTTTCGTATATTACGCTGCATACGCCCGCCGGGCAAGCCGCCCGAAGCCCGCCTCCCCGTCGGCCAGCCGCTTCGAATGCCGTTGACATCAAATTCCAGTTTGCTGGAAAATAAATCCATCATGAAAGAATCAACGATCACCGCGTCCGACGACACCGGCATCAACGAGCGCATCGCGCGGCGCGTGCGCGATCTGCGCACCGTGCGAGGCTACACGCTCGATGCGCTGGCCGCGCGTTCCGGCGTCAGCCGTTCGATGATCTCGCTCATCGAACGCGCATCGGCCAGCCCGACGGCCGTCGTGCTCGACAAGCTCGCGGCCGGCCTCGGCTTATCGCTGGCCGGGCTGTTCGGCGGCGACCAGGACGACACACCCGCGCAGCCGCTGGCCCGGCGCGCGCAGCAGGCCGAATGGCGCGATCCGGCGTCCGGCTATGTGCGGCGCAATCTCTCCCCGGCCGGCTGGCCGTCACCGATCCAGCTCGTCGAAGTCGATTTCCCGCCCGGTGCGCGCGTCGCGTACGACAGCGGCGGACGCGAGAGCGCGCTGCATCAGCAGGTGTGGGTCATCAGCGGCCGCGTCGACGTCACGTTCGGCGATGCGCTACACGAGCTTCACGAAGGCGACTGCCTGGCCATGCGGCTCGACCAGCCGCTGATCTTCAGCAATCCGTCGTCGTATCCCGCGCGCTATGTCGTCGTGATCTGCGATGCGTCCGCCGCTGCCGGCGCGCGGAGCGCGTAATGCACGCGTCGTGTGTACGCGCCGCTCAACCCCACCAGGAGCCCGTATGAATTCCCCGAAACAGCACGACGACGTGCGCCTGATCGATTGCAGCGAGGCCGAGCATGCGGCGGCCATCCTCGAGATCCTGAACGACGCGATCGCGAACTCGACCGCGCTGTACGACTACCGGCCGCGACCGCCGGAAGCGATGGTCACGTGGTTCGCGACGAAGCGCGCGGGCGGCTTTCCGGTCGTCGGTGCCGTCGACGAATCGGGCGCGCTGCTCGGCTTCGCGAGCTGGGGCACGTTCCGCGCGTTCCCCGCGTACAAGTACACGGTCGAACATAGTGTCTACGTGCGTAGCGACCAGCGCGGCCGCGGGCTCGGCGAGCTGCTGCTGCGCGAAGTCGTCCGGCGTGCGCGCGACGCGCAGGTGCACGTGCTGGTCGGCTGCATCGATGCGACCAATGCCGGGAGCATCGCACTGCATACGAAACTGGGATTCGTGCACTCGGGCACGATCACGGAGGCGGGATTCAAGTTCGGCCGCTGGCTCGATGCGGCGTTCTATCAGTTGAAGCTCGAGACGCCGGTGCAGCCGGTGGATGGTTGATCGACCGGAGGCCGTCGCACGCACGATGCACGGCGGCCGCAAAGGGACGCAGAAAAAAGAAAAGCCCCGCCGAAGCGGGGCTTTTCTTTTCTTGCTGGAGGCGCGAACCGGAGTCGAACCGGTCTAAACGGCTTTGCAGGCCGTCAGTTATATTTTTAATTCAATCACTTAATAATATTAACCACCCATATTCACCATCCGACTTTGCAGCCCCCGCGAGGCACATTCGGATATGATTTCAGTTCCATAACACGAGGGACCACCCATGACCGAACAAAGCAATACGCCTGACCCGAGCGTACCGACCGAGCCGCAGCACGTCGCAACGACCGCAGAAAATGACTGGTTTCTCCAATCCCTAGTATCGGTGGTGAACAAGAGTGATTATTCATTCGGTATCACTCTGTTTGTCGGTGGCGTACTAGTCAGCGGCCAACTTGTCGGTGGAAAGAAGTTCTTTGAGGGTTTCGGCGCTGCCTTTGGAGGGGCGTTATCGGATCCCGAGGCAGCAGCCCAAACTCGCGAAAATTTCGCGAAATTTGGCAACATGTACGTTTTGGAAGATGGCTCGTACAAACAAGACATGGAATCCCCACACTACATCCATCTACAAGACGCCCGCTGCTTTCATCCCAGCGGAACCCCGATTCCCAGCAACGGCGGGGTATGGTGGCGGGGACGTATCCGAGAGGTCGCCGGTTTCACGCTCGGCTCACTTAGCCAAAGCACGAGTTGAGCGGTTGCTGTAGGTAACTTGTAGCAAGCGCGGAAGCCCGTTCACGACGGGCTTTCGCGCATAATGTGCCGTGGACCAACGACGCCAACGGGGAAAAGCACACCATGGCAACTCGCAAAACGCCTGCTCCTGCACGACCGACCCGGGTAACTTTGACAGTTGACCAAATGCGCCGGGGCATCGCGCGTTTGGAGCGAGTGATCGCGGAAATAGATGCCTTCGACCCATCGACGCTGACTGAGCGGTGGGGCGCAACTCAACGGTCGCTTGAGGCAACAATCGATGGCGCACTGACATCGATTTTCGACCACGGGACCGTGGAATATAACCGGTATGCTGACGCGACCAGCCTCGATCATGGTCCAGTCGTAATCGGCTACGGCGATCACCCGCGAGATAACAGCCGCGAAGCACGCCAATACGTTGCCGAGGGCAAGGTGAGGTCAATTGAAATACTAAAATCGGCGATTAAGTGGCTCGAAGACGAACTACAGGACGCCACCGAAATTGAACCAGTCACAACGACTACAACAGCCGTCGCAACCACGTCTACAAAAGTCTTCATTGTCCACGGACACGACAATACTGCCCTCCAGTCTGTAGCTCGGTTCATCGAGCAGATAGGTTTCGATGCGATCATTTTGAGCGAGCAAGCCAATCAAGGGCGAACCATCATCGAGAAAATTGAGGCGCACGGGGACGTGGGTTTCGCTGTCGTGTTATTGACACCCGACGATGTAGGTGGAAAAACGGTCGACTCAGTTCGCCCGCGCGCACGCCAGAACGTTTTGCTTGAGCTTGGCTATTTCATCGCTCGACTTGGTCGTGCCCGGGTATGCTCCCTAGCGAAGGGAGACTTGGAAATTCCCACCGACTTTGCCGGCGTCGTCTGGGAGCAGCTTGATGATGGCGGTGCCTGGAAGACGGCCTTGGCTCGTGAATTGAAGGCCGCTGGATATGTCATAGATTGGAACAGAGTGATGGGCTAACAAGGACGAAAGCGACGTTCCGAAATCGAGTCTCACTTTCACGCCGGCAAGTTACTTTGGCTCCGCGACCAGCTCGTCTGCCGGGTAGAGTTGCAGCATTGCGCGGGCGGCCTCGACATTCGACGTGTGCAACCATTCGTCATAGTCGCTCGGCCGTAGTATCACGACTGACCGCTTTTCGTCGCCGGGCTTGTGCATACGCCCCATCACGGGATGGCCGTCAGCGTTGACGGTCAGCATGCTCATGCCGACCAGCGTCCGGCTGTCGTCTCCCTCGTAGCGCCGCCAGATGCCGGCAACGCAATACGACTGCCAGTCGGGAAGACCGATCCGCTGCCACACGTTTCGGCCCGTCTCGTAACACGGCTCGTATATCCAGCGGGCTGGGATCAGGCAGCGTTGCCCCGCTCGCCAAGCCTTGCTGTACAGCCGCGATTCTCCGACCGTCTCAGATCGGGCATTCATCGTGTCGAGCTTCCTCCGCTTCCGGCCGCGCTCGTCGACGCGGTCCGGCTGCATGAATTTCGGCCAGAACCCGAACACAGCCTTGACGACGCCTAGATCCGCACGCACGGCGGCGACAAGGCGCTCGAGCGCATCGTGTCCGGTCTGTCCAAAGCGAAGGAAGCCGGCAAGAACAAGGTCACGAAGAAGCACCTGACCGGCAAAACGCAGACTTCCGATCCGGCCGCCCCCAAAGCAACGAGGATCAACGATGCGCGCGCAAAGCAACTTTTTCAGGCCCTGCAGTCTGTCTTGCACGATCCCGGCTTCGGAAAACTCTCGCCAGGCACGATCGAGGGCATCCATCGCGCACTGATCGGCATGGAAGACCTGCTCGACCTTCCGGAGCGCGCGAAAGCGTCGAGAACTGGATCGACCTACTGCGTGAGCGGCTCACCGATAAGAGCCGCGCTGATGCGCCGACGGATGAGCAGCTTGACAATCTCGGAGTGAAATACGGGCTGCTGGATGAAGGTACGTTTTGGCCGCGTGAATTCAGCCGAACGGACCTTCGCATGGCAATCCGCTCGATTCTCGCCGCATCCCCTGTAGAGCAGCCCGCAGCAGCGCACGAGGCGATTCGAAACGCTGCGCTCGACGAAGCGGCCGCAGCCGTCGCCGATCATCAGCGCAAGGGCCGCGAATGGGTTCTGGAAAGCCTGTGGGGCAATCTCGCGAACGAGGCCGCGAATCGAATCCGCGCGCTGAAGTCGACCGCCCCAGCGCCGGGAGGTATCGCGTGAGGACGCTTGACCTGATCGAATGCGCGGAATTTCTGAAGATCGACCGCACAACACTGCTCGACATCGTCCATCGCGGCGACATCCTTGGTGCGAAGATCGGCCGGGCATGGGTCTTTCTGGAAGATGACGTCGTGGCGTACCTTCGCGAGCAGGTGCAGGCGCAGACACAGAAACGAATCGAGCAGATCCGTGGCGGATCAACAGTTACGGACGAACGGGTACACCGAGCAATCACAAAGCACCTTTCTGCAAGCGACCCACGCCGACCAGGGCGGAAAGCACGACCACACCCGCGATTACCAGAGCCGACGGAAAGTGCACCGCAGATGGCATAAAAAAACGCCCCGTTGGGGCGTTTTTTTGACCGCTACGGCGCCGGCTGTTGGACCGGAATCAGCGATACAAGAAATCGTTCGAATATGGGGACGACTTGCGGAAAAACCGTTGCTTTATTCGCGACGACATGAGGCGCAATCGCGCCGATCATCTGCGCGTATTCTGCACCAGTGGAGACTACATGAAGGAGGAGATCATGCTGCGTGATACCGGTAGCATCAAACAGAAAGTCCAGCTGGACACGATCGTTGACGCGCGCGCGCGCCCTCCATACGAACCTCGGCAGCTCTGCCAATAGCGAAGGGAGCTGGTCAACGCCCATTGCAGGATATTCGGCGCGAACAGACTCCTTATATTCACTCCCTGTCGTCAAATAGATATCCCACTCCGCGCGCGGCACCGCTGGGAACACTGGTTGACGCATAGTCTCGACGATGGCATCGAGGTTCAATATTGTCGCGTGAATCAGGTCGTATGGGATCCGAATCTTATGGTAGAGCGGCAACAAAACGAAATCTGCCACAGTACCGATATCAGCCCCCCAAGACGTCCTGAGTACAGTTCCGCCGGTATGAGCCATCGGATGCGGGTGCACAAAGTGGGGAGCGTGCGGCACTTGCTCCCAAGTCATACGTGCAAACGGACCGACCTGGTCATCATGCCCATAGAGCTTGTCAATACGGGACGCTCTCAACAAGAATCCCGTCGGTCCTTGTGGAGTTGCAACAGGATCCCCAAGGGAGAAGCCTGTCAATGCAATTGCATGGCCGCCGATGGGTGAAGGCTGCACACTCGCCAAGTCCCTGAAGAACTGACAAGCGAGCAACATTGGCAACCGCCCCTGCAAATAAGCGTAGGCAACGCTATTGAGACCGTAGCGCGTTTGCGCACCGACAACTGAAGGCTCCAACCCGACGCGACGAACTGCATACGCCATCTGCGTAGCTGTCAGTCCGTTGTTCGGAAAAGCCCGCGCGCTTGCCGCAAGCAGGTTCTCCGGCATGTGATCACCAGCCCAGTTGGTAATTTCAACCGGTGGGGGGATCATGTGCTGAAAGAGCTTTCCCGTCCCTTGGAAGCATGACCATAGAGCACTTGTCGCGCACGCGGCGACGACCGAATCCTGCTCCTGATAGGCCAAGCTCTCAACTTCAAGAACGATGCCAAACAAATGCACCGCGTACGTGCGGAGGATTGGGAAATTGCGACGACCGTTATCAGCCGGGTAAGCGACTAAGCAGGTACGCCCTATGATTGTCGCTGGCAGGGGCTTGACGACAACGAAACCGAGATAGCTGCCACGAAGGCCTTCCTCGGTGAGTTGTTGAGCAGTCCCATCGAGAACCGACTGGAAGGCGGCGTCGTCAAATGCTTCACGAAAGAAGTGAAGCCGCTGAGTACGACGCGGATAGTCTCGAAAACACCGATCGTAGTAAGCAGCATAGTCTTCGAGATAGTCACGATCGATATAGTTGCACTCGACAACAATTGTCGCGGCACCCAATTCTCGAAAGTACTCCTCGAAGTAGACGCGATGCGTCTTCGCACGCACCGCGTCCTCGGAGATGAACTGCGAACCGTTCGCGAAACACTGAACGAGATTGTCGATTGTGTAAAGAAGAACCTCAAATGCAGCCAAGCGACCACCCGACCTTACAAGGTGATCGGTTGGTGCAGGTCCTCCAAACGGACCTCGCGTTCCTTGTTCAGATCGGCGATCGACCGTTGTGCGGCGTCAACGGCCGTATGGAATGCGGCCTGCGCGTCGGCAGTGTTCAGCCAAGCAACTGCATTGTTGGGCAAATTTGTGTAGAGGGGCACGTCTCGGCCTTCCCGATTGCGACGAGTCATAGACAATTCTCCAGATTGCGCCACCGATGCCGGACCGGCAACGTGGCGTCCCCGATTGGACGAAAGACTGGAGGTAACGTACATCAAAATAACGGCTGGAAGTGGGTGTGACTTTAGAGCTTTAACTGTGGAAATTCAACAGGTTTTACTATTTTTCCCAATCGGTGAGACCACGGCACTGACCGAAAGTTGCCTTGTTTCTTTCATATTCATTACGAGCCATTACGCCTCTCACATGTTTTCGGGGTCACCACAATTTTTCTGCGAGGTCGCTTCCCCGCAGGTTTGCATACCGCATCAGCACCTTCGGATTAGTGTGTCCGGTGATCTTCGCGATCTGAACGTCGCTCAACGTCGTACGCTCGTACAGCCGCGACGTCGCCTCGTGCCGCAGGTCATGGAACACGAGATCCGAGCAACCCGCCGCGTCGAAGATCCGCCCAAACTGCGCCGATAGCCGGGACGAGACACGAGCAAGCACCTTGCGCTTCAGCAACTGCACGCCCTCGGCCCGTATCGACGCCTCCATATCGTCGACCCACGGGAACAAGCGGCCGGCGTCGAAGGTGAAGCCGTTCATTTCAGGATCGCCCCCATTCACGGCGGCGACGTACCGCTCGTGTGCAGCAATCGCGATCGTCGTGAGCGGCACCGAGCGCTTGCTGCCGTTCTTCGTCTTCTCGAGCGATGCCGTCCGGCGACCAACCTCAAACTGGTCGATCTCCAGTGTGTACATTTCCCGCATCCGCATGGCGGACTCGATGCCGAGCTCGAAGAGGAACACCAGCGCCGGCCGGTACGGGAGATCGAACGCACGCTCGCGGCCGTTTGGCTTCCCACCGGCCATCAGTCGTCGAATCTCGGGCCGCTCCGCCTCGCTCGGCCGCCGATCCCGGTGCACCTCCTCTTTCGCGTCGACATCCTGCGCCTCTACCGACACTCGATCTTCGTCGGTGTAGGTCGCATATCGCTTCGGGAGCAGTCGGAGCGGGTTGGTCGCCAACATCGGCGTGCCCGATCTCACCACCCAATCGAAGCAGCGGGCCAACGCACCGACGTAGTGCCGGATCGTTGACGGCGAAAGGTGGTCATGACGCTTCATGCTGGTCACCCACTGCTCGACCCACTGGTAGTCGAGCGTCGCAAGCGACTTTGCCTTGATGGCTGCTCTGCCGAGGAGCGCATTAAGCACCTGGACGTCGGAATCAGGGACCGATACGCGGCGAAGGTACGCGCGAATGGCGTCGCCTATTGTCGCGATCGCTTCACGCTGCTCGACCACCTCGTCCGGCACGATGCCAGCGTCCAGCAGTTGCTCCAATCGGGCAACGTACGCGTCGCCTTCTTCCTCGGTGTCAAAGGTCAGGGAAAGTGGCTTTGGTAGCAGCTTCGCCCGCTTGATCGTGTATTCCCACGTACCGGACGGCCGCAGTCGTTTGTTCGCCATGCCTAGATGAACTCGCCTCGATTGCCAATTAGCCGATTGACGGGTGGTTGGCGTCGGTTTTTAGTTGGTTACAGGCGACTTTTTACCACTCTAGGCGACTCTATTACAAGAATGAAAGCGACGCAGAAAAAAGAAAAGCCCTGACGAATCAGGGCTTTATCTCGTTCTACTTGGAGGCGCGAACCGGAGTCGAACCGGTCTAAACGGCTTTGCAGGCCGCTGCATAACCGCTTTGCTATCGCGCCAAAAGCGGACTGTCCGGATGCCGTGAGGCAAGCGACAGATTTTTTATTCGAGGACCGGAAGTCCATCAAATAAAAAGGGAAGCTTGGCTTCCCCATGACTTGGAGCGGGAGACGAGTCTCGAACTCGCGACCTCAACCTTGGCAAGGTTGCGCTCTACCAACTGAGCTACTCCCGCATTGTCCTGCATCTGCAGCGTTTTGCCGTACCACACGCTGCCAGAAAAATCTGGAGCGGGAGACGAGTCTCGAACTCGCGACCTCAACCTTGGCAAGGTTGCGCTCTACCAACTGAGCTACTCCCGCATGTGTCCTGCATCTGCAGCGCTTTGCCGTACAACACGCTGCCAGAAAAATCTGGAGCGGGAGACGAGTCTCGAACTCGCGACCTCAACCTTGGCAAGGTTGCGCTCT
>JAIRVP010000018.1 GCA_031253835.1 Burkholderia sp. | reverse complement strand
CTTGCGCCGCTCGCGCGCGAAGGCATCGGGATGTTCGCGGCCGGTACCATACGGAAGTGTTCGAGACGGTTGCCCGCCACGAGATCGCATGGTTTCACGCGCCCGAGCCAGCCGATGCGCTCCTGCTCGACGAGCATCGCAAGATGGCGTTCTCGATCGTGTCGCTCGCGTTCAAGGACGACAACACGTGGCGGCTGTACGACGGCACGTCGACGATTCAGCGGCGATCACGGATGCCGGCTTCCTGTCGCGCGTGAACAACAGCCAGATCAGTTTCAGCAAGGGGGACGTACTCGTGTGCAATGTCCGTATGCAGCAGTGGCAAACTTCGGGCGGGGCAAAAACCGAATACGAAGTCACGGATGTCCTCGAACATCGCCCGGCCGGCCTGCAGATTCCGTTGCCCGGCCTGTGATCCGAGTCGAAGCCCCGATGCCCAACGCCACCCGTCATCCATCATGAAACCGGCGATCGATCTGCGTCCTGCCTCCGCCACCGACCTCCCCTTCCTGCTGACGCTCCGTCGACTGACGATGACCGAGCACCTGCAACGCGTCGGCGCGCCGACCGACGACGCAGCGCACGACCAGCGCATCCGCGCGCACTTCGACGACGCGATGATCGTCTGCGAAGGCACCGCTCCCATCGGCCTGCTGAAGGTCACACGCGCCGCCGGCGAATGGCACGTCCACCAGATCCAGATCCTCCCCGCGCACCAGGGCAAGGGGATCGGCGAGGCCGTGCTGAACGCGCTGCTGGCCGACGCCGCGCGCGAGCGCGTGCCGGTCTCGCTCAGCGTGCTGCACGGCAACCCGGCGCGGCGGCTCTACGAACGGCTCGGCTTCCGGCTCGCGTCGGAAACCGACACGAGCGCGAGCATGATCTGGCGCGCGTGACGTCGGTCGTATCGACGCCGCCGCATGACGCTTACTGCGTGATCTTCGCGTCCTTCAGCAGATTGCCGATCATCTGCGCGCTCGCCTTCTCGACCGCGATCGCCTGCAGCTGCTGCTGAAGCCCCGGCTTCGCGGCCTCGAAACTCGGCACCTGCGTCGGCCGCTTCGCATCCAGCTTCACGATCGCCCGCACGCCGTCGACCGGAATCGAATCCTTCGTCGCCGCGCCGACGGCCAGCTTCTCGAGCGCCTGCGCGACCGGCAGCGGCAGTCCGCCCGTCTTGCCTTCCGCCGCCGGCGTATTGAAGCTCACCCACGGCAGTTCGCCGCCGCTGTCGCGGCTCGGCGCCATGCTGTACTGCCGCGCGAGCCCGTCGAACGACTTGCCCGTTTTCAGCTCGCTCAGCACGGTCGCGGCCGTCACCGGATCCTTGACGACGATCACGCGCGGCTTGAATTCGTTCTTGCCGAGCGTCGCGACGAGTGCGTCGTAGCGCGCCTTCACCTGCTCGTCGGTCACCGGCTCGGGCTTCACGTTGTCGCGCAGGTACAGCTGCACCTCGGCCGTCACCTTCGCCTGCTGCACCGCCGCCTTGACCTCGGGCTTGTCGCCGTAGTTCGCCTTCTCGGCGGCCTGCTGCACCAGCACGCGCGTAATCAGCTGGTTCTTGATCGCCTGGCGGACCTGCGGCGTGTCGGGCTGCCCGGACGCGCGCAGCAGCGTATCGACGTCGGCCTGCGTGATCGGCGTGCCGTTGACGGTTGCGACGGTCGCGGCCGTCTGCGCGTGAACGGGACCGCTCAGTGCGCCGGCCAGCGCGGCAATCAGCAACAGGCGGTTCGGTGTCGTCTTCATCTTCATCGGTATCGTCGCTTCGAGCGTAAAAACGCGGCATGGGGCGCCGCGCCAGTTCATCGTGCACGCACACGCAGCGTCCGCGTGTGCCGCTGTCATTGTGCACGGAACCGCATTTCCGCGTCGGGAGGTCGGGAAGCGCCGCGCAACGCGGCACGGCGCGCATTGTGCGCGCCGTTCATTGCATTCGTGTTGCGCGGCAATCCCGCGAAAACGCGCCGATTGCTTTCACGACTTCGCGAGTCCAGCCGCTGGCGAAGCGGACTCACGTTCGGCAGGTCAAGGCGTCCACCGATACACGGTGATGCTGTTCCCCTTCACGTTGTTCTTCATCACCACGTACTCGCCGTTCGACCGGCGGTATGCGCGGATGCTGTACATCGCGTCGATCGCGCTGCTGGTATCGACGGTCGCGGGGCTCGCGTTGACCAGCGTGGTATCGAGGTTGCCGGTGGTGAGGTTGAACGCGTCGACGTTCGGCCACAGCGGCCCGCTGCTGCTGAACCAGTAGCCGACGAACAGATGGTTGCCGACCGCGTCGATCGATTTCGCGCCGCTGTGCGGCAGCGTGATCACCGGATCGGGCTTGGTCGTGTTGCCCGCGCTCCAGCCGTGATACACCTCGATGCGCGTGCCGATTGACGTCCAGTCGTTGCTGCCGACCGCCCCCTGCGCGAGCACCATCGTGTCGCTGTCCGCGAGATAGACGATGCGCGTCAGCGGCAGGATGCTGGCCGGAATGCGCGTCGCGACGCCCGCCCCCCACGACGGCTTGCCGTTCGCGTCGAAGCCGGTCAGCGGGTAATGCGTGATCGCGCCGGTCTTGTCGAGGCCGGCCCACACGCCGCCCTTGCTGTCGAGGCTGAAGCCGCTCGTCACGCGCTGTGTCGTGTTGAACGCGGGGCCCGGAATCGCGCCGTCCGGAATCGCGATGTAGCCGTTCGCCGCGTTGAAATGGTAGAAGTAGAAGACCGGCGGATTCTGGCCGGCCGCGACGAGGATCCGGTTCGCGCCCACCGACGTGAGCAGCCCGAAGTGTTCGTCGCGCTGCGTATCGCTCATGTTGATGCGCGGATCCGACGGGTATGCGAACGGATCGACGGTGTTCGCGACGAACTTGCCGCCCGCGGTGCCGCTGTACACGTGCGTGCCGCTGTAGAACAACGCGCCGTCCGTGACGGGGTCCGGCGCCGCGATGCCTTCGAAGTTCAGCGACTGCAGCGTATAGCGCAGGCTCCCGGTGCTGCTGTACGCATGAATGTCGGTCGCGCCGTTGCGGCCGAGATCCCAGCTGCCGCCCCACGGATTGTTGAGCACGTACAGGTTGCCGCCGGTGTCCTTGCCGAGCCCGACGATGCGCGTGAAGCGCTGCGCGCCGACCTGCCCCTTGATGCCCGTCGTCGTGTCGAGATAGCCGCCGCGCACGCCGAACGTGCCGGCCAGCGCGGGCCGGCCCGCCACCGTATAGCGCTTGATGTTCTGGTCGGGGCCTTCGTCGCCCACCAGCAGCTGGCCGGCCGCCGCATCGAAATACAGCGCCGACGGCTGCGACCCGGCCGGCATCCGGATCGTGTTCAGCAGTGCGCCCGCCGCGCTGAAGCCGACGATCGCGCCCACGCTCTTCTGCGCGACCCACACGTTGCCCGCGCCGTCCACCGCGAGCGCGCCCGGCGCCGACACGCTGATGTCGCGCTGCCACACGCCGTCGGTGGTGAATACGCGCACGCGATTGCCGTAGAAGTCGCTGGCGTAGAGCAGCGAGCCGGCCGTCGCGAGCCCCGTGACGACGTCGATGCGCGGCTGGTTGGTTGCCGCGCTGACCTGGATCACGCGGTCGCGATACTTCGTCGCGCGGCTGTAGCGCCCCACCGCGCCGCTGCCGTACGTCTTGCCGGGCTGCAGCGCGACGAACAGCGAGGTCGCGTTGCCGGTGATCGCGCTGCCCTGGAATTCCGAATGCGTGCCGATCGAGCCGACGCTCTTGCCGTTCTGGTAGATCGCGACGCCGCCTTCATCCTCGTCCCACATCGACGCCGTGTAGATCACGCCTTCGGGCGCGACCCACATCGCACGTGCGACGTTGCCGACGTGCGCCGCGAGCGTGCCGTAGGTATTTGCCAGCCAGTCGGTGGTATTGCCGGCGTGTGCGGCCGGTGCAATCGCGGCGATCGCTGCGGCAAGAAGCGCAGCCTGGATTCGTTTTCTGGCGACCATGACGGATGCTCTCCTGAATGATGCAAACATTCACATGAGGGATGGCCGGCCAGATGGCTTGAAATCCGCAATGCGTAAATTCTTCCCCTGAATCATCTGGCGCAGTCGGTATTACGTACGGCATGCCTTCGATAATAAGCAGGGCGAGAATAGCGTTATATAAATCGAAAAAAATTGCGAGCCGCTCGCGCTTGCGGCAAGCGCGACTGCGCGACAGTGAATGTTCACTCACGCGCCGGAACGGGAACGGGGAAAATCAGGCGCTCGCCTGCGGGAATATCGCCGCGTGTCCAGCGACGACGGATTGAAACGGCACACACTTTTACCGGGAAATCGGCAAAAGCCGCCGAATGCGGGGCAAAGTCATTGCACAAAACAAATCGCCGGCCAGAATCCGTATCGAATCCAGGCCGGCGATCGTCATCGATTCCGGTACAGGCAACGCGTCGCCGCGTTGCCACGCATCATGCCGATGTCTCGCGCACCTTCACTTCGGCAACCGTGCCGCCGTCCGAATCGTTGTCGTCGCGCGGATCGCCGAGCTGCCCTTCCCACTTCGCGACCACCGCAGCCGCGATCGAGTTGCCGACTGCGTTGGTGGCCGAGCGCCCCATGTCGAGGAACATGTCGACGCCCATGATCAGCAGCAACCCGGCTTCGGGCATGTTGAACTGGTTGAGCGTCGCCGCGATCACGACCAGCGACGCGCGCGGCACGCCGGCCATCCCCTTCGACGTCACCATCAGCATCAGCAGCATCGTGATCTGCGTACCGAGCGGCAGATGGATGCCGTACACCTGCGCGATGAACAACACCGCGAACGTGCAGTACATCATCGAGCCGTCGAGGTTGAACGAGTAACCGATCGGCAGCACGAAGCTCGAGATCTTGCGGTTCACGCCGAAGCGGTCGAGCGCGTCCAGCAGCTTCGGATACGCGGCCTCGGAGCTCGCCGTCGCGAACGACAGCAGGAACGGCTCGCGGATCAGCCGGATCAGCGTGAACGTGCGCTTGCCGAGGAACGCGACGCCGGCGAGCGTCAGCACGCACCACAGCAGCGCGAGCGCCAGATAGAAGCTCGCCATGAACTTCGCGAACGTCAGCAGGATGCCGAGCCCTTCGGTCGTGATCGTCGACGCGAGCGCCGCGAACACCGCGATCGGCGCAAACCACATCACCGCGCCCGTCACCTTCAGCATCACCTGCGCGAGATCCTCGATCACGCCCGTCAGGCGCTTGCCCGCGTCGCCGAGCGCCGACAGCGCGGTGCCGAAGAAGATCGAGAACACGACGATCTGCAGGATTTCGTTGTTTGCCATCGCCTCGGCGATCGACTTCGGCACCAGGTGGACCACGAAGTCCTTCAGCGTGAAGGCGCTCGTCTTCAGGTTGAGCGCCGCATCGGAAGGCGGCAGCGGCAGGCTCAGGTGGCTGCCCGGCTGCAGGAGCGTCGCGGTCAGCAGACCCAGCAGCAGCGACGTGAACGACGCAATGAAGAACCAGCCGAACGCCTTGACGCCCACGCGGCCCACCGCGCTGCCGTCACCCATTTGCGCGATGCCGACGGTCAGCGTCGCGAATACCAGCGGCGCGATGATCATCTTGATCAATCGCAGGAATACATCGGACAGCAACGACACGTAACCGGCGACTTCCTTCGCCATCTTCGGGTCGGGAAACGCGCTATGACACGCGTAACCCACGGCGATACCCAGCATCATCGCGACGACGATGTACTTGGTAATGTTGTGCTTCTTCTTCATTAGTAATCCAAATCACAAAGCGTATGTTTCTAACGGCTGGCAAATCATTCGCGTCCGGCTGCGAATCGGAACCCACGTCGCCATGCAGGCGGCCAGTCCGCGTTCGGCGGTCGCCTTGGCGGACAGGGGGGGCATTCTAACGCAAATGGCGCACCGGCTTTCAAATCCGAAAGCAGCGCCGGTTGATTTGCGTCCGGATGTCGTCGGAAACGAACGCTTTGTCGCGATCCGGCCCCGCTGTTTGTGGGGCCGGATGCGTGGAGATGACTGCGGATGAAGCGGGTGCCGGCCCGCATCGGCCACGCTTTCGGACGGCGCGGGTCGTTCCTCTTGAAGTGCTGCGCGGGATGTCAGGAAACCAGGACGTAGGTCCGGAAGAAGTCGCCCGGCGCGATGGCCATGTGCTCCGGGTCGCAAGCGGTCCCGAGGCTCTGGACGAGCCACATGCCGTTGAAGCGAGAAGACGATGCTCGCGGCGCCGGCCGGATCCAGCGACGGCCTGACCCAGCCCTCGGCCTGGCCGCTCGCCAGCGCGCACGCGAATTCCGCGCGCAACTTCCGGTCGAGCGCGACGAAATCGGGGCGACGGTCGGCGTCGCGCGCGAGTTCGAGCCAGCTGTCGACACCGAGGCCGGCATCGGTCTGGCCCGTCATCCCGGCCAGTTCGTCGGCCGTGATGCGGGCGAGCCGCAGCAGCCCTTCCCGGTTGAGAGAGCGCTCGACATCGTGCATATAGCGCTCGACCTCGGCCACGATGATCGCGTCGATCATCTCGCGCTTGTCGGCGAAGTACCGGAACACCGCGCCCGCGCTCATGTCGGCCGCAGTCAGGACCGGCTCCCGGCGCTGCTGATGAAGGTTTTCGTTGCGTGTGCGCGCCATGCTTCCGGTAATAAGCGGACTAATTCGTCGCATGAGAGGGAGCGCCCCGGCCCAGATCAAATCCGGCGGCGACACACGGTCAAGCGATCGCGACACATTCTCACAAAGATGCGCAGACCTCGACACACCGATACGTAATCGATATGTAATATTTGGAAATGATTCGCGTTGACGCCATGCCCGGGCGTCGATGCGCGATCGCGGGCCGGCAACGCGGCACCGTGTTCGAGTCATTGATCCCGACGGGTTGAGCCATTCATTTCATCAGGAGTCCTTTTGATGAATGATCGAGGAAAAGCGGCATCGCGATGAACATTCTGTACACCAACTTCCACGGCGACTACGGCGGCGGCCAGGATACCTACGTTCGCGATCTCGCCGTCGCGATGAGCCGGCATCACCGCGTGACCGTCGCGTCGCCGGAGGGAAGCCGCCTGTCGCGCCTGTTGAAGGACAGCCCCGACGTGGCCATCTTCGACATGGAATTCAAGCCGCGCTGGAACCGGCTGTGCCAGGAAATCGTCCGGCTGCGCCGGCGGATCGCCGCCGAGCGCTTCGACGTCATCCATGTGAACGGCTCCGCCGACCACCGGCAGGTGATGCTCGCGCTGCTCGGGTGCCGGTACCGGCCCGCGGTCGTGCTCACCAAGCACAACACGTATCGCGCCGACAGCTTCGGCAACCTGCTGCGCGCACGGCTCGCCACCGACCACACCATCGCGGTCAGCGACTATGTCGCGAGCATGCTCGCGCTGCGCTCGCCGTACGGAAACGTCACGGTCGTGAAGCACGGCGTACGCCGGTCAGCCGCCGAACGCCTGGCCGGCGACGAAATCCGCCGCCGCAAGATCGCGCTGTTCGGGCCGTCCGGCGCGGACGCGATCGTGCTGGGCAGCAGCGCCGGCACCGCGCCGGAAAAAGGCTGGATGGACCTGATCGCTGCGCTGGGCGGCCTGCCCGAACGCGAGCGCGAGCGGTTTCGCGTGCTGCTGGTTGGCGCGGAGCCGTCCCGCGAGCAGCGCGAACAGATCGTGCGGCACGGCATGGCGTCGCACACCGCGTTCACCGGGCGCCTCGACGACGTCCGGGCGCCGTTCTCGATCATCGACGTGTCGTTCGTGCTGTCGTATCACGAGAGCCTGTCGTATGCGTGCCGCGAAGCGATGTCGCTCGGCTGCCCCGCGATCGTCACGCGCGTGGGCGGGCTGCCCGAGAACGTCGAGCCGGGCGTGGACGGCTGGGTCGTCCCGCCGCGCGAGCCCGAAGCGATCGAGGCCATCCTGCGCGCGATCGCGCGCGAACCCGGCTGCGTCCGCTCGATGGGGCGCAGCGCGCGGCTGAAAGGCAAGCGCGAGTTCTCGTTCGACACCTTTGTCGATGCGACGCTGTCCGTCTATCAGAAATCGATTCGACACAACCCCTACCGCTGGGTGACATCCATGAGGTCCGTTTGATGGCAATGAATATCTGGAAGAAGTACTGGGACTTGCGGACGCAGGAATGCCCGTGCGACGTGCACTTCGTCGAATGGCTGGAATCCGTCCGTCTCAGGGGCGTGCGCATCTATCACTTCGGCACCGGCGGCCATCACCATGTCGGCGTCGAATGCGCGCGGCCGCACCTGAACAACACCGTTTTCGGCGTGACGGCGTCGCCGAAGGAATACAAGTCGTATGTCGAACTCGTCACCCGGCAACCGGAGGTCAGCAAGACCTACCTCGCGTATTTCGGCGACATCTATACGAGCAACTCGGGCCTGCTGCCGGCGTTCGACGTCGTCACGCTGTTCCATCTGTGCGAGTTCCGCGACGAGTCGAACAGCCGCTACGGCGCGAAGACCGACGAAGCGGTGCTCGACCTGTTCGCACGCCATACCGCCGCCAACGGTCACCTGCTGTTCTACAAGGGTTCGTCGGCATACCGGAAGGCCGAGCCGATCATCGCGCAGTGGGCGGCGCATGCCGATTTCGTCGAGGTCGGCGACTTCAAGACCCTGCGGATCTTCCGCAAGGCTGCGTAACCCTGCGTTTTTCCGGTCTGCCGATGTTCCTATCCGCCCCGCGCCATCCAATCCTGATGTATCACCAGGTACGCCCGCTGCCGCCGCCGCCCGACCGGCTGCGCAGCCTGAGCGTCGCACCCGATGCGTTCCGCCGCCAGATGACGCTGTTCAAGCGGCTCGGCTACCGCGGGCTGAGCGTGCGCGAGCTTCAGCCGTATCTGCGCGGCGAACGCAGCGGGAAGGTCTTCGGCATTTCGTTCGACGACGGCTTTCTCAACGTGCTGACGCATGCGATGCCCGTGCTGGACGCACTCGGATTCACCGCGACCTGCTATTTCGTCCCCGGCCGCTTCGGCGGCGAGAACGACTGGGATGCCGGTGCCGACACCGCACACTCGCCGCTGATGACTTGCGAGGACATGCTCGTGTGGCGCGATCACGGCCATGAAATCGGCTCGCATACGCTCGAGCATGTCGCGCTGTCGCAGGTGCCCGCGTACGAGTCGGAACATCAGGTCAGCGAATCGAAGCGGTGGCTCGAGGCATTGAGCGGCCAGCGCGTCGAATCGTTCTGCTATCCGTACGGCGACCTCGATGCGCGGGTGCGCGACCAGGTCGTGGATGCCGGATACGGCAACGCGACGACGACCCGGCGCGGGTGCGCCGGTGCGGCCGACGATCCGTTCCTGCTGCCGCGGATTCCGGTCGCGGGCGGTGTCGGGGCTGTGAGATTGTGGTTCAAGTGCGTGAAGGCGCGGGTTCGGGCACGCCGGTAGCGCGGCGCCGTCGGCGCAGCGATCGGCCCGTCGGTGCATGACGTCCACACGGACGGGCCTGCAGCGGGTCAACCCGGCGAGCGAAACACGCGCGTCGCGGATGGCGCATACGCATCTATGCATGGTCGGACGGTCTTCGAGACAGAGGAAGGTCCATCGCGATCGATTAGCTTCAGCTGTCGATGTCTCGATGGTTGGACGCAGCGCGCATGCATCGGGGGTACGACACTTTTCCGCTGCGCGTTCAGCCGAATGGCACGCACCGCTCGACGGTTCGCCCATTTACTCCAGCAGGCGTGCAGCCGCGTAATGCAAAGTCATCGCGAACCGCGTGACGCGAAACGCACCACACCGATCCAGGCGAGCGCCCTCCCCCGTACCGGCATTCGTCAAACCAACTGTACCGGTACTGTACAGACAACCGTCGCTAAACTGATCTCCATCCCAGCCTAGAACCGAACGGAGAATCCGCGATGGAATTCCTCACCCTCAGCGCATTGCCCGCCGGCATGCTGTTCGCGCTCGTCACGTCGATCACGCCCGGCCCGAACAACACGATGCTGCTCGCATCCGGCGTCAATTTCGGTTTCCGACGCACGATGCCGCACCTGTTCGGCATCAGCATCGGCGTCGCGATCCTGATGCTCTGCGTCGGCTTCGGCCTCGGCGAAGCGTTCAAGCGCCTGCCGCTGCTGTATACGATCCTCGAGGCCGCGAGCGTCGCGTACCTGCTGTACCTCGCGTGGCGCATCGGCACGTCCGGCGACGTGAAGGCACACGGCGCCAAGCCGCGGCCGATGACGTTCGTCGAAGCCGCCGCGTTCCAGTGGGTCAACCCGAAAGCCTGGATGATGGTGCTGACCGCCGCGACGACGGTCCGCCTGTCCGCCGACTACGGGATGAACGCCGCGTGGATGTCCGTCGTGTTCATCCTGATCGGCTTCCCGTGCATCTGCCTGTGGGCCGCGTTCGGCCTCGGCCTGCGCCGCTTCCTGTCGAACCGCCGCGCGCTGCGCATCTTCAACGTGACGATGGCCGTGCTGCTGATCCTGTCGCTGTATCCGCTCATCGCGCACCTGCTGCCGCAGTGAGCGCTCACAGCGCGCCCGTTGAGATTCACGCGGGGCAGGCGTACCCTTTCGGTACGGGCGCGCGCAACCGCTTCGCCGGTTGCGCCGCTGCTGCCGGGAGATTGCCGATGAAGCCACTGCTGAGGACGGGCGAACACATCGAGGGGATGCACTGGATCGCCGAGTATCACCCGCTCACGCACGACATCCGCGTGCTGCGCGAGAACATCGAAGTCGGCACTTACTGCGCGCCGCCGACGCTGTTCGGCGAAGAGGAAGAGATGGGCGCCGCGAACCTCGCCGATCATCGCGGCCGGGAGGCCGCGCTGCGCGCGTATCTGCGCAAGTTCGTCAAGGAACACGACGCGGAAGAATAGCGGCCCGAGCGGTGCCGCTCGAGAAGGGCCGGCGCAGCGCACCGGCCCGCACGTCGCTCAATGCCCGAGCGACTCGATCTTGCCTGCCGGCTGCGCGACGCCATGCGGCCGCGCCATCTGCTTGATCAGCAACGCGATGCACGCGAGCACGCCCGCGACGGCGATCGTCGCGAACACACCCGCGAACGAGAAGTGCCGGCGCGTCAGTTCGGCGACGAGGAACGACCCTGCGATCCCGCCGAAGCGCCCGACGCCGAGCATCCACGCAACGCCCGTGCCGCGCCCTTCGGTCGGATAGAACGCGGCGGCCAGCGCCGGCATCGACGATTGCGCGGTGTTCATCAGCACGCCGGCCACGAACACGACCAGCACGAGCAACCCGACGTTGCCGGCCGCCTGCCCGATCGCATACACGCTCACCGCCGTCAGCGCATAGCACACGGCAATCACGCGGTTCGCGTTGAAACGGTCCATCAGCACGCCGCACAGCACGGCGCCCACGCCGCCGAGCGGGAACAGCGCCGAGATCAGCGTCGCGCTCTTCGGCGTCAGGCCCGCATCCTTCAGCAGGATCGGCATCCAGTTGATCGACGCGTAGAAGATCACGAGGCCCATGAAGTACGCGAGCCACAGCATCACCGAGCCGACGATGTACGAGCGCGACAGCACGACGCCGAGGCCCTTGCTGCCGGTCTGCGGCGCGGCTTCGGTCATCGCGAACGAGCCGGCGTTCAGCGCGTCGCGCGAGATGCGCGCAAGCGTGGCGCGGATCTTGTCGACCTGCTGGCCGCTCGCGACCATGAAGCGCACCGATTCCGGCATCTTCAGCAGCAACAGCACGCCGAGCAGCAGCGGCGTCACGCCGCCGAGCATCAGCACGCTGCGCCAGCCGAAATGCGGAATCATCCACGCGGCCAGGAAACCGCCGAACGCGGCGCCGAGCGGGAAGCCGCAGAACATCAGGTTGATCACGGTCGCGCGGCGCTTGTCCGGGCAGAACTCGCCCATCATCGTGACCGCGTTCGGCATCGCCGCGCCGAGCCCGACGCCGGTGATGAAGCGCAGGATCGTCAGGTGTCCGATCGTATTCGAGAAGGCGGACATCAGGCACGCGACGCCGAACAGGAACACCGAGCCGAGCAGCAGCGAGCGGCGGCCGAGCCGGTCGGACAGCGGGCCCGACACGAGCGCGCCGCACGCGAGGCCGAACAGCGCGGCGCTCAGCACCGGCGCGAGATCGGGCTTGGTCAGGTTCCATTCGCCGAGCAGCGACGGCGCGATGAAACCGATCGCGGCCGTATCGAAGCCGTCGAGCAGCACGATCACGAAACACATGAGGAACACGAGCCATTGAAAGCCGCCGAACGGCTGCTCGTTGATGAAGGTCTGGACATCGACCACGGGTGCGCGATTCATCGCGAGTCTCCTGAATATATATGCAAGAAACGCGGCCTCTTGGCCGCGCCTTTCCTCTGTTCACGCACCGATTCACTGCCGGTGCGTTCTTTCATCGGCGACGCCCCGCCAAACACCAGCGGGCCGCCCGATCGGATCACGACCGGCGTTTAACCGGCTGCGTCCTGTTCCTTGAAAATCCTGTCCGCGAGATGGAACGCGGAATTCGCAGCCGGCACGCCGCAGTAGATCGCGGTCTGCAGCAGCACTTCCTTGATCTCGTCGCGCGTCACGCCGTTGTTGCGCGCGGCGCGCAGGTGCAGCGCCAGTTCCTCGCCACGGTTCAGCGCGACCATCATCGCGATGGTCAGCAGGCTGCGCGTATGGCGCGGCAGGCCGTCGCGCGTCCAGATCTCGCCCCATGCATAGCGCGTGATCAGGTTCTGGAATTCGTCGGTCACCTCGGTGCGGTTCTCGATCGAACGGTCGACGTGCGCGTCGCCGAGCACCGCGCGGCGCACCTTCATCCCTGCTTCGTAACGTTCCTGGTCGTCCATCGTCGCTACCTCACGCGTTCAGGAAATCGAGCAGCGCACGGTTGAAGCCGTCGGTGCACTCGATGTTCGAAATGTGCGCGGCGTCGAATTCGACGTGCAGCGCACCGGGAATCGCGGCAGCCAGCGCGCGGCCCTGGTCGGGCGGCGTCGACATGTCCTTCGCGCCGGTCACGACGAGCACCGGCAACGTGATGCCCTTCACTTCCTCGCGCAGGTCGGCCGCGTTCAGCGCGTCGCAGTTCGCCGCATAGCCGTCCTTGTCGGTATGCACGAAGGTGTCGCGGATCGCGTCGAACAGGCGCGGCTCGCGTTCGACGAACGCGTCCGTGAACCAGCGCGGCAGCACGGCGTCGGCGAGCGCGGCCATGCCTTCGGCGCGCGCCTTCTGCGCCCGCGGCGCCCACACTTCCGGCGAGCCGATCTTCGCGGCGGTATTCGACAGCACCGCCCGCACGATGCGCGACGGATAGCGTGCGGCGAGCGCGGCGCCCGTCAGCCCGCCCATCGAGATCCCGCAGAAATGCGCGCAGTCGATGCCGACGTGGTCGAGCAGGCCGATCACGTCGCCGGCGAGCTGCTCGATCGTGTACGAACCGGCCGGTGCGTCGGAATGGCCGTGGCCGCGCGTGTCGTAGCGCAGGATGTTGAAGTGCTGCGTGAGCGGACGGATCTGCGGCGCCCACATCTGCAGGTCGGCGCCGAGCGAGTTCGAGAAGACGAGCCACGGCGCGTCGGCGCGCGCGGCACGGTCGATCCGGTAATGCAGTTTCACGCCGTTGACAGTGGCGAAAGGCATCAATGTTCTCCTGGTTGGATCGTGCCCGCATGCAGCGCGAGCACGGCGTCGACACAGGCCTGCGCCTCGCCGACGTAATGTGCGGGATCGAGCAGCCGCGCGAGCGCGTCGCGCGACAGGTGGGCCGACACGGTCGCATCGGCGGCAAGCACGTCGAACAGCGTCGCGCCGGTGCGCAGCGCTTCCTTCGACGCGTGCTCGACGACATGGTGCGCATCGAGCCGGCCGATGCGGTCGCCGAGCGCGAGCATCACGGCTTCGCCGAGGATCAGCCCGTGCGTCAGGTCGAGGTTCGCGGCAAGGCGTTCGGTATTGACGTCGAGGCCCGCGACGATCTGGGCGATCTGCGCGAGCGCGCCGCCCGTCAGGCGCGCGAGGTCCGGCAGCGCATCCCATTCGGCCTGCCAGCCGCCGAGCGCGCGCTCGTGTTCCTGCACCATCCCCGCGAACACGGTCGCGACGAGGCCCGGCGCACGTACGGCCGCCGTCAGCACGGCTGCGCAGCCGACCGGGTTGCGCTTGTGCGGCATCGTCGACGAGCCGCCCTTGCCGGCGGCGGCCGGCTCGCCGAGCTCGCCGACTTCGGTCTGCATCTGCAGCGACACGTCGCGCGCGATCTTGCCGAGCGTACCCGTCAGCATGCCGAAACAGGATGCGGCCTCCGCGATGCGGTCGCGCTGCGTGTGCCACGGCACGGCCGGCGCCGCGAGCTGCAGGTCGGCCGCGAGCGCAGCCGTGACACCGGCCGCCTGCTCGCGCAGGCTCGCGAGCGTGCCGGCCGCGCCGCCGAACTGCAGCACGAGCACGCGCTCGCGCAATTCGGCGAAGCGCGTGCGGTGGCGCAGCAGCGCATCGAGCCATTGGGCGAATTTCAGGCCGAGCGTGATCGGCAGCGCCTGCTGCAGCCACGTGCGGCCGATCATCGGCGTCGCGCGATGCGTGCGCGCGAGCGCCGCGAGCGACGCGCATGCTTCGTCGAGCATCGGCTCCAGCACGTCGAGCGTGTCGCGCAACTGCAGCACGGTCGCGGTATCGATGATGTCCTGGCTTGTCGCGCCCCAGTGCACGAACTTCGCGGCCTCGGGGTCGTCGGCCTTCACCTGCGCGGTGAGCTGCTTGACGAGCGGAATCGCGAGATTGCCGCCGAGCGCCGCGCCGTGCGCGAGCGCGTCGGCATCGAGCCGGCCGGCGTCGCATGCGCGTTCGATCGGCGCGACCGCGGCGGCGGGAATCACCTGCTGCGCGGCGAGCGCACGCGCGAGCGCGGCCTCGACGTCGAGCATCCGCTGGATCGTCGCGCGGGGCGACCAGATCCGGTTGAGCGGCTCGGTGCCGCAGATGAGGGAGGTCAGGCGGGCGCTGTCTTCGAGCATGGCATCGGATAGGGGAAACGGCGTGCGCCTATTGTCCGCCCAAGCGTGCCGGGCTGCGCGCGAGCGCACGCGCCGGCACGCCGGGGGTTCAGGCAGCCGCCTTCTGCGTCGCGTCGATCAGCGGCACGCCGGTCAGCTTCTGCAGTTCGTCGAACGACAGGTCGGTGAAGATCTCGCTCACCGCGAGGCCGTCGGCCGTCACGTCGAGCACCGCGAGATCCGTATAGATACGGCTCACGCATTGCACGCCGGTGACCGGATACGAGCACTGCGCGACGATCTTGCTTTCGCCCTGCTTCGTCAGGTGCTCCATCATCACGAACACCTGCTTCGCGCCGATCGCGAGATCCATCGCGCCGCCGACGGCCGGAATCGCATCGGGTGCGCCCGTGTGCCAGTTCGCGAGGTCGCCGTTCGCCGACACCTGGAACGCGCCGAGCACGCAGTAGTCGAGGTGACCGCCGCGCATCATCGCGAACGAATCGGAATGGTGGAAATACGCGCCGCCGGTGAGCAGCGTCACGTGCTGCTTGCCGGCGTTGATCAGTTCGTCGTCTTCCTCGCCGGGCGCGGGTGCGGGGCCCATGCCGAGCAGGCCGTTTTCGCTGTGCAGGAAGATTTCCTTGCTCGGGTCGAGGTGGTTCGCCACCAGCGTCGGCACGCCGATGCCAAGGTTCACGTACGCGCCTTCGGGGATGTCCTGGGCAACGCGCTTGGCCATTTCATCGCGGGTCAGTCGTTTCATGTCGGGTCTCCTGTCGACCGGAGTTGGCGCTTCAGCGCTTACTCCGGTCGCATACAAAGTTCGGTCAGGCGGCTTGCGATGCGTGTTCGGCGGCGAGCTCGGCCGCATGCGCGGCCTGCGGCACTTCGACGACGCGCTGGACGAAAATGCCCGGCGTCACGATGTGTTCCGGGTTCAGCGCGCCGAGCGGCACGACTTCCGACACCTGCACGATCGCGACCTTCGCGGCGCTGGCCATGATCGGCCCGAAGTTGCGCGCGGTCTTGCGATACACGAGGTTGCCCCAGCGATCGCCCTTGTACGCCTTCACGAGCGCGAAATCGGCGTGGATCGGTGTCTCGAACACGTACTGCTTGCCGTCGATCACGCGCGTTTCCTTGCCTTCCGCGAGCTTGGTGCCGTAACCCGTCGGCGTGAAGAAGCCGCCGATGCCGGCGCCCGCCGCGCGGATGCGCTCCGCGAGGTTGCCCTGCGGCACGAGCTCCAGCTCGATCTCGCCCGCGCGGTACAGCCCGTCGAACACCTGCGAATCGCTCTGGCGCGGGAACGAGCAGATGATCTTGCGCACCTGCTTCGCCTTCAGCAGCGCCGCGAGGCCCGTCTCGCCGTTGCCCGCGTTGTTGTTGACGATCGTCAGGTCGCGCGCGCCCTGTTCGATCAGCGCGTCGATCAGCTCGGACGGCATGCCGGCCGTGCCGAAGCCGCCGATCATGATTGTCGCGCCATCGTGGATGTCGGCGACCGCCGACTGGAGCGATTCGAAAATCTTGTTGACCATGTCTCTTCCTGATACGAACCCGCGGCTCGATGCGCGGCCTGTCGAGGGGACACGCGCGTGCCGCGTGCCGCGCCGGGGCCGATGTCGATCCCGGTATTTGTTCGCCAATCGAACCTAGATTCGATTAGCGAACGATGGGCCGATCATAGAGTCGCGCACAGCGCGTTGTCAAGGCGGGTTCCCTCGGGGGCCGTCGCGTCGTCGAACGGCAAGCCGACGTAGTTTTCGGCGAGCGACTGCGCGGCGGCCCGCGAGTGCGTCACGTATTTCAGCTCGGCAAACTTCAGGCGATTGACGAACGGCGAATCTTCCGGCGACGAATGCAGCATGTTCGTCATGAAGTACGAGAAGTGCTCGGCGCGCCACACGCGTTCGAGGCAGGTCGCCGAATAGGTGTCGAGCGGCGTCGCGTCGCCCGTCCGGTAGCGCGCACCGAGCACGCGGGACAGCGCGCGGACGTCGGCCACCGCGAGGTTCATCCCCTTCGCGCCGGTCGGCGGCACGATGTGCGCGGCGTCGCCGGCGAGGAACAGGCGCCCGTGCTGCATCGTCTCGGACACGAAGCTGCGCATCGGCGTCACGCTCTTCTGCGTGATCCGGCCCTCGGTCGGCGTCCAGCCCGTGTCGTTCGAGAAGCGCGTGTGCAGTTCGTCCCAGATCCGCGTGTCGGACCATTCGGCGAGGTCTTCGTCGGGCTTGCACTGCAGGTACAGGCGCGTGACCGTCGGCGAACGCATCGAGAACAGCGCGAAGCCGTTGTCGTGGTGCGCGTACACGAGCTCGTCGAGCGACGGCGCCGCGTCGGCAAGGATGCCGAGCCACGCGAACGGGTAGACGCGCTCGAACGTATTCAGCCGCTCGGCCGGGATCGTCTGGCGCGCGATGCCGTGGAAGCCGTCGCAGCCGGCGATGTAGTCGCAGTCGATGCGGTCCGCGCGGCCGTCCGCGTGCTTGAACGTGACGAACGGGTGTTCGCCCTCGACGTCGTGCAGCGCGACGTCGCTGACCTCGAAATGCATCGCATGGCCATGCTCGACGCCGGCCGCGATCAGGTCGCGCACGACTTCGTGCTGGCTGTAGACGGTGATCGCGCGCCCGCCGGTCAGCTCGGACAGGTCGATGCGATGGCGCTGGCCGTCGAACAGCAACTCGATGCCGTGGTGTTCGAGCCCTTCGCGGCGCATCCGCTCGCCGAGGCCGGCTTCGTTCAGCGTGTCGACCGTGCCCTGCTCCAGCACGCCGGCGCGGATGCGGTTCTCGCAATACTCACGCGAACGCGCTTCGACGAGGATGGAATCGACGCCTTGCAGGCGCAGCAGATGGGACAGCAGAAGGCCGGACGGACCGGCGCCGATGATCGCGACTTGGGTGCGCATTGTTCGTCTCCTGAACATTAATTCGAATCGTGGAACACATTTGAGCGCTTTCCCGACTATGCGGCAACGCGATTCAGGAGATATGTTGTATACGTTTTGAAGATATCGACCCGGCGATGGATACGCTCGATCTGAACCTGATTCCCTACCTCGTCGCGCTCGACGACACCCGCAACGTGAGCCGCGCGGGCGACCTGCTCGGCGTGAGCCAGCCGCGCGTGAGCACCGCGCTCGGCCGGCTGCGGGAGTACTTCGGCGATCCGCTGTTCGTGCGCACGTCGCGCGGGATGGAGCCGACGCCGCGCGCGCTCGCGCTGCTGCCGGCCGCCCGCGACGCACTCGCGCAGATCGAGCGCGGCCTCGTCGCGCCGCACGACTTCGACCCGGCCGCGAGCACGCATACGTTCTCGATCGCGCTGTCGGACGTCGGCGAGATCGTGTTCCTGCCGAAGCTGCTGCAGGCGTTCGCGACGCGCGCGCCGCACGCGAACCTGCGCTCGGTCTCGCTCGCGCACGACGAAGTCGGTCGCGGCCTCGAAGCCGGGTCGATCGATCTCGCGGTCGGCTACTTCCCCGACCTCGACGGCAACAACTTCTTCCAGCAGCGGTTGTTCACGCACCGGTTCGTGTGCCTGATGCGGCGTGGCCATCCGTTCGAGCAGGCGCCGCCGTTCACGGTCGAGCAATTCCTCGCGTGCGGGCACGCGGTGGTGCGCGCCGAAGGCCGCAGCCAGGAGGTGCTCGAGAAATATCTCGCGAAGCAGCGCATGCAGCGCCGCGCGGTGCTCGAGACGCCGCACTTCATGAGCCTGCCGTTCATCCTGAGCCGTACCGACCTGATCGCGACGGTGCCGCACGCGATCGGCTATGCGTATGCGGCCGAGCACGCGTTCATCGTGCCCGTCGAGCCGCCGCTCGCGCTGCCGCGCTTCGACCTGAAGCAGCACTGGCACCGCAAGTACCACAACGATCCGCGCACCGCGTGGCTGCGCGGCGTCGTCGCGTCGCTGTTCAACGACGAACAGGACGAATGGCCGAAGTGAAGAAGGGTGAGCGGCCGGCCGCACGCACGCCCCGCGAAAGCATGAAACAATGGCCGGATACCGGCCGCCGCAGGCGGCCTTCGATGGAGCCACTACATGGGTAAAGGTAAGAAATCCGCGCAGCCCGAGCCGGCCGCATCGCGGCCGAGCCGTGAAGAAGCAGAAGACGCCGTCCGCGTGCTGTTGCGCTGGGCCGGCGACGATCCCGCCCGCGAAGGCCTGATCGATACGCCCGCGCGCGTCGTGCGTGCGTACGAGCAGTTCTTTGCCGGCTATGCGCTGGAGCCGCGCGACATCCTCGCGCGCACGTTCAGCGAAGTCGACGGCTACGACGAGATGATCGTGCTGAAGGACATCCGCTTCGAGAGCTACTGCGAGCACCACATGGTGCCGATCATCGGCCGCGCGCACGTCGCGTATCTGCCGAACCATCGCGTGGTCGGGATCTCGAAGCTCGCGCGCCTCGTCGACGCATTCGCGAAGCGCCTGCAGATCCAGGAAAAGATGACCGTGCAGATCGCCGATACGCTGTTCGACGTGCTGCAGCCGAAGGGCGTCGGCGTGATCCTCGAAGCCGCGCACCAGTGCATCTCCACGCGCGGCGTGCACAAGCCGGGCGTCGAGATGGTTACGTCGCGCATGCTCGGCACGTTCCGCACCGATCCGTCGACGCGGCGCGAATTCCTGTCGATCGTCGCCAATCCTTCTTCAGTCAACCTGACGAACACCTGATGGCGCAGACGAAGCAAGCGGCGCACGCGCCCGTCGTGCTCGTGACCGGCGCCGCGCGCCGGGCCGGGCGCGCGTTCGCCGAGTATTTCGCGAAGCATGGCTATCGCACCGCGGTGCATTACGACCGTTCGGCCGATGCCGCGCAGGCGGCCGCGCGCTCGATTGCCGAGCGCGGGCACGATGCGGTCGCGCTGCAGGCCGACCTGTCGGATGCCGCGCAGATCACCGCGCTGATCGACCAGGTGTATGCGCGCTTCGGGCGCCTCGACGTGCTGGTCAACAACGCGTCGGTGTTCTGGCAGGACCATTTCCCGAGCTTCGACCTCGCGGCGTTCGACCAGGCGTGGGCCGTCAACTGCCGCGCGCCGATCCTGCTCACGCGCGCGTTCTACGAACGGGCGCGCGCTGCCGGCACGCAGGGTGTCGTCGTGAACGTGGTCGACCAGAAGATCAAGGAAAACTTCCACCGCGACCACTTCAGCTACACGGTCGCGAAGGCCGCGCTCGGCAACCTCACGCAGATGCTCGCGCTGTCGTCCGCCCCGGTGCTGCGCGTGAACGCGGTGTTCCCCGGGCTGATGCTGCCGAGCGACGACCAGACGCAGGCCGACTTCGAGCACGCGAGCCGCGCGTCGACGCCGCTCGCACGCATCGCCGGCCCCGACGACGTCGCGAGCGCGATCCTGCTGCTGACCGGCAACGCGTACAACGGCGTGGATTTCGTCGTCGATGCGGGGCAGAACCTGATCCGCGTCGACCAGGACGTGCTGTACAAGCACCGCTCGCCGGCCGGCAAGCACTGACGCACACGGCACGCGCCCGTGCGAACCGGGCGCGCCGCCGCCCGCCGCGTTACGGCTTCTCGGCGCTCCCGCCTTCGCGAACCTTGCCCTGCGCGACGCTCGTGCCGGCCGGCACGCTGTGCGTGAGCCACACGTTGCCGCCGATCACCGAGCCGCGCCCGATCGTCACGCGGCCGAGAATGGTCGCGCCCGCGTAGATCACCACGTCGTCCTCGACGATCGGGTGCCGCGCATTGCCCTTCACCAGCGCGCCTTCGCCATCGGCCGGGAAACTCTTCGCGCCGAGCGTGACGGCCTGGTACACGCGCACCCGCTCGCCGATGATCGCGGTTTCGCCGATCACGACACCGGTGCCGTGATCGATGAAGAAGCTCGGGCCGATCTGCGCGCCCGGGTGGATGTCGATGCCGGTGGCCGAGTGGGCGATTTCATTGATGAATCGCGCGAGCAGCGGCACACCGAGCTGGTGCAGCGCGTGCGCGAGCCGATGGTGCATCATCGCCAGCACGCCGGGGTAGCAGAGCAGGATCTCGGTGATGTGCTGCGCGGCCGGATCGCCCGCGTACGCGGCCTGGATGTCGCTGACGAGCAGCGCGCGCACCGCCGGCAACTGCCGGCCGAATTCGCGCGCGATCTCGAACGCGCGTTCGTCGAGTTCCGCGAACGGCGTATCGACATGCTCGGGCAGGAACGGCAGCGCACGGCGGATCTGCTCGGACAGGATGCGCAGCGTGCTTTCGAGCGTGTGGCCGACGTAGTAGTCGACGCTTTCGTCGGTCAGGTCCGGCGCGCCGTAGTGCGTCGGAAACATCGACGCGCGCAGGCCGGTCACAATCTTGCAGATCGCATCGCGCGACGGCAGTTCACGGATGCCGCGCGGATGGCGCGTGCGATGGAGTTCCTCGCGCGACTCGCGCAAGCCGGCGACGATTTCTTCGAGGCCCCACTGACGGGCGGGTGATGTCGACATATGCCAATGCAGGCAGCCGCGCTCGGACGCACGGCCGCTAATAAAGTGACGGGTTCCACAAGATTACCGCGTTTTTTGCTCGGGGGCGGCACACCGGGGATCGGCCGGACGGCCGGCGCTGCGCGAGCGCGGCGGCGTCACATCGTGATGCTGCTCGCGTCGATCCAGCGCACGGCCCAGTCGCGCGCGTGCGCGATCGCGTCGCCTTCGTCGTTGAACTGGAGCTCGATCGGAAAAAAACGGTTCGCAACCAACTCCCCGTCGCTTGATCGGGAGATCACGACGTAGGGCTTGAACGAACCATCGCTGGCGCGCGCGGGCGCGCAGTTCAACAGATAACCGCGGTGCGTGAAGGCAGTAGTCGCTTGCATGAATCCGCCACCTCTAGTCCCTTGTTTGTTGTTCACTACCCGTCTTTAAGGGTGCTGCGGCGCCCTGGCGCGGGCAGAGGCGGCGAGACTGCATCCCCTGTCGCCGCTTCGCAGGAAAAGAATCATACTCTGTAGAAAACGCGTCTTCTAGCTGAAATAAATCATGACAAATCAGTGCGCGTCGCGCGACCGCGGCGATCGCCCGCGCGCCTTTTCCCGTCGTGCCCGGAACGGGATTTGCTTCGATCCGGAGCGTTTCGCCGCCAGGAGAGCCGCGATGGAATCATCCGGTCAAACAGGTCGTGTGCACCCGCGCAGCATCGAGCTAGACAACGACGACACGCACGACAGCACGGTCGACACCGACGGCAAGAACCGCGAGGCGTCGCGCCTCGCCGGCGGCGGGCCGATCTCGCCCGACCAGATCACGCGCAGCAACGCGTCGCTCGTCAATGCGATGCCGGAAGCCGGCGACGGCTTCGCCGGTTTCGACAGCCGCCCCGGCGGCAACCATCCGGCGTTCGCGCTGCGCGCGGGCTACATGGTGATCGAGAAGGGCTTCGCCGCGCCGGCTCCGAGCGACGCGCTGTTCGGGCCCGTTCACAGGATGTACGGCAGCACATACTGGCCCGGCCACGGACGGCGGCCGGAACGCATCATCGAGCTGACCGCCGTGCCGCGGTAGCCGGCGCGGCGTTTGAATCGATCGTTCGTTTGCGGCACGGCATCGGTCGGCGACCGATGGCGGCGGACCGGCGCGCGCGACCGCCGCTCGAGTGAACGATTTCACGCATCGGCATCGGCGGTTTCATGCACGCCGCGAATCGTGCCGATGCACATGCATTGATCGAAGTCATGTCGAAACGGCGCGGTTGCGATTGAATGGCGATGCGTGCCGCGCATCGACGTGCCTGTCGCGCACGGTCGATGTGCGTCCCTCTGCACATGCCATGCCGCTGCGTACCCATGCGCTCCCGCCGCCGACGCGCACAGCGGCCATGCGCGCGCCACACGCTGCGCACCGCACGTCGCGCGGTGCAGCATGCGCCGCGCGCATGCCCGGTTGCCGCGGCGGCAGACGCCGTGCGGCCACGCGACCCGACGGGCGCCGCACTGCAAAGTCCCCGCCGTTGGTTTACTCTGCCTCGCAGCATTGCGCATTGCCCAGCCTGATCGGCCATCCGGCCGACTGCGTTTCAACCCGCCACTCGGAGACACTATGTACAAGCGTATTCTGGTTGCCGTCGACGGCAGCGACACGTCCCGCCATGCGTTCGATGCCGCGCTGGCGCTCGCGAAAGCGCACGGCGCCGAGCTGCAGCCGTTCTACGTCGTCGAGAACGCCGCGATCTACTACAACGTGCCCGGCTACGATCCGTCCGTGCTGCGCGATCAGCTCGTCGCGCAGGGCAACGAACTCGCGCAGGATTTCACGAAGCTCATGCAGGCCGCCGGCGTGAAAGGCGAAACGCGGCTGAGCGAAGCGACGTCGCTCAACGACGTGTCGTCGCTGATCCTCGACGGCGCGAAGGCGTTCGGCGCCGATCTGCTGGTGCTCGGCACGCATGGCCGCCGCGGGTTCCGTCGCCTCGTGCTCGGCAGCATCGCCGAGCAATGCGTGCGGCATGCGACGCTGCCCGTGCTGCTGATTCCGGCGGCCGCGAAGGTCGACGAACCCGCCGCCTGACGGTATCCGGCACGCGCCGCCGGTCGCGACGTTTTGTCACCCGACAGCGCCAACTTGCGGTGGGACAATGATTCCGTCGATTCAACGCCGGAGTAAACGATCATGCTGACGCCCGTCGCCACACGTCCCGCCGCCACGCCTCATGCCGGTAGCTGGGCGCCTCGCCAGGCCGCGCACTGCTCGACGTGCGCAATGCGGCACCTGTGCATGCCGCAGGGCCTGGCACCCGAAGCACTCAGTCGCCTCGAGTCGGTCATCTGCGCGGCTCGCCCCGTCAAGCGCGGCGAAGCGCTGTTCCGTGAAGGCGACGCATTCGACAACCTGTACGCCGTGCGCTCGGGTTCGCTGAAAACCGTCGCGACACGCCATGACGGCCGCGAACAGGTCACGGGCCTGCATCTCGCCGGTGAAGCGCTCGGCCTCGACGGCATCTGCGACGACACCCACCCGCGCACCGCGGTCGCGCTGGAAGACAGTTCCGTCTGCGTGATCCCGTACAGCGCACTGAAGACCCTGTGCTCGGAAGCCGGCTCGATGCAGCTGCGCATGCACAAGCTGATGAGCGAACAGATCGTGCGCGAAACGTCGCAGACGATGCTGCTCGGTTCGCTGAATGCCGAAGAGCGCGTCGCCGCTTTCCTGCTCGACGTGTCGTCGCGCTACCTGAAGCGCGGTTACTCGCCGTCGGAATTCAACCTGCGGATGACGCGCGAAGACATCGGCAGCTATCTCGGCATGACGCTCGAAACGGTCAGCCGCACGCTGTCGAAGTTCCAGAAGCGCGGCCTGATCGAAATGCAGGGCCGCCACGTGCAGATCGTCGATTTCGACGGGCTGCATCAGGTCTGATCCCGCGCGGCGCGCACGACTCGCGCGCCGCCTCGCATCGCATCCCGAATCAATCGAGAAACAGCGCGGCGCGCGCCTTCAGCGCCGCGCTGAAATCGTCGAGCCAGCCGATCGACAGACGCCAGCTCTGCCAGTAGAGATCGATGTCGATGGTTCGCCCGCGCGACATGTCCACCAGCTCGCCCGCCGCCAGTTGGCGATCGACCATCCGGTCCGGGCACATCCCCCATCCCAATCCCGTTTCGCATGCGCGCAGATAGCCTGCGACGTGCGGTATCCAGTGCTGCGGCGGATCGAGATCCGCGCGCGTCACGCGCCGGATGAAACGCGCCTGCAGCCCGTCCTTCGGATTGAACATCACGCACGGCGCGCGGCGCAGCGCATCGCGCGTGATGCCCGCACTGAAATAGCGCTCGTAAAACGCCGGCGAGCACACCGCGCGATAGCGGATGCGCCCGAGCCGCTCCGACCGGCATCCCTGGATCGGCTCGGCCTGCGCGGTCACGGCGCCCTGCACGCTGCCGTCGCGAATGCGCGACGCCGTGTAGTCCTGGTCGTCGATCACGAGGTCGAGCAACGTCTCGCGCTCCGTGCAGAACGGCCCGACCGCGTCGATGAACCACGTCGCGACGCTGTCGTCGTTGACGGCCACGCGCAGCGTCGGCCATGCGCTCGCGATCTGGCCCGGCAGCGCCGGCATCCGGCCGCCCAGTTCGGCTTCGAGCAACTGCACGCGCTCGGTATGCCGGCACAGCAGCGCGCCCGACGTCGTCGCGACGCACGGCTGCCCGCGCTTGACGAGCACGCTGCCGACGCGCTCCTCCAGCAGCTTCACGCGCTGCGACACGGCCGACGGCGTGACATTCAGCTCCTTGGCCGCCCGCTCGAACGAGCCGTGCCGGATCACGGCCGCGAGGGCATCGAGCAACGCGTAGTCGAGCATTAGATTTCCTTAATCTACATTAGGTGAATTAGCTTCTCTTATTTTCATGCTGACCGCAGACTAGCGCTACCCGATTCATTCGTCTACTGCTTCCACCGCTGCCCATCATCATGAACTGGCTCGCTTTTTCCCACGGCGCCGCCCTGTGCGGATCGCTCATCGTCACCATCGGCGCGCAGAACGCGTTCGTCCTCCGCCAAGGCATCATGCGCGCGCATGTCGGCAAGATCGTGCTGCTGTGCGCGGTGTCCGACATGATCCTGATCGGCGCGGGCGTCGGCGGCGCGTCGGTGCTCGTCGAACGCTATCCGACCTTCGTCCATGCGGTGCTGTATATCGGCCTCGCGTATCTCGCCTGGTTCGGCATCAACGCGCTGCGCCGCGCGTTCAAGCCGGGCCACGCAACGCTCGACGTGCGCGGCGACGCGGTCGCGCCGCCGTCGCAGAGCGCGCTCTCGATCGTGCTGATGACGCTCGCGTTCACGTGGCTCAATCCGCACGTCTATCTCGACACGTTCCTGCTGATCGGCACGGCCGGTGCACGCGAACCCGAAGGCGCACGGCTCGCGTTCGCGATCGGCGCGATGACGGTCAGCGTCGTGTGGTTCCTCGGGCTCGGCTACGGGGCACGACTGCTGGCACCGTGGTTCCGCAAGGCCGTCGCGTGGCGCGTGCTGGATGGCGCGATCGGCAGCATGGTGCTGTTTCTCGCGGTGGTGCAGCTGCGCTGACCGACCCACCCTCTCGCGAGCGGCCGCCTGCCGCCCGTCTCCCCTCCGCCCCGGCGCAACATCGGGGCAATCGGCCTCCCCTCGCCGTACACCCCGCCGCAAAAAATCGCTCCCGATCAAACGCAGCCGCACGACACGCTCACGCAGCGGACGAAGCGTCCGTCATCCGCCGCGAACCATCCGTCATCGCGGCGACGCGCCCGCTGCACGAATCGGAGCGATCGGCGAGAATGTCCCATGTCACCGCGACAACGGCGGAACCGCACCGCGCACCCCGCCGTCCCGCCGCCTTCGTATCGCCCCATCCCGCAGTTCGATCCCGTCACCCGCAGTTATCGGAGAGGCACATGGCATACCGCACCCTCGGCACATCGACCATCCAGGTTTCGCCGCTCGCGTTCGGCGGCAACGTCTTCGGCTGGACCGCCGACGAGAACACGTCGTTTTCGCTGCTCGACGCGCTCGCCGACACCGGCATCAACTTCATCGACACGGCCGACGTCTATTCGGCCTGGGTTCCCGGCAACAGCGGCGGCGAATCGGAAACGATCATCGGCAAATGGCTCAAGCGCACCGGCAAGCGCGAGCAGGTCGTGATCGCGACCAAGGTCGGCCTGCTGGCCGCACGCGCGGGGCTGACGAAGGACAACATCCTGAAGGCCGTCGACGAATCGCTCGGCCGCCTGCAGACCGACTACATCGACCTGTATTTCTCGCACCGCGATCTCGCCGACACGGCCCCGCTCGAAGAAACGCTCAGTGCGTACCAGACGCTGATCGACGCCGGCAAGGTGCGCATCATCGGCGCATCGAACTACAGCGGCGCGCGCCTGCGCGAAGCCGCCGCCGTCAGCCAGCGCGACGGGTTGCCCGCGTACCAGGTCATCCAGCCCGAGTACAACCTGATCGACCGCGCCGGCTACGAACGCGATCTCGAGCCGGTCGTGCGCGACCTGAAGCTCGGCGTCGTCAACTACTACGCGCTCGCGAGCGGCTTCCTGTCGGGCAAGTACCGCAGCGAGGCCGACCTGAAGAAGAGCGTGCGCGGCGATCGCGTCGCCGGCTATCTGAACGAGCGCGGCCTGCGCATCCTCGCGGCACTCGATGCCGTGTCGGCGAAGCACCGCACGCAGCCGGCCGCGATCGCGCTCGCGTGGCAGATCGCGCGGCCGACGATCACCGCGCCGATCGCCAGCGCGACGTCGCTCGCGCAGCTCGACCTGCTCGGCGAAGCAATCCGTGTTCAGCTCGATCAGGACGATATCCGCCAGATCGACGCGGCCAGCGCGACCTGAAATTCGCGGCAGCGGCAGCAGGCCGGTCGGAGGAATCGCGCCATTCGCGCGGTTTCGCGACCGGCCTGTGTCATATGTGCCGCGGTTTCGCCGAGTGCGCGGAGGCGGAACGTCACGGCATGACCGATGGATACAATGGGGTGCCTCCTTCGCGCCCGAACCGATCCCACGCACACCGACCGCCGATGACCCGCACCACGCGCCGCACCCGATTCTCCCGCCCGTTCGCCGCAACGATCGCCGCACTGCTCGCCTGCGCGCCGGCCGCGTCCTTCGCCGGCTGGTACGAGATCGCGAACTACACCGGCACGATCGGCAATGCGCCCGTTCACGTGTCGCTGCAGACCTACGACGCAATCAACCGCAACGACGCGGGCCGCTGGCGCGTCGACGGCAGCTATTACTACGACGCGCATCGCAAGCCGATCCCGTTGCAAGGCCACCGCGAGCCCGACGGCCGCATGACGCTGTGCGAAGCCTCGTCGCCCGCATCGAACGCCGACTCGCCGGTCGTGCCGGCCGCATCGCCGTCGCAGCCGAAGCCTTGCCCGATCGCGCTGACCCTCGCCGGCAAAACGGCGACCGGCACCTGGGACGACGGCCGCAAGACGCTCCCGATCACGCTGAACGAAGTCGGGCGGCTGAACGACAACGACCAGGATCACCTCCAGCTCGACGGCACCGTCGATATCCCGATGTGGTATCGCACGAAGACGCACATGCTGGTGGGCGTCTATGCGCTGTCCGACACGTGCGGTATCGCGATGCAGTCGCTGCGCGCCGTGAACATCGCGACGGGCCGCACCGACCGCACGATCGCGCTCGGCTGCGACGCGGGGATGGTGATGACGTCGATCTACGCGAACGTCACCGACGCGCGGCGGGCCGGCTACGTGAGCGTCGAGTTCCGCGGCGGCAAGATGGGCGACGAGCGGGACGTGTCGCTCGGGCTGCCATCGTCTTCGTCGAAGTAAGCCCGTATCGCCTAGCCGAAAATCGCACTGACGTTTTGACTCGCACGGCCACTTCCGTTGACTCTGACGGACATCGAACGCACCACCGCCCGCAGCGCCCCGCTGCAAGCGCGTCACACGCTTGCCCCGGGTCTTTCACGGATTGACCGCGCCGTTCGACGTGCCCGAGACTGCGCCGCTCAGGCGGTCATTGGGAGAACGTCATGCCGGACACCAGCACGGAGATCGCCACGGTCTCGACGCGCGCCGTACGCGGCGCCGAGCGCGTCGACTTCTGGGTCGACCATGTCGCGCGCACGCTCGTGCGGATCGAATGCAGCGGAAAGTCGTCCGAAGGCATCGATGCATCGATGCGCAAGCGCGATCTCGGCCTGTTCAGCGCGTGCGACATCGTCGCGAACCGGCATGCGGTCGTGCGTACGCCGCACAACATCCACGCTGACCAGCGCGACGCCGTGTTCATCTGCCTGATGCACGAAGGGCAGGGTTATACGTTCCAGGACGTCGACTGCATGCAGCACGCGCCCGGCGACCTCGTGCTGTACGACACGTCGATGCCGTACGGTCACGGCTTTCCGGCCGACATGGCGATGACCGTGCTCGACGTGCCGCGCGACGTGTTCGAGGCGCGCGTCGGCCCGTGGCGCTATCGCAGCCTCGTCAAGATCGATCGCGACGACGGCGTGACGTCGTGGGCCGTGCGGCAGGTGTATGCGCTGCTCGCCGCGCCGCAGGAGCCGGCGCCCGACGCGCGCGAACGGCGCGCCGCCGCGATCCTCGACCTCGTGCAGTCGATGCTGCGGCTGCGCGACGGCGACGCATCGCCGACGAAGTCGACGGTCCACACGCTGTCGCGCGCGAAGGCGTTCATCGACAGCCACCTCGCCGACGACGATCTCGACAGCCAGTCGGTGAGCCGCGCGATCAACCTGTCGCCGCGCCAGCTCGCACGCGTGTTCGAGATCGAAGGGATGCCGCTCACGCGCTACATCCTCGCGCGGCGGCTCGAACGCTGCCGCGCCGACCTGCGCGACCGGTCGCTGAAGCACCTGACGGTCAGCGAGATCGCGTTCCGCTGGGGCTTCAACAACAGCGCGCACTTCAGCCGCAGCTATCGCGCGCGCTTCGGCGAGACGCCGAGCGACACGCGCGCGCCGGCCGACGTGCGCTAGGGCCCGTTCGCGCCGCCCCCCCTCGCCGTGTCCGGGCGAGGCAAGCACGGCGTCCGTCCCGGTCAAATGGGGCCACAATCCGCTCGCTATGCTGGCTTCCTGCGCGGCGGCATGCGTTCCGCCGCCCGACAGCAAGGAGAAGAAGCGGGATGGAGACGTACGACCATATCGTCGTCGGCGGCGGTTCGGCCGGCTGTACGGTCGCGCATCGGCTGGTGAAAGCCGGCAGGCGTGTACTGCTGCTCGAGGACGGCCCAAAGGACGACAGCCTGTTCGTCCGGATTCCGGCAACGTTCATCCGTGTGCTCGGCACGCGGCGCACGGTCACGTTCGAGAGCGAGCCGCAGCCCGGCGCGGCGGGCCGCAAGACCTACGTGCCGCAGGGCCGCACGCTCGGCGGCGGCAGTTCGGTCAACGCGATGCTGTACGTGCGCGGCACGCGCGACGACTACGACGACTGGGCCGCGCTCGGCTGCACGGGCTGGGGCTGGGACGACGTGCTGCCCGTGTTCAAGCGCGCCGAATCGCACCTGCGGCTGTCCGAGCCGTTCCACGGCACCGACGGGCCGTTGAAGGTCGGCGACACGCGTTTCCGGCATCCGCTGAGCCTCGCGTTCGTGAAGGCCGCGCAGGAAGCCGGCATCGCGTACAACGACGACTTCAACGGCGCCGCGCAGCACGGCGTCGGCTTCTATCACACGACGATCTTCGACGGGCAGCGCGGCAGCACCGCGGCCACCTACCTCGCGGACGCGATCGCCCATCCGAACCTGCGCGTGCTGACCGGCTGCCGCGTGACGCGCATCCGGTTCGACGGGCGGCGCGCCACCGGCGTCGACTGGCGCACCGAAGGCGGCGCGACGGGGTCGGCCGCCGCGCGCGCCGACGTCGTGCTCGCGGCCGGCGCGCTGAGCACGCCGAAGCTGCTGATGCTGTCGGGCATCGGGCCCGGCGCGCACCTGCATGCGCACGGCATCGACGTGCTGCACGACAGCGGCGACGTCGGCGCGAACTACCAGGATCACCTCGAGGTATCGATCTACGGCCGCAGCCACGCGCCGGTCAGCCTGCTCGGCGAGGACCGCGGGCTGAAGGCGCTGCGGCACGGGCTGCAGTGGATGCTGTGCCGCACGGGCCTGCTGACGTCGAACGTCGTCGAATCGGGCGCGTTCGTCGATACGACCGGCAGCGGCCGCCCGGACATCCAGTTCCACGTACTGCCGACGCTCGTCGGCGACGTCGATCGCGCGCCGCTGCCCGGCCACGGGCTGTCGATCAACCCGTGCCTGCTCCGGCCGCGTTCGCGCGGCGCCGTGCAGCTGCGCAGCAACGATCCGGCCGCGCCGATCCGGTTCGACAGCGGCGCGCTGTCCGATCCGGCCGACGTCGACGGCCTCGTGCGCGGCGTCGCGCTCGCACGGCGGATCATCCGCGCGCCGTCGCTCGCGCGCATCGTCCGCGAAGCCGAGACGCTGACCGACGCGGCACTCGCCGACTACGTGCGGCACCGCGCGAAAACCGTCTATCACCCGGCCGGCACCTGTCGCATGGGCAACGACGACGATGCGGTCGTGACGCCGCGCCTCAACGTGCAAGGCGTCGACGGATTGCGGATCTGCGATGCATCGGTGATGCCGCGCATCGTGTCCGGCAACACGAACGCGCCGACGATCATGATCGCGGAGCGCTGCGCCGGGTTCATGCTGGCGGAGTGACGCGGCGCGCGTGATACCGCGCTATGCGCCGCGGAAACAAAAATGGCGCGTGACACACGCGCCGCCGAACCGTCGGGAAAACAGCGTCATCCCCTGTCCGCACGCGCCGCATCGCGCAGCGCCATCGGCGACGCGCCGTAGCGCTCGCGAATCGCGCGGCTGAAGTGCGCCTGGCTCGAGAATCCCCAGCGAAACGCGATCTCGCCGATGCTCGTCTTGCGCAGCCGCGCGTCGGTCAGTTCCCGATGCGCGTGCGACAGCCGCTCCGACCAGATGTGCTGCGTGATCGACTCGCCTTCGGCCGCGAAGAGCCGGCCCAGGTGCCGCAGCGACAACCCGACCGCATCGGCGACGGCCTGCGGCGCGAGCTCCGGCTCGCCGAGATGCGTCGCGATGTACTGCTTCGCGGTCAGCAGGTACGACAGCGACGCGCGCGACGCACCCGCGCCGTTCACTTCCGTGTCGATGAGTTCCGCGATCAGCGTGCGCGTGTGTTCGGCAAACCGCGCGGCATCGCGCTCGACCGGGTCCTTCATGAAGCGCTCGACGCTCGCGCGCAACGTCGCGCCGAGCATCGCGCCGGCGCCCGGTTTCGGCGCAATCCGCAGCGGCAGCGCGGCCAGCTCGGCATCGAGACGGTCGTCGAACGACGTGACCGGGATGTCGATCAGCAGCTGCCGCATCGGCGTCAGGAATCCGAACAGATACGGCACGCGCGTGTCGTAGACGACGACATCGCCGGCTTCCGCGAGCAGGCACCGGTCGCGCTGGATGAAATACGCGCGCCCGCTGAGGATCTGGCACGCGAACAGCGACTCCTTCGGCAACTGGCGCACCAGTGCGGGGCTGCGCTCGATCACGTGATCCTGGCCGCTGATGTCGGCGATGCCGAGGCCCGGCAGCGCGATGTCGGTCTTCTCGACCTCGAGCCCGGCCGGCGACAGCGACGAGCAGCGCAACCCGACCAGCGTCGCCGCATTGAACGCATCCCAGTACGCCATCCTGTCGCGCGCCGGCACGTCGGCCGTCGAGCCTCGCGTGCATGAAAAAACGGTCGAATTCGTCACGTCGCCTCCTGCGGGCGCCTGTCGTGCGGAGCGGCACGGATTGGGGGATGGTTCGTCTGGATTTTGGTGCGATGCAATGTCCGGCGCGGTCAAGCAATTCGTCCAGCCCAGTCAAGAGCGGCGCGCACCGGCTGGCTAAAGTCGAGCCCACGACAACTCATGCAAGGAGACAAACCGTGGTCGACAAAGCCGTATCCGAATTCTGGCAAAACATCCCGGCGATTGCCAATCCGTTCAAGCCCGATGCGCTGCCCGAGGCTTACATCCCGAATGCGGCCACCGACGACGAGCGTTATTACGTTCCGTTCACCGAAACGGTTTCGTCGCGGCCGCTGTGGATCTCGCCGTCGCAGAACAAATGGTGCGACATCCTGATGGCGAAGGAAGCCGGGCTCGTGAACCGGCACTATCACCCGCACGAGGTGTTCGCGTACACGCTGTCGGGGAAATGGGGCTACCTGGAGCACGAATGGACCGCGACGCGCGGCGATTTCGTGTACGAGACGCCCGGCGAAGGCCACACGCTGGTCGCGTTCGATCATCCCGAACCGATGCGGGCGTTTTTCATCGTCAAGGGGCCGCTGATCTGGCTCGACGAGGCAGGCAACCCCGACGGCTACTTCGACGTGCACTCGTACATCGCGATGTGCAAGGCGCACTACGAGCAGGTCGGCCTCGGCGCGCAAGCGATCGAGAAACTGTTCCGCTGACGCACGGCGAGGCTCCCCATGACATCCCCTTCCTCATCCGGATCCGCCTGGACGTACGAGAACAGGCTGCTGCTGATCCTGTTCATGACGTTCGGCTTCGTGTTCTTCGACCGCCTCGCGCTGTCGTTCCTGTTCCCGTTCATGTCGGCCGAGCTGCACCTGACGAACACGCAGCTCGGCATGGTGTCGTCCGCGCTCGCGCTCACGTGGGCGCTGTCCGGCGCCGCGACCGGCGCGTGGTCCGACGCGCGCGGCACGCGCAAGCCGCTGCTGATCGCGGCCGTGCTCGGCTTTTCCGTGTGCTCGGCGCTGTCCGGGCTCGTCGGCGGCTTCGCGAGCCTGATCGCGTTCCGCGCGCTGATGGGCATCGCCGAAGGCCCCGTGCTGCCGCTGTCGCAATCGCTGATGGTCGAAAGCTCGACGCCGAGCCGCCGCGGGCTGAACATGGGCCTGCTGCAAGGCTCGGCCGCCGGCCTGCTCGGCGCGATGATCGGCCCGCCGGTCGTGATCGGCATCGCGACCACGCACGGCTGGCGCGAGGCGTTCTACGTATCGTGCATCCCGGGCTTCCTGATCGCGTTCTGCATCTGGCGCTGGGTGCGCGAAGTGCCGCCCGGCGGCGTACGGCACGCGCAGGCCGACGGCGCCGGCGCACCGGCCGCGAGCGGCGCGGCCATCAACCGCTGGGCACTGCTGAAGGAACGCAACATCCTGCTCTGCGTGCTGATCAGCTGCTTCTTCCTCACGTGGTTCGTCGTGATCATCTCGTTCGCGCCCGTCTTCCTCGTGGAAAGCCGCCACCTGTCGCCGTCCGACATGGGCGTCGTGATGACCTGCCTCGGCGCCGCTTGGGTGTTCTGGGGCTTCGCGGTGCCGGCAATCTCCGACCGCATCGGCCGCAAGCCGACGATGATCGTGTTCGCGCTGATCGCCGCCGTCTGTCCGATCGTGCTGATCCACGTCGGCTCGCTGTGGGCGCTCGGCGCGCTCGTGTTCGTCACGTACACGGGCCTCGGCTGCTTCACGCTGTTCATGGCGACGATCCCGGCCGAGACGGTGCCGCCCCGCGCGATCGCCAGCGCGCTCGGCCTGATCATGGGCGCGGGCGAGTTGATCGGCGGCTTCGTCGCGCCGACCGTCGCCGGCTTCGCGGCCGACAAGTACGGCCTGCAGTTCGCGATGTGGACCTCGGCCGCCGGCGCGATCCTCGCGTGCGTGCTGTCGTTCGGCCTCGTCGAAACCGCGCCCGCCGTGCTGCGCAAACGCGCGCTCACGGGCGCCGCCCCGCGTCTCGATACCCAAAACCTCGGAGGACGCTGACATGCGTGCACTTCAATGGCACGGCCCGCGCGACATCCGCCTGGTCGATCTCGATACGCCGCGCGCCGGGCCCGGCGAGGTTCGCATCGCGGTTGCCTATTGCGGCATTTGCGGCAGCGACCTGCACGAGTACGCGGACGGCCCGCATGCGATTCCGGTCGACACGCCGCATCCGCTGTCGGGCCGCACCGCGCCGCTCACGCTCGGTCACGAGTTCTGCGGCACCGTCGTCGAAGTCGGCGCGGGCGTGACGACGCTGATCCCCGGCGACCGCGTCGCGGTCGAACCCGAGTACCACTGCCACCAGTGCGCGTACTGCCGTTCGGGGTCGTACAACCTGTGCGTGTCGATGGGCTTCGCCGGGCTGATGGGCGACGGCGGGATGGCCGACTTCGCGGTCGTGCCGGCCTACATGCTGCACCGCTTGCCCGACGACGTCAGTCTCGAGCAGGCCGCGGTGATGGAGCCGGCCGCCGTCGCGCTGCACGCGTTGCGGCGCGGCGAGCTGCGGCTCGGCGACACCTGCGCGGTGTTCGGGCTCGGGCCGATCGGCCTGCTGCTGATCCTGCTCGCGAAGCTGCAGGGCGCGACGACCATCGTCGCGGTCGACGTGTCGCCCGAGCGGCTCGCCGCCGCCACGCGCTTCGGCGCGACGCACGCGTTCAACGCGCGCTCGCTCGACGCGCCGGTGCTGCGCGATACGATCCGCGAAGCGGCGGGCGGCCTCGGCGTCGACGTGAGCTTCGAGGCGGCCGGCCTGCCGGCCACGTTCGAAGCGGCGATGCAGGGGCTGCGCAAGGGCGGCCGCCTCGTGATGGTCGGCCTGATGCCGCACGCGGGTTTCGATGCGTTCCGCGCGGTCAACGACGAACTGACCTTCACGGCCAGCGTCGGCTACCGGCACGTATACGAAGACCTGCTCCGCTTGACCGCGTCGGGCGCGCTCGATCTCACGTCGATCGTCACGCGCACCGTCTCGCTCGACGATGCCGTCGCCGACGGCTTCGACGCGCTGCTCGCCGATCGCGCGCAGATCAAGATCCTGGTTGCGCCGTCGCGCCGGCATGCGCGCCCTGTTCACACCGTCGGGAGTATCGAGCATGAACCGCCCCTGGTCGTTTGACGGCAAGACCGTCGTCGTGACAGGCGGCACGTCCGGCATCGGCGCGCGCACCGCGTGGCGTTTCGCGGAAGCCGGCGCGTCGGTCGTCGCGCTCGGGCTCGATGCGCACGGCCCGCATGCGCCGGCGCACCCGCGCATTCGCTGCGTGGAACTCGACGTGACCGACAGCGACGCACTGACGCGCAGGATCCGCGCGCTGCCGCGCGTCGACACACTCGTCAACGGCGTCGGCATCAGTCGGCATGCGGACGAATACCGGATGGACCAGTTCGAGCTCGTGCTGAACGTGAACCTGACGTCGGTAATGCGCGCATCCGATGCCGCGCGGCCGGCGCTGTCGGCACACGGCGGCAGCATCGTCAACATCGCGTCGATGTACACGTACTTCGGCAGCAAGGACCGGCCCGCGTACAGCGCGAGCAAGGGCGGCATCGCGCAGCTCACGCGCTCGCTCGCGCAGGCGTGGGCCGATCGCGGCATCCGCGTGAACGCGGTCGCGCCCGGCTGGATCGACACGCCGCTCAGTACCGGCCTGATGGCCGACACGCAGGCGTCGCGCCGCATCCTCGACCGCACGCCGCTCGGGCGCTGGGGCACGGCCGACGAGGTCGCGGAAGTGATCCTGTTCCTGTGCTCGCCCGGCGCATCGTTCGTGACCGGCGCGGTCGTGCCGGTGGACGGCGGGTACTCGACGGTCTAGCGCACCGCGCGCAGCGCATCGGCGGGCCCACGAAACCCGCCGATGCCCGTTGCGCGGCGCGGTTCCTTCCTGCTGCCACTGAACCGGGATTCGCCCGGTTCGGGTTTGTTCATATCAATCAGTAGTCCCATCAAAAATATCCGATCCGATCGGAACCATGTGAGGAGCACTTTGGAGATGACGAAAAAGACCCTACTGGCACTCGCGGCCTGCACGATTCCGGCCGCGGCGTTCGCACAGAGCAGCGTGACGATGTTCGGGCTGATGGATGCCGGCATCAGCTACGTCAGCAACCAGAGCGGCCATGGCGCCGCGAAATTCGACGACAACATCTTCTTTCCGAACCTGCTCGGCTTCGAAGGCAAGGAAGATCTCGGCGCGGGCACGCGCGCGATCTTCCGGCTCGTGAACCAGTATTCGCTCGGCAACGGCTCGATCATCGGCGGCGGGCTGTTCGCGCGCACGGCCTATGTCGGGCTGCAGAACGACCGGTACGGCACGCTGACGCTCGGCAACCAGTACGAGTTCATGGTCGATTCGCTGGCCGCCAGCGGCAACGAGATCGCGCAGGATCTCGTCGGCCTGTACGGCTTCCGCAACGGGCCGTTCGACAAGCTCGCGCTGCCGAACAACCCGACGGGCGCATTCGACTGGGATCGCGTCGCGGGCAGCAATCGCGTCGCGAATTCGGTCAAGTACACGAGCCCGTCGCTGTCGGGCCTGACCTTCGGCGCGCTGTACGGCTTCGGGAACGTCGCCGGGTCCGTCGGCGCGAACAACACCGTCAGTGTCGGCGCAAGCTACGACAACGGCCCGTTCGGCGCGGGCGCGGCCTATACGAACCAGAAATACGGCGCGGCCGGCGGGCTGCCGCCCACCAGCGTGCGCAACTGGGGCGCGGGCGTGCATTACACGATCGGCACGGTCACGGGGAAGGCGCTCTTCACGACCGTGCACAACGCGCAGAACGGCGCCGGCGCGTGGTCGGCCGAAGCCGGCGCCGCCTGGCACCCGTCGCCCGCGTGGGTCGTCGGCGCGAGCTACACGTACATGAAGGGCAACGACACGCTCGACAACGCGCATGCGCATCAATTCCTGGCCGCGGTCCAGTACTGGCTGTCGAAGCGCACGATGGTGTACGTCGCCGGCGTGCATCAGCGCACCGGCCACGGCAGCAACGCGCAGATCAACGGCGTGATGGATGCGGACGGTGCGTCGAGCGGCGCACTGCAGTCGATTGCGCGGATCGGGTTCAGCACGCGGTTCTGACGTGAAAAGAAAGGCGCGTTGCCGGGCTTTCATCCGACAACGCGCCCGTCATGGACGTCACTCAGAAGCGGATCGTGACCGATTTCGGTTCCGTATAGGCATCGATGAACGACGACCCGTATTCACGGCCGATGCCGGACCCTTTCGCGCCGCCGAACGGCACGGCCGGATCGACGAGCGTATGCATGTTCACCCACACGGTGCCGGCCTCGATGCGCGGGACATAGCGCAGCGCCTTCGCGAGATCGTTCGTCCACAGGCTCGCGGTCAGCCCGAACGGCGTGTCGTTCATCATCGCGATCAGTTCCTCGTCATCGTCGAACGGCACGAACGCGCCGACCGGGCCGAAGACTTCGTTGCGGTACACACTCGATTGCAGCGACTTCGGCAGCACGATCGTCGGCTTCACGTAGAAGCCGTCGCGCGCATACGCGCCGCCGCCCGCGACGATCGTGTCGCCGTCCGCGCGCGCCAGGTCGAACGCGTCGAGGCACTTGCGAAACTGCGGCTCGTTGCACACCGGGCCGATCATGCCCGCGTCGTCCATCGGGTCGGACGGCTGGAAGCTGTCCAGCCGCGTCTTCAGCTTCTCGATCACCTCGTCGAACTGCGAACGATGGACGAAGAAACGTTCCGCCGATGCGCACACCTGCCCGCTGTGCAGGAACCCGGCCTCGAGCACGCCGTCCAGGATCTTCTCGACCGGCGTATCGGGCAGGAAGCCGGCCGCATTCTTGCCGCCCAGCTCGAGCGTGACGCGCGTGAAGTTCGCCTTGACGGCTTCCTCGCCGATGAGGCGGCCGGTCGGCACCGAGCCGGTGAACGACACCTTCGCGACGCGCGGATCGCGGATCACCGATGCGCCGACCTTGCCCGAGCCGTTGATCACGTTCAGCGTGCCCGGCGGCAAGCCGGCTTCGGTGCCCAGTTCGGCGATGCGCAGCATCGTGAGCGGCGTGAACTCCGACGACTTGATCAGCACCGTGTTGCCGGTCGCGAGCGCCGCGCCGAATTTCCACACGGGAATCATCACCGGGAAATTCCAAGGGATGATGCCGAACACCACGCCGAGCGGCTCGCGCAGCGTGAACGACGTGTAGCGCTCGCCGTTCATGCTCGGGAACGACGGCGCGAGCGTTTCTCCCGCGATCTTGGTGGCCCAGCCCGCGTAATAGCGCAGCCAGCGCGCGGACCAGCTCACTTCGATCGCGCGCGACAGGCCGATCAGCTTGCCCGACTGCGCGGTTTCGATTTGCGCGATCTCTTCGCCGTGCGCTTCGATCAGGTCCGCGAACCGCAACAGGATGCGCTCGCGATCGGCCGGCGTCACCTGCGCCCACTCGCCGCGAAACGCACGATGCGACGACGCGACCGCTGCCTCGATCTCGCCGTCGGTCGCCTGGGCGACCGAGCCGATCACCGCGCGCGTGGCCGGGTTACGCACGTCGATCCGTTCGCCGCCGCTGCCGGCGACGGCCCGGCCGCCGATGTAGTGACCATGCTCGCGCGCAAGAAACCGTTTGACCTCGTCCAGCGTCTGCACCAATGCCATTTGCCTGCCTCCGGAAATCGATGTGAAAGAAACGCCCGATCAGGCCGCGTTGGCGATCAGGTCCGATGCTTTTTCGGCGAGCGCGATCGTCGGCGCGTTCGTGTTGCCGCTCGGGATGCTCGGCATCGTCGAGCTGTCGGCCACGCGCAGCCCCGCGATGCCGTGCACGCGCAATTGCGGATCGACGACGGACGACGCCGCGTCGGTGCCCATCCGGCACGTGCCCACCGGGTGATAGACGGTCTTCGCCGCGCCGCGCACCCAGTCTTCGATGCCCGCTTCGTCGTCGGGCGGGCAATCCGGCGAGAAGATCTCGTCGACGTGCTCCGCGAGCGCGGGCTGGCGCAGGATCTTCAGCGCCAGCTTCGCCGCGCGAATCTGGCCGTCGACGTCGCGGCGATCGGCCAGGTAGCGGCCGTCGATCCGCGGCAGGTCTGCCGGATTCGCCGAGCGGATCGTCACGCGCCCGCGCGAATGCGGCTGCAGATGGCCCGTCTTGATCGTGATGCCGTGCGTCCTGCCCTGCGTCACGCCAATCGGGTCGTCGAACGAATCGATGGTCGGCAGGAAGTGGAACTGCACGTCCGGCTGCCCCTGCCCGCAGGTATCGACGAACGCGAATCCTTCGAGCACCGGCGAGGTCAGGATGCCCGAGCGGAAGAACTTCCATTCGATGCCGTGCTTGAGCGCGCGCCACCCCTTGTCCTGGCCGTAGAGCGACACCGGCGTGCGGATCGTCGCGTTGACCGACATGTGCATGTGATCGTGAAAATTCTCGCCGACCGGCAGCACGTGCCTGACCGCGACGCCCGCGCCTTCGAGCACGCCGCGCGGCCCGATGCCGGACAGCTGCAGGATCTTCGGCGACCCGATCGCGCCGGCCGTCACGATGATCTCCGCTCGCGCCTTCGCCGTCACGCGGCGGCTGCCCTGGCGATAGGTGACGCCGGTCGCGCGACCGCCTTCGAGCTCGACGCGCTCGACCAGCGCATCGACTTCGAGGCTGAATTCGGGGCGGTTCCGGATCGCCTTCAGGTACGTCGCGGCGGTCGAGCCGCGCTCGCCGTTGAAGATCGTCGCCTGATAGAACCCGACGCCCTCCTGCCGCTCGCCGTTGTAGTCGACCAGGTAATCGAGGCCCATCTGCTGGCCGGCCCGCACGAACGCCTGCGACAGCGGATGCCGGTAGCGGATCTCGGTGACCTGCAGGTGCCCCTGGTTGCCGTGATAAGGCGCCGTCAGCGATTCGTTGTTCTCCGCCTTCGCGAAGTAGCGCAGCATGTCGTCGGCGCCCCAGCCCTTGCAGCCGAATTCGTTCTCCCAGCGGTCGTAGTCGTTGCGGTGCCCGCGCACGTACAGCATCCCGTTGACCGAACTCGACCCGCCGAGCACGCGCCCCTGCGGCACCGCGATCGAGCGGCCCTTCACGTCGTCCGACGGTTCGGCCGCATACGGCCAGGTGTGGCGCGGAATCGCCTTGGCGAGCCCGCCCGGCATGTGGATGAACAGGTCCTTGTCGTGGCCGCCCGCTTCCAGCAGCAGCACGGTGCCCTTGCGGCGCTCGACGAGGTGGGTCGCAATGGTGCAGCCCGCCGACCCGGCGCCAATGACGATGTAGTCGAAAGTTCTATCGGACATCCTGGTATGCGCCCGCCGTGGTCCGCGCAACGTTCGCCGGCGCATCCTGCCGCCGCGTGCGTCGCCGGCTTCCGGCGGTGTCTCCTTGAAAATCGGTGGTGGTTCCTGATGGCGCGAGCCAGCCCGTGCGGTGCGTAGTGGCGCGGCGGGAATCGCCGCGGCGAAAGCCCGATGCGCGGATGACTTGTCGACCGCGTTCCGATTCTAGAAGTGCGCCGCCGGCACACCTCGGCGTTCCGTGCACACTTTTGGCTTCAGCGTGCAGAACCGCATGGCCACCGTACCGGCTTTTTTCGTTTGCATTAATCTTGACGCGTTCCCGGCACCTTCCTTCTCCCGGCCATGGCACATGAACTCGTCGTCAGCGCCAGCAACGGCAGCGCAAACCTGCGAGAACTCGTCGCGGACAGTTTCCTGCCGCTGGTTTTTCACGACACCGGCCCTCTTTTCCAGATGTCGGTGCGCGTCGCATCGGTGGGCGGGCTGCGCATGGCGGAGGTGGATACCACGGCCGTCCGGGTCGACCGCGACCGCGCGCTGGCCGCGCGTACCGACAGCGACTGCTACAAGATCCTGTTCCAGATCGCCGGGCAAAGCCGCATCACGCAACGCAGCACGACGTCGACCGTCAATCCGGGCGAATGGGTGATCTACGACGCGACCCAGCCGTACCGGATCGAATCCGCGCACGCGTCGCGCTTCGTCGCCGCGCTGACGCCGCCGCGCAGCAGCACGATGTGGCGATGGTTCGTCGAACGCGCGGGCGTCCAGGTACGCCAGACCGTCGGCAACGCGCGGCTCGCGCTGCAGTCGATCCACTACCTGATGGACGGGCAGGTGCCGAACGATCCGGAAAGCCTGTTCGGCTTCGAGCAGTCGACGCTGATGCTGCTCGATTCGGTGATCCGCCGCGAAGCCGGCGATTCGCTCACCGGCGCCGACGCGCGCAGCGCGGCGCTGCGCATGAATGCCGAAATCCATCTCGCGCACCACTACCACGATCCCGACCTGTCGCCGGACCGGCTCGCCAGCGCGCTGAACGTATCGAGACGCACGCTTTATAGCGCACTCGCCGCGACCGACCAGACACCGCAGAGCCTGATCCAGGAATACCGGCTGCAGGCGAGCCGGCGCGCGCTGGAGGATCCGGCCGATACCCACCGGAACCTGCTGGAGCTGGCGATCGCGTGCGGCTTCTCGGACATCACGCATTTCGGCCGCGCATTCAAGGCGCGGTTCGGGTGCAGCCCGGGCGCCTACCGGCTCGCGCACCGGACCATTTCCGGGTCTTGACGCACGGCGTCCGGCGGTCCGTCGTTTTTCTTTCCGGATACCGTAACGATTTCGCTTCGACGGCGAGCAACGCATGCATCGGGAATAAATCCGGCGCGGCACCGGTACCTCGGGTGTCGCCACGCCGTTCGCCGCACCGGACGTGCGGGTGCGCGACACCCGACCCGAATCAGCGAGACCGCTCATGTCACAGCCCAACCACGCCACCTACGCACGCTTCGCGATCGCCATGCACTGGTCCGTCGCGATCCTGATCCTGTTGAACCTGTCGATCGGGCTCTACATGGATACGTATCCGCACAACTCGTCGCAGTTCAACGGCATCCTGTTCTATCACGCGTCGATCGGCAGCCTGATCTTCCTGCTGACCCTGCCGCGCCTCGCATGGCGCGCGACGCACACGCCGCCGCCGTTGCCGGACAGCGTCCCGGCCTGGCAGGCGCGGATCGCCGGCGCGTTGCACGGCCTGCTTTACCTGCTGCTGTTTCTCGTGCCGCTGACCGGCTACGTGCACCGTCTCGCGGGCGCGCACGCGGTCAGCTTCTTCGGCATCACGGAGCTGCCGGTGTTCATCGGCCGCGACGAACCGTTGCGACTCCTCACCGATATGCTGCATCGCGCGCTGGTGCTGACGCTCGGCTTGCTGCTGGCCCTGCACGTCGGCGCCGCGGTGAAACACAAGTTCGTCGATCGCGACGGGGTGGCGGAACGGATGGGGATCTGAAGGAAACGGGAACACGCGCCGGCACGCGGCGCGTCATTCATGCGCGACTCACCGCGAACCGCAGCGATTCCGGTGGACGATCTCCGGGTCGACGCTCGCATGCCCCGGCGAAATCCGCATCATCACCAGCTTTGCATCGCCGCCGGGCGTCGACCACAGGCTGATCTGCGTCAGGTCGGTCCCGTTCGACGACTTCAGCCAGCGCACCATGCGGACCTGATCGGGGAAGCAGGTCGTCGCGCCTTCGTTGTCTTCGACGATGGTCCCGTACGCGTTCAGCGTCGCACGCATCGCGTCGACGGCCTGAGCGCGTGACACGGCCGCGCGCATCGCGTCGGCCGCATCGTCGTAGATCGCGTCGAATGCCTGCGTGTTGAAGCGCTGCACCACCAACGCTTCCGCCCGAAGCGCGGCCTGCCGGTCGTCGGCGTAGTAGCCGAAATGAATGCGCGCGCCGAGCGCGAACAATGCGATGCCGGTCAGCACGACCAGCGCCAGCACGACCTTCCATGTGCGGTTCGCGGCTTTCGATCCCATGGTCGGTGACCTCTTACGCGACGTCGGCGACATCGTGCATGTCACGCCGTCCCGCATCGATTGTCAATCCACGCGAATCCTCGATGCGCTGCCGGGCCTCGGCGACGATACGCAGCGATTCGCGGACGAATTCGTCATCCGCCGTCGCTTCGAGCAGCAGCGCGTCGGCGCGTTGACGCCGGTCTTGGCGGGGATTGTGCGGCAGGATGAACGTCATTCGAATTTTCCAAGGCGCAGAAAGCGGGAGTCGCGTCCGCGCGGTGCTTCGGTCCGCTTCTGAAGCGTCCTCGCCCGGACGGGCGGGCTGATTGTCGCCACGGCGTGCGCGGACCACAACACGCCGGCCGCGGAATTGACCATTGTTGACATGGGCCACGGCGCGCGAGGTCGTCGCGCGATGCATTTAGGTTCGCAAAAAAGTGGCCTCTCCCGTCTATATGAATCAATAGCTTGAGCGCCTTTTCTTAGAATTTCCCCCCGTGAAATAGGCGGAAAAGGTGATATTTCTCTACAAAACTCGCATAAAAATTGGCGCCTAACGGGATATCGTCTTATAATTTTTTAAAAGTTAAAGATTTTCGTGTAATTAAAATCTCGTAAATACTGGCCCTCCTGCATCTGCCCTTTTCGAATCATATGCATCGATCTTGGTACGCTCCGACATCAGGTCAAAATTAAGTACCGAGCCCACAATTGCCCAAGCGCGCGACTGGGTATTAATAAGGATGTAACTGATGGTCGATGTGACGGGGTCGAATAGCCCGTCGACATACATTGACTGTTGCGCCACACCTTTTCGCGACATGAATGGTGACGTTGGAATTCGCACCGAATGTCGCCCACCCGCTCAGCGCTTACAGCGGACTAGTGCGTTCTGCGAGCCATGCTTTGGCTTCGCCTTGCACATGCGGCGAAACTCGCTCCCACACCGTCGCGTGATACGTGTTAATCCAATCCCGTTCTTCTTCATTCAGCATGTGAAGTGCAATGCAGCGGGCATCAATCGGGCACAGTGTCAATGTCTCGAACTCAAGGAAGTCACCGAACTCCGACGACGCACCCGATCTTGTCATGACCAGGTTTTCAATCCGAATTCCCCACTTGCCGGGTCGATATATCCCCGGTTCGATGGACGTCACCATTCCAGCTTCCATCGCCGTCCATGGCTCGGCGGTTGCCTGAAAGTTGATGACTTGCGGCCCTTCATGCACGTTCATGAAATATCCAACGCCGTGACCGGTACCGTGGCCAAAATCGATCCCTGCATCCCAAAGGGGTGCGCGGGCAAGAGCGTCGAGCATCGGCGAACGCGTACCACAGGGAAAGCTGGCTCGCGAAAGCGCGATCACCCCCTTCAAAACAAGGGTGAAGTCGCGTCGGTGGTCTGCGGAGATGTTGCCAATCGGAACGACACGCGTGATATCCGTCGTACCACCCAGATATTGGCCGCCCGAGTCAATCAAAAGAAGACCGTCACCCTTGACCTCCGCGTTGGAACTTTGGGAGGCGCTATAGTGAGGAAGCGCGCCATTGGCGTTGAAGCCAGCAATGGTACAAAAGCTAGGCGTCACGAACCCTGGGCGGCGAGCACGGGCGGCCGTTAGCTTTTCGTCCACCATCAGTTCTGTGACGCCCTCGTCACACACGGCCTTTTCCAGCCATGCGAAGAACTCGGCCAAAGCCGCGCCGTCCTGCTCCATCGTCGCGCGGATATGCTCAGCGTCGAGCTCGGACTTCCGCGACTTAAATAACGTCGTGGGATTAATACTCTCCACGAGCTTGACGCCGCTAGGCACTGCGCGGATGAATTCGCATGCGACGCGCGCTGGGTCAATCAACAACGTGGCATCGACCGGCAAGAGAGATAATGCAAGTTCCGCCGCTTGGTACGGAGCGATGTCCACTCCATCCCTTGCAAGGGCAATAGAGACATCGTGCGGGACCTTACCCTCGGCGATGAAGAGAGTCGCAATGCGATTGCCGACGAGCGCATGCGCCACAAAGACCGGGTTGTAGCTCACGTCGGAGCCGCGCAGGTTCAAGAGCCATCCCAAGTCGTCGAGTGTCGAGATGAAATGCCACTGAGCGCCCTTGGCAGCCATCGCTACCCGCAACGCCTCAAGCTTCTCGGAGCGTTGCCGGGTCGCGTACGGAACGCGGTGCTCGTAGACTGGGGCTGCGGGCAGGCCTGGCCGTTTCGTCCACACGATATCCAGCAGGTCGATATTTGTGCGCAGAGTCAGACCGGCCCGCTTGAGCCCGGCATCGAGCGCCCGCACCCCGCTAAGGCTCATGGCAAATCCATCGAGAGCCACGGTGGCACCCGGCATAACCTTCTCGCATATCCAGTCCAGATAGGGCGACTGTGACAAAGAAGCCGTAATCTTCATCAATTGGACGCCCGTTCCTTCTAGCTCAGCCGCACCTTGCTCCCAGTACCGGCCGTCAGTCCACAAGCCCGCATCGTTCTGCGTAACAACCAACGTGCCGTTGGAGCCAGTAAAACCCGACAGCCATGCCCGTCCTCGCCACCGATCCGGGACGTATTCAGACAAATGCGGATCGGATCCGGGAACCACACAGGCTTCGACTCCGACGGATCCCATGGCCGCACGCAGTGCGGCGAGATGACGGACGACTTGGTCAGTATTCAATGCGAGAACAGTCATCGATTTCTCTTAGATAGTTAGGATTCGAAACTTGATGGACGCCACGTCGCTGGCGTCATCAGGCGAGCGTCTTTTGAACAACTTCCCCGACGTCACGTGACTTCACCTGTTCAGCGACCGCGATGAGCGCCTTTTCCATCGGCTCACGCCGCGTGGGAACATATGCTTCGCGCTGACAGCATTTTGAAAAACCACCTCGAGGCCAGCCACCACGTCCAGGAAGCAACAAACGAGCTGGGCGATACGCTCGTTGTCAGCAATCATTTCGGACGCAGCCAATTCACGAGCAACACCGATACCGACAATTTGATGAGTAGGAAGGGAGTCAGAGCGAAGCCCCCGTTCGTGCCCACTTCCGTTCATTTGAGGTGCAATCTGTTTCGCAACATCACAGCTCACATAGAGCGCACCAATGCCCTTGGGACCACATAACTTATGCGCTGACCGGACGCAACGCGTCTTTAACTGCTTCCGGATTGATTGCGCCGCTCCTCTAAACTCGCGCGCATCCCTTCCAGCGAATAGAATGAAACAATGCTACGCGTGACGCGCAAGAAAGTGCTCCCAAAATAAACCCGACGATTTGCTGGTGGCAGGATAGATTTCCGGTATCGCAATGAATCCCGGAATCGTTTTTCCACACTCACGGCAGCGGTAGTCCGCCGCACTGCGATCTCACAAATTTTTTACAGCTGCGAGTCGAAGAGAGCGTTTGCTCTCACCACAAGCAAAGCATCACCAAGGTTTAAGCAAGTCAATTTGGTCTTTCAAGACGTCTCGCGACTTGGTCAATGACTCTGACCGGAGCCGTCTTCATTTGTGTATCGTGCTCGGTGAGCAGTACAGCAAACTTTTGAACTGCGTCTCCATTGAAGGTGTAACTGCCTTCAGTTCCGACAGAAAAGGCCTCGCTTGCCGTTTTCTCGTAGTCATCGGTTGGAAGGTCGGCGTTTTTTCCATAACCGAGTTCGCCGAGCATTCTGCTGGCCATCGCAACGCGCACCAGCGTTTGCAGGGCCATCAGTGAGCCAGCTCCGGCTCGCAGGGCCTCCAGTTGCAGGTGATACTCAAGCGACAGCACATCGCGGATGGGTTGTGGCAAAGGCAACAACTCCGTTTTCGCTGCCCTTTGGTTGGCACTAGCCTGTCTCAGACGCCCCGACCAGTTCTTCATCTTTTCTGAACTCCATATGTTTTGCAAAGCGCTTTGTTATAGAAGGACATGACGCTCAATACCTAGTGCTCTCCGACGCAGTTCAATTGATGTGAGCAGATCGCGTTAAGCAACTGGTAACAAGTAGTGCAGCAACAGCTCATGTAGGTATTCGTACAACCAGGCCTCTCGAATAGAACAAGCACCGGCCGCGTACCTACTTTTGCAAAATCGTAGAAATCGATCTCGTCGACTAACCGCCAATATATTCTGCCGTGGTCGTCGACGTCCCCCACTTGTTTAGTAAGAAGTACTATCATTTTAGAACTCTCTCAGGCGGCAAGCGCCGCGACGGACGCATCGGCGCAGCACCCTCGCCTACGCCGTTCCCCCCACCGTCATTCCGTCCACTCGCAGCGTCGGCAGACCGACACCTATAGGAACGCTCTGTCCAGCCTTTCCGCATACGGCCCGTTCAACATGGTCATTCTGGGCATTGGGAGAAAAGCATATCCCCGATCCGATACCTGCTGGGAGACAGCCGGGCAACGAGGGCCACCGCAAGATCAGCGCGGTGGCGAGCATGCGCATAAGTGCCGAGTTGCCTGCGAATCCGGCCGATGATACGGCGCGACGATGTGCTGGTTGCCCGCCGTTCGACAATATTGCTAGTTTCTGACCGTACCGCCGACGGTCATCTTGTCGATCCGCAGGGTCGGCTGGCCGACGCCGACCGGCACGCTCTGGCCTTCCTTGCCGCACACGCCGACGCCCGGGTCGAGCGACATGTCGTTACCGATCATGCTCACGTCCTTCAGCGATTCCGGGCCGCTGCCGATCAGCGTCGCGCCCTTCACCGGGTAGGTGATCTTGCCGTTCTCGATCATGTACGCCTCGGACGCCGAGAACACGAACTTGCCGTTCGTGATGTCGACCTGGCCGCC
>JAIRVP010000010.1 GCA_031253835.1 Burkholderia sp. | reverse complement strand
ACTTTAGTGTGAGACTCTTGATACTTTCGCTATCTGATCCGAGGATCAGCTCGCTGCCATCAAGCGCCCACACTTATCGGCTGTTAATTTTTAAAGAGCATTCTGCGAGGAACTTCGTGGTTCCCGGCAGCGCTGCGTTTTCAGCAGCAGAGAAGCGAGATTATGAACCGTGTTTCGCAGTTCGTCAACAACTTTTTACTGCATCGTTGCGACTGCGGGGCTCAACTTCCGTACCGCCGAGGCCGCTACCACCAAGCCTCAACAGCACCGCTTCCCTTCCTCCCGCGTTGCGTTTCCGTTAGCGCGAAAGAGGCGTGATTCTATGCAGCTCCCGGCAATCGCGCAAGGGGTTTCGCAAAAAATATAAGGCCCCGCACGCTGCCGCGTGCGGGGCCTTATATAGAGGCAGCCGAACCGTCAGGCCGCGCGTACCTGGCGCGCGACGATCTCCATATAGTGATCGAGATCCGGCGTCACTTTTCCTTCCTCCTTCGCCGTGTCGTCCCAGCGGCGCAGACGCAGTGCATCCTCCGCGAACGGGCGCTGCAGGAACGCCGCCGTCTCCTCGTCGCTGAAGATGCCGCCCTGCAGCGCGAGACTGCGCACCGAGTCCGGCGACAGGCTCTCGAAGTAGCCGGCGTCCGTGCGGCACAGGCAGCGCTTCGCGTCGACGTGCAAGCGGATCGGCTCCAGCACCGCGTCGGAAAACAGCGGCCGCAGGAACGGCAGCACGTAATACTGATGCAGATCGTCGATCCCGCGCGCGCTCGGCGTCTCGCCCTGGCGATTCAGCAGATGCCCGAGGTCGTGCAGGAATGCCGCCGCGACCAGCGCTTCGCCGGCCCCCGCCTCTTCCGCCAGCAAGGCGCTCTGCAACGCATGCTCGAGCTGCGTGACCGGTTCGCCGCTATAGGCCACATGGCCATGCTCGCGGTACAGCCCGTGGATTTCTTCCACCGTCAATGCCATTCGTTCACTCCCACGGCAGCGAAAACGTCTTCAGGTTCGTGAAGCTCTTCATCGCCTCCTGAACGCCTTCCTTGTAACCGAGCCCCGAATCCTTGATCCCGCCGAACGGCGACAGCTCGATCCGGTATCCCGGCACTTCCCATACATTCACCGTGCCGACGTTCAGTTCGTTCACGAACCGCACGACCGCCGACGTGCTGTCGGTACATACACCCGACGACAGCCCGAACGCCGTCCCGTTGCTGATCCGGATCGCGTCGTCGATCGTGTCGAACGTGATCACGGGCGACACCGGCCCGAAGGTCTCCTCGCGCACGATCGTCATCGACGGATCGACGTTGTCGAGCACGGTTGGCGCATACAGCGCGCCGCGCCGCACGTTGCCGGTCAGCAGGCGCGCGCCCTGCGCGACCGCCTCTTCCACGCGCGCCTCGAACAGCCGCGCCGCCGCCTCGTCGATCACCGTGCCCATTTCATTGGCGGGATCGAACGGATCGCCGTATTTCCATGCGCGCGTCTTCTCGACGAGCAATTCGGTGAACGCCGGGGCGATCGAACGCTGCACCAGCATCCGCTTGACGGCCGTGCAGCGCTGGCCCGAGTTCCGGTACGAGCCGAGCACCGCCAGCGACGCCGCGCGTTCGAGGTCGGCGTCGTCGAGGACGATCAGCGGATCGTTGCCGCCCAGCTCCAGCACGATGCGCCGGTAGCCGGCCCGCGCGGCAATCGCCTTGCCGATCGCAACGCCTCCCGTGAACGTGATCAGCGACGCATGCGGATGCGTGACGAGTTCGTCCGCGATCTCGGCCGGGTCGCCGGTCAGCACCTGCAGCATCGGCTCCGGCAATCCTGCTTCATACAGCAGGTCGGCCAGATAGAACGCCGACAGCGGCACCTTCTCCGACGGCTTCACGATCACGCGGTTGTTCGTCGCGATCGCCGGCGCGATCTTGTGCGCCACCTGGTTCATCGGATGATTGAACGGCGTGATCGCGACGATCACGCCGTCGAGCGGCTGCCGCTGCGAGAACACGCGCCGCGCCTTGCCGTGAGGCGTCAGGTCGCACGAAAAGCTCTGCGAATCGTCGCGCAATGCCTCGACCGCCGCGAACTTCAGCACGTCGGCGACACGGCCGATCTCGTAGCGGGAATCCTGCTTCGACAGCCCCGATTCGAGCGTGATCAGGTCGGACGCTTCCTCGGTGCGCTCGCGCAGCAGCGCGGCCGCCCGTTCGAGGATCTGCGAACGCTCGTAGCGCGTGAGCTTCGGCCGGTAGGCCATCGCGTAATCGAACGCCGCGCGCACGTCGTCGACGCTCGCGAGCGGTGCCGTGCCGACGCGCGTGCCCGTGTACGGATCGGTGACGTCGAGCGTGCGTTCGCGCATTGCGCGCGTGCCGCACCAGCGCAGTGCTTCCGCGCGAAACGCCGGATGGTCTTGCCGGGGATGCGCCATCATGTCGTGACCCGGTTCAGCACGAAATCGAACACGTCGAAGTTACGCGGGCGACGTGCGGGATCGTCCCGCTCGATACGCCGGTTGAACAGCAGCGGCACTTCCTGCTCCGATACGCCACCGTGCGAACGCAGCGGCACCGTGAGGCCCGACAGGTCGTGTTCGCGCTCGCGCGTGCCGAGCGTCATGTCGCGGCGGCCGATCACGACGAGATCGCCGATCCGGTCGGCCGGCAGTTCGAAACGTGCGGCGGCTTCCGCGTTGTCCAGCACAAGCTCGACACCGTCGAGGCTGCCGACACGCCACATCGCCTCGGCCCGGTCGACGCCCGGTGCGAGGTAGATCGTCGCAAACGAGCCGAGCGCGCCGTGATGCACGACGTACGGATCGGTGATCGGCAGGATCACGCGTGCAGCCTGCGCGCCGTACCAGCCGTCGAACGCGTCCTGCAGATAGATCACGTTCGGGCGGCCCGTCGCCGGATCGTGCTTCGCGTTCATCCCGTGGTCAGCCGTGAGGCCGATCACCCAGCCGAGCGCGTCGAGCTGCGCGAGGTAGCCGTCCATCATCGCGTAGAACGCGTTCGCGCCCGCACTGCCCGGCTCGCACTTGTGCTGCACGTAGTCGGTGGTCGACAGGTACATCAGGTCGACCTGTCGCGTCTGCGCGAGCCGCACGCCGGCCGCGAACACGAATTCGGACAGCGCCGCGCTGTAGACGTCCGGCGACGGCAGGCCGACCCAGTCGAGCACGTCGACGATGCCGTTTTCCGCGAGATTCGCCTGCGCGGCCTTCTCGGCGGAAAAGCAGATGCCGTGCATCTGCCAGCCGAGCAGCCGGCGCAGCTTGTCCTTCGCGGTCACGACGGCCACCCGCGCACCGGCGTCGGACGCCGCCGCGAGCAGCGTGCCGGCCCGCAGGTAGGCCGGGTCGTTCATCATCACTTCGGCACCGCGCCCGCTGTCGGCGGCCGGATCCCAGAAATAGTTGCCGCAGATCCCGTGGACCGACGGCGGCACGCCGCAGACGATCGACAGGTTGTTCGGGTTGGTGAAGGTCGGCACGACGCAATCGCCGCGCCAGGCCGTGCCTTCCGCGATCATCCGGCCGATGAACGGCGCGACGCCCGCTTCCACCGCCTTTTCGAGATAGCCGTACTCGCAGCCGTCGACGCAGACGACGACGGTCGGCTCGACCGGCAGCCGGTAGCGCCGGCCGTTGACGTCGACCGAGCGACCCGCGAGATCGTTCGAGGTGCCGGCCGCCGATGCGTCGCCGGGATGGCGCAATGCGAACGCGGCGTTCATGATGCCGCCCGCTTGCCGCGCGGCACGCGCGCAGCGATCAGCAGCAGCGCCGCGAGCGACGCGCCGAGCATCAGCAGCGACAGCGCCGACGCCGGAAGGTAGTAACCGCGCTCCACCTGGCCGATCACGACGATCGGCACGGTCGCGAAGCCCGGCGGATAGACCGTCAGCGTCGCGCCGAGCTCGCCGAGCGACAGCGCGAAGCCGAGCGCGAGGCTCGCGCGCAGCGCCGGCACGAGCTGAGGCAGCAGCACGCGGCGCAGCACCATCGCGGGCGGCGCACCGAGGCTCGCCGCGGCTTCGCGCAGCACGGTGAGCTCCGGCCGCAGCGCGGCGGCCGCGCAGCGATAGCAGAACGGCAGGATCAGCGCGAGCTGCACGAACACGACGATCGCCGCCGAGCTCGACAGGTCGAACGGCTTCTGGTGATACGCGATCAGCACCGCGAGCCCGAGCACGACGCTCGGCACGCCGTTCGGCACCATCACGAGCGCGTCGACCACCGCGCCGAGGCCGCGCCGGTCGCGCCCTTCGAGCGCCAGCGCGAGCCACAGCCCGAGGATCGTGCCGATCGCCGACACGCCGAAGCCGATTTCGAGGCTCGTCAGCAGCGCGTCGTATTCCGGCGACCCGAGCCGCTCGAACCAGCGCAGGCTGTAGCCGGCCGGCAAAATCGTGCCCGACCATTGCGTCGACACGCTCGACAGCGCGACGACGACGACCGGCAGTACGAACAACCAGAAGCACGCGAATGCGGCCAGCGCGAGCGCGGCGCGCGATGCATGCTTGAGCAGCGTGTCGCTCCAGCCGATCTGGTGGCGCGGCACGGCTGGCCCGATACGATATTCAGCGGACATCGTTCCCTCCCGTCGCACGCCGGTTCACCCGGCGATAAACCGCATACAGCGCCAGCGACAACGCCAGCATCACGACCGCGCCGGCCGACGCGGTCGGCAGGTCGAGATCGACGGTCGCGCTGCTGTAGATCGCGACCGGCAGCGTGACGAGCCGCGCGCTGCCGAGCACGAGCAGAATCCCGAACTCGTTCAGCGTCAGCAGGAAGCACAGCACGGTGCCGGCGGCGATGCCCGGCCACGCGATCGGCAGCACGACGCGACGCGCGAGCATCCAGCCGGGCGCGCCGAGGCTGCGCGCGGCTTCGATCAGACGCAGGTCGAGCGTCGCGAACGACGCGAGCGTCGGCCGCACGACGAACGGCGTATAGAACACGGTCTGCGCGAGAATCACGCCGCCGATGCCGAACAGGAAGTCGAGCGGCGGGTTCTCGAGATGGAACAGGTGCTGCAGCGCGATGCTGATCGACCCTTGCGAGCCGTACAGGAAGATCAGCGTGAACGCGACGAGGAACGACGGGAACGCGACGTACAGTTCGAGGAAGCGCGTGACGAGCGATGCGCCCGGGAACGGCTTGAAGAACAGCAGCGCGGCCAGCAGCACGCCAAGCACCGACGCGGTGCCGGCGCTCGCGAACAGCACGCCGAGCGTCGTCAGCAGCACGCCGCGCGTGTCGGGGTTGCCGAAGAAAGTCCGGTACGCGGCGAAACTCAGCCCGTGATCGCCCGACACGCTCAGCAGCACCAGCCGCACCAGCGGATAGACGACGAGCGGGCCGAGCACGACGATCGCGAGCGCGGCCAAGTGCAGGTCGCCCATGCGCTTGCGGCGCCGCGCGGCGGCGGCGTGCGCGGCGGCCGACGCGAGCACGTGCGGCGGCAGGCCGGTTTCAGGGCTCGATAAGGACGACATCGTCTGCCTCGCATTGCAGGGACACGCGCGCACCGCGCTCGGGGGCCGCGCCGCGGCCGCGTTGCATCGTGACGCGCACGGGCTCGTCGGGCGCCGCGTCGATCACGACGGCGATCGACAGGTCCGCACCCTGCCATTCGACGGACGCGACCGTGCCGTGCAGGCCGCCGGCCGCCGGCGGCATCACGGTCAGGCGCTCGGGGCGCACGCATGCGACCTTGCCGCGCACGTCGTGGCGCGGATCGCCGAGCGGGAAGATCACGTGCGGCGGCAGCAGGTTCGCCGGGCCGAGATAGCGTGCGACGTAGCCGTCCTGCGGCGCGTCGTACAGCTGCTGCGGCGTGCCGAGCTGCGCGATGTGGCCGTCGCGCATCAGCAGCGCGCGGTCGGACAGCACGAGCGCGTCGTCGCGGTCGTGCGTCACGCAGACGACGGTCAGGTTCGGCAGGCGCTCGTGCAGCGCCTTCAGTTCGCTGCGCACCGATGCGCGCAGGTTGGCGTCGAGGGCCGACAGCGGCTCGTCGAGCAGCAGCACGTCCGGCTCGATCACGAGCGCGCGCGCCAGCGCGACGCGCTGCTGCATCCCGCCAGACAGTTGCGCGGGCAGATGATGGCCCGCATCGCCGAGCTGCACGAGCTTCAGCGCGTCGGCGACGCGGCGCGTCACTTCCGACGACGCCATGCCGCGTGCGCGCAGCCCGAATGCGACGTTCTCGAACACCGACAGATGCGGGAACAGCGCGTAATTCTGGAACAGCAGACCGAGATTGCGCTTGTGCGGCGGCGCATAGGTCAGGTCGCGTCCGGCAACGGTCAGCGTGCCGGTCAGGCCGTCGGCCTTCACGAACCCGGCGATGAAGCGCAGCAGCGTGGTCTTGCCGCAGCCGCTCTTGCCGAGCACGGTCAGAAATTCACCGGCACCGATCGACAGCGACAGATCTTCCAGCACCGTGCGTGCGCCGTAGCGCACGCTCAGGTGTTCGATCTGCACGCCGCCCGGCGCGCCGGACCGCAGCGTCGCGTGCGGTTCGGCGGCGCCGAATGCGCCGGGATGGGTCAGGGTGGTTTCCACCGGGTTCATCCTCTTGCTCACTAATACAGGCGGCGTGTGCCGATCACTTCGGCTTGACGACGTCGAGCTGCTTGCCCGAGCTGCCGATCACGTCCTTCTTCCAGCGCTCGATCCACACCGGCTTCTTCGCCATCACCTGGGTCCAGTCGACCGGGATCAGCTTCACGCCCGCGATCGCCTTCTTGACCGCTTCGCCGTTCTTGCCGGCCAGCGGCACGTCCGTGCGGCCCGGGATGCCGTACATGTCCGGCACCTTCGACTGCACTTCCGTCGACATCAGGTAGTCGATCAGCTTCTTGCCCACGTCCTGGTTCGGGCCGCTCTTGATCAGGCCGATGCCGTACGGGAGCTGGAACGTGGTCGGCTGGTCGCCGTCCTTCGCGGCCAGGAAGATCGGCTTGACGGACAGCGCGCCGTGCTCGGCGTCGTCGAGGTCCATCTGCAGGTCGCCGTTCGCGACGCTGATCTCGTTACGCGACAGCAGCACGTTCAGGTAGCCCGTGCCCTTCGTGTGGAACTTCACGCTCTGCGACAGCTTCGCGAGATAGTCGAACGCCTTGTCCTCGCCCATCAGCGACGTCGTCAGGATCAGCACGGCCATCCCGTCGCCGGCCGTGGCCGGGTTCGAGTAAGCGACCTTGCCCGCGTAAGCCGGCGACAGCAGGTCGGCGAACGTCTTCGGCTGGTTCTTCACGACGTCCGGGTTGATCGCGAACGAGAAGTAGTTGTTCACGAACGTCGCCCACGTGCCGTCCTCGGCCTTCGCGATGGCCGGCACGTTCTTGTAGTTCACGCTCTGGTACGGCTGCAGCAGGCCCATCTGGCCGGCTTGCTGGATGAACGGCGGCAGCGTGACGATCACGTCGGCCTTCGGGGAATTCTTCTCGATGTTCGCGCGGTTCACGACCTCGCCGCTACCTGCCGTCACGATGTTGACCTTGACGCCTTCCTTCTTCTCGAAGGCCGGCAGCACATCGCGATAGAGGTTCTCGAGACCGTCCGCCGTGTACAGCACGACCGCGTTCGCCGCATGCGCCGGCATCGCGGCACCTTGCAGCAGACCGGCGGCGCAGGCGGCCAGCGCGAGCTTGCGGAACGCGCCGGCAGCGGCGCGCGAGGATTTCTGCAGTGTCATCTGACTTCTCCGTAGGCGGAACACCAAACGGCCGGGGCACGATCCGGCTCTCTGTTATCTCCGGGCAGGCCGAACGACGGCCCGCCTCGCCGCCGCGCTGAGGTGGGTTTCGCGCGGCAACCGAAGGATCACAGCGTTCGATGACAAACCCGTGACGAATGCCACAATTTCCAAAAAATGACACATTTTGCCAATATCATGCAAGTCATTCAGAAATGCCGCCCGGCGTTTCGTTCGACCTCTGCTGGAGAAAAACCATGTCCGACCCGATTCTGCTCACGCCCGGCCCGCTCACCACGTCCGCCACAACCCGCCACGCAATGCAACATGACTGGGGGTCGTGGGACGCCGCTTTCAATCAACTGACGGCCAGCGTCTGCGCCGACCTCGTCGCGATCGCGAAAGGCGGCGACGCGTACGTGTGCGTGCCGATGCAGGGCAGCGGCACGTTCTCGGTCGAAGCCGCGCTCGGCACGCTGGTGCCGCGCGACGGCGTCGTGCTCGTGCCCGACAACGGCGCGTATTGCGCACGCATCCTGAAGATCCTCGGCCGGCTCGGCATCGAAGCAATCGCATTGCCGTTCGGCGAGGACGCGGCCGTCGACGCGGCGGCGGTCGAGGCCGCATTCGCGCGCGAACCGCGCATCACGCACGTCGCGCTCGTGCACCTGGAAACAAGCGCGGGGATCCTGAATCCGCTCGATGCGATCGCGGCCGCGTGCCGGCGCCACGGCAAGCGGCTGATCGTCGACGCGATGAGCTCGTTCGGCGCGTTGCCGATCGCGCTCGCGGACAGCGGCATCGATGCGCTGGTCTCGGCAAGCGGCAAATGTCTCGAAGGCGTGCCGGGGATGGGGTTCGCGATCGTGCGGCGCGACGCGCTCGACGCGTGCGAAGGCAACTCGCCGTCGCTCGCGCTCGATCTTCACGACCAGTACGCGTACCTGCGCAAGACGGGCCAGTGGCGCTTCACGCCGCCGACGCACGTGATCGCCGCGCTGCGCGCCGCGCTCGACCAGTACCTCGCCGAAGGCGGCCAGCCGGCGCGCGGCGCGCGTTACGCGGACAACTGCCGGACACTGGTCGAATCGATGCGCGCGCTCGGCTTCGTGCCGTTCCTCGACGCGAGCGTGCAGGCGCCGGTGATCGTCACGTTCCACGCGCCCGACCATCCGGCCTACGATTTCCGCCGCTTCTACGACGCCGTGCGCGACGCGGGCTTCATCCTGTATCCGGGCAAGCTCACGCAGCTCGAGACGTTCCGCGTCGGCTGCATCGGCGCGATCGATTCGGGCGATATCCGGCGCGCGGTCGCGGCGATCGCGCAGGCGGTCGAATCGCTCGGCATCGCCGTGCAGCGCGCGTAAGCGCCGTGCGCGGGCCGACACCCCAGCCGGCGCACGCAAACAAAAAAGCCCGGCGGCCGGTTGGCCGCCGGACTAACGCACGGAATGTGCGTGGAGCCGGTGCTTACAGTTCGATCCGCTTGATGTCGCCGACGACGAAGATGTACGACAGCGCACCGACCAGCGCGATCACGCCGATGAACACGAGCGCACCGACGAACGAGCCGGTCGACGCGACGATGAAACCGACGACCAGCGGCGTGACGATGCCCGCGAGATTCGCCGCGAAGTTGAAGATGCCGCCCGTCACGCCGAGCAGGCCGTCCGGCGCGATGTCCGACACGAGCGTCCAGCCGAGCGCGGCCATCCCTTGCGCGAAGAACGCGACCGACAGGATCGCGATCACGGCTTCGTTGCTCTTCACGTAGTTCGCGAGAATGATCGTCGACGCGAGCAGCAGGCCCGCGATGATCGGCAGCTTGCGCGCGAGGTTCGCGGACTTGCCGCGGCGCAGCAGCCAGTCGGAGAAGATCCCGCCGAACATCACGCCGACCGACGCGGCGATGAACGGCATCACCGCGAAGAAACCGATCTTCAGCCAGCCCATGTGGCGCTCGGTGGCAAGGTAGGTCGGGAACCAGGTCAGGAAGAACACGAGCGTCGAGTTGCCGGCGAACTGGCCGAGGCAGATGCCCGCGAGCTGGCGCTTCTTCAGCAGCTGGCCGGCCATCGCCCAGCTGAACGACTTCTGCTCGCCCTTGCCGCCCTTGTCGCCGTCCTTGCGCACGCCGTGCACGAGACCGCCGCCCGCCTCGATATACGCCAGCTCCTCCGAGTTCGCGGCCGGATGGTTGCGCGGCTCGTGATAGAACTTCCACCAGACCAGGCCGAACACGATGCCGACCGCGCCGACGACCCAGAACAGCGAGCGCCAGCCGAACGCGCCCATCAGCGCGAACAGCACGGGGCTGAAGAACGCGAGGCCGATGTATTCGCCGACGGTATAGGTGCCCGTCGCCATCGCGCGCTCGCTCTGCGGGAACCACGTCGCGACGACGCGGCTGTTGGTCGGGAAGCACGGCGCTTCCGCGACGCCGAGCCCGAGACGGCACGCGAGCAGCGTCCCGACGCCGGGCACGAAGCCCTGCAGGAACGTGCACAGCGACCACAGCGTCATCGACCAGTAGTAGGTGACCTTGCTGCCGAAGCGGTCGAGGAACAGGCCGCCGGGCACCTGCGCCGCCACGTACGTCCAGGAGAACGCGGAGAACATGATGCCCATCACGGCCGCGTTGATGCCGAGCTCCTTGGTGAGCTGCGGCGCAGCCACCCCCAGCACGGTGCGGTCGAGATAGTTGATCATCGTGCCGATCGCGAGCAGCGCGAGAATCTTGTAGCGCGCCGAGGTGCGCCGGACCGTGCCGGCCTGCGCCGGCGCGGCGCTCGTGTGGGTGGTGTGCTGCATGGTCGTCTCCTGGTCTCTCTTTCTGTAAGGGGTCAGCGCGCGACGAGCGACTGAAAGTGATCGAACATCCGCTCGGCGTCGGGCGTGCGTCCGGTGAAGATCTCGAACGCGTCGACGGCCTGATAGACGGCCATCCCGCCGCCCGGCAGCGTGGCGCAGCCGGCCGCGCGCGCGGCGTGGATCAGTTCGGTTTCGAGCGGGAAATACACGATGTCGGCCACCCACATGCCCGCGTGGAGCAGCTCGGCCGGCAGCGGCAGGCCCGGATGCTTGGCCATGCCGGTCGGCGTTGCGTGGATCAGGCCCGTCGCGGCGCGCATCGCGGCCGCGAGATCGCCGCCAGGCACGACCCGTGCGGCGGGGAAGCGTTGCTGCAGTTCGCCTGCCAGCGCGGCGGCGCGCGTGCCGTCGACATCGAAGATCGTCAGTTCGGCCGCGCCCATCTGCAGCGCCGCGTGCGCGACGGCCGCACCGGCACCGCCCGCGCCGAGCTGGACGACGCTGTCGAGCTTCGCGTCGGGCAACCCGCGGCGGAACGATTTCGCGAAACCCGACCAGTCGGTGTTGTGGCCGATCCGCTTGCCGTCCTTGAACAGCACGGTGTTCACCGCGCCGAGCGCGCGCGCGTCGTCCGACAGCGCGTCGAGGTGTTCGATCACGCGCTGCTTGCACGGGTGCGTGATGTTCAGCCCGTTGTAGCCCATCCGCTGCGCGGCATCGAGCAGTTGCGGCAGTGCGTCGACGGTCACGCCGAGCGCATCGAGATCGATGCGCCGGTACACGTAGCCGAACCCCTGGCGGAAACCTTCTTCCTCGTGCATCGCGGGCGACAGCGAACCGCCGATGCCCTGGCCGATCAGGCCGATCAGAAACGACGGGCGGCTCATCGTGCGGCTCCCTGCGCGAACAGCGTCGCCAGACGCTGCAGCGCGAACACATAGCCTTCGGTGCCGCAGCCGCAGATCACGGCTTCGGCGACCGCCGACACATACGAATGGTGGCGGAACGCCTCGCGGCGATGCACGTTCGAGATATGCACTTCGATCACCGGCTTCGCGATCGCGGAAAGCGCGTCGGCCAGCGCGACCGACGTATGCGTATAGGCGGCCGGGTTGATCACGATGCCGTCCGTGTCGACGCGTGCGGCGTGCAGCCAGTCGATCAGCTGATGCTCGGCATTCGACTGGCGGAACGCGATCTCCAGCCCGAGCGCCTCGCCTGCCGTGCGGCAGCGCTGCTCGACGTCGGCGAGTGTTTCCGCGCCGTAGATATGGGGCTCGCGCGTCCCCAGCAGGTTCAGGTTCGGGCCGTTCAGCACCAGTACCTTGTGCTTGCTCATGATGATTCTGCTCCTAAAACAGGGGCGGACCGTGACCGGCCTCGCCCCAAAGACATCGGAATTTGGCGCTAGTGTGCGCCCGTGAAAGCGCGCTGTCTTTTCGGGTTTTCGCTAATTTGTACCACCTAGTTAGTTTGTACAATACGCACCACCAGCCCAGTAAATTCGGGATATGGCGTGCGCCCGGGACTCAACGACTGGTTCATTCAGGGCCGGTTCGACCGACGCCATGCCCCGCTCATCCGCAGGAATCGCCATGCAGCGTTCGATCGCCACCGTGTCACTGTCCGGCACGCTCGCCGAGAAACTCGCCGCCATCCAGGCAGCAGGCTTCGACGGCGTCGAAATCTTCGAAAACGACCTCGTCTACTTCGACGGATCGCCGGCCGACGTCCGGCGCATGGCCGCCGATCTCGGCCTCGACATCGTGCTGTTCCAGCCGTTTCGCGACTTCGAGGGCGTCAGCGCGGCCCAGCTCGCGCGCAACCTCGAGCGGATCAAGCGCAAGTTCGACGTGATGCATGCGCTCGGCACCGACCGCATCCTCGTCTGCAGCAATGTGTCGGCCGACACGATCGCGGACGACGGGCTGCTCGTCGACCAGCTTGGCGCACTCGCCGAAGCGGCGCGGCAGGCCGGCGTGATCGCCGCGTACGAAGCGCTCGCATGGGGCCGCGTCGTGAAGCGCTACGGCCATGCGTGGACACTCGTGAATGCGGTGAACAGCCCGCACCTCGGCCTCGCGCTCGACAGCTTCCACACGCTGTCGCTCGACGATTCGCCGGATGCGATCGCCGAGATCCCCGGCGACCGGATCGCGTTCGTGCAGATCGCCGACGCGCCGAAGCTCGCGATGGACGTGCTCGAATGGAGTCGCCATTACCGCTCGTTCCCGGGCCAGGGCGACTTCGACCTCGCGCGCTTCACCGCGCGGGTGATCGAGTCGGGCTATACGGGGCCGCTGTCGCTCGAGATCTTCAACGACGGTTTCCGCGCGGCGCCGACCGCGATCACGGCCGCCGACGGCCATCGCTCGCTGCTCCATCTGGAAGAACTGACACGCACGCGGCTCGCGCAGGACGGCCGCGCGCCGGCCGCCGGCCAGCCGCTGTTCGCGCCGCCGGCGCCGCCCGCGCACGTCGGGTTCCAGTTCATCGAGTTCGCGGTCGACGCGCAGGCGGCGGCGACCGTCGGCGAATGGCTCGGCCGGATGCGCTTCCGGCTCGCCGGCCGGCATCGGTCGAAGGACGTGACGCTGTTCCAGCACGGCGCCGCGTCGATCGTGCTGAACGCCGAGCGCGACTCGTTCGCCGATGCGTTCTTCCAGCAGCACGGGCTGTCGCTGTGCGCGTCGGCATTCCGCGTCGACGACGCGAAAGTGGCGTTCGAACGCGCGGCCGGCTTCGGCTACGCGCCGTTCTCGGGCCGCGTCGGGCCGAACGAGCGCGTGCTGCCGAGCGTGCAGGCGCCGGACGGCAGCCTCGAATATTTCGTCGACGAAGCGCCGAACGCGCCGACGCTGTACGAATCGGACTTCGTGCTGACCGACATCGACGGCCCGAGCGAAGTCGGCCCGCTGACGGGCATCGACCATGTGTGCCTCGCGCTGCCGGCCGACGCACTCGACACGTGGATCCTGTTCTTCAAGACGGCGTTCGGCTTCGAGGCCGAGCGTAGCTGGCTCGTGCCCGACCCGTACGGGCTGATGCGCAGCCGCGCGGTGCGCAGCGCCGACGGCTCGGTGCGGATCGCGCTGAATGCGTCGGTCGATCGCCATACGGCCGTTGCCGAATCGCTCGACCGCTACCACGGCACGGGGCTGAACCACGTCGCGTTCCGCACGGACGACATCGTGAAGACGGTCGCTGCGTTCGCGGCCGACGGTGTGCCGTTCCTGCGCATTCCGCCCAATTACTACGACGATCTCGCCGCGCGCTATGCGCTGCCGGACGAACTGATCGACACGCTGAGCGCGCACCACCTGCTGTACGACCGCGACGAGCACGGCGGCGAATTCCTGCACGCGTATACGGAACTGGTCGACAACCGCTTCTCGCTCGAGATCGTCGAGCGGCGCGGCGGATACGACGGTTACGGCGCGACGAACGCGGCCGTGCGGCTCGCCGCACAGGCGCAGCGCAGGAAATAAGGAATGGATGAAAATCCGCGGTTGAGGGCTGGACCGTGCCGGTGTCTCGCGTCCGGCACAAAAATCCACATTCATTGACGCACCATCGTGGTGAATCCGGCCGCCGCGGACCCGCCCGCGCGGCTCGCCGCGATCGGGCCGGGAGCCGCGCCGCGTATGACGTTACATCCCGTAACCCGTACCGCAGCGCAGCATCCGTCCGGCCGCCACGGTTTTAAGAATCGCTTAAGTCTTCGACGGCACCATCCGCAACCAGTACCCGATGGTTATCTCGAAAAGGAGGAAAGCGATGAGCGCCGTAGAAGCACCCGCGGGCCGCCCGGCCGCGCCCCCTGCAAAGAAGACGATGCTGCGCCGCCTGCTCAGTCATCATGAAATCGCGACGCTGCTCGTGCTGCTGCATGCACCGATCGGCGCGAACGCCAAACCCGAACTGCCTGCGCTGCAGGAAGCCGGTCTCGTCGAGATGGTCAAGCTCGACCCCGATACGGCCCCGAGCTTCCGGCTGACCGAAAACGGCACGGCCGTCCTGAAAGGGCTCGGCTACCGCTGAGCCGCCGTTTTCACGGCTTCCCCGTTTCCCCGCAGTACTCCGCAGTACTCCGCAGCACCCCGATCCCCGCGATGCGCCGGCCCGGCCGGCGAATCGCGTCACCCTGCCCGTTCCTGCAGCATCAACCGGTATTCCGTCGGCGTCACGCCGACCGTCGCCTTGAACTGGCGCGTGAACGCGCTGTGATCCGTATAGCCGCATAGCGCCGCGACGTCGGTGACCTTGTCGTGCGTGACGAGCAGCGCGGTGGCCGCATCGAGCCGCGTCTTCAGCAGCACCTGGCGCGGCGTCAGGTGGAACACCTTGTGGAAGTAGCGTTCGAGCTGCGCGACCGACATCCCGGCCATCTGCGCAAGCTGCTTCAGGTTCAGCGGCTGCACGTAGTGATCCTGGATGTGCTGGACCACGTCGGCGAGCCGGCTGTACGCCGGGTGCGATCCCTCGTGCGCCTTCAGGTCGCGCGAGATGCCCGCGAGGCCGACCACCCTGCCCGCGGCGTCGCGCAGCGGCTCCTTGCAGGTCAGGCACCAGCCCGGCTGGCGGCCCGGATACAGGTGCAGCTCGAGCTGGTCCATCAGTTGCTGGCCGGCGTTGATCGTCGCCATGTCCTGCTCGAAATAGCTGCGGCCGAAGCGACGCGGAAACACTTCGTCGGCCGTCTTGCCGAGCAGGTCGCGCTTGTCCTTGTAGCCGCAGCGCAGCGCCAGCGTGCGATTGACGATCGCGTAGCGGCCGCTCGCATCCTTCACGAAGAACGCGACGTCCGGCAGCGCGTCGAACACCGGTTCGAGCAGGCGGAAGTGCGCGAGCATCGCGCCGAGATCGGCGTTGTCGGGCTGGTAGCGCAACGGTTCGGACAGGCTCATGGGCGGTACGGCAAGCAAGGTCGTCATCCCGGCAACCGCGAAGCGAGTGGCAGATGGCGTCGATTATAGAAGCGCCCCTTCGATTGCGGCGCGCCGGGTGCGAGGCAAGCATGCAGGCGGTGTCCGGACAGTCGCATCGCGCACCGCGATCGGCCTGCATCGGCCGGCGACACAGGTTGCATGCGCAACGACTGCGACACGCGTGCGCCGCCGGCTGCGGCCACGCCGCCATTGCCGCCGGCTTGCCGCATCGACACACACTGCAACGCGCGCCCGAATCCACCATCCTAAAAATGCGCACGCCCCGCGTCTTGGCGCGATTGCGCATCCGGCATGACGATTTCAGCATATATCAGGGTTATCGACGATATGCCGATATCGTCGCCGGCTGCGCACCGAACGCGCAAGACGCCCGCATTTTCGCTACCTAGACTTCGCTTCACGGTCACGAGACGACATCCCGCCGCTGCTGCAATCGGCATGCACGGCCCGCCGCACCCGTCGGCGCGCACGCCGATTCCGGCACAGCGCGGGCAGCACGCGGCGAGCCTGCACGGGCCTCGCATCGGCCTGCCGACCGAACCGTCTCGCCCGGCTTACCGGCGCCGGCCCGCAGGCCGGCGGCGGCCCAACCACGCCATCAAGGGGAAGTGAAAGTGAAGCTGAAGGTATCGCACGTCGCGCTGGCCGCTGCCTGCGCACTGTCGGGCGCGCACGCCATCGCCGCCGACGTCGTCAAGATCGGTTTCGCCGCACCGCTGACCGGCCCGCAGTCGAATTACGGCACGGACATGCAGAAGGGCGTGCAGCTCGCGATCGCCGATTTCAACGCGACGCATCCGACGATCGGCGGCAAGCCGGTCACGTTCCAGCTCGATTCGCAGGACGACCAGGCCGACCCGCGCACCGGTACGACCGTCGCGCAGCGGCTGATCGACGACAACGTCCGCGGGATCATCGGCCACTTCAACTCGGGCACCAGCATTCCGGCATCCGACCTGTACGATCGCGCGGGGCTGCCGCAGATCTCGATGGCGACGTCGCCGCAATACACGGCGCGCGGCTACAAGACGACCTACCGGCTGCTGACGAGCGACGCGCAGGCCGGCCGCATCGTCGGCACCTACGCGGTGAAGACGCTGCGCTTCAAGCGCATCGCGATCATCGACGACCGCACGGCCTACGGCCAGGGCATCGCCGACGAATTCGCAAAGGCCGTGGAAGCGGCCGGCGGCACGATCGTCAAGCGCGACTTCACGAACGACAAGGCGCTCGATTTCTCCGCGATCCTGACCAACCTGAAGGGCGTCAATCCGGACGCGATCTTCTACGGCGGCGGCGACGCGCAATCGTCGCCGATGATCCGCAAGATGCGCCAGCTCGGGATGAAGTCGGCCTTCGTGACGGGCGAGATGTCGCGCTCGCCGACGTTCCTGAAGGTCGGCGGCGACGCGGCCGAGGGCGCGATCGTCTACATGGGCGGGCTGCCGAAGGAAAAGATGCCGGGCTTCTCCGGCTACGCGGCACGCTACAAGGCGCGCTTCAACGAAGACGTGATCACGTACTCGCCGTACGCGTATGACGGCACGATCGCGCTGCTCACCGCGATGAAGGACGCGAACTCGACCGATCCGAAGGTGTACACGCCGTATCTCGGCAAGGTGTCGGTCAAGGGCGTGTCGGCGCCGAGCATCGCGTACGACACGAAGGGCGACCTGAGGGATGCGCCGGTGACGATCTACAAGGTCGAGCACGGCGCGTTCAAGCCGGTCGACACGATCGCCGGCAACTGAACCGGCCGATACGCAACCTCCCTCTCGCACGGCGCGCGGGCGGCTCGCCGGCCGCCCGCGCCGCGCACGCTTCGGCTGCATGGCCCGAAGCCGTCCCCGGCGCACACTCGCGCGCAGGCATTTCGCGCTCCTGTAGAATCCCCCAACCCGCTTTGACGCTTCGTCTCCGCCGCGCCCCATCCCGGTGCGGCGGCGCGTGTTTCGTGCCTCACCCGGCACGCGGCACGCTTCGACGATGCAAGCCGCGCCTTGTCAGTCCATGCCGATAGCGGGCCCTGGAGACGCAGCACCGACAACAACATTCGAAAACCGATCGTCCTGACCATGCAAGCTTCCGAATTGAGCGGCGTGCCTCGCGCCGCCGAACGCGCGCTCACGCGCAGCGACTACAAGACCCTTGGCCTTGCCGCACTCGGCGGCGCCCTCGAGTTCTACGACTTCATCATCTTCGTGTTCTTCGCGCCGGCGATAGGACAGCTCTTCTTCCCGCACGACATTCCCGACTGGCTGCGCCAGTTGCAGACGTTCGGCATCTTCGCGGCCGGCTATCTCGCGCGCCCGCTCGGCGGCGTGATCATGGCGCACTTCGGCGACCTGTTCGGCCGCAAGCGGATGTTCACGCTGAGCGTGCTGATGATGTCGGTGCCGACGCTGCTGATGGGCCTGCTGCCGACCTACGACACGATCGGCATCCTCGCGCCGGTGTTGCTGCTGCTGTTCCGCGTGCTGCAGGGCGCGGCGGTCGGCGGCGAAGTGCCGGGCGCGTGGGTGTTCGTGTCCGAGCACGTGCCGTCGCGCCACATCGGCTACGCCTGCGGCACGCTGACCGCGGGCCTCACGGCCGGCATCCTGCTCGGCTCGCTCGTCGCGGCCGGCATCAACAGCCGCTACTCGGCCGCCGAAGTCGGCGCGTTCGCGTGGCGCATCCCGTTCCTGCTGGGCGGCGTGTTCGGGCTGTTCTCCGTGTACCTGCGCCGCTGGCTGCACGAAACGCCGGTGTTCGCCGAAATGAAGGCGAAGAAGGCGCTCGCGGCCGAGATTCCGCTGAAGGCCGTGCTGCGCGACCACGGTCGCGCGGTGATCGTGTCGATGCTGCTCACGTGGATGCTGTCGGCCGCGATCGTCGTCGTGATCCTGATGACGCCCGCGCTGCTGCAGAAGCAGTTCCACCTGACACCCGCGACGACGCTGTTCGCGAACAGCGTCGCGACGCTGTGCCTGACGGCCGGCTGCATCACCGCCGGTTCGCTCGCGGGCATGATCGGCGCGAAGCGCGTGCTCGGCATCGGCGGCATCGGGCTCGCCGCGTGCTACTACCTGCTGTTCGTGCAGGTCGCGGCCGACGCGTCGACGCTGCCGCTCTACTACGGGATCGCGGGCTTCATGGTCGGTACGATCGGCGCGGTGCCGTTCGTGATGGTCAAGAGCTTCCCGGCCGTCGTGCGCTTCTCGGGCATCTCGTTCTCGTACAACGTCGCGTATGCGATCTTCGGCGGCCTCACGCCGGTGATCGTGTCGTTGATGATGAAGTCGAACCCGCTCGCACCGGTCGTGTACGTCGCGGCGATCTGCGTGCTCGGCGCGATCGCCGTGCAGTTCTCGAAGGATGCGAAGGACGTGAAGGACGCACACTGAGCGGCATGCCGGCACACGCGCCCGCGCCATGAACAAAGGGCCGAATCCCGCGGGATTCGGCCCTTTCTTTTTGCTTCAGCGCAGCGGGGCGCGTGCGATCAGCGCAGGCCGCCGTACGACGAGCTCGGCCGGCGCAGGCCGTCGATGCTCGCGCCGCCGGCGCCGGTGACATACAGCAGCAGGAACCCGCCGGCGATCGCGATGTTCTTCCAGAAATGGATCACCATGTCGTGCTGGACCGCGGCGTCGGTCGCGTCCCAGAAATTGTGTCCGACCATGGCGGTCGCGACCGTATAGAACGCCATCAGCAGCGCAAGCGGCTTCACCTTGTAGCCGACGATCAGCAGCAGGCCGCCGAGCCCCTCGATCGCGACGACGATCGGCCCGATCACCTGCGGATACGGCACGTTCAGCCCGTGCAGGTAACCGACGAAATCGCTGTAGCCGAGCAGCTTCATCACGCCGCCCCACAAGAACAACGCCGCCAGCGCCAGGCGTGCGAAAAAAATGACGCCGGAATCGACGGAACGCGTCATGCCTCTCTCCTCGTATGCAATTCGGCCGGCCGCACGGGTCGCGCCCGTGCAGCTCGGGGCCGCGCAACCCTGCGGGGCCCGCGGCAAATGGGCCAGCATAGAGGGTCTTTCGGCCGTGTCCAAGAAAAAGGTTGTAGCAAATCTTTACACGGCGGCGGCCGCGCGGCCCGCTGGCGGCGGCCCGAAAAAGCGTCGACGCGGGCGTTTAGCCCGCGTCGCTCAACAGCACGCCTTTCTTGAAGATGAAGCAGCCGTAGCCGCGCAGCTCGCCGGTGACGATCACCGCGTACGCCTGCTGCGCGCGTTCGTAGAACGCGAAACGGTCGATGCCCGCGAGCGGCACCGCGCGCCCTTCCGCGCGATCGATCTCGGCCTGCACCTCGCGCTGCACGGGCGGCACCGCGGCCGCGTCGCCGACGACTTCCATCCGCCACGCGGGCGTGTCGACGAACGTGTCGAGCGGCAGCACGGACAACACCGCGCGCGCGACGCGCGCCGAATCGGCGCCGTCGATCCGCAGCGCGCGGCCGACCACCGTGTGCTCCGCGACGGATTCCGCCGGGAAATTCGCGTCGCAGATCGCAATTTCGTCACCGTGGCCCATCGCGCGCAGCGTGTGCAGGATGTCGGCGTGCAGCAGCGGGTCGAGATTCTTCAGCATGTCGGCTAGTCTCCGGGATCAGGAACAAACCGCATAACGTTACCCGATCCCGGCGGCCGTGGTGCATGCATCGCTCGCGTCACGACGCCGCGGCCGGCATTTCGTCGATGAACCCGGTGACCGACGCGAGGCGGCCCGATGCGTCGACGGTGCCGAAGTCCGAGCCCTTCACGATCGCCGCGCCGTCGGGCGACACGAGCGCCCACGAGAACCGCAGGTGCTGGCCGAACGCGTCGACATCGGTCGTGCGGCGAAAGCGATACGCGGGGAAGCGTTCCTGCACGGCCGCGATCATCGTGTCGATGCCTGCGTGGCCGTCGCCGGTCATCAGCGGATCGCGGTAGGCCGCGTCGCTCGCGTAGGTCGCATCGATCAGCGCGCGGCGGCGCGCGACGTCGGGTTCGTTCCATGCGTCGAAGTAGCGGTCGATCAGGTCGGCGTGAACGGACGAAGCGGATTGGACGGTGTTCATGGCGAGGCTCCTTGTGTCGATGAGGGGACGAGGTCGCGAACGTTTCGGGTCCGCGTGCCGCTATCGTCGCCGGGTGCGCGCGGGCGGTCGATTACGTACGAGGTAAGGAAATCGCGCTGGCCACGACCGGCCGCCTGTGCCGCCGCCATGAAAACGGGCGCCCGAAGGCGCCCGCATCGTCCTGCCGCAACGATCGCGCGTATCAGGTCACCGGCGCCGGGTTGAACAGCGTCAGCGCATTCGCGAGCTTCCATTGCTCGGCCCACGTGCGGCGCTTGCCGCTCGCGACGTCGAGCATCAGCCGGAACAGTTCCCAGCCGGTGTCCTCGATCGTCGCCGCGCCGGTCGCGATCTGCCCCGCGTCGAGATCCATCAGGTCGTGCCAGCGGCGTGCGAGATCGCTGCGCGTCGCGACCTTGATCACCGGCACCTGCGCGAGGCCATACGGCGTGCCGCGGCCGGTCGTGAAGATGTGCAGGTTCATCCCGGCCGCGAGCTGCAGCGTGCCGCAGATGAAATCGCTCGCGGGCGTCGCCGCGTACAGCAGCCCCTTCTGCCGTGCGCGATCGCCGGGACGCACGACGCCGGCGATCGGCGCGCTGCCCGACTTCACGATCGACCCCATCGCCTTCTCGACGATGTTCGACAGGCCGCCCTTCTTGTTGCCGGGCGTCGTGTTCGCGCTGCGGTCGACGCGGCCGCGCTGCAGGTAGCGGTCGTACCAGTCCATCTCGCGGATGATCTCGCGCGCGACGTCTTCATTCGCCGCACGCGACGTGAGCTGCGCGACGCCGTCGCGCACCTCGGTCACTTCCGAGAACATGATCGTCGCGCCGGCGCGCACCAGCAGGTCGGCCGCGAAGCCGACGGCCGGGTTCGCGGTGAGCCCCGAGAACGCGTCGCTGCCGCCGCACTGCACGCCGACGACGAGATCCGACGCCGGGCACGTCTCGCGGCGGCGGCGATTCAGCCGCTCGAGATGCGATTCGGCCATCTTCATGATCGAGTCGATCATCGAGTTGAAGCCGACGTGCGCGGCGTCCTGCAGGCACACGACGCCGCCGTTGTCGGCCGCGCCGTCGGCGGTCACCGGAATCGCGCCGGGCGGCAGCAGGCGCTCGGGCTGCAGTTTCTCGCAGCCGAGGCTCACGGTCATCACCTCACCGCCGAAGTTCGGATTCAGGCTGATGTTGCGCAGCGTGCGGATCGGGATGTCGGCGTCGGGTGCGTCGATCGCGACGCCGCAGCCGTACGTGTGCTCGAGCCCGACCACGTCGTCGACGTTCGGGTAGCGCGGCAGCAGTTCGTCCTTGATCCGCTTCACCGCATGCTCGACGACGCCCGACACGCATTGCACGGTCGTCGTGATCGCGAGGATGTTGCGCGTGCCGACCGAGCCGTCGGCGTTGCGGAAGCCCTCGAACGTATAGCCTTCGAGCGGCTCGAGCGGCGGCGCGGCGCGCGTCGCGAGCGGCAGGTCGTCGAGCCCCGGCGGCTCGGGCATGCGCATCGTGCGCTCGTTGACCCAGCTGCCGCGCCGCAGGTCGGTCAGCGCGTAGCCGATCACCACGTTGTAGCGGACCACCGGGTCGCCGGCCGCGAGATCGACGAGCGCGACCTTGTGCCCCTGCGGCACGCCTTCGCACAGCGTCAGCCCGTCGGCGAACGTCGCCCCTTCGGGCAGGCCGCCGTCGTTGACGACGATCGCGACGTTGTCGTCCGGGTGCACGCGGATGTAGAGAGGGGAAGCAGTCATTGCAATTCCTGAAGGCAATCGGCCATATTGTTAGTCATCATACGACATTCAACCTCAACCGGCGATGCTGCGTAAACCCTTATCCGGAAAGACCCTACTATTGACCGACCAGCAAACCGCTTGCGCCACCCTTTCCCTCGTTGTACGATGACATACAACGACATCGCCAATTCGGCTCGTATGCCGTTCCCGACGAACCCAGCACTCGCGCTAGACGGACGACCCCAACCATGACTTCACCGCAAGAACTCAAACAGATCATCTCCCACGGCCTGCTGTCGTTTCCGCTGACGGATTTCGACGCCGACGGCAGCTTCCGCCCGAGCACCTATGCCGAGCGCCTGGAATGGCTCGCGCCGTACGGCGCGAGCGCGCTGTTCGCGGCCGGCGGCACCGGCGAATTCTTCTCGCTCACGCAACGCGAGTATTCGGACGTGATCCGCGTCGCGACGGAAACCTGCAAGGGCAAGGTGCCGATCCTCGCCGGCGCGGGCGGGGCGACGCGCGTCGCGATCGAGTATGCGCAGGAAGCCGAGCGCCTCGGCGCGAGCGGCGTGCTGCTGATGCCGCACTACCTGACCGAAGCGAGCCAGGAAGGGATCGCCGACCACGTCGAGCAGGTGTGCCGCGCGCTGAAGATCGGCGTGGTGGTGTACAACCGCGCGAATTCGAAGCTGAACGCCGACATGCTCGAGCGCCTCGCCGACCGTTGCCCGAACCTGATCGGCTTCAAGGACGGCGTCGGCGAAATCGAGAGCATGGTCACGATCCGCCGCCGCCTCGGCGACCGGTTCGCGTACCTCGGCGGCCTGCCGACGGCGGAAGTCTATGCGGCCGCGTACAAGGCGCTCGGCGTGCCGGTGTACTCGTCGGCCGTGTTCAACTTCATCCCGAAGACGGCGATGGAATTCTACGAAGCGATCGCGAAGGACGACCACGCGACGGTCGGCCGCCTGATCGACGAGTTCTTCCTGCCGTACCTGCAGATCCGCAACCGCCGCGCGGGCTATGCGGTCAGCATCGTGAAGGCGGGCGCGAAGCTCGTCGGCCACGACGCAGGCCCGGTGCGTGCGCCGCTCGTCGACCTCACCGACGCGGAAGTGGCCGAGCTCGACGTGCTGATCAAGAAGATGGGCCCGCAGTAAGCGGGCCTGGCCGGCGGCGCGCGCCTTCAGCGGCGCCGCGCGCCGGCAGGGTTGCATCGCGGCCGGCACTCGCCGGCCGCGATCGTTTGTCGCCTGGCCTTTCTGTTCCGCGATGACGCACGCATCCGCCGCGATGCATGCCGCCGCCGTCACATCTGCGCGATGATCCCGACGATCCGGTAGCGTACGTTCCCCAGCTTCACGCGCGTCGCCTCGATCTGGCCCTGCGCGCCCGCGCGGCCGCGCGCATTCGATTCGCCGTCGAGGATCTGCCCGAGCACGTCGCGGTCGACGACCGCATCGAAGAACCGGCCGACCGTGATCGTCGCCGACTGCTTCGCGGTCGCGAGCTGGCTGTTCGCCTGCATCAGCGCCTCGGTGCGCAGGTTCGGGTCGCGCTCGTCGATGCTGCGCCGGTACTGGAGCGCGAACACCAGCGCTTCCATGTCCTGCCGGAAACGGCGAACGGCCTGCCCGAACACGAGCGAATGCGCGTCGGCGCCCGTGACGAGCCGCCCCTGGTTGATCGTCACGTCGAATTCGCTGCCGCCGAGGTCGCGCTGGAAATCCTGCAGCGCGTTCGCGAGCACGCGCCCTTCGCTGTACTGGCCGATCTGGGTGCGCACGGATTTCGCGACGTCGCCGATCGCTTTCCACAATCCGGCCGCGAACAGGTGATCGCCACGCTTGTTGATGTTCATTGGAGGGGTCCCTCGTTGTCTTTTGTCGGTCTCTCAGGCTCGCCTGCGGGCCGGGCGGCCCGAGGCATCGCTACTGTAGGAGAAATTCCGGCGATGTGAAAGACACCATGAAAAAAGCGGAGGCGACCCGTCGGCCACCTCCGCTTTCGCCCCTCCGGCCAGCGGGCCCGGCAATCGTCGCCGGGCCGCCCGCCCTCCGTTATTCCGCCTTCCCGTCGCGCAGGCGCGGAATCGCCAGCGGATTGCCTTCCTGCAGCCCGTCGGGCAGCAGGTCGTCCGGGAAGTCCTGGTAGCACACGGGCCGCAGGAAACGCTCGATCGCCGTGGCACCCACCGACGTGACGGCCGGGTTCGACGTCGCGGGGAACGGCCCGCCGTGCACCATCGCATCGCACACCTCGACGCCGGTCGGGTAGCCGTTGACGAGCAGGCGCCCGGCCTTGCGTTCGAGGATCGGCAGCAGCCGGCGCGCGAGCGGCTTGTCGTCGGCATCCATCTGCAGCGTCGCCGTCAGCTGGCCTTCGAGCGCGTCGAGCACGCGCGCGACTTCGTCGAGATCGCGGCAGCGCACGATCAGCGACGCCGGCCCGAACACCTCGTGGCTGAACGCCGGCTCGGCCAGGAACGCCTGCGCGGCGACTTCGTACAGCGCGCCGCCGGCCTGGCATTCAGTCTGCGCCGCCTCGCCCGCGCCGATTTCGCGCACGCCCGGCAGTTCGGCCAGCTTGCCGCGGCCGTTGCGATACGCATCGGCAATGCCGCGCGTGAGCATCACGCCGGCCGGCTTCTTCGCGAGCGCCTGCGCGGCGACGGTTTCGAAGCGGTCGAGATCGGGGCCGTCGATCGCGAGCACGAGGCCCGGGTTCGTACAGAACTGGCCGACGCCGAGCGTCAGCGAATCGACGAAACCGGTCGCGATCGCGTCGCCGCGTGCGGCGAGCGCGGCCGGGAACAGCACGACCGGGTTGATGCTGCTCATTTCCGCGTAGACGGGAATCGGCTGCGGGCGCGCGTTCGCGAGCTGCACGAGCGCCATGCCGCCCTGCCGCGAACCGGTGAAACCGACAGCCTGGACCGCCGGATGGCTGACCAGCGCCGCGCCGATCACGCGCCCGGGCCCGACCAGCAGCGAGAACACGCCGGCCGGCATGCCGGTTTTCGCGACGGCGGCGCGGATCGCGCGGCCGACCAGTTCGGACGTGCCGAGGTGCGCCTCGTGTGCCTTCACGATCACCGGGCAGCCGGCCGCGAGTGCCGACGCCGTATCGCCGCCGGCCACCGAGAACGCGAGCGGGAAGTTGCTCGCGCCGAACACGACGACGGGCCCGAGCGCGACTTTCTGCAGGCGCAGGTCCGAACGCGGCAGCGGCGTGCGCGCGGGCTGTGCAGGATCGATCGACGCGGCGAGGAAGCGCCCGTCGCGCACGACGCGTGCGAACAGCCGGAGCTGGCCGACGGTGCGGCCGCGCTCGCCCTGCAGCCGCGCGACGGGCAGGCCCGTTTCGGCGTGCGCGCGCTCGATCAGCGCGTCGCCCAGTGCGACGATTTCATCGGCGATCGCTTCGAGAAACGCCGCGCGGGCCGCGAGCGGCCGCGTGCGGTACGCATCGAACGCGTCGCGCGCGAGTTCGCACGCGCGGTCGACATCGGCCTGCGTCGCGACGCCGAACGCCGGCGCGTCGATCGGCGCGCCCTTCGTCGGGTCGAACGCGCGCAAGGTTCCGGCCGAGCCGGCCACCGCGTCGGCGCCGATCAGCATCTCTCCTGTCAGTTGCATGGGGTGTGCTCCGTGGTTCGGGATTGGATTGCTCATTGTAGCCCAACAGATACGATGTCTGCCGACATCATTTCATGTTTTGGACCATCGGCCGGGCAACTTCCGACAGGCTCGAAAGCCTTATCCGGTCAGTCAAATCACGAAATATTGACCGTCTCGCGTCACCCTTCAAAGGGAAAACCCGAGGTTTCTGCGTCTGGCCATTGCTCATAAACTTCGGCTCATGTCATACGACGACGTACATTAAAGTGCCTAATCAGACCACCCCTCGCGATCTTCCGCTCGATCTCGCGCGCACCGCGCGCCGGACCGCCGTGCGCTACTGGATCCTGGCGATGCTGTTCGTCGTCACGACGCTCAACTATGCGGACCGCGCGACGCTGTCGATCACCGGCACGCCGATCCGCAAGGCGTTCGGCATCGATCCGGTGACGATGGGCTACATCTTCTCGGCGTTCAGCTGGGCATACGTGCTCGCACAGCTGCCGAGCGGCTGGCTGCTCGACCGCTTCGGCGCGCGGCGCGTGTACGCGGCGAGCATCTTCCTATGGTCGGCATTCACGCTGCTGCAGAGCACGATCGGCCTCGGCGGCAGCGCCGCGTTCGCGGTCGCCGCGCTGTTCGCGATGCGCTTCGCGGTCGGCATCGCCGAGGCGCCCGCGTTCCCCGCCAATGCGAAAGTCGTCGCGAGCTGGTTCCCGACTGCCGAGCGCGGCACCGCGTCGGCGATCTTCAACGCCGCGCAGTACTTCGCGGCCGTCGTGTTCTCGCCGCTGATGGCGTGGCTCACGCATGCATACGGCTGGCACCAGGTGTACCTGTGGCTCGGCCTCGCCGGCATCGCGCTGGCGTGCCTGTGGCTGCGCGTGATGAAGGACCCGGTCGACCACCCGGCCGTGAACCGCGCGGAACTCGACCATATCGAACAGGGCGGCGGGCTCGTGCGGTCGACGGGCCGGCCATCCGGGGCGCGCGGCGCCGACGGCACGCGTTCGGAAGGCAGCCGCGTGGCCGGCTGGTACTACGTGCGCCAGTTGCTGTCGAACCGGATGCTGATCGGCGTGTACCTCGGCCAGTACTGCGTGAACGTGCTCACGTACTTCTTCCTCACGTGGTTTCCGATCTACCTCGTGCAGGCGCGCGGCATGTCGCTGCTGAAGGCCGGTTTCATGACGTCGCTGCCCGCGATCTGCGGGTTCCTCGGCGGCGTGCTCGGCGGGATGCTGTCGGACGGGCTGATCCGGCGCGGCGTGTCGCTGACGCTCGCGCGCAAGATCCCGATCGTCGGCGGGATGGCGCTGTCGATGGCGATCATCGGCTGCAACTACGTCGACAGCGAAGTGCTCGTGATCGTGCTGATGGCCGTGTCGTTCTTCGGCAAGGGAATCGGCTCGCTCGGCTGGGCCGTCGTCGCGGACACCGCGCCGAAGGAAGCGATCGGCCTGTCGGGCAGCCTGTTCAACATGTTCGGCAACACGGCCGGCATCGTCGCGCCGATCGCGATCGGCTACCTCGTCGGCGCGAGCGGCTCGTTCAACGGCGCGCTCGTGTTCGTCGGGCTGAACGCGCTCGTCACCGTGTTCAGCTATCTCGTGATCGTGAAGGACATCAAGCGCGTCGAATTGCGTCATCGCGACGCGTGAGGTTCACCCTGGAAAAAAGGCGGCCGCGTAAAAGCGGCCGCCGTTTTTTTGCATCAAACCGACATCAGGTCGACGCATGCGCGACGCGCAGCATGTCGTGCACGCCCGACGTCATCAGCGCGAGGAACGCGAGCAGGCCGACGTAGCAGAGCGCATATGTGGTCTTCGTCTCGATCGACGTCGCGTAGTACACGCGGTTTTCCGGCGCATCGGGATCGTAGCGCCACGCGCGCTTCAGTTGCGGCAGCGCGAGGATCGCCATCACGATCAGCAGCGGGCTCGGGCGATACACGAACAGCGCGATCAGCACGGGCACGCCCGCGAACCAGATGCGCGGCGACAGCACCGCGGTGATCCGCCCGCCGTCGAACGGCGACAGCGGAATCATGTTGAAGAGGTTCAGGAAGAAACCGGTGTACGACAGCGCGAGCAGCAGGTTGCTGTCGTAGTGGCGCGCGGCCGCGTAGCAGGCCAGCGCGCCGAGCGTGCCGACGAACGGCCCGGCGAGCCCGACGTACGCCTCGGTTTCCGCATCGTGCGGCATCTCCTTCAGCTGGATCCACGCGCCGACGAACGGAATGAAGGTCGGCAGCCCGACGTCGAGCCCGCGCCGTTGTGCGGCCAGGTAGTGGCCGGCTTCGTGCACCAGCAGCAGCGCGACGAAGCCGGCCGCGAAGCGCCAGCCGTAGAACACCGCGTAGACCGCGATCGACGCGAGCATGGTGCCCGCCGACACGAGCACCTTGCCGAGCTTGAGGCCGCCGAAGATCAGCAGCAACAGCTTCGTCATTCCTTGCGCTCCGTGGCGGCTGCATCGGACGCGTCGGCGACGGCCGGCACCGCGGCCGCCTTCGGCTTGCGCCCGAAGAAGCGCTTCAGCGCCGCGCCGCCGGCGAGCAGCGCGACCGCGCCGATCTTGAAGAACTTCACCGCGAACGCGCCGATCAGCGCGAGCAGGCCGAGCTTCTTCGCGCCGACGCCGACGATCAGCGCCGCGAGGCCGTACTCGGCGACGTGGTCGGTCGACTTGTTGAAGTCGGCGTAGCGCTTGCCGTCGTTGAAGCGGATGTTCGACAGCAGGTCGTCGGCCGATGCCTTGTATTTCGGCAGGTCGGCGAGCGTCGACGCCATCGTCAGCGACAGGTAGCCGTCACGGCCGAGCACGAGCGTCCGGTAGTTCACGCCGTCGTTCTCGGCGTTCGGCGCCGCGCCCTTGTCGCGGATGATCGCGGACCACACGAGCCGGTGCGTGGCCGCGTCGTACGCGGGCGCCTTCGCCCAGCCGACCACCTCGGTTTCCGGCAGGCCGCGTTCCTTGCGCCCCGGGTTGTCTTCCTCGGTGCCGGACTGCAGGCTCTTCAGCAGTTCGTCGGGCTTCCAGTCCTTCGCGTCGTCGTCGCGGATATAGCCGCTCGGCTCGAACGACACGACGGAAATCCAGTCGGCGTCGGGGTCGTCGGGCAGCACGAGGCCGACCAGCTTCGTTTCGTCGATCGAATTGCCCATCGAGCGCAGGTAGCGGCCGGCTTCGGCGGCCGGCACGAACGACTCACCGGCTTTCAGCTTCAGCACGGCTTCGTGTTTCACGTCGATGTCGGTCGGCCCTTTCACGACCGCTTCGTTGGCGGCCGCGGCGGCGGCCCTCATTTCCACCTGCGCAGCTTCGGTCTGCGCGTGGCCGCTGGTCGCGGCAAGTGCGAGCGTCGCCACGCAGGCGAGCCGGACGGCAAGTTTTTTCATTGTTGGATTCCCCTGGAATGCCTTGTCGTGAATGTGCACGGCACCGGCCCATGCGTGGTCTCGCGGGTCCGGCGCCGCCTCTCAGTTGGCACGGTCGTCATGGTACCGCAGCGCCGCGACTCGTCCGAGCCCGGGGAGCGCGCGATGCTTACCTGGCAGGTAATGCCCAATGCGCGCGGGATTGCCTATCATCTGCTCCATGAACCCGACCGCCGCCCTCCATTCGCCCGCCCCGTCCGCCAGTCGCGCGTCCGGCATCGGCCCGCTGCTGCGCACGTGGCGCCAGCGCCGCCGCCTGAGCCAGATGGCGCTCGCGCTCGACGCGGAAGTGTCCGCGCGCCACCTGAGCTTCGTCGAATCGGGCCGCGCGCAGCCGAGCCGCGAGATGGTGCTGCATCTCGCGGAGCGCCTCGACGTGCCGCTGCGCGAACGCAATGCGCTGCTCGTCGCGGCCGGCTTCGCGCCACTGTTTCGCGAACGGCCGTTTTCGGATCCGCAACTGGATGCCGCGCGCCATGCGGTCGAAGCCGTGCTGCGCGGCCACGAGCCGTACCCGGCGCTCGCGGTCGATCGCCACTGGACGCTGCTCGCCGCGAACCGGATGCTCGGCGCGCTGGTCGCGCAGGCCGACCCGTCGCTGCTGCAGCCGCCCGTCAACGTGCTGCGGCTGAGCCTGCATCCGGACGGTATCGCGTCGCAGATCGTCAACTGGCATGAATGGCGCGCGCACATCCTGCATCGGCTGCAGCGGCAGATCGATGCGAGCGGCGACCGCACGCTGCATGCGCTGCGCGACGAACTCGCCGCGTATCCGGCGCCGGCCGGGCAGCCCGACGACACGCCTGCGCGCGCCGACTTCGCGGATATCGCCGTGCCGCTGCGGCTGCGCACGGCGACCGGCGAACTGACGTTCTTCAGTACGACGACGGTGTTCGGCACGCCGGTCGACGTGACGCTGTCGGAACTCGCGATCGAGGCGTTCTTTCCGGCGAATCCGGAAACGGTGGACGCGATGCGGGCGCTGGCGGACGCATTGCCGGCGCAGTAAGGCCGGACGGTGCGCGATCGGCTACGCGCCGTCGCATGCGACGGCACGGCTGCAGGATGACGGCCCTCAGCGGCGCTCGAGCGCCAGCTTCACGCCGAGCCCCAGCAGGACCACCCCGCTGACGCGATGCATGCGCGTCAGGATGCGCGGGTTGCGGCGGATCGATGCCGACAGCAGGCCGGCGAACAACGCGACCGGCCCCTTGACGAGAAACGTCAGGCCGGCGAACGTCGCGCCCAGCACGAACAGCGACAGCATCGGATGCGCGGCGCCCGCGGGAACGAACTGCGGCAGGAACGCCAGATAGAAGAGCGCGACCTTCGGATTCGACACGTTGGACAGCGCACCTTGCGCGAACGTGCGCAGCCGCGATGCCTGCGCACCGCCGCTGCCGCTGCTCGCGAGCGTCAGTTCGCCCGACGAACGCAACAGCGTGATGCCGAGGTACAGCAGGTACACCGCGCCGATCATCTTCAGCGCCGTGAACAGCCATTCGGATGCCTGAAGAAGTGCGCCGAGCCCGAGCGTCGCGAGCATCGTATGCACGAGCAGCCCGACGCTGACGCCCGCGGCCGTGACGAGGCCCGCGCGCGTGCCGCCGGACAGCGTGCGCGACATCACGAGCACCATGTCCTGGCCCGGCGTGACGATGACCAGAAGCGACGTGGCGATGAACGGTAGCCAGGACAAGTGCGACATGGGATAGCTCCTGAGACGGATGGCAGACGGACGAGAATCGTCCGGCCGGTCGTCAGATTATCGGCGCCTTCCCGTGGAGATTGGATGCGTATTTGGCTACTTCAGATACCCGATTTGGCGCTATTCTCTAGCATTCACGCCCTCGGTAGTCAAAAATGCCAACCAAACTGGACGCGATCGACCGGCGCATTCTGCGTGCGTTGCAACGGAATTCGAATCAGACGAATGCCGAACTCGCGCAACAGGCCGGGCTGTCGGCCACGCCCTGCCTGCGCCGCGTGCATCTGCTCGAGGAGCAGGGCGTGATCGACGCCTATGTCGCGCTGCTGAATCCCGCCGCCGTCGACCTGCGCTTCACCGCGTTCGTGCGCGTCACGCTGGAGCGGCAAGACAAGACGACGGTCGAACGCTTCGCGCGCGAGATGGAGCAGGCGCCCGAAGTGCTCGAATGTCACCTGATGGCCGGCAGCTACGACTATCTGCTGCGCGTGATCGCGCGGGATCTCGACGACTACCAGCGCTTCCAGATGGAGACGCTCACGCAGATCGAAGGCGTCCGCAACGTCGAAACCGAGATTCCGCTGAAGCGCATCAAGCAGACGGTGCGCCTGCCGATCTAGGCGTCCAGAAACGTGACGGCCTCCCCGGCCGGCTGCCCGTTCAGCGCACCATCCCGCACGACAACCTGCCCGCGCACGACCGTATGCACGGGCCAGCCCGTGACCGCGCACCCGTCGTAAGGCGTCCAGCCGCTCACGCTGGCGATCCATTCGTCGCGGATGATCCGCCGCGCGTGCAGGTCGACGATGCTGAAATCGGCGTCGTAGCCGGCCGCGATGCGCCCCTTCCCTTCGATGCCGAAAATGCGCGCCGGCCCGGCGCTGGTCAGGTCGACCAGCCGTTCGAGGCTCAGGCGGCCCGCATGCACGTGGTCGAGCAGCAGCGGCAACAGCGTCTGCACACCGGTCATCCCGCTCGGCGACTGCGGATACGGGCGGCGTTTTTCGTCGCGCGTATGCGGCGCATGATCGCTGCCGATCACGTCGACCACGCCATCGCGGACAGCCTGCCACAGCGCCGCCTGATGATGCCGCTCGCGCACCGGCGGATTCATCTGTGCGAACGTGCCGAGCCGTTCGTAGCAATCGGGCGCATGCAGGCTCAGGTGGTGCGGCGTGACCTCGACCGTCACGCGCCGCCGGTGCTGCGCAAGAAACGCCATCTCGTCCGCCGTGGACACGTGCAGCACATGCAGCCTGCGGCCCGTCTCGGCAGCCAGCCCGACGATGCGCCGCGTCGCGATCAGCGCGCTTTCCGCGTCGCGCCAGTGCGGATGGTCGCGCACGTCGCCGCTTGCCTCCACGATCGCCTTGCGTTCGCGCAGCCGCGCCTCGTCCTCCGCATGCACGGCCATGCGCCGCCGCCCGTTGCGCAGGATCCGGCGCAGGACGGTTTCGTCGTCGGCCAGCAGATCGCCGAACGAACTGCCCATGAAGACCTTCACGCCCGCGCAGCCGGGCAGGCGCTCGAGCGCCGGCAGCCGTTCGGCGTTCACGGCCGAGCCGCCGATGTAGAACGCGTAGTCGCACCACGCGCGGCCGCGCGCGCGATCCAGTTTCGCCTGCAGATCCTGCCCGCTCAGCGTCAGCGGATGCGTATTGGGCATCTCGAAGATCGTCGTGACGCCGCCGAGCACCGCGCCGCGCGTGCCGGCCTCGATGGTTTCCTTGTGCGTCAGCCCCGGTTCGCGGAAATGCACCTGGCTGTCGACGACGCCCGGCAGCACATGCAAGCCGCGCGCATCGAGCACGACGTCGGCACGCCAGGTGCGCTGCAATGCGCCCAGCGCGACGACGCGGCCATCCGCGCACGCGACGTCGATCCGTTCGGCACCGTTGGGCGTCATCACCGTGCCGCCCTGCACGAGCAGGTCGACGTGGCGGCGCTTCGGCACGTCGGCTGCTTCACGTCCCATCCATTCGCCCATGACTCAGAACTCGTTCTGGATGTGCTTGTAGCCCAGCACCAGCGCATTGTTCGTGCGCGCGACGTCCTCGGAGAAATCGCTCGCGTCGGCCGTGACCTGCGGCAACGCGGCGAGGTCGGTTTCCGGCCCGATGCGTTCGGTCGAACGCACGTAAAAGCCCGGCGGCAGGTGACAGCCGTCGACGACCGCGTTGTAGCGCACGACGCAGCCGTCGTCGATCGTGCAGTTGAACAGCACGCTGTTGAACCCGACGAACACGCCGTCGCCGACCTTGCACGGCCCGTGGACGATCGCGCGATGCGCGATCGACGTGTGCCGGCCGATCGTCACGCTCGCGCCCGACTTCGAATGAATCACGACGCCGTCCTGGATGTTCGAATGCGCGCCGATCACGATCGGTGCGATCTGGCCGTCGGCATCCGTTTCGTCGGCGCGGATCACCGCGTACGGGCCGATAAATACGTTCTCCTCGACGATCACGAGCCCGCACAGGATGGCGGTCGGATCGACGAACGCGTTCGGATGAATCTGCGGCAGGTCGCCGCGCGGGTTCTTTCGGATCATGAGGATTCCTGCCGGGAAAGGAGAGGGCCGCGCTTGAGCCGCTCGAACAGGCCCGGGTCGCGCCACTGCGCGGCGATGGCCGGCGCGAACACGATCGCCTCGAGGTCGATGCGGCCCATGCGCGGATTGAACGCATCGTCGCGGAAACACTGCGCGTAGCCGGTCTCGGTCTCGTGCACGATGACCGAATGCAGCCGCACGTCGGCCTCGCCGTTCGACATGCGCGTGCCGGACAGTGCCGCGTCGACGAGACGAAAAAGCACGCGCGAGAACTGTTCGGCGCTCGGCGATACGGGCAGCAACACCCAGCGCTCGGAATGGCGGCGCATGCTCTCGACGTAGCCGGGATCGTCGTCCGACCATAGCGTCACCGCATGGTCGAACGCATCGATCAGGTCGCGCACGTCGCCCTTGAGCAGCCCGAAGTCGTAGATCATCTGCCCGTGGTCCAGCGCATGCGCTTCGAGCAACAGCTCGACGCGATACGAATGGCCGTGGATCGAATGCGAGCAGCGCCGCGTGCTGCAGCCGCGCACGACATGCGCATTCTCGAACCGGAACAGCTTGCGGATCAGCATGCGTCGGCGCCTTCCGGAACCGGCGCGGCCCACGCCACCGCATCGTGCGGATGCAGGCTTTCCAGGTGGCGCACGCGGATGCGCGGGCTCGCGTGGTGACCCTCCAGCGCGGCCTGCACGCGGCGCGCGGCATCCTCGACGAACATCAGGTTTTCGCCGTTCAGCACCGCGAACGCCTGCTCGTCCGCGCGCTTGACGGCCGTCTGCACCGGCGTGCCGAGCGCGTGCTCGATGCGATCGATCAGGTCGATCAGCCCCAGCGTCGCGCCGTCGGCGGGCAGCGCCGCGCTCACGACGGCTTCGCTGCGCTGGCTGTGCGGCGTGGCGGCCGTCGCATGCCGTTTCAGCCACGCGGCCACCGCCACCGGCTCCACGCGAGCCTCGTGGCCGAACGCCGTCAGGAATGCCTGTTCGACCCAGTGCCGCGACAGCGCGGCCGAGCACGGGCACGTCGACGAATAAGCGACCGTCACCTGCGCGCGCAGCTCGAACGCGTCGCCGGCAAGCGTCGCGTCGACCTGAACCGGATACGCCTTCCACCCGGCGAGCCCCTCGGTCACGAGCGCCGAGCGGCGGGCCAGCAGGTCGAAGCGCAGCCGCACGCGCGCGCTGCGCGTGTCGCAGTCGCGATGGCTGTCGACCATCGCGCGCAGCACACGCCGCAAGCCGGCCGGCGACAGCGCTTCGCCATCGGCGAGCCAGTCGAGCAGCCAGTACAGCCGCGACATGTGAATGCCTTTCACATGCGGTGCCGGCAGATCGACCTGCACGTCGGCGCGGGCATGCACGTCGCGCCGGCAGCCGGGTTCGGCCACCGCGACGGGCAGGTCGATGCCCTGCATGCCGACCCATTCGAGCGGGCGGCGGCCCGGCGCGACGTCGGTCAGGGAAATATCGGGAAGCGCTGCATTCATGCTCGGATTCCGGTGGAGCGCCTTCTCCATCCGGGTCGATGCAGGAAGCGCGCGTTCAGGTCAGGGCCAGTCGCGAAACGGGCTGTCCCACGTGGTCCAGTGCTCGGGGCCGGCGGCCATCTCGGCATCGGTCAGCAGACACGCGTCGAAGCGCGCGCGCAGCGCAGGCTCGTCCATGTCCATGCCGATCAGCACGAGCTCCTGGCGTGCGTCGCCGACACGCTCGTCCCAGCGCGCGCGGATCTGCGCGACGGCTTCCGCGTCCTGCGGCCAGCGCTCGGGCGGCACGGCCGCCCACCAGTGGCCGGCCGGCCCGTGCCGCGCGACCGCGCCGGCCTGCGACCACGACCCGGCGACGGTCGGATGCGTGGCCAGCCAGAAGAACCCCTTCGAGCGGACGACGCCCGGCCATTCGCTTTCGACGAGATCGAAGAAGCGCTGCGGATGGAACGGCCGCCGCGAGCGGTAGACGAAGCTGCGGATCCCGTACTCGTCGGTCTCCGGCGTATGCATGCCGCGCATCTCCCGCAGCCAGCCCGGCGCGCGCGACGCCTCGTCGAAGTCGAACAGGCCGGTGTCGAGCACGCGCTCGAGCGGCACCTTGCCGAACTCGGCGATCTCGATCCGCGCACGCGGGTTCAGCCCGCGCAGCAGCGCGACCAGCCGCTCGCGCGCGCCGGCGTCGATCAGGTCGATCTTGTTGATCACGATCACGTCGCAGAACTCGATCTGGTCGATCAGCAGATCGACGACCGTGCGCGCATCCTCGTCGCCCATCGATTCGCCGCGCGACTGCAGGCTGTCGCGCGACGCGTAGTCGCGCAGGAAGTTGAACGCGTCGACCACCGTCACCATCGTGTCGAGCCGCGCGACTTCGCCGAGGCTGCGGCCGTCCTCGCCTTCGAACGTGAACGTCTCGGCCACCGGCAGCGGCTCCGAGATGCCGGTCGATTCGATCACAAGCTGGTCGAAGCGCCCTTCGCGCGCGAGCCGGTCGACCTCGATCAGCAGGTCCTCGCGCAGCGTGCAGCAGATGCAGCCGTTGCTCATCTCGACCAGCTTCTCGTCGGTGCGCGACAGGCCCGCGCCGCCGTCGCGCACGAGCGCCGCATCGATGTTGACCTCGGACATGTCGTTGACGATGACCGCGACGCGCCGGCCCTCGCGATTGTTGAGGATGTGGTTGAGCAATGTCGTCTTGCCCGCGCCGAGAAAGCCGGACAGGACGGTCACGGGAAGCCGCGTGGACGGATGAAGTGCGGTGCTCATCGGGCGACTCCGGAAGAGGACGTTGAGGTACGAATGATATATTGTATCGCAACGATATAACATATCATTTCAGACGTCCAGCAAGCCGGTCCATCGATGTGCCGGCAGCCGGGGGCCGCAGCCGGCGCGCGGATGCCCGAAACGGACCGGCGCCAGTCCTGCCCGCTGCGTATTACGTATAGAGCGACGCCGGCGGCAGTTCCCCCGTCAGCGCGAACCGGCCGACATCGCGCAGCCGGTAGTCGAGCGGATCGTGCAGCGTATGCGTGCGGGCATTCCGCCAGAAGCGGTCGAGGCCGAGCGACGCGGCCGTCGCGCGCGCACCGCACGCATCGAACAGCGCTTCGCCGTTGTCGAGCGCCGCGCGCTGCGCGACGATCTTCGCTTCCGATACCGCGAGCGCCACGTCGGCGCGTTCGTCGGCCGTCAGCGCATCCTGCCGCGCCCACGCGCGCTGCAACGCCGCGGCCGCGCGATCGGCCAGCGCCGCCGCGGCGATCGCACGCACGCGCATGTCGCCGAAGCGCTGCAGCGTGTACGGATCGTCTTCCGCCTGCGCGACGTCGGCATGAATCCACGGACGGCCGTGCTGCCGCACGTAATCGCGCGCCTCGGCCAGCGCGCCTTCCGCCAGGCCGACGAACAGGTTCGTCAGCACGAGCTGCGACACGAGCGTGCGCAGCGTCGCGCGCGGCGTCGGCGGCGCCTCGGAACGGTGCAGCACCTCGTCCGCCGCGAGCGTCACGCCGTCGAAGCGCACGCTGCCGCTGTCGGTCTGGCGCTGGCCGACCGGATCCCAGTCTTCATTGACCGTGATCCCCGGACGATCGGTCGGCACGACGCCGAACACGGTGCGGCCGGTGGCCGGATCGTGCGCGGACACCGTCATCCGCTGCGACCCGCGCGTGCCCGAACAGAAACCCTTCACGCCGTCGAGCCGGTAGCCGCCGTCTGGCGTCGCGGTCGCCACGAGCCGCGTATCGAGCGGATTGACCGCATTGCCCCACCACCAGCGCCCGTCGACCGTGCCGCGCAGGTAGCGTTCGCGCTGCGCGGCACTGCCCCATACGTCGACGCTCACGACCTGCAGGCACTGGAACCCGACGAGATGCGCGAGCGCGCTGTCGACGCGTGCGACCTGCCGGATCGCGTCGTAGATCGCCGGCCACGCGGCTTCCTGCCCGCCGAACGCGCGCGGCACCGCGAGCGTCAGCAGGCCCGCATCGGCGAGCCACTGCTTCTCCTGCCCCGCGTGGCCGCCCGTGCGGTCGCGCGCGGCGGCGGTCACGCGCAGCGCGTCGATCGCGCGCGCCAGCGCCTCGCGGTCGACGGCCGGCGTGTCGGTATCCGGCGCGAAAGTCGCCGGGCCGCGTGGATCGTTCATGCAATGGCTTCCTGTTCAACGGTTTCACCCGACAGCGGCACCAGCGCATCGATCCGGCGGCCGGTCAGCCGCGACAGGATCTCGCGCCGCCAGTCGTCGTAGATCGCGCGGTATTCGGCGATATCGGCGCCGAACACGTGCGCGGTATGCGCGTACTCGTCGTGCAGGTAACCGTCGAGCCGCGCCTGCGTTTCCTCGTCGGCGGCGATCACGCGATCGATCAGCGCGTCGCGTTCGGCGGCCGGCAGCGCGTTCAGCGTGTCGAACCACCACTGGACGATCTGCACGCGATGCCATTCCTCGTCCGGCCGGATCCGGTTCTCGCCGTGCTCGCGCATCGCGCTGTCGCCGATGCGGCCCGTCTTGCGCTGGATCCACAGCTTCGCGAGGATGTGCAGCTCGTAATGCCATTCGAACGCGAGAAAGCCCGCGACGTCGCGCACCGCGATGTCGCCGATGCGCGCCCAGTGCGCGGCGACGAGCCGGTCGACTTCCGGCAGCGGATCGCGCCCCGTCAGTTCGGTCACGCGGTCGCGGCCGATCGCCGCGTGCGCGCCGTCGTCGCCGAGCTGGCGTGACAGGATCAGCTGGAAATGCGGATCGTCGCGGAACAGCGTGTCGATCGCCTTCGCGACGACCTGCACGATGAACAGGTCGTGCGACGCCATCTTCGTGTAGTAGTCGGCGACGGCGGCCAGCTCGTCGTCATCGCGCGGCTCGCGCGGCGGTGTCGCGAGCTTGGCCGGAAAGCCCGGACGATGGCGTCGCGCCACGTCGAGAAACAGCGCTTCCTCGAATTCTCCGTTCCATTCGCGCGGTGCGCCGATGGGCAAGGTCATAAGTTGTGTTCTCTCAGGATCATGAATGAAGCGAGCGGACGCTCGTGGCGTCGCTCAGGTGCGCCGGGTCACGCGTCGGACCAGGCGGTCGCCCGTGATTTGCACGGCCGAGACGAGCGCGATCAGGATCACGATCACAGTCGCCATGACGGTGGTGTCGAAACGTTGATAGCCGTAGCGGATCGCGAGATCGCCGAGCCCGCCCGCGCCGACGGCGCCCGCCATCGCGGTCGAGCCGATCAGCGCGACGACGGTGATCGTGAAGCCGCCGAGCATGCCGGGCAGCGCCTCCGGCAGCAGCACGTGCCACACGATGTGGCGGCGCTTCGCGCCCATCGCGAGCGCGGCCTCGATCAGCCCGCGATCGACTTCGCGCAGGCTCACTTCGGCAATCCGCGCGAAGAACGGGATCGCGGCGATCGACAGCGGCACGACGGCCGCCCACACGCCGATCGTCGTGCCGATCAGCACGCGCGTGAACGGCAGCAGCGCGACGAGCAGGATGATGAACGGCGTCGAGCGGAACACGTTGACGAGCGCGCCGAGCACCGCGTTCACGCCGCGCCGTTCGTAGATGCCGCCCGGTGCGGTGGTCACGAGGATCACCGCGAGCGGAATGCCGATCAGCGCCGCGATCGCGGCCGACGCGGCGACCATCGACAGCGTGTCGCGGATCGCGTCGAGCAGTTCGGGCCACCAGAGTTCAAACATAGCCGAGCACCTCCGCGTGATTCGCGTGGCGGCGTGCGCGTTCGAGCAGCGCGGCAACCGCGCTGCGCGCAGGCTGCGCCCCCGTATCGTCCACGCCGGGCGCGGCCGCGATCACGAGCCGCCCCTGCGCATGACCCTGAATACGCTCGATCCCGCCGTGCAGGAACCGCACGGAACCGCCGAGCGCCGCCGCGAGCGCGCCGACGTCCGGCTCGCCGCCGCTCTCGCCCGTATAGCGGACGTCAAGCACGACCTGCGCGCCGTCGGGCAGCGCGGCCTGCTCGGGCAGCGGCTGCACGCGGGCAGCCAGTTCGGCCGGCAGGTCGTGCTGCAGCGTGCTGAGCAGCGCGCGTGTCGCGCCGTGGCGCGGATCGCCGAACACGCGCCACACGGGGCCCGTTTCGACGACTTCGCCCTGCTCGATGACGGCGACGGTGTCGCACACCGCGCGGATCACTTCCATCTCGTGCGTGATCAGCACGATCGTCAGCCCGAGGCGGCGGTTGATGTCGGCGAGCAGCGCGAGGATCGATTGCGTCGTCTCGGGATCGAGCGCCGACGTCGCCTCGTCGCACAGCAGCACCTCGGGATCGTGCACGAGCGCGCGGGCAATGCCGACGCGCTGCTTCTGCCCGCCCGACAGGCTCGCCGGATACGCGTCGCGCTTCGCGGCGAGGCCGACGAGGTCGAGCAGCGCGTCGACCTTGCGCACGCGCCCGGCCTTCGGCACGCCCGCGATCTTCAGCGGCAGCGCGACGTTCTCGAACACCGTCTTCGCGGACAGCAGGTTGAAATGCTGGAACACCATCCCGGTGCGGCGGCGCAGCGCGACGAGCCCGTCCTCGTCGAGCGCGCCGACGTCGACGCCCTGCACGCGCACGCGGCCCGAGCTTGGCCGCTCCAGCCCGTTCACGAGCCGCAGCAGCGTCGACTTCCCGGCACCGCTGCGGCCGATGATCCCGAACACCTCGCCGCGCCGCACGTCGAGCGTCACGTCGCGCAGCGCGGCGGCCTGGCCGCGCGGCGTCGCGAACACCTTGCCGACCTGCTCCAGCGACACGGCCGCGCCGCCGGCGGCCGACGCGCCCGCTTCTTCATGCGCCGTTGCGGCGGCGCCGGCCAGCACGGCCGACGGCTCGACGAACCCCAGCGTATCGAACAGTTGCGTCATCGCTTCGCTCCGTCAGGTTCAGGCATGCGCGGGATGCGCGGGTTCGGCTACGGCAGCCGGCCGGTGCTGTGCGCCGGTGTGCCACGCGGGCAGGCGCGGGCCTGCGCCGAACAGCTTCTCGCGCAGCGTCGGCGCGGGATCGTAGTCTTCCTTGTAGACACCGCGGTTCTGCAGCTCGGGCACGACCCAGTCGACGAAATCCTCGAACGACTCGGGCATCACGGTGCGCGTCAGGTTGAAGCCGTCGATGCCGGTTTCGTCGATCCACGACTGCAGCTCGTCCGCGACCTGCGACGGCGAACCGACGATCGGCGCATAGCGGCCGCCGAGCGACATCTGCTCGAGCATGCGGCGCACGGTCCACGTGCCGGTCGTGCTCTTGCGCGAGATCGCGTCGACGGCCGACTGGATCGAATCGGTCTTCACGTACGAGATCGGCTCGTCGAGGCCGTACTGCGCGAAGTCGATGCCGGTCGAGCTCGCGAAATGCGCGAGGCCGGCTTCGGGGCTCGCATGGCGCCGGTATTCGTCGAACTTCTCTCGTGCGAGCAGTTCGGTCTCGGCCGTCACCACGCTCACGCCCGCGAAGATCCTGATCGATGCCGGGTCGCGGCCCTGCCGTGCCGCGGCCGCGCGGATGTCGAGCACCGCCGCGCGTGCGGCCGCCTTGCTCTGCCCGTTCACGAACACGCATTCCGCGTGACGGCCCGCGAACTCGACGCCGCGCGCGGACGAGCCGGCCTGGTACAGCACCGGCGTGCGCTGCGGCGACGGCTCGCTGAGATGAATCGCGTCGACCGAATAGAACGGCCCGTCGTGCTTCACGCGCCGCACCTTGCCCGGCTGCGCGAACACGCGCGCCTGCGCGTCGCGGATCACCGCGTCGTCGTCCCAGCTCTGTTCCCACAGCTTGTAGACGACGTCCATGTAGTCGTCCGCGCGCTCGTAGCGGTCGTCGTGGCCGATCTGCTGCGCGAGGCCCATCCCGCGCGCGGCGCTGTCGAGGTAGCCGGTGACGATGTTCCAGCCCACGCGGCCTTTCGTCAGGTGATCGAGCGTCGACATGCGGCGCGCGAACAGGTAAGGCGGCTCGTAGGTCAGGTTCGCGGTCACGCCGAAGCCGAGGTGCCGCGTGACCTGCGCCATCGCGGGCACGAGCAGCAGCGGATCGTTGACGGGCACCTGCACCGATTCGCGCAGCGCGACGTCGGGGCCGCCGCCGAACACGTCGTACACGCCGACGATGTCCGCGAGAAAGATCCCGTCGAACTTGCCGCGTTCGAGCGTCTTCGCGAGATCGGCCCAGTAGTCGAGATCGGTGTAGTGCGCGGAGCGGTCGCGCGGATGCGTCCACAGCCCGTGGTTGATGTGCCCGACGCAGTTCATGTTGAACGCGTTGAGCAGGATCTTCTTGCGGTTCGCCGTCGTCATGCGTGCCTCCGTCACCACGCGATCGCGTACAGCGAGCCGAACGCGTTGTCGAGCGCACGGCGCACGGCCGGCGAGTGCTGGTAGATCGCGATGAACTTGCGGATGCGCGGATCGTTCGCGCTTTCGGGGCGCACGACCCACTGGATCGCGAAGTTCTTGTTCTCGGTGCCGTCGAACAGCAGCGCGCTGTTCGGGTCGGTCGTGCCGGCGAGCTTGATGAAGCTCGGGTAGCCCTGCGCGAGATCGACGTCGTCGAGCGAACGCGCGAGCTGCGACGCTTCGAGCGGGATGATCTTCAGGTGCTTCGGGTTGGCGACGATGTCGTGCGTGGTCGCACGATAGTCGGTACCGGGCTTCAGCGTGATGAGCCCCGCGCGCTGCAGCAGCAACAGCCCGCGCCCGCCGTTCACCGGATCGTTCGCGATCGCGACGCGCGCGCCGTCCTTCAGCTCGGCGAAGGTCTTCACCTTCTTCGAATAGAGGCCGATCTTCATGATCGTGCCGGGCGCGATCGAGATGAAGTTGTAGCCGCCCTGCTTCTTCGCGTTCTCGAGAAACGGGATGTGCTGGAAGTAGTTGACGTCGATGTCCTTGTTCGCGAGCGCGGCGTTCGGCGTATTCCAGTCGGTGAACTCGACGATCTTCACGTCGAGCCCCTGCTCCTTCGCCTCCTTCGCGGCGATCTTCAGTGCTTCGATCTGCGGGCTGGTCGAGATGCCGACCTTCAGCGGCGCGGTGTCGGCGCGCGCGCCGTTCAGCAGCACGACGCCGAGCAGCGCGGCGATCAGCACGCGGGCGGCACGGCCGGCGGTAAAGCGGGCGGAAAAAACGGGATGCAGCATGAAACCACTCTCCTGTCCAAGGACGGTATCGACGGATGAGCGACGCCGCGGCGAACGCGCGGGCGTTCTCCGGACAGTCGTCGTCGCATCGGAAAAGGATCAGTCGATGATAGAGAGCGGCGCAGGGGCGGTCTACGAAGCGATTGTGCGAAGAAAATCGCGCGCGGCGATATGGCGGGCGGCCCGAGGCCTGACCGCGCGACAAACCGGACGTCTGGCCGGCCATCCGGCCGAAATCTCGGCCTGGGCGCCGGGCGAATTCCGAAATCTCGGCCAGCCTGGCGGCCAACCCTTTCCGCAGACGAAACAAATCCCTTATAAATCAATGCATTGAGAATATTCAGGCAGGCCGGATTTCTGGCACGGGGGTTGCGTAATAGACGGCACACGATGCCGCGAAGCGATGCAGGCATTCCAACATCAGGAGACACGTCTTGCAGACCTCTATCCATACCCCGTCCCATCCCGAGCCGATTGCCGAAGCCGGCCCCGCCACGCGCGAACGCTTCTGGCCGGAAGGCTGGTGGAAGCTGATGGAAATCCGCATCGGCATCATTCCGCTGCCGGTCTACGTGATCCTGTTCGCGCTGATCGTCGGCTTCTCGGTGACGGGCAAGGTGCCCGGCGAGATTTCGATGGCGATCGCCGTGCTCGCGTTCTTCGGCTTCACCTGCGCCGAACTCGGCAAGCGCCTGCCGCTCCTGCGCAACATCGGCGCGGCCGCGATCTTCGCGACCTTCGTGCCGTCGGCGCTCACGTACTACCACGTGCTGCCGAAGCCGGTGCTGAACCTGACGGTCGAATTCACGAAATCGACCAACTTCCTGTACCTGTTCATCGCGTCGATCATCGTCGGCAGCATCCTGAGCATGGATCGCCGCGTGCTGATCCAGGGCTTCGTGAAGATCTTCATCCCGCTCGCGGCCGGCTCGGTCGCCGCGGCGATCGTCGGCACGGCCGTCGGCACCGCGCTCGGCCTCGGCGCCCGCCACACGCTGCTGTACATCGTCGTGCCGATCATGGCCGGCGGCGTCGGCGAAGGCGCGATTCCGCTGTCGATCGGCTATTCGGAACTGATGCACCTGCCGCAGGGCGAAATGTTCGCGATGGTGCTGCCGCCGGTGATGCTCGGCAGCCTGACCGCGATCATCCTGTCGGGCGCGCTCGACATGCTCGGCAAGCGCCTGCCGCACCTGACCGGCAACGGCCGCCTGCAGGTCGGCGAAAGCGGCGACATGACGCCGGAAAACGAAGAGATCCGCGGCCATGTCGACGTCACGCACATCGCGGGCGCCGGCATCACCGCGATCACGCTGTACCTCGTCGGCCTGATGGCGCACAAGCTGTTCGGCCTGCCCGCGCCGGTCGCGATGCTGTTCCTCGCGGTGCTCGTGAAGCTCGCGCGCGCGGTGTCGCCGCCGCTGCAGGAAGGCGCGTTCGTCGTCTACAAGTTCTTCTCGACCGCCGTCACCTATCCGCTGCTGTTCGCGATCGGCGTCGCGATGACGCCGTGGGACAAGCTGACCGCCGCCTTCACGATCGTCAACGTGGTCACGATCGTGTCGACCGTCGCGACGCTGATGGGCACCGGTTTCGTGGTCGGCCGCCTGCTGAAGATGTACCCTATCGACACCGCAATCGTAAACGCCTGCCACAGCGGGCAAGGCGGCACCGGCGACGTCGCGATCCTGACCGCCGCGAACCGGATGCAGCTGATGCCGTTCGCGCAGATCGCCACGCGGATCGGCGGCGCAATCGTCGTCACGGTGACGCTGATCCTGGTCGCGCACTTCGGATGATGCGCGGCCGCGCGCACCGTCGCGCAGGCTGCTTCGCACGCGCCGCCGCCGGCCTTGCCGGCGCGCGGCGCGCGTCGTTCCGGCAGGACGATTGAGGACGACAGGTTGCGGACGGCCGGCAGCCGGCTTCAATGAGGGCGAACGTGCAAAAAGGCTTCAAGGGAATCCCGTGGTGGGGCTGGGCATCGGCCGCCGTGCTGTATGTCGGCGTGGCCGGCGCGGCCGTCGATTTTGCGTGGGAACGCGCGATCGACGCGCTCGAGGAAACCGGCGCGCACCGGCTCGACCTGTATGCGTCGAGCCTGAAGAGCGAACTCGGCCGCTTCGAGATCCTGCCGGGCCTGGTCGCGCGGCAGGACGGCGTGCGCGCGATGCTGAAGGCCGCGCCGCACGATGCGCCCGCACTCGTGCACACGGTGAACACCTACCTCGAAGCCGTGAACCGCGACGCGGGCAGCGGCGCGGTCGACGTGATCGACCTGCAGGGCGAAGTGATCGCCGCCAGCAACTGGAACGAGACGATCAGCTTCGTCGGCACCAACGTGTCGTACCGGCCGTACTTCAAGGACGCGCTCGCGCGCGGCAGCGGCCGCTTCTTCGGGATCGGCACCAACACGGGCGTGCCGGGCGTCTACTTCGCGAGCGCGGTGCGCGACGACGGCGTGCCGATCGGCGTGGCCGCCGTGAAAATCAGCGTCGATTCGCTCGAATCGGCGTGGCGCACGCCAGGCGTCGCCGCGATGGTCGTCGACAACAACGGCGTGGTCGTGATCTCGACCGAGCCCGCCTGGAAATTTGCCGCGCTGCGCCCGATCACCGCACAGCAACAGCGCGACATCCAGGCGTCGCGCCAATACGCGGGCCGCACCGTCGACGCGCTGCCGTACCGCCACATCGGCGACCGCAGCTCGGCCGCGTGGTTCGGCACGTTCCCCGATCCGCGCCGCACCGGCCGCACCACGCGCTATCTCGTGATGTCGCGCCCCGCGCCGCAGGCCGGCGATTCGCTGATGGTGCTGCTCGACATCGCGGGTGCACGGCGCCAGCAGCAGACGGCGTTCGTATTCGTCACCGGCGCGTTCCTGATCGCCGCGCTGCTGGCCGGCTACGCGATCCAGCGCCGCCGGGCGATCGTCGCGCGGCTGAACGCGCAGGACGCGCTGCGCCGCGCGAACGACCGGCTCGAGCTGACCGTCGCGCAGCGCACGGCCGCGCTGACGGCGACCAACGAGCGGATGCAGCGCGAGATCGTCGAACGCGAGCGCACCGAGCAGCGGCTGCGCGCGTCGCAACAGGAAGTCGTGCATGCGGGCAAGCTCGCGGTGCTCGGGCAGATGGCCGCCGGCCTCACGCACGAGCTGAACCAGCCGCTCGTCGCGATCCGCACGCTGTGCGACAACGCGCGCACGTTCTTCGAGCGCGGCCAGCCGGCGCCGGCGCTCGCGAACCTCGAACGGATCGGCAAGCTGGTCGACAGCATGGCCGTGCTCACCGGCGAGCTGAAGACGTTCGCGCGCAAACCCGACGTCGAGCGCGTCGCGGTGTCGCTGAACGAGGCCGTCGCGCATGCGCGGCTGATCTACGACGCGCGGATCCGCGACGAAGGCGTGCGGCTCGACGTGAACATCGCGCCCGGCACGACGGTGTCGGCCGAATCGAGCCAGTTGCAGCAGGTGATCGTGAACCTGCTCGGCAACGCGCTCGACGCGGTGCACGACGCGCCGGTGCGCCGCATCGTCATCGAGGCCAGCGGGCCGGACGAAGCCGGCCACGTGCGCTTGACGGTGGCCGACAGCGGCGCCGGCATCGCGCCCGACGTGCTGCCGCACCTGTTCGAGCCGTTCGTCACGACCAAGCCGCGCGGCCAGGGCCTCGGGCTCGGCCTCGCGATCACGTCGCGCATCGTCGAGGCGTTCGGCGCGAAGATCGCCGCGACGAACCGCGACGAAGGCGGCGCACAGTTCAGTATCGAATTCGCGGCGGCCACGCCGCAACAGAGGATAGAGCATGGAAGATGAGATTCGCGTGCTGGTCGTCGAGGACGACGAAAACGTCCGGATCGGCGTCGAGCAGGCCGTCGCGCTCGCCGGGTTCCCGGTCGACGCCTTCGCGTCGGCCGCCGACGCACTCACCCACGTCGCGCCCGGCGCGCCGGTGGTGATTGTGTCGGACGTGCGGATGCCGGGCATCGACGGGCTGCAGCTGCTCGACCGCGTGATGGCCATCGATGCGCAGATTCCGGTCGTGCTGATTAGCGGCCACGCAGACATCTCGACGGCCGTCGGCGCGATGCAGGTCGGCGCGTACGACTTCATCGAGAAGCCGTTTTCGTCGGACGTGATCGCCGGCCGCGTCGCGCGCGCGGTCGAGAAGCGCCGCCTGACGCTCGAGGTGCAGGGGCTGCGCGCGGCGCTGAACAACTGGCAGGGCATCGAGGCGTTCGTGCTCGGCAAGTCGCCCGCGATGGCCGACGTGCGCAAGAAGATCCTGCGCCTCGCCGATACGTCGGTATCGGTGCTGATCACCGGCGAAACGGGCACCGGCAAGGAACTGATCGCGCGCAGCCTGCACGACTTCGGCGGCCGGCGCGATGCGCATTTCGTCGCGCTGAACTGCGGCGGCCTGCCCGAGCAGATCTTCGAGAGCGAACTGTTCGGCCATGAAGCCGGCGCGTTCACCGGCGCGATCAAGAAGCGGATCGGCAAGATCGAATGGGCGGACGGCGGCACGCTGTTCCTCGACGAGATCGAGACGATGCCGGTTCCGCTGCAGATCAAGATGCTGCGCGTGCTGCAGGAGCGCGTGGTCGAGCGGCTCGGCGCGAACGAGCTGATTCCGGTCGACTGCCGCGTGGTGGCCGCGTCGAAGGCCGATCTCGCCGCACTCGCGGCCGACGGGCGCTTTCGCGCGGACCTCCTGTATCGCCTCAACGTCGCCCAGATCGAGCTGCCGCCGCTGCGCGAGCGGCGGGAGGACGTGCCGCTGCTGTTCGAGCACTTCGTGCTCGCGGCCGCGCGGCGCTTCGGGCAGCCGGCGCCGGTCGTCACGGCTGCGCAGGTGTCCGAACTGATGACGCATGCATGGCCCGGCAACGTGCGCGAGTTGCAGAACGTGGCCGACCGCTTCGTGCTCGGGCTGACCGGCGACAGCCTGCTGTCGTCCGGCGACGCGCCGGCCGTGGGCGACACGCTCGCGGAACAGCTCGCGTATTTCGAACGGATGCTGATCGAGGACATGCTGCAGCGTCACAACGGCAACGTGGCGGACGCCAGCGTTGCGCTCGGGATGCCGAAGAAAACGCTCTATCACAAGCTGCGCAACCTGCGGATTCCCGCGCGCGGCGACGCGGCGGCCGACGGCGGCGAATGACGCGAACGAGGATACGCAGAACAGCATGGATCGCATCGAAGTCACCGAACACGGCCGCATCACCGGCCACCTGATCCGCGGCGTCACGCGCGCGCAGAAGACCTTCCGCCCGAGCGACTGGCCCGAACGCCTCGCGGGCGTCATCACGCTGTTCGTCGGCGAGCGGCGGCCCGGCTATCCGTGCGCGCTGTCGCGGCTCGCGATGCCTGTCGTCGACGGCAACGTCAAATGCCTGTTCGTGTCGGACGAATTGCGCACCGTCTGCGCGGACGCATTCGACTTCGCGATGCAGTTCGCCGCCGACAACGACCTCCCCGTCGCGCTTCAGACCGCGCCTGCACTAACGGTGCGGTGACGGTGCGGTGACGGTGACGGTGACGGTGACGGTGCGGTGACGGTGCGGTGACGGTGCGGTGATGCGCGGATAGCGCTGGGCGACATCAAGCGTCCAGCGACATCAAGGTATCCACCGCGAACCGGCGCAGCCATCATTCCCGATTCAACGTGCGATCGTTTCCACCATTGGCGCGGTCGACGATCGAGCGTCAACGGCCAGCCGCTGATCCTGCATCAGCCGACGTATCAACGGCGTCGCGATAAAGGTACTCGCAATGGCCATGATGACAAGCATCGTGAAGGTCTGCCTGGGGAGAACGCCGAGATCATAGCCAATGTTCAACGCGATCAACTCCATCAATGCGCGCGTATTCATTGAAACACCGATGGCCGCGGCGCTCCGTCGGCTTTCCCCCATGATTCGGCTGGCGATATAGGTTCCACCGAACTTCGCGACGAACGCGAGCAGGCATACCAAGCCACAAACCACCCAGTCATGCAGTGTCTGCAGGGACCCGACGTCGGTTCGCAGTCCCGTATAAGCGAAGAACACGGGGATAAAGAACACGTGGACGAATCCGCCCACCCGCTCGTTCCACTGCGCCACAAAGTGCCGGTTGTCATGCAGTGCAACGCCGATCACGAAACCACCGATGATGGCAAAAATACCCAGGTTACTCGTGATCGACGCCGAAACGAGCAGCACCAGCAGTATCCCTCCAATCACCCCCGTATTTAAACGCTGTTCCGCGACCAGGACGCGCGAAAGCCAATATCGCATCGCAGGGCGCACGACCCACAGCACGGCACCTACGTAAGCAAACACCAGCAATGCGTGGAGTGCAAAGCGTGCGGGATCGAAACGCGATATGACCATCGTGGACACCGCGCCGAGCAACAGCCACCCAAAGATGTCGTCGATCGCTGCCGAGCCGATCGTCAGCGCCGCAGTCCGTGTGTGCGACAGACCAAGTTCCATGAAGATCCGGCCGAGAATCGGAATGGCCGTGATCGATATCGTCGTAGCAAAGAACAACCTGAACGCATGCAGATCGGGGCGTGGCTCGGCGAGCGTCTCCCACAGCCACGGCGCGGTGAAAAAACCCAACGAGAATGGCACGGCGACACCCACGATACTGATCACCGCAATGGCCGACCGCCCCTGCCGCAACTGCACCTTGAAATCGAACTCCATCCCGATCTGGAACATCAGCAGGATCAGTCCGACCTGTGCGATGCCGACAAAGATCGCTGACGTCTCCGGCACGAAAACGGCATGCATCACCCCCGGGAAGAACTTGCCGAGCACACTCGGACCAAGTACCAAACCGGCCAATATCTCGCCTGCGACGGCGGTTTGTCCGAGAAATCGTTTGCTTAACCAAACAACGCCACGCGTGACCAACAAGATGACGATCAGTTGATAAAGCAACTGCAATACCAGATGCTCGGCGGAAGAACCCACTGCGGATTGCGCGTGGCTGACGAGTGCAGCAGGCGCCGCAACACTGGACGCGGCCAAGGATTGACTCATGAATAGCCCTAGTAACCTGAATACGAACGGAGCAGACAACGGGACTTCGTCGCCTGGATGGCTGGTCTGAGCCAGCCTCCGAGAAGTTGCTCCAGCGCCAACGCAGCCGAGAGCGTCAAGTGATCGCCGCCATACGGCCCCACAACCTGTACCGACAATGGCAAGCCATGCGCGCCTGACCCAACGGGCACGACGATCGCTGGCACTCCATGATGTCGAACAGCGCCGACAGCCGATATCGGCAGGATACAGCAGCGCTTCGCGATGCCCCGCGCCAAGGCACCGCCACGCTGCGACAAGGGTTTCCGGCGCAGCCATCAAAAAAATTGATCGTCACGATGAAAATTATGCGTTTTCCTTGCAGGTCGCCGTGATGCATAGTTGCGTCGTGTTGACGCACCTTTGAGTCTTTCAGCCATGAACATGCGAATCGAGCCGTCCGTGCTCGCGAACCCCGACCTGCAATTTGCGACGCTTTCGTCAGGCATCAGCCTGCCGTATGTCGAGCGGGGCAGCGGCGCGCCGATGGTGTTCGTGCACGGCTCGCTGTGCGACTACCGCTACTGGGATCCGCAACTCGCGGCGCTGTCGGCCCACTACCGCTGTATCGCGCCGAGCCTCAGCCACTACTGGCCGGCCGTCGAAGCGGGCATCCAGGACGAGTTCAGCTGGCAGAACCACGTCGACGAGCTCGCCGAATTCATCGACGCGCTCGATCTCGGCCCCGTGCACCTGGTCGGTCATTCGCGTGGCGGCAGCGTCGCGTTCAACGTCGCACGCCAGCATCCGCACCTCGTCGAGTCGCTGACGCTCGCCGATCCGGGCGGCCCGTTGCAACAGCCGGGCGTGCGCGAAGCCGCGCTGCCGGCCACCGCGCTCGCGCTGCGAACGAAGGCCGTGACCCTGATCGGGCAAGGCGACGTCGAATCCGGTCTCGAGATGTTCGTCGATTCCGTGAGCCTGCCGGGCGCATGGAAGAAGAGCACGTCGCGCTTCCGCACGATGGCGATCGACAACGCGAGCACGCTGCCGAAGCAGCTGCGCGACCCGCTGCCCGCGTATTCGCAGCACACGGCCGGCGATATCGCGTGCCGCACGCTGCTGATCGACGGCCAGCGCAGCCCGAAGATGTTCCGCCACAACGTCGATACGCTGTCGCAGTGGATCGGCAACGCGCAACGGCAGACCGTCGCCGGCGCGTCGCACGGGATGAACGCCGCGAGCCCCGCCGTGTTCAACCGCTACGTGCACGAGTTCGTCGCCGCGTAAGTAAGCGGGCGGCTTGCGCGCCGCCCGATCGCCTCGCTGTTCAACGACGATGCGGACACGCTCCGCATCGCCGCTGCATCAACCGCCGTGTGTCACCGGCGCGTCCGTCCCGTAAATCTGCCTGCGCAATTCCGCCAGCCGCGTATCGAGCGCCACGCGCTGCTGCTCGCGGTCCGGCACCGTGCGCACCACCTCGTCGATGATCTTGCGGCTCTGCGCGACATAGTCGGCATCCTGCCGCTCGCGCGCGGGCGAGGCCGGCCGCTCGCCCATCGCGAGATCGCGCAGGTGGTCGCGCAATGCATCGCTCGCGGCCTGGCGGGCGGCGGCGTCCGGTTCCGCATCCTGTAACAGCAGATCCGCGAGGCCCGACGCCTCGCGCGGATCGAGCCTGCCCGCATCGGCATCGGCACGCAGTTGCGCGAGCAACGAACGCGCGCGCGCCTGGCGGTCGGCCGCGTTCAGCGCGTCGCGTTCGTGCGCATAGCCGTCGAGCTGCGCGCGAAAATTGACCGGCGACGCGGACGCTTGATTCGTCATGGCGGATTCCTGGCTGACTACGGTGGAAGAAGCGGCATGCGGCGCACCGCCCGGGTGGCCGCTCCACAGCACGACGACCGACGCGACGGCGCCTGCCGCCAGCGCGACCGTGCCCCATACGATGACGGTTCGGTTCATCATGCGGTTCCTGTCACACGCGCGAAGAGCGGATCGGTCACGCTCGCCGCACCGGTTTCGACATGGCCGGCCAGCGTGCGCAGATAACCGGCATCCGCATCGATCGTCACGCTGAAGTCGTACCAGCCGCCGCTTGCCGACAGGTTCAGCACCGTGTCGACGGTCGCGCCGGCCGCGACCGTGCCCGAACGCGATGCGGCGCCATAGCCGTTGTCCGCGAGCGTCGCGACCAGCGGCGTGCGGCCCGCGTTGCGCATCCGCACGACGAGATTGCCGTCCGTGCGATACGCGACCGTCACGTCGAGCAGCGGCGCGTTCGTCGTCGCACCGCCCTTGAAGCGGCGGAAAAAGCCGTTCGGCCCGTATGCCGCGAGGTCGTAGCGCCCCTGCGTATCGCGCACCGGCCACCATTGGTCGCTCAGCACGCGGCCGCTCTGGATCGTGTAGAAGCGCGGGCCGTTCTGCGCGATCGCATCGTGCACATGGAACACCGCGGCCGACGTGCCGGCCGCGTTGCCGGGCACGGCCTTGCCGTTGTTCGCGAAGCTCACGTTCAGCACGCCGGCGCGCGTATCGAGCGCCGCCTCGACGAACAGCTCGTACGGCACCGCGCGCAGCTTGCGCTGCCCCGGCTCCTGCACCGGCAGCGGTGCGTTTTCGGCCGGGTAGCTCGACGGATAGCTCGGCTTCGCGAGGTAGTACTGCACCCAGTACGCGTTGTCGAGCTGCGCCTTCGTCGCGGTCAGGTCTCGCAGCGCCGGCGGCACCGTGCGGTCGGCGTCGCCCGCGAAGTCGAACGCCGACGTCAGGTCGCCGCATACCGCGCGACGCCACGGCGTGATGTTCGACTCGTAGACGTCCGGATGATCGTCGCCGAAGCGCTTCTCGATGAAGCGGATCACCGACGTGTGATCGAACACTTCCGAACAGGTCCACCCGCCCTTCGACCACGGCGAGATCGCGAGCAGCGGCACGCGCGTGCCGAGCCCGATCGGCAACCCCGACTGCTGCTCGATCTCGCCCTCGACGCTGACCGTCGACAGCCCCTTGCCGGCCTTCCACGGCGGCACCGGCGCCGTCACGTGATCGAAACGACCGTCGCCTTCGTCGTAGCAGATCAGGAAGACCGTCTTCGCCCACACGTCGGGATTCGACGTGAGCGCATCGAGAATCCGCGACACGAACTCCTCGCCGAACGACGGCCCCCACCACGGATGCTCGGACGACGAGAACGGCGGCACGATCCACGACACCTGCGGCAACCGGTTCGCGAGCACGTCGTCGCGCAGCGACGCGATGCCGCGCGCGGTCAGCCCGCGCTGGTTCAGCGGCGAGCTCGATGCGGCCGACTTGTACTGCGAAAACCACGCGAGCGCGTTGCAGTCGTAGTTGTTGGTGTTGTCGATCCAGTAGCGGCTCGACAGGAAATTCCACGCGACGTTGAACGAGCCGACGCCGCCTTCCTGGTACACGCGCCAGTCGATGCCGGCCTGCTGCAGCCGCTCGGGGAAGGTCTTCCACGACACCGTGCCCGAGCGGTCGCCCATCCAGTTCGACATCGCGACCTGGCTGCCGTCGGCGTTCGGCGACGAGCGCCCCGTCATCAGGTAGAGCCGGTTCGGATTGGTCGGCCCCATCATCGACTGGTGGTACGCGTCGCAGATCGTGAACGCGCTCGCGAGCGGGTAGTAGTACGGCAGGTCGGTGCGCTTGAAGTAGCCCATCGCGTCGGGCCACTGCACGGCCATCCACCGGTCGTTGCGCCCTTCGTTCCACAGCTTGTGGAACGCATCCCACTCGTGGTTCTCGGGCATCATCCACTGCGCCCACGTCTTCGACGTGTCGAGATGCCAGGGCACGTAGTCGCGCCCCTTGTAGTTCTGGTACCAGACGGCCTTGCCGTCGGGGCGCGCGACCGCGCGTGGATCGTTGAAGCCGCGCACGCCCGGGAACGTGCCGAAATAATGGTCGAATGCGCGGTTTTCCTGCATCAGCACGACGATGTGCTCCACGTCCCGGATCGTGCCGGTCACGCGGACCGGCTCGACGGCAAGTGCGCGGCGAATGCTTTCGGGCAGCGCGGCCGCGAGCGCGGCGGCGCCGGCCGCCTGCGCCGAGCGGGTCAGGAACGTACGGCGATCGATACGCGACATCGGCAATCCCTCCTCGTTTTTCTGGCCGGACGGGGATGGTCATGCAGGCGGCCTGCGCCGCGTGCGGACGATGCGCGGCCTCGGCGCCGCAATGCGGTTCCGAACCAGGCGCGCGGCGCGTCGACGGCCCCCTCCTGCCCGCCGCGCGCGTCATCGATCTGTCGGATTCTAGAAAGGGAAATCGGACAGTTTTGTTAAGACGCGACAAAAAACCAGACGATTACGACATTAGAAGTCCTCTACAATTTCTTTCGTCATGTTCCCGACATCGACGACATGTGACGCACCAACGAAAAACGGCGGCTGTTTGCACGTCCGCCGTTCTTCGTTACACCGTCCCGCTCGTGCGGCTTACCACACGGCCGGCTCCGGCTGCGCCTTGCGCGTCACCGAATCCGGTAGTCCGAACACGGCATCGAACGCCCAGTTGTACGTGAACGTGAAGATCGGGAAGAACACGATCAGCACCGCGTCGTACAGGAATGCCTGCAGCAGCGACACGTCGAGCCACCACGCGATCAGCGGAATCAGGAACGTCACGAGCGCGACCTGGAACCCGATCGCATGCAGCACACGCCGCCCGACCGTGCGCGTAGTCGCCACGCTGCGGCGCTCCCATGCCTCGAACGCGAGGTTGTACAGAAAATTGACGACGACGCCCGTCGTCGAGATCATCACGCCCAGCAGCCCGCTCGCCGCGGCGCTCGCGCCGCTCAGCATGCCGAGCACCGACGACGCGACCAGGATGCCGAGCAACTCGAACATCACGACATACACTATGCGTCTCTTCCACCCTTGCATGACCATCCACCTTCGTCTCGAACAAGGTGGCGAGACTATCAGCGGGCCCCCGTCCGCAAAAGTCAGGTCCTTTCAATTTTTCTGACAGGAGGCACCGCATGCTGACCAGCGACCACATCGACATGCTGCTGACCGTCATCGACAAAGGCTCGTTCTCGGCCGCGGCCCGCGCGCTCGGCCGCACGCCGTCGGCCGTCAGCATGGCGATCGCGAACCTCGAGGCCGAACTCGACCTCGTGCTGTTCGACCGCGGCACGCGCGAACCGACGCCGACCGCCGCGATGGCCGCGCTGCTGCCCGACGCGCGCTCGATCGCCGAACGGCTGCACGCACTGCGTGCGCATGCGCAGCATTTGTCGGAAGGCGTCGAGGACACGCTGCGGCTCGGGCTCGCGGCCGAACTCGACGGCGCGCCGGTTGCCCGTGCGCTGACGGCGGTGGCCGCGAAGTATCCGGCGCTCGCGATCAGCGTCGTCACGGCGCCGCAGGACGTGATCGTCGACGCACTGCATCGTTCGGCCGTCGATCTCTGTGTCGCGTACGGCGGGCTCGATCTGCATCCGCAGGAACAGATTCACGCGCTGTGGACCGAAACGCTCGTCGCGGTCGCCGCCCCGAGCCATCCGGCCATCGCCGAATGCGCGCAACCCGGGGCGATCGAGCGACTGTCGGGCTTCCGGCAGATCGTGATCGCCGATCCCGAACGGCCGTTGACCGACGTGCGGCCGCTGATCGGCAACCGCACGTGGAAGGTGACCGACATGGCGACCGCGATCGCGCTCGTGAAGGCCGGGCATGGCTGGGCAAACTTGCCGGAGTCGATGATTGGCCGCTACGTCGCCGATGGCGAACTCGCGCCGCTCGTGTTCGCGAACATTCGCAACGGGCTGCCGCTGCCCGTGTATCTTCGGAGACCGAAGCATACGGGGCTCGGCAAGGCGGCGAGCGAACTCGTGCAGGCGCTGCGGGCTGCAGGCGACGACAAGTAACCGGAGTGGCGGCAATCGCCGCCACTCCGTCGGCCAACGCCTGACGGCTTGACCGTTAGTTGCGGTTAGTGCGCTGCCGCCGCCGCACTTTGAATCGAATCGACGAGCGCGGCGTTGTCATACCGCCGCCCGGCAATGCCCCACCCGCCATCGACCGCATGCACGACATTCACCCACACTTGCGCCGGCGTCAGCCGCCCGCCCGCGCGATGCAGCACGATCTCGGTCGCCCGTTCGACGAATCGGCGCTGCTTGTCCGGCGCCGCGAGCGCCACGGCCGGCAGCTTCAGCTCGACGAACGCGGCAGGCTCCGCACGGCCATGCACGAAGGTCCGGTTACGCGGCAGCACGTTGAGCGTGCCGATCACGTTTGGCGCCAGGAATGCGTTCCCGGTCAATCCCTCGACGTCCAGCAGCGCATCGGTCAACTCGGCAAACACCGGCCCTTCGTCTTCTTGCGTGAAAACCCCTTCGGATACGGTCAGCGTAATCGGCATCGTAGTTTCTCCAGGTCAGGTCATCGGAAGTCATCGGATTCGTGACGTGATATAAATATCAGTCACTCTCTATACATTAGACACTGATCGCTCTCTATGCAAGCGATAAAGAGCGATCGCTCTGAAGCGAGCCTGTCATGCGTTATTCCGTCGAGCACAAGCACGAAACCCGCACGCGCATCCTCGAAGCCGCGAGTCGCCTGTTCCGCCAGGAGGGCTATGGCGGCTCCGGCATCGGTCCGCTGACGAAGGCGGCCGGCGTCACCAACGGCGCGTTCTACGGACATTTCAAATCGAAGGGCGAGGCGTTCCGCAACGTCGTGCTCGACGGCCTCGACCAGCTCCGGCAAGGCGTCGCGACGTTCAAGGCCGAGCATGGCGCGCGCTGGCGGCGCCCGTTCGTGTCGTTCTACCTCGGGCCGCGGCGCACCTGCGCGCTCGGCGAAAGCTGTGCGCTGCCGAGCCTGTCGCCCGAAGTGATGCGTGCCGACGACGACACGCGCGACGCGTATGAGCAGGCGCTGCGGCAGATCGTCGACGAAGTGTCGTCCGGGCTCGGCGACACGCCCGACGACGACCGCGCGATTGCATTCCTCGCGCTGCTGTCGGGCGGCGTCACGCTCGCCCGTGCGGTGCGCGATCCCGAACTGGCGCAGCGCATCGCCGATGCGGTCGGCCGTTATGCAGTGGTCATCGCCGAGCGCACGGACGTGCAGCCCGAGCAGCAGGCATAACGAGCGGCCAATAAAAAACCCCGATCCGCGTCGCCACGGATCGGGGTTCTGCTTCGATCAGCCACCTGCGTGAACGGCCCTCGGCGGGCCGCTGCGTCAGCGCGCGGCGACCTCCGCCTTGACGGACGCCGCATCGCCGACCGCCGTCGGCGCCGCGCCCCACCCGCCGCCGAGCGCGCGGATCAGGTTGACGGTCGACACGGCCTGCGCACCCGTGAGCTGGTTCGCCTGCAGTTGCGACTGCAGCACCGAGCGCTCGCTGTCGATCACGTCGAGATACGCGACCTCGCCTTCCTGGTACTGCGTGCGCGACAGCGTCGCCGCACGGCGCGACGCGTTGACGGCCGCATCCTGCGCGCGGATCTGGTCGTCGAGCAGGCGCAGGTCGGAGAGGTTGTCCTCGACCTCGCGGAACGCGACGAGCACCTGCTGCCGGTAGTTCGCGACCTGCTCGTCGTACTGCGCGCGCGCCTGCTGCACGCCGGCCGCACGGCGCCCGCCGTCGAACAGCGGCAGCGTCAGCGCGGTGCCGGCGAACGGCCCGAGCAGGAACGTGCGGCTCGACCACAGGAACAGGTTGCCGAGCGTCGACGCTTCATAGCCGAACGCCCCCGTGATATCGAGCTTCGGGAAGTACGCGGACTTCGCGAGGCCGATCCGCGCGTTCGCGGCCGCCATCGCGCGCTCGGCCGCCGACACGTCCGGACGGCGTTCGAGCAGCGCGGACGGCAGGCCCGGCGGAATCTTCACCGCGACCGGCACGATCGGCGTTTCCTTGAACCCGAAATCCGCCGGCGCCTTGCCGAGCAAAATGGCAAGCGCATGCTCGGACGCCGCGCGCCGGCGCGCGACGCCGACCGCATCGGCCTGCGCACTCGCCAGCTCGTTCTTCGCCCGCGACACGTCGAGCTCGCTGATGTCGCCTTCGTTGAAGCGGCGCTGCACGAGCTTCAGTGCCTGATCGCGCAGTTCCACCGTGCGGCGGTACAGGTCCTGGTCCGAATCGAGCTGGCGCAGTTCGAAGTAGTTCTGCGCGACGTCCGCCTGCAGCGCGAGCTGCACCGAACGGAACAGCGCTTCGCTCTGCGCCTGGTCGGCACGCGACGCCTCGACGTTGCGGCCGACGCGGCCGAACAGGTCGGCCTCGTACGACACCGTGCCCTGCGCGCGCCACAGCGTCGCGTTGGTCGGCCCCGTGCCCTGCGGCTGGAACTGCGACGCCGACGACAGCCCTTCGCGCGTCGGCCCGAAACCGGCGCCGACCTGCGGGAACCATTGCGAGCGCGCCGAGCGCGTCGCCGCACGCGCTTCCTCGACACGCGCGGCCGCGGCCTTCAGGTTCTGGTTCGCGGCGAGCGCCTGCGTCTCGAGCGAATCGAGCACCGGATCGCCGAACACCTTCCACCATTCGCCGCGATGTTCGCCGTCCGCCGGCTCGGCCGTCTTCCACGTGCCGGCCTGCTCGCCGGCGGCGAGCGTCGGCGCTTCCTTGAACGCGGCGGGCGCCGCGGCATCCGGACGCTTGTAGTCGGGGCCTACCGCGCACGCGGCGAGCAGCGTCGCGAGCAGGGTGCTCGCGGCCGCCACCTTCGCGAAGCGCATCAGGCCGTTCGTGTTGTGCAAGTTGTTCATTTTGTTGTCCTCAAGCATCGGGAGCCGGCACGCCGTAGCCCGCCGAATCCTTGCCGGCGACGTGGATCTTGCCGCCCGCGAGCGTCCGCAGCACGACGTAGAACACCGGCGTCAGCATCAGCCCGAACAGCGTCACGCCGAGCATCCCGAAGAACACCGCGACACCCATCGCATGGCGCATTTCCGAACCGGCCCCCGTCGACGTGACGAGCGGCACGACACCCATGATGAAGGCGATCGACGTCATCAGGATCGGGCGCAGCCGCAGCCGGCTCGCCTCGATCGCGGCCTCGAGCGGCGTCCTGCCGTCGTGTTCGAGCTCGCGCGCGAATTCGACGATCAGGATCGCGTTCTTCGCCGACAGCCCCACCAGCACCATCAAGCCGATCTGCGTGAAGATGTTGTTGTCGCCCTGCGTGAGCCACACGCCCGTCAGCGCCGACAGAATGCTCATCGGCACGATCAGGATCACCGCGAGCGGCAGCGTCAGGCTTTCATACAGCGCCGCGAGCACGAGGAACACGAGCAGCACGCTGATCGGGAACACGTACATCGCCGAATCGCCGGCAAGAATCTGCTGGTACGTGAGGTCGGTCCATTCGAACCGCACGCCGCGCGGCAGCGTTTCATGCGCGATGCGCTCGATCGCGGCCTGCGCCTGACCCGACGAGAAGCCCGGCGCCGGGCCGCCGTTGATGTCGGCCGCCGTGTAGCCGTTGTAGCGCACGACCATTTCCGGGCCGAACGTCGGCGTCACGGTGACGAGCGACGACAGCGGCACCATCTCGCCCTTGTCGTTGCGCGTCTTCAGCTGCAGGATGTCGTCCGCGCGCTGGCGGAACGGCGCATCGGCCTGCACGCGCACCTGGTACACGCGCCCGAAGCGGTTGAAGTCGTTCACGTACAGCGAACCGAGGTACACCTGCATCGTGTTGAACACGTCGGTCACCGGCACGCCGAGCTGCTTCGCCTTCACGCGATCGAGGTCGACGTTGAGCTGCGGCACGTTGATCTGGTAGCTCGTGAACAGCGGGCCGAGTTCAGGCGCCTGCTGCGCGCGCTTGATGAAATCGTTGGTCGCATCCGCGAGCCGCGCATAGCCGACCGCGCCGCGATCCTCGATCTGCATCTTGAACCCGCCGAGCGTGCCGAGGCCCAGCACCGGCGGCGGCGGGAACACCGCGACGAACGAGTCCTTCATCGCGCTGTACTGCTGGTTCAGCGCACCCGCGATCGCGCCGGCCGACAGCGCCTTGCCATGCCGTTCCGAGAACGGCTTCAGCGTGACGAACACGATGCCCGCGCTCGAGCTGTTCGTGAAGCCGTTCACCGACAGCCCCGGGAACGCCACCGCGCTCTCGACGCCCGGCTGCTTCAGCGCGATCGAACCCATGTCGCGGATCACCTTCTCGGTGCGGTCGAGCGATGCACCGTTCGGCAGCTGCGCGAACGCGATCAGGTATTCCTTGTCCTGCGCGGGCACGAAACCGCCCGGCACGACCTTCGACACGAGCACGGTCGCGCCCACCAGCACGAGGTACACGCCGAGCATCAGCGTCTTGCGCGACAGCACGCCGCGCACGCCGCGGCCGTAGTTGTCCGCGCCGCGATGGAACACCTTGTTGAAGCCGCGGAAGAAACCGCCGAACACGCGGTTCATCACGCGCGTGAGCCAGTCTTCCTTGTCGCCATGGCCCTTCAGCAGGATCGCGGACAGCGCCGGCGACAGCGTCAGCGAGTTGAACGCCGAGATCACCGTCGAGATCGCGATGGTCATCGCGAACTGCTTGTAGAACTGGCCGGTCAGGCCCGACATGAACGCGAGCGGCACGAACACGGCGACGAGCGTCAGCGCGATCGCGATGATCGGCCCGCTCACTTCCTGCATCGCCTTGTAGGTCGCCTGCCGCGCGGTCATCCCGCTCTCGATGTTCCGCTCGACGTTCTCGACCACGACGATCGCATCGTCGACCACGATCCCGATCGCGAGCACCATCCCGAACAGTGACAACGCGTTGATCGAATACCCGAACGCCAGCAGCAGCGAGAACGTGCCGATGATCGACACCGGCACCGCGATCAGCGGAATCAGCGACGCGCGCCAGGTCTGCAGGAACACGATCACGACGATCACGACCAGCGCGATCGCTTCGAGCAGCGTGTGCACGACAGCCTTGATCGACGAGCGCACGAACTGCGTCGGGTCATAGACGATCTTGTAGTCGACGCCCGCCGGCATGTCCTGCTTCAGCTCGGCCATCGTCTTGCGCACTTCGTCCGAGATCTGCAGCGAGTTCGCGCCCGGCGACTGGTTGATCGCCATCGCGACGGCCGGCTTGTTGTCGAGCAGCGAGCGCAGCCCGTATTCGGATGCGTCGAGCTCGATCCGCGCAATATCGCGCAGGCGCGTGACGCCGCCGTCCGGCGTGGTCTTCACGACGATGTCGCCGAACTCGTCTTCCGTCTGCAGGCGGCCGCGTGCGTTCACCGACAGCTGCAGCGGCGTGCCGGGCAGCGACGGCGACGCGCCGATCACGCCGGCCGCGACCTGCACGTTCTGCTCGCGAATCGACTGCACGACGTCCTCGGCCGACAGCCCGCGCTGCGCGACCTTCTGCGGATCGAGCCACACGCGCATCGCGTAGTCGCCCGAACCCCACAGCTGCACCTGACCGACGCCCTGGATCCGCGACAGGCGATCCTTCACGTTGATGAGCGCGTAGTTGCGCAGGTAGGTCATGTCGTAGCGGTTGTCCGGCGAGATCAGATGGACCACCATCGTCAGCGTCGGCGAGCTTTTCACCGTCGTGATGCCGAGCCGCTGCACGTCTTCCGGCAAGCGCGGCAGCGCCTGGTTCACGCGGTTCTGCACGAGCTGCGTGGCCTTGTCCGGATCGGTGCCGAGCTTGAACGTGACGGTGATCGTCATGTTGCCGTCGCTGTTCGCCTGCGACTGCATGTAGAGCATGTCCTCGACGCCGTTGATCTGCTCTTCAAGCGGCGACGCGACCGTCTCGGCGATCACTTTCGGGTTCGCGCCCGGGTACTGCGCCTTCACGATCACGGAAGGCGGCACGACTTCCGGATATTCCGAAATCGGCAGCAGGAACATCGCGATCACCCCGCCGAGCAGGATGATCACCGATAGGACTCCTGCAAAGATCGGCCGGTCGATAAAGAATTTGGAAATGTTCATTTCTGGCTCTGTCTGGTTGAACGCGGATGCGGAGCGGCGGGCCGCTTACGAATCCGCCTTCGCCGGTGCGGCCGGCTTCGCGTTGTTCGCGAGCGGCGCGGACGGTGCATCGCCGCCCGTCATCGGGACCATGTGCGGCTTCACCTGCTCGCCGGGGCGCACGCGCTGCGTGCCGTTCACGACCACGCGATCGCCGGCCGACAGCCCGCTCACGATCACGCGGCGGTTGCCGTGCTGCATGCCCTGCTGCACTTCGCGGTACGACACGCGGCCCTGCTGGTCGACGACGAACACGAACTTCTTGTCCTGGTCGGTGTTGATCGCCGCGTCGTCGACGAGCAATGCCTCGTGCGGCGCGCTGCCGCCCACCTTCACGCGTGCATACAGGCCCGGGACCAGCGCACCGTCCGCATTGTCGAAGCGTGCCCGCACGCGGATCGTGCCCGACGACGTGTCGAGCCGGTTGTCGACCGAATCGATCTCGCCGCTGCGCGAGTAGCCCGTTTCGTTCGCGAGGCCGAGCTCGACCGGCACCTTGCGGCCGCCGCGCGCGCCGTTGATGTATTGCAGGTAGGTCTGTTCGTCCGCGTCGAACGATGCGTAGATCGGCGACACCGAGACCAGCGTCGTCAGCGGCGCGGCCGACGCGCCGGCCGACACGACGTTGCCGAGCGTGATTTCCGCGCGCGACACGCGGCCCGACACCGGCGCGGTGATCCGCGTGTAGCCGAGGTTGATGCGCGCCGTTTCGAGCGCGGCGTCGGCGGCCTTCAGGTTCGCCGCCGCCTCGCGTGCCGCATTCTGCTTCTCGTCGTAGTCGCGCTTCGCGATCGCGTTGTCGCCGATCAGCCGCTGCGCGCGCTGCCAGTCGGTCTGCGCATAGCCGTTGCGCGCCTGCGCGGCGGCAAGCTGCGCGGCCGCGCGATCGGTTTCGGCCTGGTACGGCCGCGGGTCGATCACGAACAGCACGTCGCCCTTCTTCACGAGCGCGCCGTCCTTGAAATTCACCGCGACGATCGTGCCCGACACCTGCGGGCGCACGTCGACTTTCTCGACCGCTTCGAGGCGGCCCGAATAACTTTGCCAGTCGGTCACGGTCTGCGGCACGACGGTCGCGACGTCGACTTCGGGCAGCGGTGCCGCCGCTTTCTCGGGCGCGTTCGCGTTGACGCGCATCGCGCCGAACGTGCCGAGGCCGACGACGGCGAGCGTCACGATCGCCGCGGTGGCGATTCGCGAGCGGGAGGTGCGTAGGATGGCCATGTGGATCTCCGGTAAACGTGGATTGGTTCTGGTTATTCGGAACGGTTCGGCTGGCGCGCCTGGAAGCGGCACTGGAAGAAGCGCACGGCTTCCTCGAAGGCGGCTTCGTGCGCGGCGAGCGCGGCGTGCGTGATGTCCGGATAGCGGATCACCTGCGTGAGCACGCCCGACGAGATCAGGCAGCTCGCATATTTCTCCGCTTCGACGTGCAGCACGTCGTTCTGCGCGGTGACGACGAGCGTCGGCGGCAGCCCCGCGAGGCGCACCGATTCGAGCGGCGCCGCGTACGGGTGGATGCGCTGCGCCGCCTGCGGCAGGTACGCGCGATAACAGGCCGCGCATTCGCGCGCGGTGATGTCGGACGCGAGGCGCTCGGCGTCGCCGATGCGCGTCATGCTCGGGTCGAGCATCGGCCCGAACAGCGCCTGCGCGGCGATCGACACTTCACCGCGGTCACGTGCGATGAAGGCGAGGCAGTTCGCGAGCTGGCCGCCCGCGTCGTGGCCCGCGACCCCGATTTTTTTCGGGTTGCCGCCGAATGCGCGGGCGCGCGTCGCGGCCCACACGGCGGCGCGATACGCATCCTCCGGCGCGGCCGGAAAAGGAAAGGCCGGCGCGAGCGAATAATCGACCGACACTACGAGTGCTGGTAAGCGTTCTGCTAAAAAACGCGCGGCGAAATCCGCGTCTTCGAGCGAACCGCGGACGAAGCCGCCGCCGTGGAAATAAAGCACTACTGGCAACCCGGTCTTGTCCGGGCGGCGGTAGAGGCGCAGCACGATGTCCTGCGCGTAGCCGGGAATTTCCACTTCGGCGACCGTCAACGCCGCGCCGGCCAAGGCTTGCGCGGGCAGCGCGGCTTTCAGGAATTTGCTGAATTCAGAAGCGTCCATGACGATGCAGCATCCATTTCGAGATGGAACGAATTCTGGGTCCGGCAGACATTGGGATAAATGCCTATAATCCGGCAACACAATTCAACGCCCCCGAACAATCCGAGGCTGCGTTTACCCACGAGGTAGCGCAGCCTTGTCGTTCCGGAGGCTCATTAGATTGCGGAGGTTGTGATGGACCGGCTTCAGGCCATGCAGGTGTTTACTCGCGTCGTCGATACAAGCAGCTTCACCAAGGCAGCAGAAACGCTCAGCTTGCCGCGGGCGTCCGTCACGACGATCATCCAGAATCTCGAAGCCTTCCTCGGCGTGCGGCTGATGCACCGGACCACGCGCCGGCTGTCGCTCACGCCGGACGGCGCCGCGTACTACGAACGATGCGTGCGGATCCTCGCGGACGTCGAGGAAACCGAAGCAAGCTTCCAGGCCAACAACCGGAAGCCGCACGGAAAGTTGCGTATCGACATGCCCGGTTCGATCGGGCGGCTGCTCGTGATTCCGTCGCTGTGCGAATTTCATACGCGCTATCCGGACATCGACCTGCAGCTCGGCCTGTCCGACCGGCCGGTCGACCTGCTGCAGGAAGGCGTCGACTGCGTGATCCGCGTCGGCGCGCTGCAGGATTCGTCGCTCGTCGCGCGCCGCGTCGGCCTGTTCGAAGGCGTGACGGTGGCCGCGCCCGACTATCTCGAGCGCCACGGCGAGCCGCAGACGATCGACGATCTCGGCCAGCACAAGGCCGTCAACTATTTCTCGAGCCGCACCGGCCGCACGATCGACTGGACGTTCCTCAGCGAAGGCAAGGAAGTCGAGGTGAAGATGGACAGCATCGTGTCGGTGAACGACGCGGATGCGTACGTGACCTGCGGGGTCGAAGGCTTCGGGCTGATCCAGCCGCCGCTGTTCATGGTGCTGCCGCACCTGCGCGAAGGCCGGCTCAAGGAAGTGCTGCCCGGCATCAAGCCGCTGCCGATGCCGATCTCGGTCGTGTATCCGCACAGCCGCCACCTGTCGCCGAAGGTGCGCGTGTTCGTCGACTGGATCGCCGAAGTGTTCGACCGCTGCCCGCTGCTGAGCGGCAAGGGCAGCCTCGACGCGACGTGCAGCAAGCGCACGTTCGAGGAAGCCGAACGCGCGCCGGCGCTCGACACGCCGGTCATCAACGAGTGGGTCGCGTAATCGTCTGACCTGCGCGCGCGGGCTGCGAGGCCCGCGCGTCGTCCCGCCTCCCCGCCGTCTTCAAGCCGCCATTCCGCGCGGCGCCGCCGATCCTTCCCGATTCCGCAGCAAACCTTTGTGCCGCGAGCAGCAATCGCCCGCGTGCGCCGTCGCGCGTGGCCGTCGCATCCGTGCGAGCCCCGCTGCACGGGGCTGCCGGCGGTTTCCTCATACCCCTGCAGTGCGTGCGGATGTCGATTGTTCCTTTGCGACGACAAATCAATTCGCGTCTGCCGCATTTATCGCGACGGAGCAGATACCTAGAGTAAACCCTGTCGCGCACCTCATTGCGCACTGAACAGATCCCGCTTGATGGGACCGGAGTAAGCGCCGAAGCGCCAGCTCCGACATTTTTCCAGGAGTTAGCCATGAACCGCCGCCATCTTCTCTCCGCCCTGGCCCTCACGCTTGCCGTGTCCGCACCGGCTTTCGCCGATTCGGGCACGCCGCACGCCGGCGACTACGGCAACACGTCGTGGTACTCGCAGCACTACGGCCCGCGCACGCGCGCCGAAGTGAGCGCGGAAGTCGTGCAGGCGCGCAAGGACGGCACGCTCGCGTACCTGCGCAAGGCGAATTCGTACCCGCAAGGGCTCGAACTCGCACAAGGCCCGTATCGCTCGATGCCGGAAAGCAACCAGCTCGCCGGCGGGGGCCGGTAAACGCACAACGCCGCGCAACGGGTTGCCCCGTGCGCGGCGTTGCGATAACGCTATCGACGACTCGCTGAGTCAGTTAGTTGCAGGAGCACATGATGAACGACCAACTTCCCTCGCCGCTCGATCACTGGGACGACACCACGCCGGTCTGGACGCCGTTCCGTTCGGCCCCGCACTCGCATTGACCGCCGGCTGAGTCACCGCCCGGCCCTCAACGACGCGGCACGCCGTCGCGCCATTCGCCCCAGTGCGTGACGATGTCCTGCACGAGCGGATTGCCCGCGCGGTACAGGTTCTCGGTCGCCGGGGCGAAACCGCCCTGGTCCGCGTAGTTCAGCAGGTTGTCGGCGCTCGTCTGCCCCGCGTACGGCCGATCGAAATCGGAGCCCGTGCGCAGCACCGCGACGCGCGACAGGTCGACCCGCTTCACGCTCGCCGCGCGCTTGAGCGCTTCGTACGTCGCGTTGTCTTCCTGCGCGGTCATGCAGTAGGTGCCCTTGCCGTCGGTCAGGATCTTCGTCCACTGGCGCGCGCGCTCGCCGATCAGCGTGCCCGAGAACCACGTGTTGCCCGATGACGTGTCGCACTGGATCACCGTCGGCGGCCGGTTTGCCGGCGCATACGTGAACTTCGCGCGCGCGGCCTGCGCCTGTGCGCTGTCGGCGAGCACGACGTTGCGCGACAGCGCGACCGCGGCGTCGGTCAGCTGCGGGTTGAGCTGGAACACTTCGGTGCGATAGTCGAGCGGCGGCTTGTCGTTCGGGCTCTTCGTGTTGATGCCGAGGAAGCCCGTATTCCAGCCGGCCGGAATCTCGCGCGCATCGAGTTCCCACTGCAGGCTGAAATCGACGAGGTACTTCGACCACGCTGCGGAACCGACCGTGCCTTGCGCGGGGTCGACACCCGCAATGCCCGAGATCAGGAAATACGTGCGGCGCAGATCGAAGCGCTGCGAGAACGTGAGCGCCATGATCGTCGCCGACGCGTTCGCATAGCCCATGCCGGTCGTCACGACGCACACGTCCTGCTTGTTGCAGTGAACGGCCGGATAGTCGGGCGACAGGCCCGGCACGGCGATGTCGCGCCACGGGCCGAGCCGGTCGAGCCACGCCTGGCCCTCCGGACCGAACATCGTGATGATCATGACCTTGACCGGGCGGCCCTGTGCACCGGTCTCGGCGAATGCAGTGTTGCCCGCGTTGTTGCCCTGGTTGTCCTGCGCGATCGACGGCGCGGTCGCACAGGCGGCGAGCGAGAATGCAGCGGCAGAAAGAATGGAGCGAGTCAGCATCGGCGTTCCTTGTTTCGATGATGTTGGGTGAGAACGGCTCTCGGAGACTGCGCGAGGGAGTATAGAACGGGCGTACGCAATGCGGAACCCGGCTACGAAACGGCCAGCGGTGTTTCGTGCGAATGGATGCGTGTTGCGCGATGGAATTCACGCGTTCGCCACTGCATTGCAACCATCAGGAATGCTATCGGGTTGGCCGTCACGCGTAACGTCGGCCGCTTCCCGCCGCGTTACACGCGCACGAGGCCCGCGACACCGTAACCGAGCACGACGAGTGCGGCGACCACATGGCTCGCCGCAAGCCACCCGGGCGACTTCACGAAGCGTCCGATCGCGCTGCCGCCGAACGCGAACACGAGCTGCCCCGCGAGGCTGCCCGCAAACACGCACGCGGCACCGCTCAGCCAGTGCCGGTGCGCACCGGCGGCAGCCGTCGCATAGCCATAGAACAGCAGGATGGTCAGCGGGTTCGCGAGCGTGACGAAGAACATCGACATGAACGGGCGATCGCCCGGCGGCGGCGATGCGTCGCCGTCGAGCGTGCGCCGACGGTCCCGCAGTGCCTGCCACAGCATCCGCGTGCCCATCGCGAGCAACACGCACGCGCCGACGCTGCGGAACAACGCCAGATGCGACGCGAGCGTGCTCGCGAGCAGCGCGCCGATCGTGAACGCGACGACCGCATAGCAGCCGTCCGCGGCAGCCACGCCGATTGCCGCGCGCACGCCGGTCGCCGTGCCGGCGCGCATGCCGTAGTGCGCGATCATCAAAGCGACGGGCCCGACCGACAGCGCGATCATCAGCCCGAACAGGAAGTCGTTCATCGGTCGTCGACGCCTTCGATGGAAGGCATCGATTCTAGCGACGTCAAACGATCCGGTACGTGAATCGAGCGTCAGGCGACGTCGACGCGTGCGGGCCCGTCCACCATCTCGCCGATCACGGCCGCGCGGTCGAAACCGTCGGCGCGGAAGCATGCGAGCACGTCGTCGACGGTTTCCGGCGTGCACGCGACGAGCAGGCCGCCCGACGTCTGCGGATCGGTCAGCAGCGCCTGCGCGACGGGCGGCAGGCCGTCGGCGAGCCGCACGTCGGTGCCGTATGCGGCCCAGTTGCGGCCCGACGCACCGGTGAACACGCCGTCGGCGACGAACGCCTCGACGCCCGCGAGCCACGGCAGCGACGCATAGTGCACGCGTGCGGTCAGCTGCGCGCCGCGCGCCAGTTCGAGCGTATGGCCGAGCAGCCCGAAGCCCGTGACGTCGGTCAGCGCGTGCACGCCCGGCAGCGCGGCCAGCTCGGCACCCGGTCGGTTCAGCTTGGTGGTCGTCGCGACCATCTGCGCGTAACCGTCGGCATCGAGCTGGTTCTTCTTCAGCGCGGCCGACAGCACGCCGACGCCGAGCGGTTTGCCGAGCACGAGCACGTCGCCCGCGCGCGCGGCCGCGTTGCGCTTCACGCGCGACGGATGCACGACGCCGATCGCCGCGAGCCCGTAGATCGGCTCGACCGAATCGATCGAATGGCCGCCCGCGACCGGAATGCCGGCATCCGCGCACACCGATTCGCCGCCGCGCAGCACGGCCGCGATCGTCTCGTGCGGCAGCACGTTGATCGGCATGCCGACCAGCGCGAGCGCGAGGATCGGCTTGCCGCCCATCGCATACACGTCGGACAGCGCGTTGGTCGCCGCGATGCGGCCGAAGTCGAACGGATCGTCGACGATCGGCATGAAGAAATCGGTGGTCGCGACGATCGCCTGCTCGTCGTTGAGCCGGTAGACCGCCGCGTCGTCGGACGTCTCGGTGCCGACCAGCAGGTCCGGGAACAACGCGGGCGGCGTCGCGCGCTTCAGCAGCTCGGACAGCACGCCCGGCGCGATCTTGCAGCCGCAGCCGCCCCCGTGCGACAGGCTCGTGAGGCGCGGAACGGCAGGCTGGGCTTGGGTGGCTTCGGTCATCGTCGGCATCCGGTGAATAACAACGTTCTATTATCGACAATTCCGCGCGAGCGCGCCGGATACCCACATAATTGACGGCGCTGTTCCTCCCCCCGCTCCCGTCCTCACGTCCGTTCATGGATCACCTGTTCATCGGCCTCGTGCTGTGCTCCGCGCTGCTGCATGCCATCTGGAATGCCTTCCTCCACGTCAGCGAAGACCGGCTCGTGCAGCTCGGCACGATGTCGCTGCCGTATCTCGCGTTCGGCGTCGCCGGCGCCGCGCTGCTGCCCGCGCCGGCGCCCGGCGCGTGGCCGTACATCATCGCGTCGGCCGCGCTCGAGGTCGCGTACTGCTTCACGCTGGTGCGTGCGTACCGCAGCGGCGAGTTCGGGCAGATCTATCCGATCGCGCGCGGGATCTCGCCGCTGCTCGTGTCGGTGCTGGCGCTCGCGCTGCTGCACGAGCGGCCGACCCCGTTCGGCTTCGCGGGCATCGCGCTCGTGTCGCTCGGGATCATGTCGCTCGCACTGCGGCGCGGCTTCAAGTTCTCCGGCGAAGGCGTGCCGTATGCGCTGCTCACAGGTGTGTTCATCGCCGCGTATTCGATCTGCGACGGAATCGGCTCACGCATCTCCGGCAGCGCGCTCGGCTACATCGCGTGGGTGTACCTGCTGTGGAGCGTGCCGCAGCTCGTGCTGGTCTGCGCGCTGCGCGGCGGCCCGCGCGCGGTGCTCGCGTCGCGCAGCGCGCGCGTGCAGGGCGCGATCGCCGGCACGATCTCGCTCGCCGCCTACGGGATCGTGATCCTCGCGTACCGGCACCTGCCGGTCGCGACCGTGTCGGCACTGCGCGAAACGAGCTCGATCTTCGCGGTCGCGATCGGCTGGTTCGTGATGCGCGAGCGGCCCGGCGCGCAGCGGCTCGCCGCGTGCGCGCTGGTGGTCGCGGGTGCGGCGCTGATCCGGCTGTAAGCGAACCGCACGCGCCCGCGGCCTGCCGCCGCGTCAGAACTTGTGGCGGATGCCCGTCACCGCGACGATCTGCGTGCGCGTGCTCGACGGATTCGAGATCCCCTCGATCGCGGCCACCGCGTTCGACGACGCGCGCTGGTAGAACGCGTTCACGTAGACATCGGTGCGCTTCGACAGGAAATACTGCGCGCCGACGCTCGTCTGCAGGTAATGCGAGCTCGGCTTCGGCCCTTGCGACGCCAGCACCTGCGTATAGGTTTCGCCGAGTGCGAACTGCAGCGCGGGCGTCATCAGGTAGCGCACGCTGCCCTCGTAGTTGTTGAAGCGCATCGCGCCGCCCGTCTGCAGGTTGAACAGCGAGCTCGTGTACAGCAGCCCGAACGTCGCGGCGCCCCACGCATACGCGCCGCCCGCGCCCCAGATCTGCTGGCGCGTCACGCCCTTGATGAACGTGTAGTAGTTGTCGGACGCGGCCGCGCCGGTCGTGTCGAGCGCCGGATGGTCGACGCGCACGTACGCGGCGCCGAGCTGCACCGGCCCGTTCTCGTAGCTCGCACCGACGCTCCACACGCGGTTTTCGGCGAACGACGTCGAATTCGAGAAGCCGTACAGGCCGACTGCGCGCAGCCCGTACCACGTAGGCGTCTGGTACTGCACCGCGTTGTTGGTGCGGAACGTGTTGTTCAGGTCGTCGGTGTCGAACGGATGCAGCGCGTACTGCGTGAGCGCGGTGGTCGCACCGATCTGCAGCGGTTCCAGCACCTCCTGCGCCGCGTTGTACTGGCGGCCCATCGTCAGCGTGCCCCAGCGGTCGTTGTCGAGCCCCACGTACGCGCGGCGCCCGAACAGCCGGCCGCCCTGGCTCGCGGTGCCGGTCTCGATGTTGAAGCCGTTCTCGAGCCGGAACACCGCGCGCGTGCCGCCGCCGAGATCCTCCTTGCCGAGCAGCCCCCAGCGCGTGCCCTGCTCGTTGCCGCCGGTCGCCTGCCACGCGGCATGGCCGTTCTGGTTGTTCGTGTACGTGATCCCCGAATCGACGACGCCATACAGCGTCACGCTCGATTGCGCGTGCACGTGCGTCGTGCCCGCCGCGATTGCAATGCCTGCCAGCACGACCGCCATTTCCTTCCGCTTCATCTCCGACCCCTTTTGTCGATTGAATATGGGGAGCGATTTAAATCGCCCATGACGTGTTTTATTCAATAAAACATCGTCTTATTCATTGTCGAATTCGGCGATTTGAAGCGTCAAGCGATGCCAAAAATCACATGCACGAGTGAAAACACCTTGAATCACAACGCGTTTCGAAGAATGAAACAAACCCAATAAACACGGGCATTCCGGGCTGATCGCAGCGCGTAGTCCCGGCATCGCAAAAAGCCCTTGACCGCGATTTTCTGCCGTTGTGAAATATTGATACGCTGTTTTAATGATTAAAACAAACGAACGAGACACTTCGAGAAACTAGGTAAATAACCTGATCCCCATGGTGACGTTTAATTGCAACAACGCGGCCGCCGGCGCATCGCCCGCGTATTTCGTCGCGCAGCCGACGGCGCCCGCGCTGCCGATCGTCGTCGATTCGCCGCACAGCGGCATCGCGTATCCGCCCGACTTCGCGACCGTCGCGCCGGACGACGCGATCCGCACGACGTGGGACGCCTACATCGACGAACTGTGGGCCGGCGCGCCCGCACGCGGCGGCACGCTGCTCGCCGCGATGTTCCCGCGCGCGTACATCGATCCGAACCGCGCGGAAACCGACATCGACGCAACGCTGCTCGCCGAACCCTGGCCCGCGCCGCTTTCACCGCAGCCGTACACGCAGCGCGGAATGGGGCTGATCCGGCGCGACGCGCTGCCGGGCGTGCCGCTGTACGACCGCAAGCTGTCGCTCGCCGACGTGCGCCACCGGATCGACGCGTACTACCTGCCGTATCGCCGCGCGCTCGCCGGCATCGCCGAACCGCTGCACGCCGCGCATCGCGCGCTGTGGCACATCGACTGCCACTCGATGAAATCGCGCGGCAACGCGATGAACGTCGACGCGGGCGCGCTGCGGCCGGACGTCGTCGTCAGCGACCGGCGCGGTTCGACCGCCGACCCGGCGTTCACCGCGTGGACCGCCCAATGGTTCGCCGACGCCGGCTACCGCGTGCAGATCAACGACCCGTACCAGGGCGGCGACCTGCTGACCGCGCTCGCCGATCCGGCGCGGCAGCGCCACAGCATCCAGATCGAATTCAACCGCGCGCTGTACATGGACGAAGCCGCGTTCGCCAAACACGACGGCTTCGCCGCGCTGAAGCGCTCGGTCGACGCGTACCTCGACGCGCTCGCCGGTTACGTGCGCACGCGCATCGCCTCGCCGGGAGACACCGCATGACGACCTACATCGTCGACGCCGTCGACAGCGCGCTGAAGCTGCTGACCTACGTGGCCGAGCATCCGAACCTCGGCGTGACCGAGCTCGCGTCGCAGCTCGGCATCAACAAGTCGCGCACGTACCGGATGCTGTGCACGCTCGAGCTGCACCGCTTCGTCGTGCAGGATGCGCGCACGTCCACCTATGCGCTCGGCCCGCAGGCGTTCGTGATCGGCGTGGCCGCGTCGCAGCAGAACGCGCTCGTGCGCGCCGCGCACCGGCACATGCTCGCGCTCAACCAGGCGATCAACGAGACGATCGTGCTGCGCGTGCGCGAAGGGCTCGAATCGGTGTGCGTCGCGCGCTGCGAAACGACGCACGCGGTGCGCACCGTCGGCGCGGTCGGCAACCGCCGGCCGATCAATTTCGGCGCGTCCGGCAAGGTGCTGCTCGCGTTCGCGCCGGACGCCGTGCGCGACGAATATCTCGCGCAGCTGCGGCGCAACGGGCAGGCCGACGATCCGGCGAAACTGGCCGGCGAACTCGACGCGGTCGCGCGCAAGGGCTACGCGGTCAGCAGCGGCGAGGTGACGCCCGGCGCGGTCGGGATCGCGGTGCCGGTGCGCGACCTGACGGGTGCGACGGTTGCATCGGTCAGCGTGACGGGGCCCGAGGTGCGCGTGAGCCACGCCGACATTCCCGACTATCTCGAACGCCTGCAGGCGTGCAGCCACGCGATTTCCGCCGAACTCGGCTACGTCCCGGCGCGCGCCGCGCTGCAACCGGCCTGACGGCCCGCTTCTTCTTCGACGAGGATCCGATGTCCGCCTCTTCCCCGAACCCGGCCGGCGCGCACGGCGCCGACACCGCCACGCTCGCGGCCGACGATCCGGCCGCGCCCGCCGGCCGCGCGCCGCATCCGCACGGCAAGATGCTGCACCCGGTCGTGATGATGCTGTGGGTGCTGGCCGCCGCGATCGCGCTCACGTGGGTCGTCGACGCCGGCCACTTCGAGCGCAACGGCCGACTCGTCGTGCCGGGCACCTATCACGTGGTGCCGAAGACGACCGCGCTGTCGACGCTCGTCGCGCCGGCCGTCAGCCACAGCACGCCCACGCAGGCCATGCCGGCGAGCCTCGTATCCGCGTTCGTCGTGGTGCCGCAAGGGTTGCTGAAGAATGCGCCGCTGATCGTGATGGTGATGTTCGTCGGCGGGATGTTCGGCGTGATGCGCCGCACGGGCGTCGTCGATGCGGGCATCGACCGGCTGCTGCAGCTCACCGGCAACAACGCCTACCTGCTGACGCCGATGCTGATGATCCTGATCGGGCTCGGCAGCACGCTGCTCGGCTTCATCTCCGAGTACCTCGTCATCATTCCGATGGTCGTCGTGATCGCGCGGCGCCTGGGGCTCTCCGACCTGTTCGCCGTCGCACTCGTCGCGCTCGCCGCGAAGATCGGCTACATCGCGTCGGTCACGAACCCGCTCGCGCTGGCCGTCGCGCAGCCGCTCGTCGGCGTGCCGCTGTTCAGCGGCGTTGCGCTGCGCGCGGCCGTATTCGTCGTATTCCTGACGATCGGCATCCTGTACCTGCTGCGCCATGTGCGCAACACCGGCTATCGCGCCGGGCAAACGGCCGCCGGTCACGCCGCGCACGCGGCCACGACGCTGTCGCTGCGTCACAAGGCGACGCTCGTCGTGTTCGCCGCCGCCGTCGCGATGCTGATCTACGGCACGCGCGAACTGAAATGGGGCAACGTCGAACTCGCGGCGTTCTACGCGGCCGTGAGCATCGCGACGGCCGTGATCGGCCGGCTCGATTCGCGCAGCGCGGCCGATGCGTTCGTCGACGGGATGAAGAACATGATGCTCGCCGCGCTGCTGATGGGGCTCGCCGCGTCGGTCGAGCTGCTGCTGCAGAACAGCCTCGTGCTCGACACGCTGATCAACTTCTTCACGCGGCTCGCGGACGGGCAGTCGCCGGTGTGGGTCGCGAACGGGCTGATGGGCGTGCAGATGGTGCTCGACGTGTTCATTCCGTCGGTATCGGGCAAGGCCGCGGTGAGCATGCCGATCATCGGGCCGATCGCGCAGCTGTCCGGTGTGAGCGGCCAGACGTCGGTGCTCGCGTTCGTGCTCGGCGGCGGGCTGACGAACCTCGTCACGCCCACATCCGGCATGCTGCTCGCGTATCTCGCGACCGCGCGCGTCGACTTCGGCGCGTGGATCCGCTTCGTGCTGCCGCTGTTCGCGATCCTGCTCGCGCTGTCGTGCGTCGCGCTGACGTTCGCGGTGTGGATCGGGTACTGAGCGCGGCAGTCACCATCGGCGCCCGCCGCCGTCACGCGACGGCGGCCACCTTGCCGAACGCCCGCTCGTCGATGGCCTCGGCGAGCGTCGCGAACGCCGTCGCGATCTCGTCCTCCGGCACGCACGCATAGCCGAGCAGCAATCCCGACGCCGCGCGCTCGCGATCCGCGTAGTAACCGGACAGCGGCCGCACGACGATGTTGCGTTCGAGCGCGGCCTGCGCCACCGCGCGATCGTCGACGCCTTCCGGCAGTTGCGTGACGAGATGCAGCCCCGCGTCGCTGCCGAGCGCCTGCAGCGTGTCGCCGTAGCGGCGCGCGACCGCGTCGAGCAACACCTCGCGGCGTTGCCCGTACAGCGTGCGCATCTTGCGGATGTGCGACACGAAGTGCCCTTCCGCGATGAATTCGGCGAGCACGGCCTGCTGCAGCAACTGCCCTTCGCGATACAGCTCGGCGCTCGCGGTCGCGAAGCTTTCCGCGAGCGGCTCCGGTGCGACCAGATAGCCGACCCGCAGCCCGGGGAACAGCGTCTTGCCGAAGCTGCCGACGTAGATCACCTGCCCCGCCGTATCGAGGCCCTGCAGCGACGCGAGCGGCCGGCTGCCGTAGCGGAACTCGCTGTCGTAGTCGTCCTCGATGATCCAGCAGCCGTGCTGGCGCGCGTATTCGAGCAGCATCCGGCGCCGCGCGAGGCTCATCACCATCCCGAGCGGATACTGATGCGACGGCGTGACGAGCATCAGCTTCGGCGGCTCGGCGAGATCGGCGGCCGACGGCGCGATGCCTTCGTCGTCGACCGGAATCGGCCGCGTGGTCAGCCCCGACACGTTCAGCACGCTGCGCACGCCCCAGTAGCACGGATCCTCGGTCCAGATCGCGTCCCCCGGATCGGTCAGCAGCCGCACCGCCAGGTCGATCGACTGGTGGATGCCGGTCGTGATCACGATCTGCTCGGGCGTGCAGCGCACCGAGCGCGACGTGCGCAGGTAGTCGGCCAGCGCCTCGCGCAGCAGCGCGAGCCCGCCGCCCGGCGCGTAGGTCAGCAGGTCGGGGCGCAGGCGGCGCCAGTACTTGTTGTGCAGCCGCGTCCACACGCGCGCCGGAAATCGCGACACATCGGGCACGCCCGGCATGAACGCGCCGCCCTGGCGCTTCGATACGCCGGCGCCTTCGACGAGCCGCGTGCCGCGCGCGGACAGCCGCCGCGCGGACGTCGTCACGATGGCCGGGCCGGCCGCCGCGTCGGGCGTTGCGCCGACGATCTCGTCCGGCGCGCTGTCGGCGACGAACGTGCCGCGGCCCGTGGCCGAGTTCACATAGCCTTCGAGTGCAAGCTGTTCGTAAACCTGCGTGACCGTGTTGCGCGCGATCCCGAGTTCGGCGGCCAGCAGCCGCGACGACGGCACGCGCGTGCCGGCCGGCAGTTCGCGCGACAGGATCGCCTGTTGCAGCAGCCGGTGAAGCTGCCGGTAGATCGGCTGTTCGCCGCCGCGCACGAGGCGCTGCGCCAGCCAGTCCGACAACACGCTCGCGCGCATGATTGGCTCCTGAATATTTATTGAAATGGCTCTGATTACCGGAGCCAAATGTGATTATAGTCGGCTCCATGGGCTGCCAAGGCGCCCGATTTTCTACTCACCGGAAAGAACATCAAGGAGATGACCGTGAAGAATGCCGACCTGCAGGCCCGCAAGAACGCCGCCACCCCGCGCGGCGTCGGCGTGATGTGCGATTTCTACGCAGCCCGCGCCGAGAACGCGGAACTGTGGGATGTCGAAGGGCGTCGCTTCATCGATTTCGCCGCCGGCATCGCGGTGCTGAACACGGGCCACCGCCACCCGAAGATCGTCAAGGCGATCGCGGATCAGCTGAACAGCTTCACGCACACCGCTTACCAGATCGTCCCGTACGCGTCGTACGTCGAACTGGCCGAGAAGATCAACGACCGCGCGCCGGGCGACTTCCCGAAGAAGACCGCGTTCTTCACGACCGGCGCCGAAGCCGTCGAGAACGCGATCAAGATCGCGCGTGCAGCGACCGGCCGTCCGGGCGTCATCGCGTTCTCGGGCGGCTTCCACGGCCGCACGATGATGGGCATGGCGCTGACCGGCAAGGTCGCCCCGTACAAGCTGAACTTCGGCCCGTTCCCGGGCGACGTGTTCCACGCCCCGTACCCGAACGCGCTGCACGGCGTGACGACCGCCGACTCGATCAAGGCGATCGAGATGCTGTTCAAGGCCGACATCGATCCGAAGCGCGTCGCCGCGATCATCTTCGAACCGGTCCAGGGCGAAGGCGGCTTCAACCCGGCGCCGGCCGAATTCGTGCGCGCGCTGCGCAAGATCTGTAACGAACACGGCATTCTGCTGATCGCCGACGAAGTCCAGACGGGCTTCGCGCGTACCGGCAAGCTGTTCGCGATGCAGCACTACGACGTGCTGGCCGACCTGATCACGATGGCGAAGAGCCTCGCGGGCGGCATGCCGCTGTCGGGCGTCGTCGGCCGTGCGGACGTAATGGACGCGGCCGCGCCCGGCGGCCTCGGCGGCACGTACGCGGGCAACCCGCTGGCCGTCGCGTCGGCGCACGCGGTGCTCGAGATCATCGACGAAGAGAAGCTGTGCGACCGCGCGACGCAACTCGGCGACGTGCTGAAGGCGAAGCTGAATTCGCTGCAGGCCGACGTGCCGCAGATCGCCGACGTGCGCGGCCCGGGCGCGATGATCGCGGTCGAGTTCCTGAAGCCGGGTTCGGGCGAGCCGGATGCCGAGTTCACGAAGCGCGTGCAGACGCGTGCGCTCGAGCGCGGCCTGCTGCTGCTCGTGTGCGGCGTGTACTCGAACGTCGTGCGCTTCCTGTTCCCGCTGACGATCACGCAGCCCGTGTTCGACGAAGCGCTCGTGATCCTCGAGGAAGTGCTGAAGGAAACGGTCGGCGTGCCGGCCTGAGTTCCCGTCCCCTTCCACTGAATGCGCCGCCGCCGTCGTGAAGACGGCGGCGGCCGTTTTCTTCCGTCCTTACCCGTCCTTTTCAAAGCAGGCGATTCATATGAGCACCGTTCAGGAAACCCTGGCACTGAAAGATCCGTCGCTGTTCCGCCAGCAGGCATACGTCAACGGCGAATGGCAAGGCGCGACGAACGGCGAGTCGTTCGAAGTCCGCAACCCGGCGACGGGCGGCCTGCTCGGCACCGTGCCGGCAATGGGCACGGCCGAGACGCGTCACGCGATCGACGCCGCGAACGCCGCCTGGCCGGCGTGGCGCAAGAAGACCGCGAAGGAACGCGCGGTCATCCTGCGCAAGTGGCACGACCTGATGATGGAAAACGCCGACGACCTCGCGCTGATCCTGACGACCGAGCAGGGCAAGTCGCTGGCCGAAGCGAAGGGCGAGATCGGCTACGCGGCATCGTTCCTCGAGTGGTTCGCGGAAGAAGGCAAGCGCGTGTACGGCGACACGATCCCGACGCCGGCGAGCGACAAGCGCATCGTCGTGACGAAGGAAGCGATCGGCGTGTGCGCGGCGATCACGCCGTGGAACTTCCCGGCGGCGATGATCACGCGCAAGGTCGGCCCGGCACTCGCGGCAGGCTGCCCGATCGTCGTGAAGCCGGCCGAGGCCACGCCGTTCTCCGCCCTCGCGATGGCCGTGCTGGCCGAGCGCGCGGGCGTGCCGGCCGGCGTGTTCAGCGTCGTCACGGGCGACCCGAAGGCGATCGGCGGCGAGCTGACGTCGAACCCGATCGTGCGCAAGCTGTCGTTCACGGGCTCGACGCCGGTCGGCCGCCTGCTGATGGCGCAATGCGCGGCGACGGTCAAGAAGGTGTCGCTGGAGCTCGGCGGCAACGCGCCGTTCATCGTGTTCGACGACGCCGATCTCGATGCGGCCGTGCAGGGCGCGATCGCGTCGAAGTACCGCAACAGCGGCCAGACGTGCGTGTGCACGAACCGCTTCTACGTGCATGAAGCCGTGTACGACCAGTTCGCGCAGAAGCTCGCGGCAGCCGTCGGCCAGCTGAAGGTCGGCCGCGGCACCGAGCCGGGCGTCACGCAGGGCCCGCTGATCAACGAAGCGGCCGTGCTGAAGGTCGAGGCGCACATCGAGGACGCACTCGCGAAGGGCGCGACCGTCGTGACGGGCGGCAAGCGCCACGCGCTCGGCCACGGCTTCTTCGAGCCGACCGTGCTGACGGGCGTCACGCCGGCGATGAAGGTCGCGAAGGAAGAGACGTTCGGGCCGCTCGCGCCGCTGTTCAAGTTCAGCAGCGACGAAGAAGTGATCGGTCTCGCGAACGACACCGAATTCGGCCTGGCCGCCTACTTCTTCAGCCGCGACATCGGTCGCGTGTGGAAGGTGGCGGAAGCGCTCGAATACGGGATGGTCGGCGTGAACACGGGCCTGATCTCGAACGAAGTCGCGCCGTTCGGCGGCGTCAAGCAGTCGGGCCTGGGCCGCGAAGGCTCGCACTACGGCATCGACGACTACGTCGTGATCAAGTACCTCTGCCTCGCCGTCTGACGGTTCAGGGCCTGCCGCTTCGGCGACAGGCGCTGACCGCCCGGCCGGAACCGGGCGGTCCGACGCGGGCCGGTGTCCCTCTCCGTCGTGCCCGCGTCATCTTGATATGCACGATATCGCCCCGCTCTGCGCACCAGATATCGCCGCACCATCCGCCGATACGTCTTATCGCGCGCGAATTTCGTTCAAGTCTCATTCCTCATTTCGCTGCGAATCGTTAGATTGAGCGTTTCACCTCGATCCGGTTTGCCCGCGTACGAACCCTTCACCCGACGGCCCGGCGTGCGTAGAGTCAGCGCATGCCTGTACCGCCGCAGCCGGTGATGCTTCGCACGTCAGTAGCCGCCGCAGGATGCGCGGGCGGGCGACCTCCTCGCTACGTCTGCGTCATCTCTTCGCTTGCTCCCCCGTCCCGCCAGTCTCGAAAGCGGAGCGGTTTCATCGACATCATTTACGTCGTACTACACATTAAAAATCGTACTTATTCTATAGACAGAGAAAATCCTACCGACCACTGTCTATGGCTCGTCCATACATAAGGTATTCGAGCCCATGATGCAAGCACACGCCGCCCGCCCCTACCCTCTTCACTCATCGATCCGGTGTTACGCGATGACGCAGCAGCCGCGCACGCCGCAGGCCGGTGAGCCCGACTCGATCGATGCCTGAGGACATAGCCATGAGCCGACGAGCGATCAGGAACGGTGACGCAACGACGACAGGTGGAATCGTCGTCGCGGGCACTGCAAGCATATTCGTGAACAACAAGCACATTGCCCTGGACGGCGACAAAGCGACATGCGGCAATTGCGAGGGCATATTTCCGATAGCAGGAAGCGCAGTATCCGTTGTCGGTGGAGGACGTGCCGTAGCCGTGGAGGGCGACGCGGTACTTTGTCCGTGCGGGCAAAACCATTTAGTCGCGGGCAACGACTGCACGTTTTTCATTGGAGGGAGCGGCCATGGCGCGACGAACCCCTTCACCGGATATTCACCCGCGCGATACGTGCCGGCATCGAACGTTCACGACGATCAATTCGTGATCCGCGACGTGAAGACGAAGCAACCGCTGAGCAACGTGCGCTATTGGATCAAGGATCGATCCGGGAACGTGCTTGCATCCGGCACGAGCGATCGATACGGCTGTACCCTACGCGTGCAAACCGAACACGCGCAGACATTGAAGCTTGTCATCGAGGACTGAAGCGATGGGAAACCAAACTACCGTCGCCGAGACGACGACAAGCACCATTGCAGGATCGCAGACATTCGCGGAAGTTGACTTGCGACCGATCTGCGAAAACATGACCAACTCGGAATTCCGTGCCGTTTTCGCGAAGGCACAAGCTAAAGCCATCGAGAGGCTGGGCGTACGCACCGTCGCATTGCAACGGTGGTCGCAGTCCGAAAAAGATCGCGTGTTCAGGTGGTTCGGTCGCGACGACGAACGAACGCGCATGCACCTGCTTACCGGCTTAACGAAAGTGCTCCGCGTAGTTCGAGCGTTCAACGAAAACAATGTCGTGCGAAGCGGCAGCGCTGGAGATCTCGCGACGGGCTGCACGCCTCATCCGCGCGGAACGGCTAACGAATCCGCTCACGTATGCGCTCCAGACACGGCAACGCATACCATCGCCATCAGCGCACGATTCTGCACGATGCGCCCGTGGACCAATGGCGCTGATTCTCACGTATCTACTCTCATCCATGAAGCAACTCACTTCCACGACACCATGTCTTCGACGGACGATCAATATACGATCACGCCATTTCTTGCACCGTGGGGCCGGTCAAATCCTGATTTGGCAATCCACAACGCCGACAGCATTGCGGGGTATGTTGTCGATGGTGACTAAATTCCTGACCGCCGCCGTGCTCGCGTTCAGCGCACATGCGGCGTTCGCCTGTGACGGCGCGTCGAACATGCCCGCCCATTACATCGATATTGTTTTCGATGCCGATTCGAGCGCGATTTCTCCGACCGAACTGTCGAGGCTGTCGGCGTGGTCCAACGACATGCACAAGCGCTTTCCGATCATTGATACGGTATGGCTGATTGGACTGGCCGAGCAGACCGAACGCGACGGGCAACAGCTTGCAACGCAACGAGCGGAAAACGTGATGGCAGTCCTGGATCAGCATTCGATCCGTGGCGAGAAAAGCGCCTTGGCGGGGAAAATTTTCAAGCCGGACGAGTTCGATCAATCCGGGCGACGCGTCGAGGTGAACGTCAGTCCGGGATGCCCTGACCACTGTTGCCCGAACCTGAATCCCATACCCAAGGCGCAATGACGTAGCAGGATATCCCACACCGGCCCGCGCAATGCGGGCCGGTGCCCCCTACCGCACCGCCCCGCGATCACCGAAACACGTTCACCGCCTCCACGAGCCGCGCCGCCTGCTGCTTCAGGCTCTCCGACGCCGCCGTGCTCTGCTCGACGAGCGCCGCGTTCTGCTGCGTGATGTTGTCCAGATGCACGACCGCCTGGTCGACCTGCGCGACGCCCGTGCTCTGTTCGGC
>JAIRVP010000002.1 GCA_031253835.1 Burkholderia sp. | reverse complement strand
TTCCTTCAGCACCCCGATAATCTGCTCTTCGCTGAACCGCGATTTCTTCATGACAAGGTTTCTCCTGCGGCCTTGCCACTAACTTTACAGTGGGATACTTCAGAGGGGGAAGGTCAGTGCAGCGATGGGGAAGATGTTCGGCGAGACGTTGCGTGCCGCGCATGTGATGCGGATCGGGGCGGGGATCCCTGCCCAACCGGCCAACTGAAAACCGGCCTGGAAACGACGAAGGGCTACACAAGCATTGCGTAGCCCTTCGTCGCACAGCGTGGCGGGTAACGGTCCCGAACCTTCCGTCACGTCGACGCGACGGTCCGGAGCGTTCGGATCATGAGCGTCCCGATGTCGGCAACGATGAAATCAGAACGGCGCCACAGGAGGTCTTGTGACCTTCGAACGCCGCCTGCGCCCCCTCGATGTCGAACTGCCCATCGCCTTCGACGACAACGCACGGCCCATGTAGCGGACACGTGCAACGGTCGCCGACACGTGCGGGCGCACGCCCCATGACCTCGCTGCCGGATGCACCCGTCTCGACATAGCCGCCGTGGCCATGGACGTCGCCCACTCGAATGATCCCTCGCATGGTCGGTTATCCGGTCAGTAGGAATAGCCCTGCATGCCGTAGTTGGTGTCGTGGCGACGCCCCCACCACGGCAGGTACGCATTGTTCTCGCCTCGCGCGCGGAACCAGTCCTTGTCCGGATCGATCGGCACCACTTTCGACGGCGGCACCACCACCACCGCCGTCGGGTGCTGCGCATCCGTCGTCCCCGCCACCAGCACCATCTCGCCAAGGTGATTCGCCCGACCGATCGCCAGCACCACATCCGTCAGCGCCGTACCGGCGCCCAGCGGGCCCAGCAGCGCCGGCGTATTGAACGTCTGCTTGCTGAAGTTGTAGTCCGGCAGCACTTCCGTCAGCGTCTGCGACAACGCGCCGATCCGCTCCGACGATGCTTCGCCGCCGCGGCCCGCGTCATGCACCACGAAGTTCAGCGACGGCACCGTCACGCCCGCGTTGCGCGCCGCGCTGTCGATCGTCGCTTTCCACGCCTGCACCGCGCGCGTCGTGCCGGCCTTCGCCTCGTAGTCCTTGACGTTGCCCGTCGCCGCCCGGCCGATCCACGCCAGCGGTTCACGCTCCGTCTTGAAATTCGGCCCGACGAGAAACAGCACCACCATGTTCTCGTTGATCTGCGCGTCCTTCGGCGGGAAGCTCGGTGCGTCCCAGTTCATGACCCACGCGCTCTTGTCCGGGTTCGCCTGCAGGTATTCCAGTGCGCGGTTCAGCGACGTGAAACCTGCGTTTGCTCCGCCCTGGTTGACGTGGACGTCGGGGGGCGTGTTTTTGCTCCAGAGATCTTTGGCGGACGGATTCCCAATCTCGTAATTGTCGACGAATTCGCCTTGGAAGTATGTCTTCGCCTCTACTGGGTCAAGTCGTTGCGGAATGGCGAACTCGATACGCATTCCGGCCAGTTCGCGCCAGTCATCCTGACTCTTGGACTTGACCGTGTAGAAATACTTGGCGTTCATCACATAGCGATCGCCGAACAGTCCAAGAAGCTTACTGACGTATTTTTGATAGAAGCCCTTGAACGTTTCCGTTCCTTGATTGCCGTACACGAGCGAACCAATTGACTGAAGCTTCGAAAACTTCTGCGGCATCGTCCGAACCATGTCGTCGTTCTTGTTCGGCTGAACAAGGCCCATTGCCCAGAGAATCTGCCATTCCGTCGGATAGTCACGCCGCTGCAATGGATTCAGCCACTCCAGTCCGACAACTTGCGCTACAAACGGTGCAGCGCTTTCGCCAGCACTTGGAACGGTGGCATCTTTCTGCGTCACCGTAGCCGATTGCGCGGGTATAGCCGTCACGATGGTCGATACCACAAACGTCAGAATCGCTACCAGGGACGGCACTATCAACAATCGCTTCATCCAATCTCCCATGCTCAATCTGCCGCGAAACTGAGATCTTGCAAAAACACTCGAGCTGCACATGATACCCATCGCGACAATCAAGTTACGAAACGAGATCGAGATCAGCCGGAATACATCTGCCCGATCATTAGAAGAAACTCACCGACGTCAACCAAAGAATTTGAAAATGCGCATCAGAAAGTGCGTCCACCCACACACTAAATACAAGCTTTCGGACGCGTCGCAAGCAAAGAGAACCCGAATAAAACAAAAGGCCACGCAAACATCGCGTAGCCCTTTGTTTCGAAATGTGGCGCCCGAGTTCAGCAGTCGACACTCGCGAAGCCGGTAGCCCCCTCCGCACGCAATCAACGGTTCCAGAGATCCGTCGACAGATACTTCAATCCCGAATCGCAAATCACCGCGGCAATCGTCTTGCCCCGCATCTCGCCGGCCAGCAACTGCAACGCGGCCGCCACGTTCGCGCCTGACGAAAAGCCCCCGAATATCCCTTCCTTCTGCGCAAGCTCGCGTGTGACCCGCCGCGCTTCGTCACCCGCAACCTGCAGATAACCGTCCGCACGTACATCATTCAGAAACTGAAGATCGCCGATCGAATAACCGCCGCCCTGGATCGGATGCTCGGGCCGCGTGACCGGCAGCCCTGCGATCGGTGCAGCACCGACCGGCTCGACGACATAACAGCGAACCTCGGCATTGCGCTCCTTGAGCGCCTTGCTGATGCCCGCAAAGGTACCGCCCGATCCGACGAAATCGACGAACCCGTCGATGCGGCCGTCGGTCGCCTCCCAGATTTCCGGCCCGGTCGTCCGATAGTGCGCGAGCCAGTTGCCGTCGCGGTGAAACTGATCGGCACGAAACGCGCTGCGATCGGCAACGATGCGCTGCGCTTCGCGATCGACGAGTTCGAGATCGCCGCCCGACACCTGGCCGGGCACGGCGTCCGACAACTGATCGACCAGCACGACTTCGGCGCCCAACGCACGCATCATCCGCGCGCGCTCTTCCGAGTTGCCCTTCGACATCACCGCGACGAATGGATAGCCCTTCACGCCGCAGATGATCGCAAGGCCGGTGCCCATGTTGCCCGACGTCAGCTCGACGACGGTCTGCCCCGGCTGCAATGCGCCGCTGCGTTCGGCTTCGTCGATGATGCCCTGTGCCGCGCGATCCTTCTTCGAGAATCCCGGATTCAGGTAGTCGAGCTTCGCGAGAATGGTGCCGTCGAGGTCGTGCGCTTTCGTCAGCCGGTCGAGACGAACGAGGGGCGTCGCGCCAATGGCGTCGACGATGGAATCGAGCACTTTGCTCATGATGGCCTCCTGGTTCGGGCGGGCGTTGATCGTGAGCGACGTACTGTAGCCAGTGTGTCGAAGCGGGGCTTGTATGTTCTTGCTATGGAGATGCGCTCGACGGCGCGATCGATGTCGAATCGACAGGCCGGATACCCAGTCGCGAAACGGAACCCGCGACAACCCGCCGGCGCCAATAAAGCGCGCGCAGAAAAAACAAAGGGCCGGGAGAATCAATCTCCCGGCCCTTCGTTCAATGTGGTGCCGGCTGCAGGACTCGAACCCGCCACCTGATGATTACAAATCAACTGCTCTACCAGATGAGCTAAGCCGGCGTAGCGCGAGATTCTACCTCATTTCACGATCTTGAGGCGAGGTCTGCTGCCGCCTTTCGTGCCGTCGCCGTCGGTTTTCGGCGGTTCGTCGGCGCCTTCGGACGGTTCCTCGTTCGCGCCGCTGTCGGCGACCGGCTTCAGCGTCGACACAGGCTCGTCACGCTGCACGTCGTCCGCTTGCGAAGCCTCTTCGTCGAACGCACCCGAATCCGCGCCTTCGCCTGCGACCGCATCGACCTGGAACGCCATGCCCTGCCCGTTCTCGCGCGCATAGATCGCGAGCACGTTGGCCACCGGAATCTCGATCTTGTGCGCCTTCCCGGAGAACCGGGCCGTGAACTCGATCCACTCGTTGCCCATCTGCAACTGGCTCGTCGCCTCGAAGCTGATGTTGAGCACGATCTCGCCGTCACGCACGAACTGACGCGGCACGCGCGTCGAGTTGTCGACCCTCACCGCGATATGCGGCGTGTAACCGTTATCGGTGCACCACTCGTACAACGCGCGCAGCAGATAAGGCTTCGTTGAAATCTCTTGCATCACAATCCTCGAACCCGGAGCGGGCGCGCAGTACGCCGCGCCACCCGCTCCGTCATGCCTTCATTGCAACATTAACGACGCATGACCTTTTCGGACGGCGTCAGTGCTTCGATGTAGGCCGGACGGCTGAAGATCCGTTCGGCGTACTTCATCAGCGGCGCGGCGTTCTTCGACAGCTCGATGCCGTAGTGATCCAGGCGCCACAGCAGCGGCGCGATCGCGACGTCGAGCATCGAGAACTCTTCGCCGAGCATGTACTTGTTCTTCACGAAGATCGGCGCGAGCTGCGTCAGGCGATCGCGGATCGCGAGGCGTGCCTTCTCGTGATTCTTCTCTGCGGCCTTGCCCTTCTCGTTCTCGAGCGTGCTGACGTGAACGAACAGCTCCTTCTCGAAGTTGAGCAGGAACAGGCGCGCACGTGCGCGTTGCACCGGGTCGGCCGGCATCAGCTGCGGATGCGGGAAGCGCTCGTCGATGTACTCGTTGATGATGTTCGATTCGTACAGGATCAGGTCGCGCTCGACCAGGATCGGCACTTGACCGTACGGGTTCATCACCGAAATGTCTTCCGGCTTGTTGAACAGGTCGACGTCGCGGATTTCGAAGTCCATGCCCTTCTCGAACAGCACCAGCCGGCAACGCTGGGAGAACGGGCAAGTTGTGCCGGAATACAGAACCATCATATTTGCGTTTCCTCAAAAAAGCCGAGGGCCGGCACGCGGCGGAACCCCTTTCACGGGTTCCGCCTTGCGCCGGCCCCACGCCGGTCAGGCGTGTTTACTTGATATCTTTCCAGTACGCGGCATTGAGCCGCCAGGCCAGGAAAGTCAGGACACCGAGAAAGATCAGCACCCACACGCCAAGGCGTTTGCGGGTCTGCTGGGCCGGCTCGGACATCCATGTCATATAGGCCACCAGGTCGGCAACCGCAGCATCATAGTCGGGCGACGACAACGTCCCCGGCGTGACCTGCTGGAAGCCGACGAGCATGTGGACCTTCTCGCCCGTCTCCTCGTCCGTCTTGTCTTCGAATTTGGCAATGCGCTGCCCCTGCAGCTGCCACAACACATGGGGCATGCCGACGTTCTCGAACACCGCGTTGTTCCAGCCGGTCGGCCGCGTATCGTCGCGGTAGAAGCTCCGCAGATACGTATACAGCCAGTCGCGGCCGCGCGCGCGCTCCTCGACCGACAGGTCGGGCGGCGTGGTGCCGAGCCAGTTCTTCGCGTCTTCGGGCCGCATCGCGACGGACATCGTGTTCCCGACCTTGTCGGTCGTGAACAGGAGATTCGATTCGATCTCCTTCTGGGATATGCCCAGATCCGTCAGACGGTTGTAGCGCATCAGGTTCGCGCTGTGGCAGTTCAGGCAATAGTTTACAAACAATTGCGCGCCGTGCTGAAGCGAAACGAGATTTTCCGTGTTATCGGGCGCCCGGTCGAGCGGAAAATTACCTTCCGCCCGCACGGCCGGCGCCACCAGCAGCGCACACGCGGTCGCCCCGATCAGCGCGAGTGTCGAAAGCAGTTTCTTCATGTCGTTCTCTCCTCGCTCACGTTAATGGGGCTTGAAGCGCACCCGCTCCGGCGGCTGCTTGAACGTGCCAAGCGGCGTCCAGACGGGCATGCCGAGGAAGAACGCGAAGTAGATCAGCGCGCAGGCCTGCGCAATCAGCGTCGCCGCCGGCGATGGCGGCCGCGTGCCGAGGAACGCGAGGGTCAGGAACGCCGCGACGAAGATCCCGAGGAACACCTTGTGGAACAGCGGCCGGTAGCGGATCGACTTCACCGGGCTGCGGTCGAGCCACGGCAGGAAGAACAGCGTGATTACCGCCGAACCCATCACGACGACGCCCCAGAACTTCGACTCCGTCAGGTACATGAACACGACGATCGCCGCGGCCAGCACCGGCAGCCCGGCCTTCCACTTGCCGCGCGCCCGGATCAGCGCGAGCACGCCGAGCAGCGCGATCACGATCATCAGCACGATCTTGAACGGGTCGGTGGTCGCGCGCAGCATCGCGTAGAACGCGGTGAAGTACCAGACCGGCGCAATCTCGGGCGGCGTCTGCAACGGGTTCGCCGGGACGAAGTTGTTCGCCTCGAGGAAGTAGCCGCCCATCTCCGGCGAGAAGAACACGATCAGCGCGAACACCATCAGGAACACGCACACGCCGAGGAAATCGTGCACCGAGTAGTACGGATGGAACGGGATGCCGTCGAGCGGAATGCCGTTCTCGTCCTTCTTCGCCTTGATCTCGATGCCGTCCGGGTTATTCGACCCCACTTCGTGCAGCGCAACGAGATGCGCGACCACGAGGCCGACCAGCACGAGCGGAATCGCGATCACGTGGAACGCGAAGAAGCGGTTCAGCGTGACGTCGGACACGACGTAGTCGCCGCGAATCCACAGCGACAGGTCCGGGCCGACGAACGGAATCGCCGAGAACAGGTTCACGATCACCTGCGCGCCCCAGAACGACATCTGGCCCCAAGGCAGCAGGTAGCCGAAGAACGCCTCGGCCATCAGGCACAGGAAGATCGCGCAACCGAAGATCCACACGAGTTCGCGCGGCTTGCGGTACGACCCGTACAGCAGCCCGCGAAACATGTGCAGGTAGACGACCACGAAGAACATCGATGCACCGGTCGAGTGCATGTAGCGGATCAGCCAGCCCCACGGCACCTCGCGCATGATGTACTCGACCGACGCGAACGCGAGCGTCGAGTCGGGCTTGTAGTTCATCGTCAGGAAGATGCCCGTGACGATCTGGTTGACGAGCACCAGCAGCGCGAGGGAGCCGAAGAAGTACCAGAAGTTGAAGTTCTTCGGCGCGTAGTACTCGGAAACGTGCTTCTTCCAGGTGGACGTGAGCGGGAAGCGCTGGTCGATCCAGCCGGTGAGACCTGTCGTGGAGACTTCTTTGTTGTCGGCAGCCATCACGCTTCTCCTTTCTCGTCCTTGCCGATCACGAGGGTCGTCGCCGACGTGAACATGTAGGGCGGGATGTCGAGATTCTGAGGCGCCGGCTTGTTCTTGAACACACGGCCGGCGAGGTCGTAGGTCGAACCGTGGCACGGGCACAGGAAACCACCCGGCCAGTCATCCGGCAGGTTCGGCTGCGGACCCGGCGTGAAGCGTTGGCTAGGCGTGCAGCCGAGGTGCGTACACACGGCCATCACGACGAGAATGTTCTTGCGGTCGGTCCGCGAGCGATATTCGTTGGCGCAATACGCGGGCAACGGCATCGAATACGGGGACTTCGTGGTCGGATCGGCCACTTCCTTGTCGGCCTTGACCACGTCGGCCAGCATCGAATCGGTACGATTCAGGATCCAGACAGGCTTGCCGCGCCACGGCACGGTGACCATCTCGCCGGGCTTCAGGCCGCTGATGTCGACCTCGACCGGTGCACCGGCCGCCTTCGCTTTCGCGGACGGCGCTAGCGACGCCGCGAAAGGTATAACGGTGGCTACGCCTCCCACGCCACCTGCTACGGATGTCGCAATCAGCCAGGTACGGCGGCCGCTGTCGACGCGTTTCTCTTCCTTGTCTCGCATCACACGCCCCACTTCTGAGTTGGATTTTCCGTCACGACTTTCCATTCCGCCGCTAGTTTGCTCGAATGGAGTCGCCATTTACAAGGCCCGGAGATGAAAATCCCTTCGAAGTGATTGATAGTCAAGGGTTTTCCCCCACTATCGGAGCGATTAAATCATTTCTCTTTTAAGCGTCCGCTACATTGTGAAATTTCGATGCGCCGCCGCAAATCCGGGGTTCAGACCGGATTATGAATATCGATAAAAAGGTGTTCGATATCGAATTCTTCGGACAAGTGGGCACCAAGTGCCTGGATTCCGTAACGTTCGGTCGCATGGTGCCCTGCCGCAACGAACGCCACGCCGCTCTCGGCCGCCGTGTGCGTCACGTATTCGGACACCTCGCCGGTCAGGTACACGTCCGCGCCGGCGTCGATCGCCGCGTCGAAATAGCTCTGCGCGGCGCCGGTGCACCACGCGATGCGGCGCAGTTGCATCTCCGGGTCGCCGAGCACGAGCGGCGTGCGGCCGAGCGTGCGCTCGACCTTCGCGACGAAGTGCTCGAGCGTGACGGGCATCGGCAGCGTCGCCATCCAGCCGAGGTCGCCTTCGCCGAAACGCTGCTCGCCGATCAGCCCGAGCTTGTCGCCGAGCTGCGCGTTGTTGCCGAATTCGGGATGCGCGTCGAGCGGCAGGTGGAACGCGAACAGGTTCAGGTCGTTCGCGAGCAGCAGCTTCAGGCGCTGGTACTTGCGGCCGGTGATCTGCGGCGCCTCGTTGCGCCAGAAATAGCCGTGATGGACGAGCACGGCATCTGCCCCCCATTCGAGCGCGGCCTCGAGGAACACGACCGACGCCGTGACGCCGGTGGCGATCTTCTCGATCTTGCGGCGCCCCTCGACCTGGAGGCCGTTCGGGCAATAGTCCTTGAAGCGCGCGGTTTCAAGGGTATTGTTCAAGTACAATTCAAGTTCGATCCGATCCATATAAACCTCTAATCCATTCAGATGCTTAGACGCTTCTGGCTGTTCTTCGCGCAGGCGGTTACCGTGCTGCTCGCGCTGATGTTCATCGTCGTGACGCTCAAGCCGCAATGGCTGCAACGGCAAGGACAGCTCGGCAAGCAGCTCGCCACGCCGATCGTTGCGCTGCGGGAAGTCGCGCCGGGCATCGGCGGCGCACCGGCGACCACGTCGTACGCCGAAGCCGCGCAGAAGGCGATGCCGGCCGTCGTCAACGTGTTCTCCAGCAAGGACGGCTCGCTGCCGCCCGACCCGCGCGCGAAAGATCCGCTGTTCCGCTACTTCTTCGGCGACCGCAACGCCCGCAAGCAGCAGGACGAACCGGCAGCCAACCTTGGCTCGGGCGTTATCGTGAGCCCTGAAGGTTACATTCTAACGAACCAGCACGTCGTGGACGGCGCCGACCAGATCGAAGTCGCGCTCGCCGACGGCCGCACGGCCACCGCGAAGGTGATCGGCAGCGATCCCGAGACCGATCTCGCCGTGCTGAAGATCAACATGACGAACCTGCCGACGATCACGCTCGGCCGCTCCGACCAGTCGCGCGTCGGCGACGTCGTGCTCGCGATCGGCAACCCGTTCGGCGTCGGCCAGACGGTCACGATGGGGATCATCAGCGCGCTCGGCCGCAATCACCTCGGCATCAACACGTTCGAGAACTTCATTCAGACCGACGCGCCGATCAACCCCGGCAACTCGGGCGGCGCACTGGTCGACGTGAACGGCAACCTGCTCGGTATCAACACCGCGATCTACTCGCGCTCGGGCGGCTCGCTCGGCATCGGCTTCGCGATTCCCGTGTCGACCGCGCGCACGGTGCTCGAAAGCATCATCACGACGGGCTCGGTCACGCGCGGCTGGATCGGCGTCGAGCCGCAGGATGTCACGCCGGAGATCGCCGAGTCGTTCGGGCTCCAGCAGAAATCGGGCGCGATCGTCGCGGGCGTGCTGCAGGGCGGCCCGGCCGACAAGGCCGGCATCAAGCCCGGCGACATCCTCGTGAGCGTGAACGGCGAGGACATCACCGACACGACGAAGCTGCTGAACACCGTCGCGCAGATCAAGCCCGGCACGCCGACCAAGGTGCATGTCGTGCGCAAGGGCAAGGAGCTGGACGTGAACGTCGTGATCGGCAAGCGCCCGCCGCCGCCGAAGCAGGCGCTCGACGAGCAGGACAGCGATACCGAATGAGGCTCGGCAGGCGGGCGGCGCGACACTAGGCGCCGCCCCGCCGGCGGAAATGAAAAAGGGCAGCCGGTTGGCTGCCCTTTTGCTTGGCTGCGATCGATCCATCTTGCCGGGAAGGCAGCCTCGACACGCACTTGCCCGACCACTTGCGCCATCGGGCCGCCCAGGCCTGACCGAACGGCCAGCCTGTCACCCGGCGCGCCGTCGTCAACTCGTGGCTTCGCCGTTCCCCGCCTCGCTCTCTTCGGCCGGCTTCTTCGGCACGAAGAACCGCGCGGCCAGCAGCCCGATCTCGAACAGCACGATCAGCGGCAGCGCGAGCATCAGTTGCGAGAACACGTCCGGCGGCGTGACGACCGCCGCGACCACGAATGCGCCGACGATCACGTAGGGCCGCATCTCCTTCAGCTTCTTCAGGGACAGCACGCCCATCCGGACGAGCAGCACGACGACGATCGGCACCTCGAACGTGACCCCGAACGCGATGAACATCCCGAGCACGAAGCTCAGGTAGTTGTCGATGTCGGTCGTCATCTCGGCCCCGAGCGGCGCGTTGTAGTGCGCCATCACGCGGAAGATCGTCGGAAACACGAGGAAGTACGCGAATGCCATCCCGCACAGGAACAGCACGTAGCTGCTGCCGACGAGCGGCGTGACGAGCTTCTTCTCGTGCTGGTACAGCCCCGGCGCGACGAACGCCCAGATCTGGTACAGCACGATCGGCAGCGCGATCACGAGCGCGACGAGCATCGTGACCTTCATCGGCACGAAGAACGAGCCGGTGACGTCGGTCACGATCATCTTGCCGTCTTTCGGCAGGTTCTCCATCAGCGGCCGCGCGAGCAGCCGGAAGATGTCGGGCGCCCAGTAGACGAGCCCGAGGAACACGACGATCACGGCCAGGCCCGCGCGGATGATGCGATCGCGAAGCTCGACGAGATGGGAAATGAAGGTTTCTTCCGGGGCGTCGCCCGGGTTCTGCTGGGGGTCGCTCACACCGGCCCTCGGTAGGATTGACGAGCGAGCATGCGCTCGGCTCAGAAGAAGCGCGTCGGCCGGCGCAGGCTGGCCGGCTGGTGGCGCGCGACACGCGCGGCGCCCGACTGCACGCGCGTGCGGCGGGTGGTCGTGCGCTTGTACCAGACAGGCGTCGCCGCCTGCTTCACGCGCCAGTTGCGGCGCTTCGGCGCAAGCGCGGCCGTGCTGCCGCGCCACGACGGCGCCGCAGGCGCATCGGAACCGTAGGAACCGGCGTCGCCCGACGCCTCGTTAAGACCGCCGACCGCGGAATGCCACGTGTCGTTCAGGTCCTTCTCGTGCTCGCGCAGGTTGTCGTGAATCGTCGTCTCGACATTGCGCGCGGCCGACTCGAAATCGGTCTTCATCGTCCGCAACGCGTCGAGTTCGATTTCGCGCGAGACCTCGGCCTTCACGTCGTTGATGTACCGCTGCGCACGGCCGAACAGCGCACCTGCCGTACGCGCGACGCGCGGCAGGCGCTCGGGGCCGAGCACCACGAGTGCGACGACGCCGATCAGCGCCATCTTGGAAAGACCGAGATCCAGCATCGCGAATGCCTGTCAGCGTGCCGGCGTTACGCCTTGTTCGAATCGGAACGCGTCGTTTCCTTCGCGTTGACGTCGACCGAGCCGTTGCGCGGCAGTTGCTGCGCGTCGGCCGGCGTTTCACCTTCCTTCATGCCGTCCTTGAAACCCTTCACGGCGCTGCCGAGATCGTTGCCGATGTTGCGCAGCTTCTTCGTACCGAAAACCAGCGCGACGATCAGCAGCACGATCAGCCAGTGCCAAATGCTCAATCCACCCATGATGAAACCTCTCCTCAACCACGCCGCCGTGCGGCGCAAATCGCCGGCGACGCGCCGGCTTCGACTATCGATGCGGGGAAACGCCCCGCGCCGTCAACCCATCCGCTGCCAGGGGCGCGGACCGGCCAGGATATGCGCATGCAGGTGGTAGACCTCCTGCCCGCCGCCCGGGCCCGTATTGATCACCGTGCGGAAACCGGTCTCGCCACCCGTGTACGCGACGCCGAGCTGGTCGGCCAGGCGCGCGACGAGCAGCATCAGCCGGCCGAGCATCGGCGCATCGTCCGCGCTCGCCGCCGACAGCGTCGGCAGGTGCTGGCGCGGAATCACGAGCACGTGCGTCTCGGCCGCCGGGCGGATGTCGCGGAACGCGACGAATTCGTCGTCCTCGTGCACCTTCGTGCTCGGGATCTCGCCTGCCGCGATCTTGCAGAACAGGCAATTCGGATCGTGACTCATGTTGCTCCTGCAGACGCCCGCGCGCGGCCGGTCAGAACCACGCCTGCGGATCGAGCGTCTTGTTGTCGTTCAGGTACAGCCAACCCTTGATGATACGGTACAGCGTCCAGATCCATGTGACAAACATCACTGCAAACCCGATCACGACGAACGCCAGCGCGAACCCGATCACGTACGCGATCAGCGCGCGCCAGAACGTGCGGATCTGCCACTCGAAATGATCGGCATACGGCGTGCCGGCCACATCGCCGCGCTTCACGTAGTTGATGATGATCGCGATGATGCCCGTGACGCCGCCTGTCAGCCAGTGAAATGCATACAGGCCGTAGAGCACGTGAGTCAGCGTGCGCAGCCCGTTCAGGCGTTCGGCATCCGCCGCCCCCGGCACTGCGGGCGTCGGAAACTGGTTCGACGTATCGTTCATGATGCTACCCCCGTTTGATGACAATTCTTACAGCTTACCGCACTGTTGCCACCGCGGCGGGACGATGCCTGTCAGCCGCCGTTTTCCTCGCGCTCGCGGCGCTTGCGCAGCGCCTTTTCCTCGATGCCCGACAGCCCTTCGCGGCGCTCGAGTTCGGCGATCACGTCGGCCGGGCTCAGGTCGAAGTGCGACAGCATCACGAGGCAGTGAAACCACAGGTCGGCCACCTCGCCGACGAGCGCGGTCGGCGCGCCGCCCTGGCGCACGTCCTTCGCGGCCAGCACGACTTCCGTCGCCTCTTCGCCGATCTTCTTCAGCACCGCGTCGTCGCCCTTGTGGAACAGGCGCGATACGTACGATTGATCGGGATCGCCGCCCTTGCGGCTATCGATCACGGCCGCGAGGCGCAGCAGCGTGTCTTCGGTCGATTGCGTCATTTGTAGATGTGTTCGGGATCTTTCAGCACCGGTTCAACCGCGACCCAGTCGCCGTTGTCGACGGTGCCTTCGAATTTCTGGAAGAAGCACGAATGCCGGCCGGTGTGGCATGCGATGCCCGACACCTGCTCGACCTTCAGCAGCACGACGTCCTCGTCGCAGTCGAGCCGCACCTCGTGCACGTGCTGCACGTGGCCCGACTCCTCGCCCTTGAACCACAGGCGCTTGCGCGAGCGCGAATAATAGACCGCGCGCTGCGTCTCGATCGTCTTCGCCAGCGCCTCGCGGTTCATCCACGCGAACATCAGCACGTCGTTCGTCGACGCTTCCTGCGCGATCACCGGCACGAGGCCGTTGTCGTCCCAGCGGACCTTGTCGAGCCACGCGGGCAGGGATTTCGTTTCCGTATTCATCACAGCCTCACCGGGATGCCCTGGTCGGACATGAAGCGCTTCGCCTCGCCGACCGTGTGCTCGCCGTAGTGGAAGATGCTCGCGGCCAGCACCGCGTCGGCGCGGCCGTCCTTGATGCCGTCCGCCAGATGCTGCAGCGAACCGACGCCGCCCGATGCGATCACCGGCACCGGCACCGCGTCCGACACGCCGCGCGTGAGCGCGAGGTCGAAGCCCGACTTCGTGCCGTCGCGGTCCATGCTCGTGAGCAGGATCTCGCCCGCGCCGAGCTCGGCCATCTTGCGCGCCCATTCGATCGCGTCGAGGCCCGTGTTCTTGCGGCCGCCGTGCGTGAAGACTTCCCAGCGCGGCGTCTCGCCGTCGGCCGACACGCGCTTCGCGTCGATCGCGACGACGATGCACTGCGAGCCGTACTTGTCGGCCGCGTCGCGCACGAGCTGCGGGTTCGCGACCGCCGACGAATTCATGCTGACCTTGTCCGCGCCCGCGTTCAGCAGGCGCCGCACGTCCTCGACGGCGCGCACGCCGCCGCCGACGGTCAGCGGAATGAACACCTGCGACGCGACGGCTTCGATGATCGGCAGGATCAGGTCGCGCTGGTCGGACGTCGCGGTGATGTCGAGGAACGTCAGTTCGTCGGCGCCCTGGTCGTCGTAGCGGCGGGCGATTTCGACGGGGTCGCCGGTGTCGCGCAGCTCGACGAAGTTGACGCCCTTGACGACACGCCCGGCAGTCACGTCCAGGCAGGGGATGATGCGTTTAGCTAGAGCCATGATGTTGCGCCAAATGCCGCGCGGGGACGGCCGGTTGCGGAAGCCTCGCGCGAGGCTTCCGGTCGGGGCTGCCTGCGGGCAGCCCCGGCGAACGGGACCATCGCGTTACGCGTTGTCGAGTTCGCCGTTCAGTTCGTCGGCGCGCTTTTGCGCGGCCGCGAAATCGAGATCGCCGGAGTAGATCGCACGGCCGCAGATCACGCCTTCGACGCCGTGCTCTTCCACTTCGCACAGGTTCTCGATGTCCGTGAGGTTCGACAGGCCGCCGCTGGCGATCACCGGGATGCCGACCGCCTGCGCGAGCTTCACGGTCGCGTCGATGTTGATGCCCTGCAGCATCCCGTCGCGGCCGATGTCCGTGTAGACGATCGACTCGACGCCGTAGTCCTCGAACTTCTTCGCGAGATCGATCACTTCGTGGCCGGTCAGCTTGCTCCAGCCGTCGGTCGCAACCTTGCCGTCCTTCGCATCGAGGCCGACGATGATGCTGCCGGCGAACGCGGTGCACGCGTCCTGCAGGAAGCCCGGGTCCTTCACGGCCGCCGTGCCGATAATCACGTAGGACAGGCCCGCGTCGAGATATTTCTCGATCGTCTCGAGGCTGCGGATGCCGCCGCCGAGCTGTACGGGGATTTCATCGCCGACTTCGTCGAGGATCGCTTCGATCGCCTCGAGATTCTTCGGCTTGCCGGCGAATGCGCCGTTCAGGTCGACCAGATGGAGCCGCCGGGCGCCGAGATCGACCCACTTGCGGGCCATCGCCGCCGGGTCCTCGGAAAAAATCGTGGCCTGGTCCATATCGCCCTGTTTAAGGCGCACACACTGACCGTCTTTGAGATCGATGGCCGGAATCAGCAACATAGCAATCGGGTGTCGTCGTGGAAAAAGAAAAGAATCCGGCGCGTACCGGCCAATCCGGTACCGCGCCGCCTCGCTAGTTTAGTACAACTCTTTCGGCGCCTTCGCGTGCGAGCCCCGTGCGACAGGCCTTTCCGGCCCGCCGACTGTGGCACGCACGCGACGTTCACGGTTTCCAGTGTACGAAGTTGCGATACAGACGCAACCCGACCTCCGCGCTTTTCTCCGGGTGGAACTGGGTCGCGAAGAGATTATCCCGCGCGACCGCGGACGTAAACGGCGCGCCGTATGCCGTTTCGCCGACCGTATGCGCCGGGTTGTCCGGCGTCACGTAATAACTGTGCACGAAGTAGAAATACGCGTCGTCGGGCACGCCGTCCCACAGCGGGTGCGGCTGCGACTGGCGCACGCGGTTCCAGCCCATCTGCGGCACCTTGAAGCGCGAGCCGTCGTCCTGCAAGCGGCCGTCGAGCTCGAAGCGCACGACCTTGCCGGGCAACAGGCCGAGGCCCTTCGTGTCGCCTTCGGCGCTCCAGTCGAACAGCATCTGCTCGCCGACGCACACGCCGAGCAGCGGCTTCGTGCGCGACGCCTCGATCACGGCCTCCTGCAGGCCCGATTCGCCGAGGCAGCGCATGCAGTCGGGCATCGCGCCCTGGCCGGGCAGCACGACGCGGTCGGCCGCGCGAATCGCGGCCGGCGTGTCGACGATCGCCACGTCGGCGGCCGGTTCGGCCTTCTTGAGCGCCTGCGCGACCGAGCGCAGGTTGCCCATCCCATAATCCACAATCGCAATCGAAGTTTTCATCTCAGTGCAGGCAGTAGCGCCCTCAGTCCATTGACGATGAATTCCACCGCCAGCGCCGACAGCATCAGACCCATCAGCCGCGTGGCGATGTTGATGCCCGTGCGGCCGATCCAGTTCGCGATCGGCTCGGCGAGCCGCATCGCGACGAAACACAGCAAAGCCAGGACCGCGCCGATCGCGACCAGCCCGACCCGTTCATACCAGTGATGCGCGTTCGCCGCATAGATGATCACCGTGCTGATCGAGCCGGGGCCCGTGAGCAGCGGAATCGCCAGCGGCACGACCGCGATGTTGTCCTTCAGCTCGGCCTCGTGGCGCTCCTCCGGCGTCGATCGCGTGTTGCCGATCTGCGCGTTCAGCATGTTGATCGCCATCAGCAGCATGATGATCCCGCCGCCCACTTCGAGCGACCCGACCGAAATGCCGAAGAAGTTGATGATCTGCTGCCCGAGCAGCGCGGTCACCGTCATCACGCAGAACACCGACACCGACGCGATCCGGATCGTGCGGCGCCGCTCGTCGTCCGTCTGCTGCGCCGTCAGGCTCAGGAAGAACGGCACCGCACCGACCGGATTGATCAGCGCCAGCAGCGAAATGAACGATTTGAGCAGATCCATCGCAAGCCGGCGCCGCGCGCCGAAGCCGTGAGGTTGTCCTTAACGTCCGTCCATCCGGACGATCAGAGGCTGCCTTTCGTCGACGGAATCTGCCCCGCGGCCCGCTCGTCGAGCTCCACCGCCGCGCGCAGCGCACGGCCGAAGGCCTTGAACACCGTCTCGAGCTGATGGTGCGCGTTGATCCCGCGCAGGTTGTCGATGTGCAGCGTGACGCCCGCGTGGTTCACGAAACCGCGGAAGAACTCGATCGACAGGTCGACGTCGAACGTGCCGATCCGCGCCCGCGTGAACGGCACGTGGAATTCGAGGCCCGGACGGCCCGAGAAGTCGATCACGACGCGCGACAGCGCCTCGTCGAGCGGCACGTACGAATGGCCGTAGCGGCGGATGCCCTTGCGGTCGCCGATCGCCTTCGCGACGGCCTGACCGAGCGTGATGCCGACATCCTCGACCGTGTGGTGGTCGTCGATATGCGTGTCGCCATGCGCTTCGACCTCGAGATCGAACAGACCGTGTCGCGCGATCTGGTCGAGCATATGGTCGAGAAACGGCACGCCGGTGGCCAGTTTCTGCTGGCCGGTGCCGTCGAGATCGAGCTTCACACGGATCTGCGTTTCGCTGGTATTGCGAACGACTTCCGCCACACGCATGGCAATTCCTTGATTGAGTCTGATGTAAATGGGGATTGATCGTCGCGCGCCGCCGCGCCCTGGGCTCAACCGGGCAGCGCGAGTTTCAAGGCGGCCAGCAGGCGGGCGTTTTCGTCGGGAGAACCGACGGTCAGCCGCACGCATTCGGCCAGTAATGGATGCATTTTACTCACGTTTTTGACCAGCACCCGCTCGGTGAGCAGCGCATCGAACACGGCAGCCGCATCCGGCACGCGCACCAGCAGGAAATTGCCGGCGCTCGGGAACACCGTCGCGCCCGGCAGCGCGGCCACGGCCTGCGCGAGACGCGTGCGTTCCGCGCGCAGCTCGGCCGCCTGCGCATCGAGCACGTCGAGGTGGTCGAGCAGGAAATCGGCGGTCGCCTGGGTCAGCACGTTGATGTTGTACGGCGGGCGCACCTTGTCGAATTCGGTCAGCCACGCGTGCCGCCCGACGAGATAGCCGAGGCGGATGCCCGCGAGGCCGAGCTTCGACACCGTGCGCATCACGACGACGTTGTCGAATTCTGCCGCGCGCGGCAGCCACGAACGCCCGGCGAACGGCTGGTACGCCTCGTCGATCACGATCAGGCTGTGCCGCGCGGCGGCAATGATCCGTTCGACGTCGGCATCGTCGTACAGCGTGCCGGTCGGGTTGTTCGGGTACGCGAGATAGACGATCGCGGGCCGGTGCTCGGCGATCGCCGCGAGCATCGCGTCGACGTCGAGCGTCAGGTCGGCCTGCAGCGGCACGCCGACGAATTCGAGCTGCGCGAGCTTCGCCGACAGCTCGTACATCACGAAGCCCGGCACCGGCGCGAGCACCTTCGCACCCGGCTGCGCGCACGCGACCGAGATCATGCTGATGATTTCGTCGGAGCCGTTGCCGAGCAGCACGTCGCATCCGGCCGGCGCGCCCATCGCGTGGCGCAGCTTGTCGAGCAGCACGGCCGGGCGCGGCGCCGGATAGCGGTTCAGCGCGACCTGCGCGAGGCGCTCGCCAAGCGCCGCGGCGAGCGGCTCGGGCAGCGGGTACGGGTTCTCCATCGCGTCGAGCTTCACGAACCCGCTCGCGTCGGGCACCGGGTAGCTCGTCATCGCGAGCACGTCGCGGCGGATGATGTCTTGTGGCGTCGTCATGGTCTCAAGCCGGCGTGCGTCGCGCCGGCGTCAAATAGGTCGGCAAGGCGGCGGCTGCCGCCCTGCACTCGTCTCCAGCCCCGGTCGCGGGTGCGGCCGGCGCCGGCGCAACCGCCCCGGCCCCGCGCAGTGCGCGGTCAGCCCTTCATCCGGAACTCGGCGCTCTTCGCGTGCGCCTGCAGCCCTTCGCCGTACGCGAGCTCGGAGGCGATCTCGCCGAGCGTCTGCGCGCCTTCCGCGCTGACTTCGATCAGGCTCGAACGCTTGATGAAGTCGTACACGCCGAGCGGCGACGAGAAGCGCGCGGTGCGCGACGTCGGCAGCACGTGGTTCGGGCCCGCGCAGTAATCGCCGAGGCTTTCGCTCGTGTAGCGGCCGAGGAAGATCGCGCCTGCGTGGCGGATCTGCTGGCCCCACTGCTGCGGTTCGAGCGCCGAGATTTCCAGGTGCTCGGGCGCGATGTCGTTCGCGATCCGGCACGCTTCGGCCATGTCGCGCACCTTGATCAGCGCGCCGCGGCCTTCGAGCGATGCGCGGATCACGTCCTGGCGCGGCATCGACGGCAGCAGCTCGACGATCGCCTTCTCGACGCGATCGAGGAACGCGCCGTCCGGGCACAGCAGGATCGACTGCGCGAGCTCGTCGTGCTCGGCCTGCGAGAACAGGTCCATCGCGACCCAGTTCGGGTCCGTCGTGCCGTCGCACAGCACGAGGATTTCCGACGGCCCCGCGATCATGTCGATGCCGACCGTGCCGAACACGCGGCGCTTCGCCGACGCGACGTACGCATTGCCCGGGCCGCAGATCTTGTCGACGGCCGGCACCGTCGCCGTGCCGTACGCGAGCGCGCCGACCGCCTGCGCGCCGCCGATCGTGAACACGCGATCGACGCCGCCGAGCAGCGCGGCCGCCAGCACGAGGTCGTTCTTCACGCCGTCCGGCGTCGGCACGACCATCACGATCTCGCCAACCCCCGCGACGCGCGCGGGAATGGCGTTCATCAGCACCGACGACGGATACGCGGCCTTGCCGCCCGGCACGTACAGGCCGACGCGGTCGAGCGGCGTGACCTTCTGGCCGAGCACCGTGCCGTCCGCTTCCGTGTACTGCCAGCTATGCGTGCCGCACTCGATCTTCTGCTTCTCGTGGTACGCGCGCACCCGCGCCGCGGCCGCTTCCAGCGCGGCGCGCGCCTTCGGCGCGAGACCGTCGAGCGCCGTCTGCAACGCGTCCTGCGGCAGCTCGAGCGCGGCGATGCTGTTCGCGCTCAGCCGGTCGAAGCGGTTCGTGTACTCGAGCACCGCGGCGTCGCCGCGCGACTTCACGTCGGCGAGGATCTGCGCGACCGATTGCTCGATCGCCTCGTCTTCGCTCGCCTCGAACGCGAGCAACGCGCGCAGGGCGGCGCCGAAGCCTTCGTTCGTCGAATCGAGCTTGCGGATGGTGATGGACATGGGAGTTCCGTTACGGTGATGCGCTCAACCGCCATTCTGCGACGCGCGTTCGAACGCGTCGAGGATCGGCTTGAGCGCCGCGCGCTTCAACTTCAGCGCGGCCTGGTTCACGACGAGGCGCGACGAGATCGCCATGATCTCCTCGACCTCGACCAGATTGTTCGCCTTCAGCGTGCCGCCCGAGCTGACGAGGTCGACGATCGCGTCGGCCAGCCCGACCAGCGGTGCGAGCTCCATCGAGCCGTACAGCTTGATCAGGTCGACGTGCACGCCCTTCGCGGCAAAGTGTTCGCGCGCCGTCTCGACGTATTTCGTCGCGACGCGCAGGCGCGCACCCTGGCGCACCGCGTTCGCGTAGTCGAAGCCGGCCGGCACGGCCACCGACATCCGGCAGCGCGCAATGTTCAGATCGATCGGCTGGTACAGGCCCGAGCCGCCGTGCTCGACCAGCACGTCCTTGCCGGCCACGCCGAAGTCGGCCGCGCCGTACTCGACGTAGGTCGGCACGTCGCTCGCGCGCACGATGATCACGCGCAGGTTCGGATCGGTCGTCGGCAGGATCAGCTTGCGCGACGTTTCCGGATCCTCGGCCACCTGCACGCCGGCTGCGGCGAGCAGCGGCAGGGTTTCCTCGAAAATCCGGCCCTTCGACAGGGCGAGGGTCAGCGGCGCGGTCATGCTTGGCTCCCGGAAAGGCGGCGCACGTTCGCGCCGACGGCGGTCAGTTTGGCTTCCATGCGGTCGTAGCCGCGGTCCAGGTGATAGATGCGGTCGACGAGCGTTTCGCCGTCGGCGCGCAGCCCGGCGATCACGAGGCTCGCCGACGCACGCAGGTCGGTCGCCATCACGTTCGCGCCCGACAGCGTGTCGACACCCGTCACGAGCGCGGTATTGCCGTCGATCGTGATGTTCGCGCCGAGCCGGTTCAGCTCCTGCACGTGCATGAAGCGGTTCTCGAAAATGGTTTCGACGACCTGCGCGGTACCCGTCGCGACCGTATTGAGGGCCATGAACTGCGCCTGCATGTCGGTCGGGAACGCCGGGTATTCCGACGTGCGGATCGTCACGGCCGACGGCCGGCGGTCCATCTTCACGCGCAGCCAGCTGTCGCCTTCCTCGATCGACACGCCGGCTTCGCGCAGCTTGTCGATCACCGCGTCGAGGATGTGCGGGCGCACGCCCGTCAGCATCACGTCGCCGCCGGCCGCCGCGACCGCGCACAGGAACGTGCCGGCCTCGATGCGGTCGGGGATCACCGAATGGCGCGCGCCGTGCAGCCGCTCGACGCCCTGGATCACGAGGCGATCGGTGCCGATGCCGTCGATTTTCGCGCCCATCGCAACCAGCAGATGCGCGAGATCGCTCACTTCCGGTTCACGCGCGGCGTTTTCGATCACCGTCTCGCCGTCGGCCAGCGTCGCGGCCATCAGCAGGTTTTCCGTGCCCGTCACCGTGATCATGTCGGTCACGATGCGCGCGCCCTTCAGGCGCTTCGCGCGTGCTTCGATGAAGCCGTGCTCGATGCTGATCTCGGCGCCCATCGCCTGCAGGCCCTTGATGTGCTGGTCGACCGGACGCGCGCCGATCGCGCAGCCGCCCGGCAGCGACACCTTCGCCTCGCCGAAGCGCGCAAGCAGCGGCCCGAGCACGAGGATCGACGCGCGCATCGTCTTCACGAGCTCGTACGGCGCGACGAGATTGTCGACGCGCGACGCGTCGAGCTGCACGCGGCAGCCGTCGGTCTCGCTCTTCACGCCCATCTGGTTCAGCACCTTCAGCGTGGTGCGCACGTCCTTCAGGTTCGGCACGTTGTCGAGGTCGACCGGGTCGGCGGTGAGCAGCCCCGCGCACAGGATCGGCAGTGCGGCGTTCTTCGCGCCCGACACGACGATCTCGCCGGACAGGCGCTTGCCGCCTTCGATCACGAGCTTGTCCATCCCCTGTCCCTGCGATTCCCCGTTGACGGCCGGGTGTGCCGTGGCGACGCTCTTGACGGCGTCGCGCTCGTTGACGGTGACTTGCACTCAGTGATTTCCGGTTATGCGTTCTGCCATTCGGCGGGCGTCAGCGTCTTCATGCTGAGCGCGTGAATTTCCTGCTTCATGCGATCGCCGAGCGCCGCGTAGACGAGCTGGTGCCGCTGGATCGGCCGCTTGCCCTCGAAGGCCGCCGACACGATCGTCGCGAAGAAATGCTGGCCGTCGCCTTCGACTTCCAGATGCGTGCAGGCGAGACCGCCGGCGATGTATTGCTTGACCTGTTCGGGAGTCGGCAACATGGTGTAAGGCTCCTGTCGGCGCGCGCCGCCCGTGGGGCGGCCGCAGCCTGTCGATATCAATGACGCAGTTTGTAGCCGGTCGCGAGCAGCCGCATCGCGATCAGCGCGAGCAGCACGAAGAAACCGGTGACGATCGCGAGGCTCGCGAACGGGTTGATGTCGGACGCGCCGAAGAACCCGAAACGGAAGCCGTCGATCATGTAGAAAAACGGATTGAGACGCGAGATCTCGCGCCACACCGGCGGCAGCGAGTGCGTCGAATAGAACACGCCGGACAGGAACGTCAGCGGCATGATCAGGAAGTTCTGGAACGCGGCGAGCTGGTCGAACTTCTCGGCCCAGATCCCGGCGATCAGCCCGAGCGTGCCGAGGATCGCCGAGCCGAGCAGCGCGAACGCAATGATGAACAGCGGCGCCGCGAAATGCATCGGGATAAACCAGATCGTCACGACGAACACGCCGGTGCCGACCGCGAGCCCGCGCACGACCGACGCGAGCACGTACGCGCCGAAGATGTCGCGGTACGACAGCGGCGGCAGCAGCATGAACACGAGGTTGCCGGTGATCTTCGACTGGATCAGCGACGACGAGCTGTTCGCGAACGCGTTCTGCAGCACGCTCATCATCACGAGGCCCGGCACGAGAAAGCTCACGTACTCGACGCCCGGATACACCTCGACGCGGCCCGACAGCGCGTGGCCGAAGATCGTCAGGTACAGCAGCGCCGTGACGATCGGTGCGCACACCGTCTGGAACGACACCTTCCAGAACCGCAGCAGTTCCTTGTAGAACAGCGTTTGAAACCCGCTTCCCGGTACTCGCCGGGCCGCCCCAAGAGTGCCGGGCGCCCCCTCGGGGGGCAGCGAACGCAGTTCGCGTGGGGGTTGTTGATTCATGCCAGACCCTCGATCACGTCCGCCCCGTTCATCACCTGGACGAACACATCCTCGAGGTCGGCCTTGCGGACCTCGATCTCGTCGAACGTGCAGCCCGCCGCGCGGCATTGCGCGAGGATGCGCTCGACATCGTCATAGCTCGCGAGGCGCAGCAGGTGCTCGCCCGGCGCGCGCGCGGCCGGGTCGGACTCCAGCCCGCGCAGCTCGGCCGGCAGCGCGCCGGTCGCGAGCCGCAGGTAAAGCTGCAGCCCCGCGAAGCGGCGCAGCAGCGCATCGGTGCGGTCGAGCGCGACCACTTCGCCACGGCGCAGCATCGCGATGCGGTCGCACAGCGACTCGGCTTCCTCGAGGTAATGGGTGGTCAGCACGATCGTGTGACCCTCGCGGTTCAGGCGCGAGATGAATTTCCACAGCGTCTGGCGCAATTCGACGTCGACGCCGGCAGTCGGCTCGTCGAGCACGATCACGGGCGGCCGGTGCACGAGCGCCTGCGCGACGAGCACGCGGCGCTTCATCCCGCCCGACAGTGCGCGCATGTTCGCGTCGGCCTTCTCGGTGAGGTCGAGATTGGCCATCACTTCGTCGATCCAGTCGTCGTTGCGGCGCAGCCCGAAATAGCCGGACTGGATCCGCAGCGTCTCGCGAACGGAGAAGAACGGGTCGAAGACGAGCTCCTGCGGCACGACGCCGAGCGCGCGGCGCGCACCACGGAAGTCCTTGACGACGTCGTGGCCGCGCACCGAGATACTGCCTTCGTCGGCCCGGGCGAGCCCGGCGAGGATGCTGATGAGCGTGGTCTTGCCTGCGCCGTTGGGGCCGAGCAGACCGAAAAACTCGCCTTCCTCGACCGACAGGCTGACGCCCTTGAGCGCCTGAAGCGACTTGTAGCGCTTCTTGACGTGACGGATTTCTATGGCTGACATGACTGTGCGCGACGCAAGGGCCGCGACGCCTATTCTGTGCTTGCTGCGAATGAAAATGGGGGCCGGACGCCGATTGGCTGCCCCGCAAAACGCTTGATTATAGGGCAAACCGGCGGGTGGAGCCGGCGCCGGAGGCGCGCGGCCTGAAGCTTGCGCGCGCCGGCTGGCGCGGCAGGCTCCGGTCGGACAGGGTCAATGTCGCCCGGTGCCTTCGATGAGCGCGTCGACGCCGTAGGCGTGCGCGAGGCTGGCGAGCTTCGGAGGGAGATTGAGGATGTCGAGGGTCGCGCCGCGCGACTTGGCGGCACGTTGCCATGCGAGCAGCACGGCGAGCGCGGACGAATCGAACTGCGTCAGCGCCGCGCAATCGACGGCGGTGGCGCCCGCGCCGATGCGCGCAAGACCGTCCGCGAGCGCGGACTTCGCGCTCGCGACGGTCAGCGAGGAGCCGGCTTCGAAGCCGCTCACGACGCTTGCTTGCCGGCGGCAAGTTGCTGGTTGCGCTGCGTCAGGAACTGGATCAGGCCGTCCACGCCGCTTTGCTGGATCTTCTCGTTGAACTGCTGCTGGTACGTCTGGATCAGCCACGCGCCGAGCACGTTCAGGTCATACACCTTCCAGCCGCTCGCCGACTTGTACAGGCGGTAATCGATCTGGACCGGCTGGCCGTTGTTCATCGCGACCGTCTTGACCACGACATCGGTATCGGCCGGATCGGCGCGGAACGGCGGGTACTGGATCTGCTGGTCCGGCTTCAGCTGGGCCAGCGCGCCCGAGTACGTGCGGATCAGCAGCAGCTTGAACTGCTCCTGAACCTGCTGCTGCTGCTCGGCCGTGGCCGTGCGCCAGTTGCGGCCCATCGCGAGCTGCGTGGTGCGGCGGAAATCGGTGAACGGCAGGATGTCCTTGTTGACGATCGTGATGATGCGGTTGGTATCACCCTGCTTGATCGTCTGCTGCTTGACTTCGTCGAGCACCTGCTGCGTCGCCGTCTTGATCAGCGCCTGCGGGTTCGACTGGTCGACTTGCGCGTGAGCTGCGCTGCCGAACGAGAACAGCGCCGCGAAAACGGGGATCAGGAACAGTTTTTTCATCATAGTGACCTGCATGAATGAGTCGATGCGAAGGTTGGAGCAGGTAGCTTACGCGCAAGTTCGCGCACGCTACCGACTGAATCGTTTCCGGCTGTAACGAATGTAAATCCGTCAGTGCAGCCGGATGCTCGGGAAACGGAACCCGCCCGGCGACGGCGGCGCCACCTGCATCGCCGGCACGTTCGTCTCGCTGGCCGGATTCGGCGATTCGGCCGTGCCCGAGGCCGGCGCGGCCACTGCCGCCCCCGATGCGCCCGCCGGCGCCGTCGCCCCGCCCACCGCTGCTGCACCCGCCGTACCGGCCGCGCCGTCTTCCGGCAGGTCGTACTTCGGCAGCGCGTCGTTGCTCGACGTCGCGGCCGCCTCGCCGCGCGCGTTGCTGATCAGCGCCTGGCGGCGCTGCAGGTACGCGTTGCGCACGAACGAATACTTGTCGAGCGCGGCGGCATCCAGCACGTCGCCGGCGCCCAGCAGGTTCGAACGCGTGTTGACGAGGTTGACGCCGAACAGGCCCCAGCTCAGGCCGTCCGGCTTCACGTAGGTAAGCGGGTTGCCGACGTAATCGACGCCGAGGCCGGCCGTGTCGCGCAGCGTGCTCGGGCCGAGCAGCGGCAGCACGAGATACGGGCCCGACGGCATGCCGTAGCGGCCCATCGTGATCCCGAAGTCGGCCGTGTGCTTCGGCAGCTTCGCGATCGTCGCGACGTCGAACAGGCCGCCGACGCCGAACACAGTGTTGATCACGACGCGCATGATGTCGCCGACGCCGTCCGCGATCCGCAGCTGCACGATGTTGTTCGCCGCGATGTAGACGTCGCCGATGTTCGAGAAGAAATTCGTCACGCTGTCGCGCACCGGCTGCGGCACCACGTACTGGTAGCCCTTCGCGACCGGCTTCAGCGCGTACGTGTCGACCGAGTCGTTGAACTTGTACATCGTCCGGTTGAAGCCTTCGAGCGGATCGCCCTTGGTCGGCGTCTGCACGGTCGCGCAGCCGCTCAACGCGGCGACTGCCGCTACCGCCAGCGCGGCGTGCCTGATGCGGATCGTCTGCATGGTCATTACCCTCTTCTTTTCTCTCGTGTGGTTATTGGGCCGCCGCGCCGGACACCGCCGACGCCGGTACCGCCACCGGTGCCGGCGCAGCCGATGCACCGGCTGCCGGCTTCGCACCGCCCGCATCGGCGGCCTTGCTGTACAGGAACTGGCCGATCAGGTTCTCGAGCACGATCGCCGATTGCGTCATCGTGATCGTATCGCCGGCCTTCAGCATTTCCGTGTCACCGCCCGGATCGAGACCGATATATTGCTCGCCGAGCAGGCCCGACGTCAGGATCTTCGCCGACGAATCCTTCGGGAACGGGTACTGGCCGTCGACATCGATCGTCACGAGCGCCTGGTACGTGTTCGTGTCGAAGCCGATCGACTTCACGCGGCCGACCACGACGCCGGCACTCTTCACGGCCGCGCGCGGCTTCAACCCGCCGATATTGTCGAATTTCATCCTCACTGCATAGGTCGGCTGAAACGACAGCGAGCTCATGTTGCCGACCTTCAGCGCCAGGAACAGCACCGCAAGGAAGCCCACCACCACGAACAGGCCGACCCAGAAGTCGAGAGCAGTCTTTTTCATCGTCATCCCAAAATTTGGCTTGGCTGAGGCTTAGCTGAACATCAGCGCGGTCAGCAGGAAATCGAGGCCGAGTACGGCGAGCGACGCGAACACGACCGTCTTGGTGGTCGCGCGCGACACGCCTTCGGGCGTGGGCTTCGCTTCATACCCTTGATACAGCGCAATGAAGGTTACGGCGAACCCGAACACGATGCTCTTCAGCACGCCGTTGCCGACGTCGGCCCAGACCTGGACCCCGCCCTGCATCTGCGACCAGAACGCGCCCGGATCGACGCCGATCAGCACGACGCCGACGAAGTAGCCGCCGAGCACGCCGACCGCGTTGAAGATCGCGGCGAGCAGCGGCATCGCGATGATGCCCGCCCACAGGCGCGGCGCGATCACCGTCTTGATCGGGTCGACCGCCATCATCTCGAGCGCGGTGAGCTGTTCGCCGGCTTTCATCAGACCGATCTCGGCCGTGAGCGACGTGCCCGCTCGGCCCGCGAACAGCAGCGCGGTGACGACCGGCCCGAGCTCGCGCACGAGCGACAGCGCGACCAGCAGGCCGAGCGCCTGCTCGGAACCATAGCGGTTCAGCGTGTAATACCCCTGCAGGCCGAGCACGAAGCCGACGAACAGACCCGACACGGCAATGATCACGAACGAATAGTTGCCGAGGAAGTGGATCTGCTTCGTGACCAGCCGCGGCCGGCGTAGCAGCGGGAAGAATTCCAGCACGAGGCGCACGAACAGCCGCGTGCCGTAGCCCGCGCGCTCGAGGCCGCCGATGACGTAACGTCCGATCGCGCTGATCATGCGCGCCCTCCGCCGAGCCCGAAATCCGCTGCGAGCGGCGGGCTCGTGTAATGAAATTTGAACGGGCCGTCCGGCGCGCCGTCGATGAACTGCCGCACGCTCGGATCGGTCGACGCGCGCAGCTCGTCGGGCGTGCCCTGCGCGAGCACGCCGCCGTTGGCCAGGAAATACACGTAATCGGCGATCGCGAACGATTCCGGCACGTCGTGCGTGACGAGGATCGACGTCGCGCCGAGCGCCTGGTTCAGCGTGCGGATCAGGTTCGCGGTGATGCCGAACGAGATCGGGTCGAGGCCCGCGAACGGCTCGTCGTACATGATGAGCTGCGGATCGAGCGCGATCGCGCGCGCCAGCGCAATGCGGCGCGCCATCCCGCCCGACACCTCGGACGGCATCAGGTCGCGCGCGCCACGCAGGCCGACCGCGTTGAGCTTCATCAGCACGAGGTCGCGAATCAGGTCTTCGGGCAGGTCGGTATGCTCGCGCAGCGCGAACGCGACATTCTCGAACACCGACATGTCGGTGAACAACGCGCCGAACTGGAACAGCATGCCCATCTTGCGGCGCAGCGCATACAGGCCGTCGCGCGTTTGCGCGCCGACATCGGCGCCGTCGAACAGCACCTGGCCGCGGCGCGCACGCACGAGGCCGCCGACCAGGCGCAGCACGGTGGTCTTGCCGCAACCCGAGCCGCCCATGACCGCGACGACCTGCCCGCGCCCGAAGCGCAGGTTCAGGTTGGACAGGACGAGGCGGTCGCCGTAGCCAAAGTCGACATCGCGAAGTTCCAGCAGGGTCTCGGTAGGAGTGGGGCTCACGGAGCTGACAGTCCTTTTACGCAGAACGCCGAATTATAGGGCCTGCATTGGAATGATGTCGTGACGCCGTTCCGGGCCCTGCGGTCAATGATTGTCAAATTGTCCGGGAAAACATTGCTGCAGCGCAATAAGCGCAGTCCGATAGTCGGCTGCGCCCGTGACCGCACTGACCACCGCAACGCTGCCGACGCCCGTCGCCAGCACGGCCGGCAGCGCGTCGAGCCCTACCCCGCCGATCGCGACGAGCGGCGCCCGCGTGCCCGCGAAGCGCGCATAGCGGGCAATCCGAGCGAGGCCCTGTGGCGGCGCAGCAACGGCCTTCGTGGCGGTCGCGTACACGGGGCCGAGCGCGAGGTAGCTCGGGCGCGCGTGCAACGCCCGCAACATCTCGTAATAACCATGGCTCGAAAGTCCGAGCCGCAGGCCCGCACGCGCGATCGCGGCCAGATCGGCCGTTTCGAGGTCTTCCTGACCCAGATGAACGCCGTACGCGCCCTCTTCTGCCGCGATCTGCCAGTGATCGTTGATGAACACACGCGCATCGGGATAGCGGCGCCCCGCCGCGACCGCGCGCGCGATTTCCCGGCGCAGCACGTCCGGCGTCGCGCCTTTCACGCGCAGTTGCACGGTCCGCGCGCCGCCATCGAGCACGCGTTCGACCCATTCGGCGTCCGGCACGACCGGATAGAGGCCGAGTTGCGCGGGGCACGGCGCGAACGCCGGCTCCGGCACAGGCGGCAGCCCGGCGACCCGCGGGAACCGCGCGGCGTCGACCGGCCACGCATCGGCGGCGCGCGTCTCGTCGCCGTCGCGCCACGCCAGCGCGAGCACCAGCGCGTCGACCGGCGCGAAGCCGCAATCGAGGAACGCCGCGAGTGCTGCGATCCAGTCGTCCGCGAGCGGATGCACGGCTTCCAGCGCGTGGCGCACGCCCGCCGCATGTAGCACCGCACCCTGCTCGTCGAATTCGATTGCGACCGCAGCCGGCGAGGCCGGCCGCGACGCGGCCGACGCGCGCGCCTGCGCGGTGCGGTCGCCGGCCGAAACAATCAGCACGTCGCCGTCGGCCGGCACGTCGGGCGCCGCCACGCAGAGCCGCCACGGCGCCGCGCCGTCCGGCCAGTCGCCAAGGCGGGCCCGAATCCGTTCGGCCGCTTCGGCCAGCTCGTCGGCCGGCGGCCAGAATGCATCGGCGAAGCGCGCGCTCATGCGCCGCCCCCGTCCTGGTGCCAGAACGGCATCCCGACGACCGGCGTGCTCGCGTGCGCGGTCTCGCGCGCATCCATCGGCCCGGCCAGATACGCGGCACGACCGGCTTCGACGCCCTGCGCGAACGCGCGCGCCATGATTTCCGGGTGCGTGGCCTGCGATACCGCCGTGTTCAGCAGCACGCCGTCGAAACCCCACTCCATCACCTGGCACGCGTGCGACGGCACGCCGAGCCCCGCGTCGACGATCAGCGGCACGTCGGGCAGCCGCTCGCGCAGCACGCGCAGGCCGTACGGGTTCACGACGCCCTTGCCCGTGCCGATCGGCGCGCCCCACGGCATCAGCGCCTCGCAGCCGGCGTCGAGCAGGCGCCGGCCGATCACGAGATCCTCGGTGCAGTACGGCAGCACCTTGAAGCCGTCCTTGACCAGTTGCGCGGCGGCCTCGATCAGCCCGACCGGATCGGGCTGCAGCGTGTAGTCGTCGCCGATCAGCTCGAGCTTGATCCAGTCGGTGCCGAACACCTCGCGCGCCATGTGCGCGGTCGTCACGGCCTCGGCGACGGTCTGGCAGCCGGCCGTGTTCGGCAGCAGCGGCACCGCGTGGCGCTTGAGCAGGTCGAAGAAGCCGGCCTCGGCCGTGCCGCCCGTCATCTGGCGGCGCAGCGCGACCGTCACCATCCCGGGCCGCGAGGCGGCGATCGAATCGGACAGCGACTGCAGCGACGGATAGCGCGACGTGCCGAGCAGCACGCGGCTTGCGAAGGTTTCGCCGTACAGCGTCAGCGCGTCGGCGGATGTGAGGGACGTCATGTCGTTTTCCTGGAAGAGCGGGGACGAACCGGCGGCGCTCAGCCGCCCGCGACGGGGTGCACGACGTCGAGTTTGTCGCCCGCCGCGAGCGCGCGCGCCGCATGCTGCGTGCGCGCGACGAAATTGCCGTTCAGCGCGACCGCGTACGGCGGACGCGCGCCATACGCGGCAAGCGCGTCGGCCACGGTCGCGCCGTCGGGCAGCGTCAGGGTCTGTTGGTTGATCTGGATATCCATGAGGCTCGGTCGGATTCGGTCGGCGGCGCGCGTCAGGCCGGCTGGCGCGCGTCGTTGCGGTGATGAAGGAGCGTCGGCCAGCGCGCGGCGTCGCGCCACGCGGCGAACGCGTCGGCATCGCCGAACGCGCCGCCGAGCGCAGCTTGCGCGAACGCGACGGCCGCGTGCGCGACTTCCGGCGCGATCATGAAGCCGTGCCGGTACAGGCCGTTGACGGCGAGCGTCGACGCGCCGTCCCAGATCACCGCCGGGCGATGATCGGGCAGCGTCGGCCGGCACTGCGCATTGAGTTCGAGGATGCGCGCCTCGCCGAACGCCGGATGCACGGAGAACGCCGCGCTCAGCAGTTCGAGCGCGGAACGCACGCTGACGGGCGACATGTCCTCGCCCTCCACCTCGGTCGCGCCGATCACATAGAGATCGTCCTGCTTCGGCGCGATGTACAGCGGGTAGCGCGGATGCAGCAGCCGCACGGGCCGTGTGAGCCCGATGCCGGGCGCGTGCACGCGCGCGACTTCGCCGCGGATGCCGCGCAGCGCGGGCAGCGCGGATTTCGCGCCGAGCCCGCGGCAATCGATCGTGAAATGCGCGGCGGGCAGGTTCGCGTCGTCGATCGCGACGTGCCAGTGCAGGTCGACGCCGCGCTCGGCGAGGCCCGCCGCCAGCGCGCGCAGCGCCTGGCGATTGTCGAGCTGGCCTTCGCGCGGCAGCAGCAGGCCGCGTGCGAAACGACCGGCGAGCGTCGGCTCGGCCGCATCGACCTGCGCACCGGCGAGCGTCACGAAGCCGCCGTCGAACAGGTCGGCCGGCGCGTTCGCGCGCACGCGCCGCTCGAACAGCGGCGCCTCCGCGCGGTCCGCGTGGTGCCAGACGACGAGCGTGCCGTGATGCTGGAAGAAAACGGGTTCGGGCAGTTCCGCGAGCCATTGCGGCCAGCGTTCGAGCGATGCGGCGCCGAGCTCGGTAATCAGCAGCTCCGCGCTCGCCGCTTCCGCGAGCGGCGCGAGCATCGCGGCCGCGATCCACGCAGCCGATTGCTCGCCGTCCGGGCCGCCGCGCTCGTAGAGCGCGACGCGATGCCCGTCGCCCGCGAGCCGCCACGCGATCAGGCGACCGACAAGGCCGCCGCCGAGCACCGCGAAATCGGGCCGTGCATCCTGGACGTTCATCGCGCGCCCTCCGTGCGAACGCGCGCGGCGAGCGTCGACGCATGCGCGCCGCCACGTGCGAACGCACGCGACATCGGGCCGGGAATCAAGCAAAAGACTGAAGATTGTGCGGTCATCATTCCTTCCGTAACGCGCAATGCGCGTACCCAAAAGGACGAAACCGGCAGCAAAGGCCGGCCGGGCGGACTCGGGCGCTGACCATGTGGGATGGCGGCCAGCGCGACCCGGCGGGATCAGAAACTTCCCTCGCCGGTATTACCCGGATCGGGTGCAAAGGGTTTTTCTCAGCCTCGCTGCGCTGCCCGGAACATCTGCCGGCCGCGCCACGGAGCACCCCTGTTTCGTCGTCGGCCATTAGACCATAAAAGCGGAAAGCGCCGCAAACTGTCCCCCGTGGGGCAAATTCGCCGGCGCGTCGCGCCGCTCTGGCACAATGCCCGCAGGCCGGCCGCGCGAGCGGCCGGTTGCCGCGTCACCGCCGGCCCTTAAGTGCCGTTTAAGACGCGCGGGCGACCATCGCTGCGCCCGCCGTCAGTCGGCGCCGCGCCCCGGCATGCCGTATCGCGGCGCGCGCCCGGCTTCGCCCGGCCCGCGCGCCGGCTACTCATCAGGAAGCACATGACCCAATCGATCGATCCCGTCCGCTCCGCCTCCGACGCGCCGCAGGACGAGCGCCCGGTATCCGCATGGAGCCTCATCAAGCCCTACTGGGTATCGTCCGAATGGAAGATCGCGTGGGGCCTGCTGGTCACGATCATCACAATGAACTTCGCGAGCGTATGGCTCAGCGTGCGCTTCAACGGATGGTACGGACGCTTCACGAACACCCTACAGGCAAAGGACGCACAGCATTTCCCACACCTGATGCTCGAGTTTTGCGCCATCGGGTTCGGCGCCATCATTCTGTTCGTGTTCCGCCGCTACCTGACGCAGATGCTCTCGTTCCGCTGGCGTCAATGGCTTACGAACCTGTATCTCGATGAATGGCTGAACGATCGTGCGTTTTATCGGATCGAGCGCGATCGACTGACTGACAACCCGGACCAGCGCATCACAGACGACCTACAGGCATTCGCGTCCACTTCGCTGTCGCTGTCGCTCGACCTGCTGTCGACGTTGGCATCCCTCGCATCATTCACCGTGATCCTCTGGACACTCGCCGGCCCAGTGACTTTGCCGATCGGCGGTACGTCACTAGTGATTCCTGGCTACATGGTGTGGGTGGCCGCGCTCTACGCGCTGATCGGCTCGTATCTAATGCATCGGGCCGGCCATCCACTCGTCTCGATCAACTACCAGCAGCAACGCGTCGAAGCAGACTTTCGCTTCGGCATGATCCGCGTGCGCGAAAATGCTGAGCAGATCGCCTTCTATGAAGGCGCCCAGTTCGAAGGCGATCATGCACGGCATCTGTTTGGCCGCATCCGCGACAACTGGTGGCGTCTGATGAAGTACACGATGCGGCTGAACTTCGTGCTGAACTTTTATAGCCAAGTCGCAAATATCTTCCCGTTGATCGCCGCGGCGCCGGCTTACTTCGCTGGTGCGTTTTCGTTCGGGACGCTAATGCAGATTGCGCAAGCGTTCGGTAACGTCAGCGATTCGTTTTCGTGGTTCATCAACAGTTACGGTTCGCTCGTCGAATGGCGCGCCACCGTCAACCGTCTGCGTGAATTCAAGCGCGTGATGGGCACGTCGCACCTGAAGGAAAGCCTGTCGCCCGCGACCGAGCACGGCGGCATCAATCTCCACTACATCGACGGCGCGAAGCTGTCGACGTCGTCGCTGAAGCTCGCGCTGCCGAACGGCAACGCGCTCGCGAACATCGGCAACGTCACGATCGAGCCGGGCTCGCGCTGGCTCGTGATCGGCAAGTCGGGTTCCGGCAAGAGCACGTTCATGCGTGCGCTCGCGGGCCTGTGGCCGTTCGGCGACGGCGCGATCGATGCGCCGGTCGGCGCGCGAATGATGTTCGTGCCGCAGACGAGCTATTTGCCGATCGGCACGCTGAAGGCCGCGCTCACCTATCCGGCGACGCCCGACGCGTTCAGCGACGACGCGTGCCGCGATGCGCTGCGCGCGTGCCGCCTCGAGGATTACGTCGAACGCCTCGACGAGACCGCGCACTGGACGCGCGTGCTGTCGCCGGGCGAGCAGCAGCGCCTTGCCGGCGCTCGCGTGCTGCTGCACAAGCCCGACTTCCTGTTCCTCGACGAAGCCACCAGCGCGCTCGACGCCGACAACGAGGCACGCCTCTATCACCTGTTCGCCGAACGGCTGCCGCAGGCCGCGATCGTCAGCATCGCGCACCGCGAGTCGCTGGCCGCGTTCCACGTCGGCACGATCAACGTCGAGCGCGTGAACGCCGGCGACAAGGTCGCCGCGTGAGCGCACGCGCCGCGCACCTCGAACGCATCGCGCTGATCACCGGCGCAGGCTCGGGGATCGGCGCGGCGCTCGCCCGGCGGCTCGCGGCGCCCGGCATCGCGCTGGCGCTGCATGCGCGCGGCGCGGACGATGCGGCGCGGGTGCGGCTCGCCGAAGTCGCCCGTGCGTGCACGGCGGCCGGCGCCGAGTGCCTCACGCTGACCGGCGATCTCGGCGAACCGGGTGTCGCCGCCGCGCTGGTCGATACCACCGCCACGCGCTTCGGCAGGCTCGACCAGCTCGTCGCGAACGCCGGCTTCGCCGCGCGGCAATCCTTCTCCGGTCTTTCCCCGGACGCGCTCGCCTCCGCCTTCGCGGCGATGCCCGGCGCGTTCTCCGCGCTCGCGGGCCGCGCACGGCCGCTGCTCGAAGCGTCGAACGCCCCGCGGATCGTCGCGGTCAGTTCGTTCGTCGCGCACCGCTACCGCGCCGATGCGCCGTTCGCGGCGACCGCCGCCGCGAAGGCCGCGCTCGAATCGCTCGTGCGCACCGCCGCCGCCGAATTCGCCGCGCACGGCATCACCGTGAACGCGGTCGCGCCGGGCTTCACGCGCAAGGACCACGGCCCGAGCGCCGGCAACGCCGCCGCGTGGGCGCAGGCCGAACAGGCGACGCCGCTCGGCCGGATCGCCGAACCCGACGATGTCGCCGCGCTGATCGCGTTCCTGCTGTCCGATGCGGCGCGGCAGATTACCGGCCAGGTCATTCACGTCGACGGCGGCCTGACGCTCTGACGCGCCTCCCCTCTTGCCTGCTTGCCCGCACGAACCTGCAGCCGCCTTTTTGGCGCGCGCGATCGCGCCCGTAAAATAACCGCCACGCGGCAGCGCGAGACGAGACAAGACGAGAGGGGGCGGCAAGCATGCAGGCATTCCAGTGGTTCACCGAATTGTCGACGCGCGAGCGCCGGACGCTGTACGCCGGCTTCGGCGGCTACGCGGTCGATGCGTTCGACTTCATGATCTATTCGTTCCTGATTCCGACGCTGATCGCCACGTGGGGCATGTCGAAGAGCGAGGCCGGGATGATCGCGACGAGTTCGCTGATCTCGTCGGCGATCGGCGGCTGGGCCGCCGGCATCCTCGCCGACCGCTACGGCCGCGTGCGCGTGCTGCAGTGGACGATCGCGACGTTCGCGCTGTTCACGTGCCTGTCCGGCTTCACGCATTCGTTCTGGCAGTTGCTCGCCACGCGCACGCTGCAGGGCTTCGGCTTCGGCGGCGAGTGGTCGGTCGTGACGATCATGATGGCCGAGACGATCCGCTCGCCCGAACATCGCGCGAAGGCCGTCGGCACCGTGCAGAGCAGCTGGTCGTTCGGCTGGGCCGCGGCCGCGATCCTCTACTGGGCGTTCTTCGCGCTGCTGCCCGAGCAGGTCGCGTGGCGCGCATGCTTCTGGATCGGCATCGCGCCCGCGCTGTGGATCCTGTACATCCGCCGCAACGTCAGCGATCCCGACATCTACACGGCCACGCGCCGCGCGCGCGACGAAGGCCGCGTGTCGGGCCACTTCCTCGAGATCTTCTCGCCGCCGCACCTGCGCGCGACGCTGTTCGGCAGCGCGCTGTGCACCGGGATGCTCGGCGGCTACTACGCGATCACGACGTGGCTGCCCACCTACCTGAAAACCGTCCGCCACCTGTCGGTGTTCAACACGAGCGGCTATCTCGTCGTGCTGATCGTCGGCTCGTTCGTCGGCTACGTGGTCGGCGCGATCCTGTCCGACCGGCTCGGCCGCCGCGCATCGTTCATCCTGTTCGCGATCGGCTCGTTCTCGCTCGGCATGGCCTACACGATGCTGCCGATCACCGATACCGCGATGCTGCTGCTCGGCTTCCCGCTCGGCATCGTCGTGCAGGGGATCTTCGCGGGCGTCGGCGCCTACCTGTCCGAACTGTATCCGGGCGCGATCCGCGGCTCGGGCCAGGGCTTCTGCTACAACCTCGGCCGCGGGCTCGGCTCGTTCTTCCCGATCCTCGTCGGCTCGCTGTCGCAGTCGATGTCGCTCGTGAAGGCAATCGGCCTCGTCGCGGGCGGCGGCTACCTGCTCGTGATCGTCGCCGCGCTCGTGCTGCCGGAAACGCGCGGCAAGTCGCTCGTCGACGATCCGGCCGTCGCATCGTGATCGTGCACCACCGCTTCGTTCCGGAAACCGCATGCACGTGATCGTTCTCGGCGCCGGCGTGATCGGCGTCACCACCGCCTGGCACCTGCGCGAAGCAGGCTGCGACGTCACCGTGATCGAACGCGAGGCCGACGTCGCGCAGGCGACGAGCCTCGGCAACGCGGGCGTGATCGCGCCCGGCTACGTGACGCCGTGGGCCGCGCCCGGGATGCCCGGCAAGATCCTCAAGTACCTGTTCAAGCCGGCGTCGCCGCTGATCTTCCGGCCGACGCTCGACGCCGCGCAGTGGCGCTGGATCGCGCGCTGGCTGCGCGAATGCGAGTTCGAGCGGTTCCGCGTGAACAAGCAGCGGATGCAGCGCGTCGCGTATTACAGCCGCGCGTGCCTGCATGCGTTTCGCGAGCGTTATCCGTTCGACTACGGCGCGAGCCGCGGCTACCTGCAGCTGCTGCGCGGCGCGTTCGACGTCGAGATGGTGCAACCCGCGCTGAAAGTGCTGCGCGACGCCGGCATCGCGTTTCGCGAACTCGACGCGGCCGGCTGCACGGCGATCGAACCGGGCCTGCGCTGGGCGCGGCAGGCGCCCGTCGGCGGCATCTACCTGCCCGACGACGAAGCCGGCGACTGCGCGCGCTTCACGCGCGAACTGCGGGCGCTGTGCGAAGCGCACGGCGTGACGTTCCGCTTTCGCACCGAGATCCGCGCGCTCGAGGTCGCGGGCGGCACGGTGCGCGGCGTGCGGATCGATTCGCGCGATGCAGGCGATGCCGCGCAACGCGATGCGCTGCTCGCGGCCGACGCGATCGTCGTCGCGCTCGGCGTCGACAGCGCCGGCCTGCTGCGGCCGTACGGGATCGATGTGCCGCTGTACCCGGTGAAGGGCTATTCGGCGACGCTCGCGATCGTCGACGCTGAAAAGGCGCCACGCGCCGCGCTGATGGACGAATCGCTGAAGACGGCGATCACGCGCTTCGGCCCGACGCTGCGCGTCGCGGGCACCGCGGAGCTCGGCAACCGGCATGCGGCGCTGCGGCAGCAGGCGCTCGATACGCTGATGAAGGTGCTCGACGACTGGTTCCCCGAGGCAGCCGATCGCGCATCGGCGCGCTTCTGGGTCGGCCGCCGGCCGATGACGCCCGATGGTCCGCCACTCCTTGGCGCGAGCGGGATCGACGGGCTCTGGCTCAATGTGGGCCACGGCTCGACGGGCTGGGCGATGTCGATGGGTTCGGGAAAGGTGGTCGCGGATCTCGTCACCGGACGCGAGCCGGAGATCGACCTGTCGGGCCTGACGCTCGCGCGCTACGGCCGGTAGGCGTCGGCGTTGCCGTCCGCGCGTGCGATCGGCGCCGACACGATCGGCCGGTGCGACACGCCTTCGTGCGACAGCCGGCTTTCAAACAGCGTCAGCGCTTCGACGCGCAGCACGACCTGCCGCCCCGGCGCGCCGCCGTGCGCAGGCTGCCCGATCGCATCGTGCGGCAGCCGCGCGAGCGTCACGTGCGGCCGGAACGGCCGCCGGTCGGCCGGCACGCCGAGTTCGCGCAGCAGTGCCGACAACCCGGCATTCAATGCGACGCATGCGGGGTCGGCCGCCAGCTCCGCGACGATCAGCCTCGCGCGCGGCAGGCTCGGCCACCACGCGATCCGCTCGACGGGCAGCAACGGCAGCGCATGCGCGGCCGCGAGCGCAGGCAGGTGCGCGGCCAGCGCATCGCACCGCTCGCGTTCGATCGCGCCGATGAACGCGAGCGTCATGTGCAGTTGCGCGGGCAGCGTGCGCCGCGCGCCACGGGTGACCGGCAACGCGTGCAGCGCGTCGCGCGACGCCGCATCGGGCATCAGCGCGACGAACGCACGGAGCCGGTCGCCGTTCATGACTCGCGCACCGCGCCGCGCGGCGCGCCAGCGGCGTCGGCCGACGCCGCCGGACGCTGCGGCAGCGGGCCATGCTCGCCCCACACGTCGGCCGGCAGCACGCGCGCGAGCTCGGGGATCGTGTTGCGCGTGAACACCGGATCGGCGATGCCGGCCGCGCGCTGGCGGCGATAGTCGACCCACGCGGCATGTGCATACTTGCCGAGCGCGAGGATCGCGATCAGGTTGATGATCGCCATCAGCCCCATGCTCGTATCGGCCATCGCCCACACGAGCGGCAGTTGGCCGACGCTGCCGAACATCACCATCGCGAGCACCGCGACGCGGAACAGCGGCAGCACGCCGCGCCGCTTCGTGATGAATTCGACGTTGCCTTCCGCATACGCGTAGTTGCCGATCACCGACGAGAACGCGAGGAAGAAGATCGCGACGGCCATGTAGATGCCGCCCCAGTCGCCGACGTGGCTCGAGATCGCGCGCTGCGTGAGCGCCGCGCCCTCCATCCCGGTGCCGAGCTCGTACCGCCCCGACAGCAGGATCACGAACGCGGTCGCGCTGCAGATCACGATCGTGTCGACGAACACGCCGAGCATCTGGATCAGCCCCTGCGTGACCGGGTGCCGCGTGCTCGCGGTCGCGGCCGCGTTCGGCGCGCTGCCCATCCCGGCTTCGTTCGAGAACAGCCCGCGCTTCACGCCGATCGCGATCGCCTGGCTGACCGCATAGCCCGTCAGGCCGCCGGCCGCCTGCTCGAGGCCGAACGCGCTCTTGACGATCAGCGCGATCACGCCCGGCACCAGCGCGATGTGCGTAGCGACCGCGTAGACCGCGAGCGCGAGGTAGCCGATCGCCATCAGCGGCACGATCACCTGCGCGACCGTCGCGATGCGGCGGATCCCGCCGAAGATGATCGGTGCCGACAGCAGCACGAGACAGAGGCCGACCGTCTCGCGGCTCCAGCCGAACGACGTATGGAACGCATCGGCGATCGCGTTCGCCTGCACCGCGTTGAACACGAAGCCGAACGCGAGGATCAGCGACAGCGAGAACAGCACGCCGAAGCCGCGCGAGCGCAGGCCTGTCTGGATGTAGTACGCGGGGCCGCCGCGGAAGCTGCCGTCCGGGTGCGACACCTTGAAGATCTGCGCGAGCGTCGCTTCGACGAACGCGGACGACATCCCGACGAGCGCGGTCATCCACATCCAGAAGATCGCGCCCGGCCCGCCGACCGTCAGCGCGACCGCGACGCCGGCGATGTTGCCGGTGCCGACGCGGCTCGCGAGCCCGGTCGCGAACGCCTGGAACGACGAGATGCTGCCCGGTTCGCCCTTGCTGCCGACCAGCTTCATGCTGAGGAACAGCGCCTTCAGCTGGATCATCCGGAACCGCAATGTGAACCACGCGCCGGCGCCGAGCAGCAGCGCGATCAGCACGTAGTTCCACAGCACGCCGTTGACGGCTTCGATCAGCCCTTGCACGAATGCTTCCATCCAGAGTCCTTGTAAATAGGGTCAGTCACATGCGGCCACCGCGAATGCGGCCCGAGGGGCGACATGATATGACAGTTTCCAAGGATTATTACAAAACGAAAGGAATTGAGATGGCGAGAAATCGAAGCCGGATGTCATCAGGTTAGACGACGCTTCGCGAAAATGCGGGGTCCCGGATGCAACAGTCCGCGAGGCTATATGCCCGGGGCACCATGAATTGTGCGCTGCTCCAACGCACCGATTGAAAGCTCGAAGCAGGCCTCCTTTCGCAACTGTTCGACACATTGCCCCACCAACAGGACATGGAGAGAAAAGCGTTCCCGCATTTCGATTTTTCTCGACTCCCGCGGGAAGGCTACGCAACGGGAACGGATCGGCCAGCCGATCTGCATCTTCAGCTCTCCCTTGCCCAGAGACGGCATACGGGGGATTCCGAGACAAGGAGGAGCCATCGCCCGCCTCCATGAATCTCGTTTCATATCCGTTCGCAGGATCAATCCCGACAACTCCATCACGAAGACGTGCAGGAAAAATTCCTTGCCGATCGCAGCAAGAAATATAACCGTCTTACGTTCAGGCCTGCGAATCAATCATCGCAATCGCCACTGCACGGGATATGACATGTTCTTTACGTCGATATCGGGCACTTCATGATTTCCAGAGCCATGCGCGGAGTTCTCAAATTGGTTCTTTGGCTAGCTGGCGCGGTAATCTGCGCCTATACGCTGCTGTTCATCGTCGTCGCGACTTCCCGATATGAGCGGACCGAAGGCAGTTGCGCAGACATGTCTCTCGATACGCTACGCAAAAAAGTCCAGGCCCGTCTTCTCGAAGAACAGGGAATACCGCCGGACAGCATCCGGCTCGACGGCGCGCCGCAGTATCACGCGTGGAAGCTGGGTGTGTGGGAATTCCCGCTGCGCGTTGAGGGAACCCGATATTCCGCGATGATCGATTGCAACGAGCAGCTTTCGAGCTATGGGGAAGCCAGGGATCAGCCCGCCGATCAAACCGGACAAGCCCGCGATCGCCCCCAGCCTCAAAAATAAAAAAACCGGGCGCCCTGTCGGACGCCCGGCTTTCGTCGAAACCCGCTCGCGCGATTCAGCTCAGCGCGGCAGTTCCGTATGGCCCATCAGGTACGCATCGACCGAGCGCGCGCATTGGCGCCCTTCCCGGATCGCCCATACCACGAGCGACTGGCCGCGACGCATGTCGCCTGCCGCGAACACCTTGTCGACCGACGTGTAGTACGAACGATCGCCTTCGGTCGCCGCACGTGCGTTGCCGCGTGCGTCCTTCGTGACGCCGAACGCGTCGAGCACGGGCGCCGCCGGCTGCGTGAAGCCCATCGCGAGCAGCACGAGGTCGGCCTTCATCTCGAATTCGGAACCCGGCACTTCCTGCATCTTGCCGTCCTTCCACTCGACGCGCACCGCGACCAGCTTCTCGACCTTGCCGTTCTTGCCTTCGAGGCGCTTCGTCGCGACCGCCCAGTCGCGTTCGCAGCCTTCGTCGTGCGACGACGACGTCCGCATCTTGATCGGCCAGTACGGCCACACGAGCGGCTTGTTTTCCTCTTCCGGCGGCTGCGGCAGCAGCTCGAACTGCGTGACCTGCTTCGCGCCGTGACGGTTCGACGTGCCGACGCAGTCCGAACCCGTATCGCCGCCGCCGATCACGATCACGTGCTTGCCCTTCGCGAGCAGCTGGTCGACCAGCTTGTCGCCTGCGTTCACGCGGTTCTGCTGCGGCAGGAAGTCCATCGCGAAATGGACGCCCGCGAGCTCGCGGCCCGGCACCGGCAGGTCGCGCGGCGTTTCCGAGCCGCCGGCAATCACGACCGCGTCGAATTCTTCCTTCAGCGTGTCCGGCGAAATGGTTTCCTTCGCGAGGCTGCCGATCGACTCGGGCAGCGGATCCTTGCCGATGAACACACTGGTGCGGAACGTCACGCCTTCCGCTTCCATCTGGCGCATGCGGCGGTCGATCAGCCACTTCTCGAGCTTGAAGTCGGGGATCCCGTAACGCAGCAGGCCGCCGACACGGTCGTTCTTCTCGAACACCGTCACGTCGTGGCCCGCACGCGCGAGCTGCTGCGCGGCGGCGAGGCCCGCAGGGCCCGAACCGACGACCGCAACCTTCTTGCCCGTCTTGTGCTCGGCCGGCAGCGGCTTCACCCAGCCTTCCGCCCAGGCCTTGTCGATGATCGCGTGCTCGATCGACTTGATGCCGACCGGGTCGTCGTTGATCCCGAGCGTACACGCCGCTTCACACGGCGCCGGGCAGATACGGCCCGTGAATTCCGGGAAGTTGTTGGTCGAGTGCAGGACTTCGATCGCCTGCTGCCAGTCCTGGCGGTAAACGAGATCGTTGAAGTCGGGAATGATGTTGTTGACCGGGCAGCCGTTGTTGCAGAACGGGATGCCGCAATCCATGCAGCGCGCGCCCTGGACCTTCGCGTCCGCGTCGGTCAGTGCCGCGACGAATTCCTTGTAGTGCTTCACGCGCGTGAGCGGTGCTTCGTACGCCTCGTGGCGGCGTTCGAACTCCAGAAAACCGGTTGCCTTGCCCATAAGGTGCTCTTCTGTTCGGTGTATCGGGTGGGGGAGCCGCGCGCGGCAGTCATGCGCGCGCGGCATTCGCTATGTCGTTCGTCGCTCAGGCGGCCAGCACTTCCTTCGCCGCCTTCTTCGCACCGATCTCGCCCAGCGCGCGCTTGTATTCGTGCGGGAACACCTTCACGAACTGGCGGCGCGCCGCGTCCCAGTTTTCCAGCAGCGACTTCGCGCGCGGCGAACCCGTGAACTGGAAATGACGCTCGACGAGCCCCTTGAGCAGCGCTTCGTCCGTCGTGCCTGCGTGCCAGAGTGCGCGGTCGACCGTGCGCTCCTGCTCGGCCTGCTGCAGCACCGGCTCGAGCGCGACCATCGACTTGTTGCACTTCGCCGCGAACGTGCCTTCCGGATCGTAGATGTACGCGAGGCCGCCCGACATGCCGGCCGCGAAGTTGCGCCCCGTCTCGCCGAGCACGACGACCGTGCCGCCCGTCATGTATTCGCAGCCGTGGTCGCCCGTGCCTTCGACGACCGCCGTCGCGCCCGAGTTGCGCACGCAGAAGCGCTCGCCCGCCACGCCGCGGAAGAACGATTCGCCTTCGATCGCGCCGTACATCACCGTGTTGCCGCAGATGATGTTTTCCTCGGACTTGCCGCGGAAGTCGTTGGTCGGACGGATGATGATCCGGCCGCCCGACAGGCCCTTGCCGACGTAGTCGTTGCCGTCGCCGACGAGGTCGAGCGTCACGCCCTTCGCGAGGAACGCGCCGAAGCTCTGGCCGGCCGTGCCCTTCAGCTGGATGTGCACCGCGTCGTCGGCCAGGCCGTCATGGCCGTGCTTCTTCGCGATCACGCCCGACAGCATCGCGCCGACCGTACGGTTCACGTTGCGCACCGGCTGGATGAACGACACATGCTCGCCGTTCTCGATCGCGGCCTTCGCCTTTTCGATCAGCACGTGGTCGAGCGCGCGCTCGAGGCCGTGATCCTGCACGTCGACGTGACGCGGCGCGACGTCTTCGCATTCTTCCGGCTGGTAGAACACGCGCGAGAAGTCGAGGCCCTTCGCCTTCCAGTGCTCGATGCCCTTGCGCGTATCGAGCAGGTCGGCGCGGCCGATCAGGTCGTCGAACTTCGCGACGCCGAGCTGCGCCATGATCTCGCGCACTTCCTCGGCGACGAAGAAGAAGTAGTTCACGACGTGCTCGGGCTGGCCCTTGAACTTCGCACGCAGCACCGGATCCTGCGTCGCGACGCCGACCGGGCACGTGTTCAGGTGGCACTTGCGCATCATGATGCAGCCCTCGACGACGAGCGGCGCCGTCGCGAAGCCGAATTCGTCCGCACCGAGCAGCGCGCCGATCACGACGTCGCGGCCCGTCTTCATCTGGCCGTCGGCCTGCACGCGGATCCGGCCGCGCAGGCGGTTCAGCACCAGCGTCTGCTGCGTTTCGGCGAGGCCGAGTTCCCACGGCGTGCCGGCGTGCTTGACCGACGACAGCGGCGACGCGCCCGTGCCGCCGTCATGGCCGGCGATCACGACGTGATCGGCCTTCGCCTTCGCGACACCGGCCGCGACCGTGCCGACGCCCACTTCCGACACGAGCTTCACGGAGATGCTCGAGCTCGGGTTCACGTTCTTCAGGTCGTGGATCAGCTGCGCCAGATCCTCGATCGAGTAGATGTCGTGGTGCGGCGGCGGCGAGATCAGGCCGACGCCCGGCACCGAGTAACGCAGCTTGCCGATGTATTCGGACACCTTGTGGCCCGGCAGCTGGCCGCCTTCGCCCGGCTTCGCGCCCTGCGCCATCTTGATCTGGATCTGGTCGGCCGACGCGAGGTACTCGGCGGTGACGCCGAAGCGGCCCGACGCGACCTGCTTGATCTTCGAGCGCAGCGAATCGCCGTCCTTCAGCGGAATGTCGCTGACGATCTCGTCGCCGATCACCGACTTCAGCGTCTCGCCCGACTTGATCGGAATGCCGCGCAGTTCGTTGCGATAGCGCTTCTCGTCCTCGCCGCCTTCGCCGGTGTTCGACTTGCCGCCGATCCGGTTCATCGCGATGGCGAGCGTCGCGTGCGCTTCGGTGCTGATCGAACCGAGCGACATCGCGCCCGTCGCGAAACGCTTGACGATGTCCTTCGCCGATTCGACGTCGTCGATCGGGATCGCCTTGGTCGGCTCGACCTTGAACTCGAACAGGCCGCGGAACGTCATGTGACGCTTGGTCTGGTCGTTGATCAGGTGCGCGTATTCCTTGTACGTCTGGTACGAGTTGCTGCGCGTCGCGTGCTGCAGTTTCGCGATCGAATCCGGCGTCCACATGTGGTCTTCGCCGCGCACGCGGTACGCGTACTCGCCGCCTGCGTCGAGCATGTCGCGCAGGACCGGGCTGTCGCCGAACGCGTCGCGGTGCAGGCGGATCGCCTCTTCCGCGACTTCGAACAGGCCGATGCCGCCGACCTTCGACGCCGTGCCCTTGAAGTACTTCTCGACGAGGTCGCTCGACAGGCCGAGCGCTTCGAAGATCTGCGCGCCCGTGTACGACATGTACGTCGAGATGCCCATCTTCGACATCACCTTCTGCAGGCCCTTGCCGACCGCCTTCGTGAAGTTGTAGACGGCCTTCTCCGGCGACAGGTCGCCCGGCAGGCCTTCGGCCATCTTCGCGAGCGTTTCCATCGCGAGGTACGGGTGCACGGCTTCCGCGCCGTAGCCCGCGAGCAGCGCGAAGTGGTGCGTTTCACGCGCGGAGCCCGTCTCGACGACGAGGCCCGTGCTCGTGCGCAGCCCTTGCTGGACGAGGTGCGTATGGATCGCCGACGTGGCGAGCAGCGCCGGAATCGCGACGTGCTCGGCGTCCGTCTTGCGGTCCGACACGATCAGCATGTTGTAGCCGGACTTCACCGCGTCGACGGCTTCCGCGCACAGCGACGCGAGACGCGCCTCGATGCCTTCCTTGCCCCACGCGACCGGGTAGCAGATGTTCAGTTCGTACGCGCTGAACTTGCCGCCGGTGTACTGGTCGATCGCGCGGATCTTCGCGATGTCCTTGAAGTCGAGCACCGGCTGCGACACTTCAAGACGCATCGGCGGGTTGATGTTGTTCGTGTCGAGCAGGTTCGGCTTCGGGCCGATGAACGACACGAGCGACATCACCATGTTTTCGCGGATCGGGTCGATCGGCGGGTTCGTGACCTGCGCGAACAGCTGCTTGAAGTAGTGATAGAGCGTCTTGTTCTTGTTCGACATCACCGCGAGCGGCGAGTCGTTGCCCATCGAACCGACGGCTTCCTCACCCTGCTGCGCCATCGGCGCCATCAGGAACTTCAGGTCTTCCTGCGTATAGCCGAACGCCTGCTGGCGGTCGAGCAGCGCGGCGCCCTGCGTACGGCCGGCCGCGACTTCCTCGGCCTTCGGCTCGATCTCGTCGAGCTTGATGCGCACGGCGTCGATCCAGCTCTTGTACGGCTTCGCGTTCGCGAGGTTGTCCTTCAGTTCCTTGTCGTCGATGATGCGGCCATGCTCCATGTCGATCAGGAACATCTTGCCCGGCTGCAGGCGCCACTTCTTGACGATCTTCGATTCGGGGATCGGCAGCGTGCCGGCTTCCGACGCCATGATGACGAGGTCGTCGTCGGTCACGATGTAGCGCGCCGGGCGCAGGCCGTTACGGTCGAGGGTCGCGCCGATCTGGCGGCCGTCGGTGAACGCGATCGCGGCCGGGCCGTCCCACGGCTCCATCATCGCGGCATGGTATTCGTAGAACGCGCGGCGGTTCTCGTCCATCAGCGTGTGCTGTTCCCACGCTTCCGGGATCATCATCATCACCGCGTGCACGAGCGGGTAGCCGGCCATCACCAGCAGCTCGAGACAGTTGTCGAACGACGCGGTATCCGACTGGCCCGGGTAGATCAGCGGCCACAGCTTCGGCAGGTCGTCGGCGAGCACGTGCGACGCGATCGCGCCGGTCCGCGCGTTCAGCCAGTTCACGTTGCCCTTCACGGTGTTGATCTCGCCGTTGTGCGCGATCATCCGGTACGGGTGAGCCAGTTCCCACGCCGGGAACGTGTTGGTCGAGAAGCGCTGGTGCACGAGTGCGAGCGCCGACACGACGCGCGCGTCCTGCAGGTCGCGGTAGTACACGCCGACCTGGCCGGCCAGCAGCAGCCCCTTGTAGACGACGGTGCGCGCCGACATCGACGGCACGAAGTACTCCTTGCCGTGCTTGAGCTTCAGCGCCTGGATGCGGTGGCTCGCCGTCTTGCGGATCACGTACAGCTTCCGCTCGAGCGCGTCCGTCACCATGATGTCCTTGCCGCGGCCGATGAAGATCTGGCGGATCAGCGGCTCGCTCGCCTTCACGGTCGGCGAAATCGGCATCGCATGGTCGACCGGCACGTCGCGCCAGCCGAGCACGACCTGCCCCTCGGCCTTCACCGTCCGCTCGAGCTCCTGCTCGCACGCGAGACGCGATGCGTTCTCCTTCGGCAGGAAGATCATCCCGACCCCATATTCGCCGGCCGGCGGCAGGTTCACGCCCTGCTTCGCCATTTCCTCGCGATAGAACGCGTCCGGAATCTGGATCAGGATGCCCGCGCCGTCGCCCATCAGCGGATCGGCACCGACCGCGCCGCGGTGGTCGAGGTTCTCGAGGATCTTCAGACCCTGCTGGATGATCTCGTGGCTCTTCTTGCCCTTGATGTGAGCGACAAAGCCGACGCCGCAGGCGTCGTGTTCGTTTTGCGGGTCGTACAGACCTTGTGCGGCGGGCACCGCGGCGAGCGGCTGCTGGTGGTCGTTCATGGGGACACCGTCGTAAAGGGGGCCTGGAGGCCGTTGAACCGTTTTCTTGTTGCCGTCGATCCCGCTCCCGACGGGAGACGGCGCGGCCGACAGTGGTCGGGCATGCTTCGCCCGGGCCACCGGAATTCGGAATATACGCGACGAATCAAGGGAATAGCAACAAAAACCGCTTGATACGACCCCACTTAAACAGATGCATCGATCTGGTGCCATTTTATTGGGGCCGTATCATTTTGGTGCAAAAAGAAGCGGCGCCCGCAGCGCCGCTCCTGACCCGCCTTTCCGGCACTACTGCTGGATCGGCGGCGTGTTCTCACGCACCTTTCTGGGGCGTCCGCGCGGCAGCGGCGACACGCGCCGGTTCGCGGTACGCGCCGCCCACTCGCGGTAATGCTCGCCGCCGAGCACCCAGCCCTTCAGCGTCGCCTGCTGCAGCTGGTCGGCCTGCCGCTCGTCGAGCGGCTGCTCGCACAGCTCCTTGTACGCGCGCTGGCGGTCGAACGGCGTATTGCCGAGCGCCCAGTAGAGCGGATGGTCGGTGATCAGGCTGTCGACGGTGAGCCCGACGTGATGCCGGTAGCTCGACCAGCGATAGGCCTCGGGCGTCGCGACGAGCTGCGAACGCACCGGGCTCATTTCGACCACGCGGCTCGCGAGCAGGAAATAGCGCTCGCCTTCGATCACGGTCGCGCGATAGCGGCCTTCCCACAGCGTGCCGCGCCGCGAGTAGCGCCGGTTGAAATGCGCGACGTAGCGACGACCGACGGCCTGCATCGCTTTCGGCAGGCTTGCCTCGTCGCTCGGCGTCACGAGGAGTTGCACCTGGCGCGGCAGCAGCACGTAGGCGTGCACCGACAGGTGATGATCGCGCGCGGCGGCCTTCAGGCAATCGATGAAGAGTTCGTAGTCCTGGTCGTCGACGAACGCGGGTTGCTGATCCAGGCCGCGCAGTATCACGTGCTGCGGCTGGTCGGGAACGTAGAGTCGTGCTAACCGTGCCATGCTGAATGTCCGTTTGAACGCGTTAGGAAATACCCGGAGGTCCGAAAATGCGCACCTGCGTAGAATGCCTGTCCTCGCGGGGCGCGAAAGCGTACGGTCGTACGAATCCTAGGGAGAAAACTCTAACTTACGAGCTTGTTTGGTTTTAAACGCAGTCGTCATAATGAGCACGCCTTTGATCGGAGGAGACACAATGAAACGAAAACTGGCCATTACGGGGGCCGCAGCGCTCGCATTCACGTTTGCGGGCGGTACGGCACATGCACAATCCGCAGGTGATTTCTACGTCAGCACCGGCTGGCTGCACCTCGCACCGCAGGACAGCAGCGACCCGCTGTTCGTCTACGGCGTAGGCGGCACGCCCATCAACCAGTCGGTTCCCAACACCGGTGCCGGCATCAGTGACGCCGACACGCTCGCGCTGGCGACCGGTTACTTCGTGACCGACCACATCGCCACCGAGTTCATCGCCGGCATCCCGCCGAAGTTCGACATCACCGGCAAGGGCCAGTTCTCGAATTTCGGTACGCTAGGCCGCGCGTACCAGTGGAGCCCCGCGCTCCTCCTCAAGTACTACTTCAACGACGCCAACGCGAAGTTCCGTCCGTATGTCGGCGTCGGCGCAACGTATATCTGGTTTACCGGCGCGAAGATCACGAACAGCGCGTTCGAGAACGGCGTGCTCGGCGGCCCGACCAGCGCGCAGACCAGCAACCAGTGGGCGCCCGTGTTCAATGCCGGCTTCACGTACAACTTCACGAAACACTGGTTCGCCGGCTTCTCGATGTCGTACATCCCGGTCAGCGTGACCGCGACCTTCACGACGGCCCGCCGCACGCCGGTCGGTACGCTGACGGAAACGTCGAAGGCTCACATCTCGCTGAACCCGATCGTGACGTACCTCAACGTCGGCTACCGCTTCTAAGCGTAGTCGAATATTTGGGGAATGGTTAATCCTGCTGCAATTTGTAGCGGATTTTTCCTGACGTAACGTCTCCACGATGCAAAACGCCCCGGCGGAAATCCCGCCGGGGCGTTGTTTTTTCGCGTCAGGCACGCACCCGCAAGGATCGCACCCGGCGCCGCCGTGGCCGCTAGACGACGGCGATGTCGTCCAGTGCATCGGGGGCGATCAGGTCGATCCGGTCCGTGCAGACCGCATCGACGCCCCAGCGGGCGAGTTCGCGCGCCCGTTCGAGGTCGTTCACCGTGTAAACCAGGATGCGCAGCCCGGCCGCCTTGATCGCGCGCACGAGCGGTTCGTCGAGCCGTTTGTGGTCTGCATGCAACGATACGCAGCCGAGCGCGCCGACGACCTGCGCATGCCAGTCGTCCGGCACGGCTTCGTAGAGCATCCCGCGCGGCAATGCCGGCTCGGTCGCGCGCGCCTGCTGCAGTGCATCGAACGAGAACGACGACAGCAGCGGCGGCACCGCGGCATCGCGCCAGTACGCGGCAGCATCGGCCGCCACGCGCTGCCCGGTTTCGCGCTCGCGCCCCGGGCACGGCTTGATCTCGACATTCGCGGCCAGCCCGTGCGCGATGCAGCGCGCCGCCGCCGCTTCGAGCGTCGGCATCCGTTCGCCCGCGAAGCGCGCGTCGCGCCACGCGCCTGCGTCGAGCGCGGCCAGCGCCGCATAGCGCATGCCGGCCGCCGCGCCCTGGCCGTTCGACGTCCGGTCGACCGTGTCGTCGTGCAGCAGGAACGTCACGTCGTCGGCCGACAGCTTCGCGTCGAACTCGACCATCCGGTGCCCGCGACGCGCGCCCTCGTCGAGCCCGGCAAGCGTGTTCTCCGGCGCGAGCGTGCCGCCGCCGCGATGGGCGACGACGCGCGGATAGGGCCAGTCGGTGCGGAGGGTCATCGTCGGTCTCTCGGCCAATGCAGCAGGTTCAGCCGGCACGCTTGCCGGTCTCGGGATCGAAGAAATGCAGCCGGTGCGCGGGCAGCGCAGCCGCCAGCGCCGTGCCGCGCGCAGGACGGTCCGCGTGCGGCAGGCGCACCGCGACGTCGTGATTGCCCCAGCGGCCGTGCGCGAGGTTGTCCGCGCCGAGCAGCTCGCACGAGTCGACCGGCAGCGTCGCCTGCGCGACGCCCGGCTGCGGCGTCATGTGCTCGGGACGCACGCCGAGCACCCAGTCGCGCCCGGTGGCGATCTTCGCGCCGATGCCGGGTGCGCCGGCGACCGGCAGTGCGGGGCCGCCGCCCGCGACCGTGAAGGTCGCGCCGTCTTCCGACAGCCGGCCGTGCATCAGGTTCATCGCCGGCGAGCCGATGAAGCCCGCGACGAACACCGTTGCCGGCTTCTCGTACACGTCGACCGGCGCGCCGATCTGCTCCGCGTAGCCGCGGTTCATCACGATCACGCGCTGCGCGAGCGTCATCGCCTCGATCTGGTCGTGCGTCACGTAGACGCTCGTCGTCCCGAGCCGCGCATGCAGCCGCTGGATCTCGAGCCGCATCTGCACGCGCAGCTTCGCGTCGAGGTTCGACAACGGCTCGTCGAACAGGAACACCGACGGCTCGCGCACGATCGCGCGGCCCATCGCGACGCGCTGCCGCTGGCCGCCCGACAGCTCGCGCGGCCGCCGCGCGAGCAGCGGCTCGAGCTCGAGGATCTTCGCGGCCGCGGCCACCCGCGAATCGATCGTCGCACGCTCGATCCCGCGGATCTTCAGCCCGTAGCCCATGTTCTGCGCGACCGTCATGTGCGGGTACAGCGCATAGTTCTGGAACACCATCGCGATGTCGCGATCCTTCGGCTCCAGCGTGTTGACGACACGCTCGCCGATGGCGATCTCGCCGTCCGTCACGGACTCGAGCCCCGCGATCATCCGCAGCAACGTCGACTTGCCGCACCCCGACGGGCCGACCAGCACGATGAATTCGCCGTCCGCGATCTCCACGTCGATGCCATGCAGCACGTGCTGCTTGCCGTCGTAGGATTTCCTGACGCCCTTCAAGCTCAGCGCAGCCATACCTGGTCCTTCTCCCGGTTACCGTCCGTTGTTCATTTCTCGGAATCGACGAGGCCGCGCACGAACCAGCGCTGCATCGCCAGCACGACGACGAGCGGCGGGATCATCGCCAGCAGCGTCGCCGCCATCACGTATTGCCATTCGGTCGCGGCGTCGCCGCTCGCGATCATCGTCTTGATGCCCACCACCGCCGTCGACAGCGACGCTTCCGTCGTGATCAGGATCGGCCACAGATACTGGTTCCAGCCATAGATGAACGTGATCACGAACAGCGCCGCGATGCTCGTCTTCGACAGCGGCAGCACGACGTCCCAGAAGAACCGCAGCGGCCCCGCGCCGTCGATGCGCGCGGCATCCATCAGCTCGTCGGGCAGCGTCATGAAGAACTGGCGGAACAGGAACGTCGCAGTCGCCGATGCGATCAGCGGCATCGTGAGCCCGGCGTACGTGTTCGTCAGGTGCAGTGTCGACACCACCTGCACGGTCGGAAAGATCCGCACTTCCACCGGCAGCATCAGCGTGATGAAGATCAGCCAGAACGCCGTGTTGCGGAACGGGAAGCGGAAATAGACGATCGCGTAAGCGGACAGGATCGACACCGAGATCTTGCCGACCGCGATCCCGAGCGCCATCACAAAGCTGTTGACGAGCAGCCGGCCGAACGGCGCCGTCGTGCCGCCGCTGCCGTGCCCCCAGATGTACGCGATGTTCTCCAGCAGGTGCGTGCTCGGCACCAGCGACAGCGGGATCGTGAACACTTCCTGCGCGTTCATCGTCGCCGCGCAGAACGCGACGTAGACGGGGAACACGATCAGCACGACGCCCGCGATCAGCACCGCGTGGCAGAACAGGTCGAAGCCCTTGCGATTTTCGATCATGCGTATTGCACCCTGCGTTCGACGAAGCGGAACTGGATCACCGTGAGCCCGACGACGATGATCATCAACACGACCGACTGCGCGCCCGAGCTGCCGATGTCGAGCCCCTGGAAGCCCTCCGCGAAGATCTTGTAGATCAGCGTCTTCGTGCTTTGCGCCGGGCCGCCGCCGGTGGCCGCGTCGATCACCGGGAAGGTGTCGAAGAACGCATAGACGAGGTTCACGACCAGCAGGAAGAAACTCGTCGGCGACAGCAGCGGCAGCACGATGTTGAAGAAGCGCCGCACCGGCCCGGCGCCGTCGATCGCCGCCGCCTCGATCAGCGAGCGCGGGATCGCCTGCAGGCCCGCGTAGAAGAACAGGAAGTTGTAGCTCACCTGCTTCCACACCGATGCCAGCACGACCAGGAACATCGCCTGCCCGCCGTTCAGCGCGTGGTTCCACACGATGCCGCCCTTCGCGAGCGCATAGGTGATCAGGCCGATGCTGGGGTTGAACAGGAACGCCCACAGCACGGCCGCGATCGTCGGCGCGACCGCGTACGGCCAGATCAGCAGCGTGCGGTACACGCGCGCGCCGCGGATCACGCGATCGGCGCACGCGGCGAGCAGCAGCGACACGACGAGCCCGCTCACCGTGACGAGCCCGCTGAACACGAGCGTCGTGCGAAACGAATCGAGATACAGCGGATCGGCGAACAGGTGCGTGAAGTTCGCGAAGCCGACGAATTCACTCGACGTGCCGAACGCGTCCTGCATCTGCGTCGACTGCCACAGCGCGACGCCGGCCGGCCACAGGAAGAACACGGCAGTGATCGCGAGCTGCGGCGCGATCAGCAGGTACGGCACCAGGCTCGTACCGAAACGGGATTGCATCGCGGATATCCGGTCAGGCGAAACGGAAAGGAAACCGCGCCGCCGGCCGGCACGCGCTCACGCGCGACGCCGCCGGCGGCACGAAGCGATGCGTGCTCAGCCGCCCGACTTCTCGAAGCGGCGCAGCAGTTCGTCGCCGCGCGACGCGGCCGAATCGAGCGCGTCCTTCGGCGACTTCTTCTGCGCCCAGACCTGTTCGAACTCCTCGTCGACGACCGTGCGGATCTGCGGCATGTTGCCCAGGCGCAGCCCCTTCGTGTACGGCAGCGGCGGCTTGTTCAGCATCTGCTTGATCGCGGTTTCGGCGCTCGGGTTCTTCGCGTAGAAGCCCTGCTGGCGCGTCAGGTCGTACGCGGCGGTCGTGACCGGCAGGTAGCCCGTGTCCTGGTGCCACTTCGCGGCGACGGCCGGCGAAGCGAGGTACGCGAGGAATTTCGCAACGCCCTTGTAGGTTGCGGGATCCTTGCCGGCCAGCACCCACAGGCTCGCGCCGCCGATGATCGCGTTCTGCGGGGCGCCCTTTACGTTGGCGTCGTACGGCATCATCCCGGTGCCGTAGCTGAACTTCGCGAACTTCTGCACGTTCGCGAGCGCGCCCGACGACGTCGTCATGATCCCGCAGTCGCCGCTGTAGAACTTCGCCGACGCTTCATCCTTGCGGCCCGCGTACGTGAACGTGCCGTCCTTCGCCATCTGCTGCAGGAACGAGACGTGCGCGATCTGCTGCGGCTTGTTGAATTCGAGGACGGCGTCGGTGCCGTCGAAGCCGTTGTTGCGGCTCGCGAACGGCAGACCGTGCCACGCGCTGTAGTTCTCGAGCTGGATCCAGCCCTGCCAGCCGGTCGTGAAGCCGCACGCCATTCCCGACTTGCGCAGCTTCTCGGCATCGGCCTTCACGTCGGCCCACGTCTTCGGCGGCTGGTTCGGATCGAGGCCGGCCTTCTTGAACGCGTCCTTGTTGTAGTACAGCACCGGCGTCGAGCTGTTGAACGGCATCGACACGAGATGGCCCGTCTTCGCGTCGCTGTAGTAGCTCGCGATGGTCGGCACGAACGCCTTTTCGTCGAGCGGCACGCCGGCCTGCTTGAACACGTCGGAGACCGGCACGACGGCCTTCTTCGCCTGCATCATCGTGGCCGTGCCGACTTCGTAGACCTGGAGGATCGCCGGCGCATTGCCGCTCCGATACGCGGCGATGCCGGCCGCGAGCGCCTGGTCGTAGGTGCCCTTGAAGACCGGCACGATCTTGTAGTCGCTTTGCGACGCGTTGAACTGGTCGGCGATCGCATTGACGCGCTCGCCGAGCGCGGCCTCCATCGCATGCCAGAACTGAATTTCCGTCGCGGCGAGCGCCACGTGCTGCACCCCGAACATCAGCGCGCCGCCGAGCGCGATCGAACGAACCAGTGTCCCCGCAGGCTTCTTCTTCATCGACCTCTCTCCTATGAAAACGTTACCAACAGCGTGTGCAACATTCCCGTCGCCATTGAACCGGCGAAGTCTAGTGATCGTTTGTGACAGTCAGTTGTCGCTGATGACGAACAGGCGCTGATATTCCTTCAGCGCGAAGCGGTCGGTCATGCCGGCGATGTAGTGCGCGACGAGGCGCGGCTGATGTGCCGCGTCGTCGGACTGGTACGGCGGCGGCAGCAGGCGCGGATCGTCGATGAACGCGTCGAACAGCCCCGTGACGACGCGCTGCGCCTTGCTGGCCATGCGCATCACCTTGTAGTGGCGATACAGGTTCTTGAAGAGGAAGCGCTTGAGCGCGGCCGCCTGCGCGGCGACCGTCGCGCTGTGCGACACGAGCGGCGGCGCGTCGCGCACGTCGTCGAGCGACGCAGGCGCGACGCGCGCGAGGTTGCGCGTCGTCTCGTCGATCAGGTCGACGATCAGCGTGTTGATGATGCGGCGCACCGTCTCGTGCACGAGCCGGCGGCCTTCGAGTTGCGGGAATTCAGCGAGCGCCGCTTCGTAGTGGCGCTGCCACAGCTCGACTTCCGCGAGCTGCTCGATCGTGATCAGGCCGGAGCGCAGGCCGTCGTCGACGTCATGGTTGTTGTACGCGATTTCGTCCGCGATATTCGCGAGCTGCGCTTCGAGCGACGGCTGGCGGCCCTGCAGGAAACGCTCGCCGAGCGCGCCGAGCTTGCGCGCATTCTCGCGCGAGCAATGCTTCAGGATGCCTTCGCGCGTCTCGAAGCACAGGTTCAGCCCGTTGAACGCGCCGTAATGCTCCTCGAGCTCGTCGACGACCGCGAGACTCTGCAGGTTGTGCTCGAAACCGCCGTGGTCACGCATGCACGCATTCAGCGCATCCTGCCCGGCATGGCCGAACGGCGTATGGCCGAGATCGTGCGCGAGCGAAATCGCTTCGACGAGATCCTCGTTCAGGCGCAGGTTGCGCGCGACCGAACGCGCGATCTGCGCGACTTCGAGGCTGTGCGTGAGGCGCGTACGGAACAGGTCGCCTTCGTGATTGACGAAGACCTGCGTCTTGTATTCGAGCCGGCGGAACGCGGTCGAATGGACGATGCGGTCGCGGTCGCGCTGGAATTCGGTGCGCGCCGCCGGCGGCGTTTCCGGATGGCGGCGGCCGCGCGACTGCGACGCGTGTGCGGCATACGGAGCGAGATGGGCTTCCAGCGCCGCCAGCGTCGGCGGCTCGGCCACCGGCGCAGCGGATGCGCGGCTGGCTTCGGGCAGTGTGCTGCTGGATGTCTCGCTCACGTCTCCTCCATGTCAGGGGCGCCGGGGCATCCGGGCCGCCGTTAGCGGGTCGTCTGCGCCAGTGTAGCGAACACCGCTTCGTCTGGCGCTTCCGTAATCAGCGTATCGCCGAATCGCTTCAGCAGGATGAACTTGATCGCGCCGGCCTCGGCCTTCTTGTCGACGCGCATCAGGTCCATGTAGCGCGCGTCGCCGAGCGCGGGCCCGCGGGTCGGCAGATGCGCGGCCGCGATCACCGCGTCGAGCCGCTGCCGCGACGCTTCGTCGAGCAGGCCGAGCCGCGCCGACAAGTCGCCGGCCATCACCATCCCGCAGCCGACCGCCTCGCCGTGCAGCCACTCGCCGTAGCCGAGCCCGGCCTCGATCGCGTGGCCGAACGTGTGGCCGAAATTCAGGATCGCGCGCAGGCCGCCTTCCCGCTCGTCGGCCGCGACGACGCTCGCCTTGATCTCGCACGAACGCTTCACCGCATGCGCGAGCGCAGCCGGCTCGCGACGGTTCAGTGCGTCGACGTTCGCCTCGATCCAGTCGAAGAAGGCCGCATCGGCGATCGCGCCGGTCTTGATGACTTCGGCGACGCCGGCCGCCAGTTCGCGATCGGGCAGCGTCGTCAGCGCGCCGATATCCGCGATCACGGCCTGCGGCTGATAGAACGCGCCGATCATGTTCTTGCCGAGCGGGTGGTTGATGCCCGTCTTGCCGCCGACCGACGAATCGACCTGCGACAGCAGCGTCGTCGGCACCTGGATGAACGGCACGCCGCGCATGTAGCACGCGGCGGCAAAGCCCGTCATGTCGCCGATCACGCCGCCGCCGAGCGCGACGAGCGTCGTCTTGCGATCCGCGCGTTCGGTCAGCAGGCCGTCGAAGATCAGGTTCAGCGTTTCCCAGTTCTTGTATGCCTCGCCGTCCGGCAGCACGACCGTCGATACGCGCTTGCCGAGCGGCGCGAGCGCCGCGCGCAGCGCGTCGCCGTAGAGCGGATCGACCGTCGTGTTGGTGACGATCGTGACGGACGAACCCTTGATGTGAGGCGCGAACAGCTCGGTGCGGCCGATCAGGCCGGCACCAATGTGAATCGGATAGGCGCGGTCGCCCAGATCGACGTTGACAGTAATCATGCTTGTAGCGGCTTGGCGATGACGCCCGCCAGTTCGAGTTGCATCAGCACCATGTTGACAAGACCGTTGACCGACGGACGGCCGGTCTCGATGACGAAATCCGCGCATTCGCGGTACAGCGGGTCGCGCACTTCATACAGTGCTTCGAGACGCCCCTTCGGGTCTTCGGTCTGCAACAGCGGGCGGTTCTTGTCCTTGCGCGTGCGCAGCCACAGATCGTGCGGATTGGCGCGCAGGTAGACGACGATGCCGTTGCTTTTCAGGCAGTCGCGATTTTCCGGGCGCAGTACCGCGCCGCCGCCCGTCGCGAGCACGATGTTCTCGCGCTGCGTGAGATCGGTGATCACCTGCGTTTCGCGATCGCGAAACCCGGCCTCGCCTTCCATCTCGAAGATCACCGGAATGCGCGCGCCCGTGCGTGCCTCGATTTCGTGGTCGGAGTCGAAGAACGTCCTGTCGAGCCGGCGCGCGACTGCACGGCCCACGGTGGTCTTACCCGCTCCCATAAGGCCGACGAAAAATACGTTTGCATGTGGGTCCCGCGCTTGCAACGGCTTCCTCTGCTTCAATCTTGCTGGTGTGTGGCGCAGCTTACTGGCAAAGCGGCTGCCTTGTCGAGCCTGCGCCGGCGGCTTCCGGCCCCGTTTTATCGGCATCCGCGTCGCCCGCGCCGCGCGCATCGCAACGCGCATCGACGACGGTCGGCGTGATGAACACGACCAGTTCGTTGCGCTGGTCGCGCTGCGCGCGGTGCCGGAAAAGCGCGCCCAGAAACGGTATTTTGCCCAAGAGCGGCACGCGCGTCACATCGTTCCGGTTCAGTTGCTCATAGATGCCGCCGATCGCGACCGTCCCGCCATTCTCGACCTCGACACGCGTCTGTACATGCTTCGTATGGATGGCGGGGCCGGCCGCCGTCGGCTCGCCGACGCTGTCCTTCGTCACGTCCAGGTCGAGCACCACGCGGCCGTCCGGCGTGATCTGGGGCTCGACCTCGAGCTTGAGCGTCGCGCGGCGGAACTGCACGCCGCTCATGCCGTTGCCCACCTTCGCCTGATACGGCAGCTCCGAACCCTGCTCGACGATGGCCTTGACGCGGTCGGCCGTCACCACGCGCGGCCGCGAAACGATCTGACCCCGCCCTTGCGCCTCGAGCGCGCTCAGTTCGACGTCGAGTACGCGGCTGAGCGGCGCGGCGAACAGCGTGAAGCCGGCGGTCGCCGCATCGAAACCGCCGAGCGGCCGCGCGGCCAGGTCGAGCGCGTTGCGCGCGTCCGCCGTGAAGGTAGCGCCCTCGCCCGCCGACGGCCGCCCCTGCGCCCGCAGCGCGACGCGCGCGCCGAGGTTGCGCGAGAAGCCCTGCTCGCCTTCGACGATGCGCGCCTCGATCCGGACCTGCCGTGACGGCCGGTCGATCGCGTCGATCAGGCCCGCGATCTGCGCGATGCGCGGCGCGAGATCGGTGACGAACAGCAGGTTCGTGCGCGGATCGGCCGCCGCGGCGCCGCGTTTCGACAGCAGGCGCTGGCCGGTCGCGCCGGCCAGCAGCCGTTGCACGTCCTGCGCGCGCGGGTAGTGCAGCGCGAACGTGCGGCTCGCCAGCGGCTCCAGATCGGCGGCCCGCGCATGCATTTCGAAGCGCTCGCGCTCACGGGCGGCCAGCTCGGCCGCCGGCGTGACCCAGATCACGTTGCCGCGCCGGGACATCGCGAGCCCGTGCGTGTCGAGCAGCGTGTCGAACGCCTCGCGCCAGCGGACATTGTTCAGACGTAACGTGACCGTGCCACGCACCTGCTCGCCGACGACGATATTGAGCCCCGTGAACCGCGCGAACGCATCGAACGCGGCCGCGAGCCCGGCACCCTGCAGATTCAGCGAGATCCGCCGCGCGTCGTCCGCATCGTCGGGTTGCCGCGCCGCGGCGTCGCTCATCCGGGCCGGCGGCGCCAACGGGATCGGCGGTCCCTCCAGCTGCGGCGCCGGTACGGCGGGTTCCGCCTGAAGCACCGCGCGAGCGGCCTGGTCGAACGGCGGCGGGCCGGCTTCTTCCGGTACCGCGGTGTCCACCATCCCTTGAGGCAGCGGCAGACCCGGCGCCGGCACCTCCGTCGACGCAGCAGGCCAGACGGCCGGCAGCGGCGGCAACGACGCGCCGGCACTGGCCGCCGTCAATCCGGCCCAGACGGCGAGCACCCAACAGCCGTACTGCGTCATGGCCGCCCTCCTTCGTCGAGGACGACCCGGTGCGCGCCGTCCGCCATTGCGAGCATCACCGCCGCAGGCTCGACGCGTATCACGCGCGCCGCCCCGAGCGCTTCGCCGGGCGCGACGGTCGTGAACGCGCCGTCGCCGTCGTCGAACAACGCGAGACCGGCACGCGCGTCGCGAATCGTGCCGGCGAGGCGGGCCGCCAGCCCATCGGCTTCCCCGCCGAACGGATCGGCGTCGAGCGCAGCAGCTTGAAGCGGCACCGTGCCGCCTGCTGGCGATGCGGCCGGCAGCGCCGGAAACACGTCGACAGACATGCCCACCCGCGTCGACTGCGCGCCTCGCTCGACACGCAGCGCCGACGGCACCGCCAGCACCGGAAAACGCGCGAGCCCGCCGACCATCTGCGACAACGCGCGAAAGCCGCCGTCCGCGGCGATGCGCACGGTGCGCCGGCCGTCCGGCGCCGCGCCGTCGGTGCGCTGCGGCTCGATCGCTACGCCGTGCAACCCGCTCGACGCGGCAAGATCGGCCAGTTCCAGCATCAGCGCGGCCCATTCCGGCACACGCGACGCACGGTCGTCATGCGCCGGCGCCGGATGGGCGCCGCGCCGCGATTCCGCGGACACAAGTACGCGCTGCGCGTCGACCACACGCCCCTGCGCGGCAGCCAGCAACGCGCGACTATGCGCGAGCCCGCTCCAGTCGGCGGCATTCACCAGATGAATGCCGCCTGCCAGCACGGCCACGAACGCCAGCACGCAGCCTGCCGCATGCAAGGCCCCCGGCGACACCCGCCGCATGCCGCTCGGCCACGCACCGCCGTGCGGCGCAGGCCAATGCGTGATCGCCGTCATGCACCACCTCCCGACGTCGTCCGCGACGGCATCGCATCGTGCCAGCGCAACTGAACCGAGAACCGGAACGGCATCCCGGCCAGCGGGACCCGCGCACTCGACGCAGGCGTCAACGCATCCACGTCGATCCGCCAGTCGCGCTGCTCGCGCGCCATCCCGGCGAGCCATCGTGCGGCCGCCCGGTAGCTCGTGGCCCGCACATCGAGCACGGCCCCGCCCGGTGTCGTGCGCAGCGCGTCGAGCCGGACGCCGTCGTCGCGCACCTGCACCAGTGTCACCAGCAGCCCTGCGACGCGCCCGTGCGGCGCGGCAAGCGCGGCGGCCTGCGCGTCGCGCCGCGCGATGACAGCCGCCGCATCGGCGGCGCGCGCCGCGGCATTCACCTGCGGCTGCAACTGCCGCAGCCGCGTCTCCACGCTTGCGCGAGCAGCATCCGTGCGCCATCGCATCCAGGTGGCCGCGCCCGTCCACAGTGCGGCACCGAGCACGCCGAGCAGGATCGCCGTCCCGCACTGCGCAGCCCGGCGACGCCGCAACGCGTGCGCCAGTCGCTCGCGGTACGGCAGCAGGTTGAAGCCGCCGAGTGCCGCCTGACCGGCCGTCATTCCCACACCCCGCGCAACGCCAGCCCGAACGCAACCGCGAATGCCGGGCCGCCCGGCATGCCGGCAGGCGGGCACGGCTGCGCGTCCCAGCCCGTGCAGTCGAACGGCACCACCGCCGAGCCGAGCACATCGCCGATCTCGGCGACGGACGTATCGAAGCGCGCGATGCTCCGCTCGTCCCCGGCAACGAACACGCAGCGCACGGCCCCGAGCGCGCGCCGGCGCAGGGCATCGGGAAGCGCCTCCGGCAGCGTGCCGGACAGCGTGAGCACCGGGACCGCCAACGGCCCGTCGATTCGCCAGCCGCGCACGCCCGAATCGCAGAACCAGAGCGCGGCGTACGAACCCTGCGCGTCGAGCTCGAACTGCGCGGCATAGCGCAACGCACGCAGCAGGGCGGCCGACTCGCCGTCGACCGCCGTCAGGTCGATGCCGGCCTGGGCGGCCACGTCGATCCGCCGCTCCAGCAGCGCCAGCGGGGCCACGGTCACCGCGATCTCGCCGGAGCGCGCGCCGCCGTGCGGCCGCCAGTCGAACGCGAAACTGTCCGGCGCCAGCCCCGAGATGCGCTCGGCCGCCTGCCGCGCGGCGTCCGGGATGTCGTGACGCCCGGCCAGGTCGAGCGTCGCCGTGCGTATCTCGTCATCGCGCAGCGCCATCACGCCGCGCGCGTCGCACCGCACGTCGGCCGCCGACAGCCGCGCGACGGCTGCCGCCAGCGCACGCCCCACCGCGGCCCAGCGCGCGTCTTCCGGCCCACCCGCCAGCCCGACCGGCTCGCGCTCGAGCCCCTCGACCCGTACATCCGCGACCCGGCCGCGCCGGCTCAGCACGACCACCCTCACTTCATCGGCACCGACGTCGATTCCCGTCGACCAGTGCCTGCCCTGCGCAAACCGCGCTACCCATCGTCCCGCCATCCCAGCCTCCCGAAATCGTCGCGGCCCATGCCGCGTTTCCGAGACCTGATTCTGCAAAGCGGCACGCGCGGCCGACAGTCGGCCAAACGGCCAGCAACGGCTGACGGCGGCCGCGCGCGGGTCATACTGGCGGCACGCCGACCCGCGACTTTCCGGCGGGCGGCCCCCGCGTCAGGACCGGTCTTACCGGGCAGCTATAATCGCGGGACTGTTTTCCGGTATGCCTATGCAATCCACGACCCCTACGTCCCCGCCTCCTGCCCCGGCGCCGAAGAAGCGACCCTGGTGGCAAAAAGTCCTGCTCGGCTTCGCCGCGATGTGCGTGGCCCTCGTCGTGGCCGGCGGCCTCGTGCTCGGCTACGCGCTCGTCGTCGCGTGGCCGAACATGCCGTCGCTCGACGCGCTGACCGACTATCGCCCGAAGGTGCCGCTGCGCATCTATACGTCCGATCACGTGCTCATCGGCGAATTCGGCGAGGAGCGCCGCGACGTCGTCCATTTCAAGGACGTGCCCGACTCGCTCAAGAAGGCGATCCTCGCGATCGAGGACGCGCGCTTCTACGATCACGGCGGCGTCGATCTCACCGGCATCGTCCGCGCCGGCTTCGTCGCGCTGACGAACGGCCACGCGTCGCAGGGCGCGAGCACGATCACGATGCAGGTCGCACGCAACTTCTTCCTGTCGAGCGAGAAGACCTACACGCGCAAGATCTACGAGATGCTGCTCGCGTACCGGATCGAGCGCGCGCTGACGAAGGATCAGATTCTCGAGGTCTACATGAATCAGATCTATCTCGGCCAGCGCGCGTACGGTTTCGCGAGCGCCGCGCGGGTCTATTTCGGCAAGGACCTGAAGGACATCTCGCTCGCGGAAGCGGCGATGCTCGCGGGGCTGCCGAAGGCGCCGTCCGCGTACAACCCGGTCGTCAATCCGAAGCGCGCGAAGGTGCGCCAGGAATACATCCTGCAGCGGATGCTCGAGCTGAACTTCATCACGCGCGAGCAGTACGACGAAGCCGTCGCGCAACCGCTCGTCGTCAAGGGCCCGGGCCGCGATTTCAGCGTGCACGCCGAGTACGTCGCGGAAATGGTCAGACAGATGATGTACGCGCAGTATCGCGAGGAGACCTACACGCGCGGCTTCAACGTCGTCACGACGATCGATTCCGCGGACCAGCAGGTCGCGTACACCGCGCTGCGCAAGGGCATCATGGATTACGAGCGCCGCCACGGCTATCGTGGGCCGGAAGGCTTCATCGAGCTGCCCGCCGGTGCCGATGATCGCGAACAGGCGATCGACGACGCGCTGCTCGAACACCCCGACAACGGCGAGCTGATTGCCGCGGTCGTCACGGCCGCGAGCCCGCGCCAGATCACGGTGGCATTCATCGACGGCAGCACGGCGACGGTCGAGGGCGACAACCTGCGCTTCGCGTCGGGCGCGCTGTCGTCCAACGCGCAGCCGAACCGCCGCATCCGCCCCGGTGCGATCGTCCGCGTCGTGAAGAACGACACCGGCAAATGGTCGATCACGCAGTTGCCGCAGGTCGAAGGCGCGTTCCTGTCGATCATTCCGCAGGACGGCGCGATCCGCTCGCTCGTCGGCGGCTTCGACTACAACAAGAACAAGTTCAACCACGTCACGCAGGCGTGGCGGCAGCCGGGTTCGTCGTTCAAGCCGTTCATCTACTCGGCGTCGCTCGACAAGGGCCTCGGGCCGGCAACCGTGATCAACGACGGCCCGCTGTACTTCAGCGCCGCCGAAACGGGCGGCCAGCCGTGGGAGCCGAAGAACTACGGCGGCGGCTTCGAAGGCCCGATGTCGATGCGCACCGCGCTGCAGCGCTCGCGCAACCTCGTGTCGATCCGGATCCTGAACCACATCGGCACGAAGTACGCGCAGCAGTACATCACGCGCTTCGGCTTCGACGCCGACCGCCATCCGGCCTACCTGCCGATGGCACTCGGCGCGGGCCAGGTCACGCCGCTGCAGATGGCCGGCGCGTACTCGGTGTTCGCGAACGGCGGTTACCGCGTCAATCCGTACCTGATCGCCGAAGTCACCGATCCGAACGGCGTGATCGTCGCGCGCGCGCAGCCGCTCGTCGCCGAGCAGAACGCACCGCGCGCGATCGACGCACGCAACGCGTACGTGATGAACAGCCTGCTGCAGAGCGTCGCGCAGCGCGGCACGGGCGCACGGACCAACATCCTGAAGCGCACCGACCTCGCGGGCAAGACCGGCACGACGAACGATTCGCACGACGCGTGGTTCGCCGGCTACCAGCACACGCTCGCCGCGATCGCATGGATCGGCTACGACAACCCGCGCAGCCTCGGCGATCGCGAAACGGGCGGCGGCCTGTCGCTGCCGGTCTGGATCGAGTACATGGGCGCGGCGCTGAAGGGCGTGCCGGAGTTCAAGCCGACGGTGCCCGAAGGTGTCGAGTCGCTCGGCAGCGAGCTGTACTTCACCGAATTCACGCCGGGTCACGGTTTCGTGTCGACGGTCGGTGTGCCTCAGGCACCGGCCGCGCAGAACGTCGACGAAGCCGTCCCGCACGTCGACGAGCAGGAAAAGCAGGACATCATGAACCTGTTCCGCGGCCACTGACACCCGGCCCGGACATGAAAAAAGCGCCCCGCGGGGCGCTTTTTCTTTGGCTGCGACGCTCGGGGTCCGGCGCCCCGGCGCGTCACAGGCTGAACGTGATCGGCAGGCCGGCTTGCTGGGTCGCGTATTCGGTGAGCGCCGAGAAGAACTCGGTGCCCGTGCGCGTATCGCGCCATTCGCCGTCGATGAAACGGTAGTGGAATCCGCCCGCCTTCGCGGCGATCCACACTTCCTTCATCGGCGGCTGCAGGTTGACGATGATCTTCGAGCCGTTCTCGAACGTCAGCGTCAGGACGCTGCCGTTACGCTCCAGATCGATGTCGTGGTCGCCATCGTTCGCGGTGTCGACGGTACGCTCGACGGCCATCAGCACGGCCTCGGCACGGGTCAGGTATTCGGTATCGGACATGCTAAACTCTATCGGTTCAATTGTTCAGGGACGATCATGCGAGTCGTTTTCCGGATGAGCGCGATTGTAGCGGCTTTGGCGATTCTTGCCGGCTGCGGTCAAAGCGGCGCGCTCTATCTGCCCACCGTGCCTCCGATGCCCAAGCCGCTCCAGCAGCAGGATACGCCGCCGTCGGACGTGAAGCCGACCGATGAAAACGCGTCGTCCGAAGATACACCCGACACGTCGGGCTCGCCGTTGATGCTGTCGCCCGAGCTGTCGAGCGGCGCATCGGCCGTGCCCGCCCCGGCATCGAGCCCGGCCGCGAAGTAACGGCGCAACGCCGCTCGCGCGGCTGGCGAAACAAGGCGATGACTTCACGGTCATCGCCTTGTGTTTTTCCGGGCTGCGCCGTCACGCGCGCACGCGCCGCCATCCCCACGCAATCAGCCGCCAGCCGAGCAGCACGGCGACGATCGTTGCGTACAGCTTCGGCTGCGCGAGATTGTGCTTGCCGGCCCGCATCCACCAGAAGTGCAGCACGCCGAACAGCGCGATCGCGTAGATCGCGCGATGCAGCGTCGCCCAGTGACGGCCGAGCCGGCGCACCATCGCGCGCGTCGACGTCGCGGCGAGCGGAATCAGCAGCACGAACGCCGCGAAACCGACCGTGATGAACGGGCGCTTGCCGACGTCCTTCAGGATCGCGACGACGTCGAACCACTTGTCGAACCACAGGTAGGTCGTGAAGTGCAGCGTCGCGTAGAAGAACGCGAACAGCCCGATCATCCGGCGAAAACGCAGCAGCGCGGCGAACCCCGTCATGCGCCGCAGCGGCGTGACGGCGAGCGTGATGCACAACAGGACGAGCGTCCAGAGGCCGGTCGAACGCGTGATGAATTCGATCGGATTCGCGCCGAGCCGGTCGGTCAGCCCGAACAGCACGAGACGCGCAAGCGGATAGAGGCCGGCCGCGAACACCAGCCCCTTGGCCGGCACGAGCCAGCGCGGCGCGGCGGGACGGACTGCACCGGCCCGCGCCGTGCGTGCGGCCGGTCCGGCGCCCGCGGCGCGCGCGGGCGTGAGCGTCGAAGGAGGCATGTCGTTTCTCACTGTCGCGCTCAGAAGTTCTTCTTCAGGTCCATGCCCTGATACATCGACGCGACAAGATCGCCGTAGCCGTTGAACATCAGCGTCTTGCGCTTCGGCGTGAAGAAGCCATCCTCGCCGATGCGCCGCTCGGTCGCCTGGCTCCAGCGCGGATGATCGACGCTCGGGTTCACGTTCGAATAAAAGCCGTACTCGTTCGACGCATAGGTGTTCCAGCTCGTCTTCGGCTGCTTGTCGACGAAGCGGATCTTCACGAGCGACTTCGCGCTCTTGAAGCCGTACTTCCACGGCACGATGATCCGCACCGGCGCGCCGTTCTGGTTCGGCAGCACCTGCCCGTAGACACCCATCGTCAGCAGCGTCAGCGGGTTCATCGCCTCGTCCATCCGCAGCCCTTCCGAATACGGCCAGTCGAGCACGGGCGTCGACAGGCCCGGCATCTGCGACGGATCGGCGAGCGTGACGAACTGCACGTATTTCGCGTTGCCGGTCGGCTGCACGCGCTTGATCAGCTCGGACAGCGGCACGCCGATCCACGGGATCACCATCGACCACCCTTCGACGCAGCGCAGCCGGTACACGCGCTCCTCGAGCGGCGCGAGCTTCAGCAGTTCGTCGAGATCGAACACTTTCGGGTGCTGCACCTCGCCTTCGACGCTCACGCGCCACGGGCGCGGCCGCAGCGTGCCGGCGTTCTGCGCCGGATCGCTCTTGTCGGTGCCGAATTCGTAGAAGTTGTTGTAGGACGTGATGTCCTTGAATGGCGTCACCTTGTCGGCCGCGACGAACTTCGGGTTCGTTTTTGCCACGAGCTTCGCCGCCCGCGCGTCGGGCGACGCATACGCGGCGAAGGCCGCGCTGCTGGTGCCGAACAGGCCACCCGCCGCCGCGAGGCCGGCCGCCTGCAATACGCGCCGCCGGTTCTCGAATACCGCGCGCGGCGTGATCTCGCTCGGCGAGATATCACCGCCGGTCAGTACGTTCCGCAAAGGCCGTTTGATCCACATCGTGCAGCTCCTCCTGCATGCGCGGCGCGCATGCTTCATGAGCGTTCGACCCGGCCCGTCCTGCGCCGTTCGACGCCCGGTTCGCCCGCCCGTTACAAAACAAAACCGCCGGGCACGCAGTGCACCGGCGGTTCGATAGTCGGACGAGCGGCGGAAATCTTACAGCTTGCCGTAGCTGTGCAGCCCCGACAGGAACATGTTGACGCCGAGGAACGCGAACGTCGTGACCAGCAGGCCCGTGAGCGCCCACCAGGCGGCGACCGCGCCGCGCAGGCCCTTCATCAGCCGCATGTGCAGCCACGCCGCGTAGTTCAGCCACACGATCAGCGCCCAGGTTTCCTTCGGGTCCCAGCTCCAGTAGCCGCCCCATGCCTCGGCGGCCCACAGCGCGCCGAGGATCGTCGCGATCGTGAAGAACGCGAAACCGACCGCGATCGACTTGTACATCACGTCGTCGAGCACTTCGAGCGTCGGCAGGCGATCGGCGAGCACGCCGCGCTCCTTCATCAGGTACGCGACCGACACCATCGCCGACAGCGCGAAGCTGCCGTAGCCGATGAAGTTCGCCGGCACGTGGATCTTCATCCACCAGCTCTGCAGCGCCGGCACGAGCGGCTGGATCTGCTGCGCGTCGCGCGCGACCGAGTACCACATCAGGAAGCCGACTGCAGCGCTGATGACCAGCAGCACGAACGCGCCGAGCGAACGCGTGCCGTAGTGGCCTTCGTAATACAGATACAGCAGGGCGGTGATCAGGCTGAACAGGACGAACACTTCATAGAGGTTCGACACGGGGATATGGCCGACGTCCGCGCCGATCAGGTAGGACTCGTACCAGCGCACCATCAGCCCCGTGAAGCCCATCAGCACGGCGACCCACGTGAGCTTCTGGCCGATCGCCGCGCCCGTTTCCGAACGTGCGAGCAGGCCGATCCAGTAGAAGATCGTCGCGAGCACGAACAGCGCGCTCATCCACAGGATCGCCGACTGGCTCGACAGGAAGTACTTGAGGAAGAACGCCGAATCGGCGCGCGCGAGATCGCCCTGGTAGATCTGGATCGACAGCAGCGACAGTACGGCGATCGACGCCATCATCAGCCGCGCGGGCTTCCAGCGCCAGCCGAGTGCGATCAGCGCCGGCACGGTGCCGACCATCACCGCCTTGTCGTAGTAATCCATGTGCGCGTTGTAGTGCACGAGCGCATAGCCCGCGCCTGCCACGAGCGCCAGTGCGAACAGCCAGTCGAACAGCGACAGGCGCGCGAGGAAAGGACGTTCGTCGAACAGCGGCGACGAAACCGGCGCCTGGGCCGACGCCGCACGGGAGGAGGAAACTTGCGTGAGATCCATGATGTTACCGGGTGGAATTCTCGGAATCGGAACCGCTGCCGGCAGGCGGGCGGGCCGTCGAAGCCGTGCCGGTGGGCGCGGCGTCGCGAGGTGCGGCGCGCAAGGCGACGCCGGCCGCGTCGCGCGTCTGCACGAATTCTTTCTCGAAATCGAAGGTCTTGCGGGCCGTGGACATTGCCATCACCACATCGACGCCCGAACCGGCGTCCTTCAGCCAGAACCAGAGGCGCCGCTCGCGCACGTAGAACATCGAGAAGATGCCGGCGACCAGCAGCAGGCTGCCAAGATACACCAGATTCTTGCCGGGTGCGCGCGTCAACTGAAATACCGAAGCTTGCACCTGCTTGAATGAGTCAAGCTGCAAATAGACCGGCGATCCATACAAAAAGCTGTCGGATAGCGCATTGATCGCGTTCTGCACGAAGCGGACCGTCTCGGTGCCCTGCTGGGCGGCCGGCTCGCCCGCGCGCTCGCGCGCGATCTGCCAGACCTCCCACATCGAGCCTTCGAGCATGCGCAGCAGCAGGCTCGCCGCCTTCTCCTGCTCGGCCTTCGGCACCGAACGGTCGATGAACGTCGCCACCGCCTGGAAGCCGCCGACAGGCTGGCCGTCGGCGCCGCGGCCGACGCTGTCGTCGCTCGCGGCAAACAGGGTCAGTACCTTCGAGGCGCTGTCCTGCAGGCGGCCGCGCAGCGACGCGTCGGTGCCCGGCAGCGAACGCTGCGCGAAGCGCGCGGCGGCTTCCGCACGGACGGCCGGATCCTCCAGCGCGGCGCGCAGGCGCATCCATTCGCCGATCGAATCCTGGCTGTCGGCCGGGATCCGCATGTAGCGGAACGGATCGTTCGGGCTCGCGCGCACGCCGGCGAGGAACACGCGCTCGCCGTTCATGTCGACGGGCAGCATGTAGTTGTTGAATTCGCGCGCCTGGCCGTCCTTGCCGCGGATCTTGTACTGCACCGACGGGCCGATGTTGTGGAGCTGCGTCGGCTTCGACGTCTTCGCGCCCGAGCCGAGCCGCTCGTCGAACACTTCCTTCAGCGAGCTCGTCGTCGCGACGCCGCGCACGTCCGGCTTGCCGTTCGCGTCGGCCATGTTCTCGACGTTGATCGCGCGGAAATCGGAGAACTCGATCGTGTCGCCGTCGGCGCCCGGCACCTGCAGCGGCGCCGAACTGCCGATCGTGCCCTTCACGGGGACGGTCGCCGCATTGCCGCCCGTCATCGGGTAGGCCGTCATCTGCATCTGCGAGCCGCCGTCCTGGAAGCTCGACTGGTAGATCGACACGCCCTTGTACGTGAACGGCTTGTTGACCTCGACGCGCGCCGGGATCTTCTGGCCGGTCTCGCGATCGATCACGACGATGTCGCTCGCGAACAGCTTCGGCATGCCCGTCGTGTAGTAGTCGACGATGAACTTGTTCAGCTGGATCGAGAACGGCAGGTCCTGGATCAGCGAGCCGCTCGGCTGGTTCAGGATCGCGGTCGACACGAACTGGCCCTCGGGCACCCACGCGTAGCCGCGGAACGTCGGATTCGACGCGGACAGACGATGGTCGGGCGAGATCTCGCTGATCGTCGCGCTCGTGTTGACCGGGCTCTTGCCGAACATCCACATCTGGAATTTGATCGGCAGGTTGCTGTCGAGCAGGCCGCCGATACAGATCACGACGATCGCGAGGTGCGCGGAGATGTAGCCCCACTTGGTCATCGCGCCGCGCTTCGCGGAGATCAGCGTTGCGCCGTCGGATTCACGCACGACGTGCTTGTAGCCGGCCTTGGTGACGAACGTGGCGAGCGTCGCCGCGACGGTCGCACGCGTGCCGGAAGCCGAGTACTCGGCCTTGTGGTGGAACGCGCGCAGGCTGCCTTCGCGGACCTTGTCCTTCCAGCTCTTCGCATCGGCGAGCATCTTCGGCGCGTTGCGGATCACGCACAGCGAGATCGACACGACGAGGAAGATCAGGATCAGCATGAACCACCACGCGCTGTACACGTTGTACAGGCCGAGCGAGCGGAAGATGTCCGCCCAGAACGGCCCGAACTGGTTCACGTAGTTCGGATACGGATCGTCCTGGGTCAGGACCGTACCGATGATGCTCGCGATCGACAGCACCACCAGCAGCGCGATCGCGAAGCGCATCGAGCTCAGCAGCTCGACCGCGCGCTTCGACGCACCCTGACCCGACTTCGACTGCAACCCCGACGTGGTAACGCTCATTCAAACTCCGACTGACAACAAAAAAGGGCAAGGCGGCCGCACTGGCGCGGCGCCCCACCCTTTTCTTGTTCTGACTCCGGCCGCCCTTCGGGCGACCGGTCATTCCATTCGCGACCGGCCGGTCAACGCAGGCCCGCGATGTAATCCGCGACGGCCTTGATCTCGTTGTCCGACAGGCGCGTGGCGATCTGATGCATCGCCTCGTTGTTGTTGCGCGCGCCGGCACCCTGCTGGAACGCGGTCAACTGCGCGACCGTGTAATCGGCCCACTGCCCCGACAGACGCGGATACTGGATCGGCATCCCCTGCCCCGTCGGCCCGTGGCAACTCGCGCAGGCAGGTACGCCCTTCTCCGCGATGCCGCCGCGATAGATCTTCTGGCCGACCGGCACGGTCGCCGCATCGCGTGCGGTACCGAGCTTCGTCGTCTGCGACCCGTAGTACGCGGCGACGTTGCGCATGTCGTCCGCGCTCAACGCGCTCGCGAATCCGACCATCACCGCGTTGTTACGCACCGGCCCCTTCGCGCCCGGCTGCGCCTTGAAGTCGTTCAACTGCTTGACCAGATATTCGGGATGCTGGCCGGCAAGCTTCGGGAAACTGCCCGACGCACTATTGCCGTCGGCGCCGTGACACGACGCGCAGACTTGCCCGGCAATCGCCTTGCCGCGGTCGAGATCCGGCTTTGCCGCATCCGCCGCGTTTGCCTCCGCTACGAAACCTACGAACCCTGCTGCAACCTGAAGCACCATCAGAGACTTGCACAGTCGATTCATTCGCACACCCTGTTTCGTCTTGTGGGAATTTGAGGTTCTGCAAAAAACGACGGCGACCAGTCTACCGCAGAAGCCACATAAAAGCGCGAGGCAGGCGCCCGGTGGCCTTCGGTAAAACCGCCATATTGTACAATATCGTGTTGAAAGCTCCCGCGCCTATCGGGGCTACCCCGCCTCCACCAAGCGGCTCGCGCCGCCCGTCCTTCCGGTTCCCATGGCCTTTTTGCTCCATCAAGCCCGCTTCTACACGACCGTCAACCATCTGCGCGACCTGCCGCCGACGGTCCAGCCGGAAATCGCGTTCGCGGGCCGCTCGAATGCCGGCAAGTCGACGGCGATCAACGTGCTGTGCAACCAGAAGCGGCTGGCCTTCGCGTCGAAGACGCCCGGCCGCACGCAGCATATCAACTACTTCTCCGTCGGCCCGGCCGCCGAGCCCGTCGCGAACCTCGTCGACCTGCCCGGCTACGGCTACGCGGAAGTGCCCGGCGCCGCCAAGGCGCACTGGGAGATGCTGCTGTCGTCCTACCTCGCGACGCGCTCGCAGCTCTGCGGCCTGATCCTGATGATGGATTCGCGCCGTCCGCTGACCGACCTCGATCGCCGCATGATCGAGTGGTTCACGCCGACCGGCAAGCCGATCCACACGCTGCTGACCAAGTGCGACAAATTGACGCGCCAGGAAAGCATCAATGCGCTGCGGACCACGCAAAAGGGGCTCGATGCGTATCGCGACCAGGGCGTCCAGGGCAAGCTGACGGTCCAGCTGTTCTCCGCGCTGAAGCGCACGGGGCTCGACGAGGCACACGAGCTGATCGAGAGCTGGCTGCGGCCGTCGGTCGCCGACGAAAAAAGCGAGCCTGTAGCACAATGATCGGGCAACGCGCGGCCGGGATCGGCGGCGCGCACCTGACGGCGCCTGCGGATTCGGCCGGCTCATAAAAAAACCCGCCGTTGAACGGCGGGTCAAACAGCCTAATCGAAAAACGACAGGCACCCGCTCAGGGAGGAGAAGCGGGGAGCTGCACGCGACGCGTGCCGCTCGATCGCTATCATATACCAACGCTCCCAAAAATCACCTAAGGGTTCCGTAAGGTCCTTACCACCCTGATTTCTGCCAAATCGCCATGAGCTTCCATCCGCTTCATCGTCCGCGCCGGATGCGCCGCGACGACTTCTCCCGCCGCCTGATGCGCGAAAACCGCCTGACCACCGACGACCTGATCTATCCGGTGTTCGTCGTCGAAGGCACCAACCAGCGTCAACCTGTGCCGTCGATGCCCGGCGTCGAGCGCGTATCCGTCGATCTGCTGATGCAGGTCGCCGAGCAGTGCGTCGAACTCGGCGTGCCCGTGCTGTCGCTGTTCCCGGCCATCGACCCGTCGGTAAAGACGCCCGACGGCCGCGAGGCAGCCAATCCGGAAGGCCTGATTCCGCGCGCGGTGCGCGAGCTGAAGAAGCGCTTCCCCGAGCTCGGCGTGCTGACCGACGTCGCACTCGACCCATATACGAGCCACGGCCAGGACGGCGTGCTCGACGAGAACGGCTACGTGATCAACGACGACACGATCGAGATCCTGATCGATCAGGCGCGCGCGCAGGCTGAAGCCGGCGTCGACATCGTCGCGCCGTCGGACATGATGGACGGCCGCATCGGCGCGATCCGCGAGATGCTGGAAAGCGACGGCCACATCCACACGCGCATCATGGCCTACTCGGCCAAGTTCGCGTCGGCGTTCTACGGCCCGTTCCGCGATGCGGTCGGTTCGGCATCCAACCTGGGCAAGGGCAACAAGATGACCTACCAGATGGATCCGGCGAACAGCGACGAAGCGCTGCGCGAAGTGCGCCTCGACATCGACGAAGGCGCCGACATGGTGATGGTCAAGCCCGGCATGCCGTATCTCGACATCGTGCGCCGCGTGAAGGACGAGTTCCGCTTCCCGACCTACGTGTACCAGGTGAGCGGCGAATACGCGATGCTGAAGGCCGCCGCGATGAACGGCTGGCTCGACCACGACAAGGTCGTGCTCGAATCGCTGCTCGCGTTCAAGCGGGCGGGCGCCGACGGCGTGCTCACCTATTTCGCACTCGACGCCGCGCGCCTGCTGAAAGCGCAGCGCTGATTGCGCGCCGGCAGGCCCAACGAAAAACGGCGGGACACCTCGGTGTTCCGCCGTTTTTTTGCCCGTCGACCGGGACCGTTGGCGCGTCGGGCGCCCCTCGGCTATACCGTCGGGACCGCAGCGCGATCGAGGCTGCGCAGGAACGTCTCGGCCGCCTGATAACCGACCACGCGGCCGATCTCGTTGCCGCTGCGATCGAAGAAGATGATGCCCGGCGGCCCGAACAGGTTGAAGCGCTTGAGCAGCGCCTGGTCGTCCGGGTTGTTCGCAGTGACGTCCGCACGCACGAGGTGGAGCTGCGCGAGGCGCGCCTGCACACGGGCGTCGGTGAACGTCAGATGCTCCATCTCCTTGCAGCTCACGCACCAGTCGGCGTAGAAGTCGAGCATCACGGGCTGGCCCGACGTCTTCAGCAGCGTGTCGAGTTCGCCGCTGGAGCGCACCGATGCAAACGCGGGACCGTCCTGCACGGCGGACGCGCCGGCCGTCGCCGCCCCGCCGGACGCCACCGTGCGTGCCGCCAGCACGGCCAGCGGCTTCACCGGATCCGTCGAGCCGGCCGCCAGGCCGACGAGCAGCGTCGCGGCCCAGATCGCGAGCGCGGCGCCCACGCCGCGGCCCAGACGGCGCCAGATCGACGCAGCGCCGGCATTCGGCGTGAACAGGCCGAGCGCCGCGGCCGCGATCAGCAGCCACAACGCGGCGAGCACCATCTTCAGGCCGCCCGCCAGCACCGGCCACACGATCCACAGCGCGGCTGCGAGCAGCACGATGCCGAAGAACACCTTCACGCCGTCCATCCATGCGCCTGCGCGCGGCAGCACCGTCCCGGCACCGACGCCGACGACCAGCAGCGGCACGCCGAGCCCCAGCCCCATCGCGAACAGCGCCGCACCGCCGAGCAGTGCATTGCCGGTGTGCGCAATGAACGCGAGCACGGCGAACAGCGGCGCCGTCATGCATGCACCGACCACCAGCGCCGACAACGCGCCCATCGCCGCGACCGCGACGAAGTGGCCGCCCTGGCGCGTGCTCGAGGCTTCGGCTGCGCCGTTCTGCCAGCGTGCGGGCAACGCGAGGTCCTTGCCCGAGATCAGCGACACCGCGAACGCGGTCAGCAGCACGCCGAACGCGCCGAGCACCCACGGGTTCTGCAGCCACGCGCCGAGGCTCTGGCCGACCAGCGCCGCGGCAATGCCGAGCACCGTGTAGACGAGCGCCATGCCGACCACGTAGGTCAGCGACAGCGCGAAGCCGCGTGCATGCGTCGCGCGCGTGCCCTGCCCGATGATGATCGCGGACACGATCGGAATCATCGGGTACGAGCAGGGCAGCAGGCTCAGCACGACGCCCGCGACGAAATACAGTGCGACGATCGTGAAGAAACCGTGCCCTTCGAGCAGCGACTGCGCGAAATCGGCGCTCGTGACCTTGTCGAGCCAGCTGCCCGCGGCTGCCGTGTCGCCGCCGGACGACGATGCGGCGCCGAGCGCGGCACCGTCGACCTTCACGACGTGCTCGGCCGGCGGATAGCAGATCCCTTCGTCGGCACACCCCTGCGACGTCACCGCGAGCTCGAACGGCCCGGCCGCCTGCTTCACCGGCACGTGGATGACGACTTCGTCACGATAGGTCTCGACGTTCTTCTGGAACGTCTGGTCGAACTTCACGTGGCCGGCCGGATATTGCGGCTCGCCGAGCGTCGCCTGCCCGCTCTTCACCGCGAACGCGAACCGCTCGCGGTACATGTAGTAGCCGTTGGCGACCTTGAAGCGGACGTCCACCTGCCCCGGCGATTCGCTCGCGCTGAACTTGAACGCGACCGACGGATCGAGGAAATCGTCGGCCGCGCGCGCGACCGACAGGCCGCCCAGCAGGACCGCGAACGACAACAGGACTGCAAGGAACCGCAGCGCGCGCACGCGCACGGAAAGCGCCATACCGTTAAACATGAAATAGACGTTGAGTTTCGCTGGTCACCCACTGGCCGTACGCGGCCGATGCCGTCGTCTGCCACGAGACGATTTCGGGCGTCTCGTAGGGATGATGCGCGAGAATAAATCGCTCCAGTTCGAGCGCCCGCACGGGGCTCGTCTTGAACAGCAACTGGATCTCGTCGGCCGTTTCGACCTTGCCCTGCCAGTGATAGCGCGACTTGATCGCACCGAGCTCCGACACGCACGCGGCCAGCCGCGCGGCGAGCGCGCCGTCGGACAGCGCCGTGGCCGTCGCCGCATCGGGCACCGTCGTCAGCATCAGCACCACGATCATCCGCGCCCTCCTGGCTGGTCTAGCGGCTCCTGCCGGCGTGGATTGCCTATCCTCGGATCACGCCGGCTGCCCGTATCGTAGCGCAGCCCGCGCAATGCTGCCGGCGCCGGCCTGCGACAATCGATCGCAGCCGGCATCTCGAAAACAAAAAGGGCCAAGCAATCGCTCGGCCCTTTTCAGATACTGCAGCGTACCGGAAGCTTATTCAGCTTCTTGCACGTTTTCCGTTTCGTCGACTTCCGGACGGTCGAGCAGTTCGACCAGTGCCATCGGTGCGTTGTCGCCCACGCGGAAGCCGAACTTCAGCACGCGCAGGTAGCCGCCCGGACGGTTCGCGAAACGCGGACCGAGGACGTCGAACAGCTTCGCGACCGAGTCACGATCGCGCAGGCGGTTGAACGCCAGGCGACGGTTTGCCAGCGACGGCTTCTTGCCGAGCGTGATCAGCGGCTCGACGACTTTACGGAGTTCCTTCGCCTTCGGCAGCGTCGTCTTGATGACTTCGTGCTCGATCAGCGAGTTGGACATGTTACGGAGCATAGCCAGACGGTGGCTGCTCGTGCGGTTCAGTTTCCGCAGACCATGACGATGGCGCATTTCAGTTTCCTTGATTCAAAGTTTTGATCCAGCTCTTCTATCGCACCTCGAAGGTGCACGGGCCGGTAGCGAAAAAAGCAAGATGCGGATTTTAAAGGAAAATCCGCATCTTTGCCAACTACAGCAACAACCGGGCTTACTTGTCGAGACCAGCCGGCGGCCAGTTCTCGAGCTTCATGCCCAGCGTGAGACCGCGCGAAGCGAGCACTTCCTTGATCTCGTTGAGCGACTTGCGACCGAGGTTCGGCGTCTTCAGCAGCTCGTTTTCCGTGCGCTGGATCAGGTCGCCGATGTAGTAGATGTTCTCGGCCTTCAGGCAGTTCGCCGAACGAACCGTCAGCTCGAGATCGTCCACCGGGCGCAGCAGGATCGGGTCGATCTGCGGAGCACGCGACGGTGCTTCGGCAGCCGTTTCCGTGCCTTCCAGCGCCGCGAACACGGACAGCTGGTCGACCAGGATGCGGGCCGATTGACGGATCGCTTCTTCCGGCGTGATCACACCGCTCGTCTCGATGTTCATCACGAGCTTGTCGAGGTCGGTACGCTGCTCGACACGTGCGCTTTCAACAGCGTAGCTCACGCGGCGAACCGGCGAGAACGATGCGTCGAGGACGATGCGGCCGATGATCTTGGCCGTGTCTTCGCCGTAGCGACGGACGTTGCCGGGCACATAGCCGCGACCCTTTTCGATCTTGATCTGAACGTCGAGCTTGCCGCCCTTCGACAGGTGCGCAATCACGTGATTCGGGTTGATGACTTCGCAATCGTGGGCCAGCTCGATATCGCCGGCCGTGACGACGCCTTCACCTTCCTTGCGCAGCGTAACCGTCACTTCGTCACGGTTATGCAGCTTGAACACCACACCCTTCAGGTTCAGCAGCAGGTTGACCACGTCTTCCTGCACGCCATCCAGCGTCGAGTACTCGTGCACCACGCCTGCGATCGTGACTTCGGTCGGCGCGTAGCCAACCATAGACGACAGCAGCACGCGGCGAAGCGCATTGCCCAAGGTATGGCCGTAACCGCGTTCGAACGGTTCCATGACCACCCTCGCGTGGTTCTCGCCCAGCGATTCCACGGCGATGATCTTGGGTTTCAGCAAACTGGTTTGCATGGGCTTTCCTTTTCAATACCCTCGGCTCGTTACACCGATAAGGCTGACCGGTAACAACCAGAAAATAAACAGCCGAGGCCCCTCCTTGCGCAACGCAATCGGGGTACCTCGGCCGTCAATCGGATTAACGCGAATACAATTCGACGATCAGGCTTTCGTTGATGTCGCCTGCGATCTCGACGCGTTCCGGCATTTGCTTGAACGTGCCTTCGAACTTCTTCGCATCGACTGCAACCCAGCTCGGCATGCCGCCTTGCTCGGCCAGCGACAGCGCTTCGACGATACGCGCTTGCTTCTTCGCCTTTTCGCGGATCGCGACGACGTCACCTGCCTTCACTTGCTGCGACGGGACGTTTGCGACGACGCCGTTCACGGTGATCGACTTGTGGCTCACCAGCTGACGCGCTTCAGCGCGCGTCGAGCCGAAGCCCATGCGATACACGACGTTGTCGAGGCGCGACTCGAGCAGTTGCAGCAGGTTTTCACCCGTGTTGCCCTTGCGGCGGTCGGCTTCGGCGAAGTAACGACGGAACTGACGTTCCAGCACGCCGTAGATGCGCTTGACCTTCTGCTTTTCACGCAGCTGCGTACCGTAGTCGGACGTACGTGCGCCCGAGGTGCGGCCGTGCTGACCCGGCTTGCTGTCGAGCTTGCACTTGTCGGCGAGCGAGCGGCGTGCGCTCTTCAGGAACAGGTCGGTGCCTTCACGGCGGGACAGCTTGGCTTTGGGGCCGATATAACGTGCCACTTTGCATTCCTTTATCAATCAGTCACGCGGATCGAAATCCGCGCTAGTCCGCTCCCTTTGGGGCGAACGGTGGGCTTAGTCAATCAAAAAAGCAACGCCCGTCGACGCTGAGCGGCGACAGGCAATGCGCTAGCACGAACGTGCCAGCACATCCTTAGATACGACGACGCTTCGGCGGACGGCAGCCGTTGTGCGGAATCGGGGTGACGTCCGAAATCGCGGTGATCTTGATGCCGAGGCCGTGCAGTGCGCGCACTGCCGACTCACGACCCGGGCCCGGGCCCTTGATCCGCACTTCCAGATTCTTCACACCGTATTCCATCGCGACGCGGCCAGCCGACTCGGCTGCGACCTGGGCAGCGAACGGCGTCGATTTGCGCGAGCCCTTGAAGCCCTGACCGCCCGACGTCGCCCATGCCAGCGCGTTGCCTTGGCGATCGGTGATCGTGATGATCGTGTTGTTGAACGACGCGTGAACGTGAACCACGCCTTCAGCGACGTTCTTCTTAACCTTTTTGCGAACGCGTTGCGCCGCGGTATTCGAAGCCTTAGCCATTACGTTTTCCTGTAACTGTCAGTTCCGCTTACTTCTTCAGCGCTTGCGCTGCACGACGCGGACCCTTACGGGTACGTGCGTTCGTACGCGTACGCTGACCGCGCATCGGCAGGCCCTTGCGATGACGGACGCCACGGTAGCAACCGAGGTCCATCAGGCGCTTGATGTTCATCGTCACTTCACGGCGCAGATCGCCTTCGACGACAAACTTGCCCACTTCTTCACGCAGCTTTTCCAGGTCTGCGTCGGTCAGATCCTTGACCTTCTTCGAAAAATCGACGCCAGCTGCCACGCAGATGCTGCGCGAACGGGTGCGGCCGACACCAAAGATAGCCGTCAGGCCAATCTCGGTGTGCTGGTGATTCGGGATGTTAACCCCTGCGATACGAGCCATTGTTTTTCCTCAAACAAAAAGCGCAAACAAACGCGCGGTCAGCCTTGGCGCTGCTTGTGGCGCGGATCCGAGCTGCAGATCACGCGAACGACGCCTTTGCGCTTGATGATCTTGCAATTGCGGCAAATGCGCTTAACCGATGCCATCACTTTCATGATAATACCCTTTTTTCAAATCACTTCGCCCGGAACACGATCCGCGCACGAGACAGATCGTAAGGCGTCAACTCAACCGTCACCTTGTCGCCCGGCAGGATGCGGATGTAGTGCATCCGCATCTTTCCGGAAATATGTCCCAAAACGACATGGCCGTTTTCCAGCTTCACACGGAAGGTCGCATTCGGGAGGTTTTCAATCACCTCGCCCTGCATCTGGATTACATCGTCTTTGGCCATAGTCCTTAACGCATCGGGATGTTGCCGCCCTTGAAGTTTGCCTTCTTGAGCAGTGACTCATACTGTTGCGACATAACGTACGACTGCACCTGCGCCATAAAGTCCATCGTGACGACGACAATGATCAGCAGCGACGTTCCACCAAAATAAAACGGCACGTTCCAGCGCAGCACCAGAAATTCCGGCAGCAGACACACGAAGACGATGTAGATCGCACCGGCCAGCGTCAGACGCGTGAGGATGCGGTCGATATATCGCGCGGTCTGATCGCCCGGACGGATGCCCGGAACAAACGCGCCGCTCTTCTTCAGGTTGTCCGCGGTTTCCCTGCTGTTGAACACCAGTGCGGTGTAGAAGAAGCAGAAAAACACGATCGCCAGCGTGTACAGCAGCACATAGACCGGCTGGCCCGGCTTCAGCGCTTCCGCTACGTTATGCAACGTATTGGAAATCCAGCTTCCCGTCGGCTGACCGGTACTGAACCAGCCGAGAATCGTTGCCGGGAACAGAATGATCGACGATGCAAAGATCGGCGGAATCACGCCCGACATGTTCAACTTCAGCGGCAGATGCGACGACTGCCCACCGTAGATCTTGTTGCCGACCTGGCGTTTCGCGTAGTTCACGAGGATCTTGCGCTGACCGCGTTCGATGAACACGACCAGGTAAGTCACCGCGGCAATCAGGACGACGATGATGATCGCCGAAATGATGCTCATCGAACCCGTACGCACCAGCTCGAACAACCCACCCACGGCATTCGGGAACCCTGCTGCGATCCCGCCGAAGATGATGATCGAGATACCGTTGCCCAGACCACGCTCGGTAATCTGCTCGCCGAGCCACATCAGGAACATCGTGCCGGTAACCAGCGTCACGACCGTCGTCAGACGGAACAGCATGCCGGGATCGGTGACGAGGCCCGGCTGGTTTTCCAGCGCAGCCGCGATACCGAACGCCTGGAAGGTCGCGAGCACCACAGTGAAATACCGCGTGTACTGCGTGATCTTCCGTTGCCCTGCCTGCCCTTCCTTCTTCAGCGCCTCGAGCTGCGGCGAGACGATCGCCAGCAACTGCATGATGATCGACGCCGAGATGTACGGCATGATCCCCAGCGCAAAGATCGTGAAGCGGGAAAGCGCGCCACCCGAGAACATGTTGAACATGCCCAGGATGCCGCCCGCCTGGCTCTGGAACAGCTTAGCCAGTTGATCCGGATCGATGCCCGGCACGGGAATGTGCGCGCCGATGCGATAGACGATCAGCGCCAGGAGCAGGAACATCGCTCGCCGACGCAGATCGCCGAATTTCGCCGTGCTTCGACCGGGTTTTGCAAGACTCGGGCTGTTAGCCAAGTACCTTCTCCGATGAATGCAAGTGACGACGCGCTACGCGTGTCACTCGGCGAACGAACCGCCAGCCGCTTCGATCGCAGCGCGCGCACCCTTGGTGGCACCGAGACCCTTCACGACGATCTTGCGCTTCAGTTCGCCCGTCGCGATGATCTTTGCGCTCTTCGTCAGCTCGCCGACCAGGCCGGCTTGCTTCAGTGCGAGCAGATCGATCTCGTCGACCGGCAGCTTCTCGAGGTCGCCCAGGCGCACTTCACCGACGAATTCCTTCGTCAGCGACGTGAAGCCGCGCTTCGGCAGACGACGTTGCAGCGGCATCTGACCGCCTTCGAAACCGACTTTGTGGAAGCCGCCCGAACGCGATTTCTGACCCTTGTGACCACGGCCAGCCGTCTTGCCGAGGCCCGAACCGATGCCACGACCGACGCGACGCTTGGCGTGCTTGGCGCCAGCGGCCGGCTTCAGGTTATTCAATTCCATATCAACTCCTTGATCCGTAGGGCCGCTTACGCGATGACCTTAACGAGGTACGAAACCTTGTTGATCATGCCGCGGACCGCCGGCGTGTCCTGCAGCTCGCTGACCGAATTGAGTCGGCGCAGGCCCAGGCCACGCACGGTTGCGCGGTGCGTTTCGCGGGTCCCGATCAGGCTCTTGACGAGCTGAACCTTGACAGTTTTTTCAGACATGGTGACCACCCGGGCTTAGCCCAAAATATCTTCGACGGACTTGCCGCGCTTCGCCGCGATGTCTGCCGGGGTGGACTGCTTGCGCAGGCCGTCCAGCGTGGCGCGAACGAGGTTGTACGGGTTCGTCGAACCGTGGCTCTTCGCCACGACGTTCTGAACGCCCATCACGTCGAACACTGCGCGCATCGGGCCGCCGGCGATCACGCCCGTACCTGCCTTCGCCGGAGCGAGGAGGACAGCGGATGCGCCGTGCTTGCCGTGCACTTCGTGTTGCAGCGTGCCGTTCTTGAGCGGCACCTTGAACATGTTGCGGCGAGCTTGTTCCATTGCCTTCTGGACAGCGACCGGCACTTCCTTCGCCTTGCCCTTGCCCATACCGATGCGGCCATCACCGTCGCCAACCACGGTCAGTGCGGCGAAGCCGAGAATACGGCCACCCTTCACGACCTTGGTCACGCGATTGACCGAAATCATCTTTTCACGAAGGCCGTCGTCGCGCTCGTCAGCCTGAACTTTCGCTTGCATCTTTGCCATGACGAATTCCTTCCTTAGAACTTGAGCCCAGCTTCGCGAGCTGCCTCAGCCAGCGCCTTGACGCGGCCATGGTAGCGGAAGCCCGAGCGGTCGAAGGCGACGGATTCGATGCCGGCGGCCTTTGCCTTCTCGGCAATACGCTTGCCGATCAGCGTCGCAGCATTAACGTTGCCGCCCTTGCCCGACTTGTCGGCGAGCTCGGCGCGCACTTCAGCTTCGAGCGTCGACGCGCTGGCGAGCACCTTGGTGCCGCAGGGCGAGAACACTTGAGCGTAGATGTGCGTGTTCGTGCGATGCACGGCGAGACGCGCGACCTGCAGCTCAGCGATCTTGATACGCGTCTGGCGAGCGCGGCGCAGGCGAGATTGAGTCTTATCCATGATTGCGCACCCTTACTTCTTCTTCGTTTCTTTGAGGATCACAACCTCGTCGGCATAACGCACGCCCTTGCCCTTATAGGGCTCCGGCGGACGGTAACCGCGGACTTCCGCAGCCACTTGACCGACTTGTTGCTTGTTGATCCCCTTGATCACGATTTCGGTTTGCGTCGGGGTTTCAGCCTTGACGCCTTCCGGCATCTGGTGCACCACCGGGTGCGAGAAACCCAGCGACAGGTTCAGCTTGTCGCCTTGCGCTTGCGCACGGTAACCGACGCCAACCAGCGTCAGCTTGCGCTCGAAACCCTTGGTCACGCCGTGCACGGCATTCGCGATAATCGCGCGCATCGTGCCCGACAGTGCATTTGCTTCGCGGCTTTCGTCGACCGGCGACAGATTCAGCGTGCCGTCGTTGTTCGCCACGTTCACGAGCGGATTGATCGCTTGCGTGATGGTGCCCAGCGGGCCCTTGACGGTGATTGCACCGTCGGCCAGCTTGACTTCCGCGCCTTGCAGCGCGATCGGGCTCTTACCTACTCGAGACATGTTTCTCTCTCCTCGGCTTTAAGCGACGTAGCAGATGACTTCGCCGCCGACGCCGGTAGCGCGCGCCTTGCGGTCGGTCATCACGCCCTTCGGCGTCGACACGATAGCCACGCCGAGGCCGTTCATGACCTGCGGAATGTCGTTACGGCCGCGGTACACGCGCAGACCAGGCTTCGACACGCGCTCGAGGCGTTCGATGACCGGGCGACCTGCGTAGTACTTCAGCGCGATATTCAGTTCGGACTTCGCACCTTCCGCCTTCACGGCGAAATCGTCGATATAACCTTCGTCCTTGAGGACTTGCGCGATTGCAACCTTGACCTTCGACGAGGGCATCGCAACCGATACCTTCTCGACCATCTGCGCGTTGCGGATGCGAGTCAGCATATCGGCGATAGGATCACTCATGCTCATTTACGTTTCTCCTATTACCAGCTCGCCTTGGTCAGGCCAGGAATCTCGCCACGGAATGCGATTTCACGAATCTTGTTACGCGCGAGGCCGAATTTACGGAACGTGCCACGCGGACGGCCCGTGATCGCGCAGCGGTTACGCTGGCGGGTCGGGTTTGCGTTGCGGGGCAGTTGCTGCAGCTCCAGGCGTGCTTCGTAGCGCTCTTCTTCCGACTTGCTTTGGTCTTCGACGATCGCCTTCAGCGCTTCGCGCTTTGCTGCGAACTTCGCGACCAGGCGGGCGCGCTTCTTTTCACGTTCGATCAGTGCCAGTTTAGCCACGGTAACCTCAGTTTCTGAACGGGAACTTGAAGCTGGCGAGCAGAGCCTTTGCTTCGTCGTCGGTCTTCGCAGTCGTCGTGATGCTGATGTTCAGCCCACGCAGTGCGTCGATCTTGTCGTAGTCGATTTCGGGGAAAATGATCTGCTCTTTCACACCGATGTTGTAGTTGCCACGGCCATCGAAAGCACGACCCGACACACCGCGGAAATCTCGCACGCGGGGCAGGGCAACCGTCACGAAACGGTCGAGGAATTCGTACATCGCCTGGCCACGCAGCGTCACCATCGCGCCGATCGGGTAACCCTGGCGGATCTTGAAGCCTGCGATTGCCTTGCGAGCCTTCGTGACGACCGGCTTCTGGCCGGCGATCTTCGTGAGGTCGCCAACGGCGTTCTCGATGATCTTCTTGTCAGCGATCGCTTCGCCAAGACCCATGTTCAGCGTGATCTTGGTGATGCGCGGCACTTCCATGACCGACTTGTAACCGAACTTCTCGATCAGGCCGGGCACAACCTTTTCTTTGTAAAACTCTTGAAAACGAGCCATTTTTTACTCCGCTGCGTCAGGCGCTCAGTACGGCACCGGTCGTCTTCAGGAAGCGAACCTTCTTGCCTTCCTCGACCTTGATGCCAACACGCGACGCCTTGCCATTCGCGTCGACCAGTGCGACGTTCGAAATATGCAGGGGCATCGTCTTCGCTTCCACGCCACCCGTCGTACCCTTCATCGGGTTCGGCTTCACATGCTTCTTGACGAGGTTGATACCTTCAACCGTCACATGTTCAGCACCGACAGCCAGCACGACGCCGCGCTTGCCCTTGTCCTTGCCAGTAACGACGATGACTTCGTCACCTTTGCGAATCTTGTTCATCGCGACTCCTTACAGCACTTCCGGCGCCAGCGAAACGATCTTCATGAATCGTTCGCTACGCAGCTCACGCGTGACCGGCCCGAAGATACGGGTGCCGATCGGCTCGAGCTTGTTATTCAAAAGCACAGCGGCGTTGCCGTCGAACTTGATCAGCGAGCCGTCTTGACGGCGCACGCCCTTGGCGGTGCGGACCACCACGGCGTTGTAGATTTCGCCTTTCTTCACGCGCCCGCGCGGCGTTGCCTCTTTGACGGTCACCTTGATGATGTCGCCAATGCCGGCATAACGACGCTTCGAGCCGCCGAGCACCTTGATGCACATGACTTCACGTGCACCCGTGTTGTCGGCTACTTCGAGCCGAGATTCGGTCTGGATCATGGTTTGTCTTTCCCAACTTAATCCGGATGCACCACCATGATGCATACGGTCAGTCTTGGTCCCGTCAGCCAATCGGCTGCTTGGGTTGGAACAGCAGCGACGGCAAACGAAACCCGCCATCGCAATTCGGTGAATCTTTCGGACAGGCTGGCGCCAGTCCGCTTCCCCCACCAACTTCGCCCGCGACGGGGCTCCCATAAAGAGGGAAGACCAGGATTATAACAAATAATCCTGGTCACGCAAGCAAAAACTTTGCGATTTCAAGCACTTCGCGGAGAAGTGCTTGTTACTGCCTACTGCGCTGCCCGCTTAGATGACGCGAGCGGCTTCGACAAGGCGCGACACCGTCCAGGCCTTCGTCTTCGAAACAGGACGAGTTTCCTGGATTTCGACGAGATCGCCTTCGTTGCAGGTGTTCGCTTCATCGTGCGCGTGGTACTTCTTCGAGCGCACGACATACTTGCCGTAGATCGGATGCTTGACGCGGTGCTCGATCAGCACGGTGACGGTCTTGTCCATCTTGTTGCTGACGACCCGACCGACCAGCGTCCGCTTCAGCGAGGTTTTCACGCTATCGTTCATTTCTGGTTCGCCTTCTGAGTCATGACGGTCCGCACACGTGCGATGTCGCGACGAACCTTCTTCAGCTGGCTCGTGTTCGTGAGCTGCTGGGTCGCGAGTTGCATGCGCAGGCCGAATTGCGCCTTCAGCAGGTCCGCCAGCTCCTTGTTGAGCGCGGCCTGGTCTTTCTGGAGAAGTTCGGAAGCCTTCATGTTTTCTCCTTAGGCGCCGAGCTGGCGCACGATGAATGCCGTCTTCAGCGGCAGCTTGGCTGCAGCCAGACGGAACGCTTCGCGTGCCAGTTCTTCGGTTACGCCGTCCATTTCATAGAGCATCTTGCCCGGCTGAATCTCGGCGACGTAGTACTCCGGGTTACCCTTACCGTTACCCATACGCACTTCGGCCGGCTTCTGCGAAATCGGCTTGTCCGGGAAGATCCGGATCCAGATGCGGCCGCCACGCTTGATGTGACGCGTCATTGCACGACGCGCCGCTTCAATCTGGCGTGCGGTCAAACGACCGCGACCGATAGCCTTCAGGCCGAAGTCACCGAACGACACTGCGTTGCCGCGCGTCGCCTTGCCGGTGTTACGACCCTTCTGCTCTTTACGATACTTTCTGCGTTTCGGTTGCAGCATCGTTATTCTCCAGTCTTGCCGTCTTCGGGCTTGCCGGCGCCACGGCGCGGTGCGCCACGGCGAGCACCCGGAGCGCCGCCTTCGCCATCACGGCGCGGACGACGGTCGCCCGGACGCGCATTGCGACGCGGACGCTTGTCTTCGGCTACTTCTTCCACCACCGGTGCGTCGTTGCGGCCGAGCGTATCGCCCTTGTAGACCCACACCTTGACGCCGATGATCCCGTAGGTCGTCTTCGCTTCCGAAGTCGCGTAGTCGATATCAGCACGCAGCGTGTGAAGCGGCACGCGACCTTCGCGGTACCACTCCGTACGAGCGATTTCGATACCGTTCAGACGGCCCGCGCTCATGATCTTGATGCCTTGAGCACCCAGACGCATCGCGTTCTGCATCGCACGCTTCATCGCGCGACGGAACATGATCCGGCGCTCGAGCTGTTGCGTGATCGAGTCAGCGATCAGCTGAGCATCGGTTTCCGGCTTGCGGATTTCTTCGATGTTGACGTGAACCGGAACGCCCATGCGGCGTTGCAGTTCCGTCTTCAGCTGCTCGATATCCTCGCCCTTCTTGCCGATGACCACGCCCGGACGCGAGCTGTAAATCGTGATGCGCGCGTTCTTCGCCGGACGCTCGATGACGACCCGACCGACCGAAGCGTTCTTCAGCTTCTTCTTCAGGTATTCACGAACACCGATGTCTTCCTGCAGCATCGCCGCGAAATTGTTGTTGTTCGCGTACCAACGCGAAGCCCAATTGCGGCTGACAGCCAGGCGGAAGCCAGTCGGATGAATTTTCTGTCCCATCGTATGGCTCCTTAATTCCCGACCGTCACAGTGATGTGACAGGATTGCTTCTCGATGCGGTTACCGCGGCCCTTGGCGCGCGCGGTGAAACGCTTGAGCGATGCAGCCTTATCGACGTAGATGCTCTTGATCTTGAGCTCGTCGATATCGGCGCCTTCGTTGTGCTCCGCATTCGCGATTGCCGACAGCACAACCTTCTTCACGATGCCAGCCGCCTTCTTCGGCGAGAACGTCAGAACGTTCAGCGCCTTGTCGACCGGCAAACCGCGGATCTGGTCAGCCACAAGGCGCGTTTTTTGCGCCGAGATGCGGGCACCGCGATGAATTGCTTTCACTTCCATCTTGATTGCCCCTTATTTCTTGGCCTTCTTGTCGGCTGCGTGACCCTTGAACGTACGGGTCAGTGCGAACTCGCCAAGCTTGTGGCCGACCATGTTTTCCGAGATGTACACCGGAACGTGTTGACGGCCGTTGTGAACAGCGATCGTCAGGCCGATGAAATCCGGCAGAATCGTCGAGCGACGCGACCAGGTCTTGATCGGCTTTTTGTCGCGCGAAGCTGCAGCCGCCTCAACTTTCTTCAGCAAATGGGCGTCGCAGAACGGACCTTTTTTAACAGAACGTGCCATTGCCTACTCCTTAACGCTTGTGACGGCGCTGGACGATCATCGTCGTCGTGCGCTTGTTGCTGCGGGTGCGGTAACCCTTAGCCGGCGTACCCCACGGGCTCACCGGATCGCGACCTGCAGCCGTCTTGCCCTCACCACCACCGTGCGGGTGATCAACCGGGTTCATCGCAACGCCACGCACCGTCGGGCGGATACCGCGCCAGCGATTCGCGCCAGCCTTGCCGATCTGGCGCAGGCTATGCTCTTCGTTACCGACTTCACCGATCGTTGCACGGCACTCGATGTGCACGCGGCGGATTTCGCCCGAACGCAGACGAACCTGCGCGTAGACGCCTTCACGTGCCAGCAGCATGGCCGACGTGCCAGCCGAACGCGCCATTTGCGCGCCCTTGCCCGGCAGCATCTCGATGCAGTGGATCGTCGTACCGACCGGAATGTTGCGGATCGGCAGCGTGTTGCCTGCACGGATCGGCGCTTCCGAACCCGACATCAGCTGTTGGCCGACGGTCAGGCCCTTCGGGGCGATGATGTAGCGACGCTCGCCGTCTGCGTAGAGCACCAGCGCGATGTTCGCGCTACGGTTCGGGTCGTACTCGAGACGTTCGACCTTTGCCGGGATGCCGTCCTTCGTGCGACGGAAATCGACGATACGGTAGTGCTGCTTGTGACCACCACCCTTGTGACGCGTGGTGATACGACCGTTGTTGTTACGGCCGGCGGTCGAGCTCTGCGAGTCGAGCAGTGCCGCGTGCGGCTTGCCCTGGTGCAGGTTCTTGTTGACCACCTTGACCATCGCGCGGCGACCCGGCGATGTCGGCTTAACTTTAACGATTGCCATGATTACTTGGCCTCCGCTTCAAAGTTGATTTCCTGGCCGGGCTTCAGGCAGACATATGCCTTCTTCACGTCCTTGCGGCGGCCCATCGAACGGCCAAAGCGCTTTTGCTTGCCCTTCTGAACCAGCACGTTGACGGAATCAACTTCAACCTTGAACAGCAGCTCGACAGCCGCCTTCACTTCCTGCTTCGTGGCATCCGGTGCGACTTCGAACACGACTTGCTCGTTCTTGTCGGCAACCAGCGTCGCCTTTTCCGAGATCACCGGTGCGAGCAGGACCTGCATCAAACGATGATCGTTCTTGCGAATCTCGCTCATGACAGCAACTCCTCGATCTGGGCGACCGCAGCCTTCGTGACCAGCACTTTCTTGAAGTAGATCAGCGACAGCGGGTCAGCGTAGCGCGGCTCGACAATCGCCACGTGCGGCAGGTTGCGCGATGCCAGGTACAGGTTCTCGTCAACCGTGTCGGTGATGATCAGCACGGAGTCGAGACCCATGGTCTTGAATTTTTCGGCCAGCAGCTTGGTCTTCGGCGCTTCGAGGATGATGTCCTCGACGACCGACAGACGGCCTTCACGGGCCAGCTGCGAGAAGATCGAGCAGAGACCTGCGCGATGCATCTTCTTGTTGACCTTGTGCGAGAAGTTTTCTTCCGGCGAATTCGGGAAGATACGACCACCGCCACGCCACAACGGGCTCGACGACATACCGGCACGAGCGCGGCCCGTACCCTTCTGGCGCCACGGCTTCTTCGTCGTGTGCTTGACTTGCTCACGGTCCTTCTGTGCGCGGTTACCCTGGCGAGCATTCGCCTGGTAAGCGACGACGACCTGGTGGATCAGCGCTTCGTTGTAGTCACGACCGAACACGACGTCCGATGCGTTGACCACTGCACCTTCCTGACCATTTTCGTTCAGGAGCTTGAGTTCCATTATTTCGCCCCCTTGGTCTTGACGGCCGGCGTCACGAAGACCTTGCCGCCCTTCGCGCCCGGAATCGCACCCTTCACGAGCAGCAGCTTGCGCTCTGCGTCGATACGCGCGATTTCGAGGTTCTGCACCGTCACCGTCACGTCACCCATGTGACCCGTCATGCGTTTACCCGGGAAAACGCGACCCGGATCCTGCGCCATACCGATCGAGCCCGGCACGTTGTGCGAGCGCGAGTTACCGTGCGTGGCACGGCCGGAGGAGAAGTTGTAACGCTTGATCGTACCGGCGTAGCCCTTACCGATCGACACGCCTTGCACGTCGACCTTCTGGCCCACTTCGAAAAGATCAGCACCGACCACGGCGCCATTCGACAGCTCAGCTGCCTTGGCCGCGTCAATGCGGAATTCCTTGAGGATTTCACCGGCTTCGACACCGGCTTTGGCGAGATGACCTGCCAGCGGCTTCGTCACGCGCGATGCACGACGGGAGCCGAATGCAACCTGCACGGCCGTGTAGCCGTCGGTTTCAACAGTCTTGATCTGCGTCACGCGGTTGTCCGACACGTCCAGCACGGTGACGGGAATCGAATCCCCTTCAGCCGTGAAGATACGGGTCATGCCAACCTTGCGACCTACGAGTCCAAGGCTCATCATTTTCTCCATTCCCGACTGCGATTGGTCGGGGCTGATTTACAAAATGCCGGGCACGCAAGGCCCAACTTTTTTACGCGAATACGCGAAAAGCCAAGCATTATAGCCCGACCTCACGTTTTCTGCAAGCAATCAAAGACTTAGCACCGCCCGGCAAGCCGACCGGCGCTGGAAGCCTTACTGCAGCTTGATTTCCACGTCGACGCCAGCCGGCAGGTCGAGCTTCATCAGCGCGTCAACGGTCTTGTCCGTCGGGTCGACGATGTCCATCAGGCGCTGGTGGGTACGGATTTCGAGCTGATCGCGCGACGTCTTGTTGACGTGCGGCGAACGCAGGATGTCAAAACGCTGAATGCGCGTCGGCAGCGGCACCGGGCCACGGACGATTGCGCCAGTCCGCTTCGCGGTATCGACGATCTCGGCAGCCGATTGATCGATCAGACGATAGTCGAATGCCTTCAGGCGAATGCGGATTTTCTGTTGCTGCATGACGATTCCTTGAAAAGAGCGAGGCGATGTTGCATCGCCGGACACTAAAAGAACGTGAAACATGACGCCTGCGGGGAGCGAGACATCACATTCCTGACGGTACTTCCACTGCTAAGCCCGCGATTCTACACGAAATTCTGAAACCGTGGCGTGCATTTCTCGGCCCGCGCAACGTGCCGCCGGAAAAGCAAAACCGGGTGCCAGCGCAAGCTGGACACCCGGTTTCGACGGTACAACTGCATACCGCAGAAATCGCGGACCCCGCCGGGATCCGCGGATCGTCGATGTTACTCGATGATCTTGGCGACGACGCCGGCGCCGACGGTACGGCCACCTTCGCGGATCGCGAAGCGCAGACCTTCTTCCATCGCGATCGGAGCGATCAGCTTCACCGTGATCGACACGT
>JAIRVP010000064.1 GCA_031253835.1 Burkholderia sp. | reverse complement strand
GGCATCTGGGCGCTCGGCGACTGCAACGGGCGCGGCGCGTTCACGCACACCGCGTACAACGACTACGAGATCGTCGCGGCCAACCTGCTCGACGACGATCCGCGCAAGGTGTCCGACCGCATCACGGCCTACGCGATGTATATCGATCCGCCGCTCGGCCGCGTCGGCATGACGCTCGCGGAAGCGAAGCAGACGGGCCGCCGGCTGCTGGTCGGCACGCGCCCGATGACGCGCGTCGGCCGTGCGGTCGAGAAAGGCGAAAGCCAGGGTTTCATGAAGGTGATCGTCGACGCGGACAGCCACGCGATCCTCGGCGCATCGATCCTCGGCGTGACCGGCGACGAAGTCGTGCACGGGATGCTCGACGTGATGGCCGCCGGCGCGCCGTACACGACGATCAGCCGCGCGATGCATATCCACCCGACCGTGTCGGAGCTCGTGCCGACGCTGCTGCAGGACCTGCATCCGGTCGATTGATGCGCGGCGGGCGGCCGTGCATCGTCGCCGCACGGGTGTCGGACGGTATGCGAAGATGACCGCTCGCCACGACACCCGGGAACGCCATGGACCGCCTGCAAGCGATGCAGATCTACGTACAGATCGTCGAGCGCGGCACCTTCACGCAGGCCGCCGACGCGCTGCAGCTGCATCGGCCGGCCGTGACGAAAGCCGTGCAGCAGCTCGAGCAGGAACTCGGCGTGCGGCTGCTGAACCGCAGCACGCGACGTGTGAGCGTGACGGCCGAAGGCGAGGCGTTCCATGCGCGCTGCGTGCAGCTGCTCGGCAGCATCGACGACGCGTTCGCGTCGTTCCCGAAACAGCGTGCGGTGCCGAAAGGCCGGTTGCGGATCGACATCGCGCTCGCGCTGGCGAAGACAGTCGTCATTCCGGCGCTGCCCGATTTCCAGCAGCGCTATCCGCAGATCGAGCTCGTGCTCGGCGCGAGCGACCAGCCGGCCGACCTGATCGGCGAAGGCATCGACTGCGTCGTGCGCGTCGGCACGCTGAAGGATTCGAGCATGGTCGCACGCACGGTCGGCGCGGTGCCGATGGTCACGTGCGCATCGCCCGCCTACATCTCGCGCCACGGTTTGCCGCGCACGCTCGACGAGCTTCGTGCACATCGTGCGGTCAACTTCTTCACCGGCGGCAATCGCCGCATACTCGAATGGACGTTCCGCCCGCACGGCGAAACCGTCGCGGTCAAGCTCGCGAGCAGCCTGCTCACCGACAACTCGGAAGCGCTGCTGTCCTGCGGGCTCGCGGGCCTCGGCATCGTGCACGCGCTGCGCCCCGCGCTGCAGCCGGGCATCGACGCGGGCCTGTTGATCGAACTGCTGCCCGGCGTGCCGGCCGTGCCGAAGCCGGTGTCGGTGCTGTACCCGAACCGCGCGCACCTGTCCGACAAGGTGCGCGCGTTCATCGACTGGCTGACCGAGCTGTTTGCGCGCCGGTATCCGGCGTAGAACAGGTTGGCGTCAATTGTTATTCCCCGAATAACAATCAATGATCCCGATGCGCGTTTATCCGGCGCGATCCCCCGCCTACGATGCAGCTTCATCGACCCCCGTTCATCGAAGGAGCACCCCATGTCCCGCATCGTTCGTTTCCACCGCATCGGCGGCCCCGAGGTCCTGCAGATCGACACCGTCGACGTGCCCGCGCCGGGCCCCGATGACATCCAGCTGCACGTGAAGGCGATCGGCCTCAATCGCGCGGAAGTCATGTTCCGCAGCGGCGAATACACGTTCATGCCGCGTTTTCCGGCATCGCTCGGCTATGAAGCGTCGGGGGTGGTCGCCGCCGTCGGCAACAATGTGACGGCGTTCGCCGAAGGCGACGCGGTGAGCGTCGTGCCGGCGTTCTCGTTCGCCGACTACGGGATGTACGGCGAGGTCGTCAACGTGCCCGCGCATGCCGTGGTCAAGCATCCGGACAGCCTGTCGTTCGAGGAAGCGGCCGCGACGTGGATGATGTACGTCACGGCCTACGGCGCGCTGATCGAACTCGGCGGGCTGCGGCGCGGCGATGCGGTGCTGATCGGCGCCGCATCGAGCAGCGTCGGGCAGGCGGCGATCCAGGTCGCGAACCACATCGGCGCAGTGCCGATCGCGCTGACGCGCGGCGAATCGAAGCGCCAGGCGCTGCTCGACGCGGGCGCGAAGCACGTGATCGTCGGCAGCCCGGCCGACCTGCCGCAGCAGGTGGCGGCCATCACCGGCGGCATCGGCGCGCGCGTCGTGTTCGATCCGGTCGGCGGCCCCGACGCGGCAAACCTGCTGCGCGCGCTGGCCACGAACGGCACGTTCTTCCAGTACGGCGCGCTCGACACGCGCGACATCCCGGTGCCCGTGATGGACCTGCTCGCGCGCCACCTGACGCTGCGCGGCTACGAACTGTTCGAGATCACCGGCGACGCGCAGCGGCTCGAGCGCGCGAAGCGCTTCATCGTCGACGGGCTCGCGGCCGGCGCGCTGAAGCCGCTGATCGACCGCACGTTCGCGTTCGACGACATCGCCGATGCGCACCGCTACATGGAAGCCGGTGCGCAGGTCGGGAAGATCGTCGTCACGGTCTGAGCCGTGCGCGGCGGGCGGTGCATGCCGCCCGCTCAGTCGTCGAAGTACCGCGGCCGGTCGATATCGGCCAGCAGCCGCGGCTGCGCCGGCGCCCAGTCGAGCGATGCCCTCGTGCGCTCGCTGGTGGCCGGCGCATCCATTCCGGCGAACATCGCAAACCAGCCGAAGTGCTCGCCGGCCTCCGCCGGCGACTTCGCGACGACCGGCAGGTTCAGCCGCCGGCCGATCACTTCCGCGATCTCGCGGAACCGCACGCCGGTATCGTCGACCGCGTGATAGCGCGCGCCGGCCGCGCCGCGTTCGATCGCGAGCCGGTACACGCGCGCCGCGTCGAGCCGGTGCACGGCCGGCCAGCGATTGTCGCCGTCGCCGATGAACGCCGACGCGCCCTTCTCCCTCGCGAATGCAATCAGCCGCGGCACGAAGCCGTGATCGCCGTCGCCGTGCACGGACGGCGGCAGGCGCACGACCGACGCATGCACGCCGCGCGCCTCCAGCGCGACCGCGGTCGCCTCGGAAGCACGCGGATAGGTCGACGACACGGGCACGTGCGGATCGTCTTCCGTCGCCGCGCGGCCGGGCGCGACGAGCGCAAGGCCCGACGTGACGACCAACGGCCGCGCCGAGCCCGCAAGCACCGCGCCGATCGTCTCGATCGCGCGGCGGTCGAGTTCGCAGTTCTGCGCGAAGCGCGAGAAGTCGTGATTGAATCCCGTGTGGATCACTGCGTCGGCGCGTTCGGCGCCGCGCGTCAGGCTGTCGAGATCCTCCAGCGACCCGCGATGCACGTCCGCGCCTGCGGCCGCCACCGACGCGGCGGCCGCATCGGACCGGACAAGGCCGAGCACCGAGTGCCCGGCGGCCACGAGTTCGGCGACAACGGCCGAGCCGACGAATCCCGACGCTCCAGTAACAAAGACACGCATGGTCAGCACCTCCGGATGAAATGGAGGCTTACTATCTGCCGAGGGCCGCACGCGGTGAAGTCGTGACGGTTTACCGGTAAACGAACTAACAGGATATGGCTGACGCCCCCGACAACCTGCTCGGCGCGTACCTGCGGGACCGCCGCGAGAAACTCGACCCGGCCGCGCTCGGGCTGCCGGCCACGCGCCGCCGCACGCCGGGCCTGCGGCGCGAGGAAGTCGCGCAGCGCGCGCACGTGAGCGCCGCGTGGTACACGTGGCTCGAACAGGGGCGCGGCGGCGCGCCGTCGGCCGACGTGCTCGACCGGCTCGCCCGCGCGCTGATGCTGAACGAAGCCGAACGCGAGCACCTGTTCCTGATCGGCGTCGGCCATCCGCCCGAAGTGCGCTATCACGCGCCGGCCAGCGTGACGCCGCGCCTGCAGCATGTGCTCGATTCGCTCGACGCAAGCCCCGCGATCGTGCGCTCGGCGACGTGGGACGTCGTCGCGTGGAACGACGCGGCCGCCGCCACGCTGACCGACTACGCGACGCTGCCGCCGGCCGCGCGCAACATCCTGCGGCTGATCTTCGTCGACGCGGGCGTGCGCGACGCGCAGCCGAACTGGGCGCGCGTCGCACGGTTCGCGGTCGGTGCGTTTCGCGCGGATGTTGCACGCATCGGCGCGACGCAGGCCGTACAGGCGTTCGTCGACGAGATGCGCGCGACGAGCGCCGAGTTCGACGCGATGTGGCGCGACCACGATATCCATTCGCACGACGAAGGCACGAAGGAGATCCGCCATCCGCAGGCCGGCCGGATCGCGCTCGAATATTCGGCGTTCTCGGTGACCGGCCGCCCCGACCTGAGCCTCGTGATCTTCACGCCGGCGACGCCGGCCGACCGCGCCCGCATCCGGGCGCTCGTCGCGGCCCGCGAGCAGGCCGGCGCACTGCCTGCACCGGCCGCATGAGCACGCGGCGGGCCATGCCGCCCGCCGCGCCCATCCGGCCCCATCGGCCCGCGCGCCATCGGATTCCCCACTGATTCCCAGTCGAATATTTAATTTTCTCCTGGCGTAGCGCGCGCTTACCCTTTCGGCATCGCATCACAGGGCCACCGGCCCCTCCCTGGAGCATCCCGATGACCGACCCCGGCACCGCGCAAGCCGCACCCCGCCCGCACACGGCTGCCGTGTCCTATGGCGCGCTCGCGCTGCTGGTGCTGGCCGGCCTCAACCTGCGCCCGTTCCTGACCGCGTTCGGCCCCGTGCTCGACGTCGTGCGCGCCGACACGGGCCTCGGCTTTCGCGCGGCCGCGCTGCTGACCACGCTGCCGTTCGTGCTGATGGGCGTCGTCGCCGGTGTCGGCGTCGGGCTCGCGCGGCGCTTCGGCGAGCAGCGCGCGCTGACCGCCGCGCTCGCGCTGATCGCGGCCGGCTGCACGGCACGCCTGTGGACCGGCGGCAGCGCGGGCCTGATCGCGACCGCGATCGCCGCCGGCGCCGGCGTCGCGGTCGTCCAGGCGCTCGTGCCGGGCCTCGCGAAACGCTGGTTCGTCGACCGGCTGCCGCTCGCGATGGGTCTCTATTCGGCCGCGCTCGTCGGCGGCGGCGCATTCGGCGCGGTCGCCGCGCCGTGGCTCGCCGCGCACGGCGGCTGGCATCTCGCGCTCGCCGTGTGGGCCGTGCCCGCGCTCGTCACGCTCGCGCTGTGGCGGGCGAAAGCGCCGCGCGACACCGTGCACGCAGCGGCCGCCTCGGCGCCGATCAGCGCGTTCGCCCGCGTGCCGCGCGCATGGCAGCTCGCGGTGTTCTTCGGCCTCAGCAACAGCGGCTATGCGAGCCTCGTCGCGTGGCTGCCCGCGTTCTACCGCAGCGTCGGCATGAGCCCGCAGGCGAGCGGCAACCTGCTCGCGTGGATGGCGCTGTTCCAGGCGACCGGCGCGCTGGCGATGCCGATGCTCGCGAAGCGCTCGCCCGACCGCCGCCGCGTGCTGTGGCTCACGCTCGCGCTGCAGGCGGCCGGCTTCGTCGGGTTCGCGACGCTGCCCGCGCTCGCGCCGTGGCTCTGGGTCGCGAGCGTCGGCCTCGGTCTCGGCGGCTTCTTCTCGATGAGCCTGATCGTCACGCTCGACCACCTGCCCGACGCGCGGCTCGCGGGCGCGCTCGCCGCGTTCGTGCAGGGCATCGGCTTCCTGACCGTCGCGGCCAGTCCCTGGCTGATCGGCTGGCTGCGCGACGCGGGCGGCGGTTTCGCGCTCGCGTGGTGGATGCATCTCGGCGTGATCGCGTCGATGGCCGTGCTGAACACCGCGTTCTCGCCCGCCGGCTACCGGCACGGCATGGCGCGCATCACCGGCGCCGCCCGCTAACCCCTTTCGAATCCGGACGATCGCCGCCGCTTCCGGCGACCGTCCAGCCGCCCGCGCATGGCCGGGCGCGGGTCGTCACGCCCGCCGGCCGCCTGTTCGCTTCACGACAAACAACATCAATCGGTAATGGAGACAATCATGAAAAAGCTCGTTCTGGCCGTCGCGCTCGCGCTGACGGCAGGTGCCGCCGCCGCGAAAGACCCGGCCGTGCTGCGCCTCGGCGTCGATCCCAGCTATGCGCCATTCGAATCGCTCGCCCCCGACGGCAAGCTCGTCGGCTTCGACATCGATCTCGGCAACGCGATCTGCGAACGGATGAAGGTGCGCTGCGTGTGGGTCGAGAACGCCTTCGACGGGATGATCCCGGCGCTGAAGGCGCGCAAGTTCGACGGCGTGCTGTCGTCGATGAGCGTGACCGAGAAGCGGCTCGCGCAGATCGCGTTCACCGACAAGATCAACAACGTGCCGCCGCGCCTCGTCGCGCGGCGCGGGTCGAACCTGCAGCCGACGGCCGAGTCGCTGCAGGGCAAGAGCGTCGGTGTCGAGCAGGGGACGACGCAGGAGACCTATGCCCGCGCGTACTGGGAACCGAAGGGCGTGATCGTCCGCACGTACCAGACGCAGGATCTCGTGTACCAGGACTTGCTGTCGGGCCGGCTCGACGCATCGTTGCAATCGTCGGTGCAGGCCGACCTGGGCTTCCTGAAGACCGCGAAGGGGGCGAACTTCGAATTCGCGGGGCCGGCGCTGCATGATCCGAAGACGCTCGGCGTGGGCTCGGCGATCGGCATGCGCAAGGACGACGACGCATTGCGCACGCAGATCAACCAGGCGCTCGCGAGCCTGATTCAGGACGGCACGTATCAGCGGATCGCGAAGAAGTACTTCGCGTTCGATATCTACAACTGACGGGAGCGGACGGAATCGACGAAGGGGCGTTGCGCATCGACACGCGACGTCCCTTCGCGAATCGTCGCGGATGCCGTTCGACGGCCGATCAAAGGAACGGCGCAATGTTCCCGACCGCACGCGTCACGTAGGCGTCCTTCTCCCCCACCGGCGCGACGTAATGAACCGCGCTGCGTGCGGCCTCGATGCCCTCCAGGCGCGCGATGACCCACGCCGCCAGATAGTGCGACGCCAGACATCCGCCCGCCGTTGCGACATTCCCCCGCGCCACGAACGGCTGATCGAGCACGGCCACGCCCGCCTCCTCGACCCACGGCTTCGTGGTCAGGTCGGTGCAGGCAGGCACGTCATTCAGCAAGCCCAGCTTCGCGAGTATCAGCGTGCCCGAGCATTGCGCGCCCAGCAGCTGGCGCGCCGGATCGAGCTTCAACTGCGCCATCAGCGCGGCATCGCGCACGACATCCCGCGTCAGTGCGCCGCTGCCGACCAGCACTGCATCGGCCTCGCATGCCGCCTGCAACGACACGTGCGCATCCAGCACCAGACCGTTCATCGAACGCGGCCGCGCCACCGGGCTCGCAATCGATACGCGCCAGCCGGGCGTCTTGACCCGGTTCAGCAGGCCGAACGCGATCAGCGAGTCGAGCTCGTTGAAGCCCTCGAAAGTCAGGATGGCGATGTGCATGGCGTCCTTGCATCGTGGCGTGGTTGTATCGCGCCCATCGTAGATCAAATCAGCGCGCGACGCCGCCAGCCTCTTCCAGCATCCATGTCGCGAAAGCCCGTACCGGCCCTTCGCTCGATTCGACCGGTTCCGGCAGCACGAGCGAGAACGTCTTGGTCACCGCCTTCCCGTCCGGCCAGGGCGCGACCAGGCGGCCCTGCTCGAGCTCCGCGCCGATGTAAAGGCGCGGCACCAGTGCGACGCCCAGGCCGGCCAGTGCCGCTTCGATCAGCATCGAATGGAGATCGTACCGGGGGCCCACCGCCGAATTGGTCAGCGCGATGCCGGACGCTTCCGCATACGTCTGCCACGCATCGGGATTCTGCCGCCGGTGAAGGCGCGGCAGTTCGTCCAGCGACGCATGCTGCCCCGCGTCTTTCAGAAGCGCCGGACTGCAGACCGGCACCAGCACTTCTTCCAGCAGCGGATGCAGATGCATGCCGGCCCATGCCGGATGCGCGAAATGAATGGCCGCGTCGAAACCGCTGCCCGCGAGCAGGAACGGGTCCATCCGTTCGGCGATATGCACGGTGATGTTCGGGTGCCGATCCTGAAACCGCTTCAGCCGCGGAATCAGCCAGCGCGTGGCGAAGGTCGGGATCGCGGCGATGTCGAGGCTCGCGCCCTCGGCGGGCTGCCCCATCAGATACAGGCTGTCCCGCTCCAGCCGGTCCAGGATCTCGCGCACCTGCCCCGCGTATCGCGTGCCGTTCGGCGCCAGCCGCACGCGGTTTCCGACGCGCTCGAACAACGTCACGCCCAGAAACGCCTCCAGCCGGCCGATCTGGCGGCTGACCGCGCCTTCGGTGCGCGCCAGCTCGTCGGCCGCGCGGGCGAAGCTCCCGTGTCGGGCCGCCGCCTCGAAGGCCAAAAGCGCGGAATTGCTTGGGATCTTGCGTCGCATGGGCATCTCGCCGATCGGGTGGATTCGACGCCAGCTTGAGCAAATATCACTGACGACTGACTTTTTGTCGTTATTTGTACGGGAAACATCAGATTAGCATGACGTCACAGCACTGAACACCGCGTGTTCACCGCACGATGCCCCTCCGTTACGAAGGACGACCCGATGATCTACACCGTGGAATGCAGCTTCGCCGACCGCGACAGCGAAGCCGAATGGAACGACTTCTACAGCCTCGACAAGCTGCCGGCCCTCATCTCGGTGACGGGGTTTCACACGTCGCAGCGCTTCAAGGCGATCGGCGACGGTTGCCCCGTCTACCTGGCCGTCCACACGATCGACGGTCTCGACGTGCTGACCGGGGACGAATATCGCCGGAAAGGCGGCGGTAATTTCGCGAGATGGCAGCAGCACATCACCGACTGGCACCGCAATCTTTACAGCGATATCGGCATCGCGCCGGCGGTTTCCGCCGACGAACTGCTCATGCTGTGCGAAAGCGGCCCCGAGCCGATGATTCGCCTGGGCCTGGCGCCGCTGGCCATGCAGGCGGTCGCGCTGGAGAAGTTTCCGGCGCGCCGCTGGCTCGCCGTCCTGCCCCGGCGCGACGCCCGGCTGGCCGAACACGCCGCGGCCGGCCTTTACCTTTACGCACCGATCACCGCGCAACTGACACCGGGAGGCCGGCCATGCCGAACGTGACTTTCCATATTCAGGCGGCACGCATGCCGTCCGACGACGACCTGGCCGCGCTGTCCGGCGACTGCGTCGCGCTTTGCACCGACATCCTCCGGGCCGCGCTCGAGAACGTGCACGTGATCTTCGTGGAGGTTCGGCACGGACACGGGCATCCCGTTTTCGCGGAAATCCAGTATCGCGTCGACGCGTTTCGTTCACCCGACATCATGAGCCGGTTCATGGAAGCGCTCGATCACGCGATCGTTCGCCACACGGGCCTGACGGCACGCATCCGCTGTTTTGGCCATGCCGCGCCGAACATTCACGCCCGAAACTAGCTTGCCTGGAGAAGCATTGTGCCCACCGTTACTGTTCCCTTTCAGCAAGTCGGCGATGTCACGGTCACGGCGATCAGCGATGGCTACCTGACCGCCAGCCTCGATTTCCTGTCGAATATCGGCACGGCCGAGGCCGCCCGCATGCAGCACGATGCGGGGCAGCAGGAGCCGTCCGCCATTCATATCAACTGCTATGTGGTGCGCGGCGCGGGCCGCACGATCCTGATCGACGCCGGGGCCGGCGGCATCCGGCAATGGGGCGGCCGCCTGATCGCCAATCTGTCGCACGCGGGCATCGACCCGTCGGCGATCGACACGATCCTGCTCACGCACGCGCATCCCGACCATGTCGGGGGGCTGGTGAATACCGCCGGACACGTGACGTTTCCGCATGCGGAGCTGGTCGTACATCGGCGGGAGGTCGCCTTCTGGCAGGACGACGCGAATCTGAGCCGTGCCGGCGAGCGCGCCCGCGGCAACTTCCTGATCGCGCGTCAGGTATTCGACGGCTATCGCGACAGGCTTCGCCTGTTCGATAAAGGCGACGTGTTGCCCGGCATCCGCGCGATGCCGCTACCGGGGCATACGGACGGGCACACGGGATACGTCGTCGAATCCGGCGATCAGGGCCTGCTCGTGTGGGGCGATATCGTGCATTTCCCGCACATCCAGATCAAGCGGCCCGATGTATCGATTGCATTCGACCAGGACTCGACGCAGGCCGCGACCACGCGATCACGGCTGCTGGACCAGGTCAGCGCCGAGCGGCTGTCGATCGCCGGCATGCATTTAGGAGAACCCGGTTTCGCCCGCATCACGCGAACGAAAGGGGAATACGGCCTGCTTTACGAGACCGACGCGTGAGCGTACGAACGGAGACAGTCGCATCCGGCGCGCGGACCATCACGCGCCGGCACGCGGCCGGATACTACGCCGCGCGTTGCAGCAGGTCCGTTGCGAACGACTGCGCATGCGCGACGGCTTCCTGCGCGTCGCCGAACACACCGAGCTGATCCCAGTGCTCTTCGGCCGCGAACGTTCCCTTCACCGCGAGCGCGCGCTGCACGCGCAACTGCGCCGCATACGTGCCGTCGTCCAGCGGCCGGGCCGTCGCGACGACCTTGTGCGGCGGGCTCGCCCGCTCCGGCTGAACCAGCTCGACGTGGCCGCCCACCGTGCCGATATCCATCAACTCGTTCCTGGCCTTGCAGTCCGGGCAGTAGAAGCACCACCCGGCGTCGTCCTGGCGGGTCTTGACCTGCCCGCGCGCCAGCACGGCGCGACATTCAACGTTTTCGCAGATGAACGGCATTGCAGCGTCTCCGAAGTTGTTTGACGGAAATCCTAGCATGTCCGCCGGCGCTCAACCATCGGCATTGTTGCCGCACCGTTCAGGCGCTCGCCAGCGCCTTTCGCGTCGCCGCGTCGCGCTTCGGCGGCGTGTTGAACAGGCGCCCGTATTCGCGGCTGAACTGGGACGGGCTTTCGTACCCGACACGGAACCCCGCCTCCGCCGCGCCCAGCCCTTCGGCCAGCATCAGACGACGCGCTTCCTGCAAGCGGATCTGCGCACGAAAGCGCAGCGGACTCATGTGCGTGGCAGCCTTGAATTGCGCGTGGAATGTCGACACGCTCATGTCCGCCAGCGCGGCGAGCTCGTCGATCGCAAAGTCTTCGGTGAAGTGATGGCGGATGAACGCGATCGCGCGCTGAATCCGGTTGATGCGACCGGTCTGATACGCGACCTGACGCAACAGGTCCGCGTGCGGGCCGCGCAACAGGCGATACAGAATCTCGCGCTCGATCAGCGGCGCGAGCGCCGGAATGTCGTCCGGCGAGTCGAGCAGGTGCAGCAGCCGCGTGGCCGCGTCGATCAGGTGCGGCGTCGCGGCTTCCACCGCGATCGCCGGCGAGCCGCGCGCGTCGCCGCGATCGGGCTTCGTCGAATCGTGCATCAGCACGTCGGCGAGCGCCTGACGATTCAGCGGCAACCGCACACTGAGATACGGCTGTGCCACGCTGGCCTCGATCACCGCGCCGATGACCGGCAGGTCGAGGCCGACGATCAGGTAGTTCGACGGATCGTACTGGTACGTGCGGCCACCGACCACCGCGCGTTTCCGGCCCTGCGCGACGATGCAGCAGGAAGGTTCGTAAAGCGTATGCACCGGTTCCGTCGCGGCCGACGAGCGCAACAGGCCCAGACCCTTTATCGCCGTTTCCACGGCGCCGTCCGCCTGCGCATGGCGTGCGATCAGCGCCGCGAGATCATCGATCTTTTCCATGTGCCGAGTGTCGCATGCCGGATCGCGGCGCGTATCGCCGTCGCTGCATGTTCGGAGAATCGTGCAAGAAATGCGGACTCGCGGGATAACGGCGGCGCCCCCTTCCGCGCGATGCTGTCGACTCTTCACCCTGAACCGAGGAACGGACATGTCCAGCCACAACATCGAACAGAAAGTGATCCTGATCACCGGCGCGAGCAGCGGGATCGGCGAAGCCACGGCCCGCTATCTGGGCGCGCGCGGTGCGCGCCTGATGCTCGGTGCGCGTCGCGCCGGGCGCCTTGCGGACCTCGCCGGCGACATTCGCGCCAACGGCGGCACCGCGGTGTGGCGCGCGCTCGACGTCACGCAGCGCGACGACAACGTCGCGTTCGTGGAAGCCGCGCTCGCCGAGTATGGCCATATCGACGTCATCGTCAACAATGCAGGCGTCATGCCGCTGTCGCCGATGGCGTCGCTGAAGGTCGACGAGTGGGACCGCATGATCGACGTCAACATCAAGGGCGTGCTGTACGGCATCGCGGCCGCACTGCCGGTGATGAATCGCCAGGGTTTCGGCCAGATCATCAACGTATCGTCGATCGGCGGGCTGCGCGTCTCGCCGACGGCCGCCGTCTATTGCGCGACCAAGTATGCGGTGCGCGCGATTTCCGACGGCTTGCGGCAGGAGAACGACACGCTGCGCGTCACGAGCATCTGCCCCGGCGTCGTGACGTCCGAGCTGGCCGACACGATCACGGACCCGGTCGCCGCCGAAGCAATGACGCGGTACCGCAGCATTGCGCTCGAACCGGAAGCGATCGCGGCAGCCATCGCGTATGCGATCGCGCAGCCGGCCGATGTCGACGTGAACGAGATCGTCGTGCGACCGACGGCAACGACCGCCGGTTGACGGGTGACGATGCGCCGGCCGGATGTCGCTCGCGATACACTGTCCGCCCGACCACCGAAGCGAGACACTTCCGATGTTGATCCGCGTTGCGACCCTGGCCGATGCAGCTCCGCTTGCCGACTTGAAGCGCGATACGTTCCGCGAAACCTTTCTGCAGGACGGCTTCGGCATCCCCTACCCGCCGGACGATCTTGCCGCGTACGAGGCGCGCAGCTACTCGGTCGAAACCGTCAGCGAACAGCTCGTCGACCCGCAGTGCCGCACGTGGGTCGCCGAAAGCGACGACGGCACGCTGGTGGGCTATGCACACGCGGGGCCGTGCAAGCTCCCGCACCCCGAAGTGGCAGACGATTCGGGCGAGGTCCATCAGATCTACCTGCGACGCGGTACCCAGGGAACCGGCGCCGGACGCGCGTTGTTCGACGCCGCGCTGGATTATCTCGCCGACGAACGCCCCGGCCCGGTATGGCTGGGCGTGTGGTCCGGCAACGCGAAGGCCATCGCGTTCTACGAGAAGGCCGGCTTCAGGCAGGTCGGCACGTACGATTTCCGGGTCGGCGAATCGACCGACCTGGAATACATCTACCGCCGCTGACCTTCGCAATGGCATGACAACCGCGCCCCGTCGGCAAACGACGGGGCGTTTTGCGTTTATGGCTCGTCGCGTCTTGTCGGCCATGCTGGCAAGCGATGGCGACGTCAACGACGTATTTCCCTCGTTTCAGGCCAAATGACACTATTTGAGGGTTCTCTGTAAAATACGCCTTCCTGAATTTTCGGTATCTGCCCTGTCATGCATCGAATCGGATTCTTCGTTTGCCGTGGCTACGATGCGCTCGATCTTGGCGGGCCGCTGTCGGCCTTCAACCAGGTGACCACGGCGGCCGGCCGTACCCCGTACGACCTGCACGTCATCTCGCAATCCGGCGGCCCGATTCCCGGCAATACGGGCCTGTCGATCGAGACGAAGCCAATGGGAAGGCGCACGTTCGACACCGTCATTTTCGTGGGCGGCGATATCGCGCCGATGCAGGCACCGGAAAATGTCGCCGCCGCCAGAAAGCTCGCCGCCAGGGCCTCGCGGGTCGCCAGCGTGTGCACGGGCGCATTCCTGCTCGCGGAAACCGGCTCGCTGGACGGCTTGAGGGCAGCGACGCACTGGCGATACGCGGCGCTGATGCAGTCGCGCTTCCCTCGCATCAAGGTCGACGGCGACAGCATCTATGTCGTCGATGGCCGCGTCTGGACGTCGGCAGGCATCGCCTCCGGAATCGACCTGGCGCTCGGCATCATCGAAAAAGACATGGGTGCGGAGATTGCACGCGCGGTCTCCCGGCTGCTGGTCGTGCCGTATCGTCGGCCAGGCGGTCAGTCCCAGTTCTCCGCGATGTCGCAGATGGAACCGGAATCGGATCGCATCCGCATCGCGCTGAATTTTGCGCGGGAACATCTGGCGGAAGCGTTGCCGGTCGAACGACTCGCGGATGCCGCGCGATTGAGTGTGCGGCAGTTCGGCCGCGCGTTTCGCCGGGAAACCGGTGAAACACCGGCGAAGGCGGTCGAGCGCCTGCGCGTCGAAGCCGCGAGGCTGCGCCTGCAGGGCGGCAGCGAACCGATCGAACAGATTGCGCTGGCGGTGGGATTCACCGATCCGGAACGGATGCGGCGGGCCTTCATCAAGCTGCACGGGCACCCGCCGCAAGCAATTCGGCGCGAGAGCCGATCGAACGCGGCGCGCTGATCGACGTCTCGCCAACCAGCTGGTGGCGCGTCGCCAAGTGACGCGCCTTGTCGCCGGACGCTCAATGGCCGTCGGTCTTGACGGGCGCGTAATCGTTCCACATGTCGCGATGCAGCTTCCAGGTGCCGCCCTGCTTCAGAAAGACGAGAATCTGCTTCGCGCGGATCTTGAGCTTTCCTTCGTGATCGCGAACCTCCGCATCCGATACCTCCGTCACTTCCCGGTCATTACCGTAAAACTCGTAGTTGCCGAACGAGACGGTGCCGGGTTTCGATCCGGCATACCCGTTGGCGAAGTACTCGGTGATCGCACGGCGCCCCGTGACTTTGTCGCCGCCGAGCGGCAGGAGCGCGCCGTCGTCGGTGTAGAGGCGGCCGATCGCCTCATAGTCCCCGCGCGCAAACGCATCGGCCCATCGCGCGTTTTCGGCCTTGATGGCTGCTTCGGGCGGACGTTGCGAACCACCGGCAACGGCCGGCGCCGTGAATGCGAAAAAGGACACGCAGGCTGCCAGCGCAGCCGTACAAAGACGGATTTGTTGCATCGAGTGATTTCCGGTTGTGGCTTGAATTGAAGCGATCGCCCGAACGGGCGGGTAGCGCAGGCGGTGTCGCCTGCGGCGTTCATCGAGGCCAGCGGATGGCCTCGCGCACATGGGCTGCAGGCGTTCAGCGCACGCCGGGGATGCGTGCGAGCCCCCTGGATGCACCGGGCAGTTTCTTGTCGACCATCGCGATCACTTCCGGCCGCGCGTCCCTCGGATGACCGGAATGGAACGGCGGAGCGGGATCGTATTCGATCACGAGTTGCGTGAACTCGGCGGCCTGCTGGCCGCGCAGCTTCGCGGCTACGCGAAGGGCGAAGTCGATGCCTGCCGTCACGCCGCCGCCGCTCATGAAGCGGCCGTTGTCGTCTTCGACGAAGCGCTCGGGAACGGGAATGGCGCCGTATTCGGACAGCTTGTTGACGAACGCCCAATGACAGGCGCTGCGCTTGCCCTCGAGCACGCCCGTGGCGGCAAGCACGAGCGATCCGTTGCAGACCGACGTCACGTGTTTGGCGCTTTGTGCCAGACGCCGGATCTGCGCCTGATACGCCGGTTGCATCGGCACGCTCAGATCGGATCCGCCGGGGACAAGAATCACGTCCGTCTTCTCGATATCGGCCAGGCGTTCCGTATTGCCGTACACGACGCCGAATTCGAGCGTCACGTTGCCGCCGTTGAGGCTCGCGTAGCGAACGTGCGTATTCGGCAGCCGGTGGAAAATCTCGCTCGGGCCGGCGAAGTCGAGCAGCGTCCCCCCGTCGTAATTGACGATCAGGATATTGAGCGGGTCGTCAGGGGCAAGCATGCCGTCGCTGCCCGGCTGCGCAAGCGCGGGCGTGGCATGCCCGAGCAAGGCGCCGCCGCCCAGCACGGCGCCGAGCGTGGCGACACTGCCCAGCTTGAGCACGTCGCGGCGCGAACGGCCGGCCCGGGTGAGTGGCTTGATGGAAGCATCGTTACTGCTACTGTCGGTCAAGATGATTTCTCCTTGCACTACGGCCCCCTCTGCGAGCGCAACCAGGCTGGGCCGGATTGAACCACCGCCACGACGAACGACGTGGCGGACGTGAGATCAGCGTGTGGACGAGCTGCGGGCTTAAAGCTGCGACGCACCGCCGTCGACGACCAGTTCGGTGCCGACGACGTACGAGGATTCGTCGCTGGCGAGATACAGTGCCGCGTTGGCAATATCCTCGGCCTTGCCCATGCGGCCGACCGGAATCGTTTTGGCGAACTCGGATTTACGGTCGCGAACCCAGTCGTCGGGCATGCCCCATCTGGAGAGCAGCGGCGTGTCGATCGCACCGGGGGCGATCGCGTTGAAGCGGATTCTCCGGTCGAGAAACTCGTAGGACCAGCTGCGGGCGAGCGATCGCACGGCGGCCTTCGCGGCCGCCGTCAACGAAATGCCATGCTTGCCGGTCTGTGCGACGAACGAGGTATTGAGGATGACGGACGAACCTTCCCGCAAGTCCGGCAGCACCGCCTGAAGCGTGAACACCACGCCCTTGACGTTGATGTCCATGATCTCGTCGTAGCGTGTTTCGTCGATGTCGTTGACCGCGGACGGGAACGCCCAGCCCGCGTTCGCGAACACGATATCCAGGCCGCCGAACTGCGTTTTGACCTCGGCGGCAATCACGCGCATGTCCTCGAGCGACCGGACATCGCCCCTGAGAACGATCGCGTTCTCGCCCAGCTCGGCCTTCACGCGTTCAAACACGGCTTCATCGCGGCCGGTCACCGCTACGCGGGCGCCTTCTGCAATGAACAGCTTCGCGGTTGCGAGACCGATGCCGCTGGTGCCACCGGTGATCAACGCTGTCTTGTTCTCGAGCCTCATCTTCCGTTCCTTTTCATGTCGTGATGGATCAGGCCGAAAGCGCGAAACGCCATCGCGTTCGTGCGCTGTTCCCGGCTTGATCTTCGACTGAAGTATGGAACGTGATGCAAATGGCTCAAAGGTCGTATAACCCTCGAAAAACGCCACTCGATTCGAACGGGTGCTGCCTCGTGATATTTCTTTTATGGCACACCCGTTGCGGCCGATGCCGCGACGCTGGAAATCGGGATCGACATGCAGCACCCCGATTTCTCAGCGGCCGCCGCATGTCGGATTCGACGATACGCCGGCCGCGTCCGCGTGACCGCTCAGTAGTGGCTACGCCCCCACAGCGTCTTCGGCTCGTCGAGCAGGTGCCGCAAGCCGCTGCGCTGGATCATGGTTTCCGCGACTTCGTTCACGCGCTCGAGCACCTCGCCTTCATCGACCGACAGCACGCGCCGATCTTCCATCAGCACGCGGCCGCCGACCATCGTCATGCATACGTCGGCCGCATTCGCGAAGCACGTCACGCGATACACGGGCATGTTCATCGGCATCATGTGCGGCCGGAACAGGTCGACGAGGATGATGTCGGCGAACTTGCCGGCTTCGAGCGAACCGACTTCGTGATCGATCGACAGCGCCTTCGCCGCGTCGATCGTCACCATCTCCAGCACCTTGCCGTGCGGCAGCACGTCCGGGTCGCGGAAATGCCGGCGGTGGTAATGCATGCACTGCCACATGTGGCGGAACATGTCGTAGCCGCGATCGGGGGCCGCGCCGTCCGACGCGATCGCCACCGTCACGCCCGCGTCGATCAGCTCGGGCACCGGGCAGCGCCCGATGATCGACATGATCGCGCTCGGGTTGTGGATGATCGCCGTACCCGTTTCCACGCACGCCGCGATGTCGTCGTCGGTCAGGTCGATGCTGTGCGACATGAACGACGTCGGCCCGAGCAGCCCGAGCTCGCGATGCGCGAACGCGAGCGTGCCCGCACGGTGGCCGTCCTGCGTGAACGTCAGCCCGCGCCCGCGCGCGAGCGCACCGTAGCGCACAGCCTGGTCGCGGAAGTCCTGCTCGTACTGCACGAGCTCCGGGTCGTGCTCGGGGCCGTACACGGGCAGCGTCAGTGCGATCCGGATGCGGCCGTCGGCATCGCCGTGGCATTCGTCGACGATGCGTTCGCACACGTCGTACATCGTGTCGAAATCGATGTCGCGCGTGTCACTGCCGTCCGGCGTGTGGCGCGTGTACGCACGCGGCGCGGGCGGGCGCGACGGGCCGACCGCGACGATCGAGCGCGTGCCGGTGCGCACGACCGCATCGCAATGGCGTCGTGCATAGACGGGATCGTCGACGCGCATGATCGAGTTGCCGCCGCCGAGCAGCGACACGCCCGTCGTCACGCCGGCCTTCAGCCGTTCGAGCGCGGCGAGATGCGATTCGGTTTCCCAGAACGCCTCGTCCGACGCACGCGTGTAGATCGTCTCGGCCGCGGCCGACCATGCATCGCCGTCCGCGCCGCCGATCGTGCGCAGCATCGCGTGGCCCGCATGCGCATGCGAATCGATCAGGCCCGGCAGCACGGCCTTGCGGCGTGCGTCGATCGTCCGCGTCGCACGGTAGCGCGCCTGCAGTTCGCCGGTGCTGCCGACGGCGACGATGCGATCGCCATCGACGGCGACCGCGCCGTTCTCGATCACGCGCCGCTGCGGGTCCATCGTGATCACGCAGCCGTTCACGATCAGCGTGTCGATCGCTTCGCGCTTGTCGTCGCGTTTATCCTCGGTAGTCATGACGTGTAGTCCTGTTGGTGTTCGGATTGATCGGGGCGCCGTCAAACGGAAAAACCGCCGGGCGGCTGCCCGGCGGCCTGGCCGCGAAACGACGAAGCAGCGAAACGACGGTCACGCGGAGCGCACCGGCGCCGCGACACGGGCCTTCAGCTTGCGCTGCACCGCGCTGATCGCGATGAACACCGCTGCGTTCACCGCGAGCGCGACGAGCCCGGGGTTGATCGACGTGAACGTGCTCGATGCGCCGGGGAACAGCGACGCGAGCGTCACGCCATAGTAGTTCGTCATCGCGATCACGATCGCGCCGGCGACGATGCCCGCGAACGCGCCTTCACGCGTGCCGAACGGCCGCTTCAGGAAGCTCGATGCGAGCATCGGCACGAGCTGCGTGAGCAGGCTCGACGAGAAGATCGCGAGCGTCACGAAGGTCGCACCGCCGCGCAGCACGAAGTAGACGACCACCAGCGTGAAGATCGGCAGCGCGATCCGCGCGACGCGCGTCACTTCGCGGTCGGTCGCGTTCGGCGCGAAACCTTCGCGATAGATGTTGCGCGCGATCGTCGTCGATGCATTGAGCATGATCAGCGAGCCCGGCACCAGCGCGGTCAGTAGGCCCGTGCCGCCGACGATGCCGACGAACCATGCGGGGAACGTCTGCTTCACGAGGCGCAGCAGCGCGAGATCGGTCTGCGCGCCTTCGAGCCCGTGCACGGTCATCACGGCCGCGAAGCCGACCAGGAACAGGAACGCGATCAGCACCTGGTACAGCGGCATCAGGATCACGTTGCGGCGCAGCGCGCGCTCGTCCTTCGCGACGTAGATCGCGGTGAAGCCGTGCGGATACAGGTAGTAGCCGAGCGACGTGAGCAGGATCGTCGAGTTGTACCAGCTCAGGTTGAAGCCGTGCTCGGGCATGCGCAGCAGCTCGGGATGCGCGGCGTCGATCTTCGCGAACATCTCGCCGAGGCCGCCGTAGTAATGCATCGGCAGGTACAGGCCGAGGAAGATCGCGATCGCGAGGATCAGCACGTCCTTGAAGATCGCGATGCTCGCCGAGCCGTGGATGCCCGACACGACCATGTACACGGCCATCAGCGTCGCGGCGATCCAGATCGCGGCCGCTTGCGGAATCAGCCCGTACGACATCTCCGACACGATCACGCCAAGCCCGCGCAGCTGGATCATCAGCAGCGACACCATCGCGAACACCGCGACGATCGACACCAGCACGCCGATCGCGCGGCTGTCGTACTTCGACGCGAAGTAGTCGGCGAACGACACGAGGCCGCGCTCCTTCGCGTAGCGCCAGATCGCCGGCAGCATCCAGTAGCCGATCACGAACGCGAGGCAGCCGTACGACAGGATGTAGAACGCCGGCACGCCCTTGCTGTAGGTCCAGCCGCTCGCGCCGAGGAACGAGAATGTCGAGAACGCCTCGCCGGCCATCAGCAGGAACGTGAGCAGCGAGCCGAAGCCGCGCCCGCCGACCGCCCACTGTTCGAGCGTGAGCTTGCGGCCGCGGCGCGCCATCACGCCGATCGCCAGCGCGAATACGGCGAACGCCGCGATGATGATGATCGAAGCGTTCATCGCGCGTCTCCCGTGCGGCCGTCGCGGTCCGCGGCGCGCTCGTCGAGATGGAACAGGATCGCGAGGATCGCGGCGGTCGCCGCCATCCAGATCAGGTTCCAGACGAGCAGGAACGGCAGCCCGAACAGCAGCGGACGTGCCTCGGCAAGCGAGCCGCCTGCATACATCCCGACGAACGGCAGCGCCGCCAGCAACAGTTTGAATTTCATGTGAGTCTCCTCCGGAAGACGCGCGAGCGCGTCGGAACATCAGAACTTCGTGCGGATACCGGCCACCACCGCCACTTGCGACGTCGTCGACGACGGGCCGTCGGCGCCCTCGATCCACGCGTTGCCCACCGACGACGACGCCTTCTGGTAGAAGCCGTTCACGTACAGGTCGGTACGCTTGGACAGCAGGTACTGCACGCCGGCCGACACCTGCTGATAGTGGCCGCTGTCGCCGCTGCGCGCGACCTTCGTATACGTGTAGCCGCCGGCCGCCATCAGCGCGGGCGTGATCATGTAGCGCAGGCTGCCTTCGTAGTTGTTGAAGCGCAGCGCGCCGCCCGTCGCCTGCCCGAAATTCGAGCCCGTATACAGCAGGCCGAGCGTCGCCGGCCCGATTGCGTAGCTGGCGCCCGCGCCCCAGATCTGCTGGCGCACCGCGCTCGACAGGCCGGCGCCGAACACCGATGCCGACGCGGGGAAATAGTTGTCGGACGCGACGGCGCCCGTCGCGCTGCTCGCCGGATGGTTCACGCGCGTGTAGGCGGCGCCCGCGTTGAGCGGCCCGTTCACATACGTGACGCCCGCGCTCCAGGTGTTGTCGTTCGAGAAGCCGGTCGAGTTCGAGAACCCGACCATCAGGTTCGCCTGCAGGCCGGCGATCGTCGGCGAGATGTACTTGACCGCGTTGTTGGTGCGGAACGTGTTGTTGATGTCGTCGTTGTCGAACGGGTGCGTCGAGTACTGCGCGAGGAAGCTGCTCATCTGCAGCGAACCGAGGATGTCCTGCGTCGAGTTGTACTGGCGGCCGAGCGTCACCGCGCCCCAGTTCGTGCCGCTCAGGCCGACCCATGCCGACCGACCGAACATCCGGCCGCCCTGCCCGAGCGCGCCGTTCGCGACGTTGAAGCCGTTCTCGAGCTTGAAGTTCGCCTTCAGGCCGCCGCCGAGATCCTCGGAACCGATCAAGCCCCAGCGCGGACCCGACTCGTTGCCGCCCGTGAACTGCCACAGCGAGTGGCCCTTCGCGTTGTTCGTATAGGTCACGCCCGCATCGACGATCCCGTACAGCGTCACCGTCGACTGCGCGCGCGCGGCGCCGGCGAACAGCATTGCGATCGCGGCGCCCAGTGCGGCGCCCGTCTTCCCACCCTTCATTCGCACCATCTCCATCCTCTCCTCTCCAGACCTGCTCATCGATGTTGTGTTTTATTGATCCTGCCCATACGCGCCGGTCGGCTTGTCTAGACAGTGGCTGGATGGTATCCAGCCGTAACCGCATCAAGAAATGAAATGTTCAACTGGTCGGCAGTTGAAAATCGAATGGGAGGCGATGGAGGGGGACAGGCGCGGGGTCCGTGCGACCCCGCAAGAGAAACGAAAGCACGCAGGCCGGCTGGACGCGGCGCGTTTTGATCGGACGTGAATGCCGCGCGTAAGCAAGCTGACGAAACGGTGACGCGCGGCGCCGCTATGCGGTTTTCCCTGATAGCCCGTGCATCGGCCGCCGCAACGCGGCGTCGAACGGGTTGGTGCGCGGCCCGATCGCGTCGGCCTGGCGCCGCAGCAACTCGACGACCATCGGCATCCGGTCGTCGCCGAGGCGCGATGCGAGCGTGCCGACACTCAAGGCGCCGACCGGATAACCGGTGCGGTCGAGGATCGGCACCGCGACGCCGGCCATCCCGTCGAGCACGCCGCTGTTGCGGCCCGCGTAGCCGAGCTGCCGCACGCGTTCGATCTCGGTACGCAGGTACACCTCGTCGAGCACGCCGTAGCCGCGAATGCGCGGCACGTTGAAGCGGATCACTTCCTCGCGTTCGGCTTCGGGCAGAAACGCGAGGATCGCGAGGCTGCCCTGCCCGACGCCGAGTGCGATGCGTCCGCCGATGTCGCCGGTAAACGAACGGATCGGGAACGGCCCTTCGCACAGGTCGAGACACACGGCGTCGAAGCCGCTCTTCACGAGCAGGAAGATCGTCTCGCCGAGGCTCGCGCACAGCCGAAGCAGCGCGGGACGGCACAGCGTGCGCATGCTGCTCGGGTTGCCGGCCTGCGCGGCGAGCGCGAAGAAGTCGACACTCAGCCGGTACAGCTTCGACTGCTCGTCCTGCTCGACCATCCCTTCGGCGATCAGCGATTGCAGGATCCGGTGCGCGGTGCCTTGCGTGAGGCCGACGGCCTTCGCGAGATGCGTGACGCGCACGCCGTCCTGCTGCATGCCGGCCAGCGCGCGCAGGATCGCGAACGCGCGCTGCAGCATGCCGGTGCCCGGCGCGCCGGCCGCATCGGCCGCATCGGCCGCATCGGCCGGGTCGGCGGCGTCCTCGTCCGGGCGCGGCGCGCGTGCGGCCGGCGACGTTCCGGTCGGATGGGGGTCCTGCATGCCGGCTCTCCTCGATGATTTCAATGAACGGAATACGGTAGCCGCCATTGTCGTCCTGCCGAAATTCCACTGACATCCGGGTGTGCACGGGATTGACGCGGGCATTTAGCGGCTCGGCCACACCTCACCCAACGGAACGATTCGCACGCGATTCCTCCATCCATTCCGTTCACTGGAATTTTTTCAAAATTCCTCCCGTTCAGCAGAATTCGAAATTGACGCTCCGAAATATGGCTGGCTAGAGTCCGCCACATCGGTACACCGGCCACGCGGTGTGCGCACCCGGAGCTTCCCATGTCGTTTCTCACGCTTACGGACCTGACGAAAACCTTCGGCGAGCTCACCGCCGTCGCCGACGTCAACCTGTCGGTCGAACAAGGCGAATTCGTGTCGCTGCTCGGGCCGTCCGGCTGCGGCAAGACCACCACGCTGCAGATGATCGCGGGCTTCGTCGACGTCACGCGCGGCCGCATCGCGCTCGACGGGCAGGACATCACGCACCTGAAGCCGAACCGGCGCGGGCTCGGCATCGTGTTCCAGAGCTATGCGCTGTTTCCGCACATGAGCGTCGCGGAGAACGTCGGCTTCGGCCTCGACATGCGCGGCGTCGACAAGGCCGAGCGCGCCGAGCGCATCCGCGCGGCCCTCGCGCTCGTGCGTCTCGACACGCTCGCGCACCGCTTCCCGCGCGAGCTGTCGGGCGGCCAGCGGCAGCGCGTCGCGATCGCGCGCGCGGTCGTGATCGAGCCGCCGGTGCTGCTGCTCGACGAACCGATGTCGAACCTCGACGCGAAGCTGCGCGAGGACATGCAGTTCGAGCTGCGCGCGATCCAGCGCAAGATCGGCACGACGACGATCATGGTCACGCACGATCAGTCGGAAGCGCTGTCGATCAGCGACCGCGTGGTCGTGATGGAAGCCGGCCGCATCACGCAGACCGACACGCCGTACCGCGCGTACGAGCGCCCGGAAAACCGCTTCGTGTCGCAGTTCATCGGCAAGGCGAACCTGCTGCCCGGCACGATCGTCGCGCACGACGGCGACGCCATTCGCATCGACCTCGGGCACGACCTCGCCGAGACGGGCCGCACCGCGCACCTGCCGCCGCGCGAGCGCGACCTGCGCGTCGGCGATGCGGTGTCGGTCTGCATCCGTCCCGAGAAGCTGCGGCTGTGCGCGCCCGACGCCGGCCGCTTCGCCGCGACCGTCACGAGCCGCTTTTTCCTCGGCAGCCAGTGGCTGTATCGCGTCGACAGCGCGCTCGGCGAAGTGCTCGTGTGCTGCCAGAACGAAGGGGTCGAGCCGCTGGCGGAAGGGATGCCGGTCGGGATCGACTGGCACAGCGACGCGGTGCGCGTGATGCGCCGGGAGGCCTGAATGGGACAGCCTACCCGTCCGCTCCCGACCGACGGCGCGCCGGCCGCGCTCGCGCGATCGGCCACGGTTCCCCCGGATGCCGTATCGGCACGGGCCGCCGCCGCGCACCCGATGCGCGCGACGTGGCGCGCGCATGCGCCGTTGTGGCTGATGTGCGCACCCGCGTTCGCGCTGTTCGCGGCGCTCGTGCTCGTGCCGCTCGCGATGACGCTCATGCTGACGTTCTACCGCTTCGATCCGGCCACCGGCCCGATCGCCGCGTTCCAGTTCGGCAACTACGCGGAAGTGCTCGGCTCGTCGTACTTCCACACGATCTTCGCGCGCACGTTCGGCATCGCCGCGCTGACGACCGCGATCTGCGTCGCGATCGGCACGCCGGAAGCGTACGTGCTGTCGAAAATGCGCGACCCGTGGCGCTCGCTGTTCCTGCTCGCGATCCTCGCGCCGCTGCTGGTGTCGGTCGTCGTGCGCGCGTTCGGCTGGAGCATGCTGCTGAACACGAGCGGCCTCGTGAACCAGGCGCTCGGGCTCGCCGGCCTCGGGCCATACAAACTCGAATACACGACCTTCGCGATCGTGATCGCGCTGGTGCACGTGATGCTGCCGTTCATGGTGATCCCCGTGTGGACCGCGCTGCAGCGGCTCGATCCGCAGACCGAGCATGCGGCGCTGTCGCTCGGCGCCTCGCCGTTCACGACGCTGCGCCGCATCGTGCTGCCGCAGCTGATGCCGGGCGTGCTGTCGGGCAGCCTGATGGTGTTCGGGCTGTCGGCGAGCGCGTTCGCGATTCCCGGCCTGCTCGGCGGACGCCGGCTGAAGGTCGCGGCCACGGCCGTCTACGACGAATTCCTCGGCTCGCTGAACTGGCCGCTCGGCGCGACGATCGCGGTGCTGCTGCTGGTCGCGAACCTCGTCGTGATGCTCACCTATTACCGCGTGCTCGAACGCCGCTACGCACGCAGCCTCGGAGGCGCATCGCGATGAGAAAGAACGGCCCCGTTGCCCTCGCGTTCCACACGCTCGTGATCCTGTTCGTGCTCGCACCGCTCGTGATCGTCGTGCTCGTCGCGTTCACGCCCGACGAAACGCTGACGCTGCCGACCCGCGGGCTGTCGCTGCGCTGGTTCCGCGCGATCCTCGACTATCCCGACTTCGTCACCGCGTTCTTCAACAGCGTGAAGCTCGCGTTCGCGTCGGCGACGCTGTCGCTCGCGATCGCGCTGCCGGCGGGCCTCGCCATCGGCCGCGCGACGTTTCCCGGCCGCGCGTTCCTGAACGGGCTGCTGCTGTCGCCACTCGTGATTCCCGGCCTCGTGCTCGGCATCGCGCTGCTGCGCTTCTTCGCGCTGGTCGGCGCCACCGGCTCGTTCGCGTGGCTCGTGCTCGCGCACATGATCGTCATCACGCCGTTCGTGATGCGGCTCGTGCTCGCGTCCGTCGCGGGCCTCGACCGCAGCATCGAGCAGGCCGCATGCTCGCTCGGCGCGGATCCGTGGACCACCTTCCGCCGCATCACGCTGCCGATGATCGTGCCCGGCATCACGGGCGGCTGGCTGCTCGCGTTCATCAACAGCTTCGACGAACTGACGATGTCGATCTTCGTCACGTCGCCGCAGACGGTCACGCTGCCCGTGCGCATGTACATGTACGCGACCGAATCGATCGACCCGATGATGGCGTCGGTGTCGGCGCTCGTCATCTTCATCACCGCCGGCGCGATGCTGCTGCTCGATCGCGTGTACGGCCTGAACCGCATCCTGATCGGCCAACACTGATGACGACTTCCGTTTCCCGTTCCACCGGCGTCGCGGACGACGGCGCGCAGTTCGTGCGCGTCGCCGAACGCGAGCGCGCCGCCGTCGCGTTCACGCTCGACGGCCGCCCCGCGCAGGCGCTCGCCGGCGACACCGTGCTCACCGCGATCCTCGTCGCGCAGCGCCGCGTGCGCGTCAGCGAATTCAGCGGCCAGCCGCGCGCGGGCTTCTGCCTGATCGGCGCGTGCCAGGACTGCTGGGTGCGCACCGAAGGCGGCGCACGCGTGCGCGCGTGCTCGACGCCGATCGCCGAAGGCATGCGGATTCTCACGGCCGCCCGGCCGGCCACGACCGGAGACGCGTCATGAGCGCCGCACTGCAACCGGTGATCGTCGGCGCGGGGCCGGCCGGCGTGCGCGCGGCCGAAGCGCTGGTCGACGCGGGGCTGCGCCCCGTCGTGATCGACGAGAACGCGCGCTGGGGCGGACAGATCTACCGGCAACCGCCGGTAGACGGCGCGTTCGCGCGCGGCAAGCGCACGCTGTACGGCTTCGACGCCGCGAAGGCCGATGCCGTGCACCGGACGATGGCCGCGCTGCTGCCGCAGGTCGACTACCGGCCGGACACGCTCGCGTGGTCATGCGGCGCAGGCCGTATCGACACGTTGCAGGACGGCCGCGAAGTCACGGTGCCGTACTCGCACCTCGTCATCGCGAGCGGCGCGACCGACCGCCTGCTGCCCGTGCCGGGCTGGACGCTCGCGGGCGTCTACACGCTCGGCGGCGCGCAGGTCGCGCTGAAGGCGCAGGGCTGCGCCATCGGCCGGCGCATCGTGTTCGCGGGCACGGGCCCGCTGCTTTACCTCGTCGCCTACCAGTATGCGAAGGCCGGCGCGCAGGTCGCGGCCGTGCTCGATACGAGCCCGCTGCGCCGCCAGGCCGCCGCCGCGCCCGCGCTGCTGCGCGTGCCGTCGACCTTCGCGAAGGGGCTCTATTACATCGGCTGGCTGCGCGCGCATGGCGTGGCGATCGAAACGGGCGTCACGCTCGAGCGCGTGCTCGGCGGCCCGCACGTGACGGGGATCGCATGGCGCGCCGCCGGTGACGGCACGCAGCCGCGCCTGCTCGACTGCGACGCGCTCGGCCTCGGCTTCGGGCTGCGCTCCGAAACGCAGCTCGCCGATCTCGCCGGCTGCCGGTTCGGGTTCGACCCGCTCAATCGCGCGTGGCTGCCCGAGCGCGACGCGGCCGGCCGCACGTCGGTGCGCGGCCTGTACGTCGCCGGCGACGGCGCGGGCATCGCCGGCGCCGACGCAGCCGAAGCATCGGGCCGGCGGGCGGCGCTCGCGTTGCTCGACGACGCCGGCATCGCATCGCCCGCGCCGTCCGGCAAACCCGATGCGGCGACGCTCGAACGCACGCTCGCGCGCGTCGGCGCCTTCCGCGCGGGCCTCGAAGCGGCATTCGCGCCGCCGGTCGAGCAGGCCGCACGCTGCCCCGACGACACGATCGTGTGCCGCTGCGAGGAGATCGATGCAGGCACGCTGCGCCGCTGCGTCCGCGACGGCGCAGCGACCGAGCTGAACCGGCTGAAGGCGCTGACGCGCGTCGGCATGGGCCGCTGCCAGGGCCGCATGTGCGGCGACGCGGCCGCGCTCGTGCTGGCCGCCGAAACCGGCCGCCCGCTCGCCGATGTCGGCCGGTTGCGTGCGCAGCCGCCCGTGAAGCCGTTCCCGATCTCGGCCGCGCTCGCGGGCGACGATGTCGCGGCGATTCCCGACGGGGCGCGCGATGAGTGAGATCCGGCATTACGACGTCGCGATCGTCGGCGGCGGCCTCGTCGGCGCGTCGGCCGCGCTCGCGCTGACGCGCCGCGGTTTGCGCACCGGGCTGTTCGAGCGGCGCGATTGCGGCGCGCAGGCGAGCGGCGTGAACTACGGCGGCGTGCGCTGCCAGGGCCGGCCGGCCGAGCAACTGCCGCTCGCGCTGCGGGCGCGGCGCATCTGGGACCGCCTGCCCGAACTGATCGGCATCGACGGCGAATTCGTCGTGTCGGGTCACCTCCGGCTCGCGCGCAGCGACGCCGATCTCGACGCGCTCGACGCGTACGCCGCGCTCGCCGGCGAACACGGCTTGCCGCTGCAGGTGATGCGCGGCGATGCGTTCCGGCGCCGCTACCCGTGGCTCGGCCGCGCGGCGCTCGGCGGCTCACTGTGCGAGACCGACGGTCACGCCAACCCGCGCCTCGTGTCGCCCGCGTTCGCGCGCGCGGCCCGCGCGGCGGGCGCGGACGTGTTCGAGCACACGCCCGTCGACGACGTTCATCACGACGGCACGCGCTTTCACTTTCAGGCAGGCGGCCGCGCCTGCACCGCGACGTGGCTGATCAACTCGGCCGGCGCGTGGGCGAACACGATCGGCGAACGCTTCGGCGAAGCCGTGCCGATGGAGCCGATCTACCCGAACATGTGGGTGACCGAGCCGCTGCCGCCGTTCATCACGCACAACCTCGGCGTGTACGGCGGCGGCGTGTACGCGCGGCAGGTCGCGCGCGGCAACTGCGTGATCGGCGGCGGGCGCGGCCGCGGCGACGGCGAATTCGGCCAGCCGTCGGTCGATACGACGCGTGCGGTGATGCGCGACGCGTGCGCGCTGCTGCCCGCGCTGCGTGACGCGCTGCTGATCCGCACGTGGAGCGGCGTCGAAGGCTGCACGCCCGACCACAACCCGATCATCGGCGCGAGCCGAACGACACCGCGCCTGCTGCACGCGTTCGGCTTTTCCGGCGGCGGCTTCCTGCTCGCGCCGGGCGTCGGCGACGTGCTCGCCGACCTCGTCACGAGCGGCGAAACCGCCACGCCACTCGATGCATTCTCGATCGGCCGCTTCTTCCGCGAAGCCGCGCCGACCGCCCCTTTCCGTCAAGAGGAGACCCAACGATGAAACTGCTCGGAACGATCGCGGCGGCCGCCGCCCTCTGCATCGCAGGTGCCGGCGCGCCCGCGTTCGCGCAAACGAAGACGATCTACGTCGGCATGAACGGCGGCCCGATGGAGAAGGCCTACACGAGCCAGGTGCTGCCCGACTTCGAGAAGGCGAACAACGTGAAGGTGGTCGTCGTGCCCGGCACGTCGTCGGACGTACTCGCGAAGCTGCTCGCGAACCGCAACAAGCCGCAGATCCACGTCGCGTTCCTCGACGACGGCGTGATGGCGCGCGCGGTCAGCCTCGGCGTGTGCCAGAAGCTCGACGATTCGCCGGTGCTGAAGGAGCTGTACCCGTTCGCGCGGATGAAGGACGACATCGGCGCGGGCGTGCAGCTCGGGATGACCGGCATCGCGTACAACAAGAAGCTGTTCGCCGAGAAAGGCTGGACGCCGCCGACGTCGTGGATGGATTTCGCCGATCCGAAATACAGGGGCAAGGTCGTGTTCCAGTCGGCGTCGAGCAGCACGTTCGGGCTGCACGGCTTCCTCGCGATCAACCGGCTGCTCGGCGGCAACGAGCAGAACGTCGAGCCCGGCTTCAGCAAGTGGGCGAGCACGGTCGGGCCGAACGTCGTCGAGTACATCCCGAACTCGGCGAAGATCTCGGAGATGGTGCAGACCGGCGAAGCCGGCCTGTTCCCGCTCACGCCGACCGGCGTCGGCGACTTGCAGGACAAGGGTATCCCCGTCGCGTATGCGAACCCGAAGGAAGGCCCCGTGCTGCTGCTCGTCGACCTGTGCGTGGTCGCGAACAACCCCGATCCGCAGCTCGCGCAGAAGCTCGCGCAGTTCCTGCTGTCCGCCCCCGCGCAGACGAAGGCGGCCGAGGCCGGCAAGCAGATTCCGACCAACCGCGTCGCGAAAATGCCCGCCGCGATGCAGCAGAGCCTCGGCAATGTCGACGACCTCGTGCGCAAGGTGACCGTGGTCGACTGGGCCGCGATCAACGCACGCCGCGCGCAGTGGGATACGCGCTGGAACCGGCAGATCGAGCGGTAACGCTGCGCGGGTGCGGTTGCGGGCGGGGTTGCGTTACCGCAATTTCTCCGCGACCGCCCGTGCCACCACGCTCAACGCGTCGCCGCGTTCGAGCGCCGCGCGCGGCCGCGTCGCCTGGCCCTGCGCATCGAGCGCACGCGGCGCGAAATCCGGCGACGACGAGAACTTGACGATCGTCAGCGCGGTCTTCGGGTTGACGAGGATCGACTGGCCGAAGCGCCCCGCCGCCGCGAACGAACCGTCGCCGTCGTTCACCTGGTACCAGTAGTCGCGATACGCATAGCCGTCCTTGCCGGGAATCACGTTGCCCTTCGCGAACAGCGCCGCGTTGTGCGCCGGCTGCAGCGCCGCGCGAATCGTCACGGCCGGCAGCGTGCCGCGCGCGCCGCCGAGCCCGGTGCGCACGCGCTCCGCGAAACGCGCGGCGTCGCGCAGCGTCGTGTACAGCCCGCCGCTGGCCATCGCCATCGCGTTACCGTCCACCGCGACGTACGCATCGTCTTCCGCGATATCGCGCCACAGCCACCGCTCGACCAGCGCGCTCCACGACTGCCCCGTCGCGCGCTGCATCGCCCACGCGACCGCTTCCGGCGAACCGTTCTGGTAGAACCATGCGGTGCCGGGCGCCACGTCGGGCACGCGCCGCACGGTCAGCAGGAAGTCGGCGATGCTGGCCGGCGCGCCTTCGTGGCGCGGCACCAGCCCGACTGCGCCGAACAGGCCGATATCGGGCGGGATACCGGGCGTATACGCAGTCGGCACTTCCATGTCGAGGTTCTGCTGCAGCGTCGCGCTGCCGAACGGCGTGTCGGCCAGTTCCGGCACCGTGCGCGACAGCGGCGCGCCCGCGTCGAGCACGCCCGATTCGATCATCTGCGCGGCGAGCAGCCCCGTCACCGATTTCGTCATCGACGCCCATGCGTGCGTCTGGTCGGGCCGGAAGCCGTCGAAATAACGCTCGTAGACGATCCGGCCGCGCTGCAGCACGATGAAGCCGTCGGTATGGGTCGCGCGCAAGTACGCGTCGAGCGTCAGCGTTTCCCCGCCGATCGTCACGGGCAGCGCATCGAGGCCGGGCGCCGGCCGCTCGGGGAGCGGCATCGGCGCGGCCGCGTGGCGGATGCCGGCCGTCGGTGCGAGCAGCCGCGTATTGCTCAACGCCCAGCGCAGGCTGGCCGGCGTGAACGCGTTTTTCTTGTTGACGATCCGGTCGGCCGGCGGCGGGAAGCCCTGCATCATGCCCGCCGGCGCCGCGCCGTCGGCCGCGATGGCCGGTGCAGCGGTCGCGGCGAGCGCGAGCCCGCCGGCCAGCATGAAGGTGCCGGCGAACCGGCGGGTGCGCCGATCAGCCGTAAAGCGTCGATGGATTCGCATTGAACGAGTGCCTCGTCTTGGAAAGAGAATGGGCGGCGTGCCCGGACATTACTGCTGCTGGCCGTCGATACGCAACTGGTTCGACACCGACGTCACGCCGTCGACGCCCCGTGCGACCGTCGCCGCGAGATTCGCCTGCGTCGTATCGGTGACCGAGCCGGACAGCGTCACACCTCCGTCGCGCACGCGCACGAGGATGCGCGCCACGTTCAGGTTTTTCGTCCGGGCCAGCGCCGTGCTGACGCGACGCTTCAGCTTGCGGTCGGCCGCCTTGCGCTGCGACGGCGACAAGCCGGCCGATGCCGGCGCTTGCATTGGCGCGGATGCCTGCGCAACCGGGGCCGCCGATGACGGAGCCGCCGCGCTTGCAGCATCGGGTTGCGCCTGCGCGGCGATGCTCCAGCACGCTGCCGTCAGCAGCGTCAGGGCAAGTCGGAATGAAGTACGCATGATCGGATCACGCTCCTTGAAAGCCGTTGATGGGAAAACCTCAGAACTGTGTCATCAGCCCGATCGACACACCGGTCGTCGCACTCGCGCCGCGCCGCAGGTTCAGTGCCGCGATCGTCGCCGGGTCGCGCATGTATGCGCCGGTCATCCCGTTTCGATCGACTTCGACATACAGCTCGGTCCGCTTCGACAGGAAGTACTCGGCGATCGCGTAGGTCGTCAGCTTGTGGCCGTCCGCGCCCTGCACGTTGCCGAGATTGCGCGCGCGATCGTAGAACGCGGCCGCGCTCAACTGCAGCGCCGGCAGCGGCTGCACGACGACGCCGAACGACGGAATATCGTCGCGCCGCGACGGCGCACCGGCCTTGTTCGCGCGCACGTTCAGCGACGCATAGCTCAGGTAGAAACGCGCGCGGCCGAGCTGCAGCGTACCGCCCGCCTGGATCGTCTGCGCGGATTGCGAGCCGTCCGGGCTGTACGTCTTCGCATACGACACGCCGCCCATCAGGTCCGAATACGTGTACATCGCGGCCGTCGAATAGCTGGTGCCCGCATGCGCGCTGCCCGCGACGCCGCCGGGCGAGTAGTTCGCACCGAACCGCAAGCCGCCCACCTGCCCGAGATACTTGATCGTGTTGTTGAAGCGCGAATCGAGCGTGAAGAAGTTGCCGTCGAACAGCACCCCCGGTTCGACCGCAAGCGACTGCCCGCGCCCGCCGAGCGGATCGAGCGCGATGCCGAGATCCTCCGCGACGTTGAACTGTCGGCCGAACGTCACGCGGCCGAAATCGCCGGCAAGGCCGACGTACGCAGCCTGCGAGAACAGCATGCCGGACGTCTTCAGCGCACCGGTGCCGCTGTTGAACGCGCCGTCGAGCACGAACAGCGCCTTCAGCCCGTTGCCGAGATCCTCCCGGCCGCGAATGCCGAACTCGTTGCCCGCGATGATGTTGTTGTTGAAGCCGACCTGGCTGCCGCCCGGCAACCCGTTGACCCAACGCACGCCGCCGCCGATCCGGCCGAACAGCGTCACGCTCGACTGCGCGTGCGCACTTCCGCACAGCGCGCCGACCAGCGCCGCTGCAAGCATCTTCTTCATGTCTCCTCCTGCCGCGTCGTCGCGCGGCGTATCGTGGTGCTGCTACCGTCGAAAGGCGGTGCCGCCCGGCAAGCGGGCCGCACGCCGAAAGCGATGTGAAGCGATATGCGGTGCTAGCGGCCGCACGCGCCGACCGGCGGCGCGGCGTGTTCCGTGTCGCCAGCGAGGCGCCGCAACGAGCGCTGCGGATCGAGGCACCAGGCGCCGAGCACGCCGCATGCGACCAGCACGACGCCGCACACGAGGCTCGCCTGCTCGAAGCCGTGCGCGACCGATGCGCCGGCGCCCTCGATCAGCATTCCGGTAATGACCGGCGCGCCGAGGCCCGCGAGCGATGCGAAGCCGTTGCTGAGCGCGAGCACGCCGCCGCGCTGCGCATCCGGCGTCACTTCGGCGAGCATCGCGGGGCCGATCGAGTACATCGTCAGCGTCAGCCCGCTGCCGAGCGTCAGCAGCACGAGCTTCGCGGCGCGCGGCATCTCCGGCACCGGCAGCAGCGCCAGCATCGCGCCGGCGATCGCGAGCGTGACCGCGATGAACGTGCCGCGCCCGTGCCGCGACGGCATCCCGCGTGCGAGCAGCGATTGCGACAGCCACGCGAGCGCGAGGCTGAGCGGCGACGTGACCGCGACGAACAGCGCGAACATCCGGCCGGCCTCGTGCGGCCCGAAGCCGAGCCCGAGCTGCAGGTAGGTCGGCATCCACGTGAGCGTCATCGCGAGAATCCAGTTCGCCGCGAAATGGCCGAGGAAGTTGCCGAGCACCGTGCGGTCGGTCAGCAGCCGCCCGTACGGCACGCGGTCGCCGCCGGCCGCGCGTGGCGCCCGCGACAGCGCGCCCTCCTCGCCGACCACGGCCCACGCGATGCACCACACCGCGCCGAGCAGCGCCAGCACCGCGAAGTTCGCGCGCCAGCCCCAGTGGGTCGTGATGACCGGAATCGAGAGCCCCGCGATCAGCAGGCCGAGCGCGCTGCCCTGGTGCAGCAGCGCGACGGGGAGATTGCGCCGCGTATCGGGAAACCACTTGTAGATCGCGTGCGTCGCGACCGGCGACGCGGGCCCTTCGCCGATGCCGAGCAGCACGCGGCACGCGATGACGACCCAGATCGAGCTCGCGGCGAGCATCGGCAGCTGCAGCAGCGCCCACGCGGCCGCCATCGCGAGCAGCAGCCATTTCGCGGGCCAGCGGTTCGCGGCGATGCCGCCCGCGACCGCCGCGACCGCAAACAGCCAGTTGAGGCTGCCGCCGATCACGCCGAACTGCGTCGGGCTGAGATGCAGGTCGCGCATCATCGGCACCGACACGAGGCCGAGCACGACCTTGTCGAGAAAATTCACCAGCATCATCAGCGCGAGCATCGTCGCGATGGACCACGCCCGTCCGGGGCGGTATTGCGCGCCATTCGTCATGGCTGTCTCCTGTTTCGTTGTCGTGGGCGGCCGGGTGCGTCGCGCTATCCGCCGCCGTGCTCGCCGGGCGCCGGCACACGGTCGTCGCCGTCCGGCAAGCCGAGCGAGAACTTCACCGGGAAGCGCACCGCGAGCGTGTGGTCTTCCGCCACCTCGCGCGCGACGCCGCGGGCCCGCACGTGCGGATCGTCGAATACCTCGCCGGGATCGGGCAGCGGCGATACGGGCAGCGCGAGCGGTCCGAGCACGCGCATCCATTCACGCTGCGTGCGCGTCGCGAACGTCGTGCGCAGCAGCGCGCCGAGTGCGTACCGGTGCTGCTGACGGCCCGCGCGCTGGGCGTAGCGCGGGTCGCGCAGCGCCGGATATGCGTCGCCGAGCGCATCGGCAAACGCGGCCCAGAACTTGTCCTCGAGCGTCGCGAGCACGATGTGCCGCCCGTCGGCCGTCCTGAACAGGTCGTTGTCGGGCATCACCCAGCGCGCGGTGTCCGGTGTATCGCGGCCCGTGCGCAGCGCCCATGCGGCCGGCGCGGTCCACGCGAACATCACGTCGTGAATCGACACGTCGAGATGCTGGCCGAACCCGTTCGCGCGGGCGCTCATCACGGCGACGGCGAGCGCGAGCGCCGCATGCATCGCGGCTGCGTGATCGGCAAGCCGCACGCGCGGCCGCGCGACGGTGTCATGCAGTTGCACGGGCACCGCCCAGTAGCCGGCATCGGCGAGGAAATTCAGGTCGTGGCCGGGGCGGTTCGCATACGGGCCGTCCTGCCCGTAGCCGGTGATCGAGCACAGCACGACGCGCGGGTTCGCACGGGACAGCGCCGCGTAATCGAGCCCGAGCCGCGCCATCACGCCCGGCCGGTTGCCTTCGACCACCGCATCGGCGTCGCGCACGAGATCGAGAAAGCGCGCGCGGCCGTCGGGCGTCTTCAGGTCGAGCACGATCGAGCGCTTGCCGCGGTTGAACTGCGCGAACGTGTCGGCGCCGAACTGCCGCAGCGCGTCGCCGCCCGGCGGCTCGACCTTGATCACGTCGGCGCCGAGCTGGCGCAGCAGCGCGCACGCATGCGGCCCCGGCAGCAACTGGCCGGCATCGATGATCCGCACGCCGCGCAGGCACGACCAGGCGGGCGCGTGATCGTCGCCGGCCGGCCATGCATCGTCGCGGGCTGTCATGCTTCGCGCCCCGCGCCGGCCGGTTCGAGAATCGCCTTCGCGATCGCGTTGCGCTGGATCTCGCTCGTGCCGGTCAGGATCCTGAACATCCGCAGCTTGCGGAACGTCTGTTCGACCGGGTGGCCGCGCGTCACGCCGACGTTGCCGTGGATCTGCACGGCCTTGTCCGCCACTTCGAAGCAGCGCTCCGACACGTACAGCTTGCATGCGGACGCCGTCATCCGCAGGTCGGCGCCCGCATCGGCCAGCGCGGCCGTGTGCGCGATCATGCTTTCGCACGCCCACAGCGCGGCGGCCATGTCGGCGAGCATGTGCTGGATCGCCTGGAAGCGCGCGATCGGCCCGCCGAACTGCCGGCGCGTGCGCGCATGCTCGAGCGACGCGCGATACGCGGACATCGCGAGGCCGAGCATCGTCGGGCAATGCAGCAGCCGGTTCACGTTGATGCGCGACATGCCGAGCCGGAAGCCGCTGCCGACGCCGCCGAACACGTTCTCGCGCGGCACGCGCACGTCGACGAAGCGGATGTCCGCGTCGATGTGCTGGCCCGACATCGGCACGTACTCGTGCTCGACGCTCACGCCGGGCAAGTCGAGATCGACGAGCACGGCCGTGATCTGCGGCGGCGTCGTGCTCGCATCGGTCACGCACATCACGATCGCGAAATCGGCGAACGGCGCGCCGCTGATGTAATGCTTCGTGCCGTTGATGACGAGCGAATCGCCGTCCTCGACCGCCGTCGTGCGGATGCTCATCGCGTCCGAGCCCGAGTGCGGCTCGGTCAGCGCGAAGCACGTCGACTTCTCGCCGCGCATCACCGGCTTGAAATAGCGTTCGAGCTGCGCGGGCGTCGCGTACTTCAGCATGTTGCCGATACGCGGCGGCCCACCGAGCTCGCCGAGCACGTGCGGCGCGAGTGCCGCGCCGCACGCGGCCAGGTCGGCCTTCAGCGCGCAGACCTCGGCGATCGACAGCCCCTGGCCGCCGATCTCGACGGGCAGGCTCGCGGTGTAGAAACCGAGCGCGGCCGAGCGTTGCCATACGCGACGCAGCACGTCGCGCGGCCAGACGTCTTCCGAGTCGAGCCGCAGCTCGCGCTCGATCGGGCGCAGTTCGTCGTCGACGAAGCGCAGCACGGCCGCGCGCAGCGCGACGAATTCGGGGCGTTGCAGATGATCGAACATGGCGGGCTCCTTCAGTTGACGCGGCGCGTGACGCCGTTCCAGTACGGCTCGCGCACGAGCTTGCGGGCGATCTTGCCGCTCGCGTTCTTCGGCAGCTCCGCGACGAAATCGATGGCGCGCGGCACCTTGTAGTCGGCGAGCTGCGCGCGGCAGTGCGCGACGAGATCGGCCGCCTGCACGCTGCGGCCCGAACGCAGCACGACGACGGCCCGCACGGCCTCGCCCCACTTGTCGTCGGGCACGCCGATCACGCACGCTTCGAGCACGTCCTCATGCCGGTACAGCGCGGATTCGACTTCGGTCGGATACACGTTGAAGCCGCCCGAAATGACCATGTCGTGCTTGCGGTCGACCAGGTAGATGAAGCCTTCGCGATCGGTGCGCGCGAGGTCGCCGGTATGCAGCCAGCCGTCGACCAGCACCTCGCGCGTCAGCTCCGGCGCGTTCCAGTAGCCGTGGAACACGTCCGCGCCGCGAATCACGATCTCGCCGATCGCGTCGCCTTCGACTTCGCGCCCGTCGGCGTCGACCACGCGCACCTCGGTTTCGCCCAGCGGCCGGCCGCACGACGCGAGCCGCTCGCGGTCGTGCAGCAGCGCATGCGCGTGATCGGCGATGCCGAGCCGCGTGACACCCGACGTCGATTCGCTCGCGCCATAGCCTTGCGACAGCACGGGGCCGATGCGCGCCCAGGCTTCCTCGATGCGCGCCGGCGCCATCGGCGCCGCGCCGTAGCCGAGCACCTTCAGGCTGCGCAGGTCGGCCTGCGCGAGCTCGGGCACGTTCAGCAGCATGTTGACCATCGCCGGCACCATGAACGTGTGCGTGATGCGCTGGCGCGCGACTTCGGCGAGAAAATGCGCGGGCTCGAACGTGTCGAACAGCACGAGCGTCGCGCCGCAGAACAGGTACGGCTGCATCAGCATCCCCGACGCGTGCGTGATCGGCCCGATCAGCGCGAGCCGGTCGCCCGGCTGCGCGGGGCGATCCATCCCGAGCACGATCTTGCGCAGCGACGCGAGCCGGTTGCCGTAGCTCTGCATCGCGGCCTTGATGCGCCCGGTCGAGCCGGACGAGAAGTGCAGCACCGCGAGGTCGTCGGCCGCCGGCGTGTAGTCGGGCAGCGTATCGCTCCCCTTCGCGAGCAGCGTGTCATAGTCGAGATAGCCGGACACCGCGCCGTCGAGCGACACGAACCGCTCGATCGACCCGAAGCCCGGCGAATCGGGCGTGTAGTCCGTATAGCCGCGCCCGCCGATGAACGCGACGGGCGTGCAGTTGCCGACGACGTCGGCGGCCTCGGCCGCCGTGAAGCGCGGGTTCAGCGCGGCCTTCACGAGGCCGGCCTTGTACAGCGCGCATTCGATCTCGACGAGCTCGATGCAGTTGCGCGACTGCACGGCGATACGGTCGCCGCGCACGAAGCCGAGGCCGCGCAGCGCGTTCGCGAGCCGCGTCGAACGCTCGTCGAGCTGACGGTACGTGACGGCGCGGTCACGGTGGATCACGGCGGGCTGGCTGCCCCAGTAGCAGGCCGCGCGCCGCAGGAAGTAGGCGAAGCTCAAAGCGAATCTCCTGGTCGAACAGTGCCGCCAGTCTGTAAGATGCCGAGGCATCACCACAATGCATCACCGGATATAAAGTCATAACCGACAGGAATCCCCTCGATGGATACGCGCGACCTGGAGTACCTGCTGGCCGTGGAGCGGCACGGCAGCATCGGCAAGGCGGCCGAGGCGCTGGGGCTGTCGCAGCCCGCGCTGACGAAGGCCGTGCAGCGGCTGGAGGCGCAGGTCGGCGTGACGCTGTTCGAGCGCACCGCGAACGGGATGACGCCGACGCCGGCCGGCGCGCGCTTCGTCACCCGCGCGCAGCGGATCGCGCTCGAATTCGACGATGCGATGCAGGAGATGCGCGCGATCCGCGGCGGCGAACAGGGCATCGTGCGGATCGGCTATTCGCCGACCGTGCCGAACGCGTTCGTGCTCGACGCATGCCGGCAGCTGATCCGCGAACGGCCGGCCGCGCGGCTGCGGCTGCGCTGCCGGCTCGCGCGCGAGCTGCTCGACCTGCTCGCGGCCGGCGAACTCGACCTGGTAGTCGCGCCCGAGCCGCAGCAGCCGGACACCGCGCTCGACACCATCGCGCTGTTCGACGACCGGCTGACGGTGCTCGCCGACGCCGCGCACCCGCTGCAGCGCAAGCGCGCGCTCACGCTCGCGGATCTCGCCGACCAGGAATGGCTGTTGCCGGAAGCGACCATTCCGGTGCGGCACCGGATCGACGACGCATTCCGCGCGCGCGGGCTGCCGACGCCACGCCTGCGCGTCGAGACGGATTTCGGCAATACGTCGCTGCTGCAGCTGCTGCGCGGCACGTCGCTGCTGTGCGTCGGCGGCGCCGACGCGCTCGACCAGGTGACCGGGCTGCGTGCGCTCGACCTGAAGGCCGGCGAGCTCGAGCTGGACCGCCGCATCGGCGCGATGCACCGCGCGGGCGCGTACGTGCCGCCGCTCGCGCAGCGGATGATCGCGCTGCTGCAGGCCGGCACAGCGTAGCGGCACGCCGACCATCATTTGCGGGAGTGATGACACTCCCCTTTTTCTGCGGATTTGACCGGGGGCGCGGTGCCGACAACACTAGCCCGCAGTGCTGCACAGACGGCACGCGCCCGCCCCCCTTCAGAGTCCGCCATGTACCCGACCGACACCGTGCAATCCCCGAGCGCCGCCCGGCCGCTCGCCGACCGGCAACTGCGCCGGATCGTCATCGCCTCCGTCGCCGGCAACGCGATGGAGTGGTACGACTTTTTCGTGTACGGCACGGCCGCCGCGCTCGTGTTCGGCCATGTGTTCTTCCCGCCCGGCGCGTCGCCGCTCGCCGGCAACCTCGCCGCGTTCGCGGCGTTCGCGCTCGGCTTCGTCGCGCGGCCGCTCGGCGGAATCGTGTTCGGCCACGTCGGCGACCGCTACGGGCGCAAGGCGTCGCTCGTGTGGACGCTGCTGATCATGGGTGCGTCGACCTTCGCGATCGGCCTGCTGCCGACCTACGCGCAGGTCGGGTTGTGGGCGCCGGCCGCGCTCGTCGTGCTGCGGCTGCTGCAGGGCGTCGCGTCCGGCGGCGAATGGGGCGGCGGCGTGCTGATGATCAGCGAGAACGCACCGCCCGAGCAGCGCGGCTACTACGCGGCGTGGAGCCAGCTCGGCGTGGGCGGCGGCTTCGTGCTGTCGTCGGCCGCGTTCCTCGCCGCGCAGGCGCTGCCCGACGACATGTTCCGCACGTGGGGCTGGCGGCTGCCGTTCCTCGCGAGCATCGCCATCTTCGCGATCGGCATCTACATCCGCCGCCATCTGCCGGAAAGCCGCGACTTCGAGCAGGCCGGCAAGCGCGGTGAGCATACGCATCTGCCGATCGTCGAGTGCCTCCGCCGCCATCCGAAGGAAATCCTGCTCGCGATGGGGCTGCGCGTGGCCGAGAACGGCGGCGCGTACATCTTTCTCGCGTTCTCGCTCGTCTACGGCAAGTACGTCGGCATCCCGAACGGCGTGATGCTGACCGGCGTGATGATCGCGATGATCGTCGAGATGGGCGCGATGCTCGCGTGGGGCCGGCTGTCCGACCGGATCGGCCGCAAGCCCGTGTACCTGATCGGCGCGCTGAGCCTCGTCGCGTGCGCGTTTCCGTTCTTCTGGCTGCTCGATACGCGCGTGACGCCGCTCGTGTGGCTCGCGCTGACCGTCGGCACCGCGGTGAGCCACGGCGCGATGATCGGCACGCTGCCCGCACTCGTCGGCGAGCTGTTCAGCACCGAGGTGCGCTATTCGGGCGTCGCGCTCGGCCATGAAGTCGCGTCGATCTTCGCGGGCGGGATGTCGCCGCTGATCGCGACCGCGCTGCTCGCGCGCTATCACGCGTCGTGGCCCGTGTCGCTGTTCCTCGTCGCGCTCGGCCTCGTGACCGTCGCGACGCTGTGCGTGATGCGCGAGACGCGCACCACGCCCGCCGACGGTTCGCGCGGCGACGCCGCATGACCGCGCGACGGTCAGCGCCCGGCGTCGCGCCGCGCGCTGTCGAACGCTGGAGCGAGCCCCAGGTGATCGAGCAGCCGCGCGAATTCGCCGAGCCGCTGCCGCATGTACGCGGGCACGTCGACGTCCGCATAGTCGTGGAAGCCGGCACCCGTACGCACGCCGTCGCGCCCGGCTTCCATGTTGCGCACGACGCTCGCGGCCGGCGCGAAGCGCGGGCCGATCTCGCCGGCCAGGTACGTCGACGCGTAGTACAGGATGTCGCAGCCGCCCCAGTCGATGAATTCGAGCAGCCCGAGCACCGCGAAGCGCGGGCCGAAACCGGTGCGGATCGCCGTATCGATATCCGCGGCGCTTGCGACGCCCTCCTCGACCATCCGCGCGGCCTCGTTCATCGCGAGCGCCTGGATGCGCGGCACGATATAGCCGGGCGCCGGCCCGCAAATCACCGGCTTCTTGCCGACGCGTTCGAGCAGCGCAGCGAGGGCGTCGACGACGGATTGATCCGTCGCGTCGCTGCGGCTGATCTCGACGAGCGGCATCAGCAACGCGGGGTTCAGCCAGTGCGCGTTCAGCATCCGCCCGGGGTGCATGACGTGACGCTGCAGCTCCGTGACGACGAACGTCGACGTGGTCGACGCGATCGTTGCATGGGCATCGACGTGCTCGCCAAGCCAGCGCAGCGCAGCGGCTTTCGCGTCCAGCACTTCGGGCAGCGCCTCGAACACGATATCGGCATCGCGCAGCGCTTCCGCCGCGCCGCCATACGAGACGAGCGCGATGCGCGCAACGACGGCTTCGGCCTGCGCGGCATCGATGCGGCCGAGCGCGACCTGCGCGTGCAGCGGCCTTGCGATCTCGTCGCGTGTCCGCGCGTCGAAGGCGTGCCAGCCGGCCGCATCGCGCGGCTTGAAGTCGATCAGCGTCACGTCGAGGCCCGCGAACGCGAACACGAGCGCGATCCCCTGCCCCATGCGTCCCGCGCCGAGCACGTGGACGCGCATCACATCGGCGGCCGCCTTCATGCGGCGTACCCCTTATCGAGCAGCGCGCGCATCGCGTCCTTCGACAGCGCCGCAAGCCCGAGCCCTTCCAGCGTGCGCCCTTCCGCATACAGGTCGCGCACCGCGACCGCGCTCGCGATGCTCAGCAGCCCCTGCGCGACCGGCGTCGGCACGCCGGCCCAGCGCCCGCACGACACGATGAACGACAGCCCGAGCCGGGTGTCCTCGAGCATGTAGCGATGCGTGCGCAGATCGATCTTCTCGCGCCAGTCGCCGCTATCGGTCAGCTTGCCGTGCGCGCCGCGCCCGTACATCCATTCGTCGCCTTCGGTCGCGTAGTGATCGGCGAGCGGGAAATGCGGCGCCCGATAACCGAGCGCTTCGCGCACCGCGATGCGTTCGGCGTCGAGCGCGTTCGTCACGCGGCGGATCGACGGCTGCGTGCCTTCGTTGTGGATGTCCCACGCGTCGAAGTGTTCGAGCGGGCCGGCGTTCATCAGGATCAGCGGCGGATGGATCACGGGGCCTGCGTTCATCAGCGCGCCGGACAACGCATCCTCGACCGGCTCGACCGACGGATAGCCCGCGCGCAGCACGTCGAACGCCCAGCCGGCCGCGTTAGCCGGCAACACGCCGGTCGGCAGACGCGTCGCATACGCACTGATCACGACGTCGTTGTCGCCGTGCTTGCGCACGAGGTACGGCAGCGTGCCCGTTTCGGCGAACGCGACGCGCGAACGGTTGCCGGCGTCGGCCGCCGCACGCGCGAACACGACGCTGCCGAACGTGCCGGGCGGCAGGAACACGACCTGGTCGTCCTCCAGCAAGGGTGCGACCTGTGCGGCGAGCCCATCGTGCGACGTGGACGGCAGCGGCACCACGACGAGCCGCGCGCCGCGCAGCGCGGCCGCGAGGTCGCCGGTCAGGCGGATCGCGCCGGGCGCGTCGCCGAGCGGCACCGTCCGCTTGCCGCGATAGTCGGTCACGTTCAGCACGCCGAGTTCGCGCAGCCGCGCGTGCGGCTCGCGATCGCGCCGCCACCACGTCACGTCGTGGCCCTTCTCGAGCAGGTCGATCGCCGCCGCATGGCAGCCGTGGCCGCCGCCCAGAACACATACCTTCATTGCCGTCTCCCGGTGATTGAGTGTTTCCCAGACTACGCGGCAGCCCTCGTCGCGTCGCTTCAAAACGCGCAACGACACGCCCGTTCGCGCAACGCAATCGCGGCGCGGTGCATGCCGCCGCCCCCCGGCATCCGCTACGAGGTCTATCGATGGACATCGCCCTTTCCCGCCATGCGCCGAACCGGCTCGGCACGCTGCAGGCGCCCGACGAAGTCGAACGCGCGGTCGCGCACCGGCTCGGGCCGCACCGGATGGCCGCGTCCGGCCGCGATCCGTTTCATGCGGAGCTGTATGAAGTGCCGCTGCATCACGGCGCGCTGCTCGAACTCTGCTACGGCCGCGAAACGCGTATCGATTTCGGCGACGATGCCGACCACTTCCTGTTCAGGCTGACGCTCGCCGGGACGTGCGAGCTGCAGGCCGGCAGCGTCGTCGCACGCGCGGGCCCCGGCGAGCTGACGGTATCGTCGCCCGCGCTCGCGAGCCACCTGCGCACGAGCCCCGATTGCCGCAACCTCGTGCTGCGGCTCGAACGCGGCGCGCTCGAACGCAAGCTGCAGGACATGCTGAAGGCGACACTCACGCGGCCGCTGCAGTTCGAACTCGCGAGCGACGGCACCGGCGCCGCGCTCGTGTTGCCGACCTTCGAGTACCTGTGCCGGCTCGGTGCGCAGCCGGGCATCGGCACGGCGTCGCCGGTGTTCGGCGCCGACCTCACCGCGTGGCTGATGTCGCTGCTGCTCACGCACCTGCCGCATTCGTACAGCGGCGCGCTCACGCGCGGCACGCCGCCTTTGCCGGCGCATGTGCGCCGCGCGTGCGACCACGTCGATGCGCATCTCGGCGAACCGCTCGCGCTGGCCACGCTGGCAGCCGTCGCGGGTGTCGCCCCGCGCACGCTGCAGCATGCGTTCCGCGCGTTCCTGCACACCACGCCGGCCGCCTACGTGCGCGAGCGCCGGCTGGCGGCCGTACACGCGGCGCTGCAACGCGGCGACGCGCGCAGCGTGACCGACGTGCTGATCGCGCACGGCATCCATGGCTTCGGCCATTTCGCGAAGGCGTATGCGCGACGCTACGGCCATGCGCCTTCCGTTACCGCGAGGCAACCACGATGACGCATCCCGCCCCCGGCCGCCCGGCGACGCCGGCCCGCACCGAACCTTCGTCGCACGATGCCGACTCGCCGGACGGCCTGCGCGTGCAGGATCTCGATCTCAACCTGTTGAAGACGTTTCGCGCGGTCTACGAGGAGCGGCACGTCGGCCGCGCGGCGCTGCGGCTCGGCGTCACGCAGCCGTCCGTCAGCTACGCGCTCGGCCGCCTGCGGCTGATGTTCCGCGACGCGCTGTTCGTGCGCACCGGCACCGGCGTCGAGCCGACGCCGCGCGCGCAGCGGCTCGCGATCTCGGTCGACAAGGCGCTCGCGATCCTGCAGGACGTGCTCGACGAAGGGTCGCGCTTCGCGCCCGACAGCACGCAGCGCGTGTTCCGCCTGCACATGAGCGATTTCGCGGCGAGCGCGTTCCTGCCGACGCTGCTCGCCGCGTTCGACCGGCGCGCGCCGGGCGCGGTGATCGAGACGCTGCACGTCGACGAATGCCAGCTCAACGTCGGGCTCGAATCGGGGCGCATCGACTTCGCGCTCGGGCATTTCGCCGACGCGTCGAGCCACTTCCAGCGCACCGCGCTGCTGCACGAGCGCTGCGTGCTGCTGATGCCGCGCCGCACCGCGCGGCGCGTCGGGCTGCCCGACGATTTCGTGCTCGACGGCGCGGCACCCGACCCGCTGCGCTTCGTCGCGGTCACGTCGCATCCGCAGTCGATGCAGCTGCTCGAGCGGCACGCGCTGATGCCGCGCGTACGCGCGGCGCTGCCCGATTTCATGGTGGTGCCCGCGCTGCTGCAGGACGGCGACTACGCGCTGATCCTGCCGGAGACGGTCGCGATCACGTTCGCCGCGCGGCAGCCGTGCGTGCTGTACGAGATCGCGGGCGCCGGCGAATGGGCCGTCAATGCGTACTGGCACCGGCGCTTCGACGCGGACCCCGGCCATCGCTGGCTGCGCGCGCTGCTGCTGGAGCTGTTCCATATCGGCGAGCAGGCGCCGTTCGACGCATGGCTCGCGCCGCAGCCGCCCGCCTGCGCGTAGCGGCGCACGCGGGCCTGCGCACCGGCGCGGGCCCGCCGACACGCTCAGAACGACGTGAGGATGCCCGCGACGATCGAACTCGCGGTCGCGCCCGGCCTGGCGACCGCGACACCGCCGCCCGCCGCGCCGTTGACGACGAAGCGCGCATGCGCGCCGTTGCGTACCATCGCGGCGCCCGTGTACAGCACCGTGCGCTTCGACAGCGGATAGTCGAAGCGGATGCCGTACGAATCGGCGTTGCCGTCGCTGTCCGCGACCTTCCGGTAATGGCCGACGCTCAACAGCAGCGACGCGCGCCCGATCGGCACCGTCGCGCTCAGTTCCATGATGTCGCTGTGCGGATACGCGCTCTGGCTGTCGATCGCGGTCGCGACGTCGGGGCCGCCGCGATGGCGCATGTACAGCGCGGCCACCTTCACGACGTTGAAGTCGTACGAGATCGCGCCGAGCGTGTAGTTGCCGTTCGCGGCCGGGCTCGCGTCGCCGAGCGCCGATGCCGCCACCGGGCTGAACTTCTGCTGCATGTAGTCGACGTCGACCGACAGCCCGCCGTGCACGTAATTGAGGCCCGCACCGTACGTATCGCCGAGCGTCGCCGGCTGCCCGGCCGCGCCGTTGGTGCCGCGTGCGGCCATCGCGCGCAGCATGAAGCCCGCGTAGCGCGGCGACGTGTAGCGCATCGAGTTGCGCACGCGCAGGAACGCGGGCCCGACGAAGTTGTTGGTCGCGTTGCCCCACGCGAGCCCCGCGCCGAGGCCCGGCAGGCTGTAGGTGACGAGCGTCGTATGCAGGATCGTGTAGAGCTCGCCGAACTGCACGCCGCCGAACGGCCCCGTGATGCCGACCCACGCTTCGCGGCCGAACAGCGCGCTGCTGTTCGACAGCGCACCGCTGCCCGCGTTGAAACCGTCCTCGAGCTTGAAGATCGTCGCGTAGCCGCCGCCGAGATCCTCGACGCCCTTCAGCCCCCACTGCGACGCCCACAGGTTGCCGCTGCCCATGCGCGTCACGTGGTTCGGCCCGGCGTTCGCGTATTCGATCGCGGTATCGATGCGGCCGTAGAGCGTCACGCTCGATTGCGCGGCGGCCGGCAGCGCGATGCACGCGAGCAGCGCGGCAAGCGGTACGGCAAGCCGGTCGGCCCGCCTGTTCGGTTGGTTCATCTTCGTCGTCCCGTAGAAGTGCCGGCGCCGGTCGGCGTCGCGCCGCGTGGTGTGATGCGCGTTCGCCGCAAGAGGCCAACGCTGCCGATCAAAAACGGGCCGAGTCTAGGAACGACAATTTCGGACGTCGACGCAATGCGCTCTATAACGCTTATAGATGGGCCGCATGACGCGTGCGCGCCCCGCTGCACGCGCGCTGCGCGGCGGCCCGCGCGCACGGCCTCGGTGTTTTCTTTATCCGGGTCGGTAAATGTCCGTGTGGCGCCGCTGTCACTCCGGCTATGGCGGCCGAATTTGGCCGACTACGCTGCGTCTCCGATCGTGTCACCCGCACGCTTTCGCGCCGCGACGGCGCCCGGCCCGCAAGGCCGCTGCCGCGCTTTTCCACCGCCCGCTCCTGGAGAATCCGCATGTCCGCATCCACGGCCCGCGCTGCCGACGGCAAGCGCTATACGTACGAATGGTATGTCGTCGTCATCTGCATGCTCGCGTACGTCTTTTCGTTCGTCGACCGCCAGGTCCTCGTGCTGATGATCGAACCGATCAAGCGCGACCTGCACCTGTCCGACACGCAGTTCAGCCTGCTCAACGGCTTCGCGTTCTCGCTGTTCTACGCGGTGATGGGGCTGCCCGTCGCGTATCTCGCCGACCGCTATGCGCGCCCGCGCATCATCTCGATCGGCATCGCGCTGTGGAGCGTCGCGACGGCCGCGTGCGGGCTCAGCCAGCATTTCGTGCAGATGTTCATCGCGCGGATGGGCGTGGGCGTCGGCGAAGCCGCGCTGTCGCCCGGCGCGTATTCGATGCTCGCCGACTACTTCCCGAAGGAGAAGCTCGGGCGCGCGATCGCCGTGTATTCGCTCGGCTCGTTCATCGGCGGCGGCGTCGCGTTCCTGATCGGCGGCTACGTGATCGCGCTGCTCAAGCATGCGAGCGCGTTCACGCTGCCGGTCGTCGGGCAGGTGCACGCGTGGCAGGTCACGTTCCTGATCGTCGGGCTGCCGGGGATCCTCGTCGCGCTGCTGTTCGCCGCGACCGTGCGCGACCCGCAGCGCAAGGGGCTCGCTCAGGATCGCTCGGGCGCCGTGCGGCGCGTGTCGATGCGCGATTCGCTGCGCTTCGTCGGCACGCATCGCGCGACCTTCTCGTGCCACTACCTCGGCTTCTCGTTCTACGCGATGACGCTGTACTGCCTGCTGAGCTGGACGCCCGCGTTCTACATCCGCCGCTTCGGGATGACGGCCGTCGAAGCCGGCTACACGCTCGGCATCGTGCTGCTGGTCGCGAATACGGCCGGCGTGTTCTGCGGCGGCTGGCTCAACGACTGGCTGCTGAAGCGCGGCCGCAGCGATGCGCCGATGCGCGCCGGCGCGATCGGCGCCGCGTGCATGGTGATTCCCGCGACGCTGTTCACGCAGCTCGACAGCCTGCCCGCGTCGCTCGCGATGCTGGTCGTCGCGATGTTCTTCGCGTCGTTCCCGATGCCGACGTCGACCGCCGCGATGCAGACGCTCGCACCGAACCAGATGCGTGCGCAGATCTCCGCGCTGTTCCTGCTCGTGTCGAACCTGATCGCGCTCGGGATCGGCACGACCGTCGTCGCGCTGTTCACCGATCGCGTGTTCGGCGCGCCGGCCGCGGTCGGCCACTCGATGTCGATCGTCAACGTCGCGGCCGCCACGCTCGCCGCGCTGCTGCTCGCCGCCGGCTGCCGGCACTATCGCCGCAGCCTCGAGCGCGAACGCGGTCACGCATCGGCGGTAGCGCCGCTGGCAGCCGATGCGGGCGACGCGATCGCCGTGCGTTGAGCGCACGCGCGCCACCCGACCATTATTTATCCCACTGATTCAGGCATCACTTTTTAATCGATTTGATTTATGCGATGCCCGTCCCTATTCTCGATCGCATGACGGCGCGGTGCCTGCCGCGCCGCGTTCCTCCTACCCCACGGAATTTCCCATGCAAGCGAACCGCCACCAGGTCCGGATCGACGCGCTGATCGACGCGGCGCAGGACATCCGCTGTTTCCGGGTTTCGCGCGTCGACGGCCAGCCGTTCGATGCGTACGAACCGGGCGCCCATATCGACGTCACCGCGCCGTCCGGCATCACGCGGCAATACTCGCTGTGCGGCAACCCCGACGAGCGCGGCAGCTACCTGTTCGCGGTGAAGAAGGAAGCGCAGTCGCGCGGCGGCTCGCGCTCGCTGCACGACGACGTGACCGTCGGCGCGGAACTGTCGATCGGCGCGCCGCGCAACCTGTTTCGTCTGACGGATGACGCGAGCGAGCACGTGCTGATTGCGGCCGGCATCGGCATCACGCCGCTGCTGTCGATGGCGTACGCGCTGCACAAGCGCGGCGCGCGCTACCAGCTGCACTACTTCGCCCGCAGCCGCGCGCACGCGGCCTTTGTCGACGCACTGTCGGCCGAGCCGTTCGCGTCGCGCGTCACGTTCCACTACGGCGTCGAGCCCGATGCGCTCGCGGCCGAACTCGGCCGCTGCGTCGAATCGATCGATCCGCACGCGCATGTCTATACGTGCGGCCCGGGTCCGTTCATGGATGCGGTCGTCGCGGCGGCCGCAACGCGCGTACCCGAAGACTCGATCCATCTCGAACGTTTCGCGGCAGAACCCGTCGCCGCCGATGCGGGCCAGGCCGAAGCCGGCAGCGGCCCGGCCGACGGTTTCGAAGTGCGCCTGCAACGCAGCGGGCAATCGGTGCGCGTGACGCCCGACACGTCGATCGTCGACGCGCTCGCGCGAATCGGCATCGAAGTCGATACGTCATGCGGCGAAGGCGTGTGCGGCACCTGCATGGTGCCCGTCGTCGACGGCGAACCCGATCATCGCGACCACTGCCTCAGCAAAGCCGAACGCGCGAGCAATACGGTGATCTGCTGCTGCGTGTCGCGTGCACGCTCGGCGGTGCTGGTGCTCGATCTCTGAAGCGTCCGGCACGCGCCGGACGCCGTCACGCGTCGTCGAAACGCTCGACGATCTCGGCGAGCAGCGCACGCATCCACGCGTTGCCCTCGTCCTCGTGGAAATGCTCGTGCCAGTGCATCGTCACCGGTGCGGGCGGCAGCGTGACGGGCAGGTCATAGAGGCGGAACGCGTTGTCGCGGTTCAGGATCTGCGCGAGCCGCTTCGGCAGCGTCGCATAGAGATCGGTGACCGACAGCACGCTCGGCAGCGCGACGAAGTGCGGGACTTCCAGCGCGATGTTGCGGCCCACGCCCTGCGCGCGCAATGCGTCGTCAAGCGCGTGATGGCTGTGCTCGACCGATTTCACGTTCACGTGCGCGGCGCGCACGAATTGCTCGAGACTCAGCGCGGCGCCCGTCGGCAGCCCGCGCCGGCGGCCCGTCATGCACACGTAGGTTTCCTCGAACAGCACCTGGTGGCGCGTGCGCGGCATCAGTTCCGGCAGGTTGCCGATCGCGAAATCGAGCCGGCTCGCGCGCAGCGCTTCCTCGATCTCCTCCACCGGCAGCGGCTGCACGCTCAGCGTCACGCGCGGCGCACGCTCGCGCAGCGCCTGGCAGATCGCCGGCAGGTACGCCATCTCGCCCGCATCCGACAGCGACAGCCGGAACGTGCGCGTGCTGGTGGCCGGATCGAAGCGCTCCGCGTAGCGCAGCGCCACGCGCACCATGTCGAGCGCCTTGCCGACGATCCCCGCGAGTTCCAGTGCGACCGGCGTCGGCTGCATGCCCGCGCGCGTGCGCACGAACAGCGGATCGTCGAACAGCGTGCGCAGCCGGCCGAGCGAATAGCTGACGGCCGGCTGCGACAGCGCGAGCCGCTCGCCGGCCTTCGTCAGGCTGCGTTCCTCGACGATCGCCTGGAACACGCGCAACAGGTTCAGATCGAGATGATCGACCGACGTCATCGTTGCCTCCATTATTTGCCGTATTTATTGACCCGCCAATTTTAGATCAATTTGACGGATATAAAGCAGGAGACGAGACTGGGTACTCGATACCGCGCATGACGCGGCCCGATTTCGCGACGCTTTCCCCACGACGACGATGAGCGACCTTTCCTACCAGACGATCGACACCCGTGCGCTGCACGGTCTCGCGCAACCCGACCGCATCGCACCGGCGATGTATCACGATCCCGCGCTGTTCGAAGCCGAGCTCGACCGCATCTTCTACCGCACCTGGATCTGGGTCGCGCACGAGAGCGAGCTGCCGAACCCGGGCGACTTCATCACGACGACGATCGGCCGTCAGCCGGTGATCGTCGTGCGCGACAAGACCGGCGAGATCAACGTGCTGCAGAACCGCTGCCGCCATCGCGGCGCGACCGTGTGCGAATCGCACAAGGGCAACGCGAAGGGCTTCACCTGCCCGTATCACAGCTGGTCGTACGCGCTCGACGGCACGCTGCGCGCGCTGCCGTACGGCGACGGCTACGAAGGCGTGTGCGAGAAAGTCGACCTGCCGCTCGTGAAGCTGCGCGTCGGCGTGTACCAGGGGCTGATCTTCGCGAGCTTCAACGACGCGATCGAACCGCTCGAGGATTTCCTCGGCGGCGCGAAGCCGTGGATCGACCTGTTCATGAAACAGGGCGCCGGCTACCCGATCAAGGCGAACGGCGAGCACAGGTTCAAGTTCAAGGGCAACTGGAAGATCCAGCTCGAGAACACGACCGACCTCTACCACTTCCCGGTCGTGCACAAGTCGTGGATGAAGTCGATCGACGACGAGACGGCCGCCGCGATCACGAGCTTCATGACGAGCGAGGACGCGTTCTGCCGCGGGCTCGGCAACGGCCACAGCCTCGCGGTGCTGATGCCCGAGCTGATCGACCTCGACGAAGACGACGGCGCGCCGCTGCCCGAGCGCTTCGCGCCGCTCGCCGCGAAGCTCGCCGAGCGCCATTCGCCGGAAGAAGTGCGCCGCATCGTGCGCTCGCTGATGGGCGTCGGCTTCAACCTGAACTTGTTCCCGAACCTCGCGCTGTCGATGGCGTTCTTCCGCGTGCTGCGGCCGATTTCCGCGAACGAAACCGAGATCCGCCACGTCGCGCTCGCGATGGACGGCGGCCCCGACGAGGCGAACCGCGAGCGGCTGCGCATCCACGAGCATTTCCAGGGCCCGTTCGGCTTCGGCAGCCCCGACGACGCGGAAGCGTGGGAGCGCGTGCAGCGCGGCGCGCATGCGGGCCCCGACGTGCCGATCCTCGTGAATCGCGGGCTGAACCGCGAGACGACCGCCGCGAACGGCGAAAAGACCGCCCATGCGACCGACGAAACCGGCATGCGCGAAGCCTACCGGCAATGGCGCACGATGATGGAGCAACAGTGATGGACGACCGCAACGCCCTCTTTTCCGAACAGACTTTCGCCCGCGCGGTCGAATTCGTGTGGCGCGAAGCCGAGATGCTCGACCGCCGCGACTATCGCGCGTGGCTCGACCTGTGGGATCCGGCCGGCCACTACGTGGTGCCGATCGATCCCGACACGACCGATTTCGCGGCGACGCTGAACTACGTGTTCGACGACCAGGACATGCGCGAGAAGCGCGTGCAGCGGATGGTGTCCGGCTATTCGGCGTCGGCGACCGACGCGGCGCGCACGGTACGCACCGTGTCGCGCTTCACGCTGGAAAGCAGCGGCGCCGACACCGTCGAGCTGAAATCGGCGCAGGTCGTCGTCGCGTACAAGCGCGGCGTCGCGACGCTGTTCGCGGCCGACGTCACGCACAAGCTGCACGTCGATGCGGAAGGCGAAATGCGGATCGCCGGGAAGGTCGTGCGCCTGATCGACTCGACCGAAGCCCTCAGCGCGATCGGCTTCCTGCTGTAAGCCGTGGCCGGTTCACCGCTGCACATGCAAAGGTGAGCCGGCAACCTTCACCTTTCCGGACGACCATGCCCACACTCGAAGTTTTCCTGCCGGCCGGCCACGACGACGCGCGCAAGGCCGAGCTGATCGCCAGGCTGACCGGTGCGACCGTCGACGCGATCGGCGCACCGGTCCAATCCGTGCGCGTGCTGCTTACCGAACTGCCCGCGACGCATATCGGCCTCGGCGGCCGCAGTGCGGCCGATGGCGCACCGCCGTCGCTGCCGGTGATCGTCGCGATCCTGATCGCCGGCCGCACCGACGAACAGAAACGCGCGCTGATCGCCGCGTTGTCCGACGCGGGCGCGAACGTGCTCGACGCACCGCTGCAGGCGACGCGCGTGATCATCAAGGACATTCCGAACACCGACTTCGGCATCGGCGGCCAGACCGCGCGGGCGCTGGGGCGCTGATCGTGCACCGCGCGTCACTGCCCGGCCGTGACGCGACGCAGCGGCTACGCGTGCGGGCCGGCGAGCGGCAGCGTCACGCGGCAGTCGAGCCCGCCGCCGTCGGCCGGGCTCGCCGCGATCCGCCCGCCGTGGCGCGTGACGATGCTCTTGCAGAGCGACAGCCCGATGCCGTTGCCGCCGGCCTTCGACGACGAGAAGCCGTCGAACAGCCGGTCGTGCGCCTCTTCTGCGACACCCGGACCGTTGTCGATCGCGCGCAGCTCGGCATGCCCGGCCACGTTCGCGGTGCCGAGCGTCAGCGTGCGCGGCATGCGCTCGCAACTGGCGAATGCCTCGATCGCATTGAACGCGAGGTTCAGGATCACCTGCCCGATCAGCACGCGTTCGCAGCGGATCGGCAACTGCGTGTCGGCCTGCACGATCGTGACCGTCACGCCGGCTTCCTTCGCGCGCAGCTCGATGAAGTACGCGACATCGGAAAGGATGTCGCGCAGGTCGGCAACCGCGACGACCGGCTCGCGCTTCACGATGAATTCACGCACGCTCTTGATGATCAGCGCCGCATGCTCGGCTTGCCGGTCCGCGCTGCGCAGCCCCCAGATCGCGTCGTCGACGGCACCGTTGCCGTTCAGCCGCCGCACCGCGCCTTCGATGAAGTTGCGCACGGCCGCGAGCGGCTGGCTCAGCTCGTGCGCGATCACGCTCGCCATCTCGCCCATCGCGTTGTAGCGCCCCGCGTATTCGAGCATCCGTGCCTCGGCGCGCCGCGCGTCCTCGATCGCGACTTCGTCGCTCACGTCGCGGAACTGCACGAGCAGCCCGTCGAGATCGCCTTCGATCTCGACCTGCCGGCACACGATGCGCAGCCAGCACGGCGAGCCGTCGCGCCGCACGATCCGGTAGCGCTGCGGCGCGGACGGGTACGCCGACGGCGCATCGCGCAGCTGCGCGACGAGCCGGTCGCGATCGGCCTCGGAGCAGTAGTCGAGCACCTCGCCGAGCGGCTCGTCGGGCGCGAGCCCGAGCACGCGGCGGCCCGACTCGCTGATGAACTGCGCGCCGCCGCGCGGCGTCACGACCGCGATGCCTTCGTCGAGGTCCTGCATGAATTCGCGCAGCCGCGCCTCGTAGCGGCGCAACTGCCGGCGGACCGCCTCTTCCGCGCTGATGTCGCGGAACTGCACCATCACGACGTCGCGCCCGCGCAGCGGCACGTAGGTCGCGGTGGCCTCGGACAGCATGTCGACGCCCGTCCGCGATCGATAGCACCATTCGTACACCTGCGGCCCGTCGACGAGCGCGCGATCCCACGCACTCACCGCGATCTCGCGCTGGTATTTCGGCTCGGGGCGCGTCATGTCCGGCGCCTTCAGCGGCAGCAATTCCTCGACGGAAAAGCCGAGCGCGATGCACGCGGCGCGATTCGCCCACACGATCGCCTTCGTGTGCGCATCGTGCAGCAGCACGCAGGTCGTCAGCGCGTCGAGCAACCGGTGGAAATCGTCTTCGTCGGGAAAACTCATGATCGGGTTCGGATGAAGGCGCGCGGCATCGCGCGACCGGAAACCCAACATAGCACCGGCGCGCGCCGATCGCATCTGAAGATTTCTTTAGGCCGGCACGGAACGTCACCAGTCGCGCGGCCCAACGCACCAATTGCTGCGTGTTTTCGGCGTTTCTAGACTGATTGCAATGTCATGCGCCGCGCATGCGACCCAAGCAATCGAACCCCATTCCCCCAGGAGACAGCCATGCCCCACGCCGCCCTCGCCATCGACACCGCGCAAGCCGCGCCCCATGCGACCGGCGAACCGGCTGCCGGGCTGTCGCCGCTCGACGCGGTGATCGAAACCGTCGCCGCGCGCCGCGAAGAATTCGACCGCCTGTCGCACGTGCCGCGCGACGTGATCGCGCTGTTCAAGCAGGCCGGCATCTATCGCGCGGGCACGCCGCGCCGCTTCGGCGGCGATGCGCTCGCGCCGACCGCGTTCCTCGACATGATCGAGCGGATCGCGACCGCCGACGGCTCGACTGCGTGGGTCGCGAGCTTCGGCTCCGCGAACGTCTATCTCGCCGCGCTGCCGCTCGAGACCCAGGCCGAGCTGTACGCGAACGGCCCCGACCAGGTGTTCGCCGGCGGCCTGTTCCCGGTGCAGCCGGCGCAGGCCGCGCCGGGCGGCTGGCGCGTGAACGGCACGTGGAAATTCGCGAGCGGCTGCAAGGGCGCCGACTGGCTCGGCGTCGGCATCGCCGTGCCGGGTGTGCAGGACGCCACGCCGAACAAGCCGCGCACGGCCGTGTTCCGTGCCACCGATGTCGAGATCGTCGAGAACTGGAGCGTGGTCGGCATGCAGGGCACCGGCAGCCACGACCTGCGCGTGAACGACCGCTTCGTGCCCGAGGCGTGGACCTTCGTGCGCGGCGGCGAACCGACCGTCGACGAGCCGCTGTACCGCTACCCGACCGTCGCGTATGCCGCGCAGGTGCTGGCCGTCGTCAACCTCGGCCTCGCGCGCGCCGCGCTCGATGTGGTGAACCGGATGTCAGGCGGCCGGCAGACGACGACCGGCGCGCCGCGTCTCGCCGATCGCGCGTACTACCGCATCGAGCTCGCGAAGGCCGAGGCGCAACTGCGCTCGGCACGCGCGTTCTTCTACGACGCGACCGACACCGTGTGGCAATCGATCCTCGCCGGCAACCCGGTGACGCCCGAACAGGTCAGCCTGCTGCGGCTCGCGGCGACGCAGATCGCCCGCGAAGGCGCGAGCGTCGTCGAACGCGCGTACCGCCTCGGCGGCACCGCGGCGATCTATCGCACGCATCCGCTACAGCGGCTGCTGCGCGACGCGATGGTCGTCACGCAGCACGCGTTTCTCGGCGAAGGCAACTTCGACGGCGCCGGCGCGGTGTTCACCGGCGTGACGCCGTTTCCGGGCTATCTGTAACCTGCGTCGACCGAAGCCCTCTTTGAATGCGCATGAAGCCGATGTCGATACCGCGTTACCGGCCGCTTCATGCGCGCAACCGATTCCTCTGGAGAACCTGATATGTCCGATTCGAATCCGCTGCCGCTGCGCGTCCTGTTCTGCTGCGGCGTGTCGCAGAACTTCTTCGACCTGCCGCGCGAGAAGATCGGCGAAGTGTGGCAGGCGTACGGTGCGATGCTCGCGGCCGTCGAAGCGATGCCCGGCGTGCGCGTGCTCGGCGTGATGGACGACGACCGCCTCGTGGTCGGCCAGGCCGACGGCGCGCCGTGGACGTTCTACATCATGGCCGACGTCGCCGATTTCGACACGACGGTCGCCGTCTGCAACCTGTACCGCACGACGCCGGTCGGCGAATACAACCTGTGGCGCTACGGCAAGATCGAGGCCCGCGTCGGCCGTGCGCTGACCGTGCCGCCGGCCGCGAAGCCCGCCGCGTGAGGCGCACGATGGCCGACCTGTCGCCGGACCGGATCGACGCGCTCGTGCAGCGCATGGCCGCGCTCGACGCCGAGCGCGCGGTACGCGCGACGATCACGCGCTACATGGCACTGTGCGACGTGCCCGAAGATGCGGGCGATGGCCCGTCGCTCGCCGAGCTGTTCACCGCCGATGCCGTGTGGGAAGGCATCGGCCCGCACTACGCGCGGAAATTCGGCCGGCTCGAAGGCACGGCCGCGATCGTCGCGATGCTGGGCCGCTACCTGCCGCCCGATCCGCATTTCTCCGCGAACCTGCACTTCCTGACGTCGGAGTCGATCGAGATCGCCGCCGGCAACGCGAGCGCGCGCGGCCGCTGGATCATGCTGCAGGCGTCGCGCTACGCGGACGGTTCGGCCGAGCTGATCGTCGCGCGGCTGACCGTCGATTTCGCGCCGGCCGCCCGCGGCGCCGCGTGGCTGATCCGTCATTTCCGCACCGAGCGCGTGCTCGACGGCCCGTGGCCGCTCGCCGCCACGCCCCGGTCCTGATGCATTCCACCGCTTTCGCACGATACCGACCATGACAGGCTTCATCGACACCTTCACGCTCGGCGGCCCCGGCCCCACGATCGCGATCAAGGACACGATCGACATCGCGGGCCATCCGACCCGCGCGGCGAGCCGCGCGCTCGCCGATGCGCCGCCGGCTGCCCAACACGCGGACGTCGTCCGCCTGCTGCTCGACGCCGGCTGGCAGATCGCCGGCAAGGCGAACATGCACGAGCTCGCGTTCGGCATGACGGGCATCAACGACTACACGGGCACGCCCGTCAATCCGCAGGACGCCACGCGCATTCCGGGCGGCTCGTCGAGCGGCTCCGCGTCGCTCGTCGGGCTCGGCGCCGTCGACGCGGCGCTCGGCACCGATACCGGCGGCTCGATTCGCGGGCCGGCGGCGTGCTGCGGCGTGGCCGGGCTGAAGCCGACGTTCGGCCGCGTGTCGCGGCGCGGCGTCGCGCCCGCCGACACGACGCTCGACTGCGTCGGGCCGTTCGCTCGCGATATCCGCACGCTCGTCGCCGTGATGGCCGCGATCGCGCCGGGCTTCGATCGTGCGCAAGCGGCGGCCTCCGTCGCTGGCTGCACGGTTGCGCACGTCGCCGTCGAAGCCGATCCGGCGATCGCCGCTGCGCTCGATGCGGCCGTTCGCGCGTCGGGCCTGCGCTCGCACAAGGTCGTGCTCGACGACATGCCGGCCTCGTTCGCGGCGGGGCTCACCGTGATCAATGCGGAAACGTCGCGCGCGTTCGGCCATCTGGTCGAAACCGGCCGGCTCGGCGCCGATCTCGATGCGCGCCTGCGCACGGCCGCGACGACGACGCCAGCGGCACTCGCAGAAGCCGAGGCTATCCGCGCCCGCTTCACCGCGCAGGTCGACGCGGCGCTCGAGCATGCCGACGTGCTGGTGCTGCCGACGCTGCCCGCGCTGCCGATCACGCTGCAGCAGGCACGCGACGGCGTGTCGGTGATCGCGATGTCGTCGCTGATCCGGCCGTTCAACCTCAGCGGCCATCCGGCGCTCAGCCTGCCGCTGCCGCTCGCCGGTTCGCCGCTGAAGGCCGGCCTGCAGATCGTCGGACGCAAGGGCGCGGACGAACGGGTCTGCGCGATCGCGGCACACTTCGAAGCGGCACTGGCCGCATGAACCACGATACGGGCGCCGCTTCCACCGGCGTGCGCCCGCGAACCAGGGAACCACGCACCATGTCAGATCGAGTCGTCCTCGTCACCGGCGCCGCGCGCGGGCTCGGCGCCGTCATCGCCGAACGCTTTCACGCAGCCGGCTACCGCGTCGCACTGGCCGATATCGCCGCCGACGCGATTCACGCGCATGCGCGCGACCTCGACCCGAGCGGCGAACGCGCGATCGCACTGCCGCTCGACGTCACGTCGAAACGCGATTTCGAAGCCGCGCGCGATGCGCTCGTCGCACGCTGGGGCGCGATCGACGTGCTCGTCAACAACGCGGGGGCGTCGAAGGTCGTGCCGGCGATGGAGATCACGGCCGAGCATTTCGACCAGGTGATCGACGTGAACCTGCGCAGCGTGCTGTTCGGCTGCCAGGTGTTCGGCCAGTATTTCGCGGAACGCGGCGCGGGCCGCATCGTCAACATCGCATCGCTCGCCGGGCAGAACGGCGGCTCGGCGACGGGCGCGCACTACGCGGCCGCGAAAGGCGGCACGCTGACGCTGACCAAGGTATTCGCGCGCGATCTCGCCGCGCAGGGCGTGACCGTCAACGCGATCTCGCCGGGGCCGCTCGACCTGCCGATCGTGTATGAAAGCGTCGCGCCGGAAAAACTGCGCCAGGTGCTGGCGAGCCTGCCGGGCGGCAAGCTCGGATCGGCTGCATTCGTGGCGGATGCCGCCATCTTGCTCGCGTCGGGCGACGCGCATTTCGCGAACGGTGCGTGCTGGGACATCAACGGCGGGCTGTACATGCGCTGAGCACGGCAACCTTATCGCGACGACTCGCCCTCGTCGCCCCACACGACCATCACGTCGCGCACGAGCGCGGCGATCGACGTCGCGCCGAGCTTCTCCTTGATGCTCGCGCGATGCACGTCGACGGTCTTCACGCTGATCGACAGGTCCGACGCGATCTGCTTGCTGCCCTTGCCGTCCACGACGCCGCGCAGCACTTCCTTCTCGCGCGCGGTCAGCGCATCAAGCCGCTGGCGCAGTTCGCGGTGGCGCTGGCTCACCGCATGCCGCTGCTGCGCGAGCCGCAGCGCACGCTGCACGCGTTCGAGCATCTGCTGCGAGTTGTACGGCTTCTCGACGAAATCGATCGCGCCGTTCTGCAGCGCACGCACCGACATCGGAATGTCGCCGTGCCCGCTGACGAAGATCACCGGCAGCGTCGCGCCGCGCGCATTCAGTTCGGCCTGCACGTCGAAACCGCTTTTCTCCGGCATCCGCACGTCGAGCACGAGGCACGCGGGCAGGTTCACGTCGAAGCGCGCGAGAAAATCGGCCGCGTTCGCGAACCCATCGGACGCGATGCCGACCGATTCGAGCAACCACGCGAGCGACGTCCGCATGCCGCTGTCGTCGTCGACGATGTATACGATCGGTGCGGGTGACGTCGTCATCGCGGGTGTCTCGCTGAATATCGGTATGGGTATCGCACGCGCTGCGCGAAAGGCCGGTGGCCGGTGTGTCGCGCGCGTCGTTCGCTGGGGGTGTGCGGCACATCATAACGAGCCGAAAACCCGCTGAAAACCCCTTCACGTGCCGCACGAACGCACAATCGCGGTTTTTTTCGCGCGGCGCGGCGCGCATCTAGGTAGAACCTTTAGATGCGTTGGCGAGAACGCCATCTTCATCGTCAATCGTGCGAATGGCCGGCCGCATTTTCGCGACGTACGCTTGGGTCATCGTCGGCGATCCGGCGCTGCACCGGCAGCGCGACGCGACCGCCGCTTTCGTCCAACCAGGAGCGCTCATGTCTTCCACGACCGATATCCAGCGACCGGCGCGCGTCGAACCGACCGACGCGCAGAAGGCCTTCCGCCAGGCGATGGCCCACCTCGGCGCGGCCGTCAACGTAATCACCACCGCCGGGCCGCACGGCCGCTGCGGGATCACCGCGAGCGCCGTATGCTCCGTCACCGATACGCCGCCGACGCTGCTCGTGTGCATGAACCGGTCGAGCGCGATGCACGCGACCTTCGAGCGCAACCGCCATGTCTGCATCAACGTGCTGCCGGCCGAGCACGAACAGCTCGCACGGCATTTCGCAGGGCTCACCGACCTGCCGATGGAGCGGCGCTTCGAGCTACCCGTGTGGGATCAGGGCGAGCAGGACGTGCCCGTGCTGCGCGACGCGCTCGCGAGCCTGCAGGGCACGATCGCCGAGATGAAGGACGTCGGCTCGCATTCGGTGATGTTCATCGAGGCGACGTCGATTCGCGTGCGCGACGACGGCGACAGCCTCATCTACTTCAGCCGCGCGTTTCATCGCGTGTCGCGCACCGCGTGCGTGCGGTGACGGTCGCGTGACTACGCGGGCGTCCGCAATGCGCGCTGCCCGGCCGCCAGCGCCGCGCCCGCGAACAGCGTGAGCGCCGAATACACGAGCCCGCGCGCGAGCCCCGCGCTGTCCGACACCCAGCCGATCGCGACGGGCCCCGCGATCTGCCCGAACGCGAAGACCGTCGTGAACGCGCTGATCCCCTTCGCCCAGCCGTCGGGCGGCAGGTTGTGCCGCACGAAGGCCGTCGTCGACGCGACGGCCGACAGGAACGTCGCGCCGAACAGCACGCCCGACACGAACGCGGCAGCCGGATGCACGAAGATCGCGGGCATCAGCGTCGCGATGCCGAGCAGCGCGTTGAGCACGGCGAGCGCCTGGCCGCCGCGCATCCGGTCGAGCAGCGCCGACCACAGCCGCGCCGACACGACGGTCGCGACGCCGAGCATCACGTAGAACGCCGAAACGACCGTGCCGCTCATTCCCGCGCCGCGCAGCAGCGCGACGATGAACGTCATGTAGCCGATATAGCCGACGCCGAACAGGCCGTAGCCGGCCAGCGCGAGTGCGAAGCGGGCCGTGCTTGCGGTCGCGGCCGGCGCCGCGCCGTCGCGCGGCCTGGCCGGTGCCGCATGCACCTGCTCGATGCGGCGCGCGGCCGATACGGCCACTGCCGAAAACAGCCCACATGCGGCCGCGAGCGCGAACCAGGCCGGCTGCCAGCCGTGCACGCCATGCGTGAGCGTCGCCGGCACGAGCAGCGACGACGCGACGATGCCCCACCCCGTGCCGCCGTAGTAGAGGCCGAGCAGCAGCCCCGCATCGCGCGGCGACGCCGACGCGAGCCGCGCAGCCAGCACGCCGCCGCTGATGAAGATCAGCGCGCTGCCGACACCCGTTGCGAGCCGCTGCACGAGCAGCGCGTGCATGCCCGACGTGAGCCCGCACGTCGCCATCAGCACCGCGGTCAGTGCGCAGCCGGCCGCGAGCAGCGTACCCGCGCGCCAGCGCCGCGACAGCCACGGAAACGCGAGCGCGCCGATCAGGTAGCCGGCCGCGTTCGCGGTGTTCAGCGCGCCGGCCTGCGCGAACGTCCAGCCGAGATCGGCCTTCATCGGCGGCAGCAGCAGCGCATACGAAAAGCGCGCGAGGCCGAGCGCGATCGCGCTGCCGAGCGACAGGCAGATCGCGAGCCGCCACGCGGCCATGCGGTCGGGATCGGTTGCGCCGGCGGCCGGCCGCGAGGGGCCGGCACGCTCCGGTTGCGGCGCTGCGCGCATCGGGTCGTCTCCATCGTTGTGATGCCGTCCAGAAGACGGCGCACGCGGCCGCAGCCGTCGCGCAAGATCGTCAGATGGTGCCAGAAAACCGGGGGCGTCGCCGCATGCGCGGCCGACGCGCGATGCGCGTGCGCGATCGCCTTTCGCGCATCACGCGATTCGAAATAATCAACGTCATTGCATATCGAATTCGAAAAATCGGTCGAATGCATTTAATCGAATTCGAACCCGGTCATTGAAAAATCAGGTCTGCCTCGTTATTCGCTTTATCGGCCTTCTTTTCGCATCGACCGCGAATAAACGCCGGTGTTTAGCACGTTCCGGCTAAAAACCTTGCAACGCATTGCATTCGGAAAATCGTCAGACTAATATCGACGCCACTTGTCCGGCATTCACAAAATGCTGAACGAGGAGCGGAAATATTTTTTACCGCGCATTCATGTTGAATCACTCATGTTCACCACAGGAGAATTGACATGCAGGACACCCAGCAGATCGAATTGCTTGACTGGATGCAGGAAGACACGCACCCCGAGGCCGTCGACATGATGGTCGAGGACGCCGTGGTGCCGTTCGGCACCGCGCTCTGGCCGGTCTGAGCGGGCCACCCGTTCTCGCGGAAGGGCCTCGGCCCTTCCGCCGCTTCCGGAGATACGCATGCTGAACCTGCACCGCGCGCTCGGGTTTCACCCCGCGCTGCGCGACAAGCTGGCCCGCGGCGAGTCGGGAAAACTGCTGGTCGGCCATGACACCCGCAACCGCGACATCGCGTTGCGCGCGTTTTCCGCCCTGCCCGAATCGCTCGACGCCACGACCCTCTGCCTCGAAAGCACCGCCCCCGCCGACATTGCCGCCGCGCTCAACACAGCCGACCTGTTCGTGCTGCTGTACGACTCGTCGTGCCTGCCGACCCCGTCGCCGAGCGGTCCGCCGTTCCTCGCCGCGATCCGCCCCGCGATCGTCGAGCACTGGAGCAAGTCGGTTCTGTTCAAGGATTACGGCCCGCACCTCGACGAGGCGTTCGCCGAATCGCTCGACGACATCGCCGCGCGCAACGGCCGGCTGATCGACGCGGCCGCACACGCATCGCAGGTCCGCTTCATCGACGAAGCCGGCAACACGCTGACGGGCTCGCTCGCGCCGGACCAGAAATGGACGAGCGTGGACGGGATGGGCAATCTCGACGTCGTGCCCGGCGAGATCGCGACGCACGTGACCGACCTCAACGGCTCGGTCGTGTTCAGCGGCACGTTTCTCGGCACCGTGCCGTTCGCGATCAAGTACAAGGTGGCCGAACAACTCGCGACGCTGCAGGTCGAGAACAGCACGATCGTCGATTTCGACACCGACGATGCGGGCTTCCGGCGCGATTTCACGACCTATCTCGACCGGCACGCGAATCACCGGCGGATCGAGGAATTCGGCATCGGCACGAACCTCGGCATCCGCGGGCTGTATGGCCGCAACGCAGGGTTCGAGGAACGCCATCCGGGCCTGCATCTCGGGCTCGGCGGCGGCGAAAACGGCAGCCACCACCTCGACCTGATCTTCGCGCGCGGCACGCTCGCGTTCGACGAGCGGATCGTGTTCGACGGCGCGTTCGCCGTCTGACGCGGCGGTCGGTTACGGGCTCAGGCTTCGGCGGCAGGCGTGTCGCCGAGCCACTTGAACATCACGAGGCAGTCGACGAAGCCGAGCCGCGCGTGACGATACGCGCGCGGCAACCGGCCGACGATCTCGAATCCCAGCTTCTGCCACAGCGCGACCGCGACCTCGTTCGTCGCGACCACCGAGTTGAACTGCATCGCGAGGAAGCCGCGCTCGCGCGCGACCTGCTGCGAGTGCTCGCACATCAGGCGCGCGACGCCGCGGCCGCGCGCGGCCTCGCTCACCATGTAGCCGCAATTGCTCACGTGCTTGCCGGGGCCCGCCGCGTTCGCCTTCAGGTAGTACGAGCCGAGCACCACGCCGTCCTCTTCGGCGATCCACGTGCATAGCGGTGCGCCGAGCCACAGGGCGCGCGCCGCTTCCTGGGTCGGCGCGGGATCGAATGCATAGGTTTCCTGAGCAGCGACGATGGCGCGGTAGGTCGGCCAGAAGCGCGGGAAATCGTCCTCGGTCATCGGGCGAATCGTGATCATGCGGGTTCTCTCGTGATGGGGATGTCGGCAGGCAAGCGATCGATCGTACCGCGATTCATCGGCGGCCGCCGTCTCGCTGCGCCGCGCTGCGATACGCGCCCGGCGGCACGCCGTACCAGCGCTTGAAGGCCTGCGAGAAACTCGACAGGTCGCTGAAGCCGAGCCGCTCGGCCACTTCCGCGAGCGACAGCCGTGCATCGCCGAGCAGCGTCTCGGCCATCGCGCCGCGCGCCTGCGCGAGCAGCGTACGAAACGTCGTGCCCTCCTCCTGCAGCCGGCGCTTGAGCGTGCGCGGGCTCGTGTTCATCAGCCGCGCCATGTCCTCGAGCGAGAACGGCGCACTGCCGGGCGTCGAGCCCAGGTACTGGCGCACCATCTCCGACGTGCCCACGCGCGCGCGCCGCGCTTCGACGAGCTGGCCGCACATCTGCTCGCACATCGACACCGTGAGCGGATTCGCATGCGGCAGCGGCCGGTCGAGAAACGCGCGATCGAACGCGAGGCTGTTCGCGCGCGCCGAGAACGCCGGCTCGATACCGGCGATGCGCGGCGCGACAAACGACGGCGCGCGCGCGGCCTGCAGCGTGAAGCGCGACAACGTGAAATCGCCGCTGGCAATTTCCTGCAGCAGCACGGCCGCGGCCGTCATGTCGCGCTCGACGAGGAACCGGCTCAGGTCGCCATCGAGTTCCGGCGCGCCGAAGTTGAGCACGCCCGTGTCGGGCGCCTCGCGGTACGTGATGACGGTGTACGCATACGTGAGCGGCAGGAAGCGCATCGCCAGCGCCAGCGCGTCGCGCCCGGTCGCGCTCGCGATCAGCCCGTAGCCCCACACGCCGTACGCGGAGAAGTGATAGCGCAGGCCGACTTCGAAGCCGAGCCCCTGCGCGCGGCCGAGCGCGCGCAGCAGGTTGCCGGTCAGCCGCAGCTCCTGCGCGGCCGTCACCTCGACTTTCGGATCGTCGAGCTGCGCGTCCGCGAGGCCCGTGCCGGCCAGCAGCCTCGTGTGCGGCACGCCGCGTTCGTCGCCGAAATCGACCAGCAGCCGGGCGCTGGCCGGACTCCGGGTGAAGTCCCAGAAGCTCATGCGGAGAAACCCTCGAAGCGCCGATTTGGCCCAAATACTAAAACAATTGTCCCCAAGCAGCATTGGTGTTTTCCCATGCGGCCCGCACCATCGGCGTCATCCAGTCGTCGTCCGAACGACCCCATCGCCCCATCAGGAGACACCATGCGACCGAGTCGCCCGACCGATCCCGCCGCCCGCTTCGCCCGCCGGCGCACCGCCCGCGCCCGCATGCCGGCGCACATCGCCTGATCCATCGACTACCGAACCAAGGAGACGATTCCATGAGCAAGAGTTTCGACTACATCGTCGTCGGCGGCGGATCGGGCGGCTGCGTCGTCGCGGGGCGCCTGACCGAGGACCCGGCCGTGACCGTGTGCGTGCTCGAGGCCGGCGGCCGCGGCGACAGCGCGGTCGTCAACGTGCCGACCGGCGCGGTCGCGATGATGCCGACCCGCCTGAACAACTGGGCGTTCGACACGGTGCCGCAGCCCGGGCTCGGCGGGCGCATCGGCTACCAGCCGCGCGGCAGGACGCTCGGCGGATCGTCGGCGATCAACGCGATGGTCTACATCCGCGGCCATCGCGTCGACTACGACGGCTGGGCCGCGCTCGGCAACGAAGGCTGGGCGTACGACGACGTGCTGCCGTACTTCCGCCTGAGCGAGCACAACGAGCGCTTCGACGATGCATGGCACGGCCGCGACGGCCCGCTGTGGGTCAGCGACCTGCGCACCGGCAACCCGTTCCATGCGCGCTACCTGGAAGCCGCGCAGCAGGCCGGCCTGCCGCTGACCGACGATTTCAACGGCGCGCAGCAGGAAGGCATCGGGATCTACCAGGTCACGCAGAAGCACGGCGAGCGCTGGAGCGCGGCGCGCGCATACCTGCTGCCGCATCTCGGCCGCCGCGACAACCTGACGGTCGAGACGCACGCGCAGGTGCTGCGCATCCTGTTCGACGGCACGCGCGCGATCGGCGTCGAAGTGCGGCAGCACGGCGAAGTCCGCACGCTGCGCGCGCGGCGCGAAGTCGTGCTCGCGGCCGGCGCGCTGCAGACGCCGCAGCTGCTGATGCTGTCGGGCGTCGGCCCGGGCCGCGAACTCCAGCAGCGCGGCATCGCGGTGCAGGCCGACCTGCCCGGCGTCGGCCGCAACCTGCAGGATCATCCGGATTTCATCTTCGGCTATCGCACGCGCAGCGTCGACACGATGGGCGTGTCCGCACGCGGCGGCCTGCGGATGCTGCGCGAGTTCGCGCGCTTCCGCCGCGAACGGCGCGGAATGCTGACGTCGAATTTCGCGGAAGGCGGCGGGTTCCTGAAGACGCGCGCCGATCTCGCCGCGCCGGATATCCAGCTGCATTTCGTCGTCGCGCTCGTCGACGATCATGCGCGCAAGCTGCATGCCGGCCACGGGCTGTCGTGCCACGTGTGCCTGCTGCGGCCGCGCAGCCGCGGCTCGGTCACGCTGAACGGCACCGATCCGCTCGCGGCGCCGCGCATCGATCCCGCGTTCTTCGACGATCCGCGCGACGTCGACGACATGGTCGCGGGCTTCCGGATCACGCGCCGGCTGATGGAGGCACCGGCGCTCGCGAGCTGGATCACGCACGACCTGTTCACCGCGAACGTGACGACCGACGACGAGATCCGCGACGTGCTGCGGCGGCGCACCGACACCGTGTATCACCCGGTCGGCACCTGCCGGATGGGTCGCGATGAAATGGCCGTCGTCGATCCGCAACTGCGCGTGCGCGGCCTGCAGGGGCTGCGCATCGTCGATGCGTCGGTGATGCCGACGCTGATCGGCGGCAACACCAACGCGCCGACGATCATGATCGCCGAGAAAGCCGTCGACCTGATGCGCGGCGTGCGCCGCGTACCCGCGCGGCCGCATGCCGAAACCGTCGGTCCATCGACGGATCGCGACGCCGTTCTTGCCGCGTGCGCCACGCACGATGCCGTCCAGCCCGAGGAGACCCGCCATGCTGTCGCCTGATCCTTCCCGTTCCGCCGAGGCCGCCGCGCCGCTGGCGGCCATCATCATCGGCGCCGGCTTCGCCGGCATCGGCATGGCCGTCGCGCTGCAACGCGCCGGCATCCACGATTTAGTGATCGTCGAACGTTCGCACGACGTCGGCGGCGTATGGCGCGACAACAGCTACCCGGGCGCCGCATGCGACGTGCCCTCGCACCTGTACTCGTTCTCGTTCGAGCCGAATCCGGTCTGGTCGCGCGTGTTCGCGCCGCAACCGGAAATCCATGCGTACCTGCAGCATTGCGCCCGCAAGTACGGCCTCGCGCGCCATCTGCGCTTCGGCGCGGAAGTCGAGCACGCGCGCTATGACGAAGCCCGCGCGCTGTGGCACGTCACGCTCGCCGACGGCGCGACGCTGAGCGCCGCCATGCTCGTCAGCGGCACCGGCCAGTTGAGCCGTCCGGCACTGCCCGACCTGCCCGGCATCGATACGTTTCGCGGCCGCGCCTTCCACTCCGCGCACTGGGATCACGACTATTCGCTCGCGGGCAAGCGCGTGGCCGTGGTCGGCACCGGCGCGTCGGCGATCCAGTTCGTCCCGGCCATCGCCGGCAGCGTGCAGCACCTGACCGTGTTCCAGCGGTCGCCGGCCTACGTGATCCCGCGCCCCGACCGCGCGTATCGTCCGTGGGAGAAGGCGCTGTTTCGCCGGATGCCGTGGGCGATGAAGCTGCATCGCGCATCGATCTACGTGCGCTACGAATCGCGCGCGATCGCGTTCACGCGCCTGCACGGGCTGATGAAAGTGGCGGTCGCCCGGCCGTTCCGCAAGCTGCTCGCGCGCGACGTGCCGGACCCTGCGCTGCGCGCGCAGCTCACGCCCGACTACCCGATCGGCTGCAAGCGGCTCCTGCTGTCGAGCGAGTACCTCGCGACGATGAGCCGCGACAACGTCGCGCTCGTCACGCAACGGATCCGGCGCGTGACGGAGGACGGGATCGAGACCGCAGACGGCGTCCATCATCCGGTCGACGCGATCGTCTACGGCACGGGCTTCGCGGCGACCGAATTCCTGTCGCCGATGCGCATCACCGGCCGCGACGGACTCGACCTGAACGACGCGTGGCGACGCGGCGCGCAGGCGTATCTCGGGCTCACCGTCCCCGGCTTCCCGAATTTCTTCATGCTGTACGGCCCGAACACCAACCTCGGGCACAACTCGATCGTCTACATGCTCGAAAGCCAGATCGCGCACGTGATGCGCTGCGTGCAGGCGATGCGGCGCGACGGGGCGCGCGAGATCGACGTCGACGCGCGCCGCTACCGGCGCTTCAACGCGCACGTGCAGCAGCGGCTCGCCGGTTCGGTGTGGAGCGGCTGCAAGAGCTGGTACGTCGATGCATCGGGGCACAACAGCACGAACTGGCCGGGCTTCACGCTGACCTACCGGTGGATCACGCGGTTCACCGGCATGGCCGCGTACCGCTTCACGCGCCCGTTGCCCGAGTCGGCCGCGCCGACGCACGGCACGGTGGTCACACCACCGGCCGGCGGCCTGGAGGCGCTCGCCGCCGCTTCGCTGCGCGGCTTCCTGCGCGTCGCGTTCCGGCCGCTGATCGGGCCGCCGTTCGGTGCGCGCATGCAGCGCCGCGTCGTCGCGCTGCTGTCGCCGCTGATGCCCGGCGCGGGTGGCACGCTGCGCTATCGCGCGTCCGCGCAGCACGTACCGGTCGAAGTCGTCGCGCCGAAGCGCGGCGAGTCGGGCGGCGCGATCCTGTATCTGCATGGCGGGGCGTTCTGCCTCGGCGGGCCGCATACGCATCGCGGCGTGACGACACGACTCGCGAACGATGCCGGCCTGCCGGTGTGGGTGCCCGATTACCGGCTTGCGCCCGAGCACCCGAGCCCGGCCGCGCTCGACGATGCGCTGGCCGTGTACGACACGATGCGCGCGCAGGGCTATGCGCCGCACCGGATCGTGATCGCCGGCGACTCGGCCGGCGGTGCGCTGGCACTCGCGCTCGCGATCGCGCTGCGCGAGCGCGGCGATGCGGCCGCCGCCGCGCTGCTGCTGATCTCGCCCGTGACCGACCCGGCGCTCGGCGGTGCGACGCTGGCCTCGCGCCGCCACGACGATCCGATGATCCGGCGCGGCTGGCTCGAACAGGGGCTGCGCTGGTATCACGGTACCGGCTCGGCCGCCGCGCGCGGCCCGCTCGACACCGACCTGCGCGGCCTGCCGCCGATGCTGGTCCAGGCGGGCGACCAGGAGGTGCTGCTGTCGGATGCGCAGCGGCTGGCCGATCACGCGAGCGCGTGCGGCGTGCCGTGCCGGCTGGAGATTCATGCGGCGCGCTGGCACGTGTTCCATCTGCAGGCGTTTTACCTGCGGTCGGCGCGCGATGCGTTGCGCACGCTCGCGGGGTTTGCATCGGAACGGGTGGCTGCGACGGCATGACGATCAGGCGGCGAGGCGCGGCGATCGGCGCATGCGCGGGTCGCCGCGCCCGCTTGCCGCGAAGCGACACCGTCTTGCACAAACCGGCCGTTTATTTTTTTCCGTCACGCGCGGCCGTCATGATTGCCGCCAGCCCCGGCGCGCCGCCGGGGCCCCCACCTGGCGGAGACATGATGAAAAGAAGGCACACCCTCAACGCGCTGGCGCTGCTCTGTTGCGTCGGCATCCAGTGCGCGACGTCGGCGTTCGCCGACGAACCGAAGAAAGTCGCGTTCGTCGACACGGGCAACACCGGGCGCAGCGTGATGGCCGAAGCGATCGCGGGCCAGCTGATCGCGCAGCGCCATGCGCACATCGCGGTGATCTCGCGCGCGGTCGACGAGGATCCGTATGACGAAAAGCCGGAAGAGAACGGCGTGATCCTGATGAAGCGGCGCGGCATCGACACGTCCGCGCACCGCTCGGTGCAGTTGAACGCGAACGACATCAAGCATTCCGACGTGATCCTGACGATGACCGACAAGCACCGGGAGAAGGTGCTCGCGCTCTATCCGTCGGCCGCCGGCAAGGTGTTCACGCTTGCCGAGTATGCGTCCGGGAAGCACGTCGACGTGCCCGATGCATGGGGCAAACCGATCGACTTCTACGAATCGGTGACCACGCAGCTCGATACGTACATCCCGGCCGCGCTCGACAAGGTCGCGACGATCGCGCCGGCGAAGCAGTAACGCGGGGGCCTGTCGGCCAGCCGGACGCGCAATGCGCCGGCGCCGGCAGGTTTGCTTTTCGCGAACATCGTCCTCGCTCCGGTTCGTCCATTCTCGCGTGTAGCTTATAAGCTGCAATAGCGATCCAGGTCGAACTGGAAACGGAGGCAAGCATGAACAAGCTCAAAGGCGCGGTATCGCACCATGACGCCGAAGTCGCCGAACTCGGCGCCGACCGCGAGCTCGCGGTCGCCTATCTGCGCGTCGTGATGGAATCGCTCGACGATCCCGACAATCGTGCGGCCGGCCTGCTGGCGCTGCGCACGGTCGCGGAAGCCTATGGCGGGCTCGGCGCGGTCGCGGCCGAAGCCGGCATCAGCCGCGAATCGCTGTATCGCACGCTGTCCCCGAACGGCAACCCGACACTGAAAACCCTGCTCGCGGTGCTCAAGACCGTCGGGCTGCGCCTGTCCGTCGTCCCCGCGCAGCCCGCGCACGCATGAGCGGCCCCCTCCCGCTCAAGGCCTGACCATCCACACGAGCAGCATCTCGGCCGGCGCGGCCGTCATCCCCGCCGGCGGACGCTCGATCGTCGGCTCGACCGCCAGCGCCTGCGCGATTGCCGCCCCATCGTCGATCGTCGTCGTGCGCACGATCGTCATCAGCCGCGCCGGCCGGCGCAGCGCCTCGCGATACAGCGCGCCGTACCATAGCGGCCGCATGCCGAGCGCATCCTGCAGCACGTACGGATAACGCCACAGCCGCAGCACGAGGCGGCTGTCCGGGTGGGCCGGATCGATGCGGACAAACACGCGGCGCGTGCTTTCGCCATGCGTGTAGCGCGGCAGCACGGGCAGCGCGTCGGCCGGCGCCTGCGGCAGCAACCAGCGCAGCGCGGTGCCGGGCGACCACGGCGTCGCGCGCTGCCAGCCGGCCTGCGCGAGATGGCGGTCGAGCGTGTCGGAGGTCGCGCTCCATTGCAATGGCAGATATTCCTCGCGGTCGCCGCCGATCTCGGTGCGCCGCGTCGGCACGCGCTGCCACCCGCCGCGCAGCCACTGGTCGACGGTCATCGCGACCACGTCGCCGACATGCGGGCGCGCCGCGCGATCGAGCTGCCATTGCGCGGGCACCGTCCATACGCCGGCCGTCGCGAGCACCACGACCACCGCGACGAGCGCGCCCCGCGGCTGCACATGCTCGCGCACGCGCCAGTACGCATACGCGCCGGCGAGCAACGCGAACCAGGCCAGCCCGAGGCTCCAGCCGCCGAGCAGGCCCGACAGCCAGGTATCGCCGACGTAGAGCCGCGCGAAACCGCCGAGGACGATCCACAGCACGACCGCCGTGACGACCGGAATGCGCCACAGCGCGGGCCGGTCGCGCGTGAGCACCCAGCCGAGGCCGCTGCTCGCGAGGATCGCGAACGCGGCGTCCGCATCGGGCAGCGGCACGTGCAGCGCGCCGGGCGGCAGGCTCGCGGGCGTCGCGCCCGGCACGCCCGCGCCGAAGGCCGGCACGAGCACGACGGCGACGCCGACCGTCGCGAGCCACCACGCGGAATTCAGCCAGCAGCGATGGATCATCAGCCAGACGAGGAACGCGGCCGCGACGATCAGCCCCGTATCGTGCCCGTGCAGCACGGCCAGCGCACTCATCGCGGCGTCGACGGGCGGCGTGCGCAGGTTCTGCAGGAACGCATACAGCGCGACGTCCGCGTGCATCAGCGGATCGTTCGCGACGACATCCTGCACGATCCCCGCGAACAGCCACACGCAACCGACGAACAGCAGCGCGAGCACGGGCACCGCGCCCGGCAGGCCGCGCAGGTACGCGATCGCGTCGTGCAGCCGCGCGCCGAACCGCGGCCAGCGGCGCGCGCAGGCGTGCACGGCTTCGACGAGCGCACGGCGCAGCAGCGGCCAGCCGCGCCGCAGCGCGACGCGTACGCCGATCCACACGAGCGCGACCAGTGCGACGACGACCAGCAGGATCACGGCGACCCGCACGCTGATCGCCGCGGCCAGCGCGGCCGACGCGCCGAACAGGATGCCCGGCGCGACGTGCACGGGCGCCCACACGAGCGCCGACACGACGTTGACCGGATAGAACGACCGGCGCGGCAGCGTCGCGCAGCCGACGACGACCGGCACGACCGCACGCACCGGTGCGAGGAAGCGCGCGAGCACGATGCTCTTCATCCCGTGACGCAGCACGAACTCCTCGCCGCGCGCGTAGGCGTTCGCATAGCCGAAGCGCGCCCACGCGTTGCGGATCATCCCGCGGTAGTGCCGTCCGAGCTCGTAGCTGATCCCGTCGCCGACCACCGCGCCGACGGCCGCGACGCCGATCGTCGTCCACCCGTCGAGCGCGCCCGCGCCGATCAGCGCGCCGGCCGCGAACATCACGGCGCCGGCCGGCACGACCGTGCCGATCAGCGCGATCGCCTCGGCGCACGCGGTCACGAACACGATCGTCAGCACGAGCAGCGGATGCGCGCCGATCGCCCCGATCCACGCGTGGATCGTGTCGCTCATCGCACGCCCCGCAGCGAAACGATCCGGCGGACGAACACCGGATCGGCGATGGCAGGGGGAACGGTCATGGCGAGGTGCGCGCGGTCGCGCCGGCGTAAGCGGTCAATCGAACTCGTGCTGCCGCGCATCGGCCTCGAGCGGCGCATCGTGGTAGCCGACGGTCGCGATTTCCTGCAGATAGCGCGCGAGAAATGCGCCGATCGAACCGGCGGCCTCGTACTGATGCACGTGGCGGAATTCGTGGGTCAGCAGGCGGCGCGTGTCCTGCCCGCGCAGCACGTACACCGCATGACCGAGCGTCAGGCCGATCGTCCCCGGCGACAGCAGTCCGGTGTCGCGGGCGATCGCAGCCAGCGACGGTGTCTCGGGGAACGGCATGCGCTCGACGATCACCACGCGGATCTGTTCCGGCCGCGCAACGCCCACCGTGCGTGCGTCGTCGGCCTGCGCCGGCGTCAGCGGCGCGCCCTGCGCGAACCCGCGCGCCGCCTCCGCTTCGGCCCATGCGACGGCGGCGGGCAATGCGGACGGCAGGATATCGGCAAGGTCGATCATCGTGGGACTCCCCGGTGGGTGGTGTGGCATCGGGCACCAGTTTAGTCCCGAATCGCGGCGGTTCGAGGCGCGGTTCGCGCGGCGCGTTGCCGGCCCAGCCCGCGTAGGGCAGTCACTAGGGAATACCCTGATCGCCGTGCACGACACGCCGTGCCCTTTCCCGATGATTATTTCGTTTCGGTACGTATTCCGCGACCGGCTATCTCGAAAATTTCCCGAATGAGTACCGTTTTCGGATTCGGCGGAATATATTGGTCAGAAGAACAGCCGCGGCGATAACCGGACAAGCAGTTCGCGGCGTCATCCCGAAGAGGACCGCTAGATGATCAGGGTAATTCTGGCTGACGATCACGCAGTCATGCGGGACGGACTGCGTTACATCCTGGAAATGGCCGGCGGTTTCGAGATCGTCGGCGAGGCGAGCGACGGCTCGGCCACGCTCGCGCTCGCCGAGCGCGCGGCCGCCGACGTGCTGCTGCTCGACCTGTCGATGCCCGCGCCGACCGGCATCGAGCTGATCCGGATGGTCAAGAGCCATGCGCCGTCGCTGCGCACGCTCGTGCTGACGATGCACGCCGAGGCGCAATACGCCGCGCGCGCGTTCAAGGCCGGCGCCACCGGCTACCTGACGAAGGACAGCGCGACCGCCGAGCTCGTCGAAGCGGTCGGCAAGGTCGCGGCGGGCGGCGTCTACGTGAGCCCGTCCGCGGCCGAAAGCCTCGCGCGCACGCTGCGCGCGCCGGCCCAGACGTTGCCGCACGAGCGGCTGTCCGCGCGCGAACTCGACGTGATGCGCCGCATCGTCGCCGGCCAGACCGTCACGCAGATCGCGTCCGAACTCACGCTGAGCGCGAAGACGGTCAGCACGTACAAGACACGGATCCTCGAGAAGATGGAATTGCCGCACGAAGCCGCACTGGTCCGCTACGCGGTGCGCCACGACCTCGACCCCGGCGCCGGCGACGCATGATGGCCGCCTTCCGCTTCCCGCCCGCGCCGCCGGACGACGACGATCCGGACGCGTCGCGCCTGTTCATGTCGTCGCTGCCGCCGGGCCGGCGCGAACGGCGCTTCGCGCTCGCGACCGTGCTCGTGTCGGCCGTGATCTTCGCCGCGCTCGCGCCGTTCGCGGGCATGCCGCTCGCGCCGGGCTGGGCGTTCATCCCCGTGTACCAGTCGGCGATCGTCGTCAACGACATGGTGACGGCCGGCCTGCTGCTCGGCCAGTACGCGATCCTGCGCCAGAAGCCGCTGCTCGTGCTCGCGGGCGGCTACCTGTTCACGGGCTTCATGGCCGGCACGCACATGCTGACCTTCCCCGGCCTGTTCGCGCCGCACGGCCTGCTCGGCGCCGGCGACCAGACCACCGCGTGGCTGTACCTGTTCTGGCACGGCGGCTTTCCGCTGGCGGTGGCCGCGTATGCGCTGCTGCGCGCGACGTCGCGCGCCCGCCCGATCCCGAGCCCGCAACGCCGCGCGGCGATTCCGGTGGTGTTCTGCATCGCGTCGGCGGTGGCCGCGACGGTCGCGCTCGCGCTGCTCGCGACGGCCGGCCACGACCTGTTGCCGCGCATCATGAACGGCAACCGGATGGCCGCGACGATGACGAACGCAATCACGGTCGTCTGGGGGCTGAACCTGGTCGCGCTGATGCTGATGTGGTGGCAGCGGCGCCGCCATTCCGTGCTCGACCTGTGGGTGATGACGGTGCTTGTCGCATGGCTGTTCGACATCGCGCTGTCGTCGATGCTGAATCACGGCCGCTTCGATCTCGGCTTCTACGCGGGGCGCGCGTACGGCCTCGTCGCGTCCGGCGTCGTGCTGTTCGCGATGCTGTTCGAGAACGGCCGGCTGCACGCGCAGACCGTGCGCGCACTGGCCGGCGCGCGCTACCAGCATCTGCTCGTCGCGCAGAAGAGCGCGCAGCTGAACGACGCGAACGAACGGCTCGAACAGCGCGTCGCCGCGCGCACCGCGCAACTGAGCGCGTCGAACCGCGACCTGCGGCGCGAAGTCGAGGAGCGCGTGCGCGCCGAGCGGGCGCTGCAGGCGTCGCGCGAGGAACTGCGCGAAATCGCCGCGATCAGCGCCAGCGCGCGTGAAGCCGAGCAGCGCCGCATCGCGCGCGAACTGCACGACGAACTCGCGCAGTCGCTCGCAACGCTGAAGAACGATCTCGAATGGCTGATCGACAGCGTGCCGCAGGACGACGCGCAGCTTGCGCGCAAGATCGCGGCGATGCATACGCTCGCGCGCGGCGCGGTGGCCGCGACGCGGCGCATCGCGTCCGACCTGCGCCCGCTGATGCTGGATGACCTCGGTTTCGCCGCGGCGATGCAATGGCTCGTGGAAGATTTCCGGCACCGTCACGGGATCGCGTGCGCGCTGCACGTCGAACCGCCCGAGCTGCAGCTCGACGAGCCGTATGCGACGGCCGTGTTCCGCATTGCACAGGAAGCGCTCGCGAACGTCGCGCGGCATGCGGCTGCGTCGCATGCGGACGTCGAGCTCGTGCACGGCGGCGATGCGATCGCGCTGACGATTCGCGACGACGGCGCGGGATTCGATCCCGGCGTGCCGCGCAAGTCGGGTTCGTTCGGGCTGGTGGGATTGCGTGAACGCGCGTACCTGGTCGGCGGCACGCTGCGGATCGCGACGACGCTCGGCGAAGGCACGACGGTCGAAGTCGAGATTCCGCTGACGCATGCGCCGGTGGCGGTCGCGCATGGCGGGGATGGGGGTTCGCGGATCGATCGCTGATCGAAACGGCAATGCCGGCGAATGCCGGCTACCGCACCGACCATGCATCAATGATAGTCATCTTCCCGTTGATGTCGTACGGCAAGAATCGTGACTTGCTCGGCCGCTTCAATCTCGAACAGCAGGACATAGCCCGACGTGCCGAAGGAGACGATCAGCTCACGCAAAAACGGATTTCCGTCGTCGATCTTGCGGCATGTGAACGGAAACATCCGGAGCATGGCGACACCTTGTTCGATCGCGCCCGCAGCCCGCGCCGCCGCATCCACATCACGTTCGAGCAGGTTTCGATACATCCGAACCAGATCTTCACGGGCCGCACGTGTATATCGGACCCGATCGATCAATCAGCCGCCTTCTCTGCACGCGCAGCCTTCAGCATGTCCTCGAGTTCGGCCTGCACGTCGGCGGCATCGACATATTCACCGGTACGACGCGCTTCGTCGCGTGATGCGAGGCCACGGGTTACAAACTCGCGCTGCAGGCGGCGACGCGCAATACCATCGCGCAGCGCCAACTCCATGAACGCAGACAACGTCTCGTTTTCCTCTAGGACCGACTCGGCCGCCTCCCGCAATTGCGGATCGACACGCAGCGCCGGCATGGTCGCGGTTTTCATCGCACCCCCCCATGTATTACATATGTAATGCATGGTAGCACACCCGCTTTTTCGTGTGCAGCCGGCCATTCGGCCTAACCCACATATCCATGACCACAATCCGGCCGGCCGTCACGCCCGCGCCGCCACCATCCCCCGCTCCGACCGCGTCCACGCGACCAGCGCGCCGATCCCGAGCAGCGCGAGGCACACGATCGGCACGATCATCGGCCCGAACGCGCTGCCCGTCACCTTGCCCGCGAACGGCATCAGGTTCTGGCTGAAGAAGCCGCCGAGGTTGCCGATCGAATTGATCGCCGCGACGCTTGCCGCCGCCCGCGCGCCGGTGAAGTAACGCGGCGGCATCGACCAGAAGCACGGATACAGCAGCGGGATGCATGCGCCGCCCAGCACGAGTGCGATGAACCGCAGCGGCGTCGACGGCAGCACGAGGCTCAGCAGGAAGCCGAGCGCACCGAGCGCCGCGACGATCGCGATCGTGCGCAGGATGCTCTTCGCGCGGCGCAGCTTCGACGGCAGCCACAGCAGCAGCAGCACCGCGAGCGCCCACGGCAGCATGCTCAGCAAGCCGTTCGTGCTGCTCGACACGCCGAACGATTTCACGATCGTCGGCAGCCAGTACGTGACGCCGTACAGCGACGTCGACATCAGCATGTAGGTGGCCGCGAACAGCATCACGCGCGGATCGAGCAGCGCCTTCCACGGCTGGCCGTGCTCGGCCTGCGCCGGCTGCTCGCGCTCCAGCGCGGCCGCGACGATCTGCTTCTCGCGCGCGTCGAGGAACGGCGCTTCGCGGAACGACGCCGGCAGCACGCGGAACACGACGATCGCGACGATCACGGCCGGAATGCCGGTTGCAATGAACACCCACTGCCAGCCCGCGAGGCCCCACACGCCGTTCAGGCTCAGCAGCACACCGCCGACCAGCGAGCCGAGCATGTTCGCGAGCGCGCTGCCGAGTGTGAAGATGCCGAGCACCTTCGCGCGGTAGCTCTGCGGGAACCACAGCGTCAGGTAGTAGATCACGCCCGGGTAGAAGCCGGCCTCGGCGATGCCGAGCAGGAAACGCAGCGAGCAGAACGCGGGCATCGACGTCGTGAAGCCCATCAGCACCGTGATGAGGCCCCACGTCAGCATGATCCGCGCGAGCCACACGCGCGCGCCGTAGCGATGCAGCGCGAGCGTGCTCGGCACCTCGAACAGCAGGTAGCCGATGAAGAACAGCGACGACGCGAGCCCGAACGCGGCCTCCGTCATCCCGAGGCTGTGCACCATCTGCAGTTTCGCGAAACCGACGTTCTGCCGGTCGATGAACGCGATCAGGAACATCACGACGAGGATCGGCAGCAGGCGCCGCGCGATCTTCGACATGATGCGCTGTTCTTCGGCGGACGCGGGGTCCAGGGTGTCGGTAGCGTTCACTTCAGGCTCCTTGCGTGAATCGGTTGCGTATCGGTTGCTATGGGTCGGATCGGCGCCGCGCGCAGCACGCGCGCGGACGCAGGACGTCTCGTTGGATGGCGGCGGCGGCGTTCAGCCCGACCGGTAGTCGTCGAGCATCGGCGCGAACATCTCGTGCCACGCGCGCGGCTTCGCCTTGATCGTGCCGGCCAGGTACAGGAATTCGACGTAGTCCATCAGCTGGTTCGGCAGCACCGAGAAGCGCGTGTCGGGTGCGGCGAGCATTTGCATCACGTCGTCGTGCGACACGCCGACGCCCGACGACGCCGCATACAGCGCAGCCGCCGCACGCGGGTCCTGCGCGATCAGGCGGTTCGCTTCGTCGAGCGCGCCGAGAAACGCGACGGCCAGCGCGGGCTCGGTGTCGACGAGCCGCTTCGGCGCGAACACGACATCGAGCGTCAGCGGGCCGAGCACGTCGACCGAACTGACGACGCGGTGAATGCCCGGCTGCCGCAACTCGAGCGTCGAGAACGGCGGCGACGTGAAGTGCGCGGTCACGCCGCTCTCGCGGCGGATCAGCGCCTGCATCGCCTGCGGATGCGGCAGGTTCACGGTGATCGAATCGAGCTGCGCGAAATGCGTCGGGCCGAGCTGCCGGCTCGCGACCATCTGCAGCACGACGGCCGACAGCGACGTGCGGATGCCCGGCACCGCGATCCGGTCGGACGGCGTGAAGTCGCGCAGCGACGTCAGGCCCGGACGGTTCGCGTTCAGCGACAGCGACGTGGTCGACAGCCCGCTGATGCCGATCACCTCGACGTTCGGGATGCCGCGCGCCCGCGCCCACAGCTCGATGAAACCCGGCGCGCCGGCGCCCGCGAAATCGAGCGTGCCGGCCATCATCGCGTCGTTGACGGAATTGCCGCCGTCGAGCAGCACCCAGTCGACCGCGACGTCGCGCACGCCGTGGCGCGCCGCGTGCCGCTCGAACAGCCGCTGCTTTTCCATCACGAGCAGCGGCAGGTACAGCACGCCATAGCCTTTGGAGATCCGGACCGTGCGCGGTTTCGCCCGCACGAGCGCCGGCGCGGCGAGCGTGCCGAGTCCGGCGAGCCCGGCAGCGATCAGTGCGCGGCGGCGTGGCGACGTCGTCATGCGCACGCCGCCATGCGACGGACGGCAAACGGCCACGCGAAGGCCGTCGTCGCGCTGCGTCGCGCGTTCGTCGCTCCCGTGACATGCTGCATGTTGCCGTCTCCTTGAATATTTCTGGTATTAATGCCGTCCTTGCCTGCTGCTTCCGGCTCGACACAGGTTATCGACCGAGTCTGAGAAAATGCTGACATCCCGCCCTCGGGAAAACCCCTAACCCACCTACCTGCATACCGGCACCATGCGCATTCTCGTCGTGGAGGACGATGCCGAAATCGGCGCGGCGATCCGCAGCCGCCTGGCACGGCTCGGCCACGCGGTCGATCTCGAAACCGACGGCGCGACCGCGCACGGGCTGCTGCGCGTCGAGCGCTTCGACCTCGTCGTGCTCGACGCGAACCTGCCCGGCATGGACGGCTTCACGGTGCTGCGCCACATGCGCGCGTCGGGCAGCACGACGCCCGTGCTGCTCGTCACCGCGCGCTCGGCGATCGACGACCGCGTGAGCGGCCTCGGCCTCGGCGCCGACGACTACCTCGTGAAGCCGTTCGACTACCGCGAACTCGACGCGCGCGTGCAGGCGCTCCTGCGCCGCAACAGCGGCCATGCGAACGACGTGCTGACGCTCGGCGGCCTCGTGATCGACCGCAGCAGCCGCCTCGCGGAACTCGACGGCCAGCCGCTGTCGCTGTCGCGCCAGGAGTTCGCGCTGCTCGAGATCCTCGCGAGCCGGCCGCAACGCATCTTCTCGAAGGACGAACTGCTGAACCAGCTGTTCAGCTTCGGCAACGAGCCGACCACGAACGCGGTCGAGCAGTACGTGACGCGCGTGCGCAGGAAGCTGCAGGGCAGCTCGGTCGAGATCCGTACCGCACGCGGGATGGGATATCAGATTGCGGCGCACTGACTGGTTCCCGAAGACGCTGTTCGGGCGCACGCTGCTCTTCATCGCGCTCGTCGTCGCGACCGGCGCGCTCGCACTCGCGGCGATCGCGCGCTACTACGCGGGCGTCGCGGCCGAACGCGCGTACGACCAGTTGCTCGCGGGCGCATCGATCCAGGTCGCGGAGAATCTCTACGTGCAGGGCGGCGTGCTCGCGCTGAATCCGCCGGTGGCCGCGCTGTCGACGCTGTCGCGCTACGACCTCGTCTACTACAAGGTCGTCGATTCGCGCGGCGTCGTCGTGGCCGGCTACAACGATCTCGCGAGCCCCGCGACGCTCGCCGCCGCGAAACAGGGCCCGGCGTTCGCGAACGGCGTCTACCAGGGGCACCGGATCCGCACCGCGACGATCGCGCGCTACATGCCCGAGGAAAGCACGCCGGGCTGGGCGCTCGTGACGGTCGCGCAAACCACCCACGCGCGCCAGCAGCTCACGAACGACATGAGCATCAAGGTGTGGACGCTGATCCTGCTGATGAGCGTGCTCGCGATCGGTGCGAGCGGCCTCGCGATCCGGCGCGGCCTGCGCCCGCTGGCGCAGATCGGCACGATCATCGCCGCGCGCGACCCGGCCGACCTGCGGCCGGTGGCCGTCGATACGCCGAGCGAGATCGACGCGATCATCGGATCGATCAACGGGCTGATGCGCCGTCTCGCCGAACGGATCAACGCGATGCAGCGCTTCATCGCCGACGCCGCGCACCAGATGCGCACGCCGCTCGCGCGGCTCGACGCGCAGATCGAGCTGCTCGACGGCGAATCCGATCCCGCGCGTCACGCGGCGCGGCTCGATGCGCTGCGCGCGACCTCCTCGGACGTCGGCCGGCTCACCGGCCAGCTGCTCAATCACGCAATGGTGATCCATCGCACCGAGGCCGTGCCGCTGCAGCCCGTCGAACTCGTCGCGCTCGCGAAGGAGGTGCTCGGCCGCACGATTCCGCTCTCGGGCGAGCGCGATGTCGCCGTTGCGTTCGCGAGCGACGCGCCGCTCGCATGGATCGACGGCGACGCGATCAGCCTGCAGGAAGCGCTGTCGAACGTGCTGCACAACGCACTGCTGCACGGTCATGCGGACGACATCGTCGTGTCGGTCGCGACCGCGGGCAACGCCGAGGGTGCGGTCACGCTGACCGTGACCGACAACGGCCGCGGGATACCGCGCGAGCATTGGGGCGCCGCACTGCAGCCGTTCGTGCGGATCGCGCCGGACGGCAGCGAGCGGCGCACGGGGTCGGGCCTCGGGCTCGCGATCGTGCAGGAAGTGATGAAGGCGCACGGCGGGCGCGTCGGGTTCGCGTTTCCCGAGGCGGGCGGGTTTGCGGTGGTGCTGACGTTCCCGCGCGCAGCAGGGGCCGACGCGGACAACGCATAAGCCGTCGAATCCGTGCCGTGCCACGCGCGGCAGGCGGTCAAGCGTCGTTGTCGTCGTCGAAACGGTTGCGCGCCGCATGTCGCGCCACCCGCTGGTCCAGTTCGTCGTACTGGCGATCGCAGAACAACCGGCACAACGTGTCGACGTCCGCGCGCGTTTCAACATCGATCGTGTCGACGTGCTGCTCCAGCTTGCCCTTCCCGATTCCGAAGAGACCTTTTTTCATGCGCATCGAAACGGCATTCAGCTGGAAGCCGTCCGCATGCGCGTCCGTCAGCGCGGTCACCCACAATTCCCGCCGATCGTCGGCCTGCTGCAGCACGAGCGCGGGCAACGGGCCTTCCTGCGTGTCGTCCCACGCGGCGTGCTGCGCGACCCACGGGAACGTATCGAAGGCACGAACGAACGACACGTAATCCGTCGCGCCCTGCGGATCGAGTTGATTGAAATCGTAGCCGGCTTTCTGAACGGAATAGGTCAACATGGCGCAGCGCTCCCGATGGCGGTAATGGCGACTGAGCGCCAATCTACCTGACAATTCGGTGTGCATCGCAGATTTTTCGCCGATACGCGGCCGCACCGCCTACGCCGCCACCGCCTCCCCGCCCAGATACGCATCGCGCACGCGCTCGTCGTCCAGCAACGCTTTCGCGGGCCCTTCGAGCACGACGCGCCCCGTCTGCAGCACGTACCCGTAGTGCGCGATCTCCAGCGCGAGGCTCGCGTTCTGCTCGACCATGAACACCGTCACGCCCTGGCGGTTGATCGCGTCGATCAGTTCGAGCACCTTGTCGACGTAGAGCGGCGACAGCCCCATCGTCGGCTCGTCCATGCAGACCAGCTTCGGCCGCGCCATCAGCGCACGGGCCATCGCGAGCATCTGCTGCTCGCCGCCCGACAGCGTGCCCGCGCGCTGCGTCAGCCGCTCCCGCACCCGCGGAAACAGGTCGAGCACCCGTTCGTAGTCCGCTGCCACGGCCGTGCGATCGCCACGCGTGTACGCCCCCATCAGCAGGTTCTCGCGCACGCTCATGTCGCCGAACAGCCGCCGCGCTTCAGGCACGGCCGCGATCCCGCGCCGCACGCGCTGCGGCGTCGCGAGCGCGGTCACGTCGTCGCCGTCGAAGCGCACGACGCCGCGCTTCGGCCGCATCAGCCCGAGGATCAGCTTCATCGTCGTCGACTTGCCGCTCGCGTTGCCGCCGAGCAGGCTGACGATCTGCCCGCGGCCGACTTCGAAGTTCACGTCGAAATGCACCTGCACGGGCCCGTAGAACGTGTCGAGGTGTTCGAGTTTCAGCAGCGCGTCGGGCATCGTCGTATCCGGTCCGGAAGAAAGCGTGGTCATGCGGCCGCCTGCACGGTGCGGTCGGCCGGCGCGCCGCCCGCGTGGCGGCGGCCGAGATAGGCTTCGATCACGCGCGGATCGTGCCGCACGTCGCGCGGCGCGCCTTCGGCGATCTTCACGCCGTTGTCGAGCACCATCACGCGGTCGGACACGCGCATCACGAGTTCCAGCTTGTGCTCGATCAGCAGGATCGTCAGGCCGCGCGCCTTCAGCGACTGGATCAGCTGCAGCATCTCGGCCGTCTCCGTCTCGTTCATCCCGGCCGTCGGTTCGTCGAGCAGCAGCAGGCGCGGATGCAGCGCGAGCGCGCGGCCGATCTCCACGCGCCGCCGGTTCGCATACGACAGGCTGTGCGCCGGATGATCGATGCGCGGCGTGAGCCGTTCGCCGAAGCCGGCGACGATCGCGCGCGCCTCTTCGCGCAGCGCGGCTTCCTCGCGCCGTACCGACGCGGGCCGCACGAGCGCGCGCAGCACTTCGGCCGCCGCGCCCAGCGCGGGCCAGCCGGGCCGTGCCGCGCGCAGCCGCGCATGCGCGCCGATCAGCACGTTGTCGAGCACGCTCAGGTTGCCGAACACGCGGCCGTGCTGGAACGTGCGTGCAATACCGAGCGTCGCGAGCCGCTCGGGTGCCGTGCCCGTGATGTCGCGGCCGTCGTAGGTCACGCGGCCGGCATCGGGCCGGTCGGCGCCCGCGATCAGGTTGAACAGCGTCGACTTGCCCGCGCCGTTCGGCCCGATCACGCTCAGCAGTTCGCCGTCGCCGAGCGTCAGGCTCGCACTGTCGAGCGCGGTCACGCCGTCGAAGCGGCGCGTCAGGCCCTGCACGTCGAGCAAGGGTTGGTGGATCGTCATCGCATGCCTCTCCTCACACCGTGCCGAGCAGGCCCTGCGGCCGGAACCGGACGAGCAGCAGCAGCACGAGGCCGTAGATCAGCATCCGGTAGTCGGCCGCCCAGCGGAACAGCTCGGGCAGCCCGATCAGCGCGATCGCGCCTGCGATGCCGCCAAGCACGTTGCCGAGCCCGCCGAGGATCACCATCGTCAGCGCGAGGATCGACACCTGCGAATCGAAAGTCTGGTGATTGATGTAGCTGTACAGGTGCGCGGCAATGCCGCCGCTCACGCCGGCCGCGACACCGCCGACCGCGAACGCGATCGCCTTGTAGCGGTTCGGCGCGATGCCGTGCGCACGCGCGGCGACATCGTCCTCGCGCACCGCGCGCAGCGTGCGGCCCAGGTGCGAGCGCAGCAGCCGCACCTGCACGAGCGCGAATACGACGAGCACCGCGAACGTGAACCAGTACGCGGCGCGCGCGGTCGTCGCCCACGGCAGCGGCGCGATGCCGGTGATGCCGAGCGGGCCGCGCGTCAAGCCGTCCCAGTTCAGGATCACGAGGCTCACCACTTCGCCGATGCCGAGCGTCGCGATCGATACGTAGTGCCCGCGCAGCCGGAACGCCGGATAGACGAGCAGCGTGCCGAGCACGGCCGTGATGACGCCCGCGCACGGGATCGTCACGGCCGGCGACCAGCCGAGATCCGACGACAGCAGCGCCGACGCATACGCGCCGATCACGAGCAGCGCCGCGTGGCCGAGCGAGATCTGCCCGACCGTGCCCGCGACAAGCGTGAGGCTCAACGCGAGGAGCCCGTACAGCCACGCATTGGTCAGCGTCTGCAGCACGTAAGGCGACGCGCCGAGCCACGGCAGCACGGCCGCCAGCGCGATCAGCGCGACGAGCACCGGGCGCGGCACGCGCACGGCCTTCGCGGCCGCGAGGAAGGTGCCCGTCATCGGCTCGGGCGGCAGCGCGCGGTTCGCGCTGAACAGGCCGTTCGGCCGCCACACGAGGAACACGATCAGCAGCCCGAACGCGAACAGGTCGCGATAGCTCGTGCCGAACAGCGCGACGCCGTAGCTTTCGACGAGGCCGAGCAGCAGGCTGCCGGCGATCGCGCCCGGCACGTTGCCGAGCCCGCCGATCAGCAGCGCGACGACGCCCTTCAGCGTCGCCTGGAAGCCCATCGCCGGATCGATGCTGTTGTAGTACATGCCGACCAGCAGCCCGCTCACGCCGCCGAGCGCGCATGCGATCGCGAACACGGTCTGGTTCACGCGATCGACGTCGACACCCATCTGCAGCGCCGCGTCGAGGTCCTGCGCGGTCGCGCGCACGGCCCAGCCGAGCCGCGTGAAGCGCAGGAAGCCGTACAGCAGCGCGGCCGCCGCGATGCCGATGCCCGCGATCAGCAGGTCGAGCGAGCCGAGCGTCGCGCCGGCGATCCGCACGTGCCAGTCGGGCAACGGCGTCGGCACCGCGCGCGGATCCGCGCCGAACGCGAGCTGCGCGAGCTGGTCGAGGATGAAGCTGATGCCGATCGTCGCGAGCAGCGGTGCGATCCGCGCCGCGTGGCGCAGCGGCCGCAGCCCGATCCGCTCGATCGCGACGCCGAGCGCGCCGCAGCCGACGACGACGGCCGCCAGCGCGACCGGCAGCGGCAGCCCGAAGCGCGTCAGGCACAGCCAGCCGATGAATGCGCCGACCATGTAGACCGAGCCGTGCGCGAAGTTGATCAGGTGCGACACGCCGAAGATCAGCGCGAGCCCGACTGCGAGCAGCGCGTAGATGTTGCCGACGATGAGGCCGTTGAGCGTGTAGTCGAGCCAGGAAGCCATCACGATGCGTCCGTCACTTGCATGCGGTTCATGCCGGAGTCAGCGCGCCGCAAGCTGCGGCTTCGCGCCATCCCACAGCGCCCACTGCCCCTGCTTCACGACCAGGTACACGGTGCGCGCACCGGCGACGCGGCGCGTCTGCGGATCGAAGCGCACCTTGCCGAAGATCACGCTGGGGACATCGCTGACTTTCGCGAAACCGTCGTGCGCAGCCTGGCGCGTGGTGCCGTAGCGGCGCAGCACTTCCGCCGACAGGATCAGCGCGTCGTACGCACGCGCGACGAACGAATCGGGATCGGTATGGAATTTCGCGCGATAGCGCTGCACGAACGCCTGCACCTCCGGGCGCGGTTCGGCCGGGAAGAAGTTCGATTCCGTATAGACGCCTTCGACGGCCGTGCCGCCCAGCTCGAGGAATTTCGGCGAATACACCGAACCGACCGCCGCGATCGGCAGCGTGACACCCGACGTGCGTGCCTGCCGCACGATCTGCGCGCCGTCCGCGTAGTACGAGATCAGCACGATCGAATCGGGCTTCGACGCGCCGATCCGCACGAGCGTCGAGCGGAAATCCTTCTCCGCCGGCTGGTAGCCTTCGGCCGCGACGACCTGCGCGCCGAGCCCGGCGACCGCCTTCGCGAAGATGTCCTTGCTGGTGCGGCCCCAGTCGGTGTTCAGGTACAGCACCGCGATCCGCTTGAAGCCGAGTTCCTTCACCGCATAGCGCGCGAGCAGCGGCTGCTCCTCGGCCTGGCTCAGCGCGGTGCTCCACAGGTAGTCGCCGCCTTTCGTGAAATCCGGATGCGAGTTCGTGAAGCCGAACTGCACGAGTTGCCCGCGCTGGTAGATCGGCGACGCGGCCATCGACGTGGCGCTCGAGAAGTCGCCCAGCTCGATCGCGATGCGCGGATCCGCGACGAACTTCTGCGCGATCGCGACTGCCTGGCGCGGGTCGCTGCGACTGTCCTGGAAGTCGATCGCGAGCGGCCGGCCGTGAATGCCGCCGCTGCCGTTGATCTCGTCGAGCGCGAGATCGAAGCCGCGCTTCCACTGCTCGCCGTATTGCGCGTCCTGGCCCGTGAGCGGCCCGCTCACGCCGACCACCACCGGCTCGCCCGACACGCCGGCCGCGAGCGCGCCGCCCGTCGACAAGCCCCATGCGGCAGCGAGCGCCGCCACCGTACCCAGCACGCGCCGCCATGCGCCGCGTGTGTCGTTCCCCGAAACGTTCATGCGTCCCCCAGCTTCAGTCAGTCGAAAAGAGTGAGGGCATGTAACCATCCGGTTCAGGGCGATCCAACGAAGTTTTGCGCATATCGATATCGCGTGCGGCGCGAAGCGCATCACGCTCGCGAACGGCCATCCGCTCGACCCGCTTTGCACGATGGTTCGGCACGCGTCGCAGCGCGTTGATTCGATTGGTGTTTCCTTCGCGTCGCCACGCGCAACCGGTGCGCATGCGTGTGCAACCGCCCGCCGCAGCGATCGCACGCTTTGCAGTTTTCACGCTGTCGATAGCAAAAATCATTATATGAATCACGCATGCTCGCACTCCTACAATGCGCAAATCGCATCATCGGAACGCGTCATGGAGCTGCATCAACTCGAAGCCTTTTCCGCGGTCATGTCGGCCGGCAGCGTGACCGGCGCGGGCGAATTGCTCGGCCGCTCGCAGCCGGCCGTCACGCGACAGATCCAGGAACTCGAAGCCGATCTCGGCTACGCGCTGTTCGACCGGCACGGCCCGCGCGTCACGCCGACGCGGCGTGCGTTCCTGCTGTACGAGGAAGTCGAGCGCTCGCTGGTCGGCCTGCGCGCGATCGAGGCACGCGCACGCGCGCTCGGCGACGAAACGGCCGAACCCGTGCGCATCGCGGCGACGCCGTCGCTCGCGGCCACGCTCGTGCCGGCCGCGCTCGCCGCGCTGCCCGGCGACGCGCACGCGCCGCACTACCAGTTGCGCAGCGAATCGGCCGAGCATGTCGTGCACGAAGTGCTGGCCGGCACGGCCGACGTCGGCGTCGTCACGCTGCCGATGGCGCATGCCGGGCTCGACGTGCACTGGATCGCGCAGACGCCATGCGTCGCCGTGCTGCCGGCCGGCGATCCGCTCGCGGCGAAGCCGCGCATCGCGCTGCGCGATCTCGCGCGCCGCCGCATCGTGACGGTCGCGAACCGGCACCGGCTGCGCCAGCGCATCGATGCGGCGTTCGCCGCTGCACGCGTCGAGGCGCGCGTGTTCATCGAAACCAATGCGTCGCTGAATGCGGTGATGGCCGCGCGTGCGGGCATCGGAATCGGCATCGTCGATCCGGCGACGGGCGTCGCGCTGCCGGTGGACGGTGTCGTCGCGCGCCCGCTCGACGTCGACATTCCGTTCGCATTCGGCGTTGCAACGCCGGCCGGCAAGCCACGCACGGCCGCCGTCGATGCGCTGCTCGACGCGCTGCACCGCACGACGCGCGCGCTGCTCGACGACGTGATCTTTCACGACGCAGCGGCGCATGATGCGCTGCTGCGCGGCGAGCGGGCGCCGCGCCCGACTCGCACGACACGTGCACGCCGCACACGCCCGGAGGCCGCATGACGTCGCCGCTCGACGCCCTCGAAGCACGGCTCGCGCAGGACTTGCGCTGGCTCGACCTGCCCGCACCGTCATGGGTGCCGCCGCGCGAAGTGAATGGCACGCGCGTACTCGACGTCGCGATCGTCGGCGGCGGCATGGCGGGGCTCGCGGCGTCCGCCGAACTGCGCCTGCTCGGCATCGACAACCAGTGCGTGATCGACCGCGCGCCGGCCGGTTACGAAGGCCCGTGGATCACGTTCGCGCGGATGGAAACGCTGCGCTCGCCGAAGCAGCTCACGGGCCCCGCACTCGGCCTGCCCGCGCTGACGTTCCGCGCATGGTTCGAAGCGCAATTCGGCCGCGACGCGTGGGACGCGCTCTACAAGATTCCGCGCACGCAATGGATGGATTACCTGCGCTGGTATCGGCGCGTGCTCGACCTGCAGGTGCGCAACGACACGACGCTCGTCGCACTGCGCCCGCGCGACGACGGATTGCTCGCGCTCGATGTGCGCGGCAACGGCGAAGCGCAGACGCTGCTTGCTCGGCACGTCGTGCTCGCGACCGGCCGCGATGGGCTCGGTGGCCCGTATGTACCGCCTGTCGCACACCGTGTGCCGCGCTCGCGCTGGGCCCATTCATCGGAGCCGATCGACTTCACGGCGCTCGCGGGCAAGCGCGTCGGCGTAGTCGGCGCGGGCGCGTCCGCGTTCGACAACGCGGGCACCGCGCTCGAAGCCGGCGCCGCGCGCGTCGACCTGTTCTTCCGCCGCGCCGACATTCCGCGCATCAACAAGCTGACCGGCATCGGCAGCCCGGGGCTCGTGCACGGCTATGCCGACCTCGACGACGCGACGAAGTGGCGTTTCATGCATTACGCACTGACGTCGCAGACGCCGCCGCCGCGCGACAGCGTGCTGCGCGTCTCGCGCCATGAACACGCACATTTTCACGCGGGCAGCCCGATCGAGACGCTTGCCGACCACGCGGACGGCCTCGATGTGACGACGCCGCGCGGGCGTTACACCGTCGACTTCCTGATCTTCGCAACGGGCTTTCATTCGGACTGGACGACACGCGACGAATTCGCGTCGTTCGGCGCGCACGTGCGGCGCTGGAAGGATCGCTATCGACCGGAACCGGATCTGTGGCTCGACGAACTCGCGGAGTCGCCCGATCTCGGCCCCGCGTTCGCGTTCCAGGAGCGCGAGCGCGGGGCATGCCCGGCCGTCTCGCGCATCCATTGCTTCAACCATGCGGCGAGCCTGAGCCACGGCAAGTTGTCGGGCGACATCCCGGCGATCAGCGCGGGTGCGAAGCGGCTGGCGCGCGGTATCGCGAGCCGGCTGTTCGACGCCGATCGCGACCGCCACTACGACGCGCTCGTCGCGTATGCGAACGCGGAGCTGCAAGGCGACGAATGGCGCGACGCCGATGCCTGAGCACGCGCGATCGATCACATTGACGAAGAAGGGAAACCGAAACGATGACTGATTCCATCACGCCGGCCGCCGTGCCGGATACGATCGACGCGGTGGCGGGCCTGCGCGACGGCGATGCCATCGCCGCGCTGCGTCGCGCACGCGACAAGGTGCTGCTGCATACGCAGCTGAGCGAAGCCGCACTGTTCGATCCCGCGTTGCCCGATCTTTCGCTGGTCGAGCGGCTGCATGCGGCACGGTATGTCGCGCGGAAGTCGAATGCACACGCGCTGGCCGACGCCTATCGCGCGCGACTGCTCGACGCAGGCGGCACGGCAGGCGACATCGAACACGCGGATGCCGACGCGTTCGACGCACTGCCTCAACGCGTTGGCGCGATCCTCGCGCACGCGAAGCGCCTGACGCGCTCCCCCGTCGACGCACGCGCATCCGATCTCGACACGCTGAAGTCGGCCGGCCTCACGACACCCGCGATCGTCGCGCTGTCGCAGCTCGTGGCGTTCGTCGCCTATCAGTTGCGCGTCGCCCTTGCCGCGCAGGCAATTCAAGCACGTACGACCAGGGAGGCTGCATGACGACGACACCCCACGGCTTCACGTCGGACACGCTCGGCTGGCGCGCGTGGCTCGACACGGTGTCGCTCGATGCCGCGACGCCCGATCAGCTTGCGGTGCTCGAAGCGAGCCACCCGCAAGCGAAGACGTCCGACTATTACCTGCTGCTCGTGCATCTGCCCGACATCCTGCGGCACCGCTCCGGCGTGTTCAACGCGATCATGTACGGCCCCGGTGGCCTGCCGCGCGCGGAACGCGAACTGGCCAGCACGGCCGTGTCGCGCGTGAACGGCTGCGTGTATTGCGCGTCGGTGCATGCGCAGCGCTTCGCGCAGCTCGCGAAACGCACCGATGCGATCGAGCAGGTATTCGACGATCCGGCGACGGCCGGCACGACGGCGCGCGAACGCGCGATCATCCGCTATGCGATCGCCTTGACCGAACGGCCGGACACGATCGACGAAAGCGCGATCGCCGCACTCGAAGCCGAAGGGCTGACGCATGAAGCCATTCTCGACCTGTCGCACGCGGTCGCGATCTTCGCGTGGGCGAACCGGCTGATGCTGACGCTGGGCGAGCCGGTGTTTCCGGAGCCGGCGGCCCGCGCCTGACCGCACGGAACGGAGCGTAACGCGGGCCCCCGCCCGCGCTACGCCTTGTGCGTCGACAGCAGGATACTCGTCTCGGTATTCGCGATCCCGTCGATCAGCCGGATCGCGCCGAGCACACGATCGAAGTGCTCGAGCGAATCGGCATGCAGCTCGGCGACGAGATCCCAGCGCCCGTTCGTGCTGTGGATCGACGCGACGTTCGGATGCCCACGCAGCACCTTCACGACCTCCGCGCCGCGATTGCCCTGCACCGCGATCGACATCAGCGCGCGGATCCGGTGCCGTTCGGCCGCCGGCTTGAGCCGCACCGTATAGCCGACGATCACGCCGTTTTTCTCCAGCCGCGTCAGACGGTTCTGTACGGTCGCACGCGCGACGCGTAGTTCCTTCGCCAGCGCGACGACGGGCAATCGTGCGTTGTCGCGCAGCAGCGCGATGAGCTGCCGGTCGACGTCGTCGAGCGTGATCATGAACGGGCCTTCCTGTTGAGCGTGAGCCGGCCGCCAGCGTGCCGGAGGCTGCGCATTCCGGCCAGCGCAAACCGGTCAAACTGCCGGAATGGGCTGGCAATTTGCCAAGTCTATCGAGAAATCTGCCACTTTTGCTGTCTTTTTGTTGGCTCGACTCACGGAAATAATGACTCCATCGACCGGCCGAACGCGCCGCGCCAGGCTTTTCAGGAAGCCCACGGCCCGCGCCGAAGCACCGCCCGGTCGACCAGAACGCCAGGACACCCGTACCGGCACTGAATATGGAGACAGACCGATGACCCGCTTCCTCGACGTTCCCGCCACCGCCCGCCTGATCGCCAAAACCGGCGTGACGACGTTCCTGCGCGAACTCGTCGACACGCTGCGCGCCGATTACCTGCACTGGGCCGATTTCGACAAGTCGCCGCGCGTCGCCTGCCATTCGCGCGACGGCGTGATCGAACTGATGCCCGTCGCGAACGCGTCGCTGTTCGCGTTCAAGTACGTGAACGGCCACCCCGTCAACGCGGCGCGCGGCATGCACACGGTGATGGCCTTCGGCGCGCTCGCCGAAGTCGATACCGGCTACCCGCTGCTGCTTGCCGAACTCACGCTCACCACCGCACTGCGCACGGCCGCCACGTCGGTGCTCGCCGCCCAGCTGCTCGCGCGCCCCGATTCGCGCAAGATGGCGCTGATCGGCAACGGCGCGCAGAGCGAATTCCAGGCGATCGCGTTCCACACGTTGCTCGGTATCGACGAAATCCGCGTGTTCGACGTCGATCCACTCGCGACCGACAAGCTCGTGCAGAACCTCGCCGCGTATCCGGATCTGCGCGTCGTGCGCGCCGCATCGACCGCCGACGCCGTGCGCGGCGCCGACATCGTGACGACCGTCACCGCCGACAAGGCGTACGCGACGATCGTCACGGCCGACATGATCGAGCCCGGCATGCACCTGAACGCCGTGGGCGGCGATTGCCCCGGCAAGACCGAACTTGAAGCGGGCGTGCTGCACGCCGGCCGCGTGTTCGTCGAGTTCGAGCCGCAGTCGCGCATCGAGGGCGAGATCCAGCAGATGCCGGCCGACTTCCCCGTCACCGAGCTGTGGCGCGTGCTGCAGCGCGAGACGACCGGCCGCGAACGCGCGGACGAAGTCACCGTGTTCGATTCGGTCGGCTTTGCGCTCGAGGACTACTCGGCGCTGCGCTACCTGTACGCGCTTGCGCAGCAGCACAACGCGGGCGTCGAGATCGCGCTGATTCCGCCGGCCGTCGACCCGAAGAACCTGTTCGCGCTGATCGACGACCCGGCTGCGATCGCGCAGGGTCACGCGGCGTTCGTGACCGAAGCCGTCGCCGCGTTCGCGCGCTGACCGTCATCCGCGGGCGGCCTGCGCGCCGCCCGCTTTCCTGCCCTTCGCTCCTGCCTTCCATGAATCTCGTATCGATCCAGGCGCCGGCCGCCGTCGTGATGATCCGGCCGCACCGCTTCCTGCCGAACCCGCAGACCGCGGCCGACAACGCGTTTCAGCGCACGGCCGGCAACGGCGCGGGCGACACATCATCGGTATCGGCCGCCGCGCGCGACGAAGTCACGGCCGCCGCGCAGACGCTCGCCGATGCCGGCGTGCGCGTGCACGTGTTCGACGATCACGGCGAGCGCGACACGCCCGACTCCGTGTTCCCGAACAACTGGTTCTCGACGCATCCGGGCGGCCATGTCGCGCTGTTTCCGATGGCGAGCGCAAACCGCCGCCGCGAGCGGCGCGCGGACGTGATCGAGATGCTGAAGGCCGAATATCGCGTGCAGGACGTGATCGACTACTCGGGCCTCGAATACGACGACGTGTTCCTCGAAGGCACCGGCGCGATGGTGCTCGACCACGTCGCGCGGATCGCGTACACCGCGCGTTCGCGCCGCGCCGATCCGGTCGCGCTCGAACGCTTCTGCACGAACTTCAATTTCGAGCCGATCTGCTTCGATACGGCCGATGCGAACGGGCGGCCGATCTATCACACGAACGTGATGATGAGCGTCGCGACCGAGTTCGCGATGGTCGGCCTCGACCTGATCGCCGACAGCCGGCGCCGCGGCGAAATCGCGCAACGCCTGACCGAAACGGGGCGTGCGGTAATCGCGCTCGATCAATCGCAAATCGAGAATTTCGCGGGGAATACGCTGGAATTGTCGGGCAAGGACGGCCGCGTGCTCGCGCTGTCGCGGCGCGCGTTCGATTGCCTCACGCGCGACCAGCGCACCGTGATCGAACGCTCCGCGCGGCTGTTGCCGCTCGACGTGCCGACGATCGAGCTGGCCGGCGGGTCGGTACGCTGCATGCTCGCGGGGATTCATCTCGCGCGGCGTCACGTGGCGCACGATGCGTCGGAAATCGGATCGGTGGAACGGCAGCGCGAAGCGGTATCGCACGCCTGAAGGGAACGGGCGTCGGCCACGCGTGACGGCCGATGCAACCGGATGCTTCGACCTGCGAACGAGGCCGGAGCATCCCGAACGTCGATCAACCGGCCAGCAGCTTCAGCCCGGCCGGCAGTGTTTCGCCGAACACGCGCACCGTGTCGGCTTCGTCGAACGCAATCGCTTCACGCACCATGTCGATCCACGCCGCCGATGCATTCGCGGCCGACAGGCGCTTGATGACGGCCTCGCGCGTATCGTCCGTCAGATCGCGCGAACGATCGCCGGTCATCCGCGCAATCTGCGCAGCCGCGAACGCGGCCGGCTCGACCTGCTTCCAGTCGAGCGCGAACAGCGCCTCGAGCCAGCCGGTGGCGACTTCCGCCGGCACGACACTGTGCGCGCTGCCGTAGAACGGCCGGCGCGCACCGATGCGCCCGAGTGCCCACGCACACAACGTGCGCTCGGCCGGCTTCTGCAATTGCACGATCAGGCGCTCGGCCAGTTCGACCTTGCGCTCGACGGGCAGCCGTTCGAGCGACGCGGACAGCCTTGTCATGTCGGCCGGCCCGACCTTGCCCGGATCGAACGGCAGCTTGCGGCGCTTGTCGTCGGACGGTTCGAGGAACGCGATCGCGTCGCGCACCTGTGTCTGCGCGTCGTCGTCGAGGCCGCCGGCCACGCGCCGCCACAGCGTCCACCACTCGGACCACACCTGTCCGTCGGTCACGTATTGAATGCCGTCGTCGAACAGCGGCCACAGCTGCTCGATGCGCCATGCATCGAGCGGATGACCGAAGCCCGGGCGCAGGCAGTAACCGGCGAGGTTCAGCCACGCGCGCTCGTGATCGGCCGAGCGGCGCCGGCGCCGTGCGCGTGCAAGCAACGCGTCGAACAGTTCGCGCGCGAGCGCAACGTCCCAGTCCTCGCGTGCACCAAGCACCTGTTCGAGTTGCGCGCGCAACCGGCGCGTGTCCTTCGGCGTCACGCCGGCGGCCTTGCTGCCGAACGAGCGCTCGATCAGCTCGATCGCCTGGTCGAGCCGCGGGTGCCGCGCGGGCGCCGCATCGTCGCCTTGAACCGGCGCATCGCCGCGCAACTGGAATTCGAGCCGCCAGCGGCGTGCCGCGTCGTCGGTCGCGATGCAGTGCATTTCGAGCGTGCCGACCTCGGTCAGCGACGCGGTGAGCTTCACCGGCGTTTCGCGTGCGTCGCTGCCCGCCTTCGCATCGACAACCGTCGCGATCGGCGGCAGCCGCACGAAATCGCCGCCGTCGAGATCGACGAGATCGCCGGGTTGATATTTCGTCTCGGCCACCGTCGACACGAGGTGGAAACGCACCGGCTGCCCGAGTTGCAGCGCGAACGTGCGATCGTCGAGCCGGATCTCGCGGCCCTCTTCCGCACCGCGCGGCAGCAGGCAGACGCCGCGCGCGGCCGAATCGGCCGCGCCGTCGTCGAGCACGAGGAAATAGCTGCGCGCGGAGCCGCCGCCGATACGCGGCGCATGCCCCGCTCGCGCAAGCCCGTACGCAACCGCGCCGCGCGCGACGGCCACATCCGGATGCGCGTTGTGCAGCACGTCGAGCGGTGCGCCGCGCCACTCGCCGAGCGTCTGCGCGAGCCGGCCGGCGAGCGCGCCCGCGCGGAACACGCCGCCGTTGAGCAGCAGCGTGTCGGGCAGCGGGCCTTCCGCATGACGATTCAGGAACGCGGCGACGTGCCGCGTGACGGCCGCGTCGCTCGCATACGGCAAGCCGAATTCGACGATCGCCGCACGCGCACGGCGCGGCAGCTCGCCGGCATCGACCTGCGGAAAGAACCCGTCGACGACGATCTGCTCGACTTCCTGCCGCGTCAGCTCGGCCGAGCGCGCGCCGCCGACGAGCTTGCTGCCCGCGCCGAGCAGCGTGACGGTGACGGACGCCGGTGCATCGTCGCCGAGCAGCCGCTCCTTTGCCGCGCGGCAGCGCTCGACGAGCTGCGACAGGCTCGCGGCCGACAGCCGCGTGCCGGGCTCGGTCAGCCGCGTCTCGACCAGGCGCGCGAGCGCGAGGTCCATGTTGTCGCCGCCGAGCATCAGGTGATTGCCGACGCCGACGCGCGTAAAGGTGGGCTCGCCGTCGTCGCCCGGCGCGACATCGACGAGCGTGAGGTCGGTCGTGCCGCCGCCGACGTCGCAGATCAGCACGCGCCGCGCGGCGGCGAACGTGTCGCGCAGCGTGTCGCGCTGGCCGTACAACCAGTCGTAGAACGCGGCCTGCGGCTCTTCCAGCAGCCGCAGCGCGGGCAGCTTCGCGCGCCGCGCGGCCTCGACCGTCAATGCGCGCGCGCCGTCGTCGAACGACGCGGGCACCGTCAGGATCACGTCCTGCTTCGCGAGCGGCGCATCGGGAAAGCGCGCGTTCCACGCATCGCGCACATGCGCGAGATAGCTCGCGCTCGCATCGACCGGCGACACCTTGTCGACGCCGTCGGCCGCGCCCCACGGCAGGATCGCCGCGAGCCGGTCGACCGCCGCGTGCGACAGCCAGCTCTTCGCGCTCGACACGAGCCGGCCCGGCACCTGCGCGCCGAGCGTGCGTGCGTAGCGGCCGATCACGGCCGGCGGCGCACCGGCGGCGTTCGCCTTGGCATCGGCCGCCCACGGCAGCCGCAGCGCATCCGGCGGCAGTTCGCCGGCCGCCGGGTGATAGCGCACCGACGGCAACAGCGGCTGCGCGGCCACCGCGCCGGGGCCGACCAGCTGCTCGACGTCGAACACGCGGATCGCGTCGGAACCGGCCTCGACGTACGCGACGACCGTATTGCTCGTGCCGAGGTCGATGCCGACCGTATAACGCTTCATCGCGCTCAGGCGGCGCCGCGCACGTCGAACTCGACCTTCCAGCGCTCGTTCGTGCCGCTCGGGATCGCCTCGAGTTCGAGCGTGCCGGCTTCGGTCACGCGCGCATGCAGCTTCACCGGCACGACTTCGCCGACCGTGCGGCCTTCAGCGGGCAGCGTCGCCTGGATTTCTTCCAGCTCCTGCAGCTCTTCCGGCGACCAGTAGTCGAGCAGCGTGCCGACCTGGTCCTGGCGGCGCACCGACGAACCGAAGAAGCGGAACTGCACCGGTTCGCCGACGACGAGGCCGAACTCCTGCGGCGGCAGCGCCGCATCCGAGCCTTCCTCCATCCCGAACGGCGCGACGCACAGCGCCTGCACCGGCGGTTCGAGCCCCGGCACCGCGGGCATCGCCGATTCGATCGCGACGTAGTACGCCCGCGCCGTGCCGCCGCGAATGCGCACGCCACGGCCGCGCTTCACGAAGCCGTAGTACGCCGCGCCGCGCGCGACCGCGAGGTCGAGATCGGCGCCTTCGAGCAGGCGCGCGGACGGCGCGCCTTCGGCGGCCAGCCAGCTGTTGAGCGTATCGAGCACGCGCTGCGTGAGCAGCGTCGACTTGAACACGCCGCCGTTGAACAGCACGGCGGTCGGATGCAGGAACGTCGCGCCCTGCGGCAGCGTGCGTTGCACGCCTTCGAGCGCGTCGAGCGCCGCGACCTGGCGGCCGAGGAACGCCGCGAGATGGCGCGTGATGCCCGCGTCCTGCGCATACGGCAGGCCGAGCTGCGTCAGGCCGACCCGCGCACGGCTCACCGGGCGCGCGGCTGCGTCGACCTGCGGGAAGAAGCCTTCGAGAATCGTCTGCGTGAGTTCGGCGCGCGTGAGCTCCGTGCGGATCGAGCCGCCGATCAGCTTCGAGCCGCGGCTCGGCACGACGAGCGGCACCGCGTCGGCCGTCGGGTCGGTCAGCAGCGTCTCCTTCGCGGCGCGGCACGCGTACGTGAGCGCGCGCAGTTGCCACGGATCGGCCTGCGTGCCCTGCTGCGCGAGCTTGCGCGCGACCACGTGCGCGAGCGCGAGGTCCATGTTGTCGCCGCCGAGCAGGATGTGCTCGCCGACCGCCACGCGATGCAGCTCGAGATTGCCGTCGCGCTCGACCACCGCGATCAGCGACAGGTCGGTCGTGCCGCCGCCGACGTCGACGCACAGGATCAGGTCGCCGACCTGCACCTGCTTGCGCCAGCCGCCCTGGCTCTTCTGGATCCAGCTGTACAGCGCGGCCTGCGGCTCCTCGAGCAGCGTCATCCGCGAATAGCCGGCGGCGCGCGCGGCCTCGGCCGTCAGTTCGCGCGCGGCCGGGTCGAACGACGCGGGGATCGTGACCGTCACGTCCTGGTCGGCGAACGGCGCGTCGGGATGCGCGTGGTCCCACGCTTCGCGCAGGTGCGTCAGGTAGCGGATCGAGCTTTCCAGCGGCGACACGCGCGACACTTCCGGCGGCGCATCGCTCGGCAGGATCGCCGCGCGGCGGTCGACGCCCGGGTGGCACAGCCAGCTCTTCGCGCTCGACACGAGGCGGATCGGCGTGCCGGCGCCGCGCGTGCGCGCCATCTCGCCGACCGCGAAGGCCCGCGAGGCCGTCCACGGCAGCGTCAGGTCGCCCTGCGTCAGTTCGCTTTCATGCGGCAGGTAGAGGAACGACGGCAGCAGGTCGCGCGATTCCAGCGCGCCGGGCGCGGTCAGCTGCGCGATCGGCAGCACCTGCTGCGTGATCGTTTCGCCGTCGCTTGCGCTGCTGTCGACATACGACAGCGCGCAGTGGGTCGTCCCGAGGTCGATACCGATCGAATAGCGCGGATCGCTCACAGTTCCACCTCCGCCGGTGCGACCACCGAGGCGTCGTGGCTGCCCGTCAGCTTCGGCAGGCGCACGTCGGCCACGCGCCAGCCGCGATGGCTGACCGTGCCCGTGAACGGCGCGGAGCCGACCACGTTGCCCGTCACGCGCACGGCCGTCGCGTCGAAGCCGGCCGGCAGCGTCACGCGGCTGCCTTCGGCTTCATCGCGCACCGGCACGATCGTGAAATGTTCGCGCAGCGCGGCGCGGCAGCCGTCGTGCACGAGGCGGGCGGCGGCGCCGATGTCGGCGTCCGCGTAGCCGGCGATGTCTTCCTCGACGAAGTCGATGAAGCGCGCATCGCGCTGCAGCAGGCCGAGCAGTTGCAGCGCGGCCTGCGGGCTCGCTTCGCGCAGCTCGGGCGCCGGCGCCTTCACGGGTGCGGGCGCCGGTGCGACGGGCGCGGCGGCCGGGGCCGCGGTCGGCACGACCGGGGCCGGGGCGCCATCGCGCACGCGCAGCACGCCGGCCGCGAACTCGCGGTTGCCGAGCACGGAGAAGAACGTGCCGACGGCCAGCGACAGCCGGCCGAAGAAGGACAGGTTGGATTCGGGCATGGGGTCTGGACTCCTGTGGGCTCGCGACATGGCGAGCGTTTCTTGCCTGGGCGCCGGGCGGCGGCGTGCGGATGGCGCACTGCCGCCGCCCGGCGCGTGATTCGGTCGCGCCCTCGCGGGTGCGGAAAACCCGTATTTTGCCCTGTGGCGGGCGAACCGGGCAGAAGTTGGGGGACAGAACATCGCGGCGCGGCGGTTTCAGCCGCGCCGGATCGCGCCCGATCGCACGTCACGCACGATCGATCGCGATGCTGCGGCGCGTCAGCGCGGCTTGCGCAGCCGGGCCGCCTTCGCTTCGAAATCGCGCGACAGCATGCCGAGCGTGACTTCGCCGAAGCGGGCCAGCAGCGACGCTTCGGCGTCCTTCAGCGTGGCCGACAGATGCGCGTTGACGGCCTGCTCGACGAGGCATTCGGGCGCGTCCTCGGGCACCAGGTCGGAGAACAGCGGCGGCTCGCCCACCGCGCGATAGACGTCGAGCAGCGTGATGTCGTCGAGCGCGACGCTCAGCGCCCAGCCGCCGCCGTGCCCTTTCTCCGACTGCACGTAGCCGCAGTCGCGCAGGCCGCCGAGCAGGCGCCGCACGACGACCGGGTTCGTGCACAGCATCGTCGCGATCGTCTCCGACGTCAGCGGGCCGTCGGCCTGGTCCATGTGGATCAGCGCATGCAGCATGCGCGACAAACGGCTGTCGGTTCTCACGGGCGGGACTCCCCTCTCTCGAAACTTCTGAAGTTGCATGAATGATACCATCGTCCTATCATGCAACTTCTCGTGTTTCATGAGTTGGCCGCCAGCGAAGCACGTGTGTCAGTCACGCAGGTTCAGAAAGGAGTCGATGCATGGATACCCATCATGAAGTGATCGTGGTCGGCGGCAGCTTTGCAGGGCTGTCGGCCGCGATGCAGCTCGCACGCGCACGCCGACGCGTGCTCGTGATCGATGCGGGCCGGCCGCGCAACCGCTTTGCCGGACACGCGCACGGCTTTTTCGGGCAGGACGGCAAGCCGCCCGCGCAGATCGTCGCGGAAGCCGCCGCGCAGCTCGCCGCGTATCCGACAGTGCAGCGGATCGAAGGCGAAGCGCGCACGGCCGAGCGCGATGCCGGCGGGCGCTTTCACGTGACGCTCGCCGACGGCAGCCGCGCGAGCGCCGACCGGCTGATTCTCGCGACCGGCATCCGCGACGCCCTGCCCGCGCTGCCGGGGCTCGCCGAACGCTGGGGCGTCAGCGTGCTGCATTGTCCGTACTGCCACGGATACGAAGTGAGCGGCCAGCGGCTCGGCGTGCTCGCCACGCATCCGTTCTCGGTCCATCAGGCGATCCTGATCCCGGACTGGGGCCCGACGACGTGGTTCACGCAGGGCGTGGTCGAGGAAAACGAAGAAGAAGCCGCGCTGCTCGCCGCGCGCGGCGTGCGCATCGAGCGCTCGCCGGTCGTCGAGATCCTCGGCGATGCGCCGCGGATCGACGCGCTGCGGCTCGCCGACGGGCAGGTCGTGCCGGTCGATGCACTGTTCATCGGCGCGCGCACCGAGATGGCCAGCGATCTCGCGCAGCAGCTCGGCTGCGCGTTCGACGACGGGCCGCTCGGCAACGCGATACGCGTCGATACCTGGAAGCAGACGAGCGTCGCCGGCGTGTATGCGGCCGGCGACGCATCGAGCCTGATGACCAACGCGACGTTCGCATCGGCGTCGGGCGTCGCGGCCGGCGTGGGTGCGCACCGGTCGCTGATCTTCGGGCTGCACGCATAGGCAGGCGTGCCGCCCGGTGTCACGCGATGCGCGGCGCGGCGTCCACCGCCGGCTGCGCGTCGGCTTCCGTGCTGCACGCCTCCAGCGAAATCCGCCGCGTCTCGCGCCCGTTGATCCACCACAGGCCGGCCGCGAGCGGGCCCGGCAATGCGAGCACGAGCAGCACGATCAGCGCGGCCGACGGCGAGCCGGACATCGCATACACGTTCGTCAGCATCAGCGGCGCGATCACCGCGCCGAGCCGGCCGATCGCGACCGACACGCCGAGCCCCGTCGCGCGGATCCGCGTCGGCAGGATCTCCGACGACACGACATAGCCCGAGATGTACGCCCACGTGACGCCGAACTGGATCAGGCAGTAGCCGAGCACCATGCCGGGCAGCGCGTGCATCGCGTAGATGAACACGATCGCCGCGACGGTGAACGTGTAGCTCACGAACAGCGACGCGCGCCGCCCCCACGCCTCGACGAGCAGCGCCGCGACGATGCCGCCCGCGAGCGCCGCGGCGTTGCCGATCATGTAGTAGATCGGCATGTCGGTCGACGGCACCTTCATGTACGGCAGGATCACGAGCGCCATCAGCGACAGCACGCCGTACACGACGGCCGCCTGCGAGAAGTTCAGCGCACCGGCCAGCGCGCAGCGCGCGCGGTACGCGCCGAACAGCTCGCCGACGTTGCGCCAGAACGCGGGCGCCTGGTGCACGAAGCGGGTCGGCGCGTAGCGTTTCGTCAGTTGCGTGCGATCGGCCTGCGCGCGCGGATCGCGCGCCGCACTCGCGACGACCTGCGCGACGATCGCTTCGGCTTCCGCCACGCGCCCCTGCTGGAGCAGCCAGCGCGGCGATTCCGGAATCACGCGGCGGATCCAGAAGAACACCAGCGCCATCGTCGTACCGAGGCCGAAGCCCACGCGCCACGCCCACTCGGCCGGCAGCTGGTTCAGCACGAGATACGACACGGCCGCCGACAGCAGCGCGCCGACCGGAAAGCCCGACAGGATCAGCGCGTCGGTGCGGCCGCGATGGCGCTTCGGAATGAATTCGCCCATCGTCGCGGTCACCGCCGAATATTCGCCGCCGACGGCCAGCGCCGTCATCGCGCGGAAGAACAGGAACGACGTGTAGTTCCACGACAACACGGTCGCGACGCTGAAGAACGCGTACCAGAGCAGCGTCGCGAGAAACAGGCGCTTGCGGCCGTAGCGGTCGGCGAGATAGCCGAACGCGATCGCGCCGACGAGCATCCCGAACACCCAGATGCTGACCGCGAGCGAGCCCTGCGCGGCGCTCAGGTGCCAGTGCGACTTGAGCACGCCGAACACGCTGCCGATGATGTTGGTTTCGAACGAATCGAGCGCCCAGCCGACACCGAGCGCGACCAGCATCAGCGTGTGGAAGCGTGTCCACGGCAGGTTGTCGAGACGCGTGAGCGCGTCCGTTTCGATCGAGTGAGACGGTTTCATGATGGAGGTCCTCGTCAGTGAAGCGCCCGCTCGGGCCGCTCCGGGCTGAAGTCGAAATGCGGAAAGCGCGCACGCGTGCCGATGAAGTTGCGGCCGCGCGCGCCGTCGAATGCGTGGTCCACGATCTGCGCCCATTCGTGCGCGCCGATCCCGTATGCGGCCGGGTGGCGCGCGACGCCGAGCGCGTCGAGCAGCGCATCGAGCTGCGCGGGCGCCGTCGCCGTCTCGCCGAAGATCTCGCGCAGCGCGGCGTCGCACGCGGCGTCGACGCCGAGCGCCGCCTGCATCACGGCCGGCAGGCAGAACGAGCACGCGATGCCGTGCGCGACGCCGCGCGTCAGCGTGATCGCGTAGGAAATGTTGTGGGCGAGCGCGGTGTGCGTGTTCGAGAACGCGAGCCCCGCGCGCAGCGCGCCGAGCGCCATGTCGCTGCGCGCATCGAGATCGTCGGGGTGCGCACTCACGCGGCCGAGGCCGCGCATCAGTTCGCGCGCGGCCAGCACGGCGAGGCCGCGCGTCACCGGGTTCGCATGGATGTTCCAGATGCTTTCGAGTGCGTGCGACAGCGCGTCGAGGCCGCTCGCGAGCGTCGGCTGCATCGGCAGGCCGATCATCAGGCGCGGATCGACGATCACCGTTTCCGGATAGAGATCGGGCCGCGACAGCGACAGCTTGCGGGCGTTGTGCGGATCCCAGACGGTCGCCCAGTGCGTCACTTCGCTGCCGGTGCCGGCCGTGGTCGGAATCGCGACGATCGGCAGCGCGGGCCGTGCGGCGGCGCCATCGCTCGCGTCGCCGGCGTCGCCGGACAGGAGGCGCAGCACGCGGTCGAAGTCGCCATGCTCGGCGGCGAGCACTTTCGCCGAATCGATCACCGAGCCGCCGCCGAGCGCGATCAGCACGTCGGGCTTGCCGGGCAATGCGGCGAGCTGGTCGCACGCGCGCCGCAGCATCGGCACCGACGGGTTCGCCTCGACGCAGTCGATCCGCGTGAGCGCCGGCCCGAGTTGCGCTTCGAGACGATCGGCGATCCCCGCGAATACCGCATCGGGATAGGTGACGATCGCATAGCTGCGGCCGGCGAGCGCGTCGTTCAGGTCGGCCAGCGCGTCGACGCCGAAGCGGATCCGCACCGGATTGTGGAAGCGCCAGTCGCTCATGCGGCCGCTCCCGTGTGACACGGCGTGCCATGCGCGTGCGAGGCCGGACAATCTTCTGCATGACGAATCATGTTGTGAGGCCAATCTGCAGCGGAATTCATGCTCGCACCTGGATGGAATGGGGTTGAGCAGCAGGTTAGGCATCCGCGATGACGCGCTCATGATCGAAAATCCCGGTGATCGGCTATGGATCGACCGAATTTTTCGATCGATCGCCGGCTCGGGCCGGCACACGACGGGCCGCCTTCACGCGTCGAGCGGCCGGCACCGCGCGACCGCATCGAAGAACGACGCGACCAGCCGGCTGTCGCGCCGCTCGCTCAGGCAGCACACGTGGATATGGGTTTCGACCGGGTCGCCGGCGATGCGCAGCGGCCGCAGCCGCTCGTCGGGCACGTATTCGGCCCTCGACACGGTGCCGACGCCGAGCCCGCGCGCGACGGCCTCGCGCAGCGCCTCGCGGCTGCCGATGTCCATCGCGATGCGCGGCGTCAGGCCGGCCGCCGCCATCGCGTCCTCGAGCGCGCGGCGTGTGGTCGAGCCCGGTTCGCGCATCAGCAGCGGCTCGCCGGCCAGTTCGCGCAGCGTGATCGCATCGCGCGTCGCGAACGGATGCGTCGCGCGCACGAACGCGATCACCGGAAAGCCCGCGTAGCGCTGCGTGAAGTAGCGCGCGTCCTCGAACGCACGCGCCACCACGCCGACATCGCACACGTACTGGTCGAGATCGCGCAGCACGGTTTCCGAATTGCCGAGCGCGACCGACAGGTGCATGTGCGGATGAATCGCGTGATACGCCTCGATCATCTCGGTCACGTGGAACGGGCCGACCGCGCCGATCTTCAGCGAGCCGCGCTGCAATGCGCCGCTGTCGCGCAGCAGCGCGGCCGCGTCGCTCTCGTCGCTGCAGATGCGGCGCGCGATCGGCAGGAATTCGAGCCCGACCGCCGACAGCTCGACGCGCCGGCCGCGGCGGTGGAACAGCTCGACACCGTGTTCGTGTTCGAGGGTCTGGATCTGCGACGTGATCGTCGTCTGGCTGGTGGACAGCGCGCGGGCGGCCGCGGTGAAGCCGCCGTGCTGGACGACGGCGATGAAGCTGCGAAGCTGGGTGAGGGTCATGACGGGCGGGCGATCGATCGGGAAATGCGCGCCGAATGCCGGACGGCATCGGGAAATTCAATGTATCGGCCGAATGTGACAAGCGCGTTCCCGGCCCGTCGATGGCTTCGCCGCATGATGTGCGGTTTAATGCCCCACATCATCTGCATTAAGGAACATGAAATGCTCGATCTCGACGACCTGCGACTCGTCCGCGCGATCGGTGCGTCGCGATCGCTCGCTGCCGCCGCGCGCCTGCTCGATCTCACGCCGCCCGCGGTCACGATTCGCCTGCAGCGGATGGAAGCGCGCCTGGGCGCACGGCTCGCGGTGCGGCAGCCGAAAGGGATCGCGCTGACCGACGAGGGGCAGCGGCTGTATCAGGAAGCCGTCGGCATCCTGGAGCGCGTGGAGGCGCTGCCGGTCAGCATCGCGGGCGACCACGGCGACGTGCAGGGCACGCTGCGCGTCGTCGCCCCGCTCGGCTTCGGGCGCAAGTACGTCGCGCGGATCGTGCGCGACGTGCAGCGCGCGCATCCGAAGCGCGAAATCTCGCTGCACCTGTCGGACAGCCCGTTGACCGGCGCGTCGGGCGCCGACGTCGTCGTCCATGTCGGCAGCCTCAAGTCGTCGTCGTGGGTCGGCTATCCGCTCGCGCCCAACGAGCGCGTCCTGTGTGCAAGCCCGGCCTACGCGCGCCGCCTCAAGGACCTGAACCACCCGTCCGATCTGGCGCGCTACGACTGCCTGTGCCTGCGCGAAAACGACGAGGACATCCCGCGCTGGCGTTTCTCGCCCGGCGGCGACGTCAAGGGCGAGTCGCGGCGGGCTGCCGTCATTCGCGTCACCGGCGCGCTGTCGTCGAACGACGGCACCGTCATCACCGAGTGGGCATTGGCCGGCCTCGGCATCGTCGAGCGCTCCGAGTGGGACGTCGCCCCGCTGCTGGCGAGCGGCAGGCTCGTCCGGTTGTTGCCGGACTGGCACCTGCCGGCCGCGCCGGTGACCGCGCTGTTGCCGTCTCGCACCGGCCGCTCCGCGCGGCAACGGGTCTTTCTCGACACCGCGCGGCAGTTTCTCGATCCGCCGCCGTGGCGCGCCGGCGCATGAGCCGCACCGTCGCCCGATCGATTCGACAGATTAAATGACGCTTAATGGCAGATTAGTCGTGCGTTAAACCCGGTGCACACCGATCGTCCTACAGTGTCGGCATCGACAACCCCGCCTTCGAACGCATCGTGGACCTTCAAACCCTCAACACGCCGGCCGCCTTGATCGATATCGGCCGCATGCAGCGCAACATCGCGCGCATGCAGGCGCATCTGGACGCACTGGGCGTCACGTTCCGGCCGCACGTCAAGACCACCAAGTGCCGACACGTCGTCGACACGCAGATCGCGGCCGGCGCGCAGGGCATCACGGTGTCGACGCTCAAGGAAGCGGAACAGTTCTTCGCAGGCGGCGTCCGCGACATCGTGTACGCGGTCGGCATGGTGCCGGCCAAGCTCGGCCAGGCGCTTGCGCTGCGCCGGCAGGGCTGCGACCTGAAGATCGTCGCCGACAGCCTGCCGGCCGCACAGGCGATCGCCGCATTCGGGCACGAGCACGGCGAGCGGTTCGACGTGTGGATCGAAATCGACGTCGACGGCCACCGCTCGGGCATCCCGCCCGACGCCGACCTGCTGATCGACTTCGGCCGCGCACTGGTCGACGGCGGGATGGGGCTCGGCGGCGTGCTGGCCCATGCGGGCTCCAGCTACGAGTACGACACGCACGAAGCGCTGGTCGCGATCGCCGAACAGGAGCGCAGCCGCACCGTGCGGGCCGCGGAACGCCTGAGGGCGGCCGGGCTGCCCTGCCCGGTCGTGAGCATCGGCTCGACGCCCACCGCGCTGTCGGCGCACCACCTCGCCGGCGTGACCGAGGTGCGCGCCGGCGTGTACGTGTTGTTCGACCTCGTGATGCACAACATCGGCGTGTGCGGCCTGTCCGATATCGCGCTGTCGGTGCTGACCACCGTGATCGGCCATCAGGAAGACAAAGGCTGGGCGATCGTCGACGCGGGCTGGATGGCGATGAGCCGCGACCGCGGCACGCAGCGCCAGGCGCACGATTTCGGCTACGGGCTGGTCTGCACCGAAGGCGGCGACGTGCTCGGCGACTACGTGATGAGCGCGGCCAACCAGGAGCACGGGATCGTGTCGCGCACGGGCACGCCCGACACCGGCATCGCGCAGCGGTTTCCGATCGGCACGCGCCTGCGCATCCTGCCGAATCATGCGTGCGCCACCGGCGCGCAGCACCCGGAATATCAGGCCATCGGCGCAGACGGCGTCGCGCGGACCTGGCCGCGCTTCTACGGGTGGTAGGCGACACGCGTCGTCCGCCCCGTCTTGCGCATGCGTTGACTATTTGTCTAAATCTGGACACACTTTAAAAATTTCCGCTTCGCCTTGCGCCGGAAAGGCGTACCCGACATGCCGACAGACGCCCGCCTCCTTCTTCTCGACCGCGATGCCGTCGAGCCCGCCCTGCAGGCCGAACAGGTGATGACGGCGGTCCGCGAAGCCTTCGTGCTGCACAGCCGGCGGGCCGGACGCGTGTTCCCGGTGGTGCGCGAGAAGCTGCACACCGGCGGCGTGTTCGGCATCAAGTCGGGCGACGTCGCGGGCCAGGACCTGCTCGGTTTCAAGGCGGCCGGGTTCTGGCCCGGCAACCGGCGCGTCGGCGGCGAGCCGCATCAGGCCACCGTCGCGCTGTTCGATCCGGCCACGGGCCGCCCGCTGTGCATCATGGACGGCAATGCGATCACCACCGCGCGGACCGGTGCGGCAGGCGGCCTCGGGCTGCAACAGCTGGCCCGCCAAGACAGCACGCGAATCTGCGTGTTCGGCACGGGCGTGCAGGCGCGCGTCCAGCTCGACTACGCGCTCAGGCTGCTCTCGCGACGGTGCACGGTGCAGTACGTGAACGTCGGCGGCGAGCCCGACCCGGTGTTCGAATCGGCTTTCGCGGACCGATGCACGATCGGCGTCGCGCGCGACCGGAACGACGCGGTGGCCAACAGCGACGTCGTCATCACGGCAACGCCCGGCGGCGGCGCGCTGTTCGACGCGGACGCGGTGCAGCCGGGCACGCACCTGACCTGCGTGGGCGCCGATACGGCAGGCAAGCGCGAACTCCCGGCCGGCGTGCTGGAACGTGCGCGCATTTTCGTCGACGATCACGACCAGGCGCGCAGCATCGGCGAGTGCCAGTGGGCGCCCGATTTGCCGCGCATCGAAATCGGTGACATCCTCGCCGGTGCGGCATCGGTCGACCGGGCCGCGCACGACATCACCGTGTTCGACATGACGGGCCTCGCGCTTCAGGACCTGACCGTCGCGCGCTTCCTGTATCGGCACGCCCTCGACAACGGCACCGGAACCGCCGTTCCGTGGCCCTGGTAAGCCACCCTCCTCGTTCAACCGCCATGCGTCTTGCCAAAGTTTCCGCCGTCTCGTTCGACCTCGACGACACCCTGTGGCCGTTCGGGCCGTCCGTCATACGCGCCGAGGCGATGCTGCGCGCCTGGCTGATCGAGCACGCACCCGATATCGAGCGCGTGCTGCCCACGCAACAGGCATTGAGCGAACTCCGTGAGGAATACGAACGGCTGCGCCCGGACCTCGCCGGCGATTTTCGCGCGATGCGAATCGGCTCGATCGAGCTGGCGCTGGCGCGCGCGAACGAGGATGTATCGCTGACCGACGCGGCGTACGACGTTTTCTATGCCGCACGGAACCGCGTCGAATTCTACGAAGACGCGTTGCCGGCACTGGCGTGGCTGAGCGCCCGCTTTCCGTTGATTGCCGTGACCAACGGCAACGCCGATCTCCGGCTCACCGGCGGCGGCGAATTCTTCCGCGCGACGCTCAGCGCGCGCGCATTCGGCTTCGCGAAGCCGGAACCCGAGATCTTCCATGCGGCGGCGGACGCACTCGACGTGCGTCCGGCCGAACTGCTGCATGTCGGCGACGACTACCACCTCGACATCGTCGGCGCGTTGAACGCGGGGCTGCAGGCCGCCTGGGTCGTTCGCGATCCGCTGCCGGAAGCGGAACACGCGCCGCAGCATGCCGCAGCGCCGCACCTCACGCTGCGCGACCTGTCGATGCTGTGTCGCGCGCTCGGCGGGCCCGACAGCGTGTCGTGACCGCACCCGGGTGCGGCGCATGCCCTCGTCGTGCCGTCACGCCGCCTTGCGTGCGTCCGCGATCCGCTGCGGCGCCTTCGGCCGTGCATACAGCCGCTCGAGATACGCGCGCAGCTGCGGGAACGGTTCGATCAGGTGGCATTCGCTCGCCCAGTCGATCAGGTAGGCCGTCACGCAATCGGCCACCGTCAGCGAATCGCCGACGATGAATTCGCGCCCTTCGAGATGCTTGTCGAGGATCGCGGCCATCGTCGTGAAATCCTCGCGCGCCAGTTCGATGTCGGCCGGCGAGCGCTTCTCCGGCGGATAGATGAACGAATGCCGCGTGATCCGCCACAGCGGCTGCTCGAGTTCCGTCACCGCGAACATGACCCACCGGTAGGCCTCCGCACGCAGCGCCGGATCGGTGGGCAGCAGCCCTTTTTCCGGGTACTTGTCCGCGAGATACAGCACGATCGCGGCCGACTCGGGAATCACGAGGTCGCCGTCCACCAGCACGGGCACCTTGCCGGCCGGATTGAGGCGCAGGAATTCGGGCCGCTTGTGCTCGCCCTGGAGCAGGTTGACCGTCACGAATTCGAAATCCGCATCCAGTTCCTTCAGCCCCCACAGCGCGCGTTGCGAACGCGTGCCGGCAAATCCGTAAAGCTTCATCGCCCATCTCCATCCAGAATGTCGGGAAAAAGTCCGCCTGCCGGCCACGGCGCATCGACGCGACGCGCGGCGCCCGGCACGACAGGTCGCTCACGCGCCGGGAATCGCCAGCACCGGCATCACGTCGATCGACACGCCCGGGAACAGCGTGAAATGCGGATGGCCTTCGAACAGCGCGGCCGCCGCGTCGTGCGACGCCGCGCGCACGACGGTAAAGCCGCTCAGCGCGTTGGCCGTGTCCGTGATGCCGCCCGCGTCGATGGTCTTGGTCTTGCCGAGCGGCCCGCCCATCTCGACGATCGCGTCGCGATGGCGGTCGACCCACGCATGCCACGCGGCCATGCCGTCGCGCTCGCGCGTGCGCCGCGCCTCCTCCGGAAGCGCCACCCACGCCTTCATGGCCGGGCTATCCTTGGTCCCGAGAAATACGGCGAGATACAACTGCTGTTGAGCACTCATGCCTTCTCCTCCGATGACGGGCGCAGCGGGCTGCCGCGCCTCGACCTTGACAAGATAGGTTGATATCAACACAATTGCAACATGGCACGAAAAGAAAAGCTCCCTTTCGAAACGACGCTGATGGTGCGCGATTGCTGCCTGTGCCTGCACATGCAGCGCGCGGCGCGCAATCTGGCGCGCATCTTCGACGATGCGCTGCGCCCGCTCGACCTCACCAACGGGCAGTTTTCGCTGCTGATGTCGCTGAACCGGCCGCAACCGGCCCCGATGAAATCGGTCGCGTCGCTGCTCGCGATGGACCGCACCACGCTCACCGCCGCGCTCAAGCCGCTCGAACGGCGCGGCCTCGTGACGATCAGCCAGGACCCGGACGACCGGCGCAGCCGCCTGCTCGAACTGACGCCGGCCGGCCACGACCTGCTGGCCGACGCGTTCCCGCTTTGGCAGCAGACCCATGCCGACATCGAGCGCCCGTTCGCGCCGGGCGAAGTCGATCAGCTGCGCGGCCAGTTGCGCGCGCTGTCGGTCGATCCGGCCGCACGCGACTGAGCCGGTGCGCGGCCGGTCGCTCGCCTCCTGCCATTCCGTGTCAGTTGTCATTGCGTGAACGCTTCGCGGCGCCCGATTCGGTGGCAATATCGCTCGGCACGACAACCGATCCGGTATTCACAAGGAGGGACGAGCATGGGCAGCAACGAGAAAGGTGCGGTTTTCCGGTCGCTTCACCGCGCGGGCCAGCCGCTGGCGCTGTTCAACGTATGGGACGCCGGCAGTGCGCGCACGGTCGCCGACGCGGGCGCCGTTGCACTGGCCACCGGCAGCTGGTCGGTCGCGGTGGCGAACGGCTTCGCCGACGGCGAGCAGATGCCGCGCGCGCTGATGATGGAGGTGCTCGAGCGGATCACGCGCGCGACGGACCTGCCCGTCACCGTCGATCTCGAAAGCGGATACGGCGAGCGGCCGGACGATGTCGGCGACACGATCACGCTGAGCATCCAGGCCGGTGCGATCGGCTGCAACCTCGAAGACAGCGTGCCGGCGACGGGCGAATTGCGCGACACCGAAGAAGCGGCCGCGCGGATCGCGGCGGCACGGCAGGCGGCCGATCGCGCAGGCGCCGATTACTTCATCAACGCGCGCACCGACGTGTTCTTCAAGGCGGCGGCCGATACGCATGACGAACGATTGCTCGATGCGACGCTGGCTCGCGCTCGCGCGTATGCGGCCGCCGGCGCCGACGGTCTGTTCGTGCCGGGCCTCCGCTCGCCGGCGCTGATTCGCGCGCTGACGGCCGCATCGCCGCTGCCCGTGAACGTGATGCGCGTGTCGGAAACGCCGACGCTCGCCGACCTCGCGGAATACGGCGTGGCGCGCATCAGCCACGGGCCGTATCCGTACCTGCAGGCGATGAAGACGCTGGCTGCGATGGTCAAGCAAGGCGGCTAGCGGATTCGCGGAGCGGCCGCGTGTCGCGTGCGCATCGAACCCATCGAACGATTACATCCCATGTAATTGGCGCGCGACATGCACGCTCCTACGCTTCGGGTGTCGCGCCGCCATTCCGGCGGCGCCCATCGCCCGGGAGACATCATGTCCGCCTATCCGCTTCATACGATCGATTCCGCGCCGGCCGAATCGAAACCCGTCCTCCAGCAACTCCAGCAAACCTTCGGCATCGTCCCGAACATCGCGGCGGCCATGGCCGCGTCGCCGGTGCTGATCAACGGCTTCATCGGCCTGTTCGAGCGCGTGCACGCAAGCAGCCTCACCGAGCCGCAGATCCAGACACTGCTGCTCACCAACGCGGTCACGAACGCGAGCGAATGGCCGGTTGCGTTCCACACCGCGCTCGCGTTGAAACAGGGCGTACTCCCCGCCGACGTCGAGGCGATCCGGCGCGGCGACCTGCCCTCTGACGCAAAACTGGCTGCACTGTCGGCCATCGCACGCACGCTGATCGACACGCGTGGCCGGATCGCCGACACCGACCGGCAGTCGTTCCTCGACGCCGGCTTCAGCGCCGAGCAGTTGCTGGAAGTGATCGCGGTCGTCGCCGCGTCGACGATCACGAACTACGTCGGCAGCGTCGCGCAGCCCGCGCTCGAAGCGCCGTTCGACGCATTCGCGTGGCATGCGCGGGCCGCGTGAGTCCGATATAGTCGTGCGCGTCGATCACGGAACGACCAGGGACAGCCGATGAACGCCAGCCGCCGCGATCCGGGCACGCCGCCGCACGAACTGGGCCAGTTGCTGCGCTACTGGCGCGACGTGCGCGGCGTGAGCCAGCTCGACCTGTCGCTCGACGCGGGGATCTCGCAGCGCCAGATCAGCTTCATCGAAAGCGGACGCAGCGTGCCGGGCCGCGACATGCTGCTGACGCTCGCGCAGACGCTCGACGTGCCGCTGCGCGAGCGCAACGCGCTGCTGCTCGCGGCCGGCTATGCGCCGGTGTATTCGGAAGCGCCGTGGGACGCGCAGGAAATGCACGGCGTGATCCGCGCGCTCGAACGCGTCGTGCGCCAGCACGAGCCGTTTCCGGCGATCGTGATGGACCGCCACTGGAACGTGCTGATGAGCAACGATGCGGCGCCGCGCTTTTTCGGCTGCTTCATCGACATGGCGGCGCGCGAAGGCCCGCGCAACCTGCTGCGGCTGATGTTCGATCCGCTCGGCATGCAGCCGTTCGTCGCCGACTGGGGCACCGTGTCGCGCAGCCTGCTCCAGCGCGTGCATCGCGAATCGGTCGGCCGCGTGATCGACGACGACACCCGGCAGCTGCTCGACGACCTGCTCGCCAGCCCCGATGCGCCGCGCGACTGGAAGACCCCGCCGGCGCCGGCCGCATCGCCGTCGCTGCCGGTCATTCCGATCGGCTTCGTGCACGAAGGCGTCGTGCTGCGTTACTTCTCGCTGGTCACGACGGTCGGTACGCCGCAAAGCGCGGCCGCGCAGGAGTTGCGCATGGAGTGCATGTTTCCGGCCGACGACGCGACCGACGCGCGCCACCGGCAGTTGCTCGACGCGCACGCGCCGGTGCGCTGAGCGGCGGGCCGGGCGGCCCGCCGGGCCCGGTCATTCCGCGAGTGCGGACACCACGCCGACGCGCTTCGGCACGCCCGTCACGATCGTCGCGACCGCGACGGCCAGCACGACGGCCGCAGCGACGAACACGCCCGCCGCGCCGTTCGCGTCGAACACGACGCCACCGGCCGCCGCGCCCGTCGCGATCGCCAGCTGGATCGCCGCGACGATCAGCCCGCCCGCGCTCTCCGCTTCATCGGGCACGGTGCGCGTGACCCACGTCGACCACGCGACCGGCACGCCGCCGAACGCCATCCCCCACAACGCGACGAGCACCGCGTCGATCATCGGCGCGCGGCCGAGCGCGACGAGCGCGATGCCGAGCACGACCATCAGCGCGGGCATGCCGATCAGCATCGGCCGCAGCCGGTGTTCGAGCACGCGGCCGGCCAGCGACGTGCCGACGAAGTTCGCGATGCCGTAGCCGAGCAGGATCGCCGACAGCCCGTTCACGCCGACGCCCGCGACCTGTTCGAGGAACGGCCGCAGATACGTGAAGAACGCGAAATGCCCGGTGAACACGAGGATCGTCGCGAACATCCCGAGGCCGACGGTCGGCCGCCGCAGCACGTCGATCAGCGTGCGCAGCCGCGTCGTGCCGCTCGGCGGCATCGACGGCAGCGTGAGGACCTGCGACACGAACGAGAGCGCGCCGAGCGCCGCCGCGATCAGGAACACGTTGCGCCAGCCGATCAGGTGGCCGAAGTAGCTGCCCATCGGCGCGGACGCGATCGTCGCGACCGCCACGCCGCTGAAGATGATCGACAGCGCGCGCGGCACCATCGCCGTCGGCACGAGCCGCATCGCAGTGGCCGTCGCCATCGTCCAGAACCCGCCGAGCGCGATGCCGAGCACGACGCGGCCGATCAGCAGCGTCGTCAGGTTGGGCGCAAACGCGACCGCCAGGTTCGAGGCGACCAGCAGCACCGAGAACACGAGCAGCACGCGCCGGCGGTCGATCGTGCGCGTCAGCGCCGAGATCAGCAGGCTCGTGACGAGCGCGACCGTCGCGGTGGCCGTGACGGCCTGCCCGGCCACGCCTTCGGTCACGCCGAGGCTGTCGGCCATCGGCGTCAGCAGGCTCGCGGGCAGGAATTCGGCCGTGACGAGCCCGAACACGCCGAGCGTCATCGCGAATACCGCGCCCCAGGCCGGTTCGCGGGGGGCCGCCGTCGAGGCTGCCGAGGAGATTCCGGGATTCATGCGTGGTTCCGTGTCGGTTAGGGAAAGTACTGATGACGGCGTATCGTAAGGAACCACGTCAGGACGGTCTATGACATACAATCCGCACTTATTGATCGAACGTCCGAATCTCGATATGTCCGACCCGCTTCTGCCCCCGATTCCCGATGTGCACGACCTCGTCAGCGAGTTGCTGCTGGGGATGCGGCTGAGCGGCGTGCAGTACCGCCGCATCCAGGTCGCGCGGCCGTTCGGGCTGAATTTCGGCCATGTGGCGGGCCGCGCGCAGTTCCATTTCGTCGTGCGCGGGCCCGTGCTGCTGCGCGATGCGTCGGGCGACACGATGCGGCTCGAGGCCGGCGACGCGATCCTGCTGCCGCACGGCCGCGTGCACGCGCTGGTGTCCGACGCGGATGCGCCGTGCCGGGAGCTCAACGGCTTCGAGGTCGCGAAGATCTGCGATACGGTCGCGTCGGTGGCGTCGGCCGGCGCGTCGCCGGCCGGTTGCGCGACGACCGAACCGGGCGCCGGCGATGCGCTGATCTTCAGCGCGTGCATGGAGCTCGATCTCGGCGGCATGCAGCCGCTGGTCGGCACGATGCCCGAGTTCATGCACGTGGGCACGCTGCTCGCGCGCTACCCGGAAATCCGCCCGATGCTCGACGCGATGGAGCGCGAAGCATGCACGGCGCGTGCGGGCTTCGCGGGCATCCTCGCGCGGCTCGCGGATGTGGTCGCGGCGTTCATCGTGCGCGGCTGGGTCGAGTGCGGATGCGGCGACGCGACGGGCTGGGTGCAGGCGCTGCGCGAGCCGAAGCTCGGCCGCGCGATCGTCGCGCTGCATCGCGACCCGGGCCGCAACTGGAGCGTCGCGGAACTCGCGACCGAAGCGGGCGTGTCGCGCTCGGTGTTCGCCGAACGGTTTCTCGCGGCGACCGGGATGACGCCGGTGCGCTACCTGACCGAGCTGCGGATGCGGCTCGCCGCGCAGTGGATCACACGCGACGGCGAGACGATCGAAGCCGTCGCGTACCGGCTCGGCTACGGGTCGCTCGCCGCGTTCAGCCGCGCGTTCAAGCGCGTGGTCGGCAAGTCGCCGGGCGCGGTGCGCGCGGACGGCGACTTGCGCGTCGAAGCGTAACGCCTGGCGTCATTTCAACGCTCAGCCGGTGCCACGCGCGTCGAGCTTGTCGATCAGCGCCGTCGCGCACTGCACGGCAAGCGCCGCGCACTGCTCCGCATCCACGACTGCGCCGTTCGCGACGACGCCCTGCACGATCCGGCCCAGCAATTCCTTCGAGAGATCGGCGATCTCGTGATCCCGTTCCGTCATGATGGCCCTCCTGCGCGTCGACCGAAGGCGGCGACGCGCTCACTGCCGCTACCCGTTCAACGCCCGTTCGCCCGCACGACGATCTGCGCCTGCGTGTCGCGCTCGATGCGTTCGAGCGACGCACGCAGCGCGGCAAATTCGTCGGGTGTACATACCTGACGGCCGAAATCCGCCGTCATCCGCCGCGTGACCTGCACGACGTGCGCGGCCGCGTCGAACACGTAATGCGACGTGAAGTCGACGAAGCGGTCGTGCACGGCCGCGTCGGCCGGCAGGTCGGTCACGACGACCCCGGCCGGCAACGCGATCTGGCCGGTCTCGTCGAACGTGCCGCCCAGGCAGCCCCACGGCTGCGTGCGCGCGGGCTCGGCCAGCCAGCTCTCGACCTGCGTCGCGATGCCGCCCGTGAGGCTCGACAGCGCGGGCAATGCGGTCGTGCCGTCGGGCCACACGAAATGATCGAGCGTGCCCGTGACCGTCACGTCGAACGGCCCGCCGGTCACGCGCCGGTCGCTGGTCGACAGTTGCGCGCGGCCGCGCAGGCCGCTTTGCCGCAGGCGTTCGGTCGCGAGCGGCTCGATGCGGTCGTGCGGGGCGCGGCGAAACAGGTTGCGTTCGAGTTCCGCCGTCCAGCCGCTGTCCTCGACATACGCATGAAAACGCGCGGCGCCGGGCTGCGCGGCGTCGATCTCGACGCGCGCGATGCGGCCGCGCGGCTGCGTGGCCGGCGTGCGCGACAGAACGCCCGTGTCGACCAGCAGCGCCGGGCGGTCCATCACGATCGGCGGCAGGTAGCCGAACGCGATGCCGGCCGTCGTCGTATCCGCATAGAGCGCGAGATCGGGCAGCCACGTGATCGCATGATTGATCGCGCCACCGCCGTAACCGGGCACCGACGGCAGCGTGTACACGGAACCGAGATTGATCAGCACCGGCTCGCTGCGAATGCCGACCGCCGCGAGCAGCGCGCCGAACAGCGCGACATGATCCTTGCAGTCGCCGTAGCGGTTGCGCAGGATGTCCGTCGCGCGATGCGGCGCGGCGGCCGTTTCGCCGAGGAACAGTCCGACGTAGCGCACGTTCGCCTGCACCCAGTCGTACAGGATGCGCGCCTTGTCGCGCGGATCGGCGGCCTCCGCGGTAAGCCCGCGCGCCAGCTGCACGATGGCCGGATCGCCCACGCTCGGATCGACGGCCGCATTGCGGTAGCGCGCGGCGAACGCCGCGTAGTCGGGCAGCGTCGAGACGACGAGCCGGTCGCCGTAGGTCGGGTAGCCGACCGCCCCGCTCTCGATGCGGTCGTACGGGCCGTGCCGGTAATCGAATTCGTAGCGCGTGCGCCCGTTCGCGGTGACCGGCGGCAGCGCGACGTAGCCGCGCGCATCCGCGTACAGCGGCATGTCGGCCGGCACGTCGAAGATCAGCCGCTGGCTGTCGACGGGCTCGCGCGACGGCTCGACGTAGTAGCCGAAGTAGCCGCGATTGACGGGCTTCGTGCGTGTCTTGCGGAACGCGACGCGCGTACTCGATCCGGCTTCGACGCCGGGAAACACGACGGTGCGCAACAGCCCGTCCTGGAACGTTGGCGCGCCGGCCGAGCGCGGCTCCTGCACGTCGCGGATGCCGTCCGCGCCGACCGGATGCGCGACGCCGTCGCGATCGATCGTCTCGGCCGCGAGCAGGTCGACCTGCTCGAGATTCTTGTCGAACCACACGTAGCGCTGCGCGACCGCGTCGATGCCGTTCGCGTTGTTCGCGCGCAGCGTCGAATCGTCGTGCTCGTCGAGCGAGCCGTCGTGCCGGATCACGAATTCATGGACGTCGCTGACCAGCGTGACGGGCGCTTCGTCGCCGGTGTCGCGTGTGTCGGCCGCAGCCGCACCCGTGCCCAGCGCCACCGCGCAGGCCAGCATGCCGCCAGTCAATCGGGAAGAAAAACGCACCACGTCGAAGCTCTCCGCGCGTTCGTGGCGGGACGCCTGGGCCGCGCGCCGGTGCGGAAAATGGCGCCGCATGACGCGCACATGACAGGCCCCGCGCCGCATGCCCGTCGTGCGACCCAGTGTGGGTGACGTGCCGGCGAGCGTCAAGCCGTGCAGCCGGAAGCCGGCGCGCGACACGTCCTGCCGGACACTACGGCGTCACATGCCGTGTCACACCCGAATGTCACCGTCAGGCAACCTATCCCGCGTGTGACGGTTATTTGTATCATGTTGTGATATATAATTCAGTCAGGGCATCCGTGCGTGCGACGTCGGCGGCGCAGGCCGTGCACCGCCGCACGCGACACGCCGCCCCGGGGAAGGAGACATCATGCTGATCAACAACGATTTTGAAATCGGGTACCTCGTGATTGCGTTCGCGCTGCTGGGCGTGATCCTGATCGGCGCGCTGCTGACGGCGCTGCATCTCGAGCGGTGGCATCCGAAACTGGTCGGCGCCGCGCTCGGCGCACTGCTCGGCATCGCATTGATCGAAGCGATGCCGCTGCTGACATGATCCGGTCCCGACGCCCATTCGTCCGATCACGCGCCACGCGGGGTCGGAACGGCCGGCGTCACGCACGGAAACCGTCATGGCCTCGCCGCTCTGCCTGACCTATCGCGAGTGCGCGATCCGCGCGGTCGCGCTGGTCGATCCGGTGGCCGGCGAAGGGCTCGAACTCGGCGCGCTGTACGAGCCGCTCGCGGTCGTGTGCTGGCGCGATGCACGCGGCTGCCACGAAGCGCACCTGCTCGACCCGAAGCACCACGTGTTCCGCAACGATGCGGATGCGCTCAGGATCTCGATCGCGCTGGCGAAGCGCTTCATCGACACGCAACTCGCCGGCGCCTGCATGCCCGCCGGCTGACGGCCGGCGCGCATCCCTCGTCCCCCATCCTGCCCGGAGGCGACATGGAAAACGGTATCGTCCAGACCCTCGTGCTGCTCGCGGTCCTCGTGTTCGCGGTGCTGTTCTTCGCGGCCCAACGCGGCCGCGACCGCACGCGCGACCGGCTGCTGCACCGGTCCGCGCGGCGCTCGTCGCGCTCGCATACGCATCATCATCCGTAATCGCGCCGGCGAACGCGTCGCGCAAAAAAATCGGCCGACGGCTCGCGCGTCTTTCGACACGAAGCCGTCGGCCTTTCAGCGGAGGTCCGGTTCCGCGGGCGGCACGCGCACGCTGCGCGCCTACACGCCCCACATCACGTGCCGGCCCTGTTCATGGGCCGCACGCATCATGTCCAGCAACGGCCACGCGCGCTGCGCGAGCCCGCCGGCATGCGGCGATTCGTCGTCGCGCAGCGCCAGCGTCGAATGCGCATGTGCGCGTTGCTGCGCCGCATCGTCCCTGATCGCCTGTTCGAGCCGCGCGATCGCGCCCGGCAGCTCGTCGATGGAAATCACGCCGCGGACGTCGAGCCCCTTGCCGACGAGTCCCAGCAGATACTGCGCGAGATCGCGCAACATCACGATATCGGGTGCGGCGGAGGACCGGAACGTGATCAGCATCGCCGTTTCCCCTTGTCGTCGCCGCGAACCCGGATGGCGCGGCGCGCCGCCGGTCGCGGCGAGGTCTGCCTTCATTTTATATCACAACGTGATGCATTCAAGCGTACAGACCCCGAATGGATGCAATCGTGTGGCAAATGTGCGTCATCCGGCCCGGCAGGCACCAAGCGATGCGCGCCGCTACCCGACGTTCATCGGCAGCAACACCATCTGCTTGCCCTCGACATGCAGCCGCGCCTGCAGCTCGACCGGCGTCTGGTTGTGCAGCCACGCGGTCAGGAAGTTCACGCGCCGGAAGATCAGCTTGCTCGCAAAGCACACCGCATTCGGATAGTCGTCGAGCGTCGACGACGCGAGGTTCATGAATTCGACGACGGGGTTCGTGCCGAATGCGATCCGGTAGTCGGCCGCGATGCCGTTGCGGCGGCAGTGCGCGACATAGTAGTCGAGCGATTCGGTGATCGCGTGACGCAGCCGTTCGAGATGTTCGTGCCCGTCGTACGCCTTCGCATCGACCTCGCCGACCGCGAGGAAGATCACGTTGCGGAAGTGGCCGGGAAACAGCCGGTTGACCCACAGCAGCGCATGCATGCTCGCGCCGCGATGCTTGCCGACCAGCAGCACGGCCGTCGGCTGCGACGGGTCGGGCTGGCCCGGCGCGGTGGCCTCGTCCACTTCGGGCGCCTTGCCGGAGAACAGCGCATCTTCCTTCGCGAGCTGCGTGCGCGTGTCCGCATAGTGGCGGTTGATCATGAAGCACAGCGCGATCACCGCGCTCGTCACGAGCACCGTGAGCCAGCCGCCCGCCGTGAACTTCTCGATCAGCGTGATGACGAGTACCGTCGCCGTCACGCTCAGCCCGAGCGCGGAAAGAAAGAAATGCTTGAACCAGCCGCGCTCGCTGCGATGGCGCCACCAGTACGTGCACAGCCCGAGCAGCGACAGGCTGAACGTGAGGAACACGTTGATGCTGTACAGCACGACGAGCACGTCGACGTTGCCGTGCGTCCACAGCAGGATCAGCAGGCTCGACAGGCCGACGACGATGATGCCGTTCTGCCGCACGAGGCGCGTCGACAGGTCGCGGAAATGGCGCGGCACCCACGAATCCGACGCCATGTTCGACAGCACGGCCGGGCCGTCGAGGAAGCCCGTCTGCGCGCCGACCAGCAGCAGCCCGGCCTCGAACGCGAGCACGGCCGCGAGCAGCGCGTGGCGCGCAAACGCCGAGCCGAGCCCGAGATGATCGATCACGCTGCCGAACACGACCGCGTTGAGCGTCTCGCCTTCGACGGGCCGCGCGTGCCACAGCATGTACAGCAGGATGATGCCGCCGGCCGTGAACGCGAGCGACGTCGACATGTACCACATCGTCACCTTGCCGTTCGGCACGCGCGGATCGGCGAGCATGTTCACGTTGTTCGACACGGCCTCGAGGCCCGTATAGGTGCCGCCGCCGAGCGAGAACGCGCGCATCAGCAACGCGAGCATCACGAACGCGCCGACCGACTGCGACATCCCGTGCGCCTCGTGCACGGCGTCGGGCACGATCATCGCGAGGTTGCTGCCGTGCGCGGCGACGCCGTACACGATCAGCCCGAAATGCAGCACGACGAAGCCGATGAAGATCGGCAGCATCACCATGATCGATTCGCGCATCCCGCGGAAGTTGAGCCCCGTCATCAGCAGGATCAGCACGATCTCGGTCGTGAGCTTGAACGCCTGCGCGCTGACCGGCAGCAGGCTGAAGAACGCGTCGACGCCGCTCGCGAGCGACGTCGCGACGGTCAGCACGTAGTCGACCAGCAACGCGGCGCCCGATACCAGCCCCGGCTTCGACCCGAGCAGCGACGTCGCGACGCGGTAGCCGCCGCCGCCCGTCGGGAACAGCTCGATCACCTGGTTGTAGCCGAGCGCGATGATGAACACGGTGGCCGCGGTCGCAAGCGCGAGGAACAGCGCGAGCGGCGTGTGGTGCGCCAGCGCGAGGAACGCCTCTTCCGGCCCGTAGCACGACGACGACAGCCCGTCGGCGCCGAGCCCGACCCAGGCCAGCAGCGGCGTCACGGCGATCGCATGCCGCGTGCGCGGATCGAGCGGGTCCAGCGGCTTTCCGACCAGCAGTTGCCACACCTTCTGGAATGCGGTCATGGTCCCCTCCCGGAACGCCGGGTGCCACGCGCGGCGTGATCCTTTAAAGCTAATCGACGCACGCGCGCGGCGCCAGTCCGCACATTCCATAGGCCCTGCCCGGCGGCCCGGCGCCGCTTTCAGCGTGTAAGCGCCCGGCGCCGGCAACCGCGCGCTGAAACGGCCGTTTGAACCCGTGTGCGCGCGCCGGCGAACCCGCCGCCGGCCGAGCGTCCCGCCCGTACCGGCCTCGTCCGGCCCGCCGATCGCCGCTTCGCGATCCCCGTCCGTTCGCGCGCCGCCTCCCGCCCTGTCCGCCTGAACGCAATCGATGCCCGCGTCCCGGTCGTGCGTTGTTCCCCGCAGTTCGTCTTTTGTGCGCGCGCAACAATGGCGATGCCTCGCGTCCGGCGCCCTGCGGGCAACCCGGTTCCCGCATGGCACCGGGCGCGGCGGTCTTCAAAAACCACATCTCACGAGGACATACCATGCAACTCCAATCCCATCCGGCGTGCCGCCCGTTTTACGAAGCCGGCGAACTGTCGCAACTGACTGCCTTTTACGAAGAGGGCCGTAATGTCATGTGGATGATGCTGCGATCGGAGCCGCGGCCGTGCTTCAACCAACAACTCGTTACCGACATCATCCATCTCGCGCGCGTCGCGCGCGACTCGGGTCTCACGTTCGACTTCTGGGTGACGGGCTCGCTCGTCCCCGAGCTGTTCAACGTCGGCGGCGACCTGAGCTTCTTCGTCGACGCGATCCGCAGCGGCCGGCGCGACCAGCTGATGGCCTACGCGCGCTCGTGCATCGACGGCGTGTACGAGATCTACACGGGCTTCGGCACCGGTGCGATCTCGATCGCGATGGTCGAGGGCAGCGCGCTCGGCGGTGGCTTCGAGGCCGCGCTCGCGCATCACTACGTGCTCGCGCAGAAAGGCGTGAAGCTCGGGTTTCCCGAGATCGCGTTCAACCTGTTCCCGGGCATGGGCGGCTATTCGCTGGTGTCGCGCAAGGCGAACCGCGGCCTCGCGGAATCGCTGATCGCGACCGGCGAAGCGCATGCGTCCGAGTGGTACGCGGACTGCGGGCTGATCGACCAGACGTTCGATGCCGGCGACGCGTATCTCGCGACGCGCACCTTCATCGACGTGACGAAGCCGAAGCTGAACGGCGTGCGCGCGATGCTGCGCGCCCGCGAGCGCGTGTTCCAGCTGTCGCGCTCGGAGCTGATGGACATCACGGAAGCGTGGGTGCATGCGGCGTTCACGATCGAGCCGAAGGACCTCGCGTACATGGAACGCCTGGTGATGCTGCAGAACCGGCGCGTGTCGAAGCTGCGCACGGTGTAATGGAACAGGCGCCGCCGCGTGCCGGCGGCGCCCGGGCGGGCACGAGGCTCAGGCGATCAGCCTGAGCTTCCTCGTCTCTGCGAGCCACGCCTCGAACGCCTGCGCCGGCATCGGCCGCGCGTAGTAGTAGCCCTGCGCGTGATCGACGTCGAGCTGCTTGAGGAAATCGGCTTCCGCATGCGTTTCGACGCCTTCGGCGACCACCGCGAAATTCAGCGCCTTCGCGAGCGACACGACCGAGCGCACCAGCGCCTGCGAGCGCGGGTTTCGGTCGATCCCCGTGATGAAGGTGCGGTCGAGCTTGATCGCGTCGAGCGGCAGGCGCGACAGCTGAGACAGCGACGAATAGCCGGTGCCGAAATCGTCGAGATGGATCTCCGCGCCGAGCTGGCGGAACTGCCGCATCAGCCCGATCGCGGCCTCCTCGTCCTCGATGAAGCAGCTCTCGGTCAGCTCGATGTCGAGCAGGCCGGGCTTCAGCCCCGCGCCGTCGAGAATCGACGCGAACTGGTGCACGATGTTCATGTCCTGCAACTGCCGCGCGGACACGTTCACCGCGATCCGGATGCCGAGCCCCTTCGCCTTCCACGCGGCGGCCTGCGCGGCCGCGGTGCGCATCACCCAGCGCCCGAGCGGCGCGATCAGCCCCGACTCCTCCGCGAAGCGGATGAACTCGACCGGCGCGACGAGCCCGCGGTCGGGCGACTGCCAGCGGATCAGCGCCTCGACGCCGTGCACGTCGCCCGTCGCGATATCGACGACCGGCTGGTAGTGCAGCACGAACTGCTCTTCCTCGAGCGCCTTGCGCAGGTTCGTGTCGAGCCACATGTACTTCGCGACCTTCTGGTTCATCTCCAGCGAGAACACGCGGTACGTATGCTTGCCTTCTTCCTTCGCGACGTACATCGCGGTGTCGGCGCTGCGGATCAGCGTCTCGAGCGAATCGCCGTGCTGCGGATACATCGCGATGCCGATCGAGCAGCTCGTGTAGACCTCCATCAGCCCGAGGTGGATCGGCGTGCGCAGCCGTTCGAGGATGATCTGCGCGGTCGCTTCGAGCAGCGGCCGCGTGCCGTGCTCGAACAGCACGAGGAACTCGTCGCCGCCGAGCCGCGCGAGCGTCGCGCCGGACGGCAGGCAGCCGCTGATGATCGACGACACGTCCTGCAGCAGGCGGTCGCCGGTGATGTGCCCGTAGTGATCGTTGACGCGCTTGAAGTTGTCGAGGTCGAGGAACAGGATGCCGACCTGGCCGCGCGTGTCGGCGCTCTCCGCGTCGATCGCCGCGCGGATCCGCTCGCTGATCGCATGGCGGTTCGGCAGCCCGGTGAGCACGTCGGTGTTCGCGAGCTCGGTGAGGCGCTGCTGCGCGTTGCGCTCCTCGGTGATGTCGATGCCCGAGCAGATCAGGAACTGCTCCTCGATGCCGCTGCCGCTCTGCACGAACTTGTTGCGGAACTGGAACAAGCGCGGCCCGTTGACCGTGTTGATGTAGCGCTCGACCGCGTACGACTGGTTGCTCGCGAAAAAGCCCGTGATGTTGGTGCGCGACTGCGCGCCCTGCTCGGGGCTCATGAACAGTTCGAACGCGCTGCGGCCGATCACGTCGACCTCGCGCTTGCCCGTCACTTCCTCGCACAGGCGGTTGAAGCGCTGCACCATCCCGTTGCGGTCGAGGATCACGACGAGGGAATTCACTTCGGACACGACCTGCTCGGCGAACGCGAGCCCGTGCGACAGGTCTCCGGCGACGGAGACGGTATCGGAATAGGCCGAGGCCGTGCCGGCCCAGTCGGTCGTGTTGACCTTCCTGCCGACGAGATGGAGGCTGACCGGATTGCCGAACAGCGCGATCTCGAGCACGAGGTGCGACGTGACGCCCGTCAGCGCACGGATGCGCGCGGCCTGCTCGCCCGTCAGCGCAACGGCGACATCGGTCAGGCCGCGCACGGCGGCCAGCTCGAGCGCATTGCTGTCGCTGCCGAGACGCCAGCAGGGGCTGCGCGTACCGACATGCGCCTCGAGCACCGCGCTATCGTTTTCGTCATCCATGGACACGCCCCGATCCAGAAAAAACGCACAGTGTAGACGGAGGCGAGTGGGTCGACCGCCTTCCCGGGCCGCGCCGCGCGCGTGCCCGGCAGGGCAGCCGTGATTGCCGTGACAGCAGTCCTCGTTCCGTACTTGTTTCCTGCTAATGCGACCTGGCGTTCGCGCGTGATGCGCGCAGGTTCTGCCTAACGAATGATGAGAGCCATCTTATCAAATGACGATGAGGATTGGCACTCACATTTAGAGCGGAGTGTCAAGGAATCGGGACTCGATTGGCAAGCCGGATTTTTCATGATTGGCGGCATGCGAAAGACCGTTTGCGGCACTGCGGAACGGACCGCGCTGGATCGGCCGAATGCCTTTCTGGTCATGGGTTTGCGGTCGGCACCGACATATCGGGATACGGCGCGGGCGACACCGTTCAGACAGGGTCGGATCGCTTCGATGCGCCCCGTCTTTCGGCCATTTTTGATTCCTTTTGTGCGTGAATTCGTTGTTTTATTCCACAGTCCGTCGCAATGTTTTCAGCCCCCGGCGCGGGCATCCGCGCCGGGTTGCACGGGTCAGCCGGCCGCGCCGTACCCGCCGCCGCCCGGCGTTTCGACGACGAACACGTCGCCCGGCGCCATCTGCGCGCGGCCGATGTGATCGAGCGCCTCGACCGTGCCGTCCGCGCGTTCGATCGTGTTGCGGCCGAGCGCGCCGGCGTCGCCGCCCGCCGCGCCGAACGGCGCGTGGATCCGGTTGTTCGACAGGATCGACGCGGTCATCGGCGCGAGGAAGCGGATCCGCCGCACCGCGCCGTCGCCGCCCCGCCAGCGCCCGCCGCCGCCCGACCCGGCGCGGATCCGGTGCGAGTCGAGCCGCACCGGGTAGCGCCATTCGAGCACCTCCGGATCGGTCAGCCGCGAGTTGGTCATGTGCGTCTGCACCGCGCCGACGCCCGCGAAACCGTCGCCCGCACCGCTGCCGCCCGCGATCGTCTCGTAGTACTGGTATCGATCATTGCCGAATGTGAAGTTGTTCATCGTTCCCTGGCTCGACGCGACGCAGCCGAGCGCGCCGTACAGCGCGTTGGTAATCGCCGACGACGTCTCGACGTTGCCCGACACGACGGCCGCCGGATACTCGGGGTTCAGCATCGAGCGGGCCGGCACGATCACCGTCAGCGGCTTCAGGCAGCCGGCATTCAGCGGGATGTCGTCGCCGACCAGCGTGCGGAACACGTACAGCACGGCGGCCATGCAGACGGCCTTCGGCGCGTTGAAGTTGTTGTCGAGCTGCGCGGAGGTGCCGGTGAAATCGATTTCCGCACACCGCGCCGCGCGGTCGACGCGGATCGCGACGCGAATCTCCGCGCCGTTGTCGAGCGGATAGCGGTACGCGCCGTCCTGCAGCGCGCCGATCACGCGCCGCACGGCCTCTTCCGCGTTGTCCTGCACGTGCCCCATGAACGCGAGCACGACGTCGCGGCCGAACTGCGCAACCATCCGGCGCAGCTCGTCGACGCCCTTCTGGTTCGCGGCGACCTGCGCGCGCAGGTCGGCCATGTTCTGCTCGACGTTGCGCGCCGGGTAGCGGCCCGACGCGAGCAGCGCGCGCGTGTCGGCATCGCGCAGCACGCCGGCCGACACGAGCTGCCAGTTGTCGATCAGCACGCCTTCCTCGTCGATATGCGTCGAATCGGGCGGCATCGAGCCCGGCGTCGTCCCGCCGATGTCCGCGTGATGGCCGCGCGAGCCGACGTAGAACAGCGGCGTGTCCGAGCCGTCGGCAAACACCGGCGTGATGACCGTCACGTCCGGCAGGTGCGTGCCGCCGTGATACGGGTCGTTCAGCATGAACACGTCGCCGTCGCGCATCCGGCCGCGGTTGCGCTCGATCACCGTGCGGATGCTCTCGCCCATCGAACCGAGGTGCACGGGCATGTGCGGCGCGTTCGCGATCAGGTTGCCGTTGCCGTCGAAGATCGCGCACGAGAAGTCGAGCCGCTCCTTGATGTTCACCGAGTACGCGGTGTTCTGCAGCCGCAGCCCCATCTGCTCGGCGATCGACATGAACAGGTTGTTGAAGATCTCGAGCCGCACCGGGTCGGCGTCGGTGCCGAGCGAGCGGCGCGTCGGCAGCGGCGTCGTGCGCGTCAGGAGGAGGTTGCCCTGCTCGGTCATCGCCGCACGCCAGCCGGGCTCGACGACGGTCGTGCCGTTCTGCTCCGCGACGATCGCCGGGCCGTCGATCGCGTCGCCGGCGAGCAGCGTGTCGCGCACGTACAGCGCCGCGTCGTGCCATTGGCCGCCGGAATAGAAGCGCACCGCGGAATCGGCGCGCGGCGTCGCGCCCTCACCCGCCCCGCGCGGCGCCAGCGGCGCGATGTCGACCGGTGCGTCCGAGCGGCCGATCGCCTCGACCGATGCAAGCTCGGCCACGAGCGGCGTGCCGGGCATCAGGAACGCGTAGCGCTGCCGGTACGCGGCCTCGAACGCCTGCTGCATCGCGTCGACGCTGCCGGCCGGCACGTCGAGCGCCGAATCGGTCCCCTGGTAGCGCAGGTGCACGCGCCGCTCGGTCGCGATCCGCTCGGGCGGCACGCCCTGTTCGAGCAGCGCGCCGACGGCTTCGTCGGCCAGCCGGTCGAGCGCCGCGTTCAACGCCGGCAACGACGCGTCGGAGAGCACCGCCTCGACCGCGCGCTCGCGCATCGCGGTCTGGTCGGCGAGGCCCATCCCGTACGCGGACAGCACGCCCGCGAGCGGATGCGCGAACACCTGCGTCATTCCGAGCGCGTCGGCCACGCCGCATGCGTGCTGGCCGCCCGCGCCGCCGAACGTCGTCAGCACGTAGCGCGACACGTCGTGGCCGCGCTGCACCGAGATCTTCTTGATCGCGTTCGCCATGCTGCCGATCGCGATCTCCAGGAAGCCTTCGGCCAGCGCCTCGGGCGTCTCGCGCCGCCCCGTCGCCGCATGGATCTCGTCGGCGAGCGCCGCGAACTTCGCGACCACGCCGTCGCGGTCGAGCGGCTCGTCCGCCTGCGGGCCGAACACGCGCGGGAAATGATCGGGCTGGATCTTGCCGAGCATCACGTTGCAGTCGGTGACCGTCAGCGGGCCGCCGCGCCGGTACGCGGCCGGCCCCGGGTTCGCGCCGGCCGATTCGGGCCCGACGCGCAGCCGCGCGCCGTCGAAGCCGAGCACCGAGCCGCCGCCGGCCGCGACCGTGTGGATGCTCATCATCGGCGCGCGCATCCGCACGCCGGCCACCTGCGTCTCGAACTCGCGCTCGAATTCGCCGTTGTAGTGCGACACGTCGGTGGACGTGCCGCCCATGTCGAAGCCGATCACCTGGCCGAAGCCGGCCGCGCGCGCCGCGCGCACCATCCCGACGATGCCGCCGGCCGGCCCCGACAGGATCGCGTCCTTGCCCTGGAACGCGTCGGCGCGCGTCAGCCCGCCGCTGCTCTGCATGAACTGCAGGTTCACGCCCGGCATCTCGTGCGCGACCTGCTCGACGTAGCGGCGCAGGATCGGCGACAGGTACGCGTCGACCACGGTCGTATCGCCGCGCGACACCATCTTCATCAGCGGCGACACCTCGTGCGACACCGATACCTGCGTGAAGCCGATGCGGCGCGCCAGCTCGGCCAGCGCGCGTTCGTGCGCGGTGTAGCGGTAGCCGTGGATCAGCACGATCGCGAGCGCGCGCACGCCGCTGTCGAACACGCGGCGCAGCGACGCTTCGGCACCCTGAACATCGAGCGGCACGACGACGTCGCCATGCGCGCCGACGCGCTCGTCGATCTCGACGACGGTCTCGTACAGTGCATCGGGCAGCACGATGTCGAGGTCGAACAGGCGCGGCCGGTTCTGGTACGCGATGCGCAGCACGTCGCGAAAACCGTGCGTCGTCGCGAGCGCGGTGCGTTCGCCCTTGCGTTCGAGCAGCGCGTTGGTCGCGACCGTCGTGCCCATCTTCACCATGTCGACGTGCGCGGGCGTGATCGGCTCGCCTGCCGCGAGGCCGAGCAGGTGGCGGATGCCGGCCACGGCCGCGTCGCGGTACTGCTCGGGGTTCTCCGACAGCAGCTTGTGCGTGACGAGCGTGCCGTCGGGCCGGCGCGCGACGATGTCGGTGAAGGTGCCGCCGCGGTCGATCCAGAATTGCCAGCGCGCGGCGTCGGAGGGAACGGAGGAAAGGTGTCGGTCAGTCATGATGTCGGGTCGAAGCGTCGTGGAATCGAGGGGCGAGCGCCGCCGCACGGCGCGCTTCGCGCGCCGTGTCACGGTCTCGATGAAAGGGGAGGAAAAACGAAGGGCCGGCCGCCCCGCCGCTTACGCGGCGTCGAGTTCGCGGCCGCGGGTCTCGGGCAGCGTCAGCGCGGCGACGATCACCACGCCGTACGCGGCGACCGCGAAGATGCCGATGCTCGTGCCGAGCCCGTACTGCTTCGACAGCGCGCCGATCAGGAACGGGAACAGTGCACCGATCGCACGGCCCACGTTGTAGCAGAAGCCCTGGCCGGAGCCGCGCACGCGGGTCGGGAACAGTTCGGTGAGGAACGCGCCCATCCCCGAGAAGATGCCCGATGCGAAGAAGCCGAGCGGGAAGCCGAGCCACAGCATCGACGCGTTGGTCAGGTTCAGCGACGTGTACGCGAAGGCGATCACCATCGAGCCGACCGCGAACAGGATGAAGTTCGGCTTGCGGCCAAGGCGGTCGGTCAGGTAAGCGCTCGTCAGGTAGCCGACCCACGAGCCGAAGATGATCATCGCGAGATAGCCGCCGGTGCCCATCACCGTGAGGTGCCGCTCGGTCTTCAGGAAGGTCGGCAGCCACGTCGTGATTGCGTAGTAGCCGCCCTGCGCGCCGGTCGTCAGCAGCGCCGCGCGCAGCGTCGTCGTGATCAGCTTCGGCGCGAAGATCTCGGTCAGACGCGGCGCATCGGCCACCTTCGCCTGCGCGGCCTTCTCCTTCTCGTAGACGTCCGGCTCCTTCACGTAGCGGCGGATCGCGACGACCAGCAGCGCCGGTGCCAGCCCGACGAGGAACAGCGCGCGCCACGCCTGCTCGGCCGGCAGCACCGAGAACAGCAGCGCATACAGCAATGCGCACAGCCCCCAGCCGATCGCCCAGCCCGACTGCACGAGGCCGACCGCCTTGCCGCGATCGCGCGCGCGGATCACTTCGCCGATCAGCACCGCGCCGGCCGTCCATTCGCCGCCGAAGCCGAAGCCCATCAGCGCACGCGCCGCGAGCAGCTGGTGGTAGTTCTGCGCAAGCCCGCACAGCGCGGTGAACACCGCAAACCACAGCACCGTGAGCTGCAGCGTGCGCACGCGGCCGATCCGGTCGGACAGGATGCCGGCGATCCAGCCGCCGAGCGCCGACGCGAGCAGCGTGATCGTGCCGATGAAGCCGGCGTCCGCGAGCGAGATGCCCCACGTCGCGACGAGCGTCGGGATCACGAACGACAGCATCTGCGTGTCCATCCCGTCGAGCATGTAGCCGACCTTGCAGCTCCAGAATGCGCGGCGCTCGCGCGGCTGCGCATCGGCGTACCACGAGAACAGGCCGTTGCGCTCTCGGTTCGCGGGCTCCGCGGCGGGGGCCGCGAGGGTCTTGCTTTCCATGGTGGTGCTCCTGTCGTTATGCGCCGTCGAATGGCAATCGTGCGTGCGGTGTGTCCTGCGTGGCCGTCTGCCGGCCCGGAACTCAGAATAGGGCCAGCGACGCGTTCGTGATGTCGGTCATCAGCATGTGGCCGGGCGTGTGCGCGATCGCGAGCGGCAGCTTCGCGTCCATCAGCGCGGTTTGCGGCGTCACGCCGCACGCCCAGAACACCGGCAGCTCGCCGTCGCGGATCGTCACCGCGTCGCCGAATTCGGGGGCGTTCAGGTCGGCGATGCCGAGTTCCTGCGGGTGGCCGATATGGATCGGCGCGCCGTGCACGCCCGGGAACCGGCTCGTGATCTGCACCGCGCGGATCGCGTCGGCGCCGCGCATCGGCCGCATCGACACGACCAGCTGGCCGCCGAAGACGCCCGCGCGGCGGTTCGCGATCGACGTGCGGTACATCGGCACGTTGCGCCCCTCCTCGACGTGGCGCAGGCCGATCCCCTCGCGGGCGAGCATGTCCTCGAACGAGAACGAGCAGCCGATCGCGAACACGACGAAATCGTCGCGCCACAGCGCTTCCAGCGACTCGACGCGCTCGGTCAGCCGGCCGTCGCGGTACACGTTGTAGCTCGGCACGTCGGTGCGGATGTCGAGATCCTCGCCGAGCGCGTCGATCCGGAACGCGCCCGGTTCGCCGACGCCCAGCAGCGGGCACGCTTTCGGGTTCGCCTGGCAGAAACGCAGGAAATCGTGCGCGACCGCCTCGGGCAGGATCGCGAGGTTCGCTTGCGCGAACGGGCCGCAATGGCCGGCGGTCGGGCCGCGGAACGCGCCGTGGCGCACGGACTGGCGGAATTCGGAAGGCGTCATGAGGTTCTGTCGCAGATCAGGGTGTCGTCGGGATGACGGTGGCGTGTCATCGGATACGGCGAAGAATAGAAAAGAAAAAATTTTGTCGCCAACGAGTTTTTTTGCGTCTCTTGTATAGAATTTCTTAACAGATCTCGGGGTTTTCCCCTGCTCCGTTCACTTTTCCTCACTGGCAAGCTGCGCGTCCACCGCCTGCCCGATCCGCCATGAACACGCGTTTTCTCGAAACCTTCGTCACGCTCGCAAAGCTGCGCAACTTCCGCACGACGGCGGCCGCGCTGCATGCGACGCCGGCCGCGATCTCGCAGCGCCTGAAGGCGCTCGAGGACGAATTGCAGACGGTACTCGTCGATCGCGACAGTCGCGAATTCCGGCTCACGCCGAACGGCGAGTACCTGCTCGGCTATGCGAAGGCCGTCGTCGAGGCGACGCAGGAGCTGCAGGCGACCGCGTCCGGCGAGCGCGCGCTGCGCGGCAAGCTGCGGCTCGGCGTGATCGAGACCGTCGTGCACAGCTGGCTGCCGCACTATATGCGGCGGCTCGCGGCCGACTATCCGCAGCTGGAAATCGATCTGACCGTCGACGTCAGCGTCGTGCTGCAGCGCCGGCTGATGGCCGGCGAGCTCGACCTGATCATCCGCGTGGAAGGCAGCGACGAGGCGTCGGTCGTGTGCGACGCGCTCGCGAACTACCCGGTGCGCTGGATCGCGCGCGCGGGGCTGCTGCCGAACACGCGCACCGGCCTCGCGCGGCAGGTGCTGCGCCAGCCGATCCTCACGTACGGACGCGGCACCGCCCCCCATCGTGCGCTGGAAGACATCGTCCGCGCGCTCGCGCATGCGCATGGCGTGCCGCTGTCGGAGACGCGTATCACCGGGTCGCCGTCGATCTCGGTGATCGTGCAGCTGGTGCGCGACGGGTTCGGCGTCGCCGCGATTCCGGTGCTGTTCGTCGACGCGCTGATCGAGAGCGGCGAAGTCGTCGAGCTGCCGCTGCAGCCGTCGCCGCCGTCGATCGTCGTGTCGATGTCGCGGCGCGCGGATGCACCGAGGTTCGTGCACGGCGCGTCGATCGCCGCGCGGGCCGCGTGCCACGAGTACTGCGAGAAGAGCAAGCGCCTGCTGGTCGAAGCGCTTTGATCTCGATGCAATGGAGCGAGCGCATTCGACATCGCCACGGGAATCGCCCACAATCGCCTTCGGCGTGTTTGCATCGTCGCGCCACGCATCGTGAATGACGGCACGGCCGTCCGCCATTCACCGCTTCGCATGCCCCTGCACGACAAGAAGGCAACATGCCGATCCGCTCCGCTTCCCCCCGCCTGAACCTCGCGCGCGCCGTGATCGTCGCGCTGTATGTCGCGTCACTGCTGCTGCCCGTCGCGGCCGAACCGCCGAATGCAGCCGGCGCGGTGAGCTGGTGGCATGGCTACACGGTGCTCGCGCTCGGCGGGCTCGCGATCCTCGACCTGCAGTTCGCGTGGCTCGGCAACCCGCTGCTGATCGTCGCGCTGATCCGGCCGAACCGTACCGTATCCGCGCTGCTCGCCGGGGTCGTGGTCTTTGCGATCGGGTGGCACACGATACCGACCGACGCGAACTACGAAAAGATCAGCACGTTCGGCGTCGGGTACTACCTGTGGATCGTGGCGATGGTCGGCGGCGCCGCGTTGCCGTGGATCGATGGGCGCCAGCGGAAGGACAGCATGGCGGCCGAAGCGGTTGCGGTTGCCGCTGCCGCACCGGCAAGCACCGGCAGCCCGGTGCCACCGAATGCCGCACCGTCACCGGTCCGCCCGTCGGGCCGGCCAAGCGGCTGGACCGTGACCACGACCGGCACGCGCATCGAGTCGACCGACCAGACCGGTACCACACGCGGGATCGCGCTGTCCGACCTCGGTGCGGTCCTGATCGAAACCAGCGACCAGGGGCCGTTCGTGTCGGATGTGTGGTGGATCCTGTTCGACACGAACCAGCAGTTTGCGTGCGGGTTCCCGCAGGACGCCGAAGGCGCGAAGGCAGCGGTCGACCGGCTGCTCGACCTGCCCGGCATCGATCATCGCAAGGTCATCGACGCGCAGACGTCGATCCAGAACGCGACCTTTCCGATCTGGGCGCGCGCGGGGGGCGAGCCAGCCACGCCGGATGAAACCGGAGCGACCGCTTGACCGGCGACACTTACGCCGATTGCCCCGCATGCGGCTGCGTCAGCTTGCCGTCGCCGTACTCGCGCAGCACCTTCGAGATCACCACGCGATAGCCGTCGAGCCAGCGTGCCTGCTTTGACTTCGCTTCGAGGTGGGCCGGATGCTGCATCAACTGCTGCAGCGCTGCTTCGGATTCCCAGTAGTAGACGTTCTGGATCAGCCCCGCTTCGGCGTTCTCCCACGTTTCCTCGCCGAGATAGCCGGGCGTCGCGCGCGCCATGTCGGCGATCTGCCGGTCGAGCCGATGGAATTCGTCGTCGTATTGCCCGGCGCGGAAAATGAAGGTCGACGCGTACATGCGCGCTCCATCGAAGACGGTTGAAAGAGCGCCAAGTGTAAGGCACGCGCGGCGTGCCGCGATCGCTACGCGCCGGTTACGCGGCGAGCGGATCGGCGGTCAGCCGGTCGTCGAGCCACGCGTCGATCCGAGCCGCCTCTTCACGCGCGCCTGCTGCGGGCGACGGCATGGCCGCGAGCGCCAGTCGCGCCCGCTCAAGCGCCTGCGCGAAACCGCGCAATTCGTGCGTTGCGGGCCGGTCGCCGGCATGTCGTCGCGCGAGCGCCGCGTCGATGTTGGCGCCGATCAACGCAAGCTGCGCGTCGATGAAGTCGAGGCACAGCGCGCGGCAATGCGCGGACACCGATGCGACCGTCAGCAGCACGGGCACGATCGACACGGTCAGGTAGCCGCCCGGCGCAAGCCGCGACAGCGCATGACGCACGTCCTGCCCGCCATCGGTCAGCGACGCGAATACGGCGTCGCGCCACACCGCGCGCTCGAACGCGAGCGCATGGCGATGTGCGTCGAGCGCCGCGCGGTCTGCGACCTGCCCGGCCGTCACCAGCGGAATCGGGAATGACGCTTCAACGGAAGAGGGCGCGGTTTCCGCTTCGACGATGCAGTTCGCACCCAGCCATGCCGCGTCGTCGCGCCGTGCAGCGAGCACACGCGACTGCAACCGGTCGGGCAGCATCGGATCGAGCGGCACCGCGCTGCAGATCGACGGCTTGTTCGCATGCACGCTGCAGCGGCCGTCGTCGGCCAGCGCCGCGCAACGGCCGAGCGACGGATAGTCGTAGCCCTGCAGCGTCAGCGCGATCCATTCGCCATTCGCGCCGCCGATGCGATGAAACAGCCGGTCAGCGAGCCCATCGGACGCCGCGACGTCGTCCGCATCGAGCGCATGCTCGCGCCCGCCCGCACGCCAGCGCTCGCCGATCCGCCGCTTCGGCACGCGACGGATCGTCAGCGCGCCGACGAAACGATGCCGATGCCGGAACAGTTCGCGCAACGACAACGCCGGCGCGCTGTTGCAGCAGCGCCCGCATGCGTTGCACGCAAGCGAGTAGGTCTCTACCACGGCCGCCGCACCGAATCCTGGTAGCGCGTGAGGATGAAGCGCGCGACGTCGTCCGAGTGATACGCGGCGACGAGCTGCGCGACCCACGGCTGCGCGCGATCGGCGTCGCGCACCGTCAGCACGTTCGCATACGGCGAGCGCGCATCCTCGAGGCTGATGCTGTCGCGCGCGGGTTGCAGCCCGGCGCGTGCCGCATCGTCGCTGTCGATCGCGACGAACGCCGCCGTCTCGAGCGCCGCGTACAGCCGGTCACGGCGCAGCGCGACGAGTTTCAGCCCGAGCCGGTTGCCGGTCACGTCGCGCAGCGTCGCATGCAGGCCGGCCTGTTCGCGCAGCGTCACCAGCGTGTCGTTCTGCAGCAGCACGAGCGCACGCGCCATGCCGCGCGGATCGGCGGGAAGCGCGACCGTCGCCCCCGGTTGCAGTTCGTTCAGGCTTTTCAGCTTGCGCGAATAGAACGCCATCGGCAGCGTGACGGTCGGCGCGACATCGGTCAGTGCGTAGCGCTTCCGCGTGCGCGTCGCGGCGAGCTGTTGCGCATCCTCGAAGCTGGCCGCGTCGATCCGGCCGTCGGCAAGCGCCGTGTCGATGCGCGCGGCATCGTCGAATTCGACGACGTCGATACCCAGTCCTCGCGACGCGGCGACCCGCTTCACCTCGTCGAGGATCTGCGCATGCACGCCGCGCGTGACGCCGACGCGCACCGCCGGTGCGACGGTTTCGGCGGCAACCGCCGAGCCCTGATGCACGACACCGCCTGCAGCCAGCAACCACACGGAAACGAATCGCACGAAGCCGTTCGTCATGATGCATCCCTCAGAATCGTGCGGAACCCGATGTGCGACGCACCGAGATCGGCTTCCTGCTGTTCGCGCGACGACGCGCGATAGCGCACGCAGTAATCGCGCGAGCACAGGAACGAGCCGCCCTTGATGACCATCGGCGTATCGTGCCGGCGCGTCGGCGGGGCGACGGCCGCCGTGTCGCCGTTCGTGTGCGACTGGTGCGGGCCCGTGTACGCGTCCTTCGTCCACTCCCATGCGTTGCCGATCATGTCGTAGAGCCGGAAGCCGTTCGCCGCATAGCAGCCGACGGAGGCGAGCCCCGCATGACCGTCCTCGGCCGTGTCGAGCACCGGAAACGCGCCCTGCCAGTAGTTCGCGGCCGGCTTGCCCTGCGCATCGCGCGGCGCCGCATCGAGCGATGCATCGTCGCGGCCGGCCTTGCCCGCGTATTCCCATTCCGCTTCGGTCGGCAGGTCGCGGCCGAGCCAGTGCGCATACGCGAGCGCATCGCGCTGCGTGACGAGCGTGACGGGCAGGTTGCCGCGCCCTTCGACGTCGCTGCCGGGCCCTTGCGGATGACGCCACGACGCGCCCTTCACCCACGACCACCACGCGAGGTCGCGCGCATTCATCTCGTCGCGCGTCGGCACATGGAACACGGCCGCGCCGCCCTGCTGCTCGGCCTCGGTCACGTAGCCGGTCGCCTGCACGAACGCGGCGAACTGCGCGATCGTCACGTCGGTCTGGTCGATCCAGAAGCCGCCGACGCGCGTGCGGCCGTCGCCGACCGGACGCTCGTCCGCATAGCCGCGCGTGCTGCCGAACACGAACGCGCCGCCGCGCAGGTGGACCATCCCGGCCTGCGGATCGTCGCGCCACTTCGCCGGCAGCCCCGCGTAACGTTCGCACTGGCGTTCCGAACCGAGCGGCGCGAGCGCACGACCGCGGTTCAAGTCGTCGAACGCGCCGCCTGCCGGCGCCGCCGAATTCGCATAGCCCACCGCGAACGCGACGGCGAACAGCGTGGCGGCGAGCGCCGCGCCGGTCGTCCAGAAGCGGAACCGCATCGTGTCGTCCCCGCGCTCAGTAGTAGCCGCGCGGACGCAGCGGCTCGACGCCGCCGACGTTGCTCATGTACGTCTTCCACTGGTCGACGAGCGTGCCGATCACCGACGGGTTCTGCGCGGACACGTCGGTCGTCTCGCCGCGATCCGACGCGAGGTCGTACAGCTGCCAGTGACCGTCGAGCGGCCCGAGCGGCGGTTCGGTCCACAGCGCCTTCCAGCGGCCGTCGGCGCTGCGCAGGTACGCGCGGCCGTACGCTTCGTCGCCGAACGGCGTCGTATGCACTTCGCCCGTCGCCGAGCCCGTGAGCACCGGCAGCAGCGACTGGCCCGTGACCGGATACACGTAGCGGTTGTTGTAGACCACCTTGCCCTTGTTCTGGTCGACGCCAGTGAGCGTGTTGACGAGCGGTGGTGCCGGCTGCGACGGCGGCGTGACGCCCGCGACCGCGAGGAACGTCGCCGTGTTGTCGGTCACGTGCGTGAACGCGCGCAGCGTCGGCAACTGCTGCGACTGGCCCGGCAGCCGCACGATCGTCGGCGTCGACACGCCGCCTTCGGCCGAATAGCCCTTCGTCAACCGGAACGGCGACGCGCTTACCTCGGCCCAGCGCAGCCCGTACTGCAGGCGCTGCGCGTTCTGCTTGCCGTTGTCGGTGCCGAGCGCCGAATAGACCGGCTCCTGCCCGTTCGCGGTGTCGGTCGCCGTCGGGTCCGCGCCGCCGTCGATCGGCCAGCCTTCCGCGCCGTTGTCCGACTGGAACATGATGAACGTGTTGTCGTATTCGCCGATGTCCTTCAGGTGCTGGATCAGCAGGCCGATGTTGTAGTCGAGGTTCTCGACCATCCCCGCGTAGATCTCCATGTAGCGCGCCTGCGCCTTGCGTTCGGCCGGCGACAGGCTCGACCACAGCTTGTCGACCTTGCCTGCACCGTAGTCGCTGTAGCCGTCCGCGGCCGAATGCACGGCGCTGATGTACTTCGCGTTCGCGGTGCCGTTGTTCGCGGTCGCGGGCGACGCGGCCGTCGTTTCGGGCAGGCCGTCGAACGGCCTGAAGTCGGCGGGAATCAGGCCGAGCGCCTTCTGCCGCGCGATCCGCGCGTTGCGGATCGCGTCGTAGCCGGCGTCGTACACGCCCGCGTACTTGTGCAGCCAGGGTTCGGGCACCTGCAGCGGCCAGTGCGGCGACGTGTATGCCGCGTACGCGAAGAACGGCTTGCCGTCGCGCTGGTTCGAATCGATGTACGAGATCAGCTTCTGCGTATAGAAGTCGGTCGAATAGAACACGGCCGGGCTGCCGCCCGTACCGCCCGGCTGCCCGGGCTGGCCAGGCTGCACGTAGCGGCCGTCTTCCGTGTAGTTCGACGAGCCGGCCGGCTCGTGCGCGAAGTGGTTCGTCGCCGCGCCGCCGAGCAGCACGTAGCTGCGCTCGAAGCCCCACTGGTCGGGCGTCTGACCGCTGCCCGTCGCGCTGCCGACGATCCCCGAGCCGATGTGCCACTTGCCCGCGATATACGTGTGGTACCCGGCGTCCTTCAGCAGTTGTGCGAACGACAGCGCGCGATCGTTCAGGTAGCCCTCGTAGCCGGGCAGCCCGCGCCGCTCGTCGGTCGGCACGCCCATCGTGCCTTCGCCGACGAGATGGTGATCGGTGCCGGACACCAGCATCGCGCGCGTGATCGCACAGACGGTGCCCGTGTGGTGGTTCGACAGGATGCGGCCCGATGCGACGAGCGCGTCGAGGTTCGGCGTGTTGATCTCGCCGCCGAATGCATGGATGTCGGAATAGCCGAGGTCGTCGGCCATGATGTACAGGATGTTCGGGCGCTTCGCGGCCTGCGGCGGCGTCGCATTGGCCTGCGGCGGCGGCGAATCGCTGTCGACGCCGCCGCACGAGGCGAGCGACACCGCGCCGGCAATCGCGGCGCAGACGACACGGAAACGGAAAGCATGCAACGGCGAAGCGGACTTTTTCATTATTGTTGACGCTCGATCTACGGGATCGGCGATCTTAGCGTCGCCCGCGCGGCGCCCAAAGTCGGATTCGTCACATGCTAACGGGGTGCGGGAATATGCGATGGGCACCGGTCGGCACGCATCGCGCCGCGGTGCGTCAGCTGCGCCCGCCGAGGCTGCCGCCGCCGTCCACCGACAGCACCTGCCCCGTGACGAAGCCGGCTTCGTCGGACAGGAAGAAGGCGATCGCCGCCGCGACGTCGTCGGCCGTGCCGAGCCGGCGTGCGGGAATCGTCGCGAGCACCTTGCGCTCGGCTTCGCTGCCGGCCGGCTTGTGCCGCAGCGACGCGAAACGCGTATGGTCGTTGACGGCTACGCGTCGAGTCGCACAACCGTCGGTTCGACGAGCACACGACGACGCGGACTCGCGCGTCTCGACAACCAGACAGGGCCGTCAAGCAAATCAATGAAAGGGTTATGTAATAATTGCGCGTTCGATAAGGGGAAAGCCAAAATGTCGAAATGCCCAAGCTTCTTCGAAGCCTTCCACACAAACATGACCGCGTTGCATATGCCCGTCCCAACGACACTTTTTGCAACACTGCAAACGTCCGTCGCAAGCGTTGCCGCGATGATGGGCGTCTTAAAAACGTTAGGTGCAGATGCAACGGTCGGGGAACTGATTGGCGCCACAACGAAGCTGGAAGTCGTCACCCTCGGCAGTTCGATTCTTGGCAGCATCTACCTGGGTGCGGTCGTTGGCAGCTTGATGGTCGCAACCGATGGCTCATTGGCATGCGGAGCCGGCAAGCACGGAACCAATATGTCCCTGACGGTCGCTCAATGGGGCACACGCTACGGACTCGCAGTTCATCCTTTGGTCGTGGCTCAAATCCTGCGCCATCCCGAAGTGCTTGCACCAGGCTCGCATAGCTATCTCGGTTTGAAGGCGAACACGGCGATCCGGGGTGCGCGATGAAGTGGATTGCCGACCGATTGCTTCTCATCGTGACGGCGTTGATGGTCACGGCCGTAGGCTGGCTGATCATCAGCGCGACCGGCGAATGGTTTCCTATCTTGATGATGGCGACCGCGTTCGCTTCGCTGTGGATAGATAACACGCGCCTGCGCAAGCTGCTCGAACAAAACGGCATCGATCCTCGACGTCGCAAGCGTTAGCCACCTGAAAAAAAACGCTAATTGCCGGCTTTTCTTCGCGCGGTTCAGGCTGCTCACGAAGCGCGGAGCGGGCCCGGCCACATGCTCGTCGACGTCACACACAAGTCGATCAGCCCGCCCGCCTCGCCCCGACCGGCATCGCGCGCCGCGACGCGATCCGCAGCGCCAGCACGCCGCCCGCGAGCAACGCGACCGCGACGAGCAGCAGCGCGAGATCGTACGAATGCGTGACGTCCTTGATCCGCCCCATCACCGGCGGCAGCGCGAGCCCCGCGATGTTCGCGACCGCGTTGATCAGCGCGATCGAGGCGGCGGCCGTGAGCCCCGACACGTATTCGGTCGTCACGGCCCAGAACACCGGTGTCGCCGCCCAGTTGAAGCCGACCGCGAGCACGAGCAGCGCATACGCGACCGGCAGCACCGGCGTAGCGATCGCCGCGACCAGCAGCGCGCCGGCCAGCAGCATCGGCACGCCGAGATGCAGCGCGCGTTCGCCGCCGAGATCCGAATGGCGGCCGTTCAGGTACATCGCGACGCACGCGAACAGGAACGGCAGCGCGGACAGGCTGCCGACCGCGAAGCTCGACTGCCCCGACAGGCTCTTCACGAGCAGCGGCAGGAACAGCGTGAGGCCGATCGTGCCGAACGCCTGCAGCAGCCAGAACGCGGCCAGCGCCCACACCTTGCCGTCGCCGAACGCGCGCCGCAGCGCGACGCCGTGCGACAGGTGCTCGCGCGGCGTGCTGTCGCGCAGCGTCGCTTCGAGCCACGCGCGCTCGTCGGCCGGCAGCCAGCGTGCGTGCGCGGGGGTATCCGGCAGGCGGCGCAGCACGACGAACCCGAGCAGCAGCGCGGGCACGCCTTCGAGCAGGAACAGCCAGCGCCAGCCCTCGATGCCGAGCACGCCGTTCAGGTTCAGCAGCGCGCCGGACAGCGGCAGCCCGATCACCGATGCGAGCGTCGCGCCGATGTAGAAGAACGACATCGCCCGCGCGCGGTCGCTCTGCGGATACCACGCGGACAGGTAGTAGATGATGCCGGGCGTGAAGCCCGCTTCGGCCGCACCGAGCAGCAGCCGCATCGCGTAGAGCTGCCCCGGCGTATGAACGGCACTCATCGCGGCCGCGACGATGCCCCACGTAATCATGATCCGCGCGATCCAGCGGCGCGCACCGACGCGTGCGAGGAACAGGTTGCTCGGCACCTCGAACAGGATGTACGTCACGTAGAACAGCCCCGCGCCGAGCCCGTACATTTCGGCGCTGAGGCCGAGGTCGGCGTTCATCTGCAGCGCCGCGACCGAGATGTTCGAGCGGTCGATGTACGCGACGAGGTACAGCAGCATCAGGAACGGAATCAGGCGCAGGTTCAGGCGCCGCATCGTCGCGGCGTGCAACGGCGGGGGGGCAGCATTCATCGGCATGTCTCCTGGATCGTCTCGCGTGAGGCGCGGCGTCATGCAGGCCAGTCTAGGAGGCGCGCGAAATTCGCGTCAATTACCGGGACGCTTTCTCGATATGTGAGACATCCGCAGGGTCTCGTCTTCAGTAACGCATCACGAGAAACAGCCCGGCCGCCGCCAGCGCCATGCCCGGCCACGCGAGCGCGCCGATCGTCTCGCCGAGCGCCACCAGCGCGATCAGCGCGGTCGCGGGCGGAATCAGGAAGAACAGCGCGGACACGCGCGATGCCTCGCCGTATCGCACCATCGCGAGCAGCAGCGAGATCGCGATCAGCGAGTTGCAGATGACGAGGTACGCGAGCGAACCGGCGAGGCCGGCCGTCCATTCGACATGCATCGGCTCGAGCGCGAACGCGAGCGGTGCGGTGACGGCCAGGCCGACCGCGTATTGCACGAGGTTCGCGGTAACGGGATGAACGTCGGTGCCGAAACGCTTTTCCCACAGCGTGCCGCCGGTGATGCACGCGAGTGCCAGCAGCGCGAAGGCCAGCGCCCACGGCGATGCGACGTCGACCGACGAGCGTGCGAGGATCACCAGCACCGCGCCCGCGGCGCCGAGCGCGAGCCCGAGCCAGCGCAGCGCGCCGACGCGTTCGCCGGCGATCATCGGCGCGAGCAGCCCGACGAGGATCGGCTGCTGCGACGTGACGAGCGCGACCGCGCCGGCCGACATGCCGAGCTTCAGGCTCAGGTACGTGAAGGCGAAATAGCCGGCCTGCAGCAACAGCCCGACGACGACGAGATCGCGCCATGCGCGCCGCGTACGCGGCAACGGCGGGCGCAGCCACAGAAACGGGCCGACCAGCAACGCGACCACGCACGCATAACGCAGCGCGAGGAACGTGAGCGGATCGGCATAGCGCAGGCCGAGCTTCAGGAACACGAAGCCGCTGGCCCACAGCAGCAGGAACAGCGCGGGCGCGAAGCGCAGCCAGCCGGGTTGTCGCGTGGCCATCGGGGTATCGATCGCCGTCATGCGCGTTCGCCTTGCGGCGCCTGGCGAGCGTCTGCCGCGTTCGTGCAGTGGGCGCGTGCGGGCCGGCGCATCATCGACGGATCAGGTGATACACGACGTTCAGCACGGTCACGACGATGCCGATGACGATCAAGACCTGCAGCTTCCTGTTCATGACAGCGTGCCCCTGCCGGTGCGTTGTGCGGGTGATCATACGCCGCGTCAACCGAACCTGCCGTGTCGCTACGAAGCGTGCGCGCTGCGCTGCGGCACGCGTTCGCCGTCGGCGTCATCGGACGCCAGCATGGACGGAATCTCGTCCATCAGCGCGTCGATGACGACGCGCACCTTCGACGGCACATGCCGCGATGCCGGCCGCACCGCGTACACCTCGGCGCCCGACACGCTGTCGCTGTCCATCACGAGCGCGAGACGGCCGTCGCGCACGTAAGGCGCCATCAGCCAGCACGGCAGCCATGCGAGGCCCGCGCCGGCGGCGGCCGCATCGGCGATCGCCTGCAGGTCGTCGAACCGCAGTCGGCCGGCCGTGCGATGGTCGTGCACCGCGCCGTCCGCGCCGATGACCCGCCACGGCGTCGGCTGACCGCCGCGCGAATACGCGATGCCGACGTGCGACGCGAGTTCATCGAGCCCCGACGGCCGCCCATGACGGTCCAGATACGCGGGCGACGCGCAAATGCCCATGCGCTGCACGCCCAGCTTCCGGCCGACGAGCGCGCTCGTGTCGGCCAGCGCGCCGATGCGCACCGCGATGTCGAAGCCGTCGTTCACGAGATCGGCCACGCGATCGCTGAACGACATGTCGATCTCGAGCCGCGGAAACCGCTCGACGAGACGCCGCGCGACGGGCGCCACGCATTGCCGGCCGAACAGCACGGGCACGCTGATGCGCACGCGCCCGGCCGGCTCGCGGCGGCCCGCATCGAGCGCGGCCTCCGTCTCGCCGAGTTCGGCCAGCAGCCGCCGGCACTGCTCGTAATAAACGAGCCCTTCGTCGGTCAGCCCGAGCTGGCGCGTCGTGCGCTGCAGGAGACGCGCGCCGAGGCGGTGTTCGAGCCGCGCGACGATCTTCGCGACGGCCGAGCGTGTCATGCCGAGGCGCAGCGCCGCCGCCGCGAAGCTGCCCGATTCCACGACGTCGACGAATTCGGCGACGCCTCTCAACCGCTCGTCCATGCAATTCCGCTCCGACGGGATGACTGGTTTGTGTCCGCACCGGCGACAATCGTTGGCCGAATTCTCGCCAATGCGTCCCTGTACGCAACACTATGATAGTCCGGACTATCTCGAAAAGGAGCGGACATGCAAGCATGGCAAGTGAAACCGGGCGACGGCATTGCCGGGCTTCGGCGCATCGACGCGACGCACCGCGCGGTCGGGCCGACCGACGTCGTCGTGAAGATCCATTCGGCCGCGCTGAACTATCGCGACCTGATGTTCGCGCGCGGCGACTATCTCGGCATCGGCAACGACGCGCTGATTCCGGTCGCCGACGGCGCCGGCGAAGTCGTCGAGATCGGCCGCGACGTCACGCGCTTCAAGCCGGGCGACCGCGTGATCAACACGTATTTCCCGCGCTGGATCGACGGGCCGGTCACGCCGCGGAAAGTCTCGGGGTCGGCCGGCTCGCATTTCGACGGCGTGCTCGCGGAACGCTTCGTCTCCGACGAAACCGCGCTGGTCGCGATTCCCGCGCACCTCGACTACGACGAAGCGGCGACGCTGTCGTGCGCGGGCATCACCGCGTGGAACGCGCTGTTCGTCGACGGCGGACTGGGGCCGGGCGCGACCGTCGTGCTGCTCGGCACGGGCGGCGTGTCGATCATCGCGCTGCAGCTCGCGCAGGCGGCCGGGCTGCGCACGATCGTGACCTCGTCGAGCGATGCGAAGCTCGAACGCGCCCGCGCACTCGGTGCGGATGCAACGATCAACTATCGCGCGACACCCGAATGGCAGCACGAGGTGCTGCGGCTCACCGATGGCGTGGGCGCGGATCTGGTCGTCGAAGTCGGCGGCCGCGACACGCTGCCGCGCTCGGTCGCCGCGACGAAGATGGGCGGCATCGTGTCGGTGATCGGCGGCCTCAGCAGCTTCGGCGGGCCGGAACTCGGGCTGCTGTCGCTGATCGGCGGCGTCCGCCAGCTGCACGGCTTCATGGTCGGCAGCCGCGCGATGCTCGACGACGTCGTGCGGCTCGTCGATGCGAAGCGGATCAAGCCGGTGGTCGATCGCGTGTTCGGCTTCGACGAAGCGCCGCAGGCCTACGCGTACCTGCAGTCGGGGCAGCATTTCGGGAAGGTCGTGATTCGCGTCGCGCAGTAATCGAACAAGGCGGCGGGCCGCCGCCCGCCACCTGCCGGCCGCGGTTCGTCAGAACCTGTGCCGGATCCCCGCATGCGCCATCCACTGCTTCGCATTCGACGACAGATCGGCCGCGCCGGGAACGTACGCCTGATCGAGCGACGAACCGGTCGCGTCACCGGCAATCCGCTGGTACGCGCCCATCAGATAGACATCCGTGCGCTTCGACAGGTTGTAGTCGACCATCAAGCCGATCGAATGGATCTTCGGCTTCGCGGTGCCCGTCGTCGCGTCGTAGCGCACTGTCGTGTACACGTACTGCGCGCCGACGAACAAGGCCGGCGTGAACTGATACTTGCCGTTCACTTCGAAGTTCTGGTACTTGATCGACGTCGCCGTGCCGCCGGCGAGCGGCCCGGCCGACGGTTCGATCGTCTCGTCGCCGAACAGGTACCCGACGTTCGCCGCGGGCCGTGTGACGTTGCTGTTCGTGTACGCGAATCCGACCGTCGCGGGCCCTGCCGTGTAGTTGACGCCCGCACCGAAGATCCGCAGCCGCGCCGACACGAAGTTCGCATCGGCGCCGACCGATCCGGAACCCGCGATCCCGCCGCCCGATGTCGCGCCCGGGTTGTCCGCATTCAGGAAGGCCGCGCCGACGAGCAAGCCGCCCTGCTCGTACTGCGCGCCGACGCTCCACTGCCGATTGTTCGCGAAGCCCGTGTCGTTGCTGAAACTGTACGTGCCACCGAACGAGAAGCCGGAGAAATCGGGGCTCGCGTACTTGACCGTATTGTTGACACGAAACGTGTTGCCCGTATTGTCGTTGTCGAGCGGGTGCGAGAACGGATAGACGCCCCAGCTGCCGTTGGCGGTCGTCGGTGCGAGATAGTCGACGACCGCATCGTATTGCCGGCCGAGCGTCAGCGTGCCGTAGCGCGTGCTGCCCAACCCCACGTACGCCTGCCGTCCGAACATGCGGCCGCCCTGTGCGAGCGTGCCGCTGTTCACGTTGAAGCCGTTTTCGATCTGGAACACGGCGCTGTATCCGCCGCCAAGATCTTCGGTACCCTTCACCCCCCAGCGGCTTCCTTGCGCGAAGCCGCTCGCCATCTGCCATGCGCCGTGGCCAGCGACGTTGTTCGTATAGTCGATACCCGCATCGACGAGGCCGTACAGCGTGACGCTGCCCTGCGCGAACGCCGGTGCCGCGCACAGCGCCGGAATCGCGACGAAAAACGATCTCCAGTTCATTCGGTTTCCTTATTTATAGTGTCATGCCCGCCCGCGTGCCGGGCTCGATCCGCCTACTGGGCGCCGTAGATGTCGAAGTCGAAGTACTTCCGGTTGATCTTCCGGTATGTGCCGTTTGCGAGGATCGTCGCCAGCGCGCGGTTGAACGCATCGCGCAGGTCGTTGTCCTGCTTGCGCAGGCCAAGCCCGTCGCCCTGTCCGAAATACTTCACGTCGTCGATCGGCGCGCCGACGAACACGTAGTCCTTGCCCTGCGGCTTCTTCAGAAAGCCGTCGCTGGCCGCGATCGACGCCTGGAAAGCCGCATCGAGCCGCCCCGACACGAGATCGGCATAGACCTGGTCCTGGTTCTGGTAAGACACGATCTGTACGCCCGCCGGCTGCCAGTTCGCGATCGCATAGTCGGCTTGCGCGGAACCCTGCTCGACGCCGACACGCTTGCCTTTCAGCGCATCGGCCGTCGGCAGCAACGGCGAACCCTTGTGCGCGATCAGCCGCGCAGGCGCGTTCGAGATACGGTTCGTGAACGCGATCTGCTGCATCCGCTTCGGCGTGATCGTCATCGACGACGCGATCACGTCGAACTTGCGCGCGAGCAGGCCGGGAATCATCCCGTCGAAGCTCGACTCGACCCACACGCAATGTGCATGCAGCTCCGCGCACAACGCATTCGTGATGTCGATCCCGAACCCGGTCAACGTGCCGTCGGGCAGCTTGTATTCGAGCGGCGGGTAGGTCGGATCGACACCGAGCCGGATCTCCTTGCCTGTCCAGTCACCGGCGTGCGCCGTCCCTGCCGCCAGCACCACCGCGAGTGCCGCCATCCACTGTTTCATTGCCTGTCTCCTTGTGTGAATCGTGAATCGAAATCGTCCGGCTCTTGAGGCGCCGGTTCATCGCGGATGCGGCATCACGCGAGATACCGCTCCGCCAATGCGACCCAATAGCTCGCGCCTGTCGCGAGGCACGCGTCGTTGAAGTCGTAGCCGGGATGGTGCAGCCCGCATCCGGTCGCGCCGTCGTCGTTGCCGACGCCATTGCCGATCGACAGATAGCTGCCGGGGCACACGTCGAGCATGAACGCAAAATCCTCGCTCGCCGCGATCGGCCGCATGTGCGGAATCAGCGCCGCATCGCCGCCCCATGCGCGGGCCACGTCGCGCGCGAATGCCGTTTCCGCCGCATGATTGACGAGCACCGGATAGCCGTACCGATAGTCGATCTCGGCCGTGGCGCCATAGCTCGCGGCCTGCCCGTGCACGATCGCGCGAATGCATCGTTCGAGCAGTGCGCGCACGTCGGGGGACAGCGCGCGCACGCTGAGCGCAAGTTCCGCATGCGGCGGAATCACGTTCGAAGCCGTGCCCGCATGAATCGAGCCGGCGGACACGATCGCCAGGTCCTGCGGATTCACGTTGCGCGACACGACCGTCTGCAGCGCCATCACGATCGATGCGCACACGACCACCGGATCGACCGCCGTGTGCGGTGCGGCGCCATGCCCGCCGCGCCCGATCACGCGCACGCGCACCTCGTCGGCCGACGCCATCGCCGGGCCGTCGCAGAAACCGAGCACGCCGGCCGGCAAGCCCGGCACGTTGTGCATCGCGAACACGGCATCGCACGGAAATCGCGTGAACAGTCCGTCGTCGATCATCCGCTTCGCGCCGCCGAGCCCTTCTTCGGCCGGCTGAAAAATCAGGTTCAACGTGCCGGTAAAACCCGCCCGCCCGGCAAGACAGCAGGCCGCCGCGAGCAGCATCGCCGTATGGCCGTCGTGGCCGCACGCGTGCATCACGCCGTCGCGCCGGCTGGCATGCGGCAGCGCGGTCGTCTCCTGAATCGGCAGCGCGTCCATGTCGGCACGCAACCCGAGTCGTTTCCCGGTACCGCGCGTCAGCGTGCCGACCACACCCGTACCGCCGATCCCTCGCGTGACCTGATAACCCCATGTTGTCAGCAAACTCGCGACGAGATCGCTCGTCGCATGCTCTTCGAAGCCGAGTTCCGGATGCGCGTGAAGCCGGTGACGCAGCGCGATCATCTCCGTTTCGATGGCGGCCATTTCCGGATGGATAGGACTCTGTTCCAACCCCGATTCTCCTTTGCACGTTCCGGTTGCCGATTGCTCCCATGACCAATCGTGGCCGAATCGTAGGCAGCGAAATTCCCTTCGAACAGCCGCGCTTTCGTTATGATGACAACCTTTCGTTGTCGGGTATCACGCCATGAGCAACATCAAGCTGCATCAGTTGCAGGCCCTCGTCGCGAGCGCGGAGGCCGGCAGCATCCGCGGTGCGGCACGCGCGCTCGGGTTGTCGCAGGCGGCCGTCACGCGCGCACTGCGCGAACTGGAAGCGAGCGAGCGCCTGCCGCTGCTCGTGCGCGCGCCGGAAGGAATCGGCTTCACCGAATCCGGAAAAACGCTGCTCACGCACGCGAAGCTCGTGTTGAAGCAGCTCGAACACGCGCAGAGCGATCTCGAGCGGATGCGCGGCCGCATCGAGGGCCGGCTGAGCATCGGCGTCACACCGTGGCTCGCGATGACGTTTCTCGCGGAGGCGGTTCTGCTGTTTCGCGAGCGGATGCCCGACGTGCGACTCGAACTCCACGAAGCGCTGATCGCCGTCGCCCAGCCGCTGCTGCGCGACGGCAGCATGGACTTCGCGCTCGGGCATGTGCCGCCGGGCGGCACGCAGGAATTTTCCTGCGAACCGCTGCTGCGCTACGAGACGTCGGTCATGGTGCGCGCCGGCCATCCGCTCGAACGCGCGCGGTCGATCCACGACCTGCTCGACAACGACTGGGTGCTGAATTTCGCGGCCGACGGGCAGGCCGCACTCGTCGACTATCTGTTCACGCACCACGGCGCACGGATCGACGAACGGCGCATCGTTCGCGCGCAGTCCGTCGCGATGTTGCAGACGATGCTCGAACAGGCCGGCATGTGCACGTGGTGCCCGACGATTCTCTCGGCCGTGCCGCCGTTCGGCGAACGGATGCGCGCCTTGTCGTTGAAGGAGACGTTCGAACCGCGCGACCTCGGGGTCGTCACGCGTCGCAGCAGTACGCTGAGCGACGCCGCGCGCTGCTTCATCGACTGCCTGCTGCACGTGATCCGCCGGCATGCGCGATCCGCACGCAAGGAGGATCTCGCGCTGTTCAGGACGGTATCGCTGCTGATCTGACGGCCCCTCCTCCGTCCATAGCGCATTCGCGCAAATGCTTTTCCGAATCCGTTATTGGATCGCGCCGCCGCGCATTTTTATACTCGTCAGCACTCTCTGTTAAAGAGTGCCAGCCAATCCGGACAGAACAGCACAGGACGAACAAATGAGCCTACGCCCCTTGCACGACCGCGTGATCGTGAAGCGACTCGACCAGGAAACCACCACCGCGTCGGGCATCGTGATCCCCGACAGCGCCGCCGAAAAGCCCGACCAGGGCGAAGTGATCGCCGTCGGCCCCGGCCGCAAGGACGCGGACGGCCAGCGCATCGTGCCCGATCTGCAGGTCGGCGAGCGCGTGCTGTTCGGCAAGTACGCGGGCCAGGCCGTCAAGGTGGACGGCAACGAGTTTCTCGTGCTGCGCGAAGAAGACATCGTCGCGGTCGTCAATCAATAACGGAGCGCAATCATGGCAGCCAAGGAAATCATTTTCAGCGACATCGCGCGATCGAAGCTGACCGAAGGCGTGAACATCCTCGCGAACGCGGTGAAGGTCACGCTCGGGCCGAAGGGCCGCAACGTCGTGCTCGAGCGCAGCTTCGGCGCGCCCGTCGTCACGAAGGACGGCGTGTCCGTCGCGAAGGAAATCGAACTCGCGGACAAGCTGCAGAACATCGGCGCGCAGCTCGTGAAGGAAGTCGCGTCGCGCACCAGCGACGCAGCCGGCGACGGCACGACGACGGCCACCGTGCTCGCGCAGGCGATCGTCCGCGAAGGCCAGAAGTACGTGGCGGCCGGGCTCAACCCGCTCGACCTGAAGCGCGGCATCGACAAGGCCGTCGCGGCGGCCGTCGACGAACTGAAGAAGATCAGCAAGCCGACCACCACGAGCAAGGAAATCGCGCAGGTCGCGACGATCTCCGCGAACGGCGAGGAATCGATCGGCCAGCGCATCGCCGAAGCGATCGACCGTGTCGGCAAGGAAGGCGTGATCACCGTCGAGGACGGCAAGTCGCTCGCGGATGAACTCGACGTCGTCGAAGGGCTGCAGTTCGATCGCGGCTACCTGTCGCCGTACTTCATCAACAATCCGGAGAAGCAGGTCGCCGAGATCGAAAGCCCGTACATCCTGCTGCACGACAAGAAGATCTCGAACATCCGCGATCTTCTGCCGGTGCTCGAACAGGTCGCGAAGTCGGGCCGCCCGCTGCTGATCATCGCGGAAGACGTCGAAGGCGAAGCGCTCGCGACGCTCGTCGTGAACAACATCCGCGGGATCCTGAAGACGGTCGCGGTCAAGGCGCCGGGCTTCGGCGATCGTCGCAAGGCGCTGCTCGAGGACATCGCGATCCTCACCGGCGGCCAGGTGATCGCCGAGGAAACCGGCCTGACGCTCGAAAAGGCGACGCTCGCCGAACTCGGCCAGGCGAAGCGCATCGAGGTCGGCAAGGAAAACACGACCGTGATCGACGGCGCGGGCGATGCGAAGAACATCGAGGCGCGCGTGAAGCAGATCCGCGTGCAGATCGACGAAGCGACGTCGGACTACGACCGCGAAAAGCTGCAGGAACGCGTCGCGAAGCTCGCGGGCGGCGTCGCGGTAATCAAGGTCGGCGGCGCAACCGAAATCGAAGTGAAGGAGAAGAAGGATCGCGTCGACGACGCGCTGCACGCGACGCGCGCGGCCGTCGAGGAAGGCATCGTGCCGGGCGGCGGCGTCGCGCTGATCCGCGTGCGGCAGGCGATCCGCGAACTGAAGGGCGTGAACGCCGACCAGGATGCGGGCATCAAGATCGTGCTGCGCGCGCTCGAGGAACCGCTGCGCCAGATCGTCACGAATGCGGGCGAGGAAGCGAGCGTCGTCGTCGCGAAGGTCGCGGAAGGCGCGGGCAACTTCGGCTACAACGCGCAGACGGGCGAGTACGGCGATCTCGTCGAATCGGGCGTGCTCGATCCGACCAAGGTCACGCGCACGGCGCTGCAGAACGCGGCGTCGGTGGCCGGGCTGCTGCTGACGACCGATGCAACCGTGTTCGAAGCGCCGAAGGATGCGGCGCCCGTCGCCGGGCCGGGCGGCCCCGGTGCGGGCGGGCCGGGGTTCGATTTCTGAGGATGGACGGTGCACGCCGGTTCGCCGGCGTGCGTACGGTCCTGCAGGAACAGGAAACGCGTGGCGACGGAAGTCGTCACGCGTTTTTCATTGGGATCGACCGCATGCGGGGCCGTTGCCGCGCTCGGGCAAGATGAAAGCCCGTCCGCCCGCGCGGGCGTGATGACGGGGCTCGGCCCCGCCGCCGCGTCCGGCACCTGGGCCGCGATCGCGATCGCCGGGCTGAGCCTGCTCGTGACGCACGTCGCGTGGGTCCACACCGCGCTGCGGCTCGCGGGCGCCGCGCACCTGATCTGGCTCGGACTGAAAATGGTCGTGACCGCGCGCAAGCCGCTGCCCGTTTCCGCGCCGGCTGCCGCGTCCGACTGGAACGCCGCGAAAAAGGGCTACGTCGTCAGCAGGACGATTCCGAAATCGGTCGCGTTCTACGGCAGCATCTTCGCGCTGATGGTGCCGGCCCATGCGCCGGCGTGGCTCGATCTCGCGGTCGTCGTCCTGTCGGTCGCGATCTCGGCTGCGTGGTATTGCACGATGGCGCTGCTTGCGTCGCATCCTTCCGTGCGTGGGTTGCTGGTCCGTCGCAACGCGGTGCTCGATACGACGGCCGGCCTGCTGCCGATGGGGGTGGGCGGACGGATGCTGGCCGGACGCTGATTCGCTGCGCGCCCGTTCCCTTCGTACCCTCACCGCTTGTCGTCATCCCAACCATGCAAGCCATTGTCGACGGTGGCGAATGGCTGTGGGGTAGTAGCGGCGCGCCTCTCCGGCAGTGCGCGTAACGGGTCATTCGCACGCCTTTACGACCTTTTTACTTGCGCCCGCGAATACGTTCACTAGAATGGGTTCGCCATCCACCACCGAGCACGTTACATGCGCATCCGAAGTCCTCGTCCTCCGAGTTGCTTCCCTGCCTGACAGGCAGGACGCCTGCGTCTCGCTTTCCCGAGCCGCCGTCCTGCCACCTGGCGGACGGTGCGCGCCGTAGTCCTTCCCGTGCACGCCTGAACACGACGTCGATGCGACAAGCGCGCATCGCGAAGCGTGCGTTCGAGCGTGTGTACGCGGCACGTCCCGTGCAACGACGCATCATCGATCCGCCGATCCGATCCATTTACTTTGCATACCTGATTTCATTCAGGGCAATTTCCGCTACCGGAGACCGGTCATGCTCGAGATCGACAAGCAGTACACACGCGAATTCATCCACACCGCCTGCGGCGGCAGCAAGCAGGGATTCCTGCCGACGAAGAACGGCAAGGTCGTGGCCGCCTGCCTGCGCACGGACCTCAACCCGCACGCACCCGACGTGATCCTCTGCGACGGCAGCGCGTCCGCGCAAATCTCGCGCGTGCTCAAGCTCAAGCGCAGCTGACGCGCTGGCGCGGCGCATCGCGCGCCGCGTCTCGGCTGTCTTTCAACCAGGAGCAATCATGCTTGGCCTGACGTTCTGGAAACACGTGATCGGCGCGCGGACCGATGCAAACCGCGACAACAGGGCCATCGCGCACGACCGGCACCGCCGGGTGTCGAGAACGCTCGTGCTGACCAGCGCCGCGGTGGCGTTCGCGGCGATCGCGTTCGGCGCGCCGGTCGTCGGCATTTCGGTCTTTCTGCTGACGACGCTGCCGTTCGTGCTGTCGGGTACCTGAGAGCGCCCGTATCAGGCCCGGTTCCATCGTCGATCGATACGAAATTTTAATACCGGGCCCCCACGTCTCTGACACCGTCTTTACACGGTTTTGTCTAGGATTTCCCTGTCATCCAGACACGGAGAGATCCGCATGCAAACGCAGCAGGCCGCCGTCGGCGGCCAACCCGACCTTTCCCACCGACGCGGCGGCACGCCGCTCGCGACCCGGCTGGCCGACGCCTGTCCGCCGGAGCACATCCTGCTCGACGTGCCGGTGGAAAGCGCGATCCAGTTGTTCGACCTCGTCGCGCGCCATGTCGAGCGCAGCAGCGCGGTATCCGCCGAACGGATCCGGACCGAACTCGTCAAGCGCGAACAGCTCGGCTCGACCGGCCTCGGCCAGGGCGTCGCGATTCCGCATGCGCGGGTCGACGGGCTCGGCGCGGCCGTCGCGCTGTTCGTTCGCGCGCTGTACCCATTTACATTCAACGCACCGGACCGCAAGCCCGTGCGCGAATTCATCGTGCTGGTCCTGCCGCAAGAGGACAACCGCGCGCACCTCGAACTGCTCGCCGACGCGGCGCGGTGCTTCAGCGAACGCTCGTTCCGGCAAGCGTCGCGCGATGCACGGACGCCCGGCGAGATTCACCTGCTGATGCAACGCACGCACTGATGCCGCACCGTGCGGCAACAGGCGCCCCCTTCATCCTTTCGGAATCCCATGTTCCCAGACCCTGAAAGTCCCACTCTCACGTCGCGGCGCGTCGCCGGCCTGGCCCGCTCGCTGCCGTTCATGCAGGCGCTGCACGGGCAGATCGTCGTCATCGTCGACGGCGGCGCCGCGAGCGATGCGCACACGCGTGCGGCCTTCGCGCAGGATGTCGCGCTGCTCGCGCTCACCGGCGTTCGTCCGATCGTCGTCCAGAGCGGGCCGGCCGTTTCCGATACGCAATCGGTCCATACCGCGCACGCGGCAATGGCCGGCATCAATCATGAACTGGTGCGCCTGATCGGCAGTCACGGCGCCAGGGCGATCGGTATCGACGGTCACGACGGCGGCTTGCTGGTTGCCAGCGCGGAATCCGACCGCGCGAACACGAGCGCGGTCGCGCGGTTCGACGGCGCCGCGTTGAATGCATTTCTGGAGAACGGACTGGTGCCCGTCGTGATGCCGGTCGCACCGGACGACGCGGGCCACGACCGCCTGCTGAGCCCGGAACGGCTCGGCAGCCTGTTCGCACAACGCACCAGCGCCGTCACGCTGGTGATGATGGTCGACAGCGCGTTGCTGCACGAACTCGGCGAGCTGGCCGGGCTGTACGGCATCACGGAACTCGAGCAATGGCTCGCCGAGCATCCGGCCGCCGATGCGGCGCTGTGCGTGCGAGAGGCGCTCGATGCGCTCGCGCATGGCGTACAGAACGTCCACCTCGCCGATATCGGGCAACCCGAATCGCTGATCGACGAACTGCTGACCGAGGAAGGATCGGGCGTGGTGTTCTGCCGTCGCGGCAACACCGACCTGCTGTCGGAAACCCGCCGCTACTTCGCCGATTCCGCATGCGTGCTGCGCGACGGGTTCAGCGTCGAGAAGAAACAGGTCGTGCGGTTCTGAGCGCGTGGCGGGAAAGCACTTGCGGCGACCTGTACGGGCCGCCGCAAGCGCACAACATCAACGGCGCGTCGCCAGCCGCCTGACAACACGCACCAGCGCATCGACTTCGTCGCACGTGTTGTAGAACGCGAGCGACGGCCGCACCGTGGCCTCGAGCCCGAAACGCCGCAGGATCGGCTGCGCGCAGTGATGCCCCGAGCGCACCGCGATTCCCTCTTCGTTCAGCGCCTGCCCGACTTCCTCCGTCTCATAGCCCTTCAGCACGAACGACAGCACGCTCGCCTTGTCGCGCGCGGTGCCGACGAGCCGCACGCCCGGCACCGGCGCGAGCACGCTCGTCGCATACGCGAGCAGGTCGTGCTCGTAACGCGCGATGTTCTCGATCCCGACGCGGTTCACGTAGTCGAGCGCCGCGCCGAGCCCCACCGCATCCGCGATGTTGCCGGTACCCGCCTCGAAACGATTGGGCGGCGGCTGGAACACCGTGCGCTCGAACGTCACGTCCGCGATCATGTTGCCGCCGCCTTGCCACGGCGGCATGTCGTCGAGGATCGCGCGCTTGCCGTACACGACGCCGATCCCGGTCGGCCCGTAGATCTTGTGCCCGGAGAACACGAAGAAATCCGCATCGAGCGCCTGCACGTCGACGCGCATGTGCGAGATCGACTGCGCGCCGTCGACGAGCGCCTTCGCGCCCGCGCGATGCGCAAGCTCGACGATCTCCTTCACCGGCACGACCGTGCCGAGCGCGTTCGACACCTGCGTGACGGACACGATCTTCGTGCGGTCGTTCAGCAGCTTCCGGTATTCGTCGAGCAGCACCTGCCCCGAATCGTCGACCGGAATCACGCGCAGCTTCGCCCCCTTCTGCGCGGCAAGCTGCTGCCACGGCACGATGTTCGCGTGATGCTCGAGATGCGACACGACGATCTCGTCGCCTTCGCCGACATGCTGCACGCCCCACGTCTTCGCGATCAGGTTGATCGCCTCGGTCGTGCCGCGCACGAACACGATCTCGTCGGGCGACGATGCGCCGATGAAGCGCTGCACCGTTTCCCGCGCATGCTCGTACGCATCCGTCGCGCGGCCGGCCAACGCATGCGCCGCGCGGTGGATATTCGAGTTCTCGTGCGCATAGAAGTACGCGAGTCGGTCGATCACGGCCTGCGGCTTGTGCGTCGTCGCCGCGTTGTCGAACCAGACGAGCTGCTTGCCGTTCACGCGCTCCTGCAGGATCGGGAAATCGCGGCGGATCGCGTTCACGTCGAACGGCGGATGTGCGCCGCGATAAAACTGGCCTTGCGGCCCGGCTGCGTGCGCATCTTCGATGAAGTAGCGCGGCACGTCGGCGCCCGAGGCGCGCGACACCGGCGCCTCGCGATGCACGGCGAGCAGCTCGCGCAGCGCATCGTCGCCCGGCAACCCGAACGCTTCCGGCGACGCGAGGCCGTTCGACGGCACGACGATGTCCTGCGGCGTCGCCTGCCAGCCTTGCAGCGAACCGTCCGTGAAGTAGTACGGCGACACCTTCGGCGCGCCCTCCGGTGCCGGCGCATTCACCTGCGGCACGCCGAGCGCCGCGCCGCCGACACGCGGTTCGAGCGCGGGCGCGATCGACACGACGTTGTCGGGCAACCCGGTCTGCGCGGCCGCATGCGGCGCGAGCGCGGGCGCGCGGTTGCCGAGCGACAGCACGTGCGTCGGCGCGGACGGCGCGAGGTTCGCGCCAGGCACCTTGCCCTGCGGCAAGGCGAGCCCCGGCACGCCGGTGCCCGCGCCGCCCGGGCCCGCGAGCGGCGAACCGCCCGGCACCGGGTTGCTGACCGACGCGAGGATCGGCGCGGCCGCCGGCAACGCGGACGGCACGCCCCCCGCCGCACCGCTGCCGGCCGACAGCCCGGGCGCGGTGGCCTGCCCCGGTGGTGTCGCGAAGAACGCGGACGCGAGCCGCGCGAGCGTCGCCGGGTCGGGCAACCCGGCCGGCAGCGGCGCGTGCGGCAGCGCATGCGCGTCGCCGCCGGCCAGGCCGGGATTAACGGTAGGTGTCGGGATAGTCATGGAACTTGGCGATTTCGACGTCATCGAGGACAGCCAGCGCATCCGGCGAATGGACCGCAAGCGAGCAATACAGCGAGATCAGGTACGACGCGATCGCCTGGTTGTTGATCCCCATGAAGCGCACCGACAGGCCCGGACCCTGCTCGCCCGCGACGCCCGGCTGATACAAGCCGACGACGCCCTGGCGCTTGTCGCCGACGCGCAGCAGCAGGATCTTGGTCTTGCCGTCCGCGACGGGCACCTTGTCCGACGGGATCAGCGGAATGCCGCGCCATGTGAGGAACTGCGAGCCGAACAGGCTGACCGTCGGCGGCGGCACGCCGCGCCGCGTGCATTCACGGCCGAACGCGGCGATCGCGAGCGGGTGCGTGAGGAAGAATGCCGGCTCCTTCCATACTTTCGTCAGCAGCTCGTCGAGATCGTCCGGCGTCGGCGCGCCCGTCAGCGGGAAGATCCGCTGCTCGTCGGTCACGTTCGCGAGCAGCCCGTAGTCGGGGTTGTTGATCAGCTGGCTTTCCTGCAGCTCCTTGATCGTCTCGATCGTCAGGCGCAGCTGTTCCTTGATCTGGTCGTGAGGACTGCTGTAGAGATCGGAGATCCGCGTATGCACGTCGAGCACCGTGCTGACCGCGTTCAGGAAATATTCGCGCGGCTGTTCCTCGTACGGCACGAAGGTCTGCGGCAGCACGCTTTCGTCCTCGAGCTGCGTGCACGCGGCGCGCACGGCTTCCGGGTTCTTCACCTGGTTCAGGCGATAGATGCCGGCCTCGACCGGCACCCATTGCAGCAGATGGGTCAGCCAGCGCGGCGTGATCGTGGAAAGCTGGGGGACGGTCTTGGTAGCGTTCGCTAGTTGGCGGGCGGCGTGATCGCTCAGCGCGGCCGTGCCGCTTGCAACGGTCGACATGTGTGGCTCCGGGTTCTTAAGATGAAAAACGGGATTGCTTATGACGCTCGGTGATTATCGGAAGCACGCACCTGCCGGCTCAACATGCTATAGCCGTCAGGCGGTGCAGCCGAAGGGGGAAACGGTGCGACGCGACCTCAGGTGACGTACACGCCCGGCAGCAGCATCGAGATCGACACGTCGAACGCGCGCGCGATCTTGTCGGCCGTGACGATCGACGCGATCGCCTCGCCGCGCTCGATCTCGCCGACATACGAGCGGTTCAGCCCCGCATGTTCGGCCAGCTGCTCCTGCGACCACGTGCGCGCTTCGCGCAGCTTGCGCACGTTGGCGCCGAAATGATGGATGAGGTCGCTCATCGCGCCTCCTAGGCAACCCGCGCCGCCGCGCGCGGCGCGGCGTTCGCTTCGCTGCGCAGCACGGCCTGCGTGACGTTCTCGCCGGCCGGCACGTCCTGCGTGAGCCACACGTTGCCGCCGATCACCGCGCCGCGCCCGATCGTCACGCGGCCGAGGATCGTTGCGCCCGCATAGATCACCACGTCGTCCTCGACGATCGGATGGCGTGCGAGCCCTTTCTCCAGATGGCCGGCCGCATCGCGCGGAAAGCGCTTCGCGCCGAGCGTGACGGCCTGGTACACGCGCACGCGCTCGCCGATGATCGCCGTCTCGCCGATCACGACGCCCGTGCCGTGATCGATGAAGAAGCCCGCGCCGATGCGCGCGCCCGGATGAATGTCGATGCCCGTTTCCGCATGCGCCTGCTCGGCGATGATCCGCGCGAGCAGCGGCAGGCCAAGCCCGTACAGCTCGTGCGCGAGCCGGTGGTGGATCATCGCGAGGATGCCCGGGTAGCACAGCAGCACTTCGTCGACGCTGCCGGCCGCCGGATCGCCATGGAACGCGGCCAGCACGTCGCTGTCGAGCAGGCGGCGGATCTCGGGCAAGCGCGCGGCGAATGCCTGCACGGCTGCCGACGCGACTTCATCGACGCTATCGAGCGGCCCGTCGGCATTGCGCTGGCGCGCCGCGTAGCGCAACTCGAGCGTCACCTGCGCGAGCAGCGCATTCAGCGCAGCGTCGAGCGCATGGGCCACGTGGAAGTTCTCGCTTTCCTGCCGCAAATCGGGCGGCCCGAGCCGCATCGGGAACAGCACGCCCTTCAGCGCGCCGATGATCTGCGCGAGCGCCTCGCGCGCCGGCAGGTCGCGCCCGCCCGGTTCGAGCGAGCGCCGCTGCTTCTCGCGCCATGCGCGGCGCACCGTCTGCAGCGATTGAACGATGTCGTCGATGTCGAATGCGGCCATGCTGCTTTCTCCCTGTAACGGCCGTGAATCAATCAGTCCTGCGCCCACGGCAGGCCGCGGAAGCGCCAACCGTTCTGGCTACCGCGATGCTGCCGCTCGTCGAGGTCGCCCTCGAACCCTTCGAGCACATTGAATACCTGCGTGAAGCCGCCCTTCGTCGCGGCCTCGGCCGCCTGTGCCGAGCGGTTGCCGCTACGGCACAACAGCAGCACGACGGCCTCCTTGCCGGTCTTCGCTTCCAGCTCGCGCACGAAGCGCGGGTTGCGCGTCAGGCTCGTGCCGGTCGCCCACGGCACATGCAGCGACTCCGGCACGTGGCCGACGAATTTCCGTTCTTCCGCCGTGCGCACGTCCACCAGCAAGGCATCGCCGGCGGAGAACAACGCCCATGCGGCTTGCGGCGCGACGCCGCCCGCATAGGGCGTGCCGGCCGCCGCTGCCGCCGCGCGCGCGTCTTCGAGCGCCTGCTGCGCAGCGGTTCGTTCTTCCAGTCCAACCGTCATGACACGTCCTTGTTTTCGTAGATTCGTATGAACAAAAACACCGGGAATGCGGCCGTCGCAGCTTGCGTGCTGTCTATAGCCGTCAGCGCCACTATGCGAGGGCGGTCGGGGAAGCAGAACCAATAAAATTTCATTTCCTAATCAGCGCCGCGGGGAATGCAATAGCAGACGTGCGCTATCGATGCGCGGTCGTGGGCGGGTGGGAAATGCGGGAGGGTGACCGTTCGATGTCGTGCACCGAAGGGTTTTGAAAGGAAGGGAGAAAGACGATCAATGCGGCGCGAGCCGCATTGTCATGGAATCCGAAATGGAACGAACGGGCAGGAGCAAATGACGCGCGCATCGCCGATGCACGCGCCCGTCACACCGTCACGACAGCGGATCGACCGGTGCAATCGGCACGCCACGCGCTTCGATATCGCGCCCCGCGAGCAGACACAGATCCTCGCGATGATGCGTGGCCACCACCTGCACGCCCACCGGCACGCCGTTCACGAGCGACGTCGTGACCGCCAGCCCCGGCAGCCCCATCGCGGGCAGCGCGCGCAACGTGAGTTGCGCTTCCCACACGCGCTCGAAGCCTTCCGGCCCCTGGCGGTCGAGATCGTCGGCGAACGGCAGTTCCGATGAAACGGGCAGCAGCAGCACCGGATACTGATCGAGAAACAGCCGCCATTGCCGCGTCAGCGTCGTGCGGCGAACCAGCGCGCGGCTGATCACGTCGGCCGGCAGGTCGCGCACCTTGCCGCGCACGGCCGCAATCACGGCCGCCGCGCCCGGATCGCCGTCCGTCTCGACCGCATTCGCCAACGCATCGAAACCGTCGCCGAGCCAGAGCTGTTCCTGCAGCAGCGCCGCCTCGCGCATCGGCGGCGTATCGTCGATCTCGTCGACGGTCCAGCCCGCATCGACCAGCCGGCGCGCGGCATCGCGCAACGCGGCCTCCACTTCGGGCACGACCTGCAAGCCGCCCGGACGCACGCACAGCGCCGCACGCTTCGGCACCTCGGGCCCGGCGAACGGCACGGCCACGTTCCATGGATCGCGCGGGTCCGGCGCGGCGAACGCACGCAGCGCGAGCGACAGATCGTCGATCGTGCGCGCGATCGGCCCCGCCGTCGACATCAGCTGCGCGCCGATCGCACGCTCGGGCGACGACGCATTGAACGCCGGCACGCGGCCGAGCGACGGCCGGATCCCGTGCACGCCGCACGCATAGGCCGGGTAACGCACCGAGCCGCCGATGTCGGTACCGACCGCCAGCGGACCGATCCCGGCCGCCACGGCGGCGGCCGCACCGCCACTCGATCCGCCCGGCGTCAGCGACGCATTGCGCGGATTGCGCGTGTGGCCATGCACGAGATTCGACGTGAACCAGCGCAATGCGAACGTCGGGGAATTGGTGCGGCCGAGCACGATGCCGCCAGCCTTCCGGATGTTGGCGACCACCGGGCTGTCGGCGTGCGCGATCAGGTTTTCCTGCAGGCGCGTGCCGTTGGTCGTCGCACATTCCGCCTGATCGATGTTGATCTTCACGGTGACGGGTACGCCGGCGAGCGGCCCCGGATCGTCGCCGCGCGCGATCGCGCGGTCGACTTCGTCGGCCTGCCGCCGCACGTCGTCGGGGCGGTGTTCGACCACCGCGTTGATTGCCGGATTGACTGCATCGAGACGATCGAGCACGGCGTCCGCCACGTCGCGCGCGGACACTTCACGCTGACGCACGCGTTTCGCGAGTTCGGTTGCCGACAGTTGCCAGAGTTCGGTCATGACTTCTCCTGGTGGAAAGACATCACAAACGCTCACGGCGCCGCGCTTCCTCGCGAAAGCACGGCACCGTGTTCACTCACTGCGTATCCTGCTTCGCACGTTCGGCGGCCGCGATGATCGCGTCGGCCACGGCCTTCGGCTGGCTCAGCATCGCGACGTGGCTGCCGTTCACGCGCGCAACCGTCGCACCGATCCGCTTCGCCATCGTTTCCTGCAGCTTCGGGTCGATCATCTTGTCCTGCGTCGCGACGACGAAGGTCGACGGCTTCGCATGCCACGCGGCCTGCGTGACCTTCTCGGAGATGCAACCGCTATACCACGGCCCCTGGGTCGCGGCAACGATGTGCTGCTGCGCGGGCGGCAGGTCCGGCGCGAAATCCTGCGCGATCGCCTTGTCCGACAGCCGCGCGAAACCGCCTGCATCCTTGCGCAGTTCGCCGGCCCAGGCCGGCGCCGGCAGCCCTTGCGTGACGTCGGCGATCGACTGGCCGTTGTCGGGCGCGAATGCCGCGACGTACACGAGCGACTTCACCTTGTCGTCGTTGCCCGCGTCGCTAATCACGACGCCGGCCCACGAATGGCCGACCAGCACGACCGGCCCCTTCTGCTCGTCGATCGTGCGCTTCGTCGCGGCCGCATCGTCGGCGAGCGAGCTCAGCGGGTTCTGCACCGACACCACGTGCAGCCCGCGCGCCTCGAGCAGCGGAATCACGCGGTTCCAGCTCGACCCGTCAGCGAACGCGCCGTGCACGAGCACGACGTTCGTGCCCTTCAGGTCCTCCTTCGGCGCAGCCTGCGCCGCGACCGCACCGAACAGTCCGCCGATCACCGCGGCGGACACCAGAACGCGTTTCATCAAACCGGCCATCGTCATGCTCCTATCTCTGTTGTGTTGTTCAAATGAAGTGCTGCAGTGGCGGCCGCGTCTGCGTGCGGCAGGCGCGGCACCCGATCACGAATGCGCGTACAGGTCGTCGGCGGCGTTCCGTGCGGCACGCGACTGTGAGGCATCGCGATGGCTGGCGGGCGTCGACACGTCTGCCACGTTGTCGCCTTGCGACTTCGACGGGCTGTTCTGGTCGGAACGCGCAACCTGCAACGCGTGCGCGATGTCTTCCGGGTAGTGCGGTTCGCTGCGGGCCGGGCTGTAGCCGGCCTGTTCGAGGCGGACCAGTTCGGCACGCACGTCGGCACGCGTGACGCCGTGGCCGGTATCGGCGAACGACAAGACGGGAGCGGCGGCGAGGACGGCAACGGCGAGGATTCGAGCGGCTTTCATGAGCATTCTCCTGAACGGAAGTTGGGGTATCGATCACGTGGCATCCGGTGCGAACGTCTGGCACCGAACGCTTGCTGCATGTCGACAGTAGAACCCGCCCACGTATCCGGCATGTTTCCGGAACCGGTGCTTTCTGCATGCCAGTTTTTCAGGAACGGCCGCAGATACAGTGCGATACAAACCCGCTTGCCGATGCGCGCCTTCACGCCACGCACCATAAAAAAAGCGTGCCTCGCACGGCACGCTTTTCCGTCGACTTCACGTCGTCATGTCCCGTCACGGCGCGAGCCGCGTGAACACGAAATCGTGGTTCTTCACGCGCGCCTGGTGGCACGCAAAGCACGTCTGATGCTGGCCGATATCGGCCGGCACGCCGTTGATGAAGCGCCCGAAGCCCCAGCCGCCCGTCGATGCATAGCGGCGCGAGTCCTTCACCATCACCTGCACGGTCGTCGCCTGGCCGGGCACCGTCGCCGGCGCGAACTCGTCGGACTGCTTGCGCTTGTACGCGAGCTTCACGAGGATCGTGCCGTCCGGAAACGGCAGCGTCGCCCGTTCGAGCGCGCGGATCGCGACCGGATTGCCGAGCACCACGCGCAATTCGTCGAGCGGCGCGGCCTCCTCGGCCGGCGCGACCATCTCCCACTTCCGGTAGCCGGGCGGGATCGTCACGCCGTAGATCGGCGACGCGGCAGCCGCCGCCGGCTTCGGCTGCTCGGCGAACGCGGCCGGCCCGCTGGCCGACAGCGCGCCGCCCAGCAGCACGCCCGCGACGAGCACGCGGCGCGCACCGCGATGCAACACCTCCATGCCTGCCCGCATCACAGATGCTCCACTTGCAGGATCGCGTCGGCAAACGCCTGCGGCGCTTCCTGCGGCAGGTTGTGGCCGATACCGCCGGAGATCGTCCGGTGCTGGTACTTGCCGGTGAACTTCTTTGCGTACGCGGCCGGTTCCGGGTGCGGCGCGCCGTTCGCGTCGCCTTCCATCGTGATCGTCGGCACCGTGATCGCAGGGCCGGCCGCCAGACGCCGCTCGATGTCGTCGTACTGCGACTCGCCCTTCGCGAGCCCGAGGCGCCAGCGATAGTTGTGGATCACGACGGCCACGTGATCGGGGTTCTGGAACGACGCGGCCGAGCGCGCGTACGTCTCGTCGGAGAACTTCCACTTCGGCGACGCGAGTTGCCAGATCAGCTTGTTGAACGCGTCGCGGTTCGTCGCGTAGCCGAGTTCGCCGCGCTCGGTCGTGAAGTAGAACTGATACCACCACTGCAGTTCGGCCTGCGGCGGCAGCGGCTTGCGGTTCGCCTCCTGGCTGCCGATCAGGTAGCCGCTGACGGACACCAGCGCCTTCACGCGCTGCGGCCACAGCGCCGCGATGATGTCGGCCGTGCGCGCGCCCCAGTCGTAGCCGCCGAACACGGCGCTGTCGATCTTCAGCGCATCCATCAGTGCGACGATATCGACGGCCGTCACGGCCTGCTGGCCGTTGCGCACGGTGTCGGCCGAGCGGAACGTCGTCGAGCCGTAGCCGCGCAGGTACGGCACGATCACGCGATAGCCGGCCTTGACGAGCAGCGGCGCGACGTCCGCGTAGCTGTAGATGTCGTACGGCCAGCCGTGCAGCAGGAACACCACGGGGCCCTTCTTCGGCCCGAGGTCCGCATACCCGACGTTGAGCACGCCCGCGTCGATCTGGTGGATCGTGCCCAGCGACGCCACCCCGCCCGCACGCTGCCCGGTCGATGCATCGGGGGCGGACTGCGCCTGCGCGAGCGCGCTGAACCCGAGGTCGGCGAGGCTCAGGCTCGCCAGCGTCGAGCCCAGGATCAGGCGGCGGCGGGTGTTCACGGTATCAGGCATGACTCTTCTCCATTGTCGATCGCTAAGGAAGGGGGCGCGGCGCGTGCGGGCGCGCCGGTATCGTCGTTCGGGGCGGCGGCGCATGGCACCGCGCCGCCGTGTGAATCGCTTCACCGGTTTTATATCCGAACCATCCGGAGGCTTTGTATCTCAACGTATCTGTGTGCGAACACGACACACAGCGATTCAAAAATCGCGCGGGAAACGGCGTTTTCAGGCGGCCGCGCGGCACACGCGGCCCTCTTGCGCCGGTACGTCAGAACAGCTTGGCGATCGCGGGCACGCTGAGCACCGCGACGTAGTAGCCCATGAACTGCACGCCCGTGTTGAACGCGAACAGGCGCGACAGCATCCCGCCGAACAGGCCGATCGTGACGATCACGGCGAGCCCCAGCAACTGCCCCTCCCATACGCCGATCACGACGATCAGCCCCGCGAAGGTCGCGATGATCGCCTCGTGGCTCAGCTTGCGCGCGACGAACGACGCCGCGCGGTGCGCATGGTGCATCGCGAGCGGATACGCGATCAGCGCGGCCAGCAGGATCGACAGCAGCCCGTAGCCGAGGAACTCGGGCCAGCTCATCAGCGTATGCAGGTTGTGGATCTGCCCGCTCGCCGCGTCGACCGTGAAGCGCGGCGGCGCATTGAACAGCGGCGCGGCCGGGCCGGCCGCCACCGGGCTCAGCGGCAGCCCGAACGCGATCAGCGGAATCAGCGCCTCGGCGATGTAGGTCGCCTCCGTCACACCGTTACGCGCGGCGATCACCGTCGTCAGGCGCTGGTAGGCGTGGCGCACGCGCGCGCCGACGATCTCGCCCATCAGCACCGTCATCGCGACCGGGCTGAACACGAAGGTCGCGCTCGACACGGCGGCCGTGCCGACCGTCCACGCCACCTGCTCGCGGTCGAGCACCTTCAGCGGATTCGGGAAATAGCCGCGCCAGCTTTTCACGTCGGGCGCGAGCACGAACGTCGACGGCCCGTCGCGGCGCATGCGCCGCCGCTCGGCCGGCGACAGGATCGAGAACAGGTCGGCCACCAGCGGCCCGATCGCGATCCCGAGGAAGTAGCTGACGCTCAGCTTCACGCCGTAATGGCCCGTCAGCGCCTGCAGCCCGACCACCAGCATCACGAACGGCACGAGCAGCAGCACCGACGCCCAGCGCCCCGCCGAGAAGTAAGCGATGCCGATGGCCGCCGCGAGGAACACCCACGGCGCGGCCTTCGCGATCGCCGCGCCGAACGGCGCGAGCAGCGATGCGAACAGCACCGCGAGCGGCAGCGCGACGAACGCGGCGACGATCGCCCCGGAGATCATCTTGCGCAGCGCGATGTGCGGCACGCCGAGCGCGCGCAGCAGCGTCGCCTGCTGCAACAGCGGCGCGGCCATCGTGTCGCCGGGAATGCCGAGCAGCGCGGTCGGGATCGAATGCGTGATGTGCTTGGCCACCGCGCCGGCGAGGAAGAACGTGAACACGCCGGCCGGCGGCACGCCGAGCAGCGCGACGAGCAACGTGAGCGGCGCGATCGTCGTCGTTTCGTCGGTGCCGGAGATCAGCCCGATGCCGGAGAACACGATCGCGCCGAGCAACCCCATCGCGAACGCGCTCGGCAAAGCATGCAGTAGCGCGTCCATCAGCGGCCTCCCGCGCGTGCGCGCTCGGAAGACGCTTCATACGAAGCAAAGAGATCGAGCAACCCGAGCTCCTCCATCTCCGCGCGTGCGCTGGCCGACAGGTCGCTCGTCGAGCCCAGCCCGCCCGATGCTTCGGCGAGCTGCCGGAGCGCGTCGTCGCGCTCCGCGCCACCGGCCGCATGTTCGATCACCGTGCGCTTCGGCTTGAACAGCACCGCGCAGATCGTGCCGGCCAGCAGGCAGCCGCCGAGGCCGATCAGCATCGCGTAAGCACGCGCGATCGCCACGTCGTGGACGAACGAGGCGAGCACGACGCGGCCGATCTCGAACGCGCCGAGGCTGATCGCGATGCCGAGCAGCACCGACCACGCGAGATGTTTCGTCGCCACCGTGTCGCCCCACACCTCGACGAGCGTCGTGGCCGACGCATCGGCGCCGGCCAGCGACCGCGCACGATGCAGCGCGGTTGCGACCGCGCTTGAACCGGTCTGTTCCATGTGTCTCCTCCTGGATTGATCTATCGCCGGTCTGGCCGGCGTGGCGCGCTGCACGCCGCATGGGTCATGCGGCGCGCAGTCCGCGCATCAGCCGCCGCTGCGGCCCGCGAGCAACTCGACCGCGAAGTCGGCGCGCACGTCCTTCGCCGCGACCATCTGCTGTGCGATCCGGTCGATGTCGGCACCGGTCGCGCCCGCTGCAACGGCGATGTTGCGCGCATGCAGCGCCATGTGGCCGCGCTGGATGCCTTCGGTCGCGAGCGCGCGCAGCGCACCGAGATTCTGCGCAAGCCCGACCGCGACTGCAATTTCGCCGAGTTCCTGTGCGGACGTCACGTTCATGATCTTCAGCGCGAGACGCGCGAGCGGATGCGTCTTCGTCGCGCCGCCGACGAGCCCGACCGGCATCGGCATCTCGATCGTGCCGACGAGGTCGCCGTTGGCGCCCTTCTCCCACGTCGTCAGCGACGTATAGCGGCCGCTGCGGCTCGCATACGCATGCGCGCCGGCTTCAACCGCGCGCCAGTCGTTGCCGGTCGCGACCACGACCGGATCGATGCCGTTCATGATGCCCTTGTTGTGTGTCGCCGCGCGGTACGGGTCGGTCGCCGCGAACACGTACGCGTCGATCACGCGGTCGATCACCTCTTCGCCGGAATAGGTGTCGGTCGCGAGCGTGGCGGCCGAGTACCGTACCTCTGCGCGAGCCAGCCGGAGATCCGCGAGGTTGGACAGTATCCGCAACCGTACCTGGCCCCCGGTGATCGCTTCGATACGCGTCGCGACGGTTTCGGCCATCGTGTTGACCGTGTTCGCGCCCATCGCGTCGCGCACGTCGACGATCAGGTGCGCGACGATCATCGCGCCGCGCGGCGTATCGGGGAACACGTGAACCTCGATGTCGCGGCAGCCGCCGCCGAGGCCGACGAGCACCTTGTCGCGGCTGTTCGCGAGTGCGATCAGCTCGGCCGCATGCCGCAGGATCGCAAGCCGCGCGCCGTACGGATCGTCGACGCCGATCACCTGCACCTGCGCACGCATCAGCGGGCCGCTGCTCGACGTGCGGAAGCCGCCGGCCGCGCGGGACAGCTTCGCCATATACGATGCGGCCGCAACGATCGACGGCTCCTCGACGGCCATCGGCACGATCACGTCTTTATCGTTGATCCGGAAGTAACCGGCCACGGCCATCGGCAGCTCGAACGTGCCGATCACGTTCTCGATCATCCCGTTCGCGGTATCGAGCGGCAGCGCGCCGGGTTTCGCGAGCAGCGCGTGCTCGGCATCGTCGAGCCCGACGGCGCGGGACAGGTGGGACAGGCGTTGCTCGGGCGTGAGCGAGCGGAAGTTCGGCAAGGCGGAATCGATGGGCATGATGGGTCTGCTGTTTCGGGGTGGCGGTGTTGCCCGTCGGCGCTTGCGGCGGGCAGCGGATAGCCGAATAATAGTCACGCTGTACCCATTGAAAAGGTACAGAACGCGCAGACAGCCACCCAACCGTACCCATGACAGTGGGCCGGCCCGACGGAACATTCCGATGAAACAGCGTGCAAAAGCCAGCCTGTCTGGCACGATGGCGGACAATCTCGCCAGACAGATCGAGGAAGGCGTGTTGCCGGCCGGCGCGAAGCTGCCTTCGATCAGGGAATACGCTGAGGCGTCCGGCTGCTCGAAGAACACCGTAATCAGCGCGTTCGAGATGCTCGCGGCCGACGGCCTGATCGAGCCGAGGCGCGGCTCCGGCTTCTTCGTCACGCGGCGCGCGGCGGCCGCGCCCGAGATCGACGAGCCGAGCTCGCTCGACCGCGCGATGGACATCGTGTGGCTGATGCGCGAGCAGCTGCACGTGAAGCCCGACGTGCTCAATCTCGGCGAAGGCTTCCCCCCGATCGAGTGGCTCGAAGAAACGCGGCTGAACCAGTACCAGCAGCGCATCATGCGCACGAGCGCCGCGTCGCTGTTCCGCTACGGCAGCCGCTACGGCTACCTGCCGCTGCGCCAGTCGCTGCAGCAGAAGCTCGCCGGCTACGAGATCGAGGCGCCGCCCGCGCAGATCGTGCTCACGCACGGCGCGAACCAGGCGATGGACCTCGTGCTGCGCTACTTCGTGCGCCCCGGCGACACCGTGCTCGTCGACGATCCCGGCTACTACCCGCTGTTCGGCAAGCTCAAGCTGAGCGGCGCGAACATCGTCGGCGTGCCGCGCGAGATCGACGGCCCCGACGTCGCGAAGCTGGCCGAACTTGTCGCCGCATACCGGCCGAAGCTGTTCTTCACGCAATCGGTCGGCCACAACCCGACCGCGACCGATACGAGCGCGGCCAAGGCGCACCGCATCCTGCAGCTCGCCGACGCACACGACCTGATCCTCGTCGAGGACGACGCGCTCGCCGACCTGCGGCCGCGCTCGCTCACGCGCATCGCGACGCTCGACCAGCTGCGCCGGACCATCTATATCGGCAGTTTTTCGAAATCGGTGTCGGCGGCGCTGCGTGTCGGGTTCCTGGCGTGCAATGCCGCGCTTGCGAGCGATCTCGCCGACGTGAAGATGCTGACGCACGTCAGCAGCTCGGAGTACTGCGAACGCACGCTCGACGCGATCGTCAGCGATGGTCACTTTCTCAGGCATACGAATCATCTGCAGGAGAAGCTGCGGCGCGCGACCGGCACTGCGCTCGATGCGCTCGGCCGTCTCGGTGCGGAGGTCTATCGGCCCTGTGACCAGAACCTGTATCTGTGGGCCGCACTGCCCGGCTGGCCCGATTCGATGCAGCTCGCGCAAGCAATGCTGGAGCGTGGCGTGATCCTCGCGCCGGGGGCGGTGTTTTCGCCGCAGGCCGACCGTCCATCGAAGTATTGCCGGTTCAATGTCGCGTATCTCGCGGACAAGCGGTTCGCGCAGGCGCTGAGTGCGGTGGCATAGCACGCTCGCCGGCCTCGACGAGGCAATCGGGCAGTCGCCGTGCGATGCGGGATGACGGCGATATCCGGCCTGCCATGACAACCATCCATTCGACTTGAGGGGACTGATTTGACCGACACCGATGCCAATGACCCGGGCACGCCCGCGCTGAAGCAAGCTGCAGCCAGCACGCCACTCTGGCTCGCGACGGTCTGGACCGTGTTCGGAAGTGCGGCGCTTTTGCTCGCGTGGTTCTCCGGCTACTCGACCGCATTCTGCGATACGCTCGGCGGCGCCGTGGTCTGGGTCGTGCTCTTCTCCGCCGCGGCCCTCTTCGGCGTCTCCCGGGATTATCCGGAGTTCATACCCGTCGGGCTGGTTGCCTGCATCGCATTCGCCGCGGTCGCCCGTCGCCTTCCGCGGTTCAACGTCACGTGGCTTCGCTTCCTGATTGCGCTGGCTAGCGTCTATGCCGCCACGGGGCTGCTGACGTGGTTGAGGGACGTCCACGGCACATGCCGCATTATCTGATGCACACGGTGCGCTTCATCGAGACACGCGGGCCGTTGTTCGAACCGGCCCGCGCGCCCCCTCACCCGCCGCTTACGCGCGCCGCAACGGCCTGAACCCGGCCCGCACTTCACGCGCGAACAATTCCGGCTCTTCCCATGCCGCGAAGTGCCCGCCCTTGTCGACTTCGTTGAAGTAGATCAGGTTGTGATAACTGCGCTCGGCCCAGCTGCGCGGCGCCTGATAGATCTCGCCCGGAAACACCGTGATCGCCGTCGGCAGCGAGATATCCACCGCGTTGAAGTTGTTCGAGTGATCCTCCCAGTAGATCTGGGCAGCCGACGTCGCCGTGTTCGTCAGCCAGTACAGCGAGATGTCGTCGAGAATCTCGTCGCGCGGAATCGAGCGCTCCGGCACGCCGCCGCTGTACGTCCACTGCGAAATCTTGTCGTACATCCACGCGGCCTGCCCGGATGGCGAATCGGCAAGCGCATAGCCGACCGTCTGCGGCCGCGTGACCATCATCGCCGAGTAGCCGCAGTTGTCGCGATAGAACGTCGCGAGCTTCTCGTACGCGGCCTTCTCCTTCGGCGACAGCGAAGCCGGCGCGGGCGAATCGGTCGCGAGCAGCGTCGCGATGTCCGGCGGCACCGTCGCCGGCATGTTCACGTGAATCCCGGCGAGACCCTGCACGCGCTGCATCGCCATCCGGTGCGAGATCACCGAGCCGCAGTCGCCGCCCTGCGACACGAAGCGCGTATAGCCGAGCCGCGCCATCAGCTCGCCCCACGCACGCGCGATATGGTCCGAACCCCAGCCGGTCTTGGTCGGCCGGCCCGAGAAGCCGAAGCCCGGCAACGACGGCACGACGACGTGGAACGCATCGTCCGCGCTCGCGCCGTGCGCGGTCGGGTCGGTCAGCGGGCCGATCGCCTTCAGCAGCTCGAAGACCGAGCCGGGCCAGCCGTGCGTCATGATCCTCGGCATCGCGTTCTCGTGCCGCGAACGCACGTGGATGAAATGAATGTCGAGCCCGTCGATTTCCGTGATGAACATCGGGAAACCGTTCAGGCGCGCCTCGCCCTTGCGCCAGTCGTAGTCGGTGCCCCAGTAGCGCAGCAGCGCCTGCATGCGCGCGAGCCGCACGCCCTGCGATTCGTCGGCGACGGTCTCGCGGCCCGGCCAGCGCGTTGCCGCGATGCGGCGGCGCAGGTCGGCGACGGCTTCATCCGGAATGTGCGCGGTGAACGGGCGAATGCCGCTCGCGCCGGTGGCGGCATGCAGCGCGGTGGGCAACAGCGCCGATACGCCGGCGGCCACGGAAGTGGCCAGCAGGTGGCGGCGCATCGGGGAAAACGGTGTGGAAGACATCGTCGGCATCTCCTTTCATGAAATGGAAAGTGAACATGCCGCGCTCGGGATCGCGCCCAGGCTTTCGATCCGGCGCGCCGTGCTCACGCGGCGTCGCCCATTTGAAAGGTCTGATGTATCCCGAATTTGTCTGATTTGTACGCGTTTGTAGCAACTGCCTGGCGAGCGGCCCGCGCCGCCGCTCGCTCACCGGTGCGGCGCTCAGAGCGCCTTGACGATCGCGCCGTCGACGCGAATGTTCTGCCCGGTGATGTAACCCGCGCCGTCCGACAGCAGGAACGCGACCGTCTTCGCGATCTCGCCGGTCTTGCCGAAGCGGCCGGCCGGAATGCGCGCGACGATCTCCGGCGTTTCCGGCCAGCTGTCGATGAAGCCCGGCAGCACCGCGTTCATCCGGATGTTCTCGGCCGCGTAGCGTTCCGCATACAGGCGCGTCCACGCGCTCAGCGCCGCCCGCAGCGCCGACGACACCGGCATCGGCTGCTCGGGCGCGTCCGCCGCGAAGCTCGAGATGTTGACCACCGCGCCGCCGCCCTGCTTCTGGAAGATCGGCGTCACGCGGCGCATCACGCGCACCACGTTCAGCAGGATCAGGTCGAGCCCCGCATGCCAGTTGTCGTCGGTGATCGCCAGCAGGTCGCCCTTCGGCGGATGGCCGGTGTTGTTCACGACCGCGTCGATCCGGCCGTAGCGCGCGACCGCTTCCTGGACGAGCGTGTCGATATCGGCTTCTTCCGTCACCGAGCCCTGGATGCCGAAGCCGCCCAGCTCCTCGCCGAGCGCCACCGCGCTGCCCGACGGCGACATCAGCGCGACGCGATAGCCCGCCGCCGCCAGTTCGCGCGCGATCGCCGCGCCCATGCCCTTGCCTGCCGCCGTTATCAACGCCACTTTTTCTACAGTCACGATGTGCTCCTCGTTCCGATTCTGCCGCCGCGCAGCCGCCATTCGGCGCGCCATGGTGGTAATGTAGGCGCATCCATTTCGACTGTCGAACCAGTATTTCTGCCGCCAGCCGATAGTTTTTCTACAGCCTGACGATGCCGCCACGTCCTTCCCGCCTGCCGCCGCTGAATGCGCTTCGTGCGTTCGAAGTGTCCGCGCGGCACCTCAATTTCCGCGCCGCCGCCGACGAGATCGGCGTCACGCAGGGCGCCGTCGCGCAGCAGGTGCGCCACCTCGAGGACGTGCTCGGCCTGAAGCTGTTCGAGCGCCTGCCGCGCGGCCTGGCGCTCACGCACGACGGCGCCGCGTATTTCTCCGACGTGCAGCGCGCGCTGCACGCGATCGCCGACGCGACCGACAAGCTCGTGAAGCGCCGCGCGGCGCTGACGATCAGCACGACGCCGTCGTTCGCGTCGAAGTGGCTGATCCCGCGGCTCGCGCTGTTCACCGAAGCCCATCCCGACTACGACGTGCGCGTGATCGCCGATCCGCAGATCGCGACGTTCCGCCACGACGGCGTCGATCTCGCGATCCGCTACGGCAAGCCGCCGTTCGGCAAGCATCTCGTCGCGCATGCGCTGTTTCCGCTCGACGTGTGTGCGGTGTGCAGCCCGGCTGTGCTGGCCGCGCCGGCTTCGCCGCGTGCGCTGGCCGGTCAGGTGCTGCTGCATGATGCGCACGACCTGTGGCCCGAGTTCCTCGAAGCGATGCCCGAGCCCGTCGACATCGATCCGCACAAGGGGCTGCGCTTCAACCAGACGTCGCTCGCGATCGATGCGGCCATCGCCGGCCAGGGCATCGCGCTCGCGACCGATCCGCTCGTCGAACGCGACATCGCGGCCGGCCGGCTGTGCAAGCCGTTCGATTTCGCGTTTCCGCTATCGGTGGGGTTCTATCTCGTGTATCCGGCCGAGCGGCGCGACGACGACGCGATCGTGGTGATGCGCGAGTGGATGACCGGGCAGGCGGTGGCGGACGGGCAGCCTTGAGCGGCCTGCGCGTCCTTCGTCAGCGTCACGGCGCGATCCAGCGGGATTCATAGCCGCTGTCGTCCAGATCGAACACCGCTCGACGATGGCCCGCGCGCGCGAGTTCGAGCCAGTCGATGCGCGTGACCGTCATGTGGATCAGGCAGAAGTTTTCGTAGCCGTCGCCGGATGGCGCGGTGCTGTCGAGATGCGCTGCTTCCGGTGACGTAACGGGCGTGCCGGACGCCAACGGCGCGCGATACAGCAGCAGCGTATGCGGACGGCTCGATTCCCAGATCGCACGCCGTTGCGCTTCGTCTTCGCAGATCGACGCAACGCCTTCCGCGCGAATCTGCACGAGCGCGTCGAGATCGTTCGCGACGATCGAGATGCGCGGATCGCGGCGCAACTCCGCGACTTTCTCCGAACGCACATCGGTATGAAACGACAGCACGCGATCGGCGCGGCTCACCTGACGCAATACGATCGTCCGAACCTTCGGCGCGCCATCGAGTCCGAGCGTGGCCGCCTGCAGCATCGTGAACGGCGAGCGCTGCACGCTGACGCCGGATTCGAGGCACGACCAGACGCGGTCGTACGTTTGCGTGAGCGATTCGGAGGTCGAGTCGGACATGAGGCGGCGGCAATCGTCAGTGTTTCGATCGCACAAGCTTAACCGTTCGCGACGGCGGCGGCTCGCATGTGATGCGGCTGCCGCGTGTGCGCCGCTCAGTTCAGTTGTACCCGAGCACGACCGGCGCTGCGTCGCCGGCATCGGTCGCCGGCTCCGCGCCGAAGCGGCCGAGCACGTCGGCCACATACTGCGGCCCCGCGCTGATCTGCGACGACCGATGCTTGGCCGGCCGGTTATCGCCCGCGCCTGACGCTGCGCCCATCGATGCCGTTTCGTTGACGGTGATATTCACGTTGATGTCTCCTTACGCGGCCAGCGCCGCACCATACGCGCGCACGAGGCGCGCGACGCCTTCCCGGATCGCATCGACGTCCGGCGCGGCGAACGACAGGCGCAGCGACGCTGCGTCGACGTTGTCCGCGAAGAACGCCTTGCCGGGTACGAACACGATCTTGTTGGCGATCGCCTGTTGCAGCAGCACGTCCGACGACACCGCGCCGATCCGCGCCCACACGAACATCCCGCCTTCGGGACGATGGAATTCGATCGCATCGCCGAACCCGTCGCGCAGCGCGTCGCACATCGCGTCGCACTTGCGCTGGTACGCGGCCGTGATGCGCGGCAGATGGCGTTCGAGCGCGCCGTCGGCCAGGTATTCGGCGGCGGTGGCCTGCGTCCACGGCGTGCTGCACAGATCGACCGTCTGCTTCGCGATCACGCAGCGCCGCGCGATCTCGGCCGGCGCGATCGTCCAGCCCACGCGCAGCCCAGGTGCAACGATCTTCGACAGGCTCGCGAAATGCACGATCCAGTCGCGCGCGCCGTCCACTTCGCCGGCCAGCGCGAGCATCGACGGCACGGCTTCGCCCGCGAAACGCAGGTCGCCGTACGGATCGTCTTCGACGATCAGGAAACGGTATTGCACCGCGAGACGCAGCAGCTTCAGCCGGCGCTCGCGCGTGAGCGTCGCGCCCGTCGGGTTCGCGAAGGTCGGGACCGTGTAGAGCAGCTTCGGCTGCGCGATCGCGCCGGACGCAAGCTGCGCCGCGAGACGATCGACATCGAGGCCTTCGCCGTCGACGGGGATCGTCACGATGCGCGCCTGCTGCAGACGCATCGCCTGCAGCGTGGCCGGGTAAGCCGGCTGTTCGGTCAGCACGACGTCACCGGGTGACACCATCACGCGCAGCAGCAGGTCGAGGCCCTGCTGCGAGCCGGTCGTGACGAGCAGTTCGGCCGGCGTGCACGCGACGCCGCGACGCGACATCAGCGCGATCAGTTGCTGTTTCAGTTCGGCGAGGCCGTCGGTCGGGCCGTATTGCAGGCAGCGGACGGGCTGCGCGTACGCGCGCTCGGCAGCCGCGTTCAGGCCGTCGACGTCGAACAGGTCGCTGGCCGGATAGCCGCCCGCGAAGGAAATCATGCCCGGTTCGGACAGGTACTTGAACAACTCGCGGATCGGCGAGCCGGCGGGGTTTTGGAATGAGGGCGTGAACGCGTACATGTCGTCGTGAGCTGGAGGGCGCGGACGGCCGGGATAGCCGTCACGTGCCGGCCGCCGCGGCGCTTCTGGCGCCCCGGCGGTGAATTCGAGCCACGATTGTCGATAGTCATTAAGGGCTCGGCAAACGATATCTATGCACTAGGTCTTGCGGTTTGGTCATTAAATGGGGCGCTGGGGGCGGCATGGTTTGCCGATTGGATGCGGGTTTCGGGCGCGCTACCCGAGGTCACGCATTCCCCCGCATATCCTGCACGGCCGCTTCCGCGGCCTGGATGCCGGACAGCATGGCGGTGGGTACGCCATACCCCGGAAACGTCGTTTGCCCGCCGAGATAGAGGCCGCGCAGCCCTGTCCGATGCGGAAAGAACTTGTCGGGCGTCGTGCCCGGTGCAATCCCGTAGAGCGCCCCTTCGTACAAATGCCGTCCGTTCGCAAAATCCTGCGGATCCGACACACGGACACTTTCGATGCAAAGGCCGGGAAGATGCCTCTGTAGCGCGTTGAGATGGTCGCCGACCGCAGCCTCTGTCATCGCGCCGGTCCATTCCGATGCGGAGCGGATGCCCGTCGCCGGCGCATACAACTCCAGTACGGTCTTGCCGTTCGGCGCAAGCTCCGGCAACACCCGCGACGGACAAGTATAGGCAAGCCAGCGAGGCACGCCGGGCGTCGATGCATGCAGCGCCCCCTGCTGCCGCATCGACGGCACGTGATTGGTGATGAAGGCACGTGGCAGCACGGCGCCCGAGCCGCCAACCTGAATCGAAATCGCACGATGCGACAGCGGTGCCGTGCGCGCCTTGTGCGCCAGCCGCCGCGGCACCGCATGGTCGGGCAACAAGTGGCGCACCGCTTCGAAACCCGAACACGTCGCGACGACGCAATCCGTCGAGATGCGCTCGCCGTCAGCAAGCACGATGCCGCGTGCGGCCCCGTTCTCCACGACGATTTCTCGGACATGGGCACCGAACCGGATCGGCACCGATCGCCTGGACAGCTCGCGCGTCATCGCGGAACTGATCGCGCCCATCCCTGCACGCGGTAAATGGAACCCCTCCTCCAGCATGGCAATCAGGCCAATGATCTGCGTTGCCGGAAGGCGATCGGGGGCCTGCCCGGTGTAGAGCAGCGTCGATGCAACCGCCGCCTGCAGGTCCGCATCGGCAAAGTGCGCTTCGATCAGACGGCTGGCCTGCCCGCTCATGCGCGGCAGGTAACGCCACAGTTTGCTCAACGTCCGCAGCAGCGAAGGCTCCTGCGGCAGCACTTCATCAACCAGCGTGCGATAGACGGGCCCCCATTGCTGCTGGAGCCTGCCAAGACCGTCACGCAGTTGCCGTGTCCGCGAATCGGCCCGATCGCCTTCCACCCGGGATGTGTCGGCACCGGACAGATGAACGGCCGTTCCGTTCTCCAGATGCGTGACGTGAGGGCGCTCGATGGCCACCATCGGGACCTCGCGATCGAAGTCGAGACCGAGACGCCGGAAAGACGCGCGAATCAGCGACGGCACCGCGACATACACCGCGCCGTTGTTGAACGTGAACCCGCCGGTCGTCGTGGTGGAACAGCAGCCGCCTGCTTCGTCCGATGCTTCGACGATGACGACCGGCCTGTCATTGCGCGCCAGCAGCAGCGCAGCAGACAGGCCGGCCAGACCTGCACCGATTACGATGGCGGGTTGCTTGTCATTGCGCGTCATTCGGATCCCTCACGCAACGATTCGCGAGCGGCTGGAAACGTGTGATGGGCGTGCCAGCCGCCATCCTTCTGAATCAGCCGAACCGAGTTGAGGCCCAGTGGATCCGGCGCAATCCCCCGCATGCGCGACCACAGTTCAACCCAGGCGGGCACGCAGGTGACGGCGATCACGTAAGGATCGTCCGGTCCGTTCGGAAACCAGGTGAACAGCGACTCTTTCCAGATGCGCTGCTTCAACGCAGTGTCGGCGGAGACGACCGGAACGGCCCCGATCGTCACGTATCCGCGGTCAGCCATACTGAGGAAGGACAGGCTGATCGCACGCCCCCGGCTAATCTCCATCGCTTTACGCGTTCTCGAGTCGGTCATGAAGCGAATCGTGAGGTCGTTTCCGATTTCCAGGATCTCGACGACTCGGGAGTTGATCTGACCGGACGCGTCGTTCGAAGACACAAAACAGAGCGCGCAGTTGCTGACGATTTCATGGGCTTGTTGAAAGAGCTGGTCGGCATTCATGGTGAGGTTGGACAGCGTTTCGGGAAATTTCTCTAACGCCGGGAAAATCCGGCAACCGGAAGTGCGCTGACACCGCTTTCACGAAAGTGGTCTAGCGGATGACAACGCGTCGACGCTCACCTTCGTTGCGGCAACGTACGCGATGGCATGCAGGCCCGCTCCAAGCGCGAACACTGCCGCGAGGATCCAGCTCAAGCGCGTTCTGGCAAACAGCACGGGTTGTGCAATCGCCCTCAGCAACCAGAATCCGCTTCCTGCTAGTGCAAGCGGGCCCCGGGTTTGCGTTGCAGCCAGGACAAGCGACACCGCGTAGACAACGAACACGTAACTCAGCATCACGTTAAGCGTCTGGGTGATGCCCTGATTGAGTCTCCCGCTTCTCTCGAGAGACCGCGGCCACTTGAACCAGCGCCAGAAGGTCAAATGGAACAACGCAAAGCCAAGGTCGTACATCGCGCTGAGTAAGGTCGATAGCGTGTGATGCACCAACGTCGCTCCAATGGCGGGGATTGAACATCGAAGGTTTCGCAGGGCGTCGGCTTGGCACGGGTGTCGGCCGGCTCTCCAGGAACCATCCTTTAATGCACTTTGTGCAACTGTATACGTCGTGCATTATTTTGGCAACACGCGTCGGTGATGTCCTCTTGCGTTTCCATGCATGCCAGTTCGTCGGACGTGACGCAGCCTCACGGGCCTTACGGTCGTGACAGTTGTTGAAGGTGGAGGTGGGGGAGTCGCGGCGTTCGCAGCGATGGCCAGGGCGGGTTCGCCCCGGCGGTCAATCGCGTTCGGGTAACGCCTGTGCTCCACTCGCTAGCGCCGCATCAAGCGGCCCTTGCAGGTGTTACAG
>JAIRVP010000037.1 GCA_031253835.1 Burkholderia sp. | reverse complement strand
GCCGGCGATGATGCGCAGCAGCGTCGACTTGCCCGAGCCGGAACGGCCGAGCAGCCCGACGATCTCGCCTTCGCGCAGCGACAGGTTCGCGTCGTCGAGCACGAGCAGTTCGCCCTGCGACTTGTTGAAGCCGCGGTTCACGTGCTCGACGCGCAGGATTTCTTCGCCGAGACGCGGCGGCTGCAGCGGCTGGGACGTCTTGGCGGGTGCGTTGATAACGGTCGAATTTTGTTGCATCGCGCTTACTCTCAATCGAGACGGAGCCGGGATTCCGCATAGGCGTACATCGGACGCCACAGCAGACGGTTGAACAGGGTGACGAACAGGGACATCACGGCGATGCCCAGGATGATCTTCGGGAAATCGCCGGCGGCGGTCGTTTGCGCGATGTACGAGCCAAGGCCGTGCGCGACGACCTTCGTGTCGCCCCACTGCACGAATTCGGACACGATGCTCGCGTTCCACGCGCCGCCCGATGCGGTAATGGCGCCCGTCACGTAGTACGGAAAAATGCCGGGCAGGATCGCCTGCCGCCACCACTGCCAGCCGCGGATGCGGAAATTCTTCGTCGCTTCCTTGTAGTCGTTCGGATAGGACATCGCGCCGGCAATCACGTTGAACAGGATGTACCACTGCGTGCCGAGCACGATCAGCGGCGACAGCCAGATATCCGCATTCAGGTGGAAGTGGACGATCACGATCACGAACACCGGGAACAGCAGGTTCGCCGGGAACGCGGCGAGGAACTGCGCGAGCGGCTGGATCTTCTCGGCCAGCTTCGGTCGCAGCCCGATCAGCACGCCGAGCGGCACCCAGATCACCGACGCGATCGCGATCAGCACCAGCACGCGCAGCAGCGTGATGAGCCCGAGCACGAGCACGTGGCCGACCTCGCCCAGCGTCACGCCGGTCGCGACGAAGCTGACGACGCGCCACACGACGTACACGGTCAGCAGGATCACGAACGCCCCCCACACGATGTCGCCGATGCGCGAGGAACGGCGCGCCGACGCGCCGCGCGAGCGCGTGCCCTTCAGCGACGGCAGGCGCAGCGGAATCCGTGCGACCTGCGACAGCAGCCAGCCGGCCGGCACGAGCAGCTGATGGATCAGGTGCGTGCGGCGCATCATGTCGAGCAGCCAGGATTGCGGCGCGTCGCCCGACGCGGTGTTCTCCATCCGGAACTTGTCGGCCCATGCGACGAGCGGACGGAACAGGAACTGGTCATACGCAAGGATCACGACCGACATCGCGACGATCACCCAGCCGACCGCGCCGAGGTTCTTGTCCGAGATCGCCTGCGCGAGATACGCGCCGATGCCCGGCAGCGTGATGGTCTGGTTGCCGACGGTGATCGCCTCCGACGCGACGACGAAGAACCAGCCGCCCGACATCGACATCATCATGTTCCAGATCAGGCCCGGCATCGAGAACGGCACTTCGAGCTTCCAGAAGCGCTGCCACGGTGTCAGGTGAAAACCGCGCGACACCTCGCTCAGGTCGCGCGGCACCGTGCGCAGCGACTGGTAGAAGCTGAACGTCATGTTCCACGCCTGGCTCGTGAAGATCGCGAAGATCGCCGCGAGCTCCGCGCCGAGCACGCGGCCCGGGAACAGCGCGAGGAAGAACGTGACGGTGAACGAGATATAGCCGAGCACCGGCACCGACTGCAGGATGTCGAGGATCGGGATCAGCACCATGCCCGCGCGGCGGCTTTTCGCGGCGAGCGTGCCGTAGACGAGCGTAAACACCAGCGACGCGACCATCGCGGCAAGCATCCGCAGCGTGGTGCGCAACGCGTATTCGGGCAGGTTCGACGGGTCGAGCGAGATCTTCTGCGTCTGCAGCACGCCGATCGGCGCCATCGTCTGATGGAACCCGACGATCGCCATCGCGAGCAGGCAGATAATCAGCGGAAACGCGACGGCATCCCAGCGGTTGGGCAGCACGCGCCACGCCGAGGCGTTCGCGGTGCGGTTCGGATCGAAACTGATATCCATCGGTAGCGTCTTGTGTTGAATTGAAAATCGATGGGTCCGGCCGCGTGTCGCGCGGCCGGGCGTCGCGCCCCCCGGCGCGAATCAGAACAGCCCGTGCAGCGCCCAGTACAGGACGGCCGACAGCGCGATCGACGCAGGCAGCGTCAGCACCCACGCGAGCACGAGGTTGCGCACGGTATCCCAGCGCAGGCCCGCGCCGCTCGCCGTCATCGTGCCGGCCACGCCCGACGCGAGCACGTGCGTCGTCGACACCGGCAACCCGTACGCGTCGGCCATCCCGATCGTCAGCATCGCGACGGCTTCGGCCGATGCGCCCTGCCCGTACGTGAGATGCGACTTGCCAATCTTCTCGCCGACCGTCACGACGATCCGCTTCCAGCCGACCATCGTGCCGAGGCCGAGTGCAATCGCGACCGCGACCTTCACCCACGTCGGGATGAATTTCGTCGCGCGGTCCATCTGCTTCTTGAACGCCTCGAGCGCGCTCGCGTCCTCGATCGAGAACGCCGGCGCCTTCGCCTTCTCCATCAGGCGGATCGCCTCGGATGCGACGTACATGTTGTTGCGCACGTTGTCGACAAGGTTCTGCGGCACGCTCGAGATGCCGCCGGCCTGCGCGACCTGGTCGGCGATCGTGTCGGTGAGCTTGCCCAGCGCGGGAATCGTCACGGGCGTCAGCCTGTGCGTGCGCACGTACGCCTCGACGTCGGCACGCGGATCGGCGGATTGCACGGCCGGGTCCGCGTACTTGGCGAGCGTCGTCGACGCATGGCGCGCGACCGCGACGAACGTGCTCGTCTGGTCCGGCGTCACGGCCTTGTTCAGCGCGTACGCGGTCGGCATCACGCCGATCAGGATCAGCATGATCAGGCCCATGCCCTTCTGCCCGTCGTTCGAGCCGTGCGCGAACGACACGCCCGTGCAGGTCAGGATCAGCAGCAGGCGGATCCAGAACGGCGGCGGCTTGTTGCCCTTCGGCTCCTGGTACAGCGCCGGCACGCGCACGAGCGCCTTCAGCAACAACAGCACCAGCGCGGACAGGACGAAGCCGATCAGCGGCGAGAACAGCAGCGCCTTGCCGACGCCGAGCGCCTGGTTCCAGTCGACGCCGCTCGTTCCCGACGGGCCGCTGACGAGCTGGTTCATCAGGCCGACGCCGATGATCGAGCCGACGAGCGTATGCGAACTCGACGACGGCAGTCCGAAATACCAGGTCGCGAGGTTCCACGTGACGGCCGCGATCAGCAGCGCGAACACCATCGCGAAGCCCGAGCCGCTGCCGACCTGCAGGATCAGCTCGACCGGCAGCAACTGCAGGATGCCGAACGCGACAGCACCGCTCGACACGAGCACGCCGAACAGGTTCCACAGGCCCGACCAGACGACCGCGAGGTGCGGGTCGAGCGAATGCGTATAGATGACGGTCGCGACCGCGTTCGCGGTGTCGTGAAAGCCGTTCACGAATTCGAAGCCGAGCGCGATCAGCAGCGCGACGATCAGCAGCAGGAACGGGAGGACCGAGCTTTCCTTGACCGGGCTGAGATCGGCACTGAGATGAACGCCGACATAGACGATGCCGCAGGCAATGACCAGAAAAAACAGCGCGAGGCTGATGGTGCGCGTGCGATTGCTGACCGCGCCGCTGGTTTCCGTTGCCGCGAGATTCGGCATGAAGGGGCTCCGGAGAGGTGACTCGGAGTGGCAGGCTATCGATCGGTCGTGACGCAAATGTGACGTGTCACTTACAGGACATTGACAGGTCATCCTTCAGGCATCGCGCATCGCCCCGCAGGCTGCAAACACGGGTGTTCGACGGTGTAACACGCGGGAATAAATCCGCCGCTTCGCCGGTATGGCATACGAAGGCGCCGGCTTATTCCAGGACGATCCGGCCGTCCCGTTTCGTCACACGATTGCGAGGCTCACATGTCTTCATCGACTCCTACCCGCCCGTCGCGCCGCAAGGCCCTGCAATGCCTGGCCTTCGGCGGCCTCGGCACGCTGTTTACGCTGTCGGGCGGCATCCTGACGCCGTTCGACCTCGCGCTCGCGCAGACCGGCGACGCGCGCCCGGCCGACGCGGGCAAGCCGCTGTTCGTGCAGATCAGCGACACGCACATCGGCTTCAACAAGGACGCGAATCCCGACGTATCGGCCACGCTGAAGCAGACGATCGATCTCGTCAACGGGATGCCCGCGATGCCCGCGCTGGCCATCCATACGGGCGACATCACGCACCTGTCCAAGCCCGAGGAATTCGACCACGCGTCGCAGCTGCTGTCCGCGCTGCGCGTGCCGGAACTGCACACGGTGCCCGGCGAGCACGACGTCACCGACGGTTCGGGCGCCGAATATTTCGGCCGGTTCGGCAAGGCGTCGGACAACCGCGGCTATTACAGCTTCGATCACGCGGGCGTGCATTTCATCGCCCTCGTCAACGTGATGCATTTCAAGCCGAACGGGCTCGGCAGCTTCGGCGACGACCAGCTCGCGTGGCTCGCGCAGGACCTGAAGGGGCGCTCGTCGAGCACGCCGATCGTGGTGTTCTCGCACATGCCGATGTGGACCATCTACGAGCCGTGGGGCTGGGGCACCGGCGACGCGCCGCAGACGATGGCGCTGCTGCGCCGCTTCGGCTCGGTCACCGTGCTGAACGGGCACATCCACCAGATCGTGTCGAAAGTCGAGGGCAACGTGACGTTCCACACCGCGCGCTCGACCGCGTTCCCGCAGCCGACCGCCGGCAACGGCCCGGGCCCCGTGCCGCTCACGGTGCCGCGCGACCGGCTGCCGTCGATGCTCGGCGTGACGACCGTCGAATTCGCCGGCCATCCGGTCGCGTCGTCGCTGCACGACACGACGCTGGCCTGACACACACGAGGAGACCGACATGACCCGCTTCAAGCAACCCCGATTCGTCGCGGCGCTGATCCTGTGCGCGGCTGCCGCCGCCGCACCGCTCGCCGCGTTCGCGCAGGGCCCGGACGGCCCGCAGGTGACGATCCGCAATTTCATGTTTTCGCCGATGTCGACCACGATCAAGGCCGGCACGACGATCACGTGGAAGAACCTCGACGCGGAGCCGCACACCGTCGTCAACGATGCCGGCATCTTCCACTCGAAGGCACTCGACCAGGACGAGACGTACTCGTTCCGCTTCGACAAGCCCGGTGTCTACAAGGTGTTCTGCGGGATTCACCCGTACATGAAGGAGACGATCACCGTCGAGTGACGCGGCCCGCGACGCAACGCGCGGGCGAACGGCGGGCGGCGGGCACCTACAATGACCGCCGTCCCATTCGCCCGCGTGGCAGACGGAGCCGCCCATGCCCAGGATCGACCTCAGCGCCGTGCCCGAACGCCGCGGCAGCGGCTATCCGCGGCCGTTCGACGCGCCGTGCGCGCAGCGCATCCGCCAGCGTCTCGGCGACGCCGGCGGGCTGCGCGATTTCGGCGTCAACCTGATGCGCGTGCCGCCCGGCGGCTGGTCGGCCCAGCGCCACTGGCATTCCGACGAGGACGAATTCGTCTACGTGCTCGAAGGCGAACTCGTGATGATCGAGGACGGCGGCGAGACCGTGCTGCGCGCCGGCGACTGCGCGGCGTTTCCGAAGAACTCGGGCAACGGCCATCACCTGGTCAACCGGTCGGACGCGGTCGCCGTCTACCTCGAGGTGGGCTCGCGTTCGCCGGACGACGTCATTACCTGCCCGGACATCGACATGATGAGCCCGAGCCGCGACGGGCGGTTCCTGCACAAGGACGGCACGCCTTACCCGGATGCGTGACGCCGGCTGCTCAAAAGGGTCGGAAGCAAGTAGAAAACAAACGCCAGCCGCCGTTGCGTGGCAGTCGGTCTCCTCCGTCGATCGCCTACACTGAATCGAACTGTTCGGAACCGACCCACCGTCACACGCAGCGAGGCAAGCCATGACCGCGAGCCAGCCGGCACGAATGGACCTCCCCGGGCAAGTCGTGCTCGTGCTCCAGGGCGGCGGCGCACTGGGTGCATTCCAGCTCGGTGTGTTCCAGGCGATGGACGAAGCCGGGATCCGGCCCGACTGGGTGGTCGGCACGTCGATCGGCGCGATCAACGCGGCGCTGATCGCCGGGAACCCGCCCGAACAGCGCTACGACAGGCTGTCGGCGTTCTGGCGCCGCGTGACCGAGCGGACCCGCTTCGACGTCCCGCCGCTGCTGCCCGGCTGGGACCGGACACTGGCCGAGCTGATGATCATCGGCGGCGGCATCGCGGGATTCTTCCAGCCCAATCCGGCGTCGTGGCTCGGGCCGATGGCGCGCCTCGGCGTCGATCGCGCGTCGTACTACCGGATCGCGCCGCTGCGCGACACGCTCGCGTCGCTGATCGATCCCGACCTGCTCAACGCGGGCCATCCGCGCCTGACCGTCAGCGCGGTCAATGCGTGCACGGGCACGATGCGCTATTTCGATTCGCGCGATACGCGGCTCGGGATCGATCACATCATGAGCTCGGGCGCGCTGCCGCCCGCGTTTCCGGCGATACGGATCGACGGCGCACCTTACTGGGACGGCGGCGTGTACTCGAATACGCCGGTCGAGGTCGTGCTCGACGACAACCCGCGCCGCAGCTCGATCATCTTCTCGGTGCAGATGTGGAATCCGGCGGGCCCCGAGCCCGAGAGCATCTGGCAAGTGTCGGAACGGCAGAAGGACATCCAGTACGCGAGCCGCACCGACAGCCACATCGCGCGCCAGCAGCAGATTCACCGGATGCGCCACGTGATCCGCGAACTGGTCCGGCACGTACCGGAAGCCGAGCGCGCGTCGCCGGCCGTGCGCCGGCTGGCCGCGTGGGGATGCGAGACGACGATGCACCTGGTCAAGCTCGCCGCGCCGCGACTCGACGGCGACAATCAGTTGAAGGACATCGATTTCACGCCGGCCGGCATCGCGGCGCGGCGGCAGGCCGGTTATGACGCGGCGAAACGGGCGATCGCCGCGCGTCCGTGGGACTTGCCGACGGATCCGACGGAAGGCTTGACGGTGTACGACCCGGACGCAGCGCCGGTCACGGAAAAAACGGCGTGACGCGCGGGTGGCGCGCCGGCCGTGCGCGTCACGCCGGGAATCGCAAGCCTGTCTACGGCCCTGCCGCGCGCATGTCCGGCGCCGTACCGGCGACGACCGGACACGATTGCGGCAATGCGTGCCCGAACAGCACGGCCAGCCCGCACGCGGACGTAAACATGCCGAGACCGTCGTGCCCGACGCCCGGCACTTCGACGACGTGCTGCGCGAGATCGTCCGGGTGCCGCTTCTTCAGGTAATCGAAATACGCGAGCCCGCGCGCGAGCCGGTACGGGCCCTGCGCCATCGCCGCGCACGAGCGGTCGATGAAATGCGTGTACGGGTTCGTATCGGCCTGCCCGAGCAGGTACACGACATGGCGCGCGACGTAGCGCGTTTCGAGTTCGCGCGCGTCCTGCGACGCAACGTAAGGCGGCGCCGACTTCAGCCCGTACTTCCATTGCGTCGCGCGCGGGCAGGTGCCGCCCGCGATCGCGTCGCCGTTCGGGCGTTCGTCGTCGAAATACAGGTAGCTCGACGGGTTCGCGACGACATAGCGCACGACGATGCCGGCACGCGCGAGCGCATCGCCTTCGTGCCCGGTCACCGCGTAGCGCTGCAGCAACTGCGCGCCTGCGGAGTGGCCGATCACGACGACCGTCGACAGCGACGGATACAGGCTGCGATCGGCGAAATGCGCGAGCAATGCGTCGAGCGCCGCGAACGAGCTGACCGGGCCCGGCTGGCGCGCCGGTTCGCCGCCCTTCCAGCCTTCCTGCGTCCACGCGAGCGTCGATGCAGGCAGCGAGAACGCGCGCGTATCGGCGCGTGTCAGGAACTGCGGCGCGACGACCATCGTGCCCTTGCCGGCCGCGCCGGCCTTCTCGACGACCTTCAGCCCCGATGCGTAGTAAGCGTCCGCGTTGCGCAGCGTGCCGTGAATCACGATGAACACGCGCGTGACGTCGGGCGCGGCCTGGTCGACTGGATGGTCGGCATAGACGGGCAGCATCGCGGTGCCCTGCGGCGTGTCGACGGCCACGCGCTGGTCGGCGACGGCCTTGACCGGCGCCTCGAGACGTTCGCGCTGCGTGGGCGTGGCGGCCTCGGCCGCGCGCGCACTGCCCGCCATGCCGATAGCCGCAGACGCTACCGCGAGCGGAAGCGCGACTGACAGCGTCCGTGCGGCTGGCCGCACGCGCGCGGACCGGATTTTGGCAAAAGCGACGGAAATGACGGACATGGCAGCGGATCGGGTTTCGGATAGGACTTTAACGGCGATGGTCGCAGAATCCGTCGCGCGCCGCCGGCCCGTTTTGCCCGATACGGCTCAGTCCGCCGGTTCGGACACCCGCCGGGCGTCGGCACGGGTTTCGTGCGTGTCGCCGTGCGGAGCGTTCCGGCCACCTGCCGCCGGCGGCAAGCCGCCCGCCGCCACGGCAAGCAACGGGCGCTCGGGATGCACGAACAGCCACAGCACCGCGCCGCACGCCGCCGCGGCACCGATCACGATCATCCCGCTGCCCCAGCTGCCGGTGACCTTGACGACGAGCGCGAGCGCCATCGGGCCCGCGACGTTCGACAGTGCGCCCCACACGTTGGTCCAGCCCGACATCACGCCGGCGAACGGCCGCCCGAGATCCTGCGCGGCCGACCATACGACGACCTGCACGAACCCGACGGCCGCAAACGACAGGCACAGCAGCGCGATGACCGCGGCCATCGCCTCCGCGCGCGACGCGGCGACCAAAGCCAGTGCGCTCACGACGAATCCCGCGATCGCGACCGGCGTGCGCGCCCAGTAGATCGAGCCCGTTTTTTTCAGCAACCGGTCGCTGACGGCGCCCGCGACGAATACCGCCACGAACACGGCAACCCACGGCAGCGATGCGTACAGCCCCATCGCCTTCAGCGACAGTCCGCGCGCGCGCATCAGGTAGGTCGGCAGCCACGTGGTGTAGAAGCTCTGGATCAGCACGAGCAGGAAGTACTGGATCCCGAAGATCCAGAAGCGCCCCAGCCGCAGGCAGCGCGCGAGCGAACCCGAGATGGCCATGTGGCCGGACGGCTGGCCGGCCGCGATGTAGTCGGCTTCCGCCTGCGTGATGAGCGGATGCGACGCCGGCGCATCGCGGTAGCCGAACCACCAGATCGCGCCGAGCAGCAGGCCGAGCGCGCCGAATCCGTAGAAGACGGCATGCCAGCCGAAATGGACGATCGTCCAGGCCGTGAGCGGCGCCGACACGATCGGGCCCAGATACAGCCCTGCGAGCAGCACCGCGTTGCCTTTCGCGCGCTCGCCGGCCGGAAACCAGCGCTTGAGCGCGACGACGCTGCTCGACCAGTCGGCCGACTGCGCGCCGCCGAGCACCAGCCGGCAACCGAACAGCCAGGCGAACGAACCGCCGAACGGCGTGACGATCATCATCAGCGACCACAGCGTGCTCGTGCCGAACAGCACCTTGCGCGATCCGAAGCGTTCGGCCGCGCGCCCGGCCGGAATCTGGCCGATCGCATAGGCCCAGAAGTAGATCGTCAGGATCATCGACATCTCGACGATCGACAGGCCGAGTTCGCCCTGGATCGTCGGCGCGGCCACGGCCATCGCCGCGCGGTCGAGCGTCATCACGAAGGTCAGCGGCGCGACCAGGAACGCGACGATCTTCCAGCGGAGATGGTTCACGTGGCGCGGCATCGTGCGGCTCCCGAATCCGGTGTCAGGCGTCGCGCGGACCGGACGCCTGGCCCGGCTCGCGCTGCATCCGCTGCACGATCGCGGCCAGTTCGCCGATATGCGCCGGGACCGCCTGCTTGCCCGCGCGCGCCCAGGCATCGAACGACGTCATGCCGGTCACCGCGCCGACGAACGGCACGCCGGCACGCTCGGCCGCCTGTGCGTCCACCGCATGATCGCCGACGTAGATGGCCGCGCGGGCCGGCAGATCAAGCCGCGCCAATGCCTGCACGAGCCCTTCGGGATCCGGCTTGTGACGCTGCACGTCTTCCCCGCCGATCAGCACGTCGACCAGCGACTGCAAACCGTTGCGTTCGAGAATCGCCTCGATCCGGTAGCGAAACTTGGACGACACGATCGCGACGGCGAGCCCTTGCTCGCGCAACCGTGCAAGCAGCGGCGGCACCTCGGGATAGATGCGCGTACCGGGCACCATGATCTCGTCGGCACGCGCCACGAAGTGCCGCACGAATGCGTCGGCCCGCGCCGGCTCGGTTTCGCCCGTCAACGCGCGGAACATCTGCGGCAGCGTCAGCCCGATCACGGCGCCGATCTGCGCCGGCGTCGCGCCTGCCGCGCCAAGCTGATGCAACGCGTATTCCGTGCATTCGATGATCGCGGCGGACGAATCCGCCAGCGTCAGGTCGAAGTCGAAGATGACGGCCCGAACAGACATGAAAGGACTCCGAAATCAAAAATGGATCACGCGTGACGCGTGACCCGGAACGATATTGCGATGCGCACCGTGCGCCGACCGATCAGCGCACTGGACCGGATTGCTCGCGATCGGCCGCGTCGAGCCCGTCCGGGTCGCGCTTCGCCCACTGCCTTGCCCACCCCAGCAGCGGCTGCAGCGCAGCTTCGAGCCGCCGGCCTTCGGCGGTCATGCAATAACCGCCCTCCCCGTGCTCGACGAGGCCCGACGCCTTGAGCTCCGCCAGCCGCGTGTTGAGCAGGCGCGCGTTCGTTTCGCAGGCTTCCTGCAATGCGCGGAACGTGAGCGGCGAACCGCGCAGTTCCCACAGGATGCGCAGCGCGGTGCGCCGCCCGAGCAGATCCAGCACGACCATGATGGGCCGCCCGGTCGTCGATCCGCGAACGCGTTGTCCGATTCTGGGTGTCGTCATGCTTTACTTTTTAAAGCAATCGCCAGACAGAATCAATTGCCTGAATCGAGCGTCGCTTCTGCTTTACTTTTTAAAGCACGGTGCCTACGCTTTCACGCAGGAGCTTGAAGCACATCCAGCACGGCCCCGCCTCAAGCGACGGCACGATTGCTTCATGCCCGCAATTTTCCCGTGGAGGATTGGCCGTGATTACCGAAATCGTCTTCTTCAAGCTGCAAGCCGACATCGATGTCGCGACACTGAAGGCGCGCTACGAAAGCACCGCGGCAAAATGGGCGCAGAACCCGGACCTGCTGCACAAGTGGTACTTCTACGACGCGGCCACGCACGAAGGCGGCGGCGTGTACGTGTGGCGCACGCGCGAAGCCGCCGCGCGCTGGCACGGCGACGAATACAAGACGATGGTCGAGCAGGTGTACGGCCATCCGCCCGTGATACGCGTGCTCGATACGCTCGCGCACGTCGATGCGACGCAGGGGCGGTACGAGATCGTGGGCAAGCCGGCCTGACGGCCCGGCAGTCTCGTTGAGACGACGACTCCACCCTGCCCTCGGCGCACTCCGACCCCACAATCGACGTTCTCTATCAACCCCATCGCCAGCAGTGCTTTCAAACATATCGTCAAAACACGATATAAGATTCGTCCATCGACGATACCCGTTTGCCCGACCGAAACGCCCAGCTCCTCCATGCCGACCGAACTCGACATCGACGTTGACGCCATCCTGAAAGCGCTCTCGAACCCCGTGCGCCGGGAGATCCTCGTCTGGCTGAAAACGCCCGGCGAGCATTTCCCGCAACAGACGCTGCCGTACGAACACGGCGTCTGCGCGGGCCAGATCGATGCGCGCTGCGGGCTGTCGCAGTCGACCGTCTCCGCGCACCTCGCCACGCTGCAGCGCGCGGGGCTCGTGACGTCGACGCGGATCGGCCAGTGGGCGTTTTTCCAGCGCAACGAGGCCGTCATCGACGCATTTCACGACGCCCTGCGCCGCGAACTCTAGCCAACGGCCCAACCGGCCATGCGGTGCGCCGTCGCACATGACGCGACGGTGTTCCCGCCTTTCGTGAAGAGGTTATCTGCCATGCCTACGCTGTTCGATCCCGTTACCCTCGGCGACCTGACCCTGCCGAACCGCATCGTGATGGCGCCGCTCACCCGCTCCCGTGCGGGCGCGGCGCGCGTACCGAATGCACTGATGGCGCGCTACTACACCGAGCGCGCATCGGCCGGCCTGATCATTACCGAAGCGACGTCGGTCACGCCGCAGGGTGTCGGCTATGCGGACACGCCGGGCATCTGGTCCGACGAGCAGGTCGCAGGCTGGAAGCAGGTCACGCAGGCCGTGCACGCGGCCGGCGGCCGCATCGTGCTGCAGCTCTGGCACGTGGGCCGGATCTCCGATCCGGCGTTCCTGAACGGCGACCTGCCGGTCGCGCCGAGCGCGATCGCCGCGGGCGGCCATGTGAGCCTCGTGCGTCCGCAGCGTCCGTACGTGACGCCGCGCGCGCTCGAACTCGACGAAATCCCGGGCATCGTCGCCGCCTACCGCAAGGGTGCCGAGAACGCGAAGGCGGCCGGCTTCGACGGCGTCGAGATCCACGGCGCGAACGGCTACCTGCTCGACCAGTTCCTGCAGGACAGCACCAACCGCCGCACCGATGCGTACGGCGGCCCGATCGAGAACCGCGCACGCCTGCTGCTCGAAGTGGTCGACGCAGCGATCGACGTGTGGGGCGCCGGCCGTGTCGGCGTGCACCTCGCACCGCGCGGCGACGCGCACACGATGGGCGATTCGGACCCGGCAGCGACGTTCGGTTATGTCGCGCGCGAGCTCGGCCGCCGCAAGATCGCGTTCATCTTCACGCGCGAATCGTATTCGGGCGACCAGTTGAGCCCGCGCCTGAAGGAAGCGTTCGGCGGCCCGCTGATCGCGAACGAGCAGTTCACGCTCGACACCGCGCAGGCCGCGCTCGCGAACGGCAGCGCCGACGCGATCGCATGGGGCAAGCTGTTCATCGCGAACCCGGACCTGCCGCGCCGCCTCGAACTCGGCGCACCGCTCAACAAGCCGGTGCCGGAAACGTTCTACGCGGAAGGCGAAACGGGCTACACCGACTACCCGGCGCTGAGCGACGCGGCCTGACGGCCGGGCAGCACGTGTTCAGGCGCGCACGTCCGCGCGCATGAACACGCGCTGCGTTTCGTCGAGACCGAGCGAGATGTGGTGCGCGCGAATCGCGCGCAGCATATCGTCGAGTGACGCATCGTCGACGATGCTGAAACCGAGTCGCGCGTAGTACGGCGCATTCCACGGCGCATCGCGGAACGTCGACAGCACGACCTGCTCAATCCGTTCCTGCGCCGCGCGCGCCATCACCTGTTCGATCAGGCGCGCGCCGATCCGCTGTCCGGCATGCGACGGCGCGACATCGAGTTCCTCCAGATACAACCGCTGCGCATCGAGCAGCCGGTAGAACGCAAATCCCACACACGTGCCCTGCGGGTCGACCGCGACATACGCGCGGCCATCGTCGATGCGCACGCACACGGCATCCGCATCGGTCGGCTCGCCCTCCGCGATGTCGGCCATGCCGATTTCTCGAAACCGCTGCGCGGCGGCGACTTCCACGGCGGCCATCGCGGCCGCGTCTTCCCGCGTGGCGGGGCGAATCAGGATCGATGCAGTCATGACGGCAATTCGGGCAGACGGTCTGGAACGGCCGTCACTATAATCGAAACTTCATACGTTTCGAACGCTCCACCACGAGGTTCGCCATGACGCTGTCCGCACTCGCCGTATTCGCCTTCGCGCTGCTCGTCACCGCCGGCACGCCCGGCCCGAGCGTTGCCGCGCTCGTCGCACGCGTGCTGACGAACGGCGTGCGCGACGTACTGCCGTTCCTCGCGGCGATGTGGCTCGGCGAAGCGCTGTGGCTCACGCTCGCGGTCGCGGGGCTGTCCGCGTTCGCGCGCACGTTCGCGACGGGCCTGATCGTGCTGAAACTGCTCGGCGTCGCGTACCTGCTGTTTCTTGCATGGAAGATGTGGACCGCGCCGACCGACACGGGCGCGGACGACCTGCCGCGCGGCCAGTCGCCCTGGCGCATGTTCGTCGCCGGCATGCTCGTGACGCTCGGCAACCCGAAGATCATGGTGTTCTATCTCGCGCTGCTGCCGACCATCGTCGACCTCACGCATGTCGGCGTCGCGGCATGGGCCGAACTGGTGGGCACGATGCTCGCGGTGTTGATTCTTGCGGACTGCTTCTGGTCGCTGCTCGCGTCGCGTGCACGCGCGCTCCTGACGTCGGCGCGCGCGAAACGGATTGCGAACCGCACGAGCGCGACCGCGATGGCCGGTGCGGCAGTGGCGATCGCGACGCGGTAAACACCTCGTCCGGCGCGTATCGCGCCGCCCCCTACGCTGCCCCGGGATTCCACATGAAAACCTGGCTGCCGGCTGTCCTGCTCTGCCTGTCCGCCACGGTTGCGCACGCAGCCGGCATCCAGTTCGTCCGGATCCCTGCCGGTGCATCCGGCCCCGAGTTGCGCGCGATGGTGTGGACGCCCTGCGCGGAAGACATGCAAACGGGTCTGGTCGACCCTTACACGCTGAAAGGACGCCGCGACTGCCCGACCACCGGCGACAAGTTGCCGCTCGTCGTGATCTCGCACGGGCATGGCGGCTCGTACTTCGGTCACCACGACCGCGCTGAAACGCTCGCCGACGCGGGCTACGTCGTCGCGTCGATCAACCTTTCCGGCGACACGTTTCCGACATGAGCCGCGCGGCCGACCTGCAGGAATTCGTCGAACCTCCGGCCGACATCTGTACCGATGCGAAGGGATTCGACCGCGTCGCGTTCCACAAAACGCTCGACGCAAAAGCGCTCGCGTTCTTCAACGCGAATCTGCACTAGCAGCGAAACGCCTTGCGCCAGACGCCCTGCTCCGGCACGTGGTCGTTGCATTCGATCAGCGCGCGCACCAGCGCCCAGTCGTCGTCGTCGCAGAAATCGAGCAGCATCGCGCCATGCGGGCCGCGCTGCTCGCGCAACCGCTCGGCCAGCCGCGCATGAATGCCCCGCACGTTGCCATCGCCGTGCGCAACCACGGACGGATTCGCGCCCATCCCCGTTCCGCTGCAAAAACTGATCGCCCATCTGCCGCTGTCCGGCAACGGCAGATGCGTCAGCAGCGCGTCGATCGCGCGCCACTTCCACGCGATCGACGCGGCCACCGGTACGCGGTATTCGTCCTGGATCACGAACGCGCCGTCCGGATGATCGATCGTGAACGTCGCGTTGTCGGGCCATGCGGTCAGGTCGATGCCGAGCGGCCGCCCGCTGCGAAAGCGCCGCAGCAGCACGATCGCGCCGCGCACGTCGCCGAGCGCGGGCAGCGTGCCGCCGGCATGCCAGCGCAGCCGCGGATGCCGCGCGCGATGCGCGTCGAACGTCGCGTCGAAACCGCGCGTGCAGGCCTGCGCCGGCCACTCGTCCTTCACCGACATCACGATGCATTCGCGCGGATGCGCATCGAGAAAGCGCGTACAGGCGGCCAGCACGTCGTCGAACGTCATCCCGAGCGCGATGCCGCCGTGATGGATATCGAACGCATCGCGCACGTGCCGGCAGCGGATGTCGAGCAGCCGCACGCCATGCGCGAGCTGCGCGTCGAGCGGCGCGCGCTGCGTGCGCACGAGCCAATCGTCGACGGTATACGCACAGGTGTCATGGCTGCCCGGTAGGGTCAGCGTATGCAGCAGCCGCGCATCGTCGAGCGCCGACATCCAGTCGGCGAGCGGCATGCACGTTTCGTGGCTCGAAGGGATCATGAATCGATGAATGACAAGGAAAGAAAACCGTGGGTGACGGCGTCGGATGTCGCGGCGCGAGCCGGTGTCTCGCGCTCGGCGGTATCGCGCGCATTCTCGCCGACGGCGAGCATCGCACCGCAGACGCGCGAACGCGTGATGGTCGCCGCGCGCGCGCTCGGCTACCAGGTCAACCTGATCGCGCGCGACATGATCACGCAGCGCAGCAGCATGATCGGCGTCGTGACGGCCGGGTTCGAGAACCCGTTCCGCGCGCGGTTGCTGTCGGACCTGATGGCCACGCTCGGGCAGCGTGCGCTCACGCCGCTCGTGACCAACGCGGAAGATCCGCGCCAGGTCCGGCAATCGCTGGAACAGCTGCTCAGCTACCGGATCGCGGGGCTCGTGATGACGTCCGCGTCGCCGCCGCTGTCGGTCGCGCAGCAGTATCTCGAACACCGGATTCCGGTCGTGATGATCAACCGCGAGGCGAACCTGCCGGGGGCCGATGTCGTCGTCAGCGACAACGCGGCGGGCGCCGTCCATGCGGCGCAGCGGCTCGTGCGGGCCGGCGCGCGCCGGCTCGCGTTCGTCGGGCCGCGCGGGGCCAGCTACAGCGCGCAGTCGCGCGCCGCGGCATTCGAGCACGCGATCGGACAACGCGATGCGTTCGACGCGACGCTCACGCACGTGATCGATACGCCGTCCGACACCCATGCCAGCGGGATCGACGCGGCGCGGCAACTGTTCGCGGCGAGCGAACGGCCTGACGGTGTGTTCTGCTCGTCCGACCTGCTCGCGCTCGGCGTGATCGATGTCGCGCGCAGCGAATTCGGGTTGCGCGTGCCGGAAGACCTGCGCGTGATCGGCTTCGACGACATCCCGGCCGCCGAATACGACGCGTATCGGTTGACGACGCTCCGGCAGGATACGCGCGGCCTCGCGCACGCGGCGATCGACCTGCTCGCGGATCGCATGCAGACGTTCGACGGCCCGTCGCGCACGCGCATCGTGCCGGTCACGCAGGTGGTGCGGGACAGCTGCACGTGACGGGGTAACATCGGGCGCGGCGCGGCCGCGCGTCACTTCAGCCCGCCCGCGAACCCGCGCAACAGGTAGCGCTGCACGTAGCCGGCCACGGCGAGCGTGGGCAGCGACGCCATCAGCCCCGCGCTCATCAGGTCGCCCCAGTCGATGCCGTTCTCCGTCACGTAGCCGGCAATCGCGAGCGGCAGCGTGAAACGGCTCGGCGTCGACACGAACAGCAGCGCGATCAGGAACTCGTTCCAGGCCGCGATGAACACGAAGATCGCGGTCGCGATCAGCCCCGGCGCGCACAGCGGCAGCACGATCTGCACGAGCCGTCGCGTGAGCCCCGCACCGTCGATGCAGGCCGCTTCTTCATACTCGACCGGCACTTCGCGGACGAACGCGAGCAGCATCCAGATCGCCATCGGCAATGCATAAATCTGGTACGCGAGCATCAGGCCGAGCGTCGAATCGAGCAGGTGCAGCCGCTTCGCGAGCGCGAACAACGGCACCGCGATCGTGATCGGCGGCATCAGCTTCAATGCCAGCACGAGCATCAGGAACAGCAGGTCGAGCCGCGCCGGAAACCGCAGCCGCACGAGCGCATAAGCGGCCGGAAACGCGAGCGCCAGCGCCAGCAGCGTCGTGCCGAAACCGACCAGCAGCGAATTGAACAGCGGCGCGCCGATGCCGTTGGACCATACCGACGTGAAATGCTCGAGCGTCGGCGCGGCCGGCCAGATCCGCAACGGATGGTCGAGGCGTTCGAGCGTCGGCATGAAAGCGGCGCCGGCCATCCACAGGCACGGCAGCAGCAACAGCGCGAGCGCAACGATGCGCAGCGCCCACGGCATCGCGCGACCGAATGCGGCGCCCGTTCGCGCGCCCATGATGCCTGCGGGAGGCGCCGTCATGCGCGCCGCTTGCGAACCGTCTGCCATACGTACCCCGAGACCAGCACCGCGGACGCCGCAAGCATCAGCACCGACGCGGCACTCGCCGGCCCGACGTTGAAGAAGCGGAAGCCCGTGTCGTAGATATAGGTCGACAGCGTCTGCGTCGCGTTGCCGGGGCCGCCGCCCGTCAGCGCATAGACCTTGTCGAACAGCTTGAACGTGTCGATCGAGCGCAGCAGCAGCGCGAGGCCGATCTGCGGCGCCGCGAGCGGCAGCGTGATGTCGCGCAGGCACTGCCACTCGCTCGCGCCGTCGGTGCGTGCGGCTTCGTACAGTTCCTGCGGGATCGACTGCAGCCCGGCCAGCACGATCAGGAACGCCATCGGCGTCCACTGCCAGACGTCGACGAGCGCGAGCGACCACAGCGCGAGATGCGGATCGGACAGCCAGCGCACGCCTTCGATGCCGAACGCCGCGAGCAGCGTGTTCAGGAAGCCGTCGAAGTTCAGCCAGTTGCGCCAGATCGCCGAGCACACGAGTGTCGACAGCATCATCGGCAGGATCGCGAGCGGCAGCGCGATGCGCCGCCCCGGAAACGCGCGCACGAACAGCAGCGCGAGGCCGAAGCCCAGCGCGACTTCGGCGAGCGACGCGACGATCGTGAAGCGCAGCGTGTTGCCGAAGCCGGCCGTGAACGCGTCGTCGCCGAGCACCGCGCGATAGTTCGCGAGCCCCGCGAACGCGCGGCGGCCGGCCGAGTAGTCGACCTGGCAGAACGAATCGATCAGCACCTGCGCGACCGGATACAGCGCGAGCGCCGCGAGCACCAGCAGCGCGGGCCCGAGCAGTGCGACGAACGGCAGGCTGCGGCCGAAGGCTTTCATGCGCGATCTCCGGCCGGCGGGTGGACGCGCGCCGTCACTTGCCGGCCGCGGCCGTCGCCTGCGCGATCTTCTGCTGCGCCTGGCGCAGCGCGGCGTCGGGGGCGGCCTGCCCGGTCAGCGCGAGCTGCAGCTGGTCGCCGAGAATGCTCTCGACCTGCTGCCAGTCCTTCACGCGCGGCCGTGCGCGGCCGGCTTCGAGCGCCTTCAACTGGTCGGGATACCAGCGGTACTGGCGCACCAGCGCCGGATCGTTGAACACGCTGCGGCGGGTCGGCGGAATGCCGATGCCGGCGAGGCGCGTCTGCGTATCGCGTGTAGTCAGGTAAGCGAGGAAATCCTGCGCGAGCTTCGCGTGCGGCGCGTCCTTCGGAATGCCCATCTGCCAGATGCCGAGCATCGGCGCCGGGCCGGCGGTCTGCCCGGGCGGCGGCTGCAGCGCGATCTGCCCGACCACGCGCGACTGCTTCGGATCGTCGAGCGCCGGCACCCACGCCGGCCACACCTCGATCGACTGCGCGGCCGTGCCGCGCTGCAGCGCATCGCGCACTTCCGCCGCGCCGTACACGTCGACGTCCTTCGGTGCGGACGCCTTCAGCGCGAGGAACGTCTTCAGCGCGGCCTGCGCTTCGCGCGAGTCGATCGTCACGTTGCCGGCATGGTCGAACACGTCGCCGCCGTACGCCCACAGGATCGGCAGGAAGCCCGTCACGACCGGGTTGCCCTTGGTGCCGCGAAACACGACGCCCGACACGCTCTTGTCCGCGCCGCCGACGGTCTGCGCGATCTTCAGCACGTCGTCCCAGTTGCGCGGCGGCTGCAGCTTGTACTTCGCGAGCAGGTCCTTGCGGTACGCGAACATCTCGACGTTGCCGACGATCGGCAGCGCGTACAGCGCACCGGCCGCGTTGCGGCCGAGCGCGACGGTGGACGGCACGAGATCGGCGTCCGCCAGCGATGCCGGCAGCGGCTTCAGCCAGCCGTTGCCGATGAATTCGGGCGCCCACGTGTCGTCCAGCATCACGAGGTCGTACGTGCCGGTGCCTTCGCGCATCGACAGCTTGAGCTTCTGGTACAGGTTCGCGTTCGGCAGCTTGAGCAGCTCGATCTCGGTGCCCGGGTGCAGCTTGTTGAAGCCGGCGACGGCGTCGGCCAGCCCCTTGCCGTAGATGTCGTCGCGGCCCGCGATGACGAGATCCGCCGCAACGGCGTGCGTGGCGGCAAAGGACAGCGCAAGGGCGACGGACAGCGCGCGCAGGCGGGTCAGCAGGGTCATGAGGTCTCTCTCGTTCGGCGTGGTGGCGGGACGGCCAGGCGTTGCACACGTGTGCAACGCGGGGGACGCGGCTGGCCGCCTGATGCGAACGCCATTGTTCACGCCGATCGTTAAGAATTTATGGCACGCGGCGGGAACGGCCGCCGCCGTGCCCGGTGGCCCCGCCGCGCCGGCCGTCCCTGCCCCGCGGCCCGACCTTCCCGGCCAGACCGCCCCGGCCGGGTCAGAAGTTCACGCGAATCCCGGCCATCACGGCCAGTTGCCGGCTCGAGTTGCTGTTCGCGAGCACCGGAATCTGCGCGTAGTTCGCCGCGTTGCCGTTCGCATCGGTGCCGAGCCCCGTGCCGCTCGCGATCTGGCCGATCGCGACCGCGTACAGCGCCGTGCGCTTCGACAGGCTGTAGTTCGTGCCGACGTTCACCTGGTGGAACCGCGTCGTGCCGCGTCCGTCCGTATGCGCGGCGTTGAAGATGTACGCGACGCCGCCCTGCAGCGCGGGCGTGAACATGTACGTGACGTTCAGCTCGCCGATGTCGAACGTGAACGCCTGCGTGCGCGGCTGCGCGGCGGTCGAGAAATAGCGGCTGTCGCCGAGGCGCGTATGCGTGTAGGTCAGCGCGACCGTCGCCGCGCCGAGCGTGACCGAGCCGCCCGCGCCGAATGCGCGCATCGAGCCCGCGTCCTGCAGCAGGCAGTACATCGCGCCCGCGTTGCTGCACGCGAAATCGCCGATGTAGCCGCTCGCGCCGCCGAGCGCCGCGTCGAGCGGCTGGTGCAGGTCGAGGTAGCCGACCGAGAACGCCACCGGCGCACGCGTGTACGTCGCGGCCACCGCGTAGCCGCGCTTCGCGGAAAAGTCGCCGGCCTGCCCGCCGAAGCTGAACGTGCCGCCGAACGTGAGGCCGTTGAAATCGGCGCTGGTGAACTTCACCGCGTTGTTGAAGTTGAACGCGGCGTTCAGGTTGTCGACGTCGCCGAGATGCGAGCCGTACGGCGTCGCCCAGTTGTTGCTCGACACGTACGCGCCGAGCATGTCGGTGTACGAATCGTACTGGCGGCCGAGCCCGAGCGTGCCGATGCCTTCCTGGCGCAGCCCGACCCACGCCTGGCGGCTGAACGCCGTGCCGCCCTGCAGCGCCTGCCCGTTCGCGGACAGGAACTGCTGCTCGAGCGTGAACACCGCGTCGAGCCCGCCGCCGAGCGGCTCGGCGCCCTGGAAGCCGAAGCGGGACGGTACGAGGTTGCCGCCGCCCATCTGCCACGCATGGCCGCCGCCCGTGCTGCCGTCGGCGCGCGTGAACTGCTGGTTCGTCGAGTAGATGATGCCGGTATCCACGGTGCCGTACAGCGTCACGCTCCCCGAGGTCTGCGCGTGCGCGTGCATGCAACCCAGCGTCGCCGCGGCTGCGGCCAGTCGTCGTCCGATTTTCATGTCCCGCCCTCTGTGGTCATCGATTCGCAGTGCAGATCGATGGTGTTGTCGATATGGGTGACAGGACTCTATCCAGCGAAAATTCAGGACCTCTATCGCAAATCGGCAAACAGTGGGATACGCTGCGCGCGACGGTGCCGGGCAGCGCCGTCGCGGTGCACGTGCGTCATTCGGGACGCGTCGTCTGGGAAGGCAGTTCGCCGAACAGGTCGCGATACTCGCGCGCGAAATAGCCGAGATGCGTGAAGCCCCAGCTCGCGGCGGCCTCGCCGACGCCGAGTTGCGTCACCGACGTCGTACGCAGCATGCGGCGCACCGCGTTCAGCCGGATCGTGCGCAGGTAGCCGACCGGCGTGACGTCGGCCACGCGCTGGAAACTCGTTTGCAGCGTGCGGCGGCTGCAGCGCAGCGCGCGGCACAGTTCGAGCACGGTGACGGGTTCTTCGGGCCGGTCGCGCAGATGTTTCTCGCACCGGCTCACGATATCGCTGTAGGTGGCGTGCGTGATGTCGCGGCGCTCGACGCCGATGCCCTGTTCGAGCGCGTCGAGGAACATGCCGAGCATCGCATCGCGGAACATCTTGCGGGTGGCCGCGTATTCGAGGTGACCGGGGTTGCGCTGCGCGTCGTCGATCAGCGCCGACAGCCGCACGCCGAGCGCGACGCCCTGATCGTCGGACAGCCGCGTCACGTGCCGCAGCTTGCGCGCGCCGGACGCGCCGAATTCGGCCTCGCACAGCTCGTCGACCATGTCGGACGCCGCGCTGATCCCGACGAGCCCCATCCCTTCCGGCGTGTGGAATTCGAAATCCTCGCCGGCGCGCAGCGCGAGCAGCGCATAGCCGTCGATCGGCTGGCCCTGGAAGGTGCCCGCGAGCGGGACGGACAGCGGCACCGCGAGCGACGTGCGCCCGGCCGGCGCGAGCCCGGTTTGCGCGACGCGCCGGTTGGTCGTCTCGCGGAAGAAGTGGAAATCGTCGTACAGCACCTGCGTGACGGTGCCCTTGAAGCGGCCGGGCGTCATCTGCCGGTAAACCTGATGCCAGCCCGCGATCGCGAGCCCGTGATCGTGCACGTCTTCGTGTGAGCGTGACTGGAACAGCATCGGCATCTCCGGTAAAACCCCTGGGTCCTGGATGCGGCCGCCGGGTTCGCACGGCACGCAACGCCACAGCTTACCCTCGCAAAATCCTGCGTAGTGCGGTTTCGAACGCAAGCAAGGCCGCCGACAGCGCGGCGGCCTGCTCGCCGGTCAGCCGGACGTAGCGGCGAAACGACGGCATCCGGTTCACGACCTCGCTGCCGCCGAACGGCACGATCGCGAGCGTCCAGCGGCCGTCGCGCGCGTCGATCGTGCAGTCGGTCAGGTGCAACGGACGCAACGCGTCGGCCAGAGACGGCTCGGCGATCAGCGCGGTCAGGGTTTCATTGAATACGGGGTCGCATCCCGAAGCGCGTACGCCATCGATCCCCGTACGGCGCAGCCAGCCGGTCTGCCGCACGCGCGCGCTACCCTGCGCGGCCGGACCGCGTACGGTCGCCGCCACCTTCACGCTGACCGTATGCATCAGGAACTGGCGTTCGACGCGCTCGTCGACGCTCACGCATGCCCCGTTCGGCAGCCGCGTCACCTGACTGCCGACTGCGTCGGTATCGCGCGCGGCCTGCAGGTCGGCCAGCACGCGCGCGGCGATCGCGCCGGGCCGATGGCCGGGCGGCGGCGCGTCGGGCGCCGCGCGCCACCGGGCGAGCGCGGCCCTCACGACGCGACGTGCTCGTTGCGCAGCACTTCCTCGACCGGCACCGGCTTGAACGGATGCCGGCGCTGCACGACGAGCGTCCAGAACAACGCGTACAGCGCGGTGAGCCCGAGCATCGCGCCGAACGGCACGTAGATGTCGCGCGAATTCATCCCGGGCGGCGTGATGTACCAGATCGCGAGCACGATGCCGACGCTCGACACGATCTGCGGCAACGGGAACAGCGGCGACCGGTACGGACGCGGCAGGTCCGGGCGGCGGATGCGCAGCATCACGACCGACGCGGTGACGAGCAGGTACGCGGTGCCCCATGCGCAGGTCGCGGCGAGCACGAGGTGCAGGATGCTGTCGAGATTGCCGTTGATCAGCCACGCGTGGAAGATCGGCACGATCGCCGCCGCCACGATGCCGACCACCGGCGTCTTGAAGCGCGGATGCAGGTACGCGAAGCAGCGCGGCAGCGCGCCGTCGATCGCCATCCCGTACAGGATGCGCGGCAGCCCGGCCATCAGCGTGTTGATCGTCGCGGCGCCCGCGCACAGGAACGCGATGCCGAACCATACGCGCCCGAACGGGCCGAGCACCTGCAGCGCGAACGCGGGAATCGCACCCGGCGTGTCGAGCAGGTGCGTGAGGCCGTCGGGGCTCACCGGCACGTTCGCGACCTGGCGGCGGATCGCCGCGCCGTACAGGAACATGCAGATCGCGACGCCGACGAGGCCGAGCGCCATCGCGCGCGGGATCGTCCTGCCCGGCGACTTCATTTCCGGCGCGAGCGGCGTGACGAATTCGCAGCCGACGAACATGAACATCGCCATCCCGACGAGCGACAGCACGGCCGGCACCGACGTGCCGACTTCCGAGCCGCCGAACCAGCCGTCGAGATGCACGGCCGGCGCGGCCGCGAGCCCGAGGATCCCGAAGATCATCAGCGACAGCCACATGCCGGCCGTCAGCACGATCTCCAGCTTGCTGAACACCCTGATGCCGATGATGTTGGTGATCGCGAACGTGACCACGAGGCCGACGCCGACGAGCCACGAGCTGTTGTGCTTCTCGAACGCGGCATTCAGCGATTCGAAGTTGACGAGCGCCATGATGCCGCTCAGGATCGTTTCCGCCGTGCCGGCGAACACGTGCACGAGGAAATACGCGGAGATCGTGCCGGTGATCGCCCAGAAGCGGCCCAGCCCGCACGACAGGTAATCGTAGACCGAGCCGGCCGTCGGCAGCATCGCGGCCGCTTCGGAGAACGTGGTGGCCTGCGCCTGCATCATCACGAACGCGATGATCATCGCGACCGCGAACGCCCAGCCGCCCATCCCGAAGCCCGACGTCGCGGTGAGGATCACCGGGCTCGCCATGATGAGGCCGACGGCGCTCGCCAGCGCGGTCGGAAAACCGACGGCACCGGCCTTCAGCGCGGTGCCGCCGCCCGCTTCCGCCGGCGAGCCTGCGGACGTATCGCCCGCGGCGCCGGTCACTCCTGACCATCCCGACATCTTTGTCTCCTTCCTTGACTGGCCTGAACCGGCGCTTCGTCGGCAGCCGGGGCCACATGCTTTGCGGTCGGCCCGGGGCGGCGCTTCAGCGCTTCGGCACCCGGGTCCCCTGTCGATCACATCGTGATCCGATGTCGAAAAAATACGCAGGCAAAATAATCCGGTCATAGCGCAAATCGGCAAACCCGCGGCGGCATGCACGCCCTCCGCCACAGGTTTGCCGTCATGCGGCTACCTCGTCATGCGGTCATGCGGTCATGCCGTCATGCGAACGGCACGGCCTCGAAGCCCGCCGCGAGCGCGTCGACGATCCGGTCGAGCTGTTCGCGCTGGATCACGAGCGGCGGCGACAGGATGATCTTCGTGCCGACCGGGCGCACCAGCACGCCGTTCTCGCGCGCGACTTCCGCGACCGCGTTCGCATAGCCGGACAGCGGGTCGATCGGCTCGCGCGTGTCCTTGTTCGCGACGAGGTCGAGCGCGAGCATCAGTCCCTTGCCGCGCACCTCGCCGACCGCCGCGAAGCGTTCCGCGAACGGCTTCAGCGCCTCGAGCAGATACGCACCCTGCTTCGCCGCGTTCGCCGGCAGGTCCTCCTTCACGACGATGTCGAGGCTCGCGATCGCGGCCGCGCACGCCACCGGGTGGCCTGCGTACGTGTAGCCGTGCATGATCGCACCGCCAAAATCGGCATTCGCGGCGAACGCGTCCTCGATCCGTGCGTTCACGACCGTCGCGCCGAGCGGCACGTAACCCGACGAGATCCCCTTCGCGAGACACATGATGTCCGGACGCACGCCCCAGCCGCGGCTGCCGAACAGGCTGCCGCTGCGGCCGAAGCCCGTCACGACTTCGTCGGCGATCAGCAGCACGCCGTAGCGGTCGCACACTTCGCGCACGAGCGGCCAGTAGTTGGCCGGCGGCACGATCACGCCGCCCGCGCCCTGGATCGGCTCCGCGATGAACGCCGCGACCGTGTCGGGGCTCTGGAACTGGATCTCGCGCTCGAGCATTTCCGCGCAGATCCGGCCGAGTGCTTCGGGGTCCTGCGTGAACGGATTGCGATACAGCCAGGGCGTCTCGACGTGGAAGCAGCCGGGCAGGTTCGGTTCGTAGTTGCGGCGGAACACCGTGTTGCCGTTGACCGACGCGCCGCCGAAATGCGTGCCGTGATAGCCCTGCTTCAGCGAGATGAACTTCGTGCGGTCGGCCTGGCCGCGCACCTTCCAGTACTGGCGCGCGATCTTCAGCGCGGTCTCGATCGAATCGGAGCCGCCCGAGCTGTACAGCACGCGGCGCATCCCTTCCGGCTCGAGCATGTCGATCACCTTCTTCGACAGTTCTTCCGCGCGCGGATGCGAAATCCCGTCGAACAGCTGGAAGTATTCGAGCTCGTCGAGCTGGCGCACGATCGCGTCCTTCACTTCCTGGCGGTTGTGGCCGACGTTCACGTTCCACAGGCCCGCGACGCCGTCGACGAGCTTGCGCCCCTCTTCGTCGAACACGTAGCAGCCGTCGCCGCGCACGATGCGGATCGGCTTGCGCTGCTTCATCTCGTTCGGGTGCACCATCGGATGCCAGAATTTCGCTTCGTTGTAGCTCATTGCAGTCTCCACTGTCGGATCGTTTGAACCGGATCGTTCGGGTTCGGGGGGCGCGCCGCGCGTCAGTGCGCGATGCAGACGGATTTGGTTTCGGTGAAGCCTTCGATCGCGTACTGGCCAAATTCGCGGCCGATGCCCGATTGCTTGTAGCCGCCGAACGGCATCGACGGATCGAGCGGGATATGGCAGTTCACCCACACGGTGCCGGCCTCGATCTGCGGCACGAGGTTCATCACGCGCTTCAGGTCGTTGCTCCAGATGCTGGCGGCGAGGCCGTACGGCGACGCGTTCGCGAGACGCACGGCCTCGGCCGCGTCGTCGAACGGCACCACGACGATCACGGGGCCGAACACCTCGTCGCGCACGATCGCGCTGTCCGGATGCGGATCGGCGATCACGGCGGGCTTCACGTAGTAGCCGGGCAGATCGTCGGCCGGCGTGCCGCCCGCGAGGAACGTGAGGCCCGCGCGGCGCGCGCCTTCGATGTGCTGGACGACCTTGTCGCGATGGTGCGCGGACACGAGCGGGTTGATCTGCGCGGTCGTGTCGAGGCCCGCGCCGAGCTTCATCGACTGCGCGACGCCCGCGAGGCCGTCGGCAAGCTGCGCGAACTTGCTGCGGTGCACATAGATGCGCGACGCGGCCGCGCATACCTGCCCCTGGTTGAAGAACGCGCCGGCGGCGACGCCGTCGAGCGCCTGCGCGACGTCGACGTCGTCGAGCATCACGATCGGGTTCTTGCCGCCGAGCTCCAGCGAGAAGCGCGTCATGTTCTGCACGGCCGCCGCGCCGACCCGCTTGCCGGTCGCGGTCGAGCCCGTGAACGAGATCTTCGCGATCGACGGGTGGCTCGCGAGCGCCGAGCCGCAGACGCGACCGCCCGTGACGACGTTGAACACGCCCGGCGGCACGCCGGCTTCGCGTGCGAGTTCGGCAAGGCGCAGCGCGGTGAGCGGCGTTTCCGGCGACGGCTTCAGCACGATCGTGCAGCCAGCCGCGAGCGCGGGAATCAGCTTCCACACGGCGATCATCAGCGGGAAATTCCACGGCACGATCGCGGCGACCACGCCGACGGGCTCCTTGCGCGTATAGGCCGTATAGCGCGCGCCGGGCGGGAACGGGATCGACACGTCGAGCGTCTGGCCGGTGATCTTGGTCGCCCAGCCGGCCATGTAGCGCACGTATTCGACGCTCGCGCCAACTTCGATCGCCCGCGACACGTGGATCGACTTGCCCTGGTTCAGCGTTTCGAGCTGCGCGAGCGTTTCGGCGTCGCCTTCGATCAGATCGGCGAGTTTCAGCAGGATGCGTTCGCGATCGGCCGGACGCAGCCCGCTCCATACGCGCGTGTCGAATGCGTGCTTCGCGCTGGCGACCGCGCGATCGACGTCGTGTGCGTCGGCATCCGCGACCGTTGCCAGCCGCTCGCCCGTGGCGGGGTCGTACACGTCGAGCCGCGCAGCCGCGTGCGCGGGCTGCATGTCACCGTCGATGAAGAGGCCGAAATCGCGCGCAACGAAGGTGCGCACGGTGTCGCTGACGGCGACGAAGTTCGTGTTGCTCATGGGCGTCTCGAGGATTGTCGTGGCTGGACCGCGTGCCGGTAAGGCACGCGGGCGTCGAACCACTGTATCGACGAGGGATCACGCCCGGTGAGCGCAAATTGGCCGCGCGTGGGGGGGAAGGCGGCGGGGTCGGACTGGAAGGCTAGTTTCTGAAACCGTGCGCCATCGACGCAAGGAAGTCGTATGCCTGGTAATCCAGCCAGTAAATGCCGAGCGCAAGCGGGATCAGGAAGTACAGCGAGTCGTACGTCCCGCTTCGCGCGGTTCTGATAATGAAAATCGGCAGCGCAACGCTCAGCGCGATGACCACGAGCGAAACGGCAATGATTGCGACGTCCATGTTCCCGGCCCTTTGATTGTTATCGAAACGATCGCGCATGGTACTGCACGACGCCACGGGCCGGCGCGCAGAACGATGACGGGAACGGCGCGCCGTCAGCCGCTGACGTCCATGCAGCTCGCCGGCCCGGCCAGTTCGTTTTCCTTGGCACTGCTCGACGTGAACAGGCAGAAGCTCGCGCCGAGGTCGCTTTCGAATTCCATCAGGAGATCCAGCCGGCCGTCGCGATCGACGTCGCCGGCCCAGATCAACGACGCCCTGAACGGCGGGCTGCTGCCGCCGAAGTCATGCAGCACCGAACGCCTGCCGCCGCCCTCGGCGATCACCGCCCCCGTTACCGTGTGCCGCAACGTGAACCGGCGGCCATGAAGGACGAACCGCAACGGGCTGGCACCGGGACCGATCACCTTGCCGCCGGTCGGAAACACCAGGTTCGCCGCGTCGACCTTGCCCTGCCTGAGCGACTTGCACCGAAACAGCGCCACGGCTTTTTCCGGGTCGGACTTGATGTCGACGATGTCGCCTTCCGGCTGGACCGGTTCGAACCGGACACGTGCCGGCGCGAGCGTCCAGTGGTTCCCGCTGGGTACCAGTCCGAGCCACCCGCCGCCGGAATGGTCGCCGGCCTCGCCGACGTCGTCCGGGGCGATCCGGGTCGGATGCAGCACGAGGCAGGAATCGGGTTCGCGGTCCTGCGCGAAGGCCGACGAGGCGAAACCCGACAGGACGAGCAGCACAGCCAGCAGCGCTTTGGCATTCATGAATCCGCGATCGCGAAAGGGTCGATGTCCGGATCGCGATTATCCGTCGGATCAAAGGAACAGCGCGCCGACCAGTTCGGTGCGGTTCGACACGCCGAGCTTGCGATACATGCGCATCAGGTGGGTCTTGATCGTCGGTTGCCCGAGCGCGAGATCGCGCGCGATCTCCTTGTTCGAGCGGCCGTCGCTCACGAGGCGCGCGATCTGCTCCTCGCGGTAGGTGAGCCGTTCCTCGCAGCCGATCCGGTGGATCCCGCGCCGCGCGCGCAGCAGCGGGCTCAGCGCGGCTTCGGCCACCGGCTGCAGACGCGCGAGCGCGTCGATTTCGCCCGGTGCGAAGCGCCCTGCCGTGCTGTTGCCGGTCGCATCCCGCGCCCCGAAACGCAGCAACGAGAACGCGCCGACCGTGCGGCCCGCGTCGCGCAGCCAGATCTCGACGACGTCGGCCACGTCGTGCCGCCGCAGGAAACGGGTCCAGTACGCGGACGCATCGCGTCTTTCGTCAGGCAATTGGGACGCGAGCGTGACGACCGCGCACTCACCCGCCGCGCAGCGCGACGGGTGCAGCGGATCGAGCATCCGGTAGCGCGTGACATAGGTGCGGTGCATCGATTCCGGCATCCCGAACAGCTCGAAATCGGCCGGTTCGCCGCTCTGGTCGAGCCGATAGAACACGATCGCGGACGGGCTCGCGAACGCGTCGAACGCGTCCACGCAGGCGCGCAGCGCACGCTGCCAGTCGGCGGCGTCCTGATCGACGGGAACGGATGAGGTCGGCATGGTGGAATCGGCTGGCGCGCGAACGGATCGAACAATGAAGTCCGGGCCAGCCTACCGGCGCCGAAAAGCGCCGGTGAGCACAAATCGGCAAATCGTCCCGGTCCGGCTGTGGTGGCCGGTTCAGCCGGGGCGATACAAGCGCGCGCCGGTGCGCGCGTCGTGTTTCAGCGTGCGTTCGCGGCGAACGTGTCGCAAGCGCTCACCTCGCCCGACTCCATCCCGCGCCGCAGCCAGTACACGCGCTGGTCGCTGGTGCCGTGCGTGAAGCTTTCCGGGACGACGCGCCCCTGCCCTTGCTGCTGGAGCCGGTCATCGCCGATTGCAGCGGCGGCCTTCAGCCCCTGCTCGAAATCGCCCGGTTCCATCAGCCGCTGGTTCGCGCGCTGCGCGTTGTTCGCCCACACGCCGGCGAAGCAGTCGGCCTGCAACTCCATCCGCACCGACAGCGCGTTCGAGCGCGCCTGGCTCGACCGCCGCCGCGCCGCGTCGACCTTGTCGGAAATGCCGAGCAGGTTCTGCACGTGATGGCCGACTTCGTGCGCGATCACGTAGGCCTGCGCGAAATCGCCGCCCGCGCCGAAACGCTTGCGCAGTTCGTCATAGAAACCGAGATCGATATACACCTTGCGGTCGGCCGGGCAATAGAACGGCCCCATCGCCGTCTGGCCCGTGCCGCAGGCGGTCGGCGTCGAGTTCGTGAACATCACGAGCTTCGGCGGCTCGTACTGCCCGTGCAGCTGCGTGTTGAACACGCCCGTCCACGTGCGCTCGATGTTGCCGAGCACCTTGCGCGTGAACACCGCGCCCGGATCGCCCGCCGGCGCGCCCTGGCGCTGCGCCGGTGCGGGTTGCGCCTGCTGCTGGCGGCCCTGCAGCGCCGACGCGCCTTCGAGCACCACGCGCGGGTCGATCCCGAAGAAATACGATGCAGCCAGCGCGACCACGATCGTGCCGATGCCGATCGTCGCGCCGCGCCCGCCGCCGAAACCGCCGGCACCGCGGCGATCCTCGACGTTCATGCTTTCTCTTTCGTCGTCCAGCCTCATTGCCGGCCCCTCCCTGTTCTTGTCGATGGTCCGGCCGCGCCAGCGCGCAACCGGGCGATACGCCGCGGCGACACGATCCATCGGCGGACACGATACCCGTGCATCGGACGCACGCTCGCGCCGATGCTGCCGGCCTGCCGCTCCGCTCGCACGACGGAATCGGCCCGCCGACGCGCCGCGCGTCGATGCGCGCGCCCGCCCGCGCTATTTTGCCGGGCTTTCGTGACTTATCCCAAAAATGTGGAGGATAGAGCGATTCGGCGCCGCACATCGTCAGCCTTTGCAAAATGGGCCATGGCGGCGCGGGCCGTCCGGACGACCCGCGTTCATCCTTTCGGCGGATACCGTCGCGCGCCGGCGCCGCCTAAAGTGGCCGGTAACGACACCTTTCCGGAGAACGACATGACGCACCCGCAACCCCGCACGATCGCGATCACCGGCGCGGGCACCGGCATCGGCGCCGCGTGCGCGCGCCGCTTCGCCAGCCGCGGCGACCGCGTCGTACTGATCGGGCGCCGTCAGGCGCCGCTCGACGCACTGGCCGCCGAAACGGGCGGCCTCGCGCTCGCGGGCGACGCCGCGAGCACCGCAGACTGGGCCGGCTTCCTGCCGCGCATCGCCGAACGCTTCGGCCGCGTCGACGCGCTCATTGCGTGCGCGGGCGGCCACGGCGTCGGCCGCGCGGACGAAACCGACGACGCGCAATGGCGCAACGCGATGCACGCGAACCTCGACACCGCGTTCGTCAGCGCCCGCGCGTGCCTGCCCGACCTGATCGCGCAGCGCGGCAGCATCGTGCTGGTCGCGTCGATCGCGGCGCTCGCGGCCGGGCCGGGCGTCTGCGGGTACACGGTCGGCAAGCATGCGCTGCTCGGGCTCGCGCGGTCGCTGGCACGCGACTACGGGCCGCACGGCGTGCGCGCGAACGCCGTCTGCCCGGGCTGGGTCCGCACGCCGATGGCCGACGCGGAAATGGAACCGCTGATGGCCGCGCATGGCGACACGCTCGACGGCGCCTACGCACGCGTGAGCGCCGACGTGCCGCTGCGGCGCGCGGCCGAGCCCGACGAAATCGCGGCCGTCTGCGCGTTCCTCGCGTCGCCGGATGCGTCGTTCGTGACCGGCGCGACGCTCGTCGCCGACGGCGGCGCGATGGTCGTCGACGTGCCAACGCTCGCGTTCGACGCGCTTTGACGCGGATCGGCCCACCGCCCGCGTGACACGTCGTGGCGGGCAACGGGCCGGCACCAGGCCGCCGGTACCCGTACCCGCCACGTCACACTGGCCGCGCCGCGCACTCGTTTTCCGCCCTGAAAATCCGCTACCATCGACCGATCCCGCCGCCCACCCGGCGCCGCCTCACAGTTCGGACATCGATGAACATCCGGTTTCTTGAAACCTTCGTCTGGCTCGCGAAGCTGGAAAACTTCCGGCTCACCGCCGAAAAGCTGCACACGACGCAGGCCGCCGTGTCGAGCCGCATCGCGTCGCTCGAAGAGGCATTCGACGTGCGCCTGTTCGACCGCAACACGCGCTCGGCCACGCTCACGCCCGCGGGCCGGCGCATGCTCGCTTACGCAGAGCGGATCGTGCGGCTCGACGGCGAAATGCGCCGCGACATCGACGCGGCGAGCGACGCGGGCCTGATCCGGATCGGCGTGATCGAATCGATCGTGCACAGCTGGTTCCCGGCGCTGATGGCGCAACTGCGCGAGCGCTATCCGCGTCTCGACGTCGAGATCACGAGCGACACGACGCTGCACCTGATCCGCCTGCTCAGCACCGACGGCGTCGATCTGATCCTGCAGACCGACCCGGTGCCGGGCCCCGACTTCACGAACCTGCCGCTGTGCGAATTCCCGGTGCGCTGGGCCGCCAGCCCGCGCCTCGGGCTCGGCGGCCAGCCGCTCGACGTCGCACGGCTGGCCGAGTTTCCGATCATCAGCTTCTCGCGCCACTCGGGCCCGCACGCGACGATCGAGCGATTGTTCGCAGCCGTCGAGCGGCCGGCCAGCATCAACTGCATCACGTCGGTCGCCGCGATGATCCGCCTCGTCGCCGACGGCTTCGGCGTGGCCGCGCTGCCGCCCGCGATCATCGGGCGCGAGCTGCACGACGGCGCGCTCGAGCTGCTCGACGTCGAACCCGAATTCCCCGCGCTGCCGCTCGTCGCCACGTACCGCAGCCAGGGGCTGCCGGTGGCCGCGCGCATCGCGGAACTCGCGAGCGAAGTCGCACGCGCGATGGCGGCTGCTGCCAGCCACGCGAAGCCGGCCGCTCCCGATCGCGCCGAAACAGCGCCCGCACGCAAGGCGGCCAGGACAAAGACGACAACGCCGGCAAAAGCGCCGCGCACGAAGAAAGTCGAGCCACCTGCCACCCCCGCCGCGAAACGCCGCCCGCGCCGCTCATAAGAAAACCTGTTCACCGCGAATTTGTTTTCTTGTTGGACGGGCACGGCCCGTCTTCGGGACACTGCGGTTCCTGACACCCCCCCGTCACGAGGAACCCCGCGATGACCCGTCTTTCCCTTCCGCACGGCCAGCTTTGCGTCTGGACGGATATCGACCCCGCGCACGAAGCCGATTTCAACGCGTGGTACGACCGCGAGCACATGCAGGAACGTGTCGCGATTCCCGGCTTCACGCATGCGCGGCGCTTTCGCGCGACCGACGGCGGCCCGCGCAAGTACCTCGCGCTGTACGTGACGAATACGCTCGACGTGTTCCGCGGCGATGCCTACCGGCGCGCGTTCACGCAGCAGACCGCGTGGTCGCTCGCGAATTTCGAACGCATGACGGGCACGCAGCGGCGCGTCGGCGAACTGACGATCGAAGCCGGCGACGGCGAAGGCGCGCATCTCGCGCTGTTCGTGCTGCCGCCGGACCGCATCGACGTGCCGCAGCTGCGCGAGCGCTTCGACGATGCACTGCACGAACCGGGCATCCATGCCGCGCGACTCTTCCGCACCGCGCCCGACCTGTCCGCGCCGATCGGCGCCGATGCAACCGCCCGCCCGGCCGCCGATGCGCTCGTGCTGATCGAAGGCAGCGATGCCGCCACGACGCGCCGCGTGGCCGCCGCGCTCGCCGGACACGACGACGTGCGCACGTTCGACCTGCTGTGGCGCGCCGCCGCGCCGCTGCAGGTTGCACTCCGCGACGCCGAAGCCGAACCGGCTGCCGCTGCCGCCTTGCCTGCCTGAACGCCGCACGCCGGCGCCTGCCGTGCCGCACTTGCACGCGGCCGGCATGCCGGCCCTGCGCCTCCTCCCGTCATCCGTCACGACCTGCCCGATACCATGAGCACTCTCGCCCAGCCCGCCGCCCACGCGCCCCGCCGCGTCCGCACTAGCCGACTCGCGACCGCGAGCATGATCGGCACGTCGCTCGAGTGGTACGACTTCACGATCTACAACACGCTCGCCGCGCTCGTTTTCAATCACCTGTTCTTCCCGTCGGTCGATCCGCTGGCCGGCACGATCCTCGCGTTCTCGACCTACGCGGTCGGCTACGTGTCTCGCCCGCTCGGCGGTTTCGTGTTCGGCAACCTCGGCGACCGCATCGGCCGCCGCGCGGTGCTGATGCTCACGCTCGTGCTGATGGGCGTGACGACCGCGTTGATGGGCGCGCTGCCGACCTATGCGCAGGCCGGCATCCTGAGCCCGATCCTGCTCGTCGCGCTGCGCTTCGTGCAGGGCGTCGCGCTCGGCGGCGAATGGGCCGGCGCGGTGCTGCTGTCGGTCGAGCATGGCGACCAGAACCGGCGCGGGCTGTCCGCATCGTGGACGCAGATCGGCCCGTCGTTCGGCACGCTGCTCGGCACCGGCTGCATCGCGCTCGTGACGCTGTCGACCACGTCCGACACCTTCCTGTCGTGGGGCTGGCGCGTGCCGTTCGCGGCCAGCGCGCTGCTCGTCGTGTTCGGCTTCTGGCTGCGGCGCGGCGTGGACGAAACGCCGCAGTTCGAGCAACTCGCCGAATCGCACGCGACCGCTGAAGTACCCGTCGCCGACGTGCTGAAGTATCACTGGAAGCGCCTGCTGATCGCGGGCGGCTCGCGGATCGGCTCGGACGTGCTGTATGCGCTGATCGTCGTGTTCACGCTGACCTACGTGACGACCGTGCTGCACCTGTCGCGCCCCGTCGCGCTGACGGCCGTGATGGTCGGCACGGCCTGCAACGCGCTCGCGGTGCCGTTCTTCGGCGCACTGTCGGACCGCTTCGGCCGCCGGCCCGTGTATCTCGCCGGCGCCCTCGCCGGCATCGTGTGGGCGTTCGTGTTCTTCGTGATGCTCGATTCGGCGCGCCCCGGTGCGATCGTCGCGGCCGTCGCGATCGGTCTCGTGATTCACGCGGTGATGTACGGCCCGCAGGGCGCGTTCGTGACCGAGCAGTTCCCGACCCGCGTGCGCTATGCCGGCTCGTCGCTCGCGTACACGCTCGCGGGCATCGTCGGCGGCGGCTTCGCGCCGCTCGTGATCGCCGCGCTGTTCCGGCAGACGGGCACGACGACGGCCGTGTCGCTGTACGTCACCGCCGCGCTCGTCGTCACGTCGATTGCACTGCTCGCCGCGCGCGAGACCGCGCACCGGCCGCTCGAGGATTGAGCGTCGCCGCCGGCCGATTCCTTTCTTCGCACTTCAAACGGATATCCGCATGCCAACCCTGTCGTTCAACGTGATTTCCCTGCAAGACGCGCCGGCCGCCGTCGACGTCGACATCGCGCGCGTCGTGATTGCCGGCTGGGCCGGCCGCGACCCGGCAGCGATCCAGGCGCATATCGACGAACTCGCGGCGCTCGGCGTCGCACCGCCGTCGACCACGCCGTGCTTCTACCGCGTCTCGTCCACGCTGCTCACGCAGGCGCCGTCGATCGGCGTGCTCGGTGCGCGCTCGGGCGGCGAGATCGAGTGCGTGCTGGTCGACAGCCCGGCCGGCACGCTGGTCACCGTCGGGTCCGATCATACGGATCGCGAAGTCGAAGCGTACGGCGTCGCGGTGTCGAAGCAGGTGTGCGCGAAGCCGCTCGGCCGCGATGCGTGGCGTTATGCGGACGTCGCCGATCACTGGGATGCGATCGAGATGCGTTCGTGGCTGATTGCGCGCGATGGCGGACGGGTTGCGTACCAGCACGGCGCGGTGAGCGGCCTGCTCGCGCCGGACCTGCTGTGGCAGCGTTTCGACGACCGCCGCACGATGCCCGCGCGCTGCGCGATGTATGGCGGTACGGTCGCCGTGCATGGTGCGATCGCAGCGATGGGCGACGGCGATGCATTCGAGATGGAACTGCACGATCCGGTGCTCGGGCGCAGCCTGCGGCACCGGTATGCGGTCGAGGTGTTGCCGGTCGTGGCCTGACGCGCAGCGGGAAATCGCACGGGACGCAGGCGCGGCGGCTGTCGGCCACCGCGCCTGCGTTCCGTGCCTATCGGTACGATTCAAAGCAGTGGTAGTCCGGAAAGTTGAACTGCGAGTTGTCGCAATACAGCACACCGGCCAGGTTGGTGCACCCGCTCAACGTGAACATGATTGCCCCCGCAACCGACACTTTCCATCCGAAGTACAACATCGCGCCCCCGCTTTCGCATTATCGGTATTGACCGACATGATGCGCATCGGACGCGCGCGGGTATGTGGAGAATTGTGGTCCCCGGGGGCTTTCAGGTCGCCGTCACGGGTTGTCGCGCCCGGGCTCGGCCCTCGCTCACTTGAGACACCCCAGCCCCGCCAGCGTCGCCTCCACCGCCGTATCGAGCGGCGTCACCGGCTCGCGGCCGAGCACCGCGGTCACGCGCGCGTTGTCCATCCGGATCGGCTCGCGCCACAGATAGCGCATCTCGAGCAATTCGCGCAGCGTCGTGACGAACGGCGCAGCAGCCCATACGACCCACCACGGGAAGTCGCGCAGCGTCGGCCGCATCCCGTGCCGTTGCGCGACGCGCTGCACGGCCTTTGCCATCTGCGTGCCGTCCGCGTCCCAGTGCCCGCCCAGGTGAAAGCGCGCGAACGGCTCCAGCGTCTCGCGGCGCTCGATCAGCTCGAGCATCGTGCGGGCCACGTCCGGCACGTACGACCATTGATGGCCGATGCCGCGGCTCGGCACGCTGATCGCCGCGACGGGCCGGCCGGGCTTGACCAGCCCCTGCGAAAACCAGCTGTTGCCGAGGTGCGGCCCGAAGAAATCACCGGCACGCACGACGATCGCCCGTACGCCATGCTCGCTGGCGTCCTGCAGCCGCCGCTCCAGTTCGACGCGGATCGCGCCCTTGCGGGTCGACGGATGCTGCGGCGCATCTTCCCGCAGCACCGGAAACGCGTCGGCGCCGAAGTTGTAGACGGTGCCCGGCAGCACGACGGTCGCCTGCGCGGCCCGGGCCGCCGCGATGGTGTTGTCGATCATCGGCAGCACCTGCTGCGCCCAGTTCCGATATCCGGGCGGGTTCACCGCGTGCACGATCACGCTGCAGCCGCGTGCGGCACGGACCACCGCCTCGCGGTCCAGCGCGTCGCCGCGCATCCACGCAATGCCGTCGCGCTCCACGACCTCCGCATCGAGCCCGCGCTTGAGCGCACGGACCTGCCAGCCCGCATCGCGCAACTGCCGCGCGACTTCCCCGCCAATCCCGCCGCTCGCGCCGAGCACGAGTGCCTGCCGTTGCGTCCCGCCTGTGTTCGTCGTCATCGCTGCTCTCCTTGAATGAACCACCGTGAGACGCATTCTGGCGCGTCGGCGACCAACAAGAAATTGCTTAACCCAGTAGATCGGCTATACATTTATGCATGACCATCGACCTGAACTGGGAACGCTACCGGACTTTCCTCGCCGTGCTGACGGAAGGCTCGCTGTCCGGTGCGGCGCGCGCGCTCGGCATTACGCAGCCGACGGCCGGCCGCCACGTCGCGGCGCTCGAAGCCGCGTTCGGCCAGACGCTGTTCACGCGCTCGCCGTCGGGCCTGCTGCCGACCGAGGCGGCGCTGGCGCTGCGCGGCCACGCCGAAGCGCTGCGCAGCGCGGCCGCCGCGTTCGAGCGCGCGGCCGCGAGCCACGGCGCGGGCGTGCGCGGCACCGTGCGGATCTCGGCGAGCGACGTAATCGCCGTCGAGGTGCTGCCGCCGATGCTCGCGCAGTTGCGGCGCGACCATCCGGGGCTCGTGATCGAACTGGTGCCGACCGACCGTATCCAGGACGTGCTGAAGCGCGAGGCCGACATCGCGGTGCGGATGGCGCCGCCGGCGCAGGACGCGCTCGTTGCGCGGCGCGTCGGGGAAATCGAGGTCGGACTGTTTGCACGCGACGACTACCTCGCGCACAACGGGGCGCCCGCCACGACCGACGCGCTCGCGCATCACGCGCTGATCGGCTTCGATACGGTCACGCCGTTCATCCGCTCGGCGGGGCGCGGGATGCCGCTATGGAAGCGCGAAGCGTTCGCGCTGCGCACCGACAGCAACCTCGCGCAGCTCGCGATGATCCGCGCGGGCTACGGGATCGGCTTCTGCCAGTCGGCACTCGCGAAACGCGATGCACGACTCGTGCGCGTGCTGCCGGACAAACTCGCGATGCAGCTGGAAACCTGGGTCGTGATGCACGAGGACCTGCGGACGAGCCCGCGCTGCCGCGCCGTGTTCGATGCACTGGCCAACGGGTTGCGTGCGTATGCCGATGGAGAAACGGCCGAGTAGGAAGCGGCGCGCGTGAATCGCGCGGGCCGCGCTATTCGTCGCTTTTTCCGGCGAACAGGATGTCCGCGATACGGCGCCACGGATTCTCGGGCACGTCGTAGAAACGCAACCCCTCCTCCGACGCCTCGGCCCAGTCGACCATCGCCTCCAGGTACTCGCCGATCGTGCGGTTTTCCCAGCCGAGCGCGGCGCGCGCGTACGGCGACGGCGGCACGTCGGCCTCGAGCTGCCGCTCCTTGTGCCAGTCGTGGCCGAGCACGCGCAGGAAGTGGATCAGCGAGCGCTCGTCGACCACGCGTTCCAGCGCATCCTGCAGCCTGTCGGCCATCTGGCTCTTCAGATCGTCGTTCATGCTTGTCGTCCCCTGGCGCGCCTCTCGGATACGCGCCGCCGCGTGTCGCGCGGCAAGGTTTTACATCAGCAACTGGCGCGACAGCACCTCGCGCGCCTGGGTGACGGTCTCGCGTTCGCCCGGCATCGGCGGCGTCAGCGAAAACACCGCGTCGGGCAGCGGCGGCAACCGGTATTTCGTGCCGAGCCGGATCAGGCCGTCGCCGATCGCCGACGCACACAGGCAGCCGACCCCGAGCCCCGCCGCCAGCATCGACTGCAGCCCCGCGACGCCCGACGCGCTGTGCACGAGCACGTACGGCGTGTGCTGCTCGTCGAGCGAGCGCACGGCCACCTGATGCATCATGCAGTCGTCCGGCAGCAGCACGAGCGGCAGCGGCTCGGGCAGCTGCTCCGCGAGCGCGGGCGACGCGACCCACGACAGCGGCTCGCGCCGCAGCACCCAGCGCGTATCGGCCGACGCCGGCCGGAACGGCCCGCTCGACATGTTCATCACGACGCCGAGATCGATCTGCCCTCGCGCGTGCGCCGCCTCGATGTCCACGCTCTTCATCGCGCTCACGTGCAGGCTCAACTGCGGATAGCACTCCCGCAGCCGCGCCAGCATCCCCGCCACTTCATTCGTGCGGTAGTAGTCGGTGATCGCGACGCGCAGCTCGCCCTTGATCGCCTGCCCGCGCAACTCGTCGAACGCGGCCTCGTTCAGCGCGACGATGCGCCGCGCGTGCTGCAGCAGCCGCGTGCCGGCCGGCGTCGGCTCGACCCCGCGCTTGCTGCGCACGAACAGCGGCACGCCGGCGCGCGATTCGAGCTTGCGCACCTGCTCGCTGACCGTCGACTGCGACAGGTGCAGCAGCGGCGCGGCGGCCGACAGGCTGCCGGCGTCCGCGACCGCCGCGAACGTGCGCAACTGGTCCAGATCGAAACCGCGCATCGCCATCCTCCATCCATCGAATAACCCGATGGATGCTACCACTCTTTCCCGCTTTTCCGAATCATGGGCCATCGCCAGAATACGGGATCAACGGCCTGCGTGCGTCGCTTGCACATACGGCCCTCATTTTTCGGACCCTGCTTCCATGACGAACCCCACCCTTGCTCCTTGCGCGCCGGCCGGCGCGGCTGCCGCGGCGACGCCGCGCAGCCATCACGGCTGGGCGCTCGTGGTCCTGCTGGTCGGCGCCATTCTGCCGCCGCTCGACTACTTCATCGTGAATCTTGCGCTGCCGGCGATCCGCGACGGCATCGGCGCGCGCCCGGCCGAATTGCAGCTCGTCGTGTCGGCGTATGCGTGCGCAAGCGCGGTCGTCCAGATCACGGGCGGCCGCCTCGGCGACCTGTACGGCCGCAAGCGCATGTTCATGATCGGCATGGCCGGCTTCGTGCTCGCGTCGACGCTGTGCGGCCTCGCCGGCAACGGCACGGTGCTCGTCGGCGGCCGCGTGCTGCAGGGCCTGTTCGCCGCGATCCTCGCGCCGCAGGTGCTCGCAACGATCCGCAGCGTGTTCAGTCCGCAGGAACAGGTGCGCGTGATGGGGTTCTACGGGTTCGCGTTCGGCCTCGCGGCCGTGATCGGCCAGCTCGGCGGCGGCGCGCTGATCAGCCTGCATCCGTTCGGGCTCGGCTGGCGCGCGATATTCCTCGTCAACCTGCCGATCGGCATCCTGGCGCTGCTCGGCAGCTGGCGCTTCATTCCGGAGAACCGGCCGCCGCGCGGCCAGCGCATCGACGTGCCGGGCACGGTGCTGATGTCGCTGTTCCTGCTGATGCTCGTGTACCCGCTCACGCACGGCCGCGAAGCCGGCTGGCCGCTGTGGATGATCGCGTGCCTCGTCGGCGCGCTGCCGATGCTCGGTGCGCTGCTGGCGGTCGAATCGCGCCGGCTCGCCGGCGGCCGCGATCCGCTGCTCGACGTGCGCCTGCTCCGCAACCCGGTCGTCGCGCTCGGGCTCCTGCTCGCGTTCCTGTTCTACATGCTGAGCGCGTTCTTCCTGAGCTACGGGATCTATCTGCAGGGCTGCCTGAACTGGTCGCCGCTCGCGTCCGGGTTCGCGATCCTGCCGCTCGGGCTCGGCTTCCTCGCGAGCCCGCTGCTGATGCCGCGCCTCGTCGCCCGGTTCGGCGGCTATCGCGTGCTCACGCTCGGCTTCGTAATGCTCGCGGCCGGCGTCACGACCGCTGCCGCGCTCGCGCGCGAGGGCGCGCCGGGGCCCGGTTTCTACGCAGGCATCGCAGCGATCGGGATCGGACAAGGGCTCGTGCTGCCGTCGGTCGTGCGGATCGTGCTCGCGGAAGTCGATGCGGCCCGCGCGGGCGTCGCGTCCGGCATGGTCAGCGCGATGCTGCAGATCGGCGCGGCCGTCGGCGCCGCGACGATCGGCGGCGTGTTCTTCGCGCGGCTCGGCGTGCATCCGGCCGCGGTCGATTACGTGCAGGGGTTCAGGACGTCGATGTTCACGCTGACGGCCGTGTTGCTGGCGTGCATCGCCCTGTCGACGGCGCTCGGGCCGCTGCACCGGCGGCTGCATGCAGGCGCGTGAACGGGATGGACACGGACTCGTCGGCAGGCCAACCGGGGCGGGAACGGGACATGCGCGGCCCCCGGTTCAATGGTGCTGCTTGCGCTGCGCTTGCCGCGCCTCCCATTCGGCCAGCTCGACGCGATAGCGCGCGAGCGCTTCGTCATACAGGTCGAAAACGCACGGCGAGCAACCGCTGTTGCAGCAGTCTTCCAGCTCGGGTTGGACAGGCGGGGTCGGACGGGGATCGTCGACGGACGGATCTTCTGAAACTGGGTTCGGCACGGCGTGGCCCGGTAACGTGGAACGGTCAGTATAGGTCGATCCGGGCCATCGCTGCTTTCAGCAAACCGGCTGAGACGACGATGAATGCCGCCATAATGCGACGATAGCCGGGCGCCGCGATCGGTGGCGCTCGCCCCCGTTCCCGCCCCACCGGAGCTGCGCGATGGCCGAAGCCGTGAATCCGCCGGAAGTCTGGGCGCCGTTCGGCGCGTTCTCGATGGCCGTGATCCAGGGCGACGGGCGGATCGTGCATCTGAAGGGGCAAGTCGCGCTCGATCGCGACGGGCAGGTTGTCGGCCAGCGTGACATGCGAACCCAGGTACGCCAGACGCTCGACAACATTCGCGACGTGCTGGCCGCGCTGGGCGGTCAGATGCGGGACGTGATCTCGCTCGTCCACTACGCAACCGACATCGATGCCTTCATGCAGGCGGGCGACATCCGCAAACAGTATTTCGCCGCGCCCTATCCCGTGACGACGACCGTCCAGGTCGAACGGCTCTACCATCCCGACCTGCTGATCGAGATCACGGCCATCGCCGAGATTCCGCTGACGCGGTTTCACCGGCCGGCATCGCACGCATAAAACGCGACCGGTCCGCACAAAATCGCGCGCCGGCCGCGACACGCCCGACCGGCGCGCTGGCTCGCCACCCGCTCGCTTACTTCGCCGGCGTGCCCGGCTTCGCGACCGCCGTACCCTGCTTGTCGGCCAGCGGCTGCCACGCGGCGCCGAGCGAATACCAGTCGACGCGGCGCGTCAGCGTCATGATGCCGGCGAGGATCGCGAACAGCAGCAGCGAACCGAGCATCAGCGCATTGTCTTCCGACAGCAACAGCCCGTAGAGCGCCGCGTACAGCATCGCGAGCAGCACCGTGAACATCGCGCCGCGCTTCACGCTGTGCAGCACGAACGACAGGTAGAAACCGAGCAGCCCGATGCACGCGCTGCTCGCCGCGAGATACGCATAGCCGAACGCGATGTGCTCGGACAGGCTCAGCAGCAGCAGGAAGAACAGCGCGAGCGACAGGCCGACCAGCGTGTACTGGATCGGGTGAATGCGCAGCCGCTTCACGAGTTCGTACATGAAGAAGCTCGCGAACGTAAGCATCACGAACAGCGCACCGTACTTCGTCGCGCGCTCGGCCTGCAGATAGACGTTCACGGGCTCGATCACCGACACCGACGCCATCTCGATCGCCCCTTCGCCGTTGCCGGACGCGACCTGCTCGCGCGCCTTCGTGTTGAACGACGTCACGTGCCAGTTGCCGGTAAAACCGCGCGCGTCGATCGTGCGCTCGGCCGGCAGGAATTCGCCGCCGAAGCTCGGATGCGGCCACGTCGATTTCAGCGAGAAGTCGTTCTGGTCACCCACCGGTGCAAACGCGACCGATTCCGCACCCGCCAGCGGCAGGCCGATGCTGAACGGCACGACCGCTGCGCCTGCATTCGCGTCCGCCAGCGCCGCGAGATCGACATTCGCGTGCACGCCCTGCCGCAGGCTGTCCAGCCGCGTGCCCTGCTCCACGTCGAGCGGCTTGCCGCCGATGCGCAGGTCGGGTTGCGCCTTCAGCCCGCGCAGGTCGCCGATGCCGAGCGCGACATACGCGCCGTCGACCTTGAAGCTCACGTGGCCGTCGGCCTGCGGCAGCTTCTTCAGGTCAGGCAGCGGCAGCGTGCCGGTCATCCGGCTGTCGAGCCCGTACACCAGCGCCTTGTGGATGCCGCGATAGCGCACGCTGACCGACAGCGTGCCGTCGACGTTCAGCGTCTTCGGAAACACGAGCAGACGCTTCGTCTCGCTTCGCAGGCTCGTCTTCGTCTTGCCGCCGGCCGGCGCGTCGTCGCGCACGCGCGTGACTTCCGTGTAACGCACGACGAGGACCGGCCCCGTCACCGTCTGCGGGCCCGCGTAGCTCGCCCAGATGCTCTGCAGCGCGCTCTGCCGATAGTCGGCGCGTTCCCGCACGATGCTCTGGACCATCTGCAGCGGGATCAGGATCGCCAGCGCGAGAAACGCGGTAATCACGGACTTGAACATCAGGACTCGATTCATTGCTGACGGATACCGAAGTGGAAGGTTCGGTCAGCATGAGCGGCCCCGGTGAAGGGCGATTGAAGCCGGCGTGAAGCGAATGTGTGGCGAGCGTGAAGCGCGCTCAGCCGGCCGACGGCAGCGTGAGCGTCGCGCACGCGCCGCCTTCGTCGCGGTTCGCGAGCGCGACCTGGCCGCGATGCAGCATCGCGACTTCGCGGACGAAACACAGCCCGAGGCCCGTGCTGCGATCCTGCCCGTCGGGGCGCGGCAGCGAATAGAAGCGCTCGAACACGCGCGCCAGCGCGTAGTCGGGCACGCCGGGGCCGTCGTCGTCGACGCGCACGACCGCGACATGCGCCCTGCCCGCCGGCTGCCGTTCGAGCGCGATCCGGATCGTGCTGCCCTGCGGCGCGAAATCCAGCGCGTTGTCGAGCAGGTTGCCGAGCGCCTGGCGCAGCAGGAACGGATCGCCTTCCACGACCGCCGGATCGGCAGCATCGTTCGCATCGATCCGCAGGCTCACGCCGCGCTGCCGCGCGCGCGGCTCGAGATCGTCGACGAGCTGTTCGAGCACCGGCCGCAGCGCGACCGGTTCGTGCACCGACAGGCGCTGCTTCTGCTCGACTTCTGCCAGCGCGAGCAGCTTGCGGATCATCTGCTCGAGGCGGCCGGCCTGGCGGCGGATGTTCTCGGTGAAGCGCCGGCGGTTCGCGACCGGCATGTCTTCCTGCAGCAATTCGGCCGCGCCGCTGATCGCGGCCAGCGGGCTCTTCATCTCGTGCGTGAGCGTGTGGATGTAGGTTTCGACGTACTGCCGGTCCTCCAGCCGCTGATGCATGCTTTCCACCGCGCGCCCGAGCTCGGCCAGCTCGTTCGCGCCCTGCAGCGGCATCGCCGCGCGCTCGCCGGCCGCGATCGCGCGCGCATAGCGCTGCAGGCGCCGCAGCCCGAGCACCAGCCACCACGTGCAGGCCACGCCGATCAGGATCGCGCCGCCCATCAGCAACGCGCCGTACAGCATGATCTTGCGCTGGCTGCGCGCGATGAACGGCGCGACCGTCTGGTTCGGCTTCGCGATCGTCAGCACGCCGATGATCTCGTTGCCGCGCCGGATCGGCGCCGCGACGTGCATCACGGTGCTGCTGTCGTCGTTCGGATCGCTGCGCGTGCTGCGCGCGCCGTATTCGCCGCGCAGCGTCCGGTACACGTCGTTCCAGCGCGAATAGTCCTGGCCGACCGCGCTGCCGGACGAGTCGTAGCGCACGATGCCGTGCGCGTCGGTGATGTAGAGGCGGTAGCCGATCGCGTTCTTCTGGATGCCCCACACGTTCGCGCTGACCGGGCGCTCGTGCAGTTTCCCGAGCTGCCGCGCGAACGCGCCGTCGGCGATATGCCCGTTCGCCATGTCGTCGGCGGCGAGCGTCGCGAGCACCTGCGCGGTATCGACGAGCGTGTCCTCCATCGCCTCGCGCACGCCGGGCTTCACCTCCTGCACGAACACGCGCAGCGTGATCAACGCGGCGAGGCCGACGATCAGGAAAAAACCGAAGAAGATGCGCAGGCCGATATGCATGGACGGTGCCGGTCGTTACGGTTGCAGCGAATAACCCATTCCGCGATGCGTGCGGATCGGGTCGCGCTCGGGATCGATCGCACGCAGCTTGGCGCGCAGCGTCTTGATGTGCGTGTCGACCGTGCGATCGGCCGAATCGAATGCCTCGTGCCACACGAGGTCCATCAGCTGTTCACGCGAATAGATGCGCCCCGGATGCCGGACCAGCAGCGCCAGCAGGCCGAATTCGTAGCGCGTGAGGTCCAGCGCGTGGCCGAGCCACGCTACGCGCGCGCCGTCGGTATCGAGCGTGAAGCCCGGCGCGGCCGTTTCGGCCGGCGACGCCCCCGCAGGTGCAGGCGCCGTTTCCGGCGCGGCCGCCCGGTAGAAGCGGCGCAGGATCACGCGCACCCGCGCCGCCAGCTCGCGCGGCGAGAACGGCTTGACCACGTAATCGTCGGCGCCGATTTCGAGCCCGACGATCCGGTCGATCTCGTCGTGCCGCGCGGTCAGGAAAATCACCGGAATGTCGGTAAACGTGCGCAGCCGCCGGCACACCTCGAAGCCGCTGAGGTCCGGCAGGCCGACGTCGAGCACCACGAGATCGACACGCGTGTCGCGCAGGTGGTCGAGCGCCGCCTGTCCGAGCGTGCAGTGGACGGTCTGCATGCCGTCGGTGCCGAGGGCGTAGACGATCGTGTCCGCGATCGCCATTTCGTCTTCGACGATCAGGATATTGGGCTGATTCATGGTCTCGGGTTCGGGTCGCGCAATCCGGTGCGACATTGTACGCACGGCCGGACCCGGCCAGCCCTTCCCCGGCGCGTTACGCCACGCGGCCGCTCACCGGAATCGACGCGCCGGTGATCGCCTGCGCGTCGGCCGACAGCAGGAACCCGATCGTCGCCGCGATCTGCTCCGGCCGCACCCAGCGCGTGAAATCCGCGTCGGGCATGTCCGCGCGGTTCGGCGGCGTATCGATGATGCTCGGCAGGATCGCGTTCACCGTCACGCCGCGGTCGAGCAGTTCGGCCGCCAGCGCCTCGGTGAGTCGCGCGACACCGGCCTTCGCGGCTGCATAGGGGCCCATGCCCGCGCCGGCCTTGAACGCCGCGCCCGCGCCGATGTTGACGACGCGGCCGGCCGGGCTCGCCAGCAGGTACGGCAGCGCGGCTTTCGACGCGTTCAGCGCCGTCTTCACGTTCAGGTCGTACATGCGGTCCCACGTGGCCGCATCGCCGTCGGCGATCGTCTGCCACACGAATGCGCCGGCGATGTTCAGCAGCGCGTCGACCTTGCCGAATTCGCGGTTGATCGATTCGAGTGCCCGCACCGCAGCCTGCGGATCGACGAGATCGATGCCGCCGACGCGCAGCGCATCGGCCGGCACCCCGGGCAGCGCCTGTGCGTCGGGGGCCGCGCCGCGGCCGATCAGCGCGACGCGTGCGCCGCGCTCGCCGAGCCACGCGGCCGTCGCGACGCCCAGATGGCCGAATCCGCCGGTGATCGCGACTGCCTTGCCTTTCAGGTCGTGTTCCATCGATGAGTTCTCCTGGATCGAGGGGGGATTGACGAAGTTCCGACAGCGTAGCGCCGTTCACGCATCCGTGCGCACGGCGACGAGGCGGCGCAGTTCCTCCGTCGTTTCGCCCTGGTTGTCCGGCCGCCGGCCCGGCGGGAGCATCACGAAACGGATCGCGGCCCACACGTCGCGGGCCGTCGCGACGTCGCGGGCGACGCTCGCCCGGTGCTCGAGCTCGACGACGAACGGATTGCGCGAACGCGTCGGCGTGACGACCCTGGCAGGCACGGCCCGGCGGGCACGGATGCGGCCGGCCGGGCATAATGCGCGAGGCCGGTCGGGCGTGGCGCGCGCCGCGCCCACCGTACCGGGCTACCCGGCGGCCCGCGCCAACCCGACTCGAATCCTGAATCCCAACCCGTCAATTCCATGCAAGTAATCGTCGTAGGAACCGGCAAGCTGGCCAACGAGCTGCTCAATGCGCACAAGCTCGACCCGGCAACCTGCCGCGTGATGCCGTGGCCGGAAAGCATGCAAAACGACGCAACGCATAGCGACGCCAAATCGATCGTCGTGCACGCCGGTTCCGGCCGCGAACTCCCCGCCGTGATCGCGTTCTGCCAGGCCACCGCGTCGCCGCTCATCGAGTTGTCCACCGGCTCCGACCTCGAAACCGCGTCGCACGATTTCCCGGTCGTGCTCTGTCCGAACACGAACATCCTGATGCTCAAGTTCATGAGCATGCTGGAAGCCAGCGGCCACCTGTTCCACGATTGCGAGATCAGCCTGACCGAGTCGCACCAGGCCGGCAAGACGTCCGTCCCCGGCACGGCCGTCGGCATCGGCCAGTCGCTCGGCGTGCCGCCGGAGGACATCCGCTCCGTGCGCGACCCGGACGTGCAGCGCAGCGAATTCGGCATCCCCGACGATCAGCTCGGCCGCCATGCCGTGCACCGGATCCGCATCGACGACGGCGCATGCAGCCTGCAGTTCGAGTCGCGCGTGTACGGCGCGACGCCCTACGCGGATGGCGTATCGCGCATCGTCGAAGCCGTTCGGCAGCACGATCTCGAGAACCGCCAATACTCGATCGTCGAATTCATCCGCAACGGCTGGCTGTAGTCGCGGCGATGGACGGGCCGGCAATGGCGCGACTCGCCGCGACATGCCGGCCGCGGCCTTGCAGCAGCGGCAGCTCACAACGGTTCGCGCCCACCGTTACGCATCTCCCAGCACCGCACCGCTCTCCGGCAAGGTCGCGCCGCCGTCGACGACGATCGTCTGCCCCGTGATGTACGCCGCGTCGGCCGATGCGAGAAACAGCATCGCGTTCGCGATGTCCTCCGGCTCGCCCATCCGCGCGAGCGGAATGTCGCGTGCGATCTGCGCTGCGACCGACGCGTCGCCGAGATTGCCGGCCGCCGGCGTACGGATCATCCCCGGCTCGACGCCGTTGACCGTCACGTTGCGGCGCGCGAGCTCCAGCGCCGCCGCGCGAATGAAGCCGTTCACGCCGGCCTTCGACGCCGCGTAATGCGCGAGCCCCGGATAGACGACGCGCGGCCCCGTCACCGACGACGTGACCAGCAGCCGCCCGGCCCCCGCGCGCTCGAATGCCGGCAACGCGGCCTGCGCGAGCCAGAACAGCGCCGACAGGTTGACCGACAGCGTGCGTTCGAGCGTCGGTTCGTCGATCTGCACGAACGGCGTCAGCGGAAAATACGCGGCGTTATGGACAACGACATCGAGCCGGCCGCAGTCACGCTCGACGGCCGCGACGAGCGCGCCCAGTTCGTCGCGACTGGCGGCGTCGACCCGATATGCACGCGCCTCGCCGCCCGCACCGGCCAGCGCATCGGCCTGCGCGGCGGCCGCGTCGCCGTTCAGGTCGGCGATGGCGACGAACGCATCGGACTCCGCGAAACGGCGCGCGATCGCCGCGCCGATCCCCTGCGCGGCGCCCGTGACGAGCACGACGCGCCCGCTGAAATCCGCCCGCACGCGGCCGCTGCCCAGCACGGCATTCATCGCTGCGCCTCGCCGCCGAGCGGATGCACGGTTTCGTTCAGCACCTGCGCGTAAGCGCCGATCTGGAAGTTCGACAGCGACCCGAAATCGCCCCCCTGATAGCCGAAGATCTTGCCGTCGGTCTTGCGCTGCGCGAGGTCGATCAGCACGACGCCCAGCGTCGGCACCACCTTTTCGCGCCACACGAACAGATACAGTTCGTCGGCGATCCTGAAGTAATGACAGCGGTCGACATCGGCCAGCCCGCCCTCGACGCCCTGCAGGCACTGCCACGCGTAGAAGTTCTCGTTCAGGTAGATGTGCTCGTAGCATTCGGTCGGGCTGTAACGGTACATCGTCCGCTTGCCGATGAGCTCGCGCGTGGGCGCATGCAGCCGCCCCGGCTGCGCGTGGCCGCCGAGCGTGCCATGCCGGAATGCCGCGTCGACGCCCGTCAGCGGCAGCCCGCGTGCGACGCGTGTGAACGCGTCGATGCGCGTGTCGGCTTCGGTCGGCAGCACGCCGACGACCGACGTCCATACGCCATGGTCGAGATCGATCACGAGACTGACCGACGTCGCGCGGGCAGTCGTGTCGATGTAGTCGACGAAGTACAGCCCGTCGCGCAGCCGCGTCACGCGGCACGGCTCGCGGCCGCCCGTGTCGGTCGCCGCATCGCGCCACTGCAGCGCGCCGGGCTCGAACGAATAGACGCGCCACGCGCCCGATGCATCGCCGAGCGCGAGCGTGCGCCCGGCGAGTGCGTCGACGGACGCGAGGATGTTCGCTTCCGGCGCGAAGCCGTCCGCGAGCGCGCCAACCTGAATGAATACCGGATCCTGTCGTTCCACCTGCCGCCTCCTGCGCAGCTTCAGGCCCGGCGGGCCGTGTACGCTGCCGATGTGCACATGGTGCGGGCTGCGCGCGCCGCGCGGTATCCGCCAAAAGGATGAAGGGCGCGCTGCGCCGGAACGCGCTAAAGTGCACGTGATCCGCGCCGCGACCGGCGCGAGGAGCGCACATGCATCGTGTCACCCACTACCGACGCACCGGCGAAGGCATCGAGGCGATCAGCCTCGAATCCGACCGCGCGTTTCCGCGCCACGCGCACGACGAATTCGGGGTCGGTGTGATCGTCAGCGGTGCACACCGGTCGTGGAGCGGCCGCGGGCAGGTCGACGCACTGGCCGGCGACGCGATCATGGTCAACCCGGGCGAAATGCACGACGGTTCGCCGATCGATGCCGGCACCGGCCGGCGCTGGCGGATGCTGTACCTCGCACCCGCGCTGGTGGCCGGCGTCGCGGCGGAAGAAGGCCTCGGCGGCGTCGAGCTGGCGCACCCGGCCGTGCGCGACGCGCGGCTCGCGACCGCCGTCGGCCAGTTGCATGCCCGCATCGTCGCGGGAGAATCCCAGCCGCTCGCCCGCGACGAGGCGCTCGTGATGCTCGTCGCCGGGTTGCTCGCCCGGCATGCGAATCGCACGCTGCCGGCGGCCGGCGTCGCGCCGGCAATCCGCCTCGCACGGGAGCGGCTCGACGCGGCGCCGGCCGCGCCCGTTTCGCTCGCCGAGCTGGCCGGCCTGAGCGGCGTGAGCCGCTTCCAGCTGCTGCGCGGCTTTGCGCGCGAGCTCGGCATCACGCCGCATGCGTACCTGGTCCAGTCGCGCGCCCGGCTGGCGCGCACGCTGCTCGCCAGCGGAATGCCGATCGCGGATGCCGCGGCCGAAGCCGGCTTTGCCGACCAGAGCCACCTGACGCGCGCGTTCGCGCGCCAGTTCGGGATCACGCCGGGGCGGTTTGCGCAGGCGGTTTGAACGCGCCTGCTCCCGGCGCATCGGGCATGCCGCATTCAACGACGGTTGCCATTACGACCGCAGCCACTCGCCGTACCGCCTGCGCACGCACCGCCTTCAACGCCGCCGCCCCGCTGCAATTTCGTTCAAGACGCACGTTGCCGCCGTACGCGACGATGCGGCGCATGAAGACACGACTGATTGGCTATCTCTATCTCGCCGCCGCGATGGCGGGCGTCGGCAGCACCGTCATCGCGAGCCGTCTCGCGGCCGGCGGCCTGCCGCCGTTCGCGGCCACCGCGCTGCGCTTCCTGATCGCGACGCCGCTGCTGTTCGCACTGATGCGCGCGCAGCGGATGCGCTGGCCGCGCGTTTCCACCCGCGACACCGTCTTGCTCGTCATTCAGGCCGCGGCGGGCGGCGTCGGCTATACGGTGCTGCTGATCAGCGGCACGAAGCTGTCGTCGCCGCTCGACGCGGGCGTGATGCTCGGCACGCTGCCGGCCATGTCGACGCTGATCGCGGCCGTCGTGCTCCGCGAGCGGCAGACGCCGCGCGACTGGGTGGCCGCCGCACTCGCCACGGCCGGCGTGCTGTTCGTCACGTTCGCGCCCGGCCACGCGATGCCGTCGCTCCAGACACTCGCGGGCGACGCACTGGTGCTGGCCGCCGTCGCGTGCGAAGCCGTATTCATCCTGCTCAACCGGCGGCTTGCCGCGCCGCTGCCGCCGCTCGCGCTGTCCACCGCGATGTCGGGCCTCGGCTTCGTGCTCGCGCTCGTGCCGGCTGCGTTCGAATGGCGCGCGGTCGCAAGCGGCTGGACCGTCGGCGCCGTGTCGGCGATCGTCTACTACGCGCTGGTGCCGACCGTGCTCGGCTACCTGTGCTGGTACGCCGGTTCGGCGCGCACCAGCGGCACCGAGGCCGCGCTGTTCACGGCGGTCGCGCCGGTCTCGGCGGTGCTGTTCGCGGTCGTGCTGTTCGGTGAAGCGTTGAACGGCACGCGAGTCGCCGGCATCGCGCTCGTCGTCGCGGGCATGCTCGTCGGCGCGACGCGGCGGCGCGAGCGGCACGTTGACACGCGTGATGCCAAGCCGGCCAGCCCCGCGCCTTCCACCGCGCAAACCGCCATCGACTAACCCTCAGTCATCGCGGGTTACGGCAACGGCGACTACTTCCGCCCGTCACAGGGTCCGCAGCCCCCACGCCCCGGCGACTGTAGGAATGTGTCCGTGTGCCGCAAATCGATTGCGCACCACCCCGCAAGATGCAATATTCGCGTGGCCGGAACCTTTGACAACCATCGAACAACAATCCGCCACGCAATGAACAGGAAGGAAGCCAAAACAAGAATCGCGGTGCTGCTCTCCGCGGGAACGAGGAAGGCCGACGCACTGGCCGAACTGTCGGGACAGGGGCTCAAGGATCGCGTGCTCGCGCACCTGATCGCGTCGCGCCCCGACCCCGAGCGCTGCCGCAAGAACAAGGTGCACGTCCGGATCCTGGTCGCGCTCGGCATCGCCCAGCTGGCGATCAGCCTCATGCTCGCGTATTACTTCTTCGCAAGCGGCGCCGGCAATGGCCTCGTGCTGGTGTTCCTCGCGTTGACCGTGCCGCTGTCGCTGCTGTTCATCTGGGGCTTCGCGACCCATCGCGTCGGCGCCTATCACGCGTTCATCCTGCTGTCGCTGCTGCAGCTGCCGAAGACCATCGGCGAACTCGGACGCGATCCGTCGACCGCGCTGCCGAGCCTCGCGATCACGGCCCTGCTGGTGGGCTACGTCTGGTACGTGCGCAACCGGATGTTCCCCGACTACGGCTGGTTCACGCCGCGCAAGGTCGAAGGCCGCTACGCATTCGTCGACCACGCCTGACGCCGCCGGCGTCGGCACCGGCCGAAAAAAAGGCGCCGGGCCGCCCCGCAATCGCGGGACGGCCCGGCGCCTTCTGCATTCCGGAACCGGTCGGCTTACTTGGCCTTTTCAGCCGAATCGCTGATCGCCTGGCCGCCCTTCGAAATGTCCTGGCCCATGCCGGCGACCGTGTTGCAACCGGCGAGCGCGGCGGTCACCACCAGCAGCATTGCAGCAATCGTACGCGTCATTCTCATTCTCCTTCGAATCAACAAGCCCGACCGGGCGAATCGTTTATGGCATGGCGCCCGGCACGATGCCGGGCACGGGGCCTGACCTGATTATACGGAGACGGACGCGGCGCGCCAGTACGAACCCGCCACCTGTTACACGCGCCACACAGCGCGTTCGCGCAGATTTTCCTTGACTTCATTGCGCCAGGAACTAATATACGCACCGCGTATATTTTTCGTCAGGAGCCGCCGATGACCGTTCCCCAGCAAGCCTTCCTCCGCGACGCGATGCGCCGCCTCAACATGACTCGCGAAGCGTTCGCCAATCGCATCGGTGTCAGCCGGCGCGCACTGGATACCTGGCTGTTGCCCGACGACTCGCAGGAATCGCGCGGGATGCCCGAGATCGTCGAGCGCTTCGTGTCGGAAATCGTCGAGCGCTCGGCACCGGATGGCGAGGACTATACGCAAAGCGTAGACAAACAGGGGCTCTCGAAGCAGTTCCTGTTCGAAGGCAAGCCGCAATTGATCTCGGTCGACCAGTTCTCGCGGGATTCGGTCGAGGCGCTGTTCCGCGTGGCCGACGTGATGCAGCCGATCGCGCGCCGCCACAAGATCTCGCGCGTGCTGGAAGGCGCCGTGCTCGGCAACCTGTTCTTCGAAGCCAGCACGCGCACCCGCGTGTCGTTCGGCGCGGCCTTCTGCCGGCTCGGCGGCTCGGTGTGCGACACGACGGGCTTCACGTTCTCGTCGATGGCCAAGGGTGAATCGATCTACGACACGAGCCGCGTGATGGCCGGCTACGTCGACGCACTCGTGATCCGCCACCCGGAGAAGGGCTCGGTAGCCGAGTTCGCGCGCGCGACCAACCTGCCGGTAATCAACGGCGGCGACGGCCCCGGCGAACACCCGAGCCAGGCGCTGCTCGATCTCTATACGATCCAGCGCGAGTTCTCGCGGCTCGGCAAGATCGTCGACGGCGCGCACATCGCGCTGGTCGGCGACCTGAAATACGGCCGTACCGTTCACTCGCTCGTCAAGCTGCTCGCGCTGTACCGCGGGCTGAAGTTCACGCTCGTGTCGCCGCCGACGCTCGAGATGCCGGCGTACATCGTCGACCAGATCGCGACGAACGGCCATGTGGTCGAGCAGACGACCGACCTCGCGGCCGGGCTGCGCGGCGCGGACGTCGTCTACGCGACGCGGATCCAGAAGGAGCGCTTCACCGACGAGTCGTTCGAAGGCTACACGCCGGATTTCCAGATCAACCAGGCGCTCGTCGACTCGGTGTGCAAACCCGACACGCTGATCATGCACCCGCTGCCGCGCGACAGCCGGCCCGGCGCGAACGACCTGTCGGTCGACCTGAACCGCGACCCGCGCCTCGCCATCTTCCGGCAGACCGACAACGGCATTCCGGTGCGGATGGCGATCTTCGCGGTGCTGCTCGGGGTCGAGAATCTCGTCCAGCATTCGATGCGCGACGCGACGTGGCGCCCGCCTGCGTACCTCGGGCCGGAGGATGCGGTGTTTCACGGGGTGGATTGAACCGCGCCGAAAGTCTCGCGCCCGCCATCGCGTCGTTGTGCGGGCGGGTTTGCCTCACGCAGAACGCGCCGACTTGCACGGCGCGTTTTCAATTTCGGCTTGAAGAAGGTCGCTGAAAATCGCGAACTACCGCGCCCAAGGGTCGATGACGCGAAGCCCAGCTGCCTCGAACGGAGCGATGTCGCGCGTCGCCACGATCAGGCCGTTTGCCTCGGCCGTCGCGGCGATATAACCATCGGCGACGGCAATCGCGTTGCCTGCCGTACGAGCCCGCGCGCAAAGGCTTGCGTACGCTTTGCTCGCCGCATCGTCGAACGGCAGGATGCGACCTCGAAACAGCGGGACGACGCGCTGCTCGATGCTTTGATGCAGCCAGTCTCGCCTGCGCCCTTCCGGCAATACAGTCACGCCGAACCGCAATTCCGCGAGACTGATCGCGGATAGAAAAAGCGTCTCGACGTTCTGTGCATCGAGCCACTCGATCACGGCCGCGCTCGGCTCGCGCCGCAGCGGTTCGGAAATGACGTTCGTATCAACAAGGATCATTCGAAACCCATCGGATCGATTGGCGTCTTGTCGCGCTGGACGCCGAAATCGACATCGCCCGCCTCCCGCCCGATTTCCGCCAGCAACGTTCCCAGCTTGAGCCGCCCGCCTGGCAAGACGGCCTGCTCGAGAATGTCACGCACCTCGGCTTCGGTGCTGCGCCCGTGCTGGGCCGCGCGAATCCGAAGTGCGCGATGCACTTCATCAGGTAAATTTCGAACGGTGATCACTGGCATGATGCGCCCCACCAAGATTGCTTTCAATGCAGTCATATTATCATTCTGCTGTCACACCGGACCCGTTACGACATCCCACTCTAGCCCGCCCCGCCAGCCCGTCACACCTGGCCATTCGGCCACTCCTCCTCACCCCGCCCGCCCCACAACCACCCCGCCACATTCGTCAACAATTCCCTTACAAACGCGAACAAGAACGCTTCTCATTTAATAGAAAATTACATAGAATGCCGGCTGAAAACAAATCGTAATAATTCCCGGCGGCATGCACATTCCTGCATCGCACCGCGCCGGGGCCACATCGCGAGGTCGAAGCGCACCATGAAGTCCCGTCCCGACGAGCTGAAGCTCGGAAAATTCACCACCCTGTGCAGCGTGCTCGCCGCGAGCCCGGCGTTCGCCGACGGCACGCCACCCGCGCCCCCCGCCAGCACCGAAGGCCATCTCGCGCCGATCGAGATCCAGGGCAAGACCGAGCACAGCTACAAGGCCGACTTTTCCGCTTCCGCGAAATTCACCGCACCGCTCGTCGACACGCCGAAGTCCGTCACCGTGATCCCGCAGGAACTGATCCAGAGCAGCGGCGCGTCCACGCTGACCGAAGCGCTGCGCACCGTGCCCGGCATCACGTTCGGCGCCGGCGAAGGCGGCAACCCGCTCGGCGACCGTCCGTTCATCCGCGGCTACGACACGCAGGGCAGCATGTTCGTCGACGGCATGCGCGACACGGGCGCGACCACGCGCGAGATCTTCAACACCGAGCGCGTCGAGATCACCAAGGGTTCCGACGGCGCCTACGGCGGCCGCGGCGGCGCCGGCGGCAGCATCAACCTCATCACGAAGGCCCCGCACCTCGGCACGACGGCCGCCGCAAGCGCGGGCCTCGGCACCGATCGCTATCGCCGCTTCACGGCCGACGGCAACTGGCAGTTCGCCGATCACGCCGCGTTCCGCCTGAACCTGATGAGCCACAACAACGACGTCGCCGGCCGCGACGCCGTCAACAACGAGCGCTGGGGCGTCGCGCCGTCGATCGCGTTCGGCCTCGGCACGCCGACGCGCGTGACCGCGAGCTACTACCACCTGTCAACGGACGACATGCCGGACGGCGGCATCCCGTACTTCTACACGACGTCGAACAAGCCCGCGAACGTCAATACGATCTATCCGGCGCCCGTCGATCGCCACAACTTCTACGGCCTGATCGACCGCGATTTCCGCAAGACCACGTCGGACATCAGCACGATCAAGATCGAGCACGACATCACGTCGTCGCTGACGATCCGCAACACCACGCGCTACACGGAATCGACGCAGGACTACATCTGGACGCAGCCGGACGACAGCCAGGGCAACGTGGTGAACGGCAAGGTCTGGCGCCGCAACAACAACCGCAACAGCTCGATCAACAGCCTCGCGAACCTGACCGAGCTGTTCGGCGAATTCCGCACGGGCCCGTTCAAGCACAGCTTCACGACCGGCATCGAGCTGTCGCGCGAATGGGGCAAGCGCGATTCGTACACGGTCGCCACCGACACCGGCAAGATCTGCCAGAAAGGCATCGGCGCCGCCTCGGGCTACAACTGCACGAGCCTCTGGTCGCCGAACCCGAACGACCCGTGGGCCGGTTCGATCACGCGCAACAACGACTACGCGCATGCGCGCACCACGACGAAGTCGATCTACGGCTTCGACACGATCGAGATCACGCCGCGCTGGCAGGTCAACGCCGGCGTGCGCGTCGACGACTACTCGACCCGCTTCACCGACACCAGGGCGAACGGCGGCAAGACCACCACGCGCGACGATACGCTCGTGAACTGGCAGGCCGGCCTCGTGTTCAAGCCCGCGCAGAACGGCAGCATCTACGCGTCGTACGCGACATCGTCGACGCCGGCCGGCATGCTGCTCGGCGAAGGCAGCGAAACGCAGTCGCTCACGCCGGGCCGCGGCGGTGTCGGCTCGAACGCCGATCAGCTGTCGCCGGAAAAGAACCGCAGCATCGAGCTCGGCACGAAGTGGAACGTGCTGAACGACAAGCTGTCGCTGACGGCCGCGCTGTTCCAGATCGACACGACGAATGCGCGCGTGACGCTGCCGAACAACCAGTACGCGATGGTCGGCAACAAGCGCGTGCAGGGTCTCGAACTCGGCCTCGCGGGCCAGATCACGAAACAGTGGCAGGTGTTCGGCGGCTACACGTACATGAAGAGCGAGCTGCGCGACAACGGCAAGGACAGCGCGAACAACGGCAACCGCTTCCCGAACACGCCGAAGCACAGCCTCACGATGTGGTCGAACTACGACGTGACGCCGAAGTTCACGGTCGGCGGCGGCGCGTTCTACATGTCGGAAGTCTTCGGCGATCCGGCGAACCAGCGCGCGGTGCCGTCGTACTGGCGCTTCGATGCAATGGCGCAGTACCGGATCAACAAGAAGCTCGACCTGCAGCTGAACGTGAACAACCTGTTCAACCGCACGTACTTCGATCAGGCGTATCCGGCGCACTACGCGTCGATCGCGCCGGGCCGCTCGGCGTTCCTGACGCTGAACGCGCGCTACTGATCGATGGAGGCCGTGTCGCTGAAGGCGCTCGCGTCGGTTTCGCCGCGCGAGTTCGCCGACATCCTGGCCGGGCCGCCCGAGCGCGCCGCCGCGTGGGTCGCGGCGGCCGCGGACAACGGCATCGTCGACGCGCAGGCCGTCTACGGGCAGTACCTGCTCGACGGGCACGGCGTCGCGCGCGACCCGGCGGCCGCGTTCAACTGGTTCCGGCACGCGGCGCGGGCCGGTCATCCGATGGCGATGAACATGCTCGGCCGCTGCTACGAGTTCGGCTGGGGCACGGCCGCGGGCGCGCCGGTCGCCGTGTACTGGTACCGGCTCGCCGCGCAGGCGGGGCTCGACTGGGGCATGTACAACTACGCGACGGCGCTCGCGCTCGGCAACGGCGTCGCCGAGAACCGCACCGATGCGCTCGACTGGTTCCGCCGCGCGGCCGCGCTCGGTCATGCGAAATCGATCAACCTGATCGGCGGCTTCTACGAAGATGGCTGGGTCGTACCGGTCGATGTCGACGCCGCCGTCGACCACTATCGCCGCGCGGCTGAAGCCGGCGACTTCCGTGGCCAGTTCAACTATGCGCGGCTGCTCGGCGAGCGCGGGCACATCGGCGAAGCGCTCGACTGGCTCGCGCGCGTGCCGGCCACCGCGACGCCCGCCTTCATCGCGAAGATGCGTGCGTATCTCGCGTCGTCGCACGTCGACGCTTTTCGCTCGGCGGCGCTGCAACTGGCGCCGCACGCAATGGAATCCGCATCATGATGCTTCATCTCCCCGGCGTACTGACCCAGGCGCAGGTCGCGCAATGCCGCGACCTGCTCGATGCGGCCGAATGGGTCGACGGCAACGCGACGTCCGGCGCGCAGTCGGCGCTCGCGAAACGCAACCGGCAGTTGCCGGAAGGCTCGCCAGTCGCGCGTACCGTTGGCGACGCGATCCAGGATGCGCTCGCGCGCAATCCGCTGTTCTTTTCGGCGGCGCTGCCGTTGAAAGTATTTCCGCCGCTGTTCAATCGCTATGCAGGCGGCGAGACGTTCGACACGCACGTCGACAACGCGATCCGGTTGCTGCGCGGCACGGATTTCCGCGTGCGCAGCGATCTGTCGGCGACGCTGTTTCTCGAAGAACCCGATGCGTACGACGGCGGCGAGCTGTGCGTCGAGGATACGTACGGCGTGCATCGCGCGAAGCTGCCTGCGGGCGATCTCGTGCTGTATCCGGCGTCGAGCCTGCATCACGTGACGCCTGTCACACGCGGCGAGCGCGTTGCATCGTTCTTCTGGATCCAGAGCATGGTGCGCGACGACGGCGACCGCACGCTGCTGTTCCAGCTCGATACGCAGATTCAGGCGCTTTCGGCGGAAAAGGGCGCGAAGGATGCGATGGT
>JAIRVP010000007.1 GCA_031253835.1 Burkholderia sp. | reverse complement strand
GGCGTGAGCACGAGCTGCGACATCGTCTGGCTCGGCGTCGGCGTGACCTGGAACACGCCCTGCTTCGACTTCTTGCCGCCGAACGTCGCGACGAAGCTGTCGGTGAAGCGGTCGAAGTCCTCCGGCGCCACGCACACGTGCGTCGTGTCGTACTGCGGGCCGACCGCCACGGCCGGCGTCGCGACGGCCTTCGCCACCGGCGTCTTCGCGAAGGCGACAGGCGCGACGGCGAGACCGCCCGCGATCATCGCGGCGAGCAACACGGAACGAATGGTTTTCATGAAGGGTTTTCCTGGTTGTTTCATCGTCATCGAGTGGTGCGGCCGTCGCCGGCCATGTGCTTCGTATCGGCGAGCAGCGTCGCGAGCACGAGTGCCGCGATCAATCCGAGATGCTCGAAAAAGCTGTTGAGCGCCATGAAGTGCTCGGCGCCCGTGCGGTGCCAGAAATCGTTCGCCACGGCCATGGCGACCAGCGTCAGCATGCCCAGGCTGCCGGCACCGAGCCACGTGAAGCGATTGAACACCACGCACAGCGAGCCGGCGATCTCGACCGCGATCGCGAGCGCCGCCCACAGCGCGGCCGGATGCAGGCCGAAATGCGCCTGCTCCGCGACCGCGCCGTCGAAGTCCAGCGCCTTCGCGACGCCGCCGATCAGGTACGCGGACACCAGCGCCAGACGCGCGAGCGGCAGGACCCACGGCTGCGCCAGCAGCGCCCGGACCCAGGCCGGGTTGCCGACGCGGCCGGAGTTGGTCGGAGTCGCCATGTCAGACCGCCCAGCACGAACAGCCGAACGCGCCCCAGAAGCCCTTCGCATCCGACGTCGGCAGCGCACGTCCCCACGCGCCCGCATGCGCATGCCCGTGCACGTTGCACGCGCTCGAACAGCCGCACGCGGCCGCCGCCGCTGCCGCACGCTGCAGCGGTGCGCCGCTGCGCTGCGTCGCCCCCCAGCCGCCGTAGCCACCGTACTCGCGCACCGGCGACCAGTCGGGCATCGCGGGCGGAATCGGCGCGTCGTGCGACGCGAACGGCCCCGCGCCCCACACGATCCTTCCACCGACCACCGTCAGCAACGCGGACGTGTCCACGATATCGTCCTCCGCACAGGTGAAGAAATCGCGATCCGGGACCATCAGGTCGGCCAGCTGCCCGACCGCGATGCGCCCTTTCTTCCCCTCCTCGTTCGAGAACCACGTCACGTACTCGGTCCACATGCGCAGCGCGGTCTCGCGATCGAGCAGGTTGCGCTGCGGATACATCCGCAAGCCGCCGACCGTCTTGCCCGTCACGAGCCACGCGAGCGACACCCACGGGTTGTACGACGCGACGCGCGTCGCGTCGGTGCCGGCCGACACCTTGAGCCCCTTGTCGAGCATCTTCGCCACGGGCGGCGTCGCCTCGGCCGCCTTCGCACCGTAACGCTCGACGAAGTATTCGCCCTGGTACGCCATCCGGTGCTGCACCGCAATACCGCCGCCGAGCGCGGCGATCCGGTCCATCGATTGTTCGGAGACCGTTTCCGCATGATCGAAGAACCAGTTCAGTCCGTCGAGCGGAATCTCGCGGTTCACCTTCTCGAACACGTCGAGCGCGCGGCTGATCGTCTCGTCGTACGTCGCATGCATGCGCCACGGCCAGCGGTTCTGCGCGAGCACGCGCACGACACCTTCGAGATCGTCCTCCATCTGCGCGGGCAGGTCCGGCCGCGCGACGCGGAAATCCTCGAAGTCGGCCGCCGAAAACACCAGCATCTCGCCCGCGCCGTTGTGGCGGAAGTAGTCGGTGCCGTCGTGATACGTGACGCTCTTCGTCCAGTTCACGAAGTCTTCCTTCTCCGCGTTCGGCTTCTGCGTGAACAGGTTGTACGCGATCCGCACCGTCATCTCGCCGGCGTCGTGCAGCTTGCGGATCACTTCGTAATCGTCGGGGTAATTCTGCGAGCCGCCGCCCGCATCGATCACGCCCGTCACGCCGAGCCGGTTCAGTTCGCGCATGAAGTGGCGCGTCGAGTTGTACGGGTCATCGAACGGCAGCTTCGGCCCCTTCGCGAGCGTCGCGTAGAGGATCGTCGCGTTCGGATTCGCGAGCAGCAGCCCGGTCGGGTTGCCCGCTGCGTCGCGCAGGATCGTGCCGCCCGGCGGCTCCGGCGTGTCCTTCGTATAGCCGACCACCCGCAGCGCGGCCGCGTTCAGCAGCGCGCGGTCGTACAGGTGCAGGATGAATACCGGCGTATCGGGCGCCACCGCGTTGAGTTCGTCGATCGTCGGCAGGCGCTTCTCGGCGAACTGGTGCTCGGTGAAGCCGCCGACCACGCGCACCCACTGCGGCGCGGGCGTGATCGCGACCTGGCGCTTCAGCATCTCCATCGCGACCGCGAGCGAGCGCACGCCGTCCCAGCGCAGTTCGAGGTTGTAGTTCAGGCCGCCGCGAATCACGTGCGTGTGGTTGTCGATCAGGCCCGGCAGCACGGTGCGGCCGTCGAGGTCGACAACCTTCGTCGCCCGGCCCGCGAGCGGCACGATGTCCGCGTTGCCGCCGACCGCGACGAAGCGGCCGTCCTTGATCGCGACGGCCGTCGCGACCGGGTTCGCACGATCGAGCGTCGTGATGCGCCCGTTGTGCAGGATGAGATCGGGTTGAGTATCGGTTGCGCTCATGAAGTGTCCTCGATGCGGTCAGAAGCCGAGCCAGTGACGGACCGGCGCGATCGCCTGTGCGCCGATCAGCATGCCGGCCAGGCCGACCAGCGCGATCAGCGGCGGTGCCGGCGAACGCACCTTGATCACGCTGTATACGACGCCGATCAGCACGCCGGCGCCCAACGAAAGTAGATAAGATTCCATAACGATTTTTCTCCCGGCCGGATTAGAATCGACTGCATCGCGCGCCCGCCTTGGCGGGTCGTCGCAGCCGTTTCGTGTCCTTGCCATTCGTTCCGACCATGCAACACCTTCCTGATCTCGAAGCCTGGGCCATCTTTGCGCGCGTCGCGGAGACCGGTTCGTTCGCGAAAGCCGCCGACCTGCTCGGCGTGTCGCAGCCGACCGTGTCGAAAGCGATCGCGCGCCTCGAAAAGCGTCTCGGCGCGATGCTGCTGTACCGCACGTCGCGCAAGCTGTCGCTCACGCCGACCGGCGAGCTGCTGCGCGACCGCGCGATCCGCCTGCTCGCCGACGCGGAGCTGATCGAGAACGAAGCGTCCGCGCAGGCACTCGAACCGCACGGCCTCGTGCGCGTGAATGCGCCGATGTCGTTCGGGCTGCGCCACCTGTCGCCGGTGCTGCCCGTGTTTCTCGAGCGCTATCCGCGCGTCGACATCGACCTCGTGCTCACCGACCACATCGTCGACATCGTGTCCGGCGGCTTCGACGTCGCGATCCGCATCGCCGAGCTCAACGATTCGTCGCTGCGCTCGCGCCGCCTCTGCGCGGTGCGCCGGCCGCTCGTCGCGGCACCGGCTTACCTCGACCGGCGCGGCCGTCCCGCGCACCCGCGCGACATCGAACAGCACGTGTGCCTCACCTACACGAACCTGCCGACGCCCGAGCACTGGCGCTTCCGCCACCCGGCCTCGGGCGACGAAGTCGGCGTGTCCGTGCATGGCCGCATCCGCACCAACAACGCGGACGTGATCCTTCCCGCGCTCGTCGCCGGCCACGGCCTGGCACTGCAACCCGAATTCCTCGTATGGGAAGCGATGCAGCGCGGCGAGCTCGAGGAAGTGATGGGCGACTGGAAGATCGCCGACATCAACGTGAACCTCGTCACGCCGCCCGGCATGCTGCGCGCCGCGCGCGTGACGGTGTTGCTCGACTTCCTCGCGGAGCACTTCGCGCACGCGCCGTGGGCGCTGCCCGCCGCCTGAACGCATGACGGCCGATGGCAGGCGATCGCCGCATCCCGCGCGACGATCGCAGCCGGCGGCCCGTTACTTCGCCGGGACTGCCGCGATCGACTCGTGCGGCGTCGCGGTGCGCTGCGCCGCCTTGTGGACCATCGTGTACGCGTAGTCGACGCCCATCCCGTACGCACCCGAGTGCTCGCGCACGAGCGACATCACCGCGTCGTACGTATCGCGGCGCGCCCAGTCGCGCTGCCACTCGAGCGCGACCTGCTGCCACGTGACGGGCACGACACCGGCCTGCACCATCCGCTGCATCGCGAAGTCGTGCGCGGCCTGCGACGTGCCGCCCGATGCGTCGGCCACCATGTAGATCTCGTAGTCGCCTTCGAGCATCGCGCACAGCGCGAAGGTCGTATTGCAGACCTCGGTCCACAGGCCCGACACGACCACCTTCTTGCGGCCGTTCGCGGCAAGCGCGTCACGCACCTTCTGGTCGTCCCACGAGTTCATCGACGTGCGTTCGAGCAGCTTCTGGTTCGGGAACACGTCGAGCAGCTCGGGGTAGGTGTGGCCCGAGAAGCTCTCGGTCTCGACCGTCGTGATCGTGGTCGGAATGTTGAACGCCTTCGCGGCCTTCGCGAGCCCGACGACGTTGTTCTTCAGCGTCTGGCGATCGATCGACTGCACGCCGAACGCCATCTGCGGCTGCTGGTCGATGAAGATCAGCTGGCTGTTCTGCGGCGTCAGTACTTCAAGTTTCGGGTTGCTCATGGCGCAAGGTGTCCTGTGAACGAAAAAAGGGGGGCCTGCCTCGACCGTGAAAACGGGAGGAGCCGGGGGTACATCGGCGCCGGATCGTCATCCGGGCCGAAATATTTAAGCCGCAAATGCGCGGCGCGAACACCCAAGAAACGGAATCGGTCCGATTCCGGAATCGATGCCCGATCGGGGCCACCCGCCCTTTTTTTCTTCACGCAAACCCGATACGCTTTCAAGACCTTGACGACGCGCACCGCGCCCTCGTCGGCCATCACGGGATGCTCACCATGAAACCGTATTTCCTGTCGCTGCTCGCCGGCATCCTCGCCGGCGTCATCTATGGCGCAATCGGCGTAAACTCGCCGGCGCCGCCGATCATCGCGCTCACCGGCCTGCTCGGCATGCTGGCGGGCGAACAGATCCTGCCGGTCGCGCGCCGGATGCTGTCGGGCCATCGGCTGAACACCGCGTGGCGCGACGCGCAGTGCAGCCAGCACATGTTCGGCGCGCTGCCGGGCGGCACGACGAACGACCGCAAGCCGTCGTGATGCCCCCCTTCCCCCCCGGCCACGCATGACCAACGTCGAACTCTTTCATTACCTGCTGTTGTTGATCTGCGGCGCGGGCGCGCTCACGTGGCTCGCCGAGCGGATCTCGATTCCACCGGCCGTCGTGCTGCTGCTCGGCGGCTGCGTGATCGCGATCGCCGGCAAGCGCGTGCCCGACATGGACCCGGCGCTGCTGCTCGTGGCCGTGCTGCCGCCGCTGCTGATGTCGAGCGGGTTCTACACCGCGTGGAAGGAATTCCGCGAGCAGCTCGCCTCGATCGCGTCGCTCGCGCTTGGCGCGGTGGCGTTCACGACCGTCGCGGTCGCCCTCGCCGTGCATGCGGCGAACCCGGCGCTGCCGTGGGCCGCGTGCTTCACGCTCGGCGCGATCGTGTCGCCGCCCGATGCCGTCGCCGCGAAGGCGATCCTGCAACGCCACCCGCTGCCCGCGCGGCTCGTCGCGGTGCTCGAAGGCGAAAGCCTCGTCAACGACGCATCGGGCCTGCTGCTGTACCAGATGGCCGTGTCGGCCGCGCTCGCCGCGTCGATCACGGCCGCGAGCGCCACCGGCCTGTTCTTCTCGCTCACGCTGATCGGCATCGCGGTCGGCCTCGCGTGCGGCCATGCGATGAGCTGGGTGCTGCCGCGCCTGCGCGACCCGATGCTCGGCATCGTCGTGACCTTCGCGATGGCGTGGGGCAGCTACGGGATCGCGGAAGCCGTCGACGGCTCGGGCGTGCTGTCGGTCGTCACCTGCGGCCTGGTACTCGGCGTGCGCCAGCATCGCGTGTTCGACGCCGACATGCGGATCAAGGCAAAGGCGACGTGGGAAGCGATCGTGTTCGTGCTCGACGCGCTCGTGTTCATCCTGATCGGTCTCGCGTTGCATGCGATCCTCGCGCGCGTGAACTACGAAGGCGCGGTGCTGATGGCCGGCCTGCGCGTCGCGCTGCCGGCCACCGCCGCCGCGATCGGCGCGCGCATCGTGTGGGTATTCGTCGCGATGTGGCTGCCGGGCCGGCTGCGCGCGCCGCGTGCGGGCCACACGCCGTGGTCGTGGCGCGAAGCCGTCGTGCTCGGCTGGTCGGGCATGCGCGGCGTCGTGAGCCTCGCGGCCGCGATCGCGCTGCCGGGCAACTTCCCCGGCCGCGACCTGATCCTGTTCAGCACGTTCCTGCTGATCATCGCAACGCTCGTCGTGCAGGGCGGCACGCTCGCGCCGCTGATCCGCGTGCTGAAGCTGCGCCCGGCCGCGCGCCGCACGATGTCCGAGCATGCGGTGCGCGCCCACACGTTCGGCGCAGCGCTCGCCGAGCTCGACGCGCGCGAGCAGCGCGGGTCGGATCTCGAACGCCAGTCGCTCGACCGCCTGCTCGCCGAATACCGCAACCGCGTCGCGTTCAACGAACGCGCGCACCGGCACGGCGCCGAACCGGCCGGCGTGCGCGCGCGCATGCTGCGCGTCGAACTCGAGCTCGTCGGCATATCGCGCCGTGCGCTGCTCGACCTGCACGGCGACGGCAAGGTCGACGACGCGACGCTGCACCGCATAGAATCGGAACTCGATTTCGAGGAACTGCGGCTGCAGCGGCTGCTCGAACCGTAACACCCGGCCGGCCACGCCGCCGGCCTCCCCCTTTCCCCACCTGGAACAACAATGAGCGAACTGTCCGTCGAAGCGAGCATCGGCTCGGTCGATTACCTCGTCCACTTCAGCGACGGCGTCCACCAGTGGCGCGCCGACGAACCGGCGTCGCTCGGCGGCGGCGATGCGGCACCGACGCCCGTCGCGCTGCTGCTGTCGAGCCTCGGCGCGTGCACCGCGATCACGCTGAAGATGTATGCCCAACGCAAGGGCTGGCCGCTTGCCGAAGTGCACGTGAAGCTCGCGCACGAATCGGGCAGCGCGGGCAGCACGATCGTGCGCCGCATCACGCTCGACGGCGACCTGACCGGCGAGCAGCGTGAGCGCCTGCTGCAGATCGCGAACGCGTGCCCGGTACACAAGATCCTCACGCATCCGATCACGATCGACACGGCGATCGCCTGACGCTTACCGCATCGACCACGAGATTCCCGCCATGTCCGACTCGATCAAGACCCTGCTCACGCCGCGCGAAAGCGACATCGGCAACCTCGTCGTGCGCCGCGTGCTGCCCGCGCGCGCCGCGCGCCTCGTCGGCCCGTTCATCTTCTTCGACGAAATGGGTCCGGCCGTGCTGCCGGCCGGCCGCGGCATCGACGTGCTGCCGCATCCGCACATCGGGCTCGCGACCGTCACCTACCTGTTCGACGGCTCGCTGATGCATCACGACAGCCTCGGCTTCCGGCAGAAGATCGTGCCGGGCGACGTGAACTGGATGACGGCCGGCCGCGGCATCGTGCATTCGGAACGCTCGCCCGACGAGGACCGGCCGCTCGAGCAGCCGGTGCACGGGATCCAGACCTGGGTCGCACTGCCGGTCGAGCATGAAGACACCACGCCCGCGTTCGTTCATCACGCGGCCGACACGCTGCCGTCGCTCACGCGCGACGGCGTGAATGTGCGCGTGATCGCGGGTACCGCGTTCGGGCTCGCGTCGCCGGTCGCCGTGTTCTCGCCGACGCTCTATGCGTATGCGGAATTCACGTCGGGCGGGCAGCTCGCGCTCGATGCGGAGCACGACGAGCGCGGCGTCTATCTCGTCGACGGCGATCTCACCATCGACGGCACGCCGCTCGCCCCCGCGACGATGGCCGTGCTCGAACCGGGCGCGACGGTGGCGCTCGCGAGCGCGAATGGCGCACGCGTGATGCTGCTCGGCGGTGCACACCTGCCTGGCGAGCGGTTCATCGAATGGAATTTCGTCTCGAGCGCGCGCGCGAAGATCGACGCGGCGCGTGCCGCGTGGGCCGACCAGACGTTCGGCAAGGTGCCGGGCGAAGAAAACGAATGGACGCGCCAGCCGGAACGCAAGGCGCAATAGGCGCGTTCGCCCACCCGATCGCAGACGGCCGGCACCCACGCCGGCCGTCGTGCGTTTACGGCTTCAACCCCATCAGCTTCGCGAGCGTCGGCCAGCGATCGAGCGACTCGATGAACGCGCGGCGCGCCTGCTCGTCGACATAGCGTTCGGGATCGAGCGCGGGCAGGTGCCGCGCGAGACCGATCACGTCGTTCGGTTGCGACAGGCGATCGTCATCGCCGTCGCCGGGAAGCATTACTGTTCGTCGATCCATACGCCGTCCGGAGTTTTCACCGCGTAGCCCGCGGCCGTCTGCATCGTCACCGTGCCCTCGTTCTCGCCGACCATCCGCGTGCGCGGCAGGTCCGCCGCGTATTGCGCGAGCGTCGTGCCCGGCTTGAACGGGCTGTTCGACACCAGGTTCGACAGCAACTGCGACAGCGCGAGGAAGCTGGTCGGCTGGTCGATCACGGTCGTCGCGCCGTGATTGCCGTTGAAACCGACGAGCCGCACGCCGACCGGCCCGTGCACGACGCGCGGCGTCGGGATTTCGCGCAGGCCGGCGACCTGGTTCTTGTCGCCGCGCAGCGCGGCGCCGTGCTCGGGCACGAACACGATCACCGCGCGGCGGCCCGACTGCGCGATCAGGTCCGCGAGACGGTCGAAGTCGTTCATCAGCTTCGTCGCGCGCTGCGGATACGAGTCGATGCTCGTCAGCGCACTCCCGACGATGCGGTTGCCGTCATGCAGGCTGATCGTGTTGTAGTACAGCGCGACGGGCCCCGGCACCGACGCGCGCTGCGCGTACCAGTTCGCGAGCGTCGAATAGTCGTCCTTGATCGCCGAGCCGTCGAACGCGTGCATCGCGACAGGCGCGGCCGCGTTCGAGATCATCGGCGCGTCGGGCACGCCGATGTTGTCGTGGATCACCTGCAGGAAGTTGTCGAAATGGCCGTCGTGGTTCAGCAGCGACTGCACCGAGTAGCCGGCGCTCGCCAGTTGCGAGAACAGGTGGCACTGCTGCGGCGCGGGCTTGTACAGGTCTGCATGCGCCTCCTGCCCGCAGCTCGCGCGCAGCACGCGGATCGCCGCCGGGCCGCTGTAGCTCGCGGCCGTGCTGAAGTTCGTGAACAGGTAGTCGAAGTGGCTCAGCATCGGATGGTTGCGCACCTTCGCCGCATCGAGGTCGTCCCACGACAGCGAGCAGATGTGCAGCACGATCACGTCGAACTGCGCGGCCGGATCGTTGCCGAGATGGCCGAACGCGACCTGCCGCTGCGACTCCTGCGCGCGGAACGTCGCGAGCGCCGCGTTGTGGTCCTCGGGCTGATCGGCCCGCGTGGCGCCCGTTGCGTTCGCCTGCTGCTGGGCCGGCGCGACGACGCGCGCCATCAACCCGTTGCCGGCCTGCCACAGCGGCATCACGATCAGCACGGCCAGCACGAACGTCGCGACGCGCAGCCAGCGGTTGACGATGAAATAGACGATCAGCGCGCCGATCACCGTCAGCACGAGCACGGGCGGCAGCAGGCGCGGCAGCAGCTCCATCCAGTAGTCGAGGCGGAACGTGCTCACTTCTCGTGCGGCGTCGACGAGACGCGCGAGCGGCGGCGCGTGCATCTCGCGTGCGAGCAGCGGTACCGCGATCACGATCGCCACGACCTGCCGGACGATGCGCCACGCACGCTGCCGGATCGGCGCGCTCGCGACGAGCGCCACCGCGAACGCGAGGTTCGCGAGCCAGAACGGCTGCAGGCGCCCGGTCGCGAACAGCGCGAACTTCAGGATGAAATACAGATTCCAGAACGTCATCTAACCCACTCCATGATGAGCGCCGCGTCAGTCGCGCGCCCGATCGAGTTTCGGCGCCAGCATCGCCTGCACGCCGCGCGCCGCACCCTTCCACATCCGTACGTAACCGTCCAGCCCGATCCGCAGCACTTCCTTCAGCCCGCCGAGCGGCGTGTCGAGACGCTCGCCTTCATGCCAGTCGAGCCACGCATCGGCACGGCCGAACGTGCACTGCACGAGCTGGCGCTCCTGTTCGAGCGTGAGTTCCTCGAAACTCACGCCGACATGCGTCGGCGTCACGCGGGTCACGCGCACCGGGAACGGGAACGCCCGGTCGCCGCGCGTCACGCACACCGTCACCGTGTCGCCGACGGCGAGCGGCAGCCCCGGCACGGCTTCGAGCCCGAGGCCGCCGGTCGAGTAGTCGCTCGTGAAGCACGCGGCGGTCGACCCGTCGGCCAGCAGCAGCATGGCCGGCACGCGCATCGCGATCCGGTGCGTGACGCGCACCTGCTTGGTCTCGCGCGCGACGGCCAGCGCCGCGCCGAGCATCGCGAGGTTGTACACGGTCCAGCCGAGCGTGATCAGGATCGTCGACGCCTCGTCGCCCTGGTCGGCCACCAGCCGCCACAGGCCGGCGAGGATCGCGAGCACGTTCAGGCCGAACAGCACGAGATACGGCTTCGACGTCGACCAGTCGACGTAGCCTTCGTCGATCTTGCCGCCCTTGTCGGTCACGTTGAACTTGCCGTGCTTCGGGCTGAAGAACGCGACGGTGGTCGGCAGTGCGATGTACCACGCGAGCACCGACTCGTAGACCTCGGCCCAGAACGAATGGCGGTAGCGCCCCTGCATCCGCGAGTTCGCGACGTTCGCGAGCACGAGGTACGGGATCACGTAGCTCGCGAGCGCGAGCGACGACGCGTTGATGAAGTACAGGTGGAAGAACAGGTACGCGAGCGGGATCGTCAGGAACACCAGCCGCGGAATCCCGTAGAAGAAGTGCAGCATCGCGTTGCCGTAGCAGATCCGCTGGATGAAGCCGAGCCCGCGCCCGAGGAACGGGTTGTCGATGCGGAAGATCTGCGCCATTCCGCGCGCCCAGCGCGTGCGCTGCTTCACGTGGCCCGCGAGGCTTTCGGTCGCGAGGCCGGCCGCCTGCACGGTCGGCAGGTACGCCGACGTATAGCCGCGCCGGTGCAGCTTGAGCGCCGTGTGCGCATCCTCGGTCACGGTCTCGACCGCGACGCCGCCGACCTCCTCCAGCGCGCTGCGCTTGAGCACCGCGCACGAGCCGCAGAAGAACGTCGCGTTCCACAGGTCGTTGCCCGATTGCACGAGCCCGTAGAACAGGTTGCCCTCGTTCGGGATCTCGCGGAACGTGCCGAGGTTGCGCTCGAACGGATCGGGCGAGAAGAAATGGTGCGGCGTCTGCACGAGCGCGCACTTCGGGTCGCGCAGGAACACGCCCATCGTCGTTTGCAGGAACGAGCGCGTCGGCACGTGATCGCAGTCGAAGATCGCGATGTATTCGCCGTGCGTCTTCGGCAGCGCGCGGTTGATGTTGCCGGCCTTCGCGTGGCGATTGTCGTCGCGCGTCAGGTAGTCGATGCCGGCCTCGGCCGCGAACGCCGCGAACTCGGGGCGCCGGCCGTCGTCGAGCAGGTACACGCGCAGCTTCGCCGTCGGCCAGTCGATGCTCTGCGCGGCGAATACCGTCGGCTTCACGACCGACAGCGGCTCGTTGTAGGTCGGGATGTAGATGTCGACGGTCGGCCAGGTGTCGGGGTCGTCGGGCAGCGGCACGATCGGCCGGTCGAGCGGCCACGCGGTCTGCACGAAGCCGAGCAGCAGGATCATCCACGTATAGGCTTCGGCGCCGTACAGCAGGTAGCCGGCGACGGCCTCGACCGGGCTGCGGAAGTCGAGCGTCTGCGTCGTGCGCCACCACACGTAGCGCACCGTCGCGAGCAGCGCGAGCGACGCGAGCGCGAGCGTCGGCAGATGGCCCGGCAGGCGGCGCAGCGCGAGTGCCAGCACCGCGACGATCGCGAAGAAGGCGAACTGCGCGCCGGGCATCAGCGGCGACATCCCGGCCGCGGCCCACAGCACCGCGCCGGCCACGAGCAGCAGCGGCGCGAGCCAGCGGCGCCGGCCGACGCCGTTCGCGCGCGCATCGAGCCAGCCGCCCCAGCGCGTCCACGGCAGCCGATCGAGCAGCGCGTTGATGCGCCGGGCGACCGCGCGCCCGGCCACGTAAGCGGGCACGACGGTCTTGTCGAACCACGCGAGCGGATCGCGCGCGGGCCGGCCGTCGGCCGCGCGCGGCGCGCGCACGATCGCGCGCCACAGCCATTCGCGCGGGCTCAACGGCTGCAGCACGCCCCAGTCGTGCGCGAGCCGCAGGAACGCGACGCGCACCCAGCGGCGCACGTGATCGGGCCGGCCGGGCGGCGGTGCGTGGAAGAACAGCCGCACGAGCCAGTCGACCCGCGTGCGCTCGGCCGGCAGCCCGATGCCGCGTGCGCACCAGTCGGCCGCACGGCGGCCGAGCGCGCGCAGTCGCAGTGCGAACGCGGCCTTCATCGCGCCGCTCCGGTGCGGCCCACCGCAACGGCCGTCAGCCACGCATGGACCCAGTTCGCGATGCCGTTCAGGTCGTGCGACACCTGCGAATACGGCGCGTCGTCGAAGATCCAGCTGCCGCGCGCGAGCGCTTCGGGCACGGCCGCGTCGACGTGGATCCGCTGTTCGAGCATCGACGCCGGCCCCGCGACCGCGCGCAGCATCGCGAGCGCGTCGCGCTGCATGTCGCGTGCCGGATTCAGCCGGTTCACGACGATCTGCAGTTCGCCGGCGCCGGCCCGGAGCGCACCGAGCCGCGCGGCCGTCGTCGCGCACGCGGTCGGCTCCGGCGGCACGACGACGAGCGTCAGGTCCGCGCGGCGAACCGCCTGCTCGGCCTGCGGCGACGGATAGCGTGCGGTGTCGACCAGCACGACGCCCTCGGCCGGCAGCGCGATCTCGTCCAGCGCGCGCGACAGCCAGGCGGGATCGGCCACGAGCCGCGCATCGCATGCGGCGGCATCGGCGCCATCGACTTGCCCGTACGGCACGAACAGCACGCCGTCGGCATTGCGCCACGTATGCGCATGCCACGGCTCGGCGCCGCCGAGCACGCTTTGCGCGAGACCGTGTTCGGCCAGCGAGTCGAGGCCGAGCGTCGCGCCCATCAGGTTCTGCGCATCGAATTCGACGGCGACGACCGGCCGTCCGCGGCGCGCGAGCAGCACCGCGAGTGCGGCGGCAAGCGTCGTGCGGCCCGCGCCGCCGGTGGTCGACGTAATGGCGATCGTCTTCATCGCGCCGCCTTGTCGTCGCCCGCGGCGCCGGGCAGCAACCGGCCGCGCAACGCGACCGGCACGAGTTCGCACGGCACCGCATCGTGCCGGTCGATCCCGCGCGGTGCATGAAAACCGCGGCCGATGCCGAGGTGCTGCGCGACGATCCACACCGGCACCGCGATCACGAGGCCGACGATGAAACCGATGACGAGTACGGCGATCATGCGCGCTCCTGCTTGCGCAGCGGCATCGCGCTGCGGGTAGCGCCGCGCGCACGCGCGGCGGGAATGACGGGATGCGGCGCCGGTGCGTCGACGGCATCGGGCGCCGGCGTCGCACCGATCGCCTCGAGCGCGACGATCGCATCGATTTCATCGATCGCCTCGCTCGCTTCGGCCGGAGTCACGCCGAGATCGGCACCCGCGGGCGGCGTGCGCGCGCCGCCGGCCGGGTGCGTCGCCGCGAACAGGTCGCTGTAGTCGGCGATCGGCGCGCGCCGGTTCTCGGCCTTCAGCGCATCGAGCTCGGTGTCGATGCTGCCCTGCCCCAGGCACACGACGCGATCCGACAGCGTGTCGACCGGCACGTCGAAGATCCGCGCGAGCGCATCGTCGGCGTCGACCGGTTCGCACGCGAACAGGAACACGAACAGGTGCCCGGGATCGGCCGTCACGACGTCGCCCGCGCGGCGCGGGCGGCAGTGCCGCAATGCGTCGACGTGAGACACGCCCGGCAGCAGCGTGATCTTCGCGAGCGTATGCGGCAGCGCGAGCACGGCACCGCGATCGAGCACCGCGCGAATGCGCAGGCAGAACGCGCCGACCGGCAGATAGCCGAGCACCGAATCGCCGAGCGCGGCCGCGAGCGCCGCGCGATAGTCGGGCGCGACGGGCCGCGCGTAGAGCTGGCCGCGCAGCGCATGCACGGCCGCCTGCATCCGCGAGACCGGCAAATCGCGCGCGACGACGCGGTTCGCGCCGACACTCAGCACGAGCATCTCGAACTGCTGGCGCAGCACTTCGCCGCGCTCGACGACCGCGATCTTCAACGCGCCGCCGCATTGCCGGCGCAACGCATGCACGTCCGCGCACAACGCTTCGAGCTGCGCATGCGAGCGGAACGCGAGCACCGCGGTCGCGGCCTGGGCATGGGCGCAGGCCGCGACGACGGCCGCGTTGTCCTCGACGATTTCCCAGTCGGCGGGCACGCGATTCGCGCCGTCGAGCACCGCACGGCTGACGACGACACGATCCTCGTCGCTCGCGAGCTTCATCCGGTGCGCCGGTTCGGTCGCGCCGCCATCGACGCTCGCGGACAGCCGGCCACCGGGCGCAAAGCGCAGCGGCCGCACTTCACCGGCCGCGAGCGTGTCGCCCGCGCGCCAGAAGTCGACGATCCACAGCAGTTCGCCGTGCGTGCGCTGCAACTGCGCGACGCCCGAGCAGATCCCGTGGAAGCCGCTGCGCGGCGTGCGGTCCGCATCGCGCACGAGCGGCGCGTCGTCGGTGCGCGCGTCGTCGCCCGCCCGCGCGGTCTCGGGATCGAGCAGCAGCACGAGCGCGATGCGGCGCGTCCGGCACCAGTCGGCCAGTGCGTGCGCTTCATCCGCGAGCGCGCCCGGGTCGTCCCAGCTGAACCAGCGCTGGGCGCCTTCCACGAAATACAGCGAACGCGCGCGCAAACCGTAGCGCTTCATCGCACGCAGGCCGCCGGTCAGCCGCGCGAACGGGCCCGGCGCCGCGCGACGCGGTGCATCGGCGGTTGCGCCCGTGCCGTCACCGTTGGCCGGCTCCGCCGCCGGCATCGCCAGCACGTTCAGGTTGCGCGGCCAGCCGGCCGGCTGCGTGCCGCCCGCGAAGCCGAGCGCTTCCATCCGGCCGGCCACGCGTGCCGCATCGCGCGCGAGCACGATCGTCACGTCGCGCGTGCGCGCCTGTCGCGCGCTTTCCCAGACGAGCGCATCGCACGCCGGCGTACCGCCGGCCGCGTAGATCGCATACAGGCCGCCCGCCTCCAGTTGCGTCCATGCGTCGGGCAGGCCGTCGATCGCGAGCCGGCTCAGCGCGCCGACGCGTCCGCCGGCCGGCCCCATGCGCAGCAGCACACGCAGGCGGCCCAGCAGGCCGGCAGCGCCGAGCGCGGGACGGGTGGCATCGATTTCCGTATTCACGACGTTCCCCTAGTAATCCGAATAGAGCCGTACCGGCGTCGGCGTGACGAGCCAGCTGCGTGGCGCGCGCGCCTCGAACGCATAGCGCAGGTACACGAGCGCCGAACTCGGCGCATAGTCGTGCGACCGGTCGATATGCAGTTGCGCGCCGACACTCAGGTGCGGGTTCACGCGGTACTCGACGATGCCGTTGAAGCCGTACGAGAACGACACGCCGCGCGTCGAGCTGCCCGCGTACACGAACCCGGCCGCGACCTGCGCGGCCCGCTGGCCCGAGAACGTCGGGTAGTACAGCGAATCCTTCTCGTAGCTGTTCGAGATCCCGCCCGTGAAGGTCAGGTCCCACGACAGCGCGTCGTGCCGCCCCGCCCATTCGATCGGCACGCCGAGCGACAGGTAGCGCTGCGGGCTGTAGTAACCGCCCTGCCCGTACGTGTAGTAGCGCAGGTTCTGCGCGTAGTGCCACGCATTGCCGACGAGCCCGGTGCTGACCTTCATCGTCGCGCGCTCGTACACGGGCACCGTGAAGCCGGTGCGCAGCGTGACTTCCGCGTTGCGTTCGACGTTGCGGCCGGACAGCACGCCCGCGCCGAGTTCCGCGAACAGGTTCGTGCGGCCGACGTCGACCGACGCGCGCAGGTTCACGCCGTCGCGGCGCACGCCGCCCCAGACCGCGCCCGTCCACGGGTCGCGCATCCCCGCGTACGACAGCACGCTGCTCGTTTCCGGCCGCCGCGACGCGTTCACGCTGAAACTCGCCGGGCCCGCGTCGAAGCGGTAGCGCACGCCGCCGACGAGGTAGTGCACGGGGAACCCGAGCGGCGACGTGCCGAGATCGAAGCGCCATGCGTCCGACAGATAGCCGGCGCCGAGCGCGACGCCCGTCACCGACTGGTGCAGCGAGCCGGGCGGATTCGCGATCAGCGCGGCGGCCGCCGGATTCGCCTGTGCCCTGAGCGCCGCGTAGGTGCCGAACGTCTGCAGCGAATATGCGTTCGGGTCGCTCGTGTCGAGCGTGCCCGGGTCGAGATGCACGGTATCGATCTGCGCGAATACGTGCCCGTCGTAGCGGATCGGCATCTGCATGTAGATCGGCACCTGCTGCGCGCGATACGACGAGATACCCTCATCGCCCGACTTGTACGCGGGCGTCCAGCCGGTCTCGATCTCCGGATTGCGCCGCTGTTCGAGGTCCGCGAACGCAGCCTGTGCAGGCGTCAAGCCGTCGCGGCCCGGGCTCACGCCCGTCGCACGCTCCTGCGACTGCGACAACCGGTACAGGGACGCCGCGTCGTCGTAGCGGCCCCGCGCCTCGGCCACGCGCCCGGCCGCGACCGTCACGTCGGCGCGCTCCGGATACGCGGCGTGCAGCCGGTCGGTCACCTGCGCGGCTTCGTCGGAGCGGCGCAGCGCGTTCAGGCGGCGCACGGCCGACAATTGCGTGTCGACGTCGTCGTCCGGCGTGCGCGCGAGCACGGCCTGCACGCGCGCGAGCGCGGCCGCACGGTTGCCGCTGTCTTCGTCGATCCGCGCGAGCGCGAGTTGCGTATCGGCATCGTCCGGCGTACGCGCCACGACCGGCGCGAGCGCGTCGCGCGCCGCACCGTAATGACCCTGCGCGCGTTCGAGATCGGCCAGTTCGAGCGCATGGCGCTTGTCCGCGCGGCCGGCCTGGCTCGCGCGATCGAGCAGCTGGCGTGCCCGTGCGTAGTCCTGCTGCGCGATCGCCTCGTCCGTCTGCCGCAGCACGAGCCGCAGCGACTGGTCCTCGAGCCGCGTCGTCTGCGCGGCGGTCAGCGACGGTTCGCGGCGCAGCGTGTCGAGCCATGCGGCGAGCGCATCGTCGCGCCCCGCGCTGCCGAGCAGGTCGCCGTAGCGCAGCCGCACGTCCGCATCGGCTTCGCGCGGATGCGCGGCGATCCAGTCGTGCAGCGGCGCGAGGCCGCGATCGGGTTCGCCCGCATCGATCCACTGCGCGCCGATCGCGGCGAGCATGTCGGGATCGTCCGGTGCGCTCGCCTGCGCCTGCGCGAGCGACGCGGCCAATGCGGTGCGGTCGCCGCGCGCGAGCGCGCCGCGTGCGTCGGCCAGCGCGCGTTCGGCATCGAGCTTGCGCGCGAGCGCGCGCATCCCGTCCGAACGATGCGCGTCGTCGACGGGCGCCAGCGCGGCCTGCGCGCCCGCGACATCGTCGAGCGAATTGCGGTACAGCGCGGTCGCATAGCGCATCTCGGGCGTATCGCTCTGCGCGAGCCCGTCGTCCATCACCGTGCGGCCAAGCTGCGGTAGCCCCATGTCGCGATAGAGGCGCGCGAGCGCGAAGCGCGTCCACGCCGCGTCGGGTGCCGCGCGCACGGCCGCCTCGTAGCGTTGCGCGGCTGGCCCGCGCTCGCCCTTGTCGGCCAGCGCGCGCGCCTGGTTCGCGAGCAGGTCGGCCCGCAGGCCGTCGATCGCGCGGCGGTCGTCGTGCCCCGTCACGCGCCCTTGCAGCGCGTCGAGCAGCGGGCCGATCCGGTCCGCGCGGCCGGTGTTTTCGTACAGCGTGGCCGTGCCGCGCACGGCCGACAGGTTCGGCGAACGCGCAGCCAGCAGTTCATGCAGCAACGGCTCGGCGTGCGTCCAGTCATGCTGCGCGAGCAGCGCATCGGCAAGCTGCAGCTTCGCGTCCGGGCTGCCCGGCTGCATCGCGAGCGCCGCCCGCGCCGCACGCTCGGCGTCCTGCGGACGTCCCGCGTTGGCCGCATCACGGCCTTGCGCGAGCAACCCCCAGAACTGCGCGGTACGCGCGAGGCCTTGCCATTTGCCGCGTTGATCGGTCGCGCGCGTCGCGGCCTGCGTGAACAGCGCGCGCGCTTCGTCGTGCCGCCCTTCGCGCAAGCGCAGCAGGCCGAGCCCGCCGAGCGCATCGGCATCGTCCGCGCGCGCACGCGCGGCGCGCGTGAGCAGCGGATCGGCGGCGGCCAGGTCGCCGCGCGCGAGCGCCTGCAGCCCGCGCTGCTGCGCGATGTAGTCGGGATCGCGTTCGACCCGGCGCTGCGCGTCGCGCTGCCGGTCGAGGCCGGCGATGCGGTCGCGGAATTCGGTATCGTCCGGCACGAGCGCGAGATACGCGTGCAGCGCATCGAGATACGCGGGATCGTTGCCGGCCGACTGCAGCACGCGTCGCCACAGCGCCATCGCTTCCGTATGGTCGGCGTCGGCGCGCTTCGCGAGCGACCACGCGATCCGGTTCGCTTCCGGGCGCGTGTCGTCGCGCTGGTTCAGGAGCCGCGCGAGCGCGATCGACGCGCTCGTGTCCTGCGGATCGGCCGCGACCGCGCGGCGCAGCGCGGCGATCGCCGGCTCGCGCCCGCCCGGCGCATTCGACACGATCTGGTAATACTCGGCGCCGAGCGCACCGGACGGCGCGCCGTTCGGAAACAGCGCGACGATCCGCCGGGCCGCCTCGTCCGCACGGCCGCTGCGCGCGAGCAGGCGGATCTGCGCCATCTCGCCGCGCCCGCTCGTTGCGACGCGATATTCGTCGGCCACCCGCCGCGTGGCGGGCGCATTCGGCGACTGCGCCTGCAGGCGCGCGAGCGATGCCTGCGCGCCTTTCGCGTCGCCGAGCCGCAGCAGCACGCGCACCTGTTCGGCCAGCAATTCGGGATCGCCCGGCGCGATCAGCAGCCCCTTGCGCAATGCATCGCGCGCGAGGTCGTCACGATGCTTGGCGCCCCACATCCGCGCGGTGTCGAGCTGGCGCTGCGCGTCGGCCGACGCGGCAGTCGCCGGCGTCGACGCATTCGGCATCGTCGCACCGGAAGCGGGGCCCGGCGCCGCCGCGCACACCGACGACGCGAGCCACGCGAATCCCGCGACGCGCGGCACGGCGCGTTTCAGCGGGCGGCGCACGTGCGGCCTCCCCAGCGCGTGTCGAGCGTGCCGTCCGCGCCGAACGTGTAGCGCCCGTCGCGCCAGCCGAGGCCGAACAGCGTCAGTACGCTCGTGTAATAGCCGGGCGCGGACTGGCGCGCGAGCGTATCGACGCGGGCCGCCTGCGCATCCGCGAGCGCACGCTGGCCGCGCGCGTCGAGGAACGGGACGGCCGCCGCCGAGAACCCGCCGTTGCCGTCGTTCGGCCCCGCGACGCCCGTCGTCGTGTCGACTTTCTCCGGCGGTGCGCCATGCGCGGCAATATAGTCGGCGAACGGCGCGAAGCGCGCGAGCAGCGGCGCAGCCAGCGGATCGGCACGGTCGAGCATGCCGGCCCACAGGTACACGCGGATCGCGTTGTACGCGCTCTCCGCATGCGTTTCCGGATCGGGCCCGAAACCCGTGCCCGCGCGATACAGCGCCCAGTCGGGTGAAAAGCCCTTCGGCGCGGTGTCGAGCAGCACGCGCCCGGTGCTGGAAACCAGCGCGGCCCAGCGCCGGTCGGCGGGCAGGCGCGCGCCGAGCGCGCGGATCACCTGCGGCGGCGAATAGCTCGGATTCACGCGAAACTGGCCGTTGGCGAGCTTGAACCCGGTCGGCCCCGGCAGCAGCGTGAGGCCGAGGCCCGGCACGGTCGCCGTCTCGTCGTCGAGCACGCGCTTCGCGAGCAGCGCGCCGCGTGCCGTATAGCTGCGCTCGTGCCACAGCCGCCCGGCCTCGACGAGCGCATACGCGATCCACAGGTCGGCATCCGACGCTGCGTTCGCGTCGAGCACGCGCCACGCGCCGTCGGGCCCGCGGCCCCACAGCCATGCGGGCAGGTGCGCGCTCAGGTCGCCCTGCGCGAGGTTGTTCTCGGTCCATGCGAGGATCGTGTCGAACATGCGCCGGTCGTTCGCGACCAGCGCGAAGAAAAGCCCATACGCCTGCCCCTCCGATACCGTGCGTGAATCGGCCGAGCCGACGTCGATCACGCGGCCGTCGGCCGAGATGAAATCGCGCTTGAACGCGTCCCAGCGCGGCCACGCCGCGCTGCATCCCGCGTCGGGCGCGGTGGCGCCCGCGGCCCGCGCGCGCGTGGCCAGGCCGGCCGCCGCGCACGTCACCGCAAGCGCCAGCGCGAGTGTCGCGCCGACACGCCGCGCCGGCCGCGCTGCCCGTCGCTTCGTCATTGCCCGCGCCATCCGTTACATCCCCCGTCGACGCGCGGCGATTCTCTGCAGCACGCTGAACACGCCGAGCGCGAGCAGCAGCCCCGCGACGACGCCGACCGCGCCGAGCGCGACCGGATGCCGTGCCGCATGCGTCCACACGCGTGCATACCACGGCACGAAACCCACCACGTACGGCTCGCCGACGCGCAGGCTGTCGACCTGCCCCGGCCGCACCACCGCGAGGTCGCCCTGCAGCTGCGACACGAGGCCCGGGTTCTCGAACACGTTGAGCAGATCGCCAAGGCGCGGCTGGTCGGTCGCCGTCAGCGCGACGACGCTGCGGCCGCGGCTGCCCGGCAGCTCGAACCCGGCAAGCGCCGCGAGCGGGCCCGTCTGCTCGATATGCGCGCCGCCGTCGGCGAGACCGACGCCGTTGCGCCAGCGTTCCTTCACCGTGAACGCGACGCGCGTGGCGCCCTCGCCGCCCGCACCGCCCTGTTCGCCAAACGCGAGCGGCAGCGCCGAGCGCCATTGCGCGAGCAGCGGCGACGCAGGCGAACCGTCGATCACGAGCAGATCCTTGCTGCCCGACAACGCGGCCACGTCGCCCGGCCGCGCGACCTGCACGCGCAGCGCCGGGAAGCCGGTCCACTCGCCCATGTGGCCGAGCATCGTCAGGTAAGCCTCGAGCTCCTGCGGCGACGGCCGGTCGGGCATCACGACGGCCGTCTGCGACAGGTCGGCGAAGCGCGTGAACGGGAAGCCGCTGTTCGCGAAGAATGCGAGGTTCGGCAATTGCGCGTAGTGGACGAAGTGCGAGAAGTCGATCGTCGAATCGGGATCGATCGCCGCGCGCTGCGGCTCGGTCGCCGTGCTCGAACAGAGCCCCGTCTTCTGCGAATCGAGCGTGAAGCGGAACTGCAGCTGGTTGCCGCTGCCGACGCGGAATGCCGGGATGTCGACATCGCTCGTCACGCGCCCTTCCGGTACCGACAGCAGCGGCAGCTGCATGCGGCCGTGCGCGTCCTCGGCATGGGCCGGTCTGAGCCGGTACGACTTCACGAGCTGGTCGTTGATCTCGACGGCGAGCGTCGAGTTGTCCTGCACGGTCGGCGCCGTATAGCGATAGCGCAGCGTGATCGGCACGCCCGCGCCGTTCCACGAATGGAGATCGGCCGGCACGCGCAGGTTCAGGCGGATCGCGTCGGGCGTCGTGCCGCGCACTTCCAGCTGGCGCGGATCGTTGACGAGCTCGCGAAACGTGATCGGCCGGTTCACCGGCAGCCAGCGCGGCGCGTCGTACGGCTTGCGCGGCGCGCCGAAATCGACGTGCGCGACCGTCGCCGCCGGCCCCGACAGCGCCGCGCGGCCGAGCACGAGCGTCGCGACCGCGTCGTCGACCTCGGCCGCCGTGCGGCCCGTGACGACCAGCACTTTGCGCCCCGGCGCGGCCGGGTTGTCGGCCACCGCGAGCAGCGGGCCGTTGATCGACGGCAGTGCGAGGCCGGCCGGCAGCGTCGCGGCCGTCCCGACCACCACCGCCTGGTCGTCGGCCGGCAGCCCGGACGACACCGGGAAGCGCGCATGCCGGTAGTCGGCCAGTGCGCCGAACCACGACGCGAGCACGCCCGCGCTGCGCAGCGTCGCCGAATCGGGCGTGGCCGGCAGCACGAAAGGCAACCGCACGCGGCCGTTGTCGCGCCGGTCGAAGAACGGCGCGGGCAGCAGCGCGAGATCGTTCGGCAGGCGCACCGGCGATTCGTCGAGGATCAGTTCGCTCGTCGGGCTCACGTCGGCCCACAGCGCCGAGTTCGACGGATCCTCGCAATGATCGAGCGTGTAGTGCGCGATCAGGCGCAGGCCGATCTGGTTGAAGTCGGAGAAGTAACGCGGATCGATCGGAATCTCTTGCGTGACCGTGCGGCCCGCGCGCGCGGCGTCGAACGGGACGGTCGCGATCACCTCGCCGTTCACCGACACCTTCAGGTGCGACATCGGGAACACCAGCGACGGCGAATACGCGTAGGTCAGGCGCAACCGCGCGCCCGTCACCACGCGGTCGAGCCGCACGCCCGCGTTGATCGTGCGCGCGTCGTCGGCACCGCGCAGGCGCAGCGGATCGAACGCGCCGAGCGACGCGAACGGCAGGTGCACGGACGACGCCGGCAGGCCGGCGGCAGCCGTGCTGGCCGCCGTCGGCGCAGCCGTGAGTGCCGGCGCGGATGCATCGGCCGGTCCGGCAGCCGACGCGGCGGCCGGCACCGCCGGCATCGGCGCGGCCGACAGCGCGGCCGTGTGGAACGCGCCAACCATGGCGACCGACAGGACGAGCAGCGACGCGGCGGGCCTCATGCAGCCCTCCGCTTCGTCTGGTTGATCCGGTCATCGAACACGTCGGAACCGACGCGCGCTAAGCAGCTATGCCCGTGAGTGCACATCCCCACTGCTTCCCCTCATTTGGCGAACTGGCCTGATGCATTGATCGAAACGACGCGGCGAATTCTTTGATGGCTGTCGTCGTGCTGCGCGCACCTGGCACGGGCGCGCATCCATTTGTCACACTATCTCAAAAATAGGACAAAACTTACGCAAATTCGTGACGGTGAAGCGAAAAAAACCTCAAACCAGTCGGAAATGCTGCACAAGCGGGACGAATGGTAAGAATTGCGCCGTTGTCGCCGGACGGGTCGAACGGCATACTGCCGGCGCGGGGCGGCTGGCCGGCGGCGGTCCGTTGCAGGCCGCCCGGGACACGCTGCCGCGAGGCGGCGCGTATGCTACCGCAATCCCGCGACGCCGGATGCGCTTTCTTTCATGGAAAACTGACTTGAATCAAATCGTCGACACCGCCACCCCGTCCCCCGACACGCTGCTGCGCATCATCGCCGTGCAGACGGAGATCGCGAAGCTCGGCCTCGACCTCGGCAGCGTGATGGCCTAGGGCCTGTTCCCGCTAATAACGGGCTTGCGAACGTGCCTTTCCGCCCGCAGTGCAAGGAGTAAGGAGCGCCGTTTGGTCGTGCCAAACAAGCGACGCACGACGCCGCAATGCGGGCGGAAAGGCACGTTCCCCTGTTTGGAAAAATTCATTCGTGGGGCTGGCCCCCAGAAGGGCCGATCGCCGCGTCATGCTCCTCGCGAATACGTTGAGTATTCGCTTCGTCGCATTCCTTGCGCTCGGCCCTTCTGGGGGCCAGCGCAAGCCCGTTATTAGCGGGAACAGGCCCTGGGCCGAACAGGTGCCGCTGCTCACCGGCGCGAGCGCGGCCGCGGTCGAGTTCGCCGAGGGCGACGACATGGTGTACCGCGCCGCGTCGGGCACGGCCGCCGGGATGCTCGGGCTGCGGCTGCGCCGCTCGGGCAGCCTGTCGGGCCTGTGTGTGCAGCAAGGCGAATTGCTGCACTGCGTCGATTCGGAAACCGATCCGCGCGTCGATCGCGACGCGTGCCGCCGCGTCGGCCTGCGCTCGATGCTCGTGATGCCGCTCACGCATGCCGACACGACGGTCGGCGTGCTGAAGGTGATGTCGCCGGACGTCGACGGTTTCTCGCAGGCCGACGCCGGCACGCTGCGCCTGACGGCCGAGCTGATCGCCGCCGCGATGTTCCATGCGGCGCGCAACGAGGCGAACGAGCTGTACCTGCGCGCGACGCACGACGCACTCACCGGCCTGCCGAACCGCGCGCTGTTCTACGATCGCCTGCGCCAGTCGATGCACACGGCGCTGCGCGCAAACGGCCGGCTCGGCATTCTCAACATCGACATGGACGGGCTGAAGCCGATCAACGACGGCTTCGGCCACCGTGCGGGCGACGCCGCGCTGCGCGAGATCGCCACGCGGATGCAGGGCGTGGTACGGCGCTCGGACACGGTCGCGCGCGTCGGCGGCGACGAATTCGCGGTGATCCTGCCGAACATCGGCACCCGCCACGATGCGCACGCGCAAAGCACGCGGCTCGCGCGGCAGGTCGGCGAACCGTTCGAATTCGAGGGGCACGCGTTGCGGCTCGGCGTCAGCGTCGGGGTCGCGATGATGCCCGATGACGGCACCGACATGACCGCGCTGATCGAGCACGCCGATCAGGCGATGTACGAAGCCAAGCGGACACGGTCGCAGCGCACCGCGCACGCGTGACGCCCAACGCATCGCGCGGTCGCTAGCCGATCCGCGGCACCGCGATCGCAAGCCCGACCGCGAGCCACTGCACGATCGCGACCAGCACGCCGGCCCGGCACAGCCCGACCGCGCCGCGCACGCGCACGTCGAGCGCACGTCCGGCCTTCGTCGCGTCGATCCAGCCGAGATCCACGAGCGCGCGGTCGAGCGCCGCGAGCCCGTCGTCGACCGACGCATCGCCCGCGGCCGCCCGCGCGAGCGCCGCGAACAGCCGGCGGTCGATCTCGATGCGCACCGCGTACCACAACGCCGCAATTCCCGACCCCGTGCTGACGACGGCCAGCAGCACGCGGGCGACCGTCGCCGGCGCCCAGCCCGCGGCGATCCACCAGCCTGCCCCCGCCGCGGCCAGCGCGGCCGCGATTGCCCACGCACCCGCATCGAGCGCGCCGCGCGCGGCGGCAATCCTGAACGGAGCAGACGGATCGCGCATCACACCCGTCCCGCTTCGCGACGGCGATCGATCCAGTCCTGCAGCACGGCCACGCCTTCCTCGGACCACACCGCGTGCGGCCGCACCGCGCGCACCGCGGCCAGCGCGTCGCGCGCGTCACCGAGCCCGCGTCGCGCCGCGAGCCACGCGGCCGCGCACAGCACGCTGCGCCCGTAGCCGAGCGCGCAGCAGACCAGCACGTCGCGCCCTTCCCCGTGCAGGCGTTCGAGCGCCGCGACGGCCTGCGCGAGCTGCGCCGCCGTCGGCGCGACGAGGTCGAGCTGCGGCACGGCCGCATACGCGAGCGATCCATCGGCCGCCGCCCAGCGCGGCATCTCGGCGGTCAGGTCGACCAGCGCGGTGAAGCCGTGGCGGCGCACGTCGCGCGTCGTCGGCGTGCGGCCGATCGACACGCGCTCGTCGATCCGCACCGGCGCCGGCTGGCGCAACGTCCACAGCCGTGAATTGACGAACGCGCCGGCGATCGTCGGCGCGAGCAGCCAGCGGAGGGAGACCGGGAAACGTCCGTGCGCATCCTTCTGGAATGCACCGGGCGCGCCGCGCCGGTAGGCCCACGCGACGCACGCGAGCGCCAGCGCGACCCACCCGGCCGCCAGCGCCCAGCCCGGCGCGCGCGGCACGCACCACAGGGCCACCAGCGCGACCAGCGCCGCGCCGATCGCATAGCGCCGTGCGAGCGCGCGGCCGGCCGCGTTCGGCGACGCGTCGGCGCCCGGCAAGCGGCCTGCCGCATCGCGCAGCGGAAACAGGAACAGTGCGAGGCAGCCGACGGCCGCGCCGGTCGGCACGTCGATCGCGTGATGCTGGTAGGTCGTCAGCACCGACACGCCGATCGCCGCGAACCACAGGTGCAGCACGACGCGCGCGAACGTGCCGCGCAGGTGCTGCGCATAGACGGCCCACAGCACGACGAGCAACCCGATGTGCAGCGACGGCGCCTGGTTGAACGGCTTGTCGAAGCCCATCAGCAGCGTGAACAGCGCGCCGGCCACGCCGCCCGCGTCGGGCCGCTCGAACCCGAAGCGCAGCGGCCACGCGATGAAGCATGCGACCGACACCAGCTGCACGGTCAGCAGCCGCTTCACGTGATCGAGCAGATCGGCGCGGCGCGTCCAGAAGAAGAACGACAGCGCATACAGCAGGTCGATCGACCAGTACGGCACGATCGTCCACGGCACGAACGGGATCGCGTGCTCCCAGCCGAACGCGAACGTCGGCACCGCCGCGCGGCGCGCGGCGAGCCAGTTCGCGAAGCCGTACGTCGAGAAGAACACCGCGCCCATCGCCGCGAGCCAGCCGAAGCGCAGCGCGAACGACGCGTCGCGTGGGCCGGCCGCCGGCTCGGCGAGGCCACCCGCGCCGCCGCCGAGCGCACTCATGACGCGTCGACCCGCTGCGCGAGGCTGACCGTGAAGATGCCCATTTCGTCGATCCGCTGGTCGAGCTTGCGGAAGCCCGCGCGCGCGACGAGTTCGTCCATCTCGGCCTGCGAGCGGCGGCGCATCACCCAGGTCGCCTCGCCGCGGTGATTGTTCAGCGCGCGCGCGATGAATTCGAGCTGCGGATGCCACGGCTGCCCCGTATAGACGAGATAGCCGCCCGGCGGCACGGCCTGCGCGAGCCCGCGCAGCGAGCGTTCGATCAGCGCGTTCTCGCCGAACAGCTCGTACAGGCCCGACACGATCGCGAGCGTCGGACGCGGCTCGAGCGTCGCGAGCGACGTTTCGTCGAATGCGTCGCCGCGCTCGAAGCGCGCGATCGGCTCGAGGCCGCGCTGCGCGATCAGCACGCGCCCCGCCTCGACGTTCGGCGGGCTGTAGTCGCGCAGCGTGATGTCGTCGGGCGCCGCGCCGTCGCGCTCGGCGGCCGACGCGATCGCGTCGAGCACGTAGCGCCCGTGGCCGGCCGCGATGTCGACGATCCGCACTGGCGAGCCGCGGCCGCGCAGGCGGCCGATCGCCGTGCCGATCAGTTCCTGCAGATGCACCTTGCGCTGGCGGATGCCGACCCAGCCGGGCGAATCGAGGTACGTGCGGTCGATCAGCGCGCCGACGCCGAGCCGCCCCTGCGCACGGTTGCGGTACACGTAGTCGAGCGTCGAGCCCGAATCGAAGCCGAGCCGGAGCCCGAGCGCGATGCCGTCCGACAGCGCGCCGCCGGCTTTCAGGCCGGCGCGCGTCAGCGCCCAGTACGCCCGCGCGAACACGTTCGCGGGCGGCCGGCCGAGCGCCGCGTATTCGTCGTGGAAGGCGCCGCGCCGGTCGGCGTCGGCGAGCGACACGCGCGGGCTCGGCGCATCGAATTCGCGCAGCACGAACGCGCGCAGCAGCGCGAGCGCCTGCGCGCGATCGCGTTCGCCGAGCGTGTCGTGATAGAAGCCCGGCAGCACGATGCGCTCCTTGCGCGCCGCGCCGAGCCGTTCGAAGAAGCGGTCCTGCGGGCCGCGATGCACGACCCAGTCGGCGCCCGAGATCAGCAGCAGCGTCGGCACGGTGATCGCGGCCGCGTCGGCGACGATCCGCTGCGCGGTGTCGTGCAGGTCGAGCAGCATGTTGACCGCGATCGGCCGCGTGATCAGCGGGTCGGACGCGTAGCTCGCGATCCGCTCGGGATCGTGCGTGAGGAATTTCGGCTTCACGTAGCTGTTCACGTAGAACAGCCCGCGCAGCTTGTGCATCAGCCGCAGCCCCGGCCGCGCGAACGGCACGTACAGCTTGATGTGGAACGCCGGCGACGCGACGACGAGCGCGCGGATCGGCGGCGCGTAGTCGTGCGCCCAGGTGGCCGCGAGCACCGCGCCGACGCTCTGGCCGACCACGGCCATGTCCTCGATCGCGATGCCGTGCGTGTCGCGGATATGTTCGACGAAGGTCTGCAGGTCGCGCACCGACGCGGCGGCACTCGGGCTGTAGCCGCGCGCGCCGGGCGAGCGGCCGTGGCCGCGCGCGTCCCAAGCGAAGCATGCGAAATCCGGCAGGTCGAGCTCGTCGACGAGGTGTGCGACGCGCGCCGAATGTTCGTGGCCGCGATGCAGCAGCACGATGGCGCCGCGGCAGTGCGGGCCCGTCGCGGGCCAGTGACGATAGAACAGCGTTTCGCCGTCGTGCGTGATGAAGTCGGCCTCACGTGCCGTGCGTGCGCTCATGCGTTTTCTCTCGTTTCGTTATTCGAATTGTGTGGCGCCGCCCTCCGGCGCCCGGCCCATCAGCCGCCCGCTTCGGCGATCCCGGCCCTCACGCGCCGCACCGCCGTCACGATCGACAGCACGATCAGCAGCCGCCACAACCACGCGGCGACACTGCCGACCGGGAAGCCGAGGCCGATCCACAGCGCGAACGCGCCGAGGGCCAGCGCCCGGTCACTCTTGCCGAACGGGCCGTCGTAGCGGCGCGTCGCGCCGACGAGCGGGCCGATCAGCCCCGCGCATTCGACGATCACCGCCGTCAGCGCGAACAGCCAGACGTCCGCCGGAGCGAACGCGGAGATGGCGAGGAACGGCAGCACGAGCGCGACGTCGGACACGATGTCGCCGAGCTCGTTCAGGTACGCGCCGAGCGTGCTCTTCTGCCCGTGCTCGCGTGCGAGCATCCCGTCGATCGCGTTGAGCGCCATCCGCGCGAACAGCCACAGCGGAATCAGCAGGAACAGCGCGCGGGCGAACACGCCGAGGCCGGCGAGCGCGCCGACGACGATCGAGCCGCCGGCCGCGAACAGCGTGACCTGGTTGGCCGTGACGCCGCGCGCCGCGAGCGAATCCGCGAACGGGCGCAGACGGTTCTGGAATTTGGGTTTGAGTGCGTAGAGGCTCATCGTTTTATTTGCGCGGCACAATAGGACCGGTCTGGTAAATATCCCGCCGCCATGCCCCGGGCGGCGAAACGGCCTTCGTCGGCCTTCATTGGACGGCCCTCATCGTCGCCGAGCGGCCCCGATGCGTCAAGCAGGCGGCCGCACGCCCGCGCGGCGCCAATCTGGCATTTTTCAGCGAAACTCGCGATAATCCGCTGGCCCGAGCGCAGCGAGATTCCTTCGAACTGCACACGGGCACTCGTGCAACAGCCGATTATCACGCCGCCGACCGGCGCATTCGCCGCGACGCAACAGCGTGTGCCGGCGAACCGTCCGATTATCGCGGACCTGCGACAGGCAGCCACGAATTTGAAAAAATTTAAACAAGAGCCGTCCGGCGCGCATCCTGCCGCGCCGGCATTCCGGGGTTCCGCCCGCCGCGCCTGCGCAGCGGGCCGGGCATGCAGGCAGGAGGCACCGCGCCGATGAACATCCTCAATGTCTGGCAGCGCGATTTCCTGCTGTCCATCGTGCGGCTTGTCGCCGGCGCGTATCCGGTCTGGCACCAGGCGCCGCCGTCCCCGACGCAGAAGATCTATTTCTCGAATCACACGAGCCACATCGACACGCTCGCGATCCTCGCCGCGCTGCCGCGCGACGTGCGCGCGGTCGTGCGGCCGGTCGCCGCGCGCGACTACTGGGACAGCAGCGACATGAAGCGGCACATCGCGCAGAAGCTGCTGAACGTCGTGCTGATCGACCGCCACCGCGAGTCCGGCGGCGATCCGCGGGGCGGCCATCCGCTCGACCCCGTGCGCGACGCGCTGCGGCAGGGCCACTCGATCATCATCTTCCCGGAAGGCACGCGCGGTGCCGACGTGCTGCCGCAGCCGTTCAAGAGCGGGCTGTTCCATCTCGCGACCGAGTTCCCGGACGTCGCGCTCGCGCCCGTCTACCTCGAGAACCTGCAGCGCATCATGCCGAAGGGCGCGATCTGGCCCGTGCCGCTGATCTGCAAGGTGCATTTCGGCGCGAACGACGCGCTCGGCGCCCAGGAAGAGAAGCCGACGTTCCTCGCCCGCATGCGCGACGCGGTCGTCGCGCTCGCGCCGCCGCAGCGGCCCGCGGGCTGAGCGCGGCGCCCTCCTCTCCCTTTTCCGGATATCAACAATGCGAACAATTTTCTGGGAACTGGTCGCGGGCGTCACGGGCGTGCTCGTCGTCGCGACCGTGATCGGCACGATCCTCGGCGCGCGCAGCGGCGGCCAGAGCGCGACCATCGTCAACCTGAACCAGCGCATCCGCGCGTGGTGGGCGATGATCGCGATCATGGCCATCGCGATCGGCCTCGGCAACAACGTCACGTATCTCGTGTTCGCGCTGCTGTCGTACCTGACGCTGCGCGAATTCATCACACTCACGCCGACCACCGCGAGCGACCATACGACATTGTTCATCGCGTTCTTCGTCGCGATCCCCGTGCAGTACCTGCTGCTCGGGATCAACTGGTACGGGATGTATTCGATCTTCGTGCCCGTGCACCTGTTCTTCGCGATGTCGCTCGTGTCGGCACTCACGCAGGACACGCGCGAGTTCCTGAGCCGCAACGCGAAGATCAACTGGGCGCTGATGGTGTGCGTGTACGGCCTGAGCCATGCGCCGGCCGTGCTGATCCTCGACATTCCGCACTACGCGGGGCAGAACGCGCTGCTGCTGTTCTTCTTCCTGTTCGTCGTGCAGATCAGCGACGTGCTGCAATACGTCGTCGGCAAGCTGTTCGGGCGCCGCAAGATCGCGCCGCAGCTGTCGCCGTCGAAGACGATCGAGGGCTTCGTCGGCGGCGGCCTGCTGGCCACGCTGTGCGGCGCGTCGCTGTATCGCGTGACGCCGTTCAGCTTCGGCGCGGCGTTCGGGATCTCGCTCGCGATCGTGATCGCGGGCTTCGTCGGCGGGCTCGTGCTGTCGGCCGTCAAGCGCTCGCTCGGCACGAAGGACTGGGGCTCGATGATCGCGGGCCACGGCGGGATGCTCGATCGCGTCGATTCGATCTGCTTCGCCGCGCCGGTGTTCTTCCACCTCGTGCGCTACCTGTACGTGTGATGCACGGGCGGCGCAATGCCGCCCGTTCCTGCAGGCGACGGATCAGTACCCGTCGCGCAATGCCTTCGGCACGATGTAGCGGCCGCGGGCGGCGTCGAACTTCACCGTATGGCGCGCGTGGACGGCCTTGTCGCCGCGCGTGCCCGTTTCCGTGACCGTCAGCGGATAGACGTCGCCGGTGCCGGTCGTGTCCGGCGCGATCTCGAAGCGACGTTCCTCGCAGCGTGCCCGCGCGTTGGCGCACTCGCTCGACTCCGCATTGTCGAGCGCCTCGTCGATACGTGCCGCCGCCAGCACCAGCCCGTTGCCGTACGGCAGCCAGATCGAGCGGAAGGTTTGCGTATAGCCTTGCCGCATGTCGCCTTCGCCGACGACGAACCCGAACAGGTGCGGCCCGAGCCGCTCGATGCGCACCGTGCCCGGCTCGCCGCGCTTGCCCGACGCGATCTCCGTTTTCTTCACGATCGGCTCGAGCGTCTTGCCGTCGGCCGTCGGCTTCAGCACGTACAGGTCGATCGTGCCGGTCGACGCATCCGAATCCATGCCCGGCATCCCGTTCTGTACCGCCGCCTCGGTCTCGCCGCACATCGCGAGCAGCGTGCGCGGGCCATCCGCGGTCGCGACGCGCAGCGCGCCGCACGGTGCGTAGATGAAATCGTCGCCGTCCGCCTGCCAGCCCTTGCGGTCGGCGCGCCAGCTGCCGTAAGTGTCGTGGACGAAGGCCTTCAACTGAGGGCCAAGCTGGACCGGCTCGGCCGCATAGCCAGGCGACAGTGCGGAAAGCGCCGTGAGTACCGCCAGTGCGCCAGGTGCGGCGAGCGAAGCCGCGAGCGGCCTGAGACGTTTGTTACGGTGCGGGACGGTCATGACGAGGTTCGTTCTGGTCGGGAAGATGTGTCTCGAATCGTTGCAAGCGGGCACGATCACGGTTGCCGTGGCGCGATGCCGGCGCCCTGCACCGGTGCGGCCGGCGCGGCACAGGTCGACGCGAAGCGCGACAGCGCGCGTCGGTCGATCTTCAGCACGTCCGGCCGGTCGGGATCGCGCGTGACGTCGAGCGCACGCATCGTCCGCGTATCGAGCGTCACCCAGCCGATCGTCGCTTCGCGATTGGGCGTCCCCGGGTGGGCGGGTATCGCGAACAGCCTGATGCGGTAGACGTCGCCGTTGCGCTCGTCCACGTCGGCATGGATGTCGCGCCGGTTCATCGCGGTCTGCCGCAGCGCCGGCACGATCAGTCGTGTCAGCTGGTCGTTGCACGACGCCGGCGGCGCGGCGGCGGCCGTCTGCACGGCCGCCGCTCCCACGCACGCCAGCGCGACACGCACGGCGACAGCCGCCAACCGGCGACGGCGCACGGCCTCGCCATTCGCGCCGGCCGGCGTTACGATCTCGTTCTTCATTCCAGGACCCGTTCGATGCGCGCGGGACGCTCCCGCGAGCCCGTAGCGTACACGCACGGCGCGGCACCGCAAGCACGCATCGGCCGGCCCGACACGGACATACGCATGAACCTGACCTTGCAGGACATCGCCTGGCACCGCTCGGTCGGGCGGCTCATCGAGACGCTCGACCAGCCGGGCTTCTGGCTGTCGCTGATCCGGCTGATCGAGGAATACGTCGCGATCGACAGCTGGGTCGCGGTGATGTTCGACGACGGCCGCCCGCAGGTGTTCGCCGAATGCGCGTACGAAGGCGACGGCCCCGATCCGTTGTTCCGCGACTACGTGCAGGGGCTGTACCTGCTGGACCCGTTCTACATCGCGAACCGCGACGCACCGGCGAGCGGCCTGTTCCGGCTGTCCGACGTCGCGCCCGAGTGCTTTCGCGACACCGAGTACTACACGCGCTATTTCACGCACAACGTCGTCGAGGATGAAGTGCAGTTCAACGTCGTGCTCGACGATGCGCGCACGCTGTGCCTGTCGCTCGGCAGCAAGCGGCATTTCAGCCCCGGGCAGGTCGCATTGCTCGATCTCGTCCGGCCGTGGGTCGCCGCGCTGATGCGCCAGCGCCTCGCGTACGAGCCCACGCGCGCCGAACCGGGTCCGTCGCGCCGGGCCGGTTCCGGCGCGCACGACGGCTTCGAGCGCGCGATGGCGCGGCTCGGCACGCCGCTCACCGCGCGCGAACTCGACGTGATCCGGCTGATCCTGAGCGGACGCTCGAACAAGGAAGTCGCGAACAAGCTGGACATCTCGGCGGAAACGGTCAAGGTGCACCGGCGCAACATCTACGCCAAGCTCTCGATCAATTCGCAGTCGGAACTTTTTTCGCTGTTCCTGAAGGCCCAGACCGATACGTGACGATCGGCCGGCGGCGTGACGTGCCCGCGGTTTCGCGCCCCCCCTCCCGCGCAGCCGATACGCGTTATCGGCTGCGCCTTCTGTGCAAACGAACGGCACGCCCCTATCCTTGCGCGATCCGATCCTGTCTGCCCGTTCGAGACGAAACGGGCGACACACGCTGGCCTGGGTTCTGATGGCACCTCCTCGTCGGTCAGGACCTGTTCGCCGACCCTTGCAGAAGGGTCGGCGTTTTTTTGCCGCCGCTTCGGCCGGCATGCAGCCCGCGAGATCAATACCCCCGACGGGTTAACGCGTCGGCGGGATGGGCAACGGCAGGGTTCGGCGCATACTAGGACCTCGTTCCAACCGCCCCCGAACCCGCCCATGAAACTGAAGCTCGACATCGTGCAGCTCGCCGGTCGCGACGGCGACACACCCTACAACCTGCAGCGCACGCTCGAAGCGATCGCGACCTGCGCGCCCGGCACCGACATCGTGATGTTTCCGGAAGCGCAGCTCACCGGCTTTCTCGATCCGTCGAACCTCGCGGCTGTCGCCGAGCCGCTCGACGGGCCGAGCGTCGGCGCGGTGATCGCGGCCGCGCGCGAGCGCGACGTCGCGGTCGTGGTCGGGCTGATCGAGAACGACGGCGGCCGCTTCTACAACACGACCGTGTTCGTCACGCCGGACGGCATCGCGCTGCGCTATCGCAAGACGCATCTGTGGGTGAGCGAGCACGGCGTCGTGCTGCCCGGCGACCGCTATGCGACGGTCGAATGGCGCGGCGTGCGGATCGGCCTGCTGATCTGCTACGACAGCGAATTTCCGGAAACCGGCCGCGCACTCGCCGCGCTCGGCGCGCAACTGATCCTCGTGACCGACGGCAACATGGAGCCGTACCGCAACGTCCACCGCACGTCGGTGTCGGCGCGCGCGATGGAGAACCAGGTGTTCGCAGCGGTTGCGAACCGCGTCGGCGACAGCGCGCACGACGTCGTGTTCGCCGGCGGCAGCCTGGCGGTCGATCCGTACGGCAACGTGATCTTCGAGGCCGGCAACACCGAATCGCGTCATGCGGTCGAACTCGATCTCGACCAGCTCGCCGCGTCGCGCGCGGTCTACGACTATCGGCGAGATCAGCGCCTGTCCATCGCCGGCGAGCGCATCGAGCATGCGGACGGTCGGCGCGAGCTGCTGATCCCGTAACAAGCATCCGGTCGAAGCCGGCGGCGATGCCACGCGCCGCGCGTCACGCCGGGTCGGGCACCTCGATCGCCAGCAGCGCCGAGCTGACCGACTTGCCGTGCGCGTCGAGCGCGAGCGAGCGCGTCACGCCGCCGCCGAGCGCATCGCGCAGCACGAAATTGAACGCACCGAGCGCCGGCAGTTCGTAGCGCACGACGTCGCCGCGCACGATGCCCGCGAGCCACGCCTTCACCGCTTGCGCATCCAGATGCCTGCGCAGATGATCGTAATGACGCGGATCGCGGCAGATGACCGATACGTTCAGCGTATTGCCCTTGTCGCCGGTGCGCGCATGCGCGAGTTCACGCAGTTGCATCATGCCTCCACGAATGAGAACGACGGCGTCACGGCCGCACGCGGCAGCAGCACCGACTGCACGGCGATCACCTCGCGCGTCGACTTGAACGCGCCGCCGCCGCCGGCCGGCCCGTTCGTATAGAGCGTCTCGACTTCATTGCCGATCCGCGCGGCTTCGGCAGCGCTCGCCGCGCGGCCGGCCACCCGCACGCGCACCTCGGCCGGTTCGCCGCGCACGGCCGGCGCGGCGTCGCCGTACAGCGAATCGACGCCGATCAGGTCGAAGCGCAACTCGGTCGCCGCGACGCCGGTCAGCGCCAGCCGCTCGCGGACGATGTCGCGCGCGAGGCGCGCGCGTTCGAGCGCGCCCGGGCCGCCGTACGAGATCTGGCCTTCACCGATGTACCCGTCGACATACGCGACCGACACCTTCAGCGTGTCGGGCCGCGCGGTGCCGCGCCCGCCCGCGACGCGCACGCGGTCGGTCGCCTCCTCCACGACGGCGACTTGCGTGAAATCGGCGACGACGTCGGGCTGCAGGTAGCGCGCCGGATCGTGAATCTCGTAGAGCAGCTGTTCCTTGCAGGTCGCCGCGCTCACGCGGCCGCCCGCATGCGGCACCTTCGTGATCGTGACCGAACCGTCGGCCGCGACTTCGCCGATCGGGAAGCCGAGCCGCGCGAGGTTCGGCACGTCCTTGTAGCCGGGATCCGCGAAATAGCCGCCCGTCACCTGCCCCGCGCATTCGAGCAGATGGCCGACGACGGTCGCCTGCCCGAGCGTGTCCCAGTCGTCCATCCGCCAGCCGAATGCATGGATCAGCGGCGCGGCGAACAGCGACGGATCGGCGACGCGGCCGGTCAGCACGACGTCCGCGCCGGCCGCGAGCGCGGCGACGATCGGCGCGGCGCCGAGGTACGCATTCGCGGACACGATGCGGTCGCGATACGCGGCGACGTCGTCGCCCGATTCCTCGAAGCGGAACGCGCCGCGCAGCACGACGTCGAGCACGTCGTCGCCGTCGACCGCCGCGACCTTCAGCCCCGCGATACCGAGCGACTGCGCGATCTGTGCGGTGCGTCGCGCCGCCGCGCGCGGGTTCGCAGCGCCCATGTTCGACACGATGCGCACGCGTTTCGCCGCCGCGACCGGCAGCACCGCCTGCATGCGCGCGTCGAGCAGCGGATCGTAGCCGAGCGACGGATCCTTGCGGCGCGCCTGCTGCGCGATCGCGATCGTGCGCTCGGCGAGGCATTCGAAGACCAGATAGTCGAGCTGCCCGTGCTCGGCCAGTTCGACCGCGGGCTCGATCCGGTCGCCCGAGTAGCCGGCGCCCGCGCCGATGCGCACGCGCCGTCCAGGTTGCTTTGCTGTCATGTCAGTCCCGTCGTCCGGCAGCTTGCGCCGCCGGGAATGATCAAAAGATGCCCAGCACGACGCAGGCGATCGTCATCACGATCGACGCGCCGAACAGCAGCGGAAACGTGAATTTCTGGTGCTCGGCCAGCTCGATGCCGCACAGGCCGACGACGAGGAACGTCGCGGGCGTCAGCGGGCTGACCGGGAACCCCGTCGTCATCTGGCCGAGCAGCGCGGCCTGCCCGACCTGCACGGCCGGCACACCGAGCTGGCCGGCCACTTCCGCGATCACGGGCAGCACGCCGAAGTAGAACGAATCGGGATCGAACAGCATGCTGAGCGGCATCGAGGCGATCCCGAGCACGACCGGAATGTGGCCGGCCATCGACGGCGGCACGAAGCCGACCGCCGCCTGCGCCATCGCCTTCAGCATCCCGCTGCCCTGCATGATCCCCGTGAACACGCCGGCCGCGAGCAGGATGCCGGCCATCATCAGCGCGGCGCGCGCATGCGCATCGATCCGCTTTCGCTGCATGTCGACGTCCGGGTAGTTCACCATCAGCGCGATGCACAGCCCGACCATGAACATGATCGCGGGCGGGATCTTCTCGCCCATCACGACCATCGTGCCGAGCACGACGAGCGTCAGCACGAGGTTGAACCAGAACAGGTGCGGCCGGCGCAGTGCCTGCTCATCGGGCGTCAGTTCGCGCTTCGGCAGCGGGATCGACGCATCGTCGCGCGACAGGCCGAGCCGCTTCTCCTCGCGCCGCCCGAGCCAGTACGCGACGCCGAACACGAACACGAGCCCGATCGCCTGCACCGGGATCAGCGGATTGAACAGCGCCGACACCGGCAGGTGCAGCGACGCCGACGCACGGATCATCGGCCCCGTCCACGGCAGGAAGTTGATGCCCGCGGCCATCGACACGGCGGCGGCCAGCACGCGCCGGTCCATCTTCAGCCGGTCGTACAGCGGCAGCACGGCCGGAATCGTCACGAGAAAGCAGACGGCGCCCGAGCCGTCGAGGTGGATCAGCAGCGCGAGCAGCGTCGTGCCCATCACGATGCGTGTCGGCCGCGTGCCGACCGCGCGCAGGATCCGGTCGATGATCGGGTCGAGCGTGCCGGCGTCGGTGATCGTCCCGAAGTACAGGATCGCGAACACGAACATCCCGACGACGGGCGCAAGGCCCTTCAGCCCGTCGATGACGAACTTGCTGGTGTGCAGCCCGAAGCCGCCGATCAGCGACGCGGCGATCGGCACGAGGATCAGCGCGACGAGCGGCGACATCCGCTTCGACAGAATCGCGGCCAGCAGCACGACGATCGTGCCAAGCCCGAGTAACGGCAGCATCCGTGTCTCCTACCTTGTCTTTTGTTGGAGACGAGCGTAAGGTCGGCGCAGCGATAGCACAATTGAAATGATTTGATTGCAGCAATCACGAATCGTTATGGATCTGAATCTTCGCGACATTCGCGCGTTCGTCACCGTCGCGCACGCCGGCAACTTCACGCGCGCGGCGGCACGCCTGCACCTGTCGCAGCCGGCGCTGACCGTGCAGATCCGCCGGCTCGAGGAGATCGTCGGCGCGCGGCTGTTCGACCGCAACAGCCGCAGCGTCGCGCTCACGCAGACCGGGCGCGAGCTGCTGCCGCTCCTGCAGCGCTCGCTCGACGACATGGAGCGCGTGCTGCGCGATGCGCGCGCGCTCGGCGAAGGCACGAGCGGCACCGTGCGGCTCGCGTGCCTGCCGACCTTCGCATCGAGCGTGCTGCCGGAGCTGATCCAGTCGTTCCGGCGCGACGTGCCGCGCGCGGGCTTCGAGATCCGCGACGGCGTCGCGAGCCTCGTCACCGCGCTCGTCCGTAACGAGGAAGCCGATCTCGGCCTGACCGGCGGCGACACGTTCGACGCATCGCTGGAGGTGCTGTACGCGGGCGCCGACCGGCTCGTCGCCGTGTGCCCGAAGGATCATCCGCTCGCGCGCAAGCGCCGCGTGAGCACCGTCGACGTCGCGGGCGTGCCGCTCGTGCTCACCGCACAAGGTACGAGCGTGCGCAGCGTCGTCGATGCCGCGCTGGCAGCGGCCGGCTGCACGCCCGACATCGCGTGCGAGCCCACCTACATGATGACGGCCGTCGCGATGGTGCGCGGCGGCCTCGGCGTGACGATCCTGCCCGCGACCGCGCGCGAGGTGCGCGCCGAGCCCGAGCTGGTCGCGAAGCCGATCGACGATCCCGCGTTCGTGCGGCCGATCGCGCTCGTCGCGAAGCGCGGGCGCACGCTGCCGCGCGTCGCGCAGGCGTTCGCCGACACCATGCTGGCGGAATTGAAGAAGCGCGCGTGAACCGCGCGCCCTGATGGGGAATGACCGGCCGTCGGCCGCTTACTGCGCGTCCGGATCGACGTGCAGCGATTCGCCGATCGCATAGAAGTTGCCGCCCGCGATGTAGTGCAGGCTGCGCAGCGCGGGATCGGCCGACTCGAAATACCAGTGACCGTCGCGGAACACGCGCGTGTCGGACCACGCACCGACCACTTCGCCGATGAACAGGTCGTAGGTCTGCTGGTTGTGCGGCTCGGGAATCAGCCTGCACGCGAGCCAGCCCGAGCAGCCGGCGACGAACGGCAGGTCGTGCCCGTCGACGTCGAACAGCGTGACGCCCGCTTCGCGCAGCTTGTCGGGCCGCTCCGCGAGGCTGTGGCTGCCGACCGCATGCGTGAGCTGCAGCTGCGCGGCCGTCGGCACCTGGATCACGAACGTACCGCTGCGCTCGACGAGCTCGCGCGTCTTCGCGGACTTGTCGAGCACGACCGTCAGCTTCGGCGGCAGGAAGTCCAGCGCGCACGCCCACGCGGCCGCCATCACGTTGTCGACGCCGTCGTGGCGGGCCGACACGAGCACGGTCGGGCCGTGGTTGAGGAGACGGTAGGCTTTCTTCAGCTCCACCGGAGCGATGTGACTGTCCATACGGGTTCCTTGGAGAACGGCGCGCACGGACGGATGCCGTGCGGCGCGGCGCCGGCCGGCACGCCTGCGCGCGCCCGGGCCGGAGGCCGCATTCTCGCACCCAATTTCAAACGGCGCTGGCGGCGCCGCCCGTCACTTCGCGAACAGCTGGCCGATGTCGCGGAACGCCTTGAATTCGAGTGCATTGCCGCACGGATCGAACAGGAACATCGTCGCCTGTTCGCCGACCTGCCCCTGGAACCGCACGTACGGCTCGATCACGAAGGTCACGCCGAACGAACGCAGCCGCTCGGCCAGCGCTTCCCAGCTCGGCCAGTCGAGCACGATCCCGAAATGCGGCACCGGCACGTCGTGACCGTCGACCGCATTCGTGTGCGCGAATTCCTGCGACGCCGTCTTCGGATGCGCGTGGATCACGAGCTGGTGCCCGTAGAAGTCGAAGTCGACCCACTGCGCGCTCGAACGCCCTTCTTCCAGCCCGAACACGCGGCCGTAGAAATCGCGCGCGGCCGGCAGGTCGTAGACCGGAATCGCCAGGTGAAACGGGGAAAGACTCATGGTTGCCTCGTGGAGAAACGAAACGCGCGCGTGGCGCGAGGACGGCACCATGGTAGACAAGGTCGAGCAAAAATTAAATCAATATATACTTTCGCGATTCACAAACGGAATTGATGAATGATCCGCGAACTGAAAACCCTCGTCGCCGTCGCCCGGGAAGGCACGTTCGCCGCCGCCGGCAACCGTATCGGGCTCACGCAGGCGGCCGTCAGCGCGCAGATGCAGCGCCTCGAGGCCGAGCTCGGCTTCGCGCTGTTCGACCGGCAAGGGCGAGCGGCGCGGCTCAACGAGATGGGGCATCACGTGCTCGACCAGGCGCAGGCGCTGATCGGCCTGTACGAGAACCTGAGCTCGACGGCACCCGGCTCGCCGGCCGCCGTGCGCGTGACGATCGGCGCGATCGCGTCGGTGCAGAGCGCACTGTTGCCGGCCGCGCTGGCCGATTTCCACCGCCGGCATCCCGTGTGCCGGACGCGCGTGATCCCGGGGCTGTCGATCGAGCTCGTGAACCGGGTCGATGCGGGCGAGATCGACATGGCCGCGATCATCCGCCCGCCGTTCTCGCTGCAGAGCGACCTGCACTGGACGACGCTCGCGCAGGAGCCGTTCCGGCTGATCGTGCCGCGCGGCGTGAAGGGCAAGGACTGGGCCGAGCTGCTCGCGAGCGAGCCGTTCGTCCGCTACGACCGCGCGTCGTTCGGCGGCCGCCAGGTCGATCGCTTCCTGCGCAAGATGCACATCGCGGTGCGCGACACCTGCGAACTCGACGAGCTCGATGCGATCGTCAAGCTGGTCGAGAACGGCGTCGGCATCGCGATCGTGCCGCAGACGGCCGTGTATCGCCGCTGGCCGGCCGGCGTGCGCGCGATCGATCTCGGGCCGCACACGTTCCACCGCGACATCGGGCTCGTGCATCGCGCACGGCGCACCATGTCGGAACCGGCGCAGCAACTGGCGCAACTGATCGAAGCGGCGTCGCGGCCCGCCTGACCGGCGCGTGGCGACTCAGCGCCGCCCGGCTGCCCAGTCGACGGCCGCGTCGAACAGCGCGACGCCGGCCGGCGACAGGTTCGTGAACGTGTCGTTGTCGAGGAAGAACATCACGCGGCGCGCCGGCGCGAGCGCTTCGTAGTCCATCGTCGCGCCCTTCTCGTACGCGAAGATCGCGGCCTTGTCGGGCTGCCCGTACACGGTCGCGATCGTGGTCGCGCCGAGCCCCGGCTTGCCCCAGCTCATCGGCGCCTGCTTGCCGTACACGTTGGTCGCGCCGGCCGGCAAGCCGGCCGCCATCGGATGCGGCGCATTGACGAGCCACAGGTAGCGCTCCTTGCCCGTTTCGCCGAAGTCGGCGTCGTGCCGCTTGCCCGTCATCGCGAGATCGTCGAGCAGGTCGTTTTCCCAGGTCACGAGCGGCTTGTCGAGCGTGCGCCAGCCGGGCCGCACGTTCTTCGACGACACCGTCGACGAGATCACGACGAGGTCGGCGTCGCGCGCGGCATCGGGCGTGGCCGATTCGTCGATCAGGCGCACCGCGTAGCCGCGCTCGCCGAGATGCTGGCTGATGCGTTCGTCGACCTTCAGGTTCGGGCCGCGCAACTGCACGAGCATCGCGACGCGCGTGACGGCAGCCGGCGCCTCTGCCGCGAACGCAGGGGCCGATACGCCCAAGCCCAGGCCCGCGCCCAGCGCGAGCACCGAGCCCGCGATCGTGCGCAACACGCGGCGTCGTGCGCCGTCGGCAACGGCGCGCATGGCGCCGGTCTTCATCTTCAGGTTCATCGGAATCCTCTCCATGGCCGCGCGCCGGCACACCGGCCGCGCGTCGATTGCGTGATCAGAACTGCAGCGTGGTCAGCAGCGACACCTGTCGCGCGTCGCCGATCGCGACGAAGTAGCGGTTCGCGCTCGACGGGTAGTACGTGCGGTTGAACAGGTTCTTCACGTTGAGCTGGAACGACAGCTTCTGCTTGCCGATCCGCGTGTCGTAGGTCGCGAACGCGTCGGCGAGCACGTACGACGGCAGCGTGAAGCTGTTCGCCGAATCGCCGGGCCGGGCGCCGACGTAGCGCGCGGCCGCGCCGACACGCAGGTCGTCGCCGCCGATCACCGTGCCGAAATCGTAGACGGCCGCGAGCGACGCGGTATGACGCGCGACGTTCCACAGCTGGTTGCCCGCATACAGCGGATCCTCGGTCGTCTTCGCGTCGATGTACGCATAGCTCGCGATCACGTTCACGCGTTCGCCGATCTTGCCCGACACGTCGAGCTCGACGCCGCGCGAGCGCGCCTTGCCCGACGTGCGCCAGTCGGTCAGCTTGGTCGTGTCGTTGTACTGCGACACGAGCACGTTCTTCTTGTCGATGTTGAACAGCGCGAGCGTGCCCGTCAGCCCGCCCGGCAGGTCGAGCTTGCCGCCCACTTCCCACGCGGTCGCTTCCTCGGGCGGCGTCGCGCCGTCGATGATGTAGCCCGTCATCGGCGCGATCGACGACGACGGCTTCAGCGACTGCGAATAGCTGCCGTACAGCGAGAACGACTCGGTCCACTTGTAGACGACGCCCGCGCGCGGCAGCCACTTCGACCCGCTGAGGTCGGTGTTCGCCTTGAACGGCCGGCCGCGGCCCGCGACCTGGTTGTACGTGATGTAGCGCAGCCCGCCCGACACGATCCACTTGTCGGTCAGGTGAACGGTGTCCTGGAAGAACGCGGACGCATCGTGCAGCGTGTCGGTCTGGTCGCTGTCGCTCGCGGACACCGTGCTCGACGGCGGCAGCAGCCCGTACACCGGATCGATATAGCTGAACGGCGTCTTCACGGCCTGGCGCAGCATGTCCTTGCGATAGATGCGGCGGTATTCGGTATCGAAGCCGACCTGCACGTCGTGGCGCATCCCCGCGAGCGTCAGCTTGCCGTTCACGTAGCCGACCCCGTAGCTGTCGGTACTGAGCGAGCCGTGCGTCGCGTCGTTGCTGCGCGTCATCGTGCCCTTCACCGGATCGACGCCGGTCGTGCGCAGCTGGTTCGCGTCGTAGGTCTCGCGGTTGTAGCTGTAGCCGAAGTGCGCGCTCCAGTCCGCATTGAACTGGTGATCGACGGTCAGTTGCGCGAGATGCGATTCGCCGTCCATGTTGTTGAACGGCTCGTCGATCCGCCGCCGCGCGGGAATGTCGAGCGGCGCATTGGTGCGCGGATCGAGCGCGGTGCCGCGATCGAACGGCGAATGGAACTTGCGGTACTGGTAGGACACCGCGGCCTGCGTATCGCGGCCGTACCACGCGAGCGACGGCGCGACGAAGGTCTGCCGGTTCTCGCCGAAGTTGCGCCAGTACTGCTCGTTCGACTGATCGACGATCAGCCGGTACGCAAGCTGCGAATCGCCGATCGGCCCCGTCGAATCGAACGTCGCGCTGCCGCCGTTCTTGCCGTGCCCGAACGTCGATGCGCCGAGCGAAATCGCGTTGTAACGCTTGAGTTGCGGCTGCTTGGTGACGACGTTGATCATGCCGCCCGGGTCCATCAGCCCGTACAGCAGCGACGTCGGCCCCTTCAGCACCTCGACGCTGTCGACCGCCGCGTTGAACGCACGGCCCTGCACGAGCGGCATGCCGTTCTGCATGATCGAGCCGTCGCGGTTGCCGCCGAAGCCGCGCTTCATGATCGTGTCCTGCGTGCCCGCGAGCGTGTTGCCCTGCGTGATGCCGCTCACGTTGCCGAGCGCGTCGTCGAGATTGCGCGGACGCTGGTCGCGCAACACCTGTGCGGGCACGATGTTGACGGCCTGCGCGGTGTCGAGCAGCGGGATCTCCGAACGCAGCACGCCGGCTTCCTTCGGCGCGCGATAGCTTTCGGCGCGCAACGCGCTGGTGCGCACGTTGATCGTCGGCAGCTCGGCGGCCGGTGCGTCGCCGGCCGCCACGGGCCGCGCCGCCGAACCGTCCGCGCGCATCAGCGTGTAGCCGCCGCCCGGCTGGCGCAGCGCGACGAGCCCCGTACCGGCCAGCAGGCGGTCGAACGCGCCGTCGACATCGAACCGGCCGTGTACGCCGCCGCTCGCCAGGCCGGCCGTCAGCTCGGGCGGAAACGCGAGCAGGATGCCCGCGTCGCGCCCGAACCGGTTCAGCGCCGCCTCGAGCGGGCCGGCCGGAATGTCGAATGCGCGGCGCGCGGCGCGCTGCGCGGCGGGCGCCGTGTCGCCATCGGTGTCGGCCAGCGCGGGCAGCGGCAGCAATGCCGACAGCAGGACCGCGCCGGCCAGCCGGCGGGCGAGACGGCCCGGCGCGGCCGCGCGCGGCAGATGACGGGCGGGCGCCGGGCGGCGCCGATACGTGAGACGGATGGAAACCATGATCGGAGAGTCGGTGGACGATGGGCCAGTGCTGCTTTCAATACCCATGTCACGCGAACATCGAGAAACAGCTCAGGCCGGCGAAAGATTTTTTCGATGCACTCACGAACGGGCCGGCACGACCGTCGCCCAGTAGCGCGTCAGGTAGTGGACGTCGATCGGCAGCGTCGCCTTCAGCGTGTCGAGCACGCGCGCGGGATCGTCGAGCGGATAGGTGCCCGACACGCGCAGGTCGGCCACGGCCGCATCGCAGCGCAGGCTGCCGCGCCGATAGCGGTCGAGCTCGGCGACGAGGTCGGCCAGCCGCATGCGCGACGCGACGAGCATGCCGCCCGTCCACGCGGACGCATGCGGATCGAGCGGCGCCGGCGCGCCGATCGCGTCACGCGTGAAATCCGCGCCCTCTCCCGCCGCGATCACGCGCGTGCCGGCCGTCGCGTCGACCGGCTGCACGCGCACCGCGCCGGCGAACACCTCGACGCGTGTCGCGCCGTCGCGCTGCCGTACCGCGAAGCGCGTGCCGAGCGGCTGCAACGCGCCTTGCGCGGTCGCGACGATTAGCGGCCGCGCGGGTACACGATCGTCATGGCCGCTCGTCACCATGATCGTGCCGCGCAGCAGGCGCAGGCGGCGCGCCGCGTCGTCGAAATGCACGTCGAGTGCCGTGTCGGTATCGAGCACGACGACCGTGCGATCCGCGAGCGTCACCGTGCGTTGCTCGCCGACCGCCGTGCGCAGGTCGGCCGGCCAGATCGCCGCGCGCCGTGCGGGCTCGGCCATCCAGGCGGCGCCGCCCGCGAACAGCAGCACGGCCAGCGTCTTCACGGCCGCGCGGCGGCGGCCCGCTCGCGGCGGCAGCAGCGCCGCATGCGCGGCCTGCGGGTCGAGCCCGGCCGCGAGCCGGCCGAAGCGGCCCTGCATCGTTTCGATATGACGCCATGCCGCGTCATGCGCCGGATCTTCCGCGCGCCAGCGCGCGAGCGCGGCGGCAAACGCGTCGCCGGTGCGGCCGGACTGCCCGTCGACCCACCATTCGACGGCACGGCGTGCGACGTGCGGCGGCACCGCCGGTGCTCGCGGAGCGGCCATCGGTCAGGCCGCCATCGCGAAGAAGCACTGCGTGCCGGCCTTCACGAGATAGCGCTTCACCGTCGCGAGCGACACGCCGAGTTCGCGCGCGATCTCGGCCTGCGTGAGCCCGTCGAGCTGCGCGAGCAGGAACGCACGCTTCGCCGCGAGCGGCAGGCCGTCGAGCAGCTGGTCGATGTCGAGCAGCGTCTCGAGCACGACGGCCCGCTCTTCCGGCGACGGCGCATACGCTTCGGGACGCTGCGCCAGCACGTCGAGATACGCCCGCTCGATCTGCTCGCGCCGCCAGTGATTGCTCAGCACGCGCTGCGCGACCGTCGTCAGGAACGCGCGCGGCTCGTCGGCGCCGATCGGCTCGTCGCGGGCCAGCAGGCGCATGAACGTGTCGTGCGCGAGATCGGCCGCGCGATGCGCGCAACCGAGCTTCCGGCTCAGCCAGCCGCGCAGCCACGCATGGTGGCCGGCATAGAGGGCGTCGATTTCTCGATGGAGGGACAGCTTGTCAGCGGACATGGCCGGGTTCCGGGGTGCGCAGGCGTCAACGATTCTGTAAATGAGAATGATTATTATATACAAAAGTGGGCTTGCGGCCTCGGTTTCGATGCGCGCCAGCGCGCGCGACGGCGATCAGGCCGCATCGGATGACGAAGCCGCGATGCGGTCGCCGGTCGCGGGCGATACGTCCCTAACACACCCGTTACAGTCCGGCCAATTCAATTCATTCAATAATTAATTGACGGATCAATAACAATATCCGGATCACCGCCATTCCCTCGTCGAGGGCGTGGAATTATCACGGGATATGCAAGACGCAATGACGAAATCGCGAAATGGCAACCAATTGATGCGCGATTCTCAATAATTCAAATCCCTCAATAGTGAATATCGGAGGACATCCCTGTCTGCGTCAGGCCACAAAAGAGAATTTCATTTTTGTCGTTTTATCGCGGCTCTGTAGTCTCCTGCCATTCCGGATCACGCACACGAGCGCAATGCGCAAGGAGATGAAATGAAACGCACGACCCTCTCGCTGATTTCGATCGCGTCATTCGCGGCGATACCGGTCGCCCATGCGCAGTCGAGCGTCACGCTGTATGGCGTGATCGACACGTCGATCACCTATGTGAACCATGCGCAGGGCAAGGACAACGCGTGGATGCTCGGCAACAGCAGCGCGGGCAACCTGGCCGGCAGCCGCTGGGGCGTGAAAGGCACCGAGGATCTCGGCGGCGGGCTGAAGGCGCTGTTCCAGCTCGAGAACGGCTTCGACCCGAGCAACGGCCGGCAGGGCCAGGGCAGCCGCATGTTCGGCCGGCAGGCCTTCGTCGGCCTGACGAGCGACCGCTACGGCACGCTCACGTTCGGCCGCCAGTACGATCCGCTCGTCGATCTCGTGCAGGGCATCACCGCCGACAACTATCTGGGCAGCGTGTTCGCGACGCCGGGCGACGTCGACAACTACGACAACAGCTTCCGCGTCGACAACGCGGTGAAGTACACGTCGGCCGTCTATTCGGGCCTGCAGTTCTCGACGATGTACTCGTTCGGCGGCATCGCCGGCAGCACCGGCGCCGCGCAGTCGTATTCGGCCGCCGTGTCGTACAACAACGGGCCGTTCACCGTCGCGGGCGGCTACTTCCACGCGACCAACAGCCCCGCGTCGAACGGCCTGCGCAACGGCTGGACCAGTTCGTCGGACGGCACCTTCGACGGCCCGATCAACACCGGCTATGCGAGCGCCCACTCGATCGGCATCGCGCGCATCGCGGGCCAGTACATCGCCGGCCCGTTCACGTTCGGCCTCGGCTACAGCAACGCGCAGTATCGCCGCGACGCCAGCTCGGCGTTCGGCTCGAACGAGCACTACAACACGGGGCAAGGCTTCGTGAACTACCAGGCGACGAACGCGCTGCTCGTCGGCGTCGGCTACAGCTACACGCGCTCGGGCGGCGACACGTCGGCCACCTATCACCAGGTATCGGCCGGCGCCGACTACAACCTGTCGAAGCGCACCGACGTCTACCTGACCGCCGCGTACCAGCATGCAAGCGGCCAGACCGGCGACGGCAATGGCGGCTCGATGGCCGCGCAGGCGTCGATCGGCTCGTACGGCTACGCGGGCACGAGTTCGCAGACGATCGTCAACCTCGGGCTGCGTCACCGCTTCTGATGTGAAACGGCCGGCTGCGCACGGCGCGGCCGGTCGAATCCGCACGGCGCACACGGCGGCTTCGGCCGCCGTTGTTTTTTGCCGCTTTGATTCGAGCCGGACAAGGATTGCCCGGTGAAATCCTTTCCGCGCCATTCCATGCGGCGCCCACGGTACGACTGACGTCGTGCGTCAGGTTTCAATCGCCGCCATCGCACGGGCATCCACCGAAAATCCGGCCATTTTTACCGACCAGGCATCGTCGTGCCCCGTGATCCGACGCGATAAAAAATGCGTGGCGAACGCGTGGGCAAATGCAAAGGAAAGTTTGACGCGAGCCATTTGTCTGCCCGCTATGGCACACTTCGCGTCTGCGTAATTTCCTTGCACCGGGCGGCCGGATTCCGCCCCATCCTGCCATGCCGCGTCATACAACCCGTTCGATCAGCCGCGAAACGCTGAAAATCGCCTCGACGATTGCGCTGTCGTGCGCGCTGCACGGCGTCGCGCGGGCCGATTGCCTCGACGACGCGGCCACGTTCCAGCACGTGAGCGTCAGCCTGATGCGCGGCATCGCGCAAGTCGAATCGGGGATGAATCCGCGCGCCGTCAACACCAATACGAACGGCACGGTCGACATCGGGCTGATGCAGATCAACAGCACGTGGCTGCCGACGCTCGCGCGCGAAGGCATCACGCGGGAAAGCCTGTTCGATGCGTGCACGAACGCGTATGTCGGCGCGTGGATCCTGTCGCAGAACATCCGCCAGCTCGGCCCCAACTGGAACGCGATCGGCGCGTACAACTCCGCCTCGCCAGACAAGCGCCTCGCGTATGCGCGCAAGGTCTATGATGCAATCCGGACCATGCCGGATTCGCCGGATACTCCCATGCCTATCCTGCCCCCCTCTTTTACGCCGCCGCAACAGGCCCAGGCGTACAACCCGTTCGCGAGCCTGAGCGTGTCCGCGCCGCCGGTCACGCGCCCGCGCACGGTCTCGTCGGCTCCGCCGCCTCCGCCGCCGCAGGGCGGCCCCGCCGGCCCGGCCGGCACGTACAACTTCGGCTGGACGGTCACGGGTGCGGACCAGGCGAAGCCGACCCAGGTGTTCGACGACGGTGCGCGAATCTACGTGCAGTTCAGCGACATGAAGCACGTGCCGGCGATCTTCACCGAGACGTCGAGCGGGCGCGTGCTGATGTCGTGGGAGCTGCAGTTTCCGTATGCCGTCCTGACGCGTCCCGCGCAAACGTTAATCTTCCAGCTCGGGCCGTTCGAGGCGCGCGCGCAGCGTGGTGCGGCCGGCGGCGCGGGCATGACCGCGCAGGCGGGTACGACGGGTACGGCTGCGGCCGCCGCTTCGAAGAAGTCCGCCGGTACGGCCACGAATACGGCAGCCGGCACGGCGTCAAAACGCACGGCGTCGGCCGATGCGCTGTGGTATCTGAATACGCCGTCGACGTCAGGCTCGACGGCGGCCTCGCCATCGACGGCGAACATTCCCGCCACGCTGCCGGCGGCCATCACGTCGAACACGCCGCCACCCGCACCGGCTCAAGCGCCGGCTGCGGCCGCCCAGCCTTCGCGCGTCAGTACGGATGCGCTGTGGTACATCTCGAAGTGACGCGCCGCCGATCGCACGGGTAGCGCGTCACGCCGGCACCGTCACTTCACCCGCGCCGCACCCAGATCACCTTCCCGTCGCGAATGCCGAGATTGCGGCGCTCCTGCCGGTAGTCCATCGTGCCCGGCAGCGCCTTGCCGTCGCGCTCGAGGACGCGCCACAGGCAGCCGTCCAGTTGCGCCGCCGCATCGGCCTCGGTCTTGCCGACCAGCGCATCGTCCGGCCCCGCGTCCGCCTTGCAGGCCTGCGATGCACCGGCCGGCCCGCCATTCGCCGGCGTGCTGCCCGCGCTCGTGATCTTCGTGTTCATGTCCGCACATCCCGAAAACGTTGCGCACGCAACCAGCGCCGTCATCATCGCGATCGTCTTCTTCATCGGTTTCTCCCTGTCGCGCCCGGCGAAACAGGTGCGGCGTTCCTCGCCGTCCGGGCGTTGCATCCATGATCGGTTCCGCGCGTCGCCGGCCACGCCGGTGCGGCGCGCCGGTGTCGCGGGTTCGGCCTGGCGCCGAAGCCGCCTGCATGTTACCGCACGCTGACCGGCGCGACGGCGTGTGCATCAGGGATGCGCGCCCGGTCGCGCCTGTCGCGGCAACCCGCTCAGAACTTGTAGGTCGCGCCCGCGATCCCGTAATAGTTGCTGCGCGACTGGACGATCGGGCTGTCGCCGGAGCGGCCGAGCAGCCGCGTCACGCCGCCGGTCGCGAGCACCGACCAGTGCCGCGACAGCGTCCAGTTCCACGCGACCGCCATCGACGCGCTGTCGATCCCGCCGCTCGCCGAATACGGCCGGAACCGGCTCGTCATCGACTGCGCGTCGGTCACGCCGTAGAACGTCTGCGTATAGCGTCCCGAGCCCGCGTGCACGGTGCCCGTCACGACGATCTCGTGCTGCGCGGTCTTGAGCACCGGCACCGCGAGATCCATGTGCCCCGACACGCCGCGCGACGTGTGCGTCACCGGCGTATCGATCGTGACGCTCAGTTCGGCCGCATCGAAGAGCGTCACGCCCGCGCGCACGCCGACGAGCACCGAGCCCGGAATCCGGCCCATGCCCTTCAGGTAGTCGGAGCCCGGCAGGTCGAAGCGGTTCTCGTCCGCGCGTCCCGCGTCGTAGCTCACGGCAGCCGACACGAACACGCCGTGCGGCAGGTCCAGCCGGTAGCCGGCGCCCTGCGTGCTGTCGATGAAGAAGCCGTTGCCGAACGTCGCGGAGAACGACGGCGCGACGACCCCGCGATACTGGTTGCTGCCCGGGTAGCGCGGTGCGACACCGCCGCCGAGCGACAGCGAATACTGGTTTTCCGCGTGGGCGGCGGCGGCGAGGGTCAGGCCGGCGAGCGGCATGCAATAGCGGTAGCGGCGGAGTAATGGGCGCACAATATTGAGATAAGAGTGACGGAGCCCGCAGTCTAGGTGCCGCCCTGCGCCGAGACTGTCCTGAATCTGCGGAGAATCTGTGCTCAATTGTGTTCGATTGTTCGAGATTGTCGTCCCGCTCCCCCGCCCTCCGGTACGCCGGATAGAATTCGCGTGCCGCGCCGCCCATCAGCCTGCCGGGTGCGAGATGGCGCGTGCATCCTGAGGAGACCATGAACGAAGACCCGCTCAAATACCGTGTGCTGCTGATCGAGGACGACGACCGCCTCGCGCAGCTCGTCCGCGAATACCTCGACGGCTACGAATTCGCGGTGACGGTCGTGCGGCGCGGCGACCTCGCCGTCGCGGCCGTGCGCGAGCACCAGCCGGCCCTCGTGATCCTCGACCTGATGCTGCCGAACCTCGACGGGATGGAAGTGTGCCGGCGCATCCGCGCGTTCACCAACGTCCCCGTGCTGATCCTGACCGCGCGCGCGGACGTCTACGACCAGGTTGCGGGCCTCGAGACCGGCGCCGACGACTACGTGACGAAGCCGATCGAGCCGCGCGTGCTCGTCGCGCGCGCCCGTGCGCTGCTGCGCCGCGCGCAGCCGGCCGCGGCCGATGCGCCCGCTGCCGCGCCGGAAGCGCTCGTGTTCGGCGAACTGACGATCTCGCCGCCGAACCGCACCGTCACGTGGCGCGGCGAGCCGGTCGACCTGAAGACGGCCGAATTCAACCTGCTGCTGATCCTCGCGCGCGCGGCCGGCACGGTACTGAGCCGCGACGACATCCTGAAGCAGTTGCGCGGGATCGAATTCGACGGGCTCGACCGCTCGGTCGATTCGGGCATCTCGAAGCTGCGCCGCCGCTTCGAGGATGCGTCATCGGAGCCGCACAAGATCAAGACGATCTGGGGTCGCGGCTATCTGTTCAGCCCTTCCGCGTGGGACGAATAAATGCTGCGCCCGTTGATCAGGCTGTACCTCATCGTGATCGTGTGCGTCGCCGCGTCGATCATGTTCATCCAGCTGGCGTTCGACCGGATCTTCTACGAGCGCGTCGCGCAGGCGCAGCGCGACTCGCTGACGACTTATTCGTTCGTGCTGAACGATTACCTCGAGCGCCATCCCGGCGCGCAGCGCGGGCTCGCGTTGCGCGAACTCGCACTGCACGGCCATGAAGGGTTCGGCTTCATGTCGATGGCCGACGCGCGCGCGCAACTGAGCGGCGTGCCGCTGCGCGATCTCGATGCCGGCAGGATCGCGATCAGCTACAACGGCAAGGATTACTACATGCCGCTCGCGGACGGCTCCGTGCTGCATGCGCGCCCGATCGAGCCGCCGGACCTCGACATCCGGATCTATGCATACATGCTGCTCGCGCTCGCGACGCTGTTTGCGGTCGTGCTGTGGATTCACTATCACTGGCGCGACATTCGGCGGCTGCAGGATGCCGCGCGCACATTCGGCGCCGGCACGCTGTCGACGCGCGTGAAGCTGTCGGGCAAGTCGAACATCTACGAGCTGTCGCAGCAGTTCAACGACATGGCCGAGCGCATCGAGGCGTCGATCAAGCAGCAGCGCGAAATGATGCACGGCATCTCGCATGAACTGAAGACACCGCTCGCGCGGCTCGAATTCGGGCTCGCGCTGCTGGCCGAGCCAGACGAATCCGGACGGATGCGCGAGCGCCGCGATGCGCTGCGACGCGACGTGCGCGAACTCGACGATCTCGTCACCGAGCTGCTGACGATCGGCCGGCTCGAACAGGGGGCGAGCGAGCTCGCGCCGATGGAGATCGTCGTCGATGCGCTGATCGACAGCGTCGCCGGCAACGTCGCGAACGACGTCGCCGATCGCGGGATCACGCTCGACGTATCGGCGCTCGGCGCGCCCGCGACCCACGTGTGCGATCCGAAGCTCGTCGCCCGCGCGCTGCTGAACCTGATTCGCAACGGCGCACGCTATGCGTCGCACAAGGTGCTGCTCGCCGCGGCCAGCGACGCGACCGGCGCGCTCGTGCTCAGCGTCGACGACGACGGCCCCGGCATTCCGGCCGCGGAACGCGCGCGCGTGTTCGAACCGTTCCAGCGGCTCGACTCCAGCCGCGACCGGCAGACCGGCGGGTTCGGGCTCGGGCTCGCGATCGTGCGGCGCGTCGCGCAGGTGCACGGCGGCGACGTGCGGCTCGAGGATTCGCCGCTCGGCGGCGCACGCTTCGTCATCACGCTGCCCACGCTGACATTGCCGGACAACCTCTTCGACGTGGCGAGCACCGACTCAGGTACCGACACGCTCGGCGACGGCACGCGCACGGCCACGCCGTCGCGATGACAGGCACGGCAAGCCGCCGCCCCGCCCTCGCCTGACCCGAATCTGACCGGATTGCGCGCCGCTCAGCGGCGACGCAGCAGCGCGACGAAGAACAGGCTGCCGAACAGCGCGGTGACGATGCCGATCGGCAAGTCCTCCGGCGCCGCCAGCGTGCGGGCCGCGACATCGGCCCACACGAGCAGGATCGCGCCGGTCAGCGCGGCGACCGGCAACAGCCGGCCGTGCTCGGCGCCGACGACGCGCCGGCACAGATGCGGCGTCACGAGCCCGACGAAGCCGATCGCACCGCTCACCGCGACCATCGCGCCCGTCGCGAACGACGCGACGACGAACACCTCGCGCCGCATCCGCGCGCTCGGCACGCCGAGCGACGCCGCGGCGACATCGCCCGACATCAGCGCATTCAGTTCACGCCGACGCGCATACAGCGCGCCGCCGGCGAGCACCGCACACACGGCCGGCACCGGCAGCAGATCCCAGCGTGCGAGCCCGACGCCGCCGAGCATCCAGAACAGCACCGACGACGCAGCACGCTGATCGCCGAGATACAGCAACAGGTTGCCGAACGCCGCCATCATGAACGACACCGATACGCCGGCGAGCAACAGCCGGTCCGATTCGAGCCGGCCGCCGCGGTGCGCGAGCGCGACGACGCACGCGGTTGCCGCGAGCGCACCCGCGAACGCGGCGGCCGACAACGTGAACGGGCCGAACGCCGCGCCAACGATCACCGTGACCGCGACGGCGCCAAGCATCGCGCCCGCGCTGACGCCGAGCAGGTGCGGATCGGCCAGGCGGTTCGCGGTCGTCGCCTGCAACGCGACGCCGACCGTCGCCAGCGTCGCGCCGACGATCGCGGCCAGCAGCGCGCGCGGCATCCGGATCAGCCACACGATGCTGTCGTCGCCGGCCCCCGCCGTGAACGCGCCGGTCTGACTGAACACCGACGCGATGTGCGTGGCGACGATCCGCACCGCGGCCGGCATCGCGATCGGCGCCGGCCCGAACGCGGCCGACACGACGATCGACACGATCAGCAGCACGGCCAGCGCCGGCAGTACGACGCGCATGCTCATCGCGCCGGCCCGGCGAACGCGGCCGGATACAGCGCACGCGCAAGCGTCTCGACGGCCGCGACATTCTCGGGGCCCGGCGTCGCCGCATCGTACGGAATCACGACGAAGCGACGGTCGCGAATGGCGGCCACGCGCGCAAGCGCCGGCTGGCTCAGCAGGAACTGCTGCTTCTGCGCGGCCGTCACGGCCGAGTAGTCGACGATCACGATCACCTGCGGATCGCGCGCAACCACGCTCTCCCAGCTCACCTGGGTCCAGCTGCGCGGCAGGTCGTCCATCACGTTGCGCGCACCGGCCGCCGCCAGCAACGCGGTCGGCATCGCGAGCCCGCCCGCCGTCATCGGCTTGTCGGTACCGTTGTCGTAGACGAACACGCGCAGCGGCGCCGGCTGCCCGATCGCGCGCGACACCGTCGCGAGACGCGCGCGCATCGCGGCGACGACCTGCGCGGCGCGCGCGTCGACGCCGAAGATCCGGCCGAGATTGCTCAGGTCGCGGAACACGTCGTCGAACGACGCGGCCGATTGCTTCATCACGTGCGAGCACGATTCGGTCAGTTCATACGTGCGAATACCGAACGGTGCGAGCGTCGCGGGCGTCACGGCGCCACCGACGTGCATCCCGTAGTTCCAGCCCGCGAGATAGAAATCGGCGCGCGCGGCGGCCAGCACCTCGAGCGACGGATACTGGCTCGCCAGCTCGGGCACGCCACGCAATGCATCGCGTACGCGCACGGTGCCCGTCTTCCAGCCGCCGATGCCCGTATAGCCGACGAGCCGGTCCTTCAGGCCGAGCACGAGCATCATTTCGGTCAGGTTCACGTCGTTGCTGACCGCGCGCGTCGGCGCGCGCTCGAACGTCACGTCGCGGTCGCAACTGCGCACGGTGACGGGATAGGCGCCCGCGTGAGCGGCGGCGCTCCCGAGCACGGCAGCGGCAACCAGCCGGCGTGCAACGGAGGACAAGGAAAACGGCATGGCGGTCATTCCGGATGAAGCGGCGTGATGCGCGGCCGGCCCGAGACGGGATGCCGGTCGACGAGCACGGCGACGCCGAACACGTCGCGCAGCAGCGCTTCGGTCAGCACGTCGCCGGGTGCGCCGGACGCGACGACCCGGCCGTGCGCGAGCACGTGGAGCCGGTCGCAGTACGCGGCCGCGAGATTGAGGTCGTGAATCGTCGCGAGCGTCGCGATGCCGAGGCGGCGCACGCGTGCGAGCAGTTCGAGCTGGTGGCGCAGGTCGAGATGGTTGGTCGGTTCGTCGAGCAGCAGCAGTTCCGGTTGCTGCGCAAGCGCGCGGGCCAGCAGCGCGCGCTGCTTCTCGCCGCCCGACAGCGACGCGAAGCGTTGCGCGCGGCGCTCGACGAGGCCCACGTCGTGCAGCGCGGATTCGACGATCCGGCGATCGTCGGCCGACTCCGCATCGAACGGCCGCTTGTGCGGCGTGCGGCCCATGCCGACCAGTTCGTCGACCGTCAGCCCGAAATCGTCCGGCGTCTCCTGCTGCAGCACCGCGATGCGCTGCGCAACCGCGCGCGGCCGCATCCGCCATACGTCCTGCGCATCGAGCGCCACGCGGCCCGCGTCGGGCCGCGCGTAACGGAAGATGCAGCGCAGCAGGCTCGTCTTGCCGCTGCCGTTCGGGCCGACGAGGCCGACGAACTCGCCTTCGGCCACCGTCAGCGTTACCGAATCGAGCACCTCGATCGCGCCGCCGGGAGACCAGCTCACGCGTTCGATGTCGAGCATGTGGGTGACGGGCTGCACGTCGCGCCGCACTAGAAGCGCATCGTCGCGACGAGCTCCGTCGAGCGCGACGGGCCGAGCAGCCATTGCTCGCCGCCGTTCGACGTCGTCGCCGCGTACGTGCGGTTCGCGAGATTGCGCAGATACAGCGCGAGCTCGGTGCGCGACGTCGGCTGCCAGCGCAGCGACGCGTCGAACACCGTGTACGACGGCACCTGCAGACGGTTCGCATCGTCGCCGTAGGTTGCGCCGACGTAGCGCACGCCCGCGTTCGCCTGCCAGCGTTCGGCGAACGCCCAGCCAAGCCACAGGTTCGCGGTCTGCTGCGGTACGTTGGACGGCGCGTTGCCGGCCCGCGACACCGTCGTGCCGCCGGCCGTCTGGTGGAATTCATCGTAGCGTGCACGCACCAGCGCGACGTTCGCATCGATCGTCCAGCCGTGCGACAGCCGCGCACCGCCGGTCAGCTCGACGCCGCGCGACGATTGCCGGCCAACCTGCTGGCGCAGCGCCGGATTGAACGGATCGGTGCTCAGCAGGTTGCGCTTCGTGATGTCGTACACGGCGAACGTCCAGTATGCGCGGCCGTCGAGCAGCGTCTGCTTGAGCCCGGCCTCCCACTGTTCGCCGGTCGCAAGCCGATAGTTCGCCTGCGACGCGGACAGCGTCACGAGCGAGCCGAGCCCCTCCGCGCCCGTCGTGTATTGCGCATACGCGCTGAGCGTCGGCGCGACTTCGAACACGAAGCCGGTGCGCCAGCCGACGTTCGCGAATCGCTTGTCGAAGCCCGCATCGGCCGCCGCCTGCTCGCGGCTGAATGCAATGTGGTCGTAGCGCAGGCCGCTCACCCACGCGAGCCGCGGCAGCACTTCGAGCCGGTTCTCCGCGAACACCGCGGCCTGCCGCGCCCGTGTGCTGAATTGCGGCACGGTCGGGTCGGGGCTCGTGAACGCGCCGGGATCGAAGCCGTGCACGGGCACCGTCGATTCGCCGCCGTACGGCGAGTTGTTGGTGCCGCTGAACGTGATCTGGCTGAACTCCGTGCCGACGACGAAGCGGTTCGCACGGCCGAACAGCATGCCGTCGAAGCGCGCGCTCAAGCGATCGCCGATCTGCCGCTGGTGGTGGCCGATGTCGAGATAGTCGCTGCGCGTGACCCGCCCCGTCGCCGGGTCGAGCGCATACGCCTCCGCATTGCGCCAGTGGCGGTTCGACGTCAGGTAGTAGAGCTGGTTGTCGATCGTCACGCCGGCCGTGGGCCGGTAGCTGGCCGACAGGCGCGTCCACTGGTCGTAGTACGAAATCGTCGCGTCGCCGACGTTGTAGTTGAGCTTGCGCAGCGACGGATCGAGCACGCCGTTCGAGGCCGGCACGCCGTAATACGTCGCGGGCATCTGGCGGCCGTAGTCGTAGTCGAGCGTCAGCGTGAGCTGCGGGCTCGCGTCGAATGTCAGCGCGCCGCCGAGCGCCGTCGTATGCGTATCGGCCCGCTCGGCGAGGCCGTTCGCACGCGCATCGCCCACGTGGAAACGGTACGACAGCCGCGGGCCGAGCGCGCCCGTCGTATCGAACGCGAAGCGCTTCGCGCCGTCGGGGCCGACGCCGACCTGCAGCGTCGTCTCGCGCGTGCGCTGCGGCCGCTTCGGCACCACGTTCACGGCGCCGCCGATCGCGCCTTCGCCGTACAGCACCGACGCGGGGCCGCGCAGCACCTCGATGCGCTCGACCGACCACGTATCGAACGGAAACGTGATCGTGCCGGCCGCCGGCAGCAGCCGCACGCCGTCGAGCAGCGTCATCACCGATTCCTGCCCGCTGAAGCCGCGCACGCTCAATGCGGTGCCGCCGGTGCCCGGCGCCATCGCGCTCGAGAAGCCGGCCGTGCGCGTGACCGCGTCCAGCACCGTGCGATCGCCGCGTGCTTCGATCGTGCCGGCCGTGACGGTTTCGACGCTCGCGGGTATATCGAGGCTTGCGAGCCCGAGCCGCGAGCCCGTTTCGAGCGGCTGCGTGAGCGGGTCGGCCGGCGCCGAGCGCGCGGTGACGCTGATCGCCGGCAACGCGCGCCGGTCGTCCGGTGCGGAGGCTGCCGCTTCGGCAGCTAATGCGCCGGAGGTCGCCATCGCGCAACCCAGCAGGGTCGTGCAGCTGCGCGCCGCGTGTGCGCGCCAGGCGCCGGTGTTCCGGCGCGGCGCGGCATGGTGCCGCTCCCCGCGCGCCGGTTTGCTTCTGGTTTTCGTCACGTCGTATCGGTCTTCGTGTGGCGTCGTCGCGGGCCGGCCGGCGACGAAAACGTCAGATGATACAATATATCACTTTGATTCGTCAGGATTTTGTCAGCTTGCGTCGATCGGCAACCGCGCGGCTCAGCCGCTGACCTTGAATGGTGGCAACTACTGTCCGAGTCGCGCGCCCATTACGGCGCCGCGCACCTGCAGCGCATTCAACGGCCGGATCATGGCCTCGAATCCGACGATCCGTCCGTCGTGGTCGAAGCGGATCATGTCGATCCCCTTCAGCGCCTTGTCGGCGACGAACCGGCGGTGACGGGTGAAATTCCCGAGGAGACGGACCCGGGCCCGTCAGGTGCCCTCGTGCGCGTTGTCGTCCGCCAACGCCCACGAGGGCACGAATATGTATCCTCTGCCGCGCACGGTCCGGATGTAATGGTAGTCGCCGACCGCATGCTCGATCAGGCTGCGCAGCCGGAAGACCAGCACGTCCAGCCCTCGCTCGGAGCGGCCCTCCGCATTCTGGCCCAGCAACGACAGGATCGCCGCGCGGGACAGCACGCGCATCGGATGGGACACGAACAACTCGAGCAGTGCGAATTCGCTTGCGCGCAAGCCGAGATCGGTTCCCGCGCGCGACGCCCGCCGGTTCACGAAATCCACCTCGATCTCGTCGAACCGGTACGGTTCGCGTCTCTCCGGCTGACCGGCCGCGCCGGCCCCGCTCGACCGATAGCGCCGCGCCGCGCGGCGGACGCGCGCGACGAGTTCCATCAGGTCGAACGGGTCGACCAGGTAGTCGTCCGCGCCGGCCTCGAGCGCGATGACCTTGTCGACGACCGCCGCCGAATCGCTGAGCACGATCACCGGCATGTCATAACCGGCCCCGCGCAGCTCCCTGAGCGCGGTGTACGCGGGAATGCCCCGATCGCCGATCCGCAGCACGATCAACGACGGCGGCTCCGCGGCGACGGTCACCAGCAGCATCGACACGTCGTGCAGCGCAGACGTCGGGAGCTGGCATCCGTGAAAAAACGCGCGAATCATGTCGCGCATGCCCCAGTCGGGCTCAACGACGAGAACCTGGATAGTCATGGGAAAACGGGCGGACTTCGTGGCAGCCGCGACTGTCGGGTCTCGAGATCGTTCCGGTGCACCGGACGAGCGGAAGGGTGTCGTTACGCATGCATGCAGCAGTCGAGGCTCGTCAGGAAATAGCTCAGGCTCTTGCGAACGGATTCCTCGACCTCCCTGACCCGTTCGGCCGGAGGCGACTGCCCGAGTAGCGTCGCGACGATCTCGAGCGCTTCCCACGGGTGCCTGTCGTCATAGCTCGCATGCAGCGTGAGCCACCGCATCGCGCGACGGCGCACCGCCGGGTCGAACTGCAGTTCGTACGGTGTCGCGCACAGCGCGGCGCTCCATTCGCCCGTGACGCCTTCGATCGCATAGTTGGTCGCCGCGATGCTCGCGGCGAGCGTGTCCGTGTTGCTGCTCCTCCAGCACCAGTGACTCAGCGAGAAACCAGCGAGCGGCGCCGCGCCCTGCAGGAGCATCTCGGCGGACACGCCCGATTCGGCGGCCCAGTTGATCCAGTGATCGACGTGATTCTGCTCGACGCGGATATTGCGGATCAGGTAGCGCCGCGCCTTCTCTTCGCCGCGCGAACGGAACGCCGCCGTCTTGAGCAGGTTCATCGCCATGTATTCCGGAAACTGGCTCACGACCGCCCAGCCGGTCACGAAGAACGTCCTCAGCTGCGCCGCCTTCAGCCGGCCGCCGCTCATGTCCGCGAACACCGGATGAGCCCTCACGCGCTCGCGCAGTTCGCCCGTCGCGCCGACCATCTCGCGCACCCAGGCCGGATAGCTGTTCAGATCCATCAGATCGCCGGTCAATTCGAACGGAACCTTCATATGCTGCCTCCATGATGTTCAATGCCCCCTTCCTGCCACGGCGCGGGACGGCTGAAGTGATACCCCTGGCAGTAGTCGACGCCCAGCGAGCGGAGCATTTCCGCCGTCGCCGCATCCTCGACGTGCTCCGCAACGGTCCGGTACTGCATCAGATGCGCGATGTCGTTGATCGCGCACACGATGCCGCGCTTCACGCGGTCCATCGTCATGCCCGACACGAGACTGCCGTCGATCTTCAGGTAATCGATCGGCAGCTTGCTCAGATAGGAAAACGACGACATGCCGGCGCCGAAATCGTCGAGCGCGAAGCGGCAGCCGAGATCGCGCAGCTCGTACATGAAGCGCGACGCCACCTCCAGGTTGCGCACCGCGCTCGTTTCCGTGATCTCGAAACACAGCAGCGACGGGTCGAGCCCCGACGACGACAGCTCGGCCATCACGAATTCGACGAAGCGATCGTCGGTGATCGACATCGCCGACAGGTTCACGTTGCACTCGAAATCGATGCGCCGATCGACCTGCGCGAGTCGCCGGATGACGGTTCGCACCACCCACCGGTCGATCATCGTCAAGTGTCCGTACCGCTCGGCAGCCGGCAGGAATACCGGCGAGATCAGTTTTCCGTCCGCGTCCGGGATCCGCAGCAGGATCTCGACGCGCTGCTGGGCCGCGAGCGCCGGCTGGATCGGCACGATGCGTTGCGCGTAAAGCTGGAACGTATTGGTTTCGAGTGCCGTCTTGACGCGCCGGCTCCATTGCATGTGGTACGCCTGACGCCCCGAATTCATGTCCCGCGGCTCCGCCACGTGCACGCGGTTGCGGCCGCGATCCTTCGCCACGTAACACGCGATGTCCGCGAGCTGCATCGCCCGCTCGACGCTGTCGGGCTGGCACTCGAGATCCAGCATGCCGATGCTGACGCTCAACCTGAAATGCTCGCCGTCCCAGCAGAACGTGAAATCCTCCAGGCTGGCGCGCAGCCGCTCCGCCTTGCCGCCGTCGGACGCGCCGTCGCGCGGCACCGCGAGCAGGATGCCGAATTCGTCGCCGCCGAGCCGTCCGAACGCGTCGTCGCCGTCGAGGCAGCGCTGGAACACCGTCGTCACTTCGCGCAGCAGCGCGTCCCCGGCCGCATGGCCGCAGACGTCGTTGACCTCCTTGAAGCCGTCCAGGTCGAGCACCAGCAGGATGGCGGCGGCGCGCAGCACGAGCGCTTCGCCGAGACGCCGCTCGAACTCCGTGCGATTGATCAGTCCGGTCAACGCGTCGTGCGACGCCTGCCACGTGAGCCGCTCGATCAACTGATGCTCGCGCGTCATGTCGCGCATGATCAGCACATAGCCGACGCAACGGCCGGCCGTATTGTTCATCCTGGACAGCGACGCCCTGACCGCGACAGCGGTACCGCACACGCGGATCAGATCGACGTCGTGCGTGAACGTGCTGTTGCCGCTGTTGCTCAGCGACGACAGCATCTCGATCGACATGCCCGTCGACGTATCGATCAGGTCCAGCACGTCGTTGATCGGCTGGCCGACGCAACGCTCCGACGGGGAACCCAGCAATTGTTCGGCCGCCGGATTGACCGTCTCGATGCCGCGCGTCAGGCCGACCGTGATGATCGCGTCGGCGACCGAGCGCAGCGCGGCCTCGGCGAGCGCCTGGCTTCTGTCGAGCTCGGTCTGCATCGACATCTGCAGGTGCTGTGCGCGACCGGCCCATCGGACAGACAGGATCACGATCAGCAGCGACGCAGCGATGTAGGACAGAAACAGTTGAATGGCTGCCGAACGGAATTCCGCGTTCAACTCGTCGGAAAAGTGCTTCGGCAGCGACTCGATCCGCGTATTGATGTCCCAGATCCGCTGGATGAGCAGGTCGCTCTTTCGCGTATCGTCCGCTTGCACAGCATCCTGCAGTTCGTACGCGACGCTGCGCAACTCGATCAGTTTCCGATCGGCATCTTCCCAGTATTGCAGCGCGACGTTCAGGCGTGCGAAGCTGCTCAGGATCGGATAGAACCACACTGCCACCGCCGCATCGACGGGGTTGATGCCGGCCTCGATCATCGCGCGCCGGGCGAGCGCGTGATCGGGCGGCACGCCGATCATCGCCTTGCGTGACGTGCTCAGGAAACGGAGCGTCCGGTCGGCCGCCGCGTATTCGGCGAACAGCTTTTCGTCACCGGTTTCGCCATAGCGGCTCAAGAGAATGATTTCATCCTTCTGCGCTTTCGACCAATTGCTTTCGCCGCCAACGTAGACGCGCAGCGACATGATGATGATCAGGCTCACGACCACGAACCCCGCCAGCGCGATGATCACGACGACGATCGGCACGATCCCCAGCGCCGGACTCCATGGCCATACATGAAACGAGCCGCGCTGACTCCGGAACCTCGATATGTTTTCCATACACCAACCACTGTTTTTATGATTATTCGCAACGCGTCCGGCCCGGGGAATCCACTCGCATCCGGCGCCGCAACATCGCCTCTTCCCCTGCCCGCACCGGCGCCGGTTCGCCGTGTCAAACCCTTCTTCCCGTTCGGCCCGGTACAACCTCTCCGCGGTTGTCTGTCCGTCGCTCGCCGATGCCGAACGCCGCCCGCTAGACCGTCAGCAATCGGTGTTGCGACGCCGCGGGCGCATTAACCCCGGCGTCCAGGATGCGCCGCATCTCGTCCCGGATAAGCCGGTGGCAACTGCAGGCGGCCCGTTCGAGATTCGCGAGATCGGTCAGGACGATCGAGCCACGATGCTGATGAATCAGGCCGAGCTTGTGAAGCGTCTGCGTGGTATCGGTCACGGTCTCGCGCCTCACGCCGAGGATCTGCCCGAGCATCCCGTGCGTCACCGGGATCTCGATGCTCCGCGAGCGCTCCTGCGCGATCATCAGCCATCGGCAGAGCTGATGCTGCATGCCGTGATGACGGCTGCAAAACACGGTCTGCGCGATCTGCGCGAGCACCATCTGCACGCGCATGAAGACCTGTCGCCGCACGGCCGGCGAGTTGTCGCACGCGTCGGCGAAACGGGCCGCGTCGAGCCGATACGCGAATCCGCCGCGATAGACCAGGACCCGGCGCGGCATGGCACTGCTGCCGCCGACGACGTCGGCGCAAATCAAGCCCTCGCGCCCGATCTCCGCCACGCCGAGCGTCATCTTCGCGGTCGACAGATACTGAAGGGACACGGCCGTCGTCACCGGAAAATAAACCGCTTCCAGATCCGTGCCGACGTCGCACAGCACCTGGCCGGTCTCGATGTGGTGGAGTTGCAAATAAGGCGCCAGTGCCGAACGATCGGCTCCGTCCAGCGCAGACAGGAAATAGTTGGCATCGAGCGCATACGGAAACCCGATGACGTTCTGTGCCTGATGTGTCACGGTGCACCTCGTACGATTGTGTTGCTTCCCTCGGCCACCGAACATTGATGCCTCGCCTCGTCCGCGAGGCTTTTCGTTTTTTTATTTTGAAATCTGGTGAAAAGGTATCACGCACCCCGACGGTACGTCGCATCCTGTTTTTATTACATGAAGAAATTTTACAGTTCAGCGCTTTACACACTGATGCATGGAACACTCGCGAATTCGGTTGCTTTAAAAAATGAAAGCTTCAGTGAAATACCCATTAACATGATTGTCATTCGCATAACGAATTGAATCGCAATACGGCCGACATTCGATTCGTATCGGTACCCGAAAGCCAATCAGGTATCGAAAGAGAGCTCGATAAGTGCGGCAGCACACACAACGGAGTGTGAATGACGCGGTAGAAACGGGAAGCGTACAGCCGGCCCGGCGAGACCGGTCGCTCGTCAGCGTCCGGCGCCCGCGTCCAGCGCCGCCGCCCTCGACGCATCGGCCGGGTCCGCGAAATACCGTTGCCGCACTTGCGCGACCTGCGCGGCGCGCGCGTCCGGCGTGAGCTGCTGCGCATCAATCCGGTCGCGTTCCGCGGCGTAGTCGCGATAGCGCGCCTGCCACGCGTCGTCGTCCTGCCGCATCCGGACGACCCGCGCCGCCACGTCGGGACCGAGCGCCGCGACGGCCTGCGCCTGCAACGCCCCCGACACGTCGCCCGACCGCTCGAGCCGGTCAACCGTCGCGACCGCGTCGCGCTGCCGTGTCAGCCGCGCGTCCTCGTCACGCCGGTCGGGGGGCAGCGATTGCTCGAGCGCGGCAAGCCGCTCGCGCTTCTGCGCGTCGGTCAGCGTCGGATCGCGCACGATCAGGAGCCGCGCGAGGACGTCGCGTTGCCGCTGCTGTTCGGCGCCGAAAAACGGCACGCTCCACACGCCGAGCGTGCGGCTCGCCAGCGTGTCGCGCCGGTCGAGCGCGGCCGCTATCGCGCCCGCATCGAAGCGGCTGCCGGACGTCGCGTCGCCGTCCGGCAGCCGTGCGAGCGCCGCGAGATACGCGCGATAGCGCCGCCACACATCGAGCGCTTCACTCTGCGCGATGGTGCCGTCCAGTTGCGCGGCGATCTCGCCGGCGACGAGCGCGTCCAGCGCGGCGGCGGTCACGTCGTTCTGCGCGAGCAGGAAGTAGTCGAAGAAATCCCGCACCGCGCGCCGCTTCACGAGATGGCCTTGCGCATCGACCGGCAGGCGCGGCGCGTGCGTGCCGGCCAGCGGGGCCGGCAGGGCCGTAGCGGACGCCTCGACGGCGGCCGGCGGTGCCTCGCGCGCCGGGACGATGCCGGCAACCGGCGTCGGCGCGGGCGCGACCGGAGGCTCCGACCGGCCGAGCGCGTGCCACACGGCCGCGACCGCGACCGCGCCGATGCCGCCATACCACGCACCCCGCGCGAGCGTTCCCCGTACCGTCATCGCTCAGACGCCCTGCAGTTTCAGCCGGTTCGCCTGCACGCGAATCGCCGCAACCGGATCCGCCGCATACGCGCCGCGGATACCGAGCAACTGGTTGATCGCGTCGAAATGATTCCACCGGTAGGCCGTCGAGATCACCGTGCCGAACAGCGAGCTGCAGGTCGACGTGAAGCCGTCGTTCGGCCCCGCGCCGGCCAGCGCCATGATGTTGCCGGCCGTCAGGAACACGAGCGTCGACGGGTCCAGCACGTTCGCGGGATCGATCACCGGAATCACGCTCGTATCGACGGCGCCGGTCACGATGCCGAGCAGCGACACCGGCTGGTAAGCGGACCCGCTCCACGAATACAGCAGGTGCGTGTTGCCGCCGATCGATTCGGACGGCGCACCGCCGCGGCAGGTGCCGGCCGGCCCGAGACCCGGGCTCGGAAAGATCTGGTTGAACCGCGTCGCGTATGGCGTACTGAGCGCGTTGAGTGCGGCAATCGCATCCTGGTTCGTATTGTGCGAACTGCTGGTCAGGATGCCGAAAATATTCAGCAACGCGCCGAACACCGGTGTCGACAGCCCGGTCGGGTCCAGCTTCAGCGCGCCGAGCACGAAATCGGCGAACTGCGACCCGCGGTGCGGCGTCGCGATCGTCGTCACCGACGCGACGAGCGCGGGCGCAACGGACGCCACGTAGCGCGACGTCAGGCCGCCCTGACTGTGCCCGATCAGGTTCACCTTCGCCGCACCGGTCACCGCCAGCACCTGCTTCACGTAGGCGAGCAACTGCTCGCCGCGGCCGTTCGGCCCGAGGTCGCTCTGGAAGCCGGACAGGTCGGCGACGTAGACCGTCGCGCCGTGCTGTTCGAGATCGGCCTGCATGCCGTACCAGTACGGCAGGATGCCGAAATAGTCGTCGGTTCCGGTCAGGCCGTGAACGAGGATGATCGGGTAGCGCGTGGCCGCGTAGTTGTCGACGGCCGCGCTCGCCGTCGCCTGCGCGCTCGCATGTGACGCGAACAGGCCCGCGCACGCCAGCAGCGCGACGCGCGCGACGACACCGGCACGCGGCAGAATCAGACGGCGCAGCGCCGCCGCCGCGCGCAATACAGTGGATGTAATCGACATCGGAGTCTCCTTCGTGAATATCGCGTGGCGCGCCCCGGCGTCACGCATGCTGTCCGCCCCACCCCTCTCGCGCCGCGACCCGCCGCTGCCACGCGACGAACAGCGGCGCGCCGACGACCTCGAGCACCGTGAAGCCGACGAACGGCGGCCACGGCAGCCCGAGCGCCGCGAGCGAAATCAGCCGCCCGATGCCGCCGATGAAGATCATCAGCCATAGCGTCGCGAACAGCCGCCCGTGGCGCTCGATCCCGGGGATCACCGAAAACGCGGCGAGCCCGAGACCGAACCACACGCCCGCATAGAAGCGCAGGTTGCCGTCAAGCGTCGCGTCGCCCGGCAACGCGATGCCGAGCGACGCGTAGAGCGGATCGTGGATGCCCATCATGCCGAGCACACCGGTGATCGCCGGAACCAGCGCGAGCACGGCCGTGGCCGCTTGAAGCGCGCGTTTGCTCATTCGTTCTCTCCTTCAGTCATCGATAAAAAATGCCCAGCACCTGCACGCTGGTCGACTCCGGCATCGCGCCGAAGCGGCTCCACGACGGCCCGGTCTGCCGCAACCACTGCAGCGCGACGTCGAACCGGTCGAAGCGCCGCCGCAATTCGACCCAGTACTGCCGGCCGCCGCCGAGATCGGCCTGCATGAACCCCGTCAGGTCGAGGCGACGCACGCCGACATTACGCCATGCGGCCATCAGGAACAGTCCGTGGCGGGTTTGCAGCTCCTGCGCGGCGATCGACGTCTGCACCGCACTGCCCCATGCATACGGGTTCACACGCTGCAACGACCGCCACTGCGCCGCGTCTGCGCCGCCACCGTTGCTCTGGAATTCTGCCGTCAGCGACAGGTCGACGGGCAGCGTCCAGGTCCCGCCGACCGACGAGCTGGCCCGGAACGCGCGATCGGCCCGGCTGCCGGCCGCGCGCGCGATCAACGACGGCCGGTAGCCGCCGGTCCATTCCAGATACGCGACGACCGAGTTGCCGAGCAGCACGCTCAGGTTCTGGCCGAACTGCGGCGCCTGCCCGCTTTCGCCGTACGCGACCCATTGCGGCTGGATCGCCGTGCTCAGCCGCTGGCTCCCGACCACCATCCAGCGATCGACGCCGTTGGTGCGCTGCAGGTCGGACGATGCGCTCGGGTCGCCCGGCACGCTGCGGGCGGCGAGGCGCGGCGACAGCAGCAGCGTGAGCGAGCCCGACGCCCACACCTGCTGCGCGCGCAGCCCGACGGTGCCGAGCCGGTTCGTATGCCGACTGTCCGGATCGGGCGGCACGTCAAGGCTCACCGCGCCCGCGCGAAAAAAGTCGGTCGGGTTGTAGCCGATGGCCGTGCCGATCCGTTCGTTCACGCGCCCCGCGTCGACGACGAACGCGGGCGTCGTGCGCCAGCTTGCGTACGCTTCCTTCACGAGCGTCACGTCGCGCGCGGACATGCTCGACGTGAACAGCGGATCGAAGCGGTCGACGCGCATCGAGAAGTGCGCGGCGAACGACGGCGTCAGCCACTGCCCGTATTCGAACTCGATCGACAACTGGTTGCGGCCGCTATCGCCGCTATTGCCGCTGTCGCGATAGCGGCTCACGCGCACCGCGTCCTGCACGTCGAGCTTCCACGGCTTGGCGGCCGCGGCCGGCGTCGCGGCCGACTGGTCGGCGAGATCGAGCGCCGCCGCGTCGGCGGCGTCGGCGGTATCGGCCGCGTTCGCGCCGCCCGCCTCCGTCGCACGCGCGAACACCGGCAGCAACGCGAGCGCGAGCGCGGCCAGTACGCAACGGCTGCGCCCCGTCATTGCGCCTGGAAGCGGGACAGGTAGTCGCGCTGCAGCCATCCGTCGGGAATGTCGCGCCACGCGTAGTCGGAAAAACGCATGACCGTCACCCAGTTGCTGTCGAGCCCGTCGATGATCACGGTCTCGGTCGGCCGCTCGACGCCGAGCTGCATCGTGTAGCGCCGATAAAACGCGGTCTTCAGCAGTCGGTCGCTCTCCGAATAGAAACGCACCTTCAGCGGCCGGCTGTTCGCCGCGTCGATCCAGATCTCGATGCGCCGGTAGGTCAGCCCTTCGCCGTGGCCGGTCAGCGCCAGCCGGTACGCGCGGCGCGTCTGCCGGTCGCCGTCGGCGATGTCCTCCGCACCCTTCATCTCGGCCGTGTAGTCGTGCGCGAGATTGACGGTCACGACGTCGCCGTTCGCGGCCTGGCCGAGCAGCCGCTGGTCCGGCGAGATCCGCACGCTCGCCTGGTTCGCGGGGTCGAAGAACCACAGGTCGTTGCCGTTCTTCAGCATCAGCTTGCCCGTGTCGCGCGCCGGCGCGATGAACCGCACCAGCGTGCGGAACGCGCCGCCCGGCGCGTCCGGTTTCGAATAGATCGACAGCGTGTTGCCGTCGACCTGCTTGCCTGACCGGTACTCGATCAGCGTCGCCGTCAGCACGAAGGATTTTTCCGGCGCGCGGATCGCGTCGCTGGCCGCGAGCAGTTTCTGCGGATCGGGTGCCGGCTGCGCGTGCGCGGCACCGGACAGGAACGAAAGACTCAGACAGCATGAAACGAACAGGCGACGCACGAACGCTCTCCCTGAAATGAAATGCACAATGACTTCACGCATGCCGCAGCGCGTCGACGATCGACAGCCGTGCCGCGTGACGCGACGGCAGCCACGCGGACAGGCCGGCGACGCATGCGAGGCCGGCAAAGGTGACGGCGATGGATCGCCACTCGCCCCACACGCGCACCGTCAGCGCGACGGCGTCGATTCGCGCGGGCGGCGTCCACGCCAGCCCGCTGTGATTGACCGTCGCCGCAATCGCGAGCGCGACCAGCACGCCGAGCGACGCGCCAGCCACGCCGAGCAGTGCCCCCTCGCAGACGAACAGCGCCTGGATGCCGCCGCGCCGCATGCCCATCGCGCGCAGCGTGCCGATCTCGACGGTGCGCTCGATGATCGCGGTGCTCATCGTGTTGCTGATCACGAACAGCACGATCGCGCTGATCAGCACGAACACGAACCCGAAGATCACGGAGAACATTCGGTTGGTCTGGTCGTAGAACGGATTCAGCGTCGCGAAATCGATGACGTCGAGCGTCTGCCCGTCGAAACCGCCGCGCAGCAACTGCTCGATGCGCGCACGCGCCGCCGGCAGATCGGCCGTGCTGCGGAGCTGGATCTCGATGGCCGTCGCCCGCGGCTCGCCGCCGCCGTACACGAGCCGCTGCGCGTACGGCAGGCGCACCGCCAGATGCACGTCGTCGAATTCCTTCACGCCCTGCTGTTCGGCCTTCACGACCGAAAAGCGGCCGACGTTAGGCGCACCGCCCGTGCTCGCGGCCAGCACCTCGATGTGGGTCGCGCCGCCGGCGGCCGGCCGGCTGCCCGCTTCGTCCCGTGCGAGCGCCATCACGTCGGACGGCGCGTTCGCGGCCGCGCCCGCGGCTGCCGCCGGGACCGGATCGGCTGGCGAGGGCGGTGCGTTGCGGCAATCCGGCACGTGCAGCGGCTCGCACAGATGCAGCACGCGCGCGACGCCGTTCCCGACCACCGCCGCGTCGTCCGCCGTGCCGCGCAACGCGAATTCGCGCGGCTGGAGCGGAAACCCGTACGCGTTCCATTGCTGTATCCGGTACTGGTCGTCGGGGATCGTGCCGATCCCCATCACGGTGCGCGACACGCCCGCGTCGAAATTGCCGGCGATCCCGCCGAACTGCAGCGTCGGCGTGACGACGACGAGCAGCGGCGCGAGCTGCGGATCGCGCCGCAACGTGTCGATCAGCGCCTGATAACCGCGGATGCCGTAGGCGGTCGGATCTCCGGTGCCGTACAGGAAGTAGCCGCGCCGCTGGATCTGCAGATGGCCGCTGCGCTGCACGAAGTCGGTCTGCAGGCCGAGCGTGATGTCGCGGCTGAAGCCGCCGAACAGCAGGATCGCGCTCACGCCGACGATCATCGCGAGCAGCGTGGTCAGCGAGCGCCGCCGGTTGCGCTGCAGGTTGCGCAGCGCGAGCATCAGCGTATGGGTCATCGGCAGGTCTCCGTCGCGGCCGCGCCGCCGTTCAGCTCATGGGCGACGATGCGGCCGTCGAGAATCCGCACGACTTCGTCGGCGACGCGCACCACCTGCGGATCGTGCGACGACACGATGAACGACACGTCGCGCTCGCGCTGGATCGCGCGCATCAGTTCGATGATCGCGTGGCCGGTGGTGCTGTCGAGGTTCGCGGTCGGTTCGTCCGCGAGGACCATCGCGGGCTCCGCCGCCAGCGCCCGGGCGATCGCGACGCGCTGGCGCTGCCCGCCCGACAACTGGCTCGGCCGGTGCCGCGCCTTGTCGCCGAGCCCGACCGCGTCGAGCAGGTCGCGCACCCGCGCGGCGCGGCGCGGGGTCGCCCAGCCCGCCATCAGCAGCGGATATTCGACGTTCTCGTAAGCAGACAGCACGGGCAGCAGGTTGAACGTCTGGAACACGTGGCCGACGTGGCGCGCACGGAAGTCCGACAGCGCATCGTCGGTCATGGATGCCGTGTCGTGGCCGGCAATCGTCACGCGCCCGCTGTCGGGCCGGTCGATGCAGCCGATCATGTTGAGCAGCGTCGTCTTGCCGCTGCCCGACGGACCGCTCAGCACGGTGAAGCGGCCTGCGTCGAGCGTCACCGACACGTCGGCGAGGCCGGACACGCGGACGCTGTCGAGCAGGTAGGTCTTCGACAGGCGGTCGACGGTCACGAGGCTCACGATGCGCCTCCCGCCTGCGCCGCGCCGGCCGTCGGGCGCGCTGCGCCCGCGTCTGCCGGCGCGCCCGGCAGCGCGCCGATCAGCCGCTTGAGCTGCAGCCGGTATGCGAAGTGCTCGACCTCGATCACGTGCCGCGGTGTCTGGTGGAACGCGATGCCGCCGTTCCAGTCCGAGCGGCCGCGCCAGATCAGCCGGTCGAGCCGCGCGGCCTTGCGCGGCGCGACGTCCCGTGCATGCAGGTAGCGCGCGAGCAGTTGCGCCTGATAGTCCATCAACGGCCAGTTGCCGGTCGACGTCTGGAACAGGCCGATGAAGAACAGGTCGGGATGCTGCGCGTCGAACATGTTCAGATACAGCTTCGGCTGCTGCTTGCGCCACGGCAGATGCGCCTGGTCGATGAACGGGAAGCCCGGCTGGTAACCGGTCGCGTACACGATGACGTCGACCGGCTCCTCGCTGCCGTCGACGAACGCGACACGATCGCCCTTCAGCTCCCGCACGTCCGGCCGCGCGGCGAGATCGCCGTGACCGAGGTGATAGAACAGCGTCGAGTTGATGATGAAATGTGATTCGAACAGCTTGTGGTCGGGCTTGCGCAGCCCGTAATCCTCCGGCTGCCCGGCCGTCGTCAGGCGCAGCAGCCGCTCGCCGAACAAGCGCCGCGCCCACAGCGGCATGCGCAGCCGCAGCGGCCACTCCGCCCACTGGTCCGCCGGCATCCCGAACAGGAATTTCGGCCAGTAGTAGTACCCGCGGCGCGTGCTGTGGAACACCGCGCGCGCATGATGGGACGCCTCGACCGCGATGTCGCAGCCGGAGTTGCCGGCCCCGACGACGAGCACACGCTTGCCGACGAAGATCTCCGGCGTGCGGTATTGCGACGAATGAAGCTGCAGCCCGTCGAAGCTGCCGGGAAAGTCGGGCAATTGCGGATGCGACAGATGGCCGTTGCAGACGATCACGCCGCGATAGCGCCGCACTTCGCCGCGATCGAGCTCGACGCGCCACTGCGTGCTGCCGGGCACCGGCGCGATCTCGAGCACCGAGCGGCCGAACTCGATCCGCTCGTACACGCCGAAGCGCCGCGCATACGCACGCAGGTACGCGAGCGCCTGGTCGCCGCGCGCATAGACCGGATAGTCGTCCGGCATCGGAAAGTCGGTGTACTCGGAAAAACGCTTCGAGCTGATCATGTGGATCGAGCGGTAGACCGCGCCGCTCGGGCGGCCGTAATACCAGTTGCCGCCGACGTCGTCCTCGCGCTCGATCACGTCGACGCCGATCCCGAGCGCCAGCAGGTTCCTGGCCGCTGTGATGCCCGCCGCGCCCGCGCCGATGATGCAGTAGCGCTTGCCGTAGTCCCGCTCCGTCATGGTGAATCTCCTCATTCCGTTCAATGAGCCGGCGCAGCCTCGGCCTGCGTCTCGGTCGCGCCGACGAGCGTCGTGTCCCGCACATCGGCAATCAGTGCGCCGCCGCGATCGGCGATGGCGAAGCGGTCGTCCGGATAGCGCAGCAGCAATTCGGCGCGCTCCGCGCCCGGCGCGCCGAACGCGATGCGGCCGATCCGCCACGCGCACGGCGCGTCGGCGCCGGACGGCCACGCGCCGAGCAACGCGCGCAGCACATTCTCCAGATGGTTGACCGGCAGCCACAGCGCCGGACACGGCGTGCTGCCGGCCGCGCCGGGCACGCGCCACAGCGCGGCCGGCTCGGCGGCCCGCGCCTGCGCGAACAGGCCGTACCAGCGGGCCGGCGGCAGCAGCGCGTCGCACCAGCTCGCGAGCGTCGCCTGCTGCGACGACGGGCCGTACTCGTCGAGCGGCAGCGCGACGGTCGCGCCGGCCGGTGGTCGGCTCCGGTAGACGAACGTCGCCTCGAGCAGGGCCGCGCCGGCGGCCGACCTGCAGCACACGCCGACACGCCAGCTGTCGTCCGCGGTCCGGCCCGCGACGTCGGTATCGACTGTCAGGTCGCCGCGCGCGTCGAGCGCGCCGGACAGCGCGTCGAGCCGGATCGTCACGTCGTCGATCGCGTGCAGGGATGCGGGTTCGCCGTCCGGCGTCGCGACCCAGTCGGCCGCGACGCGCGCATGCTCGAGCAGCAGCGACGCGGGAACGGCCGCGCGGCCGTCGAACCGGAACGCGCGCACGCCCGGCGCGCCCGCGACGCGGTAGCACGTCGAGAAATGCGCGAACGGCTGGAAACGCCGGGGCTCGCCCGCGTGATGCAGCCGCGTCGCCAGCTCCTGCAGGTTCGGCAAGCCGTCGACCGGGCCGAAGCCGCGGATCTGGATCGGCGTCAGCGCGCGACCGACCGCGCCCATGTACATCACCTCCCCGCTGCGGGCGTCCGCGAGTTCCGCGAGCCAGTGCCGCACGCCGTCGTCGATGCGCATCGGCGTCACGTAGCGCCGCGTGACCGCGAGGTTGGTGATCATCCCGACGCCGTCCCAGGTCGGCCACACGAGCGTCTTCACCACGCGGCGGCCGGTGTCGTGCCGAGCCCACAGGCCGAGCCGCGCGAGCGCCTCGTTCGCGGCCGCGTAGTCGGTCTCGCCCGTCATCCCGCCCCAGCGGCCCGTCAGCGAGCCGATGTTGAAAAAGCCCGTGACGCCCGGGCGGTCGCGCACGGCCGCGTACAGGTTCGCGAAGCCGACGACCTTCACCCGCGCGGTACCGATGAATTCGTCGGCCGTCTTGCCCGGCAGCCGGATCGGCTGGTCGACGCCGGCGTTGTGGATCACGCCGCGCAGCCGGTCGCCGAATTCATCGCACAGCGCGCGCACGGCGGCCGCGTTGGTCACGTCGCACACGCGGTAGTGCACCGGCAGCCCGAGCGCCGTCGCCGCGTCGAGCGACGCGTACGCATCGCGGCGCCGTTCGAGTTGCTGCAGCGTGCGCCGGATCGCCTTCGGCGGCCGTTCCGGCGTTGCCTGCCGGAGCTGGTCGGCCCCGTAGCGCTTGAAGCCGGCCTCGTCGAGCGCGAGCCACGGCTCGTCGCCGTCGGGCAGCGGCTCGCGCCCCGTGACGACGACCGTGCAGCCGCGGCGTTTCGCGATCTCGCACGCGGCCAGGAAACCGATGCCGCGCGCGCCGCCCGAAAACAGCACGACGTCGTCGGGTCCCCAGTCGGGCGCCGCACCGTCGGGCAGCGCATCGTGCGTCGCGTCGAGCGTGTAGCGGAGGCCGCCGCGATGGCCAACCTCGAAACGTCCCCAGCGATAGAGTTCGCGCGCGATCAACTGGTCGACGCGGCCCGTTTCGTCGGGCGCGATATCGAGCACACGCACGTTGCAGTTCGGCAGTTCCTGCGGCAGCGTCTTCGCGAGCCCGGCCCACAATCCGCCGAGCGGCTGCACGGGCGCATCGTCGCCATAGCCCATCAGGCCGTCCATCCAGGTCGCCGCGAGATAGAACAGGCGCGACGTCGATGTCTCCCGCGACCAGTCGTCGTAGCACGCCTGCAGCAGCACGACCGTGCGGCGCAGCGGCGCCTCCCACCGGTCGTGCGCGTTGAGCGAGAACGGGGCTTCGAGGCCGAGGTCGACGATCCCGTCGAACGGCCCCGACTGCCGGACGAACGCACTCGCGGCCGTCGCGTGGTCGTTGCCTTCCGGTGGCGAGAACACGCTCGCTTTCGCGCACGCGCGCGTCAGCGCGGCCACCACGCGCTCGACCGTACCGCCACGGCCGTTGACCACCGCGATCCGCTTGCCGCTCAGCGCAGCCGCCGGCACGTCGGGCAGCGGCTCGATCTCGACCGGCCGCCACGTGAACCGGCGTGTCGGGACTTCGTCGCCGCCCGGCGCCACGTCACGCGCATGCGAGCCGCGCTGCAGGAACGCGAGCACACCCGGCGCGAGCGCGGGGCCGACGGCACGACGCGTCGCAGGCGCGGGCGCGTCATGTGCCGGGCGCGCGGTGTCGGTCGCGGATGTCGGTGTCGGTGTCGATCCCAATGCCGATGTCGATGCCGGAACGGTCGCGGATGTTGCTGCCAGCGCTGACGCAAACGGCAATGCCGATGCCGGCGCCTTCGCATGCACACCGCCGAACGGACAGCCGGCGGCCGGTGTCGGGGTCGACGGCGCCCCCGCCCGCGACCGGCCGGGCATCCGCTCTTTCGCGCGCGGCTTCGCGATCAACCGGATGCCGTCGCGCGGGCGCAGCGAGATCGTCGGTCCGGTGTCGAGCGGATGACCGGGCACCGCGCTCAGGTCGACGTGCTGCGCGACGACCGCGATCAGCACGCGCATCTGCAGCAGCGCGGTCTGGTAGCCGATGCATTTGCGCATCCCGCCGCCGAACGGAAAATACGCGTACTTGTGACGCGCTGGCGCAGGCGATGCGAAGTTCTCCGGATCGAACGCGTCCGGATTGGCCCACAGATCCGGATGCCGGTGCGTGACGTACGGCGACATGAACACCGACGAGCCGGCCGGAATGTGATACCCGCCGATCTCGTCGTCGCCGACGAGATCGCGCGTGAAACCCCAGATCGGCGGATAGACCCGCAGGATCTCGTCGACGGTCTGCAGCAGATACGGCAGGCGCTCGATGTCGGCGGCACCCGGCGCGCGGCCGCCGAGCACCGCGTCGAGTTCGTCGCGCAGCCGGCGCAGCACGTCGGGATGCTGCGCGAGCGCGTACAGCCCCCACGCCATCCCGCTGCCGGTCGTCTCGTGGCCGGCCAGGAACACGGTCATCACCTCGTCGTGCACTTCGCGCTCGGTCAGCGCCGCGCCCGTGTCGGGGTCGCGCGCGGCGAGCAGCAGCGAGATCACGTCGCTCGTTTCGCAGCGGCCCGCGCGATGCTCGGCGACGATCGCGTCGACGATCGTGTCGATCCCGCGGCGCGCGCGCGCGACCCGTCGATTGAACGGTGTCGGCATCCAGCGCGGCACGAAGTCATTCATATTGCCCTGCGGCATCATCGCCTCGATGCCGAAGCGCACCGCCGGCCCGACGTCGTCCGCGTGCCGCGAGATGTCCGCGTTGAACAGCATCAGCCCGAGCATCCGCAGGCTCACGCGCATCATCTCCTCGACGACGTCGAACGGCGCCGGCGCCGGCCGCGCGTGCCAGCGCTCGACCAGCGCGAGCGCCGCGTCGCCCACCGCGGCCGCGTGCATCTCCACCTGCTTGCGGTGAAACAGCGGCTGCACCACGCGCCGGTGACGCTTCCAGAACTCGCCGTCGGTCGTGAGCAGCCCGTCGCCGAAGAACATCTTGAAGTTGTCGTAGAAACGCCCACGCACGTAGTTGCGGTGGTTTTCCTGCAGCACGTGCTGGATGCCGTCCGGATGCGCGAGCGCGTGCGTAAGGAACGGGCCGAGGCGATTGCGCACGATGTCGCCGTACTGCTGCTGGAGCCGCAGCAGCATCGTGATCGGGTTGCGCTTGTACTCCGCGAGATTGCCCATCACGACGCTGCCGCGCGGCCCGGGCGCGAGTCGCTTCGCGCTCATGCGGACACCTGCTCGTCCGGCGTGCGCGCGGCCAGTTTCGCATCGATCTCGCCGCGCGCGGCGAACGCGCCCGTCGCGCGATGCACGTAGCCGATCACAACGCCGGTCACGTCGCGCATCTGCATCAGGATTCGCCCGTCCAGACGCGCGGCGACGAACCGGTTGCCGCTGCTGTGAGGCCCTTCGAGCGCGAACTCGCGCGGCGTCACGCGCAGCGCGATCGATTCATGGCGACGCGACAGCTCGCAATCGTTGCCCGCCTCATAGATATCGATGCGCCCGATCGACATCGGCGCCGCGAGCGGAATGTAGTCGCCAGCGACGTGGTTGAGTGCGGCCACGCGAGCGAGCCCGTCGAGCAGGATGCTTGGCACCACGAACCGCGAGAACACCGGATCGTCGCCGCGCACGTTCAGCCGGAAGCGCGCCTGCTTGCCGGCGTCGGTCATGCCCGTGTCGGTCGTCGACACGAACATGCCCGTCAGGCGCACCGGCGCCGCATCGAAGTGGTACGGGTCGGCGACCGGCACGAACGTGCCGCCCGGCGGTTCGCTCCACACCGGCGCCGGCGCGTACGCGTCGGCCAGGCGCACGGTGATCTCGAAGTGCGGCTTGTCGCGCACGAGGACTTGCCCGCCAGGCGCGAGCACGTCGCCGGAAATGCGCACGCGCACCAGCACGGCGTCGTGCTCCCGCGCCACGAATTGCGCATGGATACGTTTCGCGCTCGGGCGCTTCGCGTCGTAGACGCGCAGGAAATTCAGGAACGCCGCGTCCGCGAAGCCGACGACCTTGAGCCCCGGCACGAGCCGCAACGCCGCTTCGGCCGCGACTTCGGGCACGAAGGTGCCCGGCAGCGTCGGAAAGCCGTTGACGACGTGATGAGACAGGTACGCGTCCCGCTCGAAGTCGAACACGCGTTCGAACGTCACGCTGTCGGGCGTGCGCGCGATCTCGGCGCCGAGGTAGAAATCGGCGGCGTGCGGTGCGGTGTCGGCCGGCGCGGCATGCGTCGAAACCGGCGCGTCGGCAGCTACGTCGAAGTAGCCGGGCAGGTGCCGCTCGATCGCCCGTCGTTCTGCGTCGCCCAGATGCACCGACATCGCAGCCCGCTCGCCGAGGCCGAGTTCGCGCATGAAATGGTGCACGCCCTCCGCCGTGCGCATGCTGGTGAACAGCCCGCTCTTCTCGAGGAACGCACGCGTGACCGGATTCGCACCGAGCCCGACCGAACGCCACAGCGTCCAGCCGATCGTGAATTCGTCGTGGCCGAGCGCCGCCCGGTGATACGACGCCTGCGTGTTGAGAAAATCGTTGCCCGACGCGTAGTCGGTTTCTCCCGCCTGCCCGGTGAGGCCGATGAACGAGCCGAAGTTGCACCACAGGCGAGGCTGACGCGCACCGAATGCGCTGCGCAGGTTCCAGTAGCCGCGCACCTTGATGTCGCGCACCGCGACGAAATCGTCGAGCGACTTCACGAGCACCGACGCCGACCGGTTCAGGCCCGCCGCGTTGACCAGCAGATCGACGCGGCCCTCGCGCGCGAGAATCGCATCGACGGCCGCGCGCACGCTGTCGGCGTCGAGCACGTCAGCCTGCACGTAGGTCACGCGATGCGGGCCGCAGAACGCCTTCATCGCGTCAATGTTGCGGCACGCCGCGCGCGCCTCCGCACGCCGCTCGAACGCGCGGATGATCGCCGGCAGCGGCAGTTCCGGATGCAGCGCCTTCTGCTCGCGAATATAGTCGGGGCGGCTCTTCGCGAACGCTTCGTCGTCGAGCGCGACGAGTTCCGCGTCGACCGCATCGAGCGCGCTGCTGCCGATCAGGTACAGCGTCGACCGCACGTGCGCGGCCAGCGCCTTCATCAGTTCGGCGGTGATCCCGCGCGCGCCGCCGACCGCGACGACGACCGCCTCCTGGCCCAGCGCCAGCCGCTCGTCCGCGCGCAGCGCGCCGGCGTCGCGCACCACGCGCGGCGTGCGGCGGCGGCCCGCGCCGAGCGCGACGACCGGCAGCCAGTGCTGCGCGGCGCTTTCGCGTTCGGCCTGCGGCAGCGCGTCGGCGAGCGTGCGCGCGTCGCTCAGCACCGCGATCGAGCGCGCTTCCGGCATCTCGATCGCGAACGCCTTCACGAGCCCCGTGAACAGTCCCGCATCCGGATGCGGCGTGTCGCCTGCAAGCGCGTCGAGCAGCAGCGCGATGAACGTCCCGTCTTGCTTCAGCGCGCCGTGGCAACGCTTGAGCGCGACGAACGCCAGATCGTGCAGCGCGAGCCGTGCGGGCGTCGCGGTCGCCGTCGCACCCGCCGCGAGCGCGCCGGCCTCCAGCGTCGTCAGCACGCGCACGTGGCCGATGTCGTCGGGCAGCCAGTCGAGCGCCGCCTCGTCGGGCCGCTCGATCCAGCGCCAGCCTGGTCTCGGCGCAGCCAGCGGCCGCGTCGACAGCACCACGCAGTCCGGCCCCACGTCGACCTGCGCGGCCAGCGTGTCCGGGATGTCGGTCACCACGACGGAGCGCGGCGCGAGGAACGGCGCCGGCCGGCCGCCGGGTCGCCACGGCGCGTCCAGCCATTCGATCCGGTAGCGCGCCACGCCGAGCGGTTCGCCGTCGGCTGCGATTTCGGTCCGGCGCAACGCGCCCGGCAACAGCGTGCCGGGAGAAACGGGTGCGGGTGCGGCTGCGGGAGAAGCGGCTTCGATGAATGCGGCGGTCGGTGTCGGTGTCGGTGTCGGTGTCGGTGTCGAAGCTTGCGCCAGCGCCGGTGTCGAAGCCAGTGTCGAAACCGGTGCGGCGACCTGGCGAGCAGGACGCGTGTGCTCCGCGTCGCGTTGCGGCGCAGGCACCCCATCCGCACCGGATCGCACCGCCGCCTGCGTGCACGCGACCTGCAGCGCATAGCGAGGGCGATCGCCGCCACTGTCGCGCGCGAACGTCGCGGCGGGCGTTTGCGCGACCAGCGCGCGCAGCACGTCGATCGCGGCATCGGCACCCGCGTACGTGATCACGCGGCCGGCCGCATCGCGAGGCGCGACCGGCTCGGCCGCCACGCGCGCATCGCCGCCGCTGACCACCGCGAGCACCGGCAGCCCGGCTGCCTGCGCGTGCCGCACGGTGGTCACGGCGAACAGCACGATGCCTTCCGCGAGCGGCAGCCGGAACGCCGGCTGCACTTCGTCCGCCGCATTGCCGTTGATCCCGCCGACGATCGCCATGTCGAGTTCGCCGCTGCACAGGAAGCGCTCGGCCACCTCGAACGCGGCGAGCGTCGACGCGTGCCCCGCGTCGACCGTCATGTTCATCCCGTGCAGGTCGTGGTAGTTCGCGACGCGCGCCGGGATCACGTTCGGCATCATCCCCGGAAACGAATTCTCGGTCGTCGGCGCGACAAGCTGCTTCGTCGCGTCGCGCAGGCCGTCCAGCAGCACTTCGGTCGCCGCGCGCTCGTGCGGCGGCGTCGCGCCGAGCACCGCGGTCGCGATGTCGTCGAGATAACAGCGGCTCGCATAGAGCGCCGCGTTGCGCGTCGGCCCCATGTGGCCCATCACGAGCCCGATCGTGTCCGCATGCTCCCGCCAGAACGCGCCGAGGCGCTCGCGCAGGTCGTGCGCGGCATCGAGCGCCATCAGCTGGCAGCGGTCGAGCGCGCGCAATACCGCCGGCGGCATCTTCACGCGCTCGAAGCTCGCGAGCGGATAACGAATACCGAAACTCGCGTCCGGCGCGCGGCCTTCGCCGCGCAACCACGCGGCCACGGCCGCGTCGCCGTCGAGCCCGGGAAACTTGGCCGACCAGCCGACGATCGCGAGCGGCTCGCGGCGGAACCGGCCACTCCCACCGCCGGGCGGCAGGTCCGCGCGGTATTCCGACACGATCAGGTGGCCGTTGGTCCCGCCGAAGCCGAAGCCCGACACCGCCGCGACGCGCGGCGCGTCCGGCCGTGCCGGCCAAGGCACCGGCGCCACCGGAATGCGCAGGTTCGTGCCGTCGATCCCGAATTCCGGCGGCGGCTCGCTGAAGCGATGCTGCGGCGGAATCACCCGGTGCTGCAGCCCGAGCAGCACCTGGATCACCGACACCACGCCGGCCGCCCAGCCCGTATGACCGACCAGCGACTTGTTCGACGTCACGTGCACCGGCCGGTCGCGCCGGATCGCTTCGCGCAGGCTCTGGAATTCGGCGAGATCGCCCGCCGGCGTACCCGTGGCATGCGCGACGACCCAGTCGACATCGGCCGGCGCGGTCGCCGTCTGCGCATACGCGCGCTGGATCGCGATGCCTTGCCCGGCCGAGTTAGGCGCGTAGATCGCCTTGCCCTTGCCGTCAGACGACGAGCCGAACGATTTCAGCACGCCGAGAATGCGGTCGCCGTCCGTGCGTGCGCGCGCCAGCCGCTTCAGGATCACGACGCCCGCGCCGTCCGCGAACAGCACGCCGTCGCAGTCGCGATCGAGCGGACGAACCTCGCCGCTGCGCGACAGCCCGTGCAGCTTCGAGAACAGGACCGAGCCGCGCGGCGCCAGCGCGAACGCGCCGCCGCACGCGACGACGTCCTGCTTGCCGAGCAGCAGCGCCTTGATCCCCAGATCGATCGAGTACAGCGACGACGAGCAGGCCGTGTCGACCATCATGAATTCCGCGCTGTCGGGCAGCACGCCCTTCATCGCATCGAGGCCGACGCGATGCGGGAAGAACGACGCGAGGTCGCCCGCGCCGCGCGCGTAACGCGCGCTCAGCACCACGTCGATCGCCGCCACGCGCCGCACTCGCTCGTGTTCGTCGATGCCGGCTTCGTCGAGCACCGCGTTCAGCCGCGCCCGTGCGGCCGCCAGCACCATCCCTTCCTCCAGGTGCTGGCTGCCGTCCGCCGTGTAGCCCACGAGAAACGCGACGCGATCGGCGTCGCGCAGCTTCACGCCGTCGAGCGACTGGCACAGCGAGTGGCGCAGCCACAGCGTCGTCAGCTCGGCCGGCGCGGTGCCCGCGTCGAGTTCCGCGCGCACCGTCGGCCACGGTTCGAACCGCTCGATAAACACCGAGCGCGACTGGTAGCTCTTGTCCTCGGCCGACGGATCGGGCGAATAGAACGATCGGTAATCCCAACGGTCTGGCGGCACGTTTCCGAACAGCTCGGGGCCGTCCAGCAGCGCGCGCCAAAATGCCTGCGGATCGCTGGCGCCGGGCAGCGCGAGCCCCATGCCGACGACGGCGATGTCGTCGCTGTCCGGCGGGTCTTCGCCGGGCTCGGCCGGGCGCGGCGCGGACGAAGCAGGCGTCGCGGGCGGCGCCGCTGCCGCGTCGTCGCGCACGACGGCATCCTCGCGCGACGGCCCTGCCGCGCTGCCGGCCGCCGCATCCTGCGCCGCCCATTGCGCGCGCGGCGACAAGCCTTCGCTGCACAGCGACAGGCCGCCGTCCGCGACGACCACCTGCCCGGTGACCCAGCGCGCCGCGTCGGACGCGAGGAACAGCACGACGTCCGCGAGATCCTCCGCGCGCGCGAGCCGCTTCAGCGGCGTCGCCGCGATGCTCGAGCGCTTGGTGTTCTCCGGATCGGGAAACTGCGCGGCGACGTCGCCGTCGATCAGCGTCGACGACGCGCCGTTCACGCGAATGTTGTGCCCCGCGTATTCGACCGCGAGATAGCGCGTGAGCGATTCGAGCGCCGCCTTCGCGGTGCCGACGACGAGATAGTTGGCCGGCACGAGCGTCGCGCCGACCGACGACACGTTGACGATCGCACCGCCGCCCGAGCGCGCCATCAGCGCCGCGGCGCGGCGCGCGCACCAGAACGCACCCTTCAGGTTCGTGTCGAGCGCGCGGTCGAAATGCTCGGCGCCGATCTCGTCGACGCCGAGCAGCGCGCCGGACGCCGCATTGTTGACGAGCACGTCGAGCCGGCCGTAGCGCTGCTCGATCTCGTCGAACATCCGGTCGACCTGCCCCTGTTGCGCGACCGACGCGCGGATCACGTCGACGGTCGCGCCGAGCGCGCGCAGTTCGTCGGCCGTCTGCTTCGACGCGTCCAGGGAATGGAAGAAATTGAGAATCACGTGCGCGCCCTGCTCGGCGAAACGCCTGCAGATCGCCTTGCCCACGTTCTTCGCGCCACCCGTCACGAGGACGAGCTTGCCACGCATGCTGGTATTCGACATGATTCGCCTGCCTGTCAAGAACTGGTCATTACCGGGCAGGAGCCCCCCCTGCCGACTTACCTGGCGGCCAACGGCCGGTCAAACTGTCGCTTGTCCCTGGTTCTCGTAGACGAAGTCGACGATCTGCCCCATCGCCTTGAAATCGCCGCTGCGGAAATTCGCCGGCAGCGGCGGCAAGCCGTAACGCGCGGTGATGCGCTGGATGATTTCGGTCTGCTTGACCGAATCGATGCCCAGTTCGGCTTCGAGCTCGATCGATTCCGAAAACACCTCGGTCGGATACTCCATCGCTTGCGCATAGATATCGACGAGCTCCGTGAACAGCCGCTCGCGCGGCACGCGCGCGGGCCTCGCGGCTTCCGGAACGGGTTGCGCGCGCGGCACCGCTGCCGGTTCCGGAGCACGTGCAGGCGCCGCCGTCAACGTCGACGTCGCCACCAGCGCGATCGCCGGCGCACGCTCGGCCACGGGTGCGACCGCCAGCGGTGCCGCATTCGCGGCGTCGAACGCCTGACGCAGTTCGCTCTTCAGCCAGTCGACGATGAGCGGTCCGCGCGCGTTCCAGAACGCGTCGAAGTCCGGGCTGGCGTTGCCGATACGGATATCGTCTTTCATGATTCGGTTCTCCTCGAAGTAACGGGTAATCGTCGTGACGACGCTGGATTCCTCTGCGACGTTCGACGGGCCGCCGAACGTCCTGACCGTGCCGGGCCCCGCGATGCGCACAACGATCCGCGCGAGCGCATTCAGCGCGCCGCATTCGACGTAGTGCCCGATGCCGTCCGCGCGCGCGGCGCGAATCGCATCGGCGAAGCGCACCGGCAGCACGAAGTGCGACGCGAGACGCGCGCCCGGATCGTCGGCGCCGCTGTAGCGGCGCCCGAGGATCGGCGAAAGGACGGGGATCGTCAGCGCGTCGTGCCGGTAGCCGGCCAGGCGCGCCGCGAACCGCTCGCGCGCGCCGGCAAGTGCGGGATGATGAAAGCCGTAAGGCGAACGCAGCCGCTGGGCGCTCACGCCACGCTCGGCGCAGGTCGCGGCGAACCGCTCCAGCGCGTCGCGCGAGCCGGACACGACGGTCTGCGACGCATGGTTCTCGACCGCGATGCAGACTCCGCGCACCGCATGCGTCAACGCGCTCACGTCGATCAGCTCGAGCACCGCGTCGGCATCCGCCGCGATCGCGGCCATCATGCCGTCCGCCGGCGCGGCCTCCTGCAGCGACGCGATCCGGTCGCAGACGATCTGCGCGCCCTGCTCGACCGAATACGCGCCGCCGCACACGAGCGCCGCGATCTCGCCGAAGCTGTGCCCGATCAGCACGTCGGGCGCGACGCCGCGCGCGCGCAGCACGCCGAACAGGCCCACGGACGCAGCGTAAATTCCGAGCTGGAGCAGATCGGGCGCGTCGCGCAGCCACGTATCGGGGTCCGCGCCGTCGCGCCACAGCGCGCCGGTCAGCGGGCGGCCGAGCCGCGCCGCCGCGACCGCATCGATCGTGTCGAGCACCCGCCGTACGCTCGCGTGCTCGCGGCCGAGCTGCTGCAGCGCGCCCGCATAGAACGCGCCCTGCCCCGGGAACAGGAACGCGCACCCGCGCATTTCCCCGGGGCGCGGCACCGCGCCATTCAACCCGCGTCGTTCCATAATCCCAATCTCCCGAGGCTCTCGGCCAGCTTCAGTCGCGCGGTCCGCCATTTCGACACCGCCAGGACCCGCTGCCGGCGCGCGTCCGCGAGTGCCGACTGCGCGTCCAGCAGTTCGGTAAACGTACCGACGCCGGCCTTATAACGACCGCGCGCGATGTCCAGTGAATGCAGCGCTGTGTCGAGCAGATGCTGCGAGTTGTCCAGGTTCGTGGTGTCGGTCTGCAGGCTCTGGTAGCTCTTCCACACGTCCAGCGACACCTGCAGCTCCGTGCTGCGCACGTCGGCCGCCTGTGCATCTGCCTGCGCCTGTGCTTCGGCGACGCGGTAGCCCGACGCGAAACCCTCGAACAGCGGAATCGAAATCTGGATGCCGATCGAATTGCCATGACTGCTCTGCAGCTGAAAAAGCGACGCCTGCTGCTGATACGACGGGTTGTTGCGTGTAACGCTGCCCGTCAGCGAAATCGTCGGCCGCGACTGCGCACGCACCACGCGGACTTCGTCGCGCGCGGCTTCGAGCTTCTCGCGCGCGGCAACCAGCTTCGGGTGATGGCGCTTCGCTTCCGCGATCAGGTCCGTGACGCCGCGCGTGAAATCGTCGCGGTCGGGCGACGGCTCCGCATCGGCGACGCGCAGCGGCGTGTCGGGGTCGAGGCCCAGCGACGTCGCGAGCGTGCCGATCGCGGTCTGCAGATCGCCTTCCGCGCTCACGCGATCGAGCAAGGCCTTGCGATAGGTGGTCTGCGCCTGAAGCGCGTCGCCCAGCGTGCCCGCGCCGCCGTCGTGCCGCGCGGTGGCTTCGGCGAGGCTTTCCTGCGCCGCGTGCTCGACCGCGCGCGCCGCGTCGAGCGCCGCACGCGCGTCGCGCAGCGCGTAATAGGCTTGCGCCGCGTCGTAGAAGACGCTCTGCAGCGCATCGTCGTGGGACGCGTTGGCCGCGCGCAGCAACGCGCGCGCGCGATCGAGCGTCGCGCCGCGCTTGCCGAAGTCGAACAGCACCCAGCTCAGGTTGAGCATCCCGTAGCGGCTGGTGCTGCGCTGCTCCCCCGAAAATCCACCGCTGTATCCCGTCGTCAGGTTGTCGCGCTCGACGCCCGCCGTCGCGTTCAGCGTCGGCCAGTACGCGGCCTTCGACACGCCGACCTCGGCCGCCGCCGCGCGTGCGTCCGACCACGTGCGGCTCAGGCGCGGATGCGAACAGATCGCGAGCAGGATCGCGTCCTCGAGCGCGAGCGGGCGATCGCCGATGCGCGCGCCGTCGCAGGAAGTGGCCGACGCCATCGCGGCGGACGGCGTCGCCGGCACCTCGCTGCGCGTCGAATAGATATCGAGCATCTGCGCACGCGCAAGCGGCGTCGACGCCGTCAGCGCCGCGGCGGTCAGCATGATCGCGAGTCGGCGCGTCATCGCCCGGCGACCGGCGTTGCCGAAGCGGCCGCATGCGCCGCCTGCGGCGCCGATTCGTGCGTCGCGGCCGCTGCCGGTGCTGCCGGTTTCGCCGCCGCCCGCGCCGCACGCATCGCCGCGGTCGACTGGTCGAGCACGACCTTGCCACCCTGCAGCATGATCACGCGCTGCGCCGACGCGATCGTCTCCGGACGATGCGCGACGATGAGCCGCGTCATCGCGAGCTGCGTCACCGCCGCGTTGACCTGCATCTCGCGCTGCAGGTCGAGATGGCTCGTCGCCTCGTCGAGCACGAGAATGCTCGGCCGCTTGTACAGCGCGCGCGCGAGCAGCACGCGCTGCTTCTGCCCGCCGGACAGCACGGTGCCCATGTCGCCGACCAGCGTGTTGTAGCCCATCGGCATCGCGGCGATGTCGTCGTGAACGGCGGCGATCCGCGCGCATTCGGCGACCCACCGCGGATCGGCACCGGGATCGAAGAAGCTGATGTTGTCGGCAATCGAGCCGGCGAACAGCACGTCGTCCTGCAGCACCGTGCCGACCAGCCCGCGCAGCCGCTCGATACCGAGCCGGCTGACGTCGAGCCCGCCGATCCGCACGGTGCCGCCCGTCGGTTCGTGAATGCCGAGCAGCACGCTGATCAGCGTCGTCTTGCCGCAGCCCGACGGCCCCACGATCGCAACCGATTCGCCCGCCGCGATCTTCGCGCTCACGCCGTCCAGCACCAGCGGCTCGCCGTCCGCGTAGCGGAACGACAGGCCGTCGATGTCGATGCTCGCGTCGAGCGCGTCAGCCTCGCCCGGCACGCTGCGCAGGCTGGCGTCCGGCTCGGCCTCGGCGAACACGATGTCGGCCAGTCGTTCGCCCTGAAGCTGCAGCATCCTGACCTCGAAGTACTTGTCGATAAGGTTGCCGATGCGGCTGTCGAACTGCCCCTTGTACGCGTTGAACGCCATCAGCACGCCGACCGTGAACTGGCCGTCCATCACCATCCGCGCGCCTAACCAGACGATCAGCAGGTTCTCGATGCCGAACAACAGGCCGTTGAGCTGCTGATAGAAGATCTGCAATTTTTGCACATGCAGCCCGGCGTTGACCTGCTCGACCAGCAGCGTGATCCAGCTCGCGCGCCGCTCCGTCTGCCGGTTGAACAGCTTGATCGTCTTCACGCCGCGCACGGTTTCGAGGAAGTGGCTCTGCTGCTTCGCCGCGTGCACGATCTGGTCCTCGGTCGCGCGGCGCAACGGCGCGTACCACAACCACCGGACGAGCGCATACAACGTCATCGTCGCCAGCGCGACGAGCCCGAGCACGCGGCTGTAGACGAGCATCATCGCGAGCGTGACGATCGTCATCAGGCCGTCGATCACCGCGCTCAGGAACGACGTCGTCAGGGTCTGCTGGATCGTGTCGATCGAGCCGAACCGCGACACCACGTCGCCGAGGTGGCGCCGCTCGTAGTAGCGCACCGGCAGGCTCAGCAGATGCGTGAAAACGTTCGCGCGCCACTGGATGTTCAGCGTGACCCCGACGTACATCAGCGCCCACGCGCGGATCGTGCCAGTTGCCTGCTGCATCAGCAGCAACAGGCCGAAGCCGAGCGCCAGCACGGTCAGCAGATCGCGATCCGCGCCGACGATCACTTCGTCGATCACCCACTGCAGGAAGAACGGCTGCACCAGCATGAAGATCTCGAGCGCAATCGCGAGCGCCAGGATCTGGCCGAACGAGCGCGACAGCCCCGACACCGGGCCGAGCAGGTCGCGCAGCTTGACGGCCGGACGCGCGGCGCGCGGCGCAAAGGCGGCCGTCGGCCACAGTTCGAGCGCCACGCCGGTGAACGCGCGCGACATGTCGGCGAGCGACAGCTTCCGGACGCCGTGCGACGGATCATGGATCGTCGCGGTCTTGCCGTTCACTTCTTTCAGCACGACGAAGTGGTTGAAGTTCCAGTGCAGCAGGCACGGCGTGCGAAGCTGGCCGAGCTGCTCCATGTCGAGCTTCACCGCGCGCGTGCCGAGCGACAGGCGCTGCGCGACCTCGATCACGCGCCCGAGCCCCGCTCCTTTCAGCGACACCGGGAATTGCGCGCGCAGCGTCGCGAGGTCGACGTGATGGCCGTGATAACCGGCCACCATCGCAAGACAGGCCAGCCCGCATTCCGCGGCTTCCGTCTGCAGGATCATCGGCAGCTTGCGGCCGACGCCGAACGAGAGTCGATCGAGCAAGGACATTCGCGACCTCGTCAAAGTTTGCCGGTCAGGCTGTAAAGCGGTTCAAGCACCCACTCGTACAGGCGCCTGCGCTCCTGCAGGATGTCCGCCTGCAGCGCCATGCCCGCCTGCAACGGCTGCTTCGCGCCGTACGCGATGACGTTCTGCGCATCGAGCGCGACGGTCACGCGATAGTAGGTGGCGTCCCGCCCTTCGCCCGGCGTCGCCGCCGGGCCGCCGTCGCTCGCGAGTTCCGCCGCCGACAGCGCGGTGCGCGCGATCGCGACGACCGTCGCGCGATACTGGCCGAACTTCTGGTACGGGAACGCCTGGTAGCGGATCAGCACCGTCTCGCCGACGCGCACGAAGCCGATCGCCGCGCTCGGCACGAACAGGTGCGCCTGCCAGCGCGCGCCGCCCGGCACGACGCTCGCCAGCGGACGGGATGTATCGACGGTCTGGCCGACGTCGGCGATCGCCGCCGTCACGACGCCGGTTTCCGGCGCGGCGACGACGATCCGGCGTTTCGCCTCGCTCTCGACGAGATTCCGGTCGACGTCGATCACGTTGCGGTCGATCTGCGCGAGCTGGTTCTGCTGTTTCAGCCCGAGGCCGGCCAATTCGTTGTTCGCTTCCGTCAGCGACTGCAGCGTCGACGCGCGCTCGCGCAGCAGGCCGTTCAGCTTCGACTGCTGGTCGAGCAGGTCAGCCTCGCGCTGCTGCGCCTGGTCCTTCGAGATGTAATCCTGCGCGAGCAGGCCGCGATAGCGCTTCGCGCCGTCGGCCGAGATCGACGTCCGCAGCCGCTGCGCCGCAAGCTGGTCGTCGATCTGCGCGAGTTCGCCTTTCAGGTTCGCGAGCTTCGCGCGCACCGTGTCGCGCTCGTCCTGCTGCAGGCTGCGCGTCTTGTCCATTTCCGTCAGCAGCGACGCCTTGCGCTGCTGCGCCTGCGCGATCAACGCGGCCTGCGTCGCGCCCTGCGCCGCGCTCTGCAAGTCGGTGGAAACCGTATACAGCGTCTGGCCGCGCGTCACGCGCTGCCCTTCCTTCACGTCGCGCTCGACGACGACGCCCGGCTGCAATGCATACACCTTCACCAGCCCCGCATCCGGCATCACCACGCCGGTGACCGTCGTGCGGCGCGTATAGGTGCCTAACGCGAAGAACAGCACCACGCAGACGGCCATCGCGACCGACGTCGCGGTCAGCAGCGTCATCGACACAGGCCGGACCAGCACGATCTCGCCCAGCGCGCTTGCGCGTTGCGTCTGCTGTGCTTCGAGCCGGAAAAGGGAAGACGGGGTGGTCAAGATGACGAACGATCCTTGGGATTCGGCACTGACGTGCCGGAGATCCGGGAAATATCGCCGCGGCGCACCGATTCCGCGCCGCGGCGATACGCGATTCACGCAGCGGCGGCGCAGTGCGCGCCGCTACGTGGCAATCGCATCCGGCTTAGGCAACCGCGTGGCCGGTCAGCAGGCCGAGCAGCGCGTTGCCCGTGCCGACGACAGCCGTCGTCAGCGATTCGCCGACGTTGTACAGCGTCTGGCCGTACAGCTCGACCACGTTGCCCAGCGTGTCGAAAATCGAGCCGCCGCCGTAGTAGCCGCCGGACACTTGAGCGATTTCCTGTTGATTCAGTTCTTGCATTGCTTTTCTCCAGATTGAGAATGCTAGATAACCCATCTAGCAAGGCATCGAACCGCGCCACCGATGCAACGCGGATCAATATTTGAAATTCATTTTCAACCAACGCATTGCCGCTTTCATTTCTGTAAAAATGAATATGCGTATCCCGCGAATCATCAAGAAACCCGATAAATCAATTAGAGATTGATTTTCGATGGGCGAAATCGTCCCCCGGCGAGAATCAAAATCTCCGCCGGACCGCTCATGCGGCCCGCTTCCTCACGATTGACGATCAACGGACGAAGCCGATCCGACGACGGCTCGACAGCCGCCCGCACACCGCCAGCAAGCGTCTCCCCGCCGGCGGACGGCATGATTCAAACAGAACGACGGATATTTGCCCGCAAAGTCGCCAGATAATTCTTTAAAAAATATGCAACCCTCTTGCTCTTTAAAGATCGAACTACCGATGCCGGCAAAAATTGTTTTTCACGGTTTTAATTTCAATCTGTTAAAAAGTTAACGACCTCATGGTGGGGGATATCCCTACCATCATCTGTGCGATACCGCACCATCGATAAAAAAAACACCGAACCGCCGAATTGATTCCAATTGCAATGGAATACCCGGCAGCGGGAAGGCGATTGAACCGCGGGCGTTGATGCTGAATGGGAAGAGGGAAAGCCGTGCCGGCGCGAACTCGTCGGCCGGCTTGCTGGAGGAAATTTGAAGAGACGGGACTCGCTACCTCGCCCGCCGCCGGGGGGGGATTCCCGTGGCTACGCGAGCCCAGGCTGCGTCGCGCGGCTCGCGATCGCCCCGTCCGGTTCGGAGCGCGCGAACACATCGATCTGCGCGGAGCGACCGTGCGCGACGAGCCGGCTCGCGTTAGCGATGGTCAGGAGCGAACAGGAGACCGTCGAGATGTTCGCGGCCTGGCATGACAGGAACGACTCGACTTCGATCAACTTCGGCAGCCGCATGCCGCTGAGTGCTTCGTCATGGCTCGCGGCGAGCGGGCCCGCATCCGCGAATGAACGATTCCGGATCGAGTTTTCGCGGCCGGCACTCGAGACCCTGCGCCTGCCGATGGATCGCCCCGCATTCGCGCGGCCGCCTCACCGGCCGGCCGCGCACCATGCGTCGACCGTCAATCGAACAGCTTGTTCGCGGTCTGCGCGATCAGTTCGCCATGGTGACACGCACCGGCCAGCTCGATCGCGCTCGGCAGTCGTTGCCCCTGCCTGCCCGCCTGCCTGCCTGCCCGCGATCGTGGTCGCGACATAAGGCGCGCCGCCGACGATTTCGTCGAGCGTCATTTGCCCCTGGTGGCTGTGCGGCAGCCCGACGATCGTCATGCCGAAATGCAGCAAATTGGTGATGATCGAGAACAGCGTGGTTTCCTAGCCGCCGTGCTGGCTCGCGCTCGACGTGAACGCACCGCCGACCTTGCCGTTCAGCGCACCGCTCAACCGCAGGCCGCCCGCCTGATCCAGGAACGCCGCCATCTGCGACGAGATGCGTCCGAAGCGGGTCGGCGTGCCGACGATGATCGCGTCGTAGTCGGCCAGTTCGGCCACCGTCGCAACCGGCGCGTGCTGCACGAGCTTGAAGTGCGCGGCCTGGGCGACTGCCTCCGGCACCGTTTCCGGCACCCGCTTGACGTCGGCCGTGGCGTCCGCCGCGCGCGCGCCTTCGGCCATCGCATCCGCCAGTGCCTCGATGTGACCGTACGACGAGTAATACAGCACAAGAACCCTGTACGTATTGAACTCCCGATGAGCGTCGCGACGACGTCGAGACGGAACCGGCACGCGCCAGCCGACGCACGCTGTGTTGCATGACCGGATGGATGTCGGTATGACCCGAGCGGGATCCTGACGAGACGACAGGGCCGGTCACGCGCCCGGTCGCCCCGAAGGATCGGCCCGTTCGGCTCACGCCGCCGGCGCGATACGCAGCGCGGTGCGCGCATTCCGCGCGTCGAGGCTGAATGCGCCCGCGCCGAAGTACGCGATCTGCAGCAGGCCGCCGGCCATCATCACGTTCTTCAGGAAGTGAATCATCTGGTTCTGGTCGGCGAAGTTGTGGTGGAAGAACACCGCCGTCACGAGACTGAACAGCGCCATCGCCAGCGCCACGGGGCGCGCCCGATAACCCGACATCAGCAGCAAACCGCCGCCTGCCTCGACGAGCACCGCGACCACGAACGCGAGCGAGGGTGCCGGCAGGCCGACGGAGGCGATGTAGCCGACGGTGGCCGCGTGCGCGGCGAGCTTGCTCAACCCGCTCATCAGAAACGGCGCACCGATCAGAATGCGGCCGAGCAGCGGAAGATATTTGTAACGATCCATGATGCACTCCTGAAATGAAATGATTCGGTGGACTGAAAAAGAAGGGCACTCAGCCGGCGTCCACCATCACCAGCTCAGAATCTTCAACCGCGACGATGTCGAGCGCGGCCTCGTTCGTGATCGCGACGCCGTCGAGCGGCCCCACGCGTTCTCCGTTCACTTCGATGCGCCCCGATGCCGCGACGAGATACGCGCGGCGCGTGGCGCCCAATGCCTGCCTGACCTGCTCGCCCGCCTTCAGCGTGGCGCCGAGCACGCGTGCGTCGGCACGGATCGGCAGCGCGCCTTCGTCGCCGGCATAGCCGCTCGCCAGCACGACGAAACGTCCGGACCGGTCGCCCTTCGGAAACTGCTTCATGTCCCACCCGGGCGCGCCGCCGTTCGCGCGCGGCAGCAGCCAGATCTGGTAGACCTTGAGCGGTGTGTCGCCGCTGTTGAACTCCGCATGCCGGATGCCGGTGCCCGCGCTCATGACCTGTACGTCGCCCGCGTCGATCGTGCCTTCCGATCCGAGCGTGTCGCGATGACCGAGCACACCCTGCCGCACGTACGTGATGATTTCCATGTCGCGGTGCCCGTGCATCGGAAACCCGCTGCCGACGGCGATCTCGTCGTCGTTCCACACGATCAGCGGGCCCAGCGGCGCATGCTCGGGCGTACCGTCGGCCGTCACCGCGAAATGAAACTTCGCGCGCAGCCAGCCGTGATTCGCGGTGTCCAGCGAGGCCCAGCGCCGATGCATCAACATGTCCAACTCCTTGTCCTGCTGCCCTGACGACGGGCGGTTGCCTGGCGGTGCCTTGCCGGTTTCTGCATGGCACCGAACGTTGGATGAATGCTAATTTCGCAAAGATCTCTCGCATATCTCCAGAATGGCAACGTATCATTGCTTCCAGTAGAACGATCTGACCGAACGGAGCCGCCGCCATGAACCCCATCACCGACCTGAACGATCTCCGGCTGTTCGCGGAAGTGGTGGAACACGGGAGCTTCACGGCCGCCGCCCGCAGCCTCGGCGCGCAAACGTCGAAGCTCAGCCGGCGCATTCGCGCGCTCGAGGAAGAACTCGGCGTGCGGCTGCTCAATCGCACGAGCCGCAGCCTGTCGCTGACGGAAACCGGGCGGCAGTTCCATCAGCATTGCGTCGCGCTGGTCGCGGAATCGAAGGCCGCGAAGGACATCGTGGACCGCACGCGCACGCAGCCGCAGGGCACCGTGCGCGTCAGTTGCCCGGTTGGCCTGCTGAGTTCGGGCGTGGCCGCGATCGTGGCGAGATATATCGAGGACAACCCGCAGGTTCAGGTGCTGCTCGATGCGACCAACCGGCGTGTGGATGTCGTCGAGGAAGGGCTGGACTTCGCGATCCGTGCGCGGGTTCCGCCGCTGGAGAACACCGATCTTGCGGTTCGGCAACTGGGGCCGTCGTACCGGATTCTCGTTGCGAGCCCGGCACTGGCCGCCCGCTTTCCGGCGCCCGGGTCGATCGACAGCCTGAAGGACTGGCCGACCGTATCGACGGCCGGCAGCGGCGGCCGGTTCGTGTGGAACCTGACGGACGCCGACGGGCGCGCCCTCTCGTTCGTACATCGGCCGCGGCTGGCAACCGACGATCTGGCGACCCTGCGCCTTGCCGTGCTCGACGGTATCGGCGTCGCCGAATTGCCGCGCGAACTGGTGAACGCCGACCTTCAGGCCGGCCGGCTGCTCCATCTGCTGCCTGCGCTAGCGGCGCCGACGGCGCTCGTCCACGCGATCTTCCCGACGCGACGCGGGATGGTGCCTGCCGTTCGCCACCTGCTCGATGCGCTCGTTGCAGGCTTCGACGAACTGAACCGGGACGCGTAGCGGCCGTACCCGCATCGCGGCGACGCGTGCCATCGCGCCGCCGCATGCACACGTACGATCATGCGTCCGGCAGGACCACCACCTTGCCTTTCACCTGCCGGTTCGCCATCCGCGCGATCGCATCTGCCGCGCCGGCCAGCGACACGCGCTCGGTGATCGCCGGCCGCACCTTGCCGGCCGCGAACCATTCGGCGAGCCGCCGCATGTTCGCGACGTGCTGCGCCGGGTCGCGACGCACCGCATCGCCCCAGAACACGCCGAGAATGTCGCGCTCCTTGAGCAGCGCGAGGTTCAGCGCGATCTTCGGGATCTCGCCGGCCGCGAAGCCGACCACGAGGAACCGGCCGCGCCACGCGGTTGCGCGCAATGCCGCCTCGCTGTACGCGCCGCCCACCGGATCGTAGACGACGTCGGCGCCGCGCCCGCCGGTCAGTTCATCCACGCGGCGGCGCAGGTCTTCGGTCGCATAGTCGATCGTCTCGTCGGCGCCCGCTTCACGGCACAGCGCGAGCTTGTCCGCGCTCGACGCCGCCGCGATCACGCGCGCGCCGAGCGCCTTCGCGATCTCGATCGCGGCGATCCCGACCCCGCCCGCCGCGCCCAGCACGAGCAGCGTCTCGCCCGCCTGCAGCCGCGCGCGCTGCTGCAACGCGTGCAGCGACGTGCCGTAGGCGAGCACGAGCGCCGCACCCTGCTCGAACGACATCCCCGGCGGCAGCGCGGCGATCTGGTGCACGTCGGCCACGCACTGTTCCGCGAACCCGCCGTGCCCGGTGAATGCGACGACGGCATCGCCGGGCCGATACGCGGTTACGCCCTCGCCGACCGCGTCGATCACGCCGGCGAACTCGGCGCCCGGCGAGAACGGCAGCGCCGGCTTCACCTGATACAACCCCTGGACGATCAGCGCGTCGGGGAAATTGAGCGACGCCGCCCTCACCTGGATCCGCACCTGGCCGGCAGCCGGTTCGGGAATCGCCACATCTTCGATACGCAAACTGTCGATCGGGCCGAATGCGGTACACAACAGGGCTTTCATGCGCTTCTCTCTCCTTGCACGGCACGGCCGCGCATCGGTACGGCCGGCGGGATGTCCCGCGATATCGTCTGCATTCCGGAATGTCGGTGATGCAACGTTCAGAACCACGCGTCGTGCATGTCGAGCGTCGTCGTGTCGACGCTCGACAGCAAGTCCAGCTGCGCATCCACCTTCGGCAATTCCCAGTGGAAGAAGTAACGGGCCGCCGCGCGCTTGCCGTCGTGGAAATCGCCGTCGTGCCCGTGCGCGGCAAACGTCACGTCGAGCCACAGCCATGCGACGACGAGGTGGCCGAACGCTTCGAGATAGACGCTCGCGTTCGCCAGCCGCTTCTGCGGATCGCCGATCGCGCCCAGTTGCCGCGTGACGTCGCCCAGTCGCGCCCAGCGCCGTGCCAATGCATCGGCCTGCTCGCGCGTGCCGGCATCCAGCGCCCGCGCACGTTCGACCGTCGCGCCGATGCGCGCGTCGAGCGCACGCAGCAGCGCGCCGTCGTCCTGCGCGACCTTGCGGCCCAGCAGGTCGAGCGCCTGGATCCCGTGCGTGCCTTCGTGAATCGGATTCAGCCGATTGTCGCGGTAGAGCCGCTCGACCGCGTAGTCGCGCGTGTAGCCGTAGCCGCCGTGCACCTGGATCGCGAGGTCGTTCGCGGCGAGGCACCACTGCGACGGCCAGCTTTTCGCGATCGGCGTGAGGATGTCGAGCAGGCGCGTCGCATGCGCGCGCACTGCCTCGTCGTCATGAGCGCGGGCCTCGTCGACCAGCTTCGCGCAGTACAGGATCAATGCGAGACCGCCTTCGACATAGGCCTTCTGCGCAAGCAGCATGCGGCGCACGTCCGGATGCTCGACGATCGGCGCCTGCGGCGCGGCCGCATCCTTGCCGGCCGGCCCGAGCGGACGCCCCTGCGGCCGGTTGCGCGCATAGTCGAGCGCATGCAGATAGCCGGTATAGCCGAGCGCCACCGCGCCCGCGCCGACACCGATGCGCGCCTCGTTCATCATGTGGAACATGTAGGCAAGACCGTGGTTCGGCTTGCCGACCAGGTAGCCGATCGCGCCCGCACGCCCTTCCGGACGATAGCGCGTGCCTTCGCCGAAATTCAGCAGGCAGTTGGTCGTGCCGCGATAGCCCATCTTGTGGTTCAGCCCGGCGAGCACGACGTCGTTGTGTTCGCCCTGCGCGTTGCCATCGGTGCCCGGCAGGAACTTCGGCACGATGAACAGCGAGATGCCGCGCGTGCCGGGCTGCAGCCGGCCGTGTTCGTCGGGAATCTTCGCGAGCACGAGGTGGACGATGTTCTCCGCGAGCTCGTGTTCGCCGCCGGAAATCCACATCTTGTTGCCGGTCAGCCGGTAGCGCGGGCCGAGCGGCGAGTCGCCCTCGAGATCCGCGCGCGTCGCGATGTCGGACAGCGACGAACCGGCTTGCGGTTCGGACAGGCACATCGTGCCGAGGAAGCGCCCTTCCAGTTCCGGGCGCGCGAACGCGTCGATCTGCGCAGGGCTGCCGTGCGCGACGAGCAGGTTCGCGTTGGCGACGGTCAGGAACGGATACGCGGCCGTCGCGATGTTCGCGGCCTGGAAGAACAGGAACGACGCGGCTTCGACCAGCTTCGGCAACCGCATGCCGCCGAGCGCTTCGTCGTGGCCCGCGGCGATCAGCCCGGCGTCCGCGAATGCGCGCACGGCTGGTTCGACCTCGGGGATCAGCGTCACGCGTTCGCCGTCGAAATGCGGTTCCTCGCGATCGCCGCGCGCCGCATGCGGCGCGAACAGGTCTTCCGCAATCCGCTCGCTGGTGTCGAGCACCGCGTCGAAAGTCTCGCGACTGTGCTCCGCATAACGCGGCAGCGCGACGAGCGCTTCGGCATCGAGCCAGTCATACAGCAGGAACGCGAGATCGCGTCGCGACATCAACAGGCTCATCGTGCTGCCTCCCGGGGTGCCGGCTTTGTCAGCCGAATGAAGGGTTCCGTGACTGCAAGTGCTGGCAGGAATTTAGCACGGTCGTTCGCAAACAACAACGACGAGCGAGCTAGTCCGCGTACCCGGGATTGCGTCGATCGAGCCGGCGCAGCAATCCGGGCCAGACGAGCGCGCCGGCGCCCATGCCGCGCGTGACCGCCGCGATCTGCTGCCTGATGCCGTCGAGAATCGGTTGCGCGATCGGCAACAGCGCCGCGCCGCCGGCCTGCGCGCGGACCTGGATCATGCACGCCGCCTCGAAGAAGTACATCGCGACGAACGCATCGGCCGGCGTCGCGCCGACCGTCAACAGCCCGTGATTGCGCAGCATCAGGTTCGTGTTGCCGCCGAGGTCGCGCACGAGGCGCGCCTTCTCGCCCTCGTTGAGCGCGATGCCTTCGTAGTCGTGATATCCGAGCGACGCCAGCACGCCGAGCGACTGCTGCGACAGCGGCAGCAAGCCCGCTTCCTGCGCCGACACCGCGACACCGTTGATCGAATGCGTATGCATCACGCACAGCGCGTCGTCGCGTGCCGCATGCACCGCGCTATGAATCGTGAAGCCGGCCGGGTTGATCTCGTACGGCGATTCGGACACCTTGCGACCGTCGAGATCGATCTTGACCAGCGACGACGCCGTGATCTCGTCGAACATCATCCCGTACGGGTTGATCAGGAAATGGTGCTCCGGGCCGGGCACGCGCGCCGAGATATGGGTGAACACGAGATCGTCCCAGCCGAACAGCGCCGTAAGACGATAGGCCGCCGCCAGGTTGACTCGCGCATCCCATTCGGCGGCAGACACCGCCTGCTTCACACTGACATCGGATGAGGCCACGTCACACTCCTTGTTCAGGGGTCGATGCGAACCGGGCCGCATGATGCGGCCCGGTGCGGGGGTATTGTGCGTCAACTCGCCTGCGGCTTCGCCAACTGATCGGCAACCGGCAGGCTGCGGATGCGCGTGCCGGTCGCCGCGAAGATCGCGTTGGTCAGCGCCGGCGCGACGGGCGGCAGGCCCGGCTCGCCGACGCCGCCGAGCGGCGCCGTGAAATCGTCCGGCGCGACGAGATGCACGCGGATTTCGCGCGGCGCCTCGTTCATCCTCAGTACCTGGAAGCCGTTGAAGTTGCTTTGTTCCGGATGGCCGTCCTTGAACGTGATCTCGCCGTGCAGCGCGATGCCGAGCCCCATCACCACCGCGCCCTCGAGCTGCGAGCGCACGCGCTCCGGATTGACCTGCGGCCCGCAGTCGATCGCGATGTCGACGCGCGGCACCGTGATCTTGCCGTCCGCGCCGACCTGCACCTCGCACACGGCGGCCGTGTACGACACGAAGCTGCGATGCGCGGCGATCCCGAGCCCGTGCCCCTTCGGCCGCTTGCGCCCCCAGCCGGCTTCGCGCGCGACCGTCTCGACCACACGCCGCAGCCGCCCCGTATCGACCGGGTACAGCGCGGGATCCTCGCCGTAGTTCACGTTCTTCACCGTGATGTGCGGCTCGAAACGCCGCGCGGGCCCGATCAGCTCGAGCAGGAAATCCTTCGGATCGCGGCCGGCCGCGTGCGCGAGTTCCGACACGAAGCTCTGGATGCCGAACGCATGCGGGATGTTGTAGACCGAACGGAACCAGCCGATCCGCGTGTGCCCTTCCGCTGCCGGATTCTCGATCCGCACGTTCGGAATCGCGAACGGCAGGTCCGCGATCCCTTGTGCAAGTTCACCCGGCTGCTCGTGCACGATGCCCGGCTTGAAGGTCGACTGGATCGACGGCGCGACCGTGCGATGCTGCCACGCGACCACTTTTCCCGATGCATCGATCCCGCCGTCGAACGCTTCGAGCGACACCGCGTGGAAATAGTCGTGCGCGATGTCGTCCTCGCGCGTGAACGTCAGCTTCACGGGCGCGCCGACCGCCTTCGACAGCAGCGCGGCTTCCACCACGTAATCGGGTTTCGACTTGCGGCCGAACCCGCCGCCGAGCAGCGTCACGTTGACCGTCACGCGCTCGGCCGGCAGCGCGAGCGCCTTCGCGATCTCGTCGCGCGTGGTCTGCGGCGCCTGCGTGCAGGTCCATACTTCGCAGCGGCCGTCGGCCACGCGCGCAACGGCCGCCGGTGGCTCCATCGTCGCGTGGGCGAGATGCGGAATGTAGTACGTCGCGCGCACGCGCTTCGCGGCACCGGCGAGCGCCGTGGCCGCGTCGCCGTCGTTGCGGATCACGTCGCCCGGCTGCGCGGCGGCCGCTTCGAGCGTCTTGCGATACTCGGCCGAGTCGTAGCCCGCGTTGGGGCCGTGCTTCCAGTCGATCTTCAGTTGCGCGCGCGCCTGGATGGCCGTCCACGTATCGCGCGCGACGACGGCCACGCCGCCGAGCGGCTGGAAGCCGGACGGCAGCGGCGCCGACGCGAGCTGCACGACCTTGACGACGCCCGGCAGCTTTTCGGCCGCCGATGCATCGAATGACGCGACCGTGTCGCCGTACACCGGCGGTCGCGCGACGACCGCATACAGCATGCCGTCGAGCCGCGTGTCGATCCCGTAGTGCGCGCGGCCGCCGACGATGTCGCGTCCGTCGATCAGTGCCGTCTTGCCCTTGCCGATATAGCGGAATTCGGCCGGCGCTTTCAACGCGAGCGTCTTCGTATCGGGTACCGGCAACGCAGCTGCTTTCGCCGCGAGTTCGCCGAAACCGAGCGTGCGGCCGCTCTTCGTGTCGACGACCTCGTGCACCGTCGCCTTGACCTGACCGACATCGACGCCCCACGCAGTCGCGGCGGCCTGCTCGAGCATCGTGCGCGCGGCCGCGCCGGCACGCCGCAGCGCGGCGAAACTCTGGCGCAGGCTGCGCGACCCGTCGGTGTTCTGGTTGCCGTAGCGCGGCTCGTCGCCGACAGCCTGCGCGACCTTCACGCGCGCCCAGTCCGCGCCCAGTTCGTCGGCGACCACGAGCGCGACGCTCGTGCGCACGCCCTGCCCCATTTCCGAGCGGATACAGGTCACGGTCACGGTGCCGTCCGGTGCGATCGCCACGAACAGGTGCGGATTGTCGCGCAACCCGTGCGGCATCCCGGCCCCGCCGTATTGCGGATTCGCGCTGACGGGCGGCTGCACCGGCGCGGCGGCATGCACGAGCGACGGCACGCCGAATGCGAGCAGCAGCCCGCCGGACGCGAAGCCGAGCAGCAGCGCGCGACGGCTTTCGTTGTGGACGGAGAGTTCGGGCGCGCTCATGCGGCCCCCCCGCGGCGCACGGCCAGCCGGATCGCCGCGCGAATGCGCGTGTAGGTGCCGCAGCGGCAGATGTTGCCGGACATCGCATCGTCGATGTCGGCGTCGGTCGGATGGGGATTCGTCTTCAGCAGCGACGCGGCCTGCATGATCTGCCCGGACTGGCAGTAGCCGCATTGCGCGACGTTCAGTTCCTGCCACGCCTGCTGCAGCGGGTGGGTCAAGTCCGTCGACAGTCCTTCGATCGTCGTCACGCGCTTGGCCGAAGCCGCCGCAACGGGCGTGATGCACGACCGGATCGCGACGCCGTCGAGATGCACGGTGCACGCACCGCACAGCGCCATCCCGCAGCCGAACTTGGTGCCGGTATGGCCGAGGACGTCGCGCAGATACCAGAGCAACGGCATGTCGGGATTGCCGTCGAAGTGCTGCTCGCTACCGTTGACGGTCAGCGTGATCATCGTTCACCTCCTGGTCGAGGCGCCCGCGTCGCACCACGGGTGCCGTGTGGGGATTCGAACGGTGCCGATCCGGCACCGCCCGATGGACTGCTTCGCCGGCGGAACCGGCGTCGATGTGCTATCGGTGCCGATGACGGCCGGACGTACGACTCCGATCGAAAGCGGGCACTCGCGGGTCCCGATTCTGCCCGACGCAAACCGTCACTCAGGCAACGCGATCCTGTCCGGACTGCCAGAAACGGGGCCCCGGATCGTCATCGCCCACGCGCGACGTCCCGCCCGGAAGGCTTCGACATCGCCTGGGCGGCCGGATTCGTCTGGGGATTGAGCCGGGTTCCAACTTTAACTGATGTGCGGCGGGTTTGCGCCGCCGCGCCGGATGCGGCCCGAAGCAGCGCTTCACATGCGTCGAGCGCTTCCGCTATCGGACGAGCACCACCGGCTTGCCGGAAAACTGCCGCTGCCGAAGCCCTTCGAGTTGCTCGGGCAGTTGGGCGAAATCGCCCGTGACGCGCGCTTCGGGTTGCATCCGGCCGTTCGCGACGCTGGCCAGCAGCATGCTGCCCGCCGCGGTCGTCTCGAGCCACGCGGCGTCATCGCCGTATGTGTGCAACGCATTCAACGCGACCTCGTGCAGCGACACGCTCGACGTGAACGGCGGCAGCGGTGGCGCGTCGAAGCGCCCCTGGATACAGACGATGTGCCCGTTGGCGGCAACCGCGGGCGCCCACCGGCCGGCGTGTTGCGCATCGACACTGTCGAACACCGCGTAGAAGCGTCGTGCCAGTTCGTTTCCGCCATCGATCGCTTCGTCGACCGGGCCCGGCAGAAAATGGCTCGCGCCGCGCGCGCGCAGCCGTTCCCAATGCCGCTCGTGACTCGACACCGACACGACGAACCCGCGATCGGCGGCAATCTGCACCAGGTAGTTGCCGACCGCGCCGCCTGCTCCGCTGACGAGGATCTCCCGCGACACGCGACACGGCACTTTCTCGAGCGCCTGCCACGCGGTCAGCGCCGGGCACGGCACGCTCGCCGCCGTCTCGAAATCGAGTGCCTCGGGCACCGTCAACAGCGCGGACGCGGCGATCGGCGTGTATTCCGCGAAACTGCCGTGCTCGCCGAGCGCCTGATGATAGGCCACGCGGCGGCCGAGCAAGTGACGCATCGGCTCGCTCGCGACCGCGACCACCGTCCCCGCGCCGTCGACACCGGGCACGTGCCCGTGACGCCAGTTCACCAGCGCGCCGCCGAGCACTTTCCAGTCGACCGGGTTGAGGCCGATGGCCTGGTTGTGGACCAGCACCTGGCCGGGCTTCAGCGCCGGCATCGGCCGTTGTTCGAGATGCAGCTGGGCGGGATGCTCGCTGCCTTGCCAGGTCCATGCGTGATAGCGGGCCGGCAACGATGCTTGATGAATGGATTGGGTCATGGAAATCGGCCTGGTGTGAGACGCGATCGGCGGCGGCAACCTGGCCGCGCCCGTGCGGCAGGCGTCGCGACGGAAGATCGGCGATCGGATGCATCGGATCCCCGGCATCGGGGAAGCCTGGACTTCGATGTGAATTCCGGCCGATGCGGGGCGGGTATCCGCTGAAGTATCCCTGCCCGGCGCCGCATCGGGAAAGGGACATTCGACCAAAACACTTTTGAGCCCGGCGGGAAAATTCGTTCCGGGTCGCGCAAAGGCAAGGATCCGGCCGGCCTGGCGGCCGGATCCTCGCGTGACGGCAACGAACGGTACGGAAGTAGGCTATCGCGTGATCGGGCTCACGGCGAGCGCAACGCCTGCAACCCGAGCGTCAGCGCGTTGAACGGCATCTCCGCGGCCCCCATCGAGAAGCTCGTCGTCTTCGTGGTGACGCCCGGCGTGCGCATCAGCGCATGAACGATCCGCTCGCTCGCGTGACCGTCGCCATACGGATTGCTCGCGCGCGACATTTCCTCGTAGGCGCTCTCGCTGTCGAACAGGCGCGATGCCTCCCACACGATCCGTTCCTGGTCCGTGCCGACGAGCCGCGCGGTGCCGGCCTGGATCGCCTCGGGCCGCTCGGTCGTCTCGCGCGTGACGAGCACCGGCTTGCCGAGCGCCGGCCCTTCTTCCTGAATGCCGCCCGAATCGGTGATGATGAAGTGCGCGCGGGACATCAGGAATACGAACGACAGGTACTCCTGCGGCTCGATCAGGTAGATGTTCGGCACGCCGCCGAGCCGCGCACGCGCCGGCTCCCGCACGTTCGGATTCATGTGCAGCGGATAGACGAACTGCGCGTCGCGATAGCGGCCCGCGAGCGTGCAGAGCGCCTCGCAGAAATGCTGGAACGGTTCGCCGAAACTCTCGCGGCGATGGCCGGTGATCAGCACGACGCGCCGCGACGGCTCGAGAAACGGAAAATACGCGGCGACCTTGTCCGACAGCGTGGACGTGCGGTCCAGCATGCGCTTGACCTCGTGCAGCGCATCGATCACGGTATTGCCGGTCAGCGAGACGCCGCTGCCCGGCACGCCCTCGCTGAGCAGGTTGTCGCGCGCCTGCCCGGTCGGCGCGAAATGCCACGACGACACCGCATCGGTCACGCGGCGATTCAACTCCTCGGGCCACGGCGACCAGATGTCGCCGCTGCGCAGCCCGGCCTCCACGTGCCCGACCGGCAAATAGCGATAGAACGCCGCCAGGCTGACCGCGAGCGTGGTCGTCGTGTCGCCGTGCACCAGCACGACGTCGGGACGCAGATCGTCGAAGACCATGCCGATCGCCTGAAGAATGCCGGTCGTCACGTCGGTGAGCGTCTGGCTTTGCCGCATCAGGTTGAGATCGTAGTCGGGCTTGATGTCGAACAGCGTCAGCACCTGGTCGAGCATTTCCCGATGCTGGGCGGTCACGCACACCCGCGCGTCGACATCCGCTTGCGCCTTCAACGCACGCACCAGCGGTGCCATCTTGATGGCCTCCGGCCGAGTCCCGAACACAAGCAAGATCTTCTTCATCGTTATCCTCGTTTAGCCACTTCGCGCGGATCACCCTGCACGTGGCGCGAAGCATGTATTCAGGCGGCGCTTCCCGTACTCGCCCGCGGGTCAGCACGTGGCGGTGTCGCGGGGCGAGCGCGCCGTCCTGTCCGCGCGGTCCCGGCCGCGCGAATCGTCGTACTACCGGCGTCCCGTTGCACTGATCAGTCACGTCATGAGTCGTTCCTCGCTGTGTCGAGCGTCACGCCGGTTCGTCACGTTGCTTCCACACCAGCAATATTCAAACCAGCCGCACTGCAGCCGGGTCCGGTTCGTGCGGCACGCACCACACACGCGCGGTACGTTATGGAATGTTTCACAACTGCTACGGGCGTCTCATCGACGAATCGGCGCGACAACGATAAACAGCCGGTCGAGCGCGCGATCCGTCTGACGACGTCGTCCGATGAATCGCGAACGCATGTCGGTCGCCATCACGCACCGAACCGCATGCATCTTTCGAAGCGCTTTGCGTCACCTAGATTCGGCACTTTTGTCTGTGCAGCACGCGGCGTGCACGCGGCCGCGGGCCACGGCCATGTGAACGCGATTTCCCCGACGCGCGATACCGCTTGCGTCGCACGAATGGATGCGCGTGAAACGTTGCGAATGTGTAACGCAGATCCGGAGCGGAAAGATGCATCGGAGTCCGGTGTATTCCGCACGGACGACGGCGAGCGCCGTTTCAGCCTCCGCGGTCACGCGCATGCGCCGAACGACGCGCGACGGCGCGTCTCGCAAAGGCTCATCGGACGAGGCAGCAGCGACTCGTCAGACTAGCCGCCCGCCGTGTGACGCGCGCGGGGGGGCGCCGAAGACTGCTTGGGGTCGAATGTCGTGCGCGTACGCTGATTCGTCAGTGAATCAAAACACGTCGCCGCAGCCCCGACCACGCGCGCGCGGCGCGTCCGGCCCCTTGCTGCACGGGGCATCGCGGCCCATGGCTCACGCCTTGCTTAATGTCAGACAGGTGCGTCCCGAAGCACTCGCACGACAGCAGCAGACAGACGGGGACGCCAAAGCAACGAAGCCGGGAGGCGACGCGACGCGTCCGCCGGGGCAAACGACACTCGCCCTGGCGCGACGAACGCGCGGCCGCGTCCCATTGACATCCGCGCGATCCACGGGCGCCTGCAGCGCTCGTCGGTCATCGTCGCGGACACCGGGGACCAGGACATGAAGAAAACGCGGATGGCGTCGCTCTGCGAACAAGGCATTCTGCTGCTGATCGTGCTTGCCTTCTCGCTGACCGTGCGCGACACCGCATCGCAGGCGATCGCCGAACCGGCGCGGCTCACCCTGCCTGCCGCAAACGCAGCGGTCGCGGTCGAACGCACGGCCCTGGCCGGCGCCCCGCTCGCGATTGCCGCCCCGGCCTCGCCCGATGCGGACGTGTCGCTCGAACCGCCGCCGGCCAGCGCGCCGGGCATCACGTTCGACCCCGAACTGCTGCTGATGCCCTGCGTCGCGTACCTGTGGCTGTTCACGCTGTTGACGTGCGTGTACGCCGGACGGCATTACGTGTTCAGCCTCGACCGCCTGTTCAAGCCGCAATGTGCGCCCTACCGGACGATTACCCACGGCGAATGGCCGCGGCTCACGGTGTTCGTCGCCGCGCACAACGAAGAAGCCGTCGTCGTCGATTGCCTGATGGCCTTGCTGGCGACGACCTACCCGCGCGACAGGCTGACGATCGTTCCGGTCAACGACCGCTCGACCGACAACACTCGCGCGCTGATCGACGCGGTCCAGGCGCTCGCGCCCGACCTCATCCAGCCGTTTCACCGCGAGACCGGCAAGCCGGGCAAGGCAGCCGCGCTGAAGGATGCGCTGCGCTTCATCCGCGGCGACATCATGGTGGTGTTCGACGCCGACTACCTGCCGCGCCCGGGGCTGCTGAAGGAGCTCGTCGCACCGTTCTTCGATCCGGAAGTCGGCGCGGTGATGGGCCGCGTCGTGCCGCAGAACGCCGACAGCAACCTGCTCGCGCGGCTGCTCGACCTCGAGCGCGCGGGCGGCTACCAGGTCAACCAGCAAGCCCGCAACAACCTCAACCTGGTGCCGCAGTACGGCGGCACGGTCGGCGGCATCCGCAAGGGCGCGCTCGACGCGGTGGGCGGCTGGCGCGACGACACGCTCGCCGAGGACACCGACATGACCTATCGCCTGCTGCTGAGCGATTGGCGCACGGTCTACCTGAATCACGCCGAATGCTATGAGGAAGTGCCCGAGCGCTGGGCCGTGCGTGCCCGTCAATTGACGCGCTGGGCGAAAGGCCACAACCAGACGCTGCTGCGCTATCTGGTTCCGGTGCTGCGCAATCCGCTGATCTCGCGGCGCTGCCGGCTGGACGGTGCGCTGCTGCTCGGCGTGTTCGTGATGCCCGCACTGCTCGCGGTCGCCTGGAGCGCCGCGCTCGCGCTCTACCTGTTCAACGGCGTCAACTCGACGGCACTCGGCCTGATCGTGTCGCTGTTCGCGCTGTTTTCGTTCAGCACCTTCGGCAACTTCGGCGTGTTCTTCGAGATCGTCGTCGCGGCCCGGCTCGACGGCCGCGCGACGCGGCTGCGGCTCGTGCCGGTCAACGTCGTCGGCTTCTGCGTGACGATCGCGGCCGTCGTCTCCGCGCTATGGGGACTCACGCTCGACGCCGCATTCCGCCGCGAACTGAAATGGGACAAGACCGAGCGTTTTCGCCGGCAACTGAAACCGGAGCGATGATCGATGACGACCTTCAATGTGATGGTGCCGGTGGCCGGTGTGCTCAGCCTGCCGTTCCTGCCGATGCTGCATGAACTGATCCGGCGCAGCGACGTCGCGGCGCTGCCGATCGGCGACGGTCCGTTCGTCGATCAGGCGTTGCTCGCCGCGCGATGGCACGACGCGCTGCGCGCGCACGCGGCCGGCGAACCGCCGGCCGATCCGTCCGCCGCACCGCCCTGGCAAGCACTCGGGCTGGCCGTGCAGCACGCCGACACGATCCACGTCACGCACGACGCGCATCGCGACGACGTGCTCCATGCCGATCGCACGATCACGCTCGACGGCGGCGCCCGCGCGGCGTACGCGTTCGCCGGCGAACGCATCGACATTCAAGCCGGCGCGACGATCGGCGCGCTTGCGCACGCGCCGCGGATCGACGTCGACGGCGCGGTGCTGCGTGGCGTCGTGGTCGGCGGCGCGGTGCACCTGCACGGCGCCGGCGGCTTCGCGTGCCTGTACGGCGAACCGATCGTCTTCGGCGCGGCGCCGAGCGCGCGTCCCGCCACCACGCCGGCCGCGCCGCGCCGCGCGATCTCGCTCACCCGCCACTTCGCGACGCTGCCGCATCGCTTCCTGCACGGCCGCTACCTGATGCACTGCGACGTTCGCCTGCCCGCGCACACGGTCGTGCAAGGCAACCTCATCGTCGACGGCACGCTCGTGCTCGGCGAAGGCTGCGTGCTGCGCGGCAGCGTCAAGGCGCATCGCGTCGAACTCGAGCGTCATGCATTGCTGCACGGCGCCGTGTTCGCGCGCGACGACGTGCTGCTCGCGAATGCCAGCTGCATCGACGGCGTCGTGTCGGCCGGCGGCCTGCTGCGGCTGACCGGTGCGCGCATCGGTGTCGCCGGCCATCCTGTCAGCGCGTGTGCGCGCGATGTCTCGGTCGTCGGTCATGCCTGCGTGCATGGCGACCTCGTCGCGTGGCGCAGCGGCTGGTTCCACGCATCCCGTTAAGGAGCGCCTTCATGTCCGATCGCCCCTGCCATCGCGGCCCGCGCGTGCCGGTTGCCACCCTCGCGGTGCTGTGCGGCGTCGCCTTCGGTACGCCGCCGGTACTCGCGGCACTGCCCGATGCCCCCGCCGCCGCGCCGCCCGTGCAGTCGCCCGACGCCCCGATCGTCATCACGCCACGGCCGCGCGACGAATCCACGTTCGTGCGCGTCAGCGCCGACGGCCTGCCGGACGGCGTGTCGCTCGCGGAGTTCACGCCTGACGATACGAACCGGCCGCCGCTGCCCGACGCAATCGTCACACATGTCCAGGCGCCGCAAGAAACGCACACCGAACTGTCGCTCGGCTATTCGAGCGCGCACCTGACGCACGGCTACGGCGACTGGTACGGCGTGCATCTGCGCGGTGTGTATCAGGACGGCGGGCGCACCGTGCTCGGCGAACTCGCGCAACTGCACCGCTTCGGCGAGAACACGCAGCTCGGCGCCCTCACCTACGTGCAGGATATCGGCCCCGACTGGTTCGGCGGCATCGGCTTCGCCGGCACCACGTCGGGGACGATCCTGCCGAGCGCACGCGTCGACCTGTCGATCAATCGCAAGCTGTTGCCGAATCGTTCGCTGGTCGTGTCGCTGGGCGCCGGCTACGCGTGGAACCGCAGCGGCCATCGCGACCAGCTCTATCACGCCGGCGTGATCTGGTACGCACTGCCGAAATGGATCTTCGAGGCCGGCACGAACTACACGGTCGATTCACCCGGATCGGTGAAGGCGCCCGCCTACTACGGCGCCGTCACCTACGGCGAAGTCGGCAAGAGCGTGATCGTGCTGCGCGGCGGGTTTGGCCGCGAGGCCTACCAGGTCACCGGCTCCGGCTCGCAGATCGCCGATTTCCGCAGCCACGAGATCGACGCGAAGTGGCGCTACTGGTTCACGCGCAAGTGGGGAACGCAGCTCGAGTTCGACTACTACCACAACCCGTACTACTCACGGATCGGCGGCGAGCTGAGCGTGTTCTATCGCTGGTAGCCGGGCGGACGCCATGCAGACGCATCCCGTCCGTCCTCCTGCCGATCGTTCGCTGCGGATTCACGCCTATCCGCAGCGCTGGCTGACGTCGATCGCACTGCTGACGCCTGCGCTGTACGCGTTGCTGTGGGTCGGCTTGCCGCTGGCCTGGCGCTACTGGCGCGCGGTGATGGCCTGGGGCGCGCACCAGATCGACCCGGCGCTCCACGTGATCGTGATCGGCTATCCGCCCGATGCGCCGCGCGTGCCGCTGCTGTCGATCGACGTCGCCGCGCGCATGCCGGGCGGCATGCTGCTGGCCGCCACCGCCGCGCTTTGCGCGATCGGCTTCGCCGCGTCCTTCGTGCGGCACCGGAACTGGCTGCCTGTTGCATATCTGTTACGTATCGCGAGCTTCACCCAGTTGCTGATTTGCGTGTATTTCTGGCTCGCGCCCGGCACGTTTCCGTATGTTCCGTTGCTGCACCTGCGCGACATGTTCGTGCTGCACGGCGCGGCGATCGCGATGATCCCGCTGGTGATGGCCGCGTTGTACTACCCGCTCGATTTCTCGCTGCTGCAGAAGGCCTTTGCGTCGGTGCTGGTGCTCGGCTACTTCATCTTCGCGCTGCCGTTCGTGATGCTGCTGCACGCGATGATCATCCATCACGGCTCGCTGCTGTTCTTGCCGTTCTGCTATTTCCTGCTCGGCGGGCCGCTGCTGATCGGCCTGCTGGTCACGCTCTACACCTACTGTGCGAGCTGGCCCGGCGCGCTGACGAACGGTTCCGATTCCGTCTGCTGATTTCGTGCACAAACGCGCCGTATCAGCGATGAAACGAATCGACTGCGTTTTCTGCCGTGCCGCACGACACACGCCACAGGAAGCCAGCAAGGCCGGGCCTCCGGGGCGAATGGCACGTTGTTCGCTTCATTCAATGCGTCGCATCGAGTCCTCTCGTCGACGACGACAGCGCGGCGTACCGACGTGTCTTGCGGGTCCGGCTGTCGTCGACAGGTGCCGCTCGATGTCCGACGCACCGGACAGCCGCACACACCTGCGGGGCAGGATTGGTCGACCTGGCGGCACGCTCCCCACGGCTGCCGCGCGCCCCCCATTCCTTGAGCGAGGAGTACACCATGTTGGCAAAGTCAGGCAAGTTCTTGCGGATCCTGTTCGCGTTGTTCGCGCTCGCGTTCGCATTCAGTCCGGGCGGCGTTCAGGCGGCCACCAACCAGCTTCTCCTGTTGGTGCCCGACACGCTGACGCTGCCCGATCCGCGCGTGTCCGCGTGGCTCGACACCGCACAAGAGGAAGGGCTGCAGATCACGGTGATGACCGACAGCCAGTTCATGGCGGCCGGCGCGTCGCTGTCGCAGTATCCCGGCCTGATCCTGCCCGATCAGGTGCATACGACGGCCGACGACACGCTCGTCACGGCGATCCAGAACTATGCGCTGAACGGCGGCAAGGTCATGCTCGTCTACGATTTCGGCGTGCTGAATTCGGCCGGCTTCTACGTGAGCCCGAAATCTCGTTTCAGCAACATGGTCGGTGTGGACTACGTACTGTATGACCAATTGGGCGGCAACATGATCGGCCTCGGCAACGTGACCGGCATGAGCAGCTGGCTGCGCACGCTCCAGGTGCCTCCCGGCAAGTCGATGACGTGGACCACGACGGCCTCGACCGCGACGACCGCCAGCGTCATGGCCGCGGCGACCACCGGCAGCTCGAAGACGAACAACTCGTCGAAGCAGACCACCGGTACCGCGCTCTATCTGTCCGCGAGCAAATCGAACCCCGGCGGCCTCGCCAACTACAACCACGGCGCATGGTTCCAGTACGACACGTCGCCTGCAGGCAGCGGCCTGCTGAACCAGACGGCCCCGAAGCTGACCGGCGTCACGAACGGCAAGCAGGTGAAGTCCGGCTCGTACAGCGCCAATTCGCTCGTCAGCACGACGACCGGCAAGGCAGCCACCACGCTCGCGTCGACCATGGCGACGACCACCGACACGCTCGAGGGCATCTCCGGCTACGTGTACGGCTTCCTGACCTATCCGAGCTTCGTCACGCAGGGGACGTACACCGGCACGACGATCCTGACCTCGCCGACGTTCGGGCTGGTGTCCGGCTACAACACGTACGGCAACGGCGGCGTGCTGTTCGTCAACCTGCCGCTCGCCTACCTCGACGGCCAGACCGACGGCATGCTGATCCACGGCTACCTGCATTATTTCGGCACGCAGATGCTGAACCTGCCGTCGCTGTCGCCGCTGCCGAAGGCGATGGCCGGGCTGGTGTTCAACTGGCACTTCTGCGCAGGCGACCAGATCCAGCCGGCGATTCAACTGAAGAACCTCGGCGTGTGGAACAACGGGCCGTTCTCGCTCGTGATCACGGCCGGCCCTGACGAAGCGGCCTTCGGCGACGGTGACGGTGTGAACCTCGCCAACAACCCCACTGCGCAGAATCTCGTGAAGTATTTCCTGAGCAAGGGCCATCACGTCGGCAGCCACGGCGGCTGGATTCACGACTACTGGGGGGCCAATGCCAGCGAAACGAACGCGAGCACGTTCACGCAGTACCTGGTGATGAACCATCAGGCCGTCCAGGCCGCGACGGGCCAACCCGACGTCGAATACGCGGCACCGGAAGGCAACACGCCGACCTGGTCGGTCAACTGGCTCGAAAGCAACGGCTTCAACGGCTACTACTTCACCGGCCACACCGGCTCGGCGCCGACCCGCGCATACCGCAACGGCGCGCTGCTGAACCCGGGCCTGTGGGCTTACCCCGTGATGCCGTTCGGCAAGTACGCGACGTTCGAGGAGTTCCAGCAGTATGCGGTGCCGACGAGCGACGTGAACAACTGGTATGCAGCCCTGATGAACTTCGTCGTCGCGAACCGCACGAGCCGGCTGATCTATGCGCACCCGCTCGGCGCGTCGTCCTACACGTCGACGCTGTCCGCGATCTTCTCGCAAGCGAATACGCTGAAGCTGCTCGGCCAGTTCAAGTGGTACACGATGAGTGACATCACGATCTTCGATCGTGCGCGCCTGAACGTCACATGGTCGGCCACCGACACGGGCAGCAGCTGGTCGTTCGCCGCCAGCCACCCGACGAGCCTCGCGAACATGACGTGGTTGCTGCCGAAGAAGGCCTATGGACTTCCGATCATCACGCAAGGCCTCGGCAGCGTCGTCATCACCGACGCGACGTACTGGCTCGTCACCGCGAACAGCGGCACCAGCCTCAAGTTCATCAGCGCCAAGGTGAACTGAGCCGCAACGTCGACACCCTCGCCGGCGCGCGACGCGGCCAACGCCGCGCCCGGCGAGCATTGCGCAGGACCACCGCGCAGGAGCCCCCGATCATGAACCGGCCCGCGCTTTTCCCGGCCGCACGCGCACGCGTGGCGGCCACTGCCCGGCTATGCCGCCTGTGGTGCGTTGCCTGCTGTGTCTCGGCATTCGGCTTCGCGCTGCACGCGAGCGCCGCCGAACTCCAGCTCAACGGCCTGTACCAGCGCCCCGACGGCGCGATCACCGTGCGCCTGAATGGCGCCGGCATCGATCCGTATTTTGCGGCGAAGGCGCTGCTCGCCGCCGCCGATGCCGGGCTCGACGCCCATCAAGCGGCACTCGCGTGGATCGCGTGGCTGCTGCCGCGCCAGCGCCCCGACGGCGGCTTCGACCGCTACTGCGTGAAGAGCGGCCAGTACAGCGCATGCGCGGAAGCCGACGCCGACGACTCGATGATGGCGACGTGGATCGAACTGCTCTCCCGTTTCGCGCCGCCCGACGGCATGCCCGCCGCGTGGGAACTCAGCCTGAACCGCGCGGGCGCGCATCTGGATACGCTGCTCAGCAAGACCGCCGGCGTCTATCAGATCTCGTCGACACTGCACGTCGCGCTGCTGATGGACAACGTCGAGGTACACAGCGCGTTCCAGGCGCTCGCCGCGTATTACGTCCGGCATGCCGACTACACGCACGCGGGCCCGTGGAGCCAGCGCGCCGACCGGCTCTCGTCCGCGATCCTGAAGGTGTTCTGGCGCGGCACGCAAACCGGCTTTCGCGCGAGCACGCAGCGCATCAGCGACACGAGCTTCTATCCGGCGAAAGTCGCGCAGATCTTCCCGCTCCTGTCGGGGATTCAGGTTCCCGACCAATCGAACGAGACGATCTACGCGCAGTGGATGCAGAAATACGGCAAGACCTGGCTGCAACTGGCCGGCAGCGATTATCCATGGGGCTTGATCGCGCTGGTCGCATTCAAGATGAACGACTGGAGCACGGTCGCGTGCTGGCATGCGCGATCGGGCCCGTACCGGCATGGCGCGCACTGGAACGTACTGGAGGAATCGCTTTATCTCGCATTCGAAAGCAGGATGGCCGACCCCGTCGCGCCCGCTCAGTGCGGCTTCACGACGGCGGAGGCAACGGAGACCGCGTCGCGCTGACCCAGCGTGCATGCGGTCCGGGAAAATTGACAGGGAAGGAGACGTGTCATGTGTGGCATCGTCGGCGCGGTCGCGCAACGGGACATCGTCCCGGTTCTGATTGAAGGTTTGCGCCGCCTGGAATATCGCGGCTACGATTCATGCGGGGTCGCGACGGTCGTCGACGGCCAGGCGCGCCGGGAGCGCAGCATGTCGCGCGTCGCCGATCTCGACGCGCACGTGCGCAGCGCCGGCCTGACCGGCAGCACCGGCATCGCGCATACACGCTGGGCGACCCATGGGGCGCCGGCCACCTGCAACGCGCACCCGATCTTTTCTCGCGACGAGATCGCGCTCGTGCACAACGGCATCATCGAGAACCATGAAACGTTGCGCAAGCAACTGTCCGACGAGCACTACGAATTCGACGGCCAGACCGACACCGAAGTCGTCGCCCACCTGATCCACAGCAAGTATCGCGGCGACCTGCTCGCCGCCGTGCGCGATGCGACGTCGCAGCTTCACGGCGCGTACGCGATCGCGGTGTTCAGCAAACACGAGCCGCAGCGGCTGATCGGCGCGCGGGCCGGCTCGCCGCTCGTCGTCGGCGTGAAGGACGGCGAATGCTTTCTCGCGTCCGATGCGCTCGCGCTGGCCGGCATCACCGACCGCTTCATCTTTCTCGAGGAAGGCGACATCGTCGAGTTGACGCCGGGCGGCGTACGCGTGCTCGATCGCTCAGGCGCACCGATCGAACGCGCGATACAGACCGTTTCATCCGCGCAGGGTGTGGTCGAGCTCGGGCCGTACCGGCACTTCATGCAGAAGGAAATCTTCGAGCAACCGGAGGCCGTGGCCGCGACCATCCCGGACGCGGGGCTGTTCGATCCGGCCGTATTCGGCCCAGATGCGGCGCGCGCATTCGAGCAGATCGACAACGTGCTGATTCTCGCGTGCGGCACGAGCCATTATTCCGGCCTGACCGCGCGCCGCTGGCTTGAAACGATCGCGCGCATCCCCGCGCAGGTCGAGATCGCGAGCGAGTACCGTTACAGCGACGCGCTCGCGATGCCGAACACGCTCGTGGTCAGCGTCTCGCAATCCGGCGAAACCGCCGACACGCTTGCCGCGCTCAAGTACGCGCAGGCGCTCGGCCATATCGACACGCTGGCGATCTGCAACGTGCCGACCAGCGCGATGATGCGTCAGACCGGCCTGCGCTTCCTGACGCGGGCCGGCCCGGAAATCGGCGTCGCGTCGACCAAGGCGTTCACGACGCAGCTCGTCGCGCTGTTCATACTGGCCGTGACGCTCGGGCGGCTGCGCGGCTACGTCGACGACGCGCAGCTCGCTCGCTACACGATGCAGTTGCGGCGACTGCCCAGTGCGCTCGAGGACGTGCTCGGGCTGGAGCCGCAGATCGCGCGCTGGGCGGCGGAATTCTCGCAACACGAGAACGCACTATTTCTCGGGCGCGGGCTGCACTACCCGATCGCACTCGAGGGCGCGCTGAAGCTGAAGGAGATTTCGTATATCCACGCGGAAGCGTATCCGGCCGGCGAGCTGAAACACGGGCCGCTCGCGCTCGTGACACACACGATGCCCGTCGCGACCATCGCACCGAACGATGCGTTGCTCGAGAAGCTCAAGTCGAACATGCAGGAAGTGCGGGCGCGTGGCGGGCAGCTTTACGTGTTCGCCGATGCCGATACGCGGATCGACAACAGCGAAGGCGTGTCGGTGCTGCGGATGCCGGATTACTACGGGCTGTTGTCGCCGATCCTGCATGTCGTGCCGCTGCAGCTGCTCGCGTATCACGCTGCTTGTTTGCGCGGCGCGGATATCGACAAGCCGAGGAATCTGGCGAAATCGGTGACTGTGGAGTGATGAGGTGGCGTTGCCTGGGCGGGGCCGCGGAGGTCATCGATTGATCGGAATGGCCCGCCCTACACGATTCGAACGTGTGACCTACGGCTTGGAAGGCCGCGGTCTCGCATACGGGTCGAGATGGTTTCATGCCCGGCCGTGATCGCAGCCGCGGCCGATCGGTCACGCCGGGCGACGCCAAATATGCCTGTAACAGCATTGAGTACCGAAAGACCGAAAGCCGTCGGAGAGACAGATTCCGCAGCGCCGATGTCGGCGAGATTGCCGGTGGTACGCATTAGTTCGCCGTGACGCGATGCGAATACCATAAGCAACGGATTTTCCGTCCCGGCACAGTCGTAGGCCGCCTGAAGCACGAGACGCGACAGCCGGCTCAAACGGCGCCGCACCATTGGATCAAAGGCTTCGACGCCCGGCGCCCCCGCGGTCGAAATCGACGTTCATTTGGCGATTGGTATGGTCCAATGCAAATCGGCCACGTTTTTCCTCTTTGAGATTACTTCGCTGAGGAAATTTTTCTATTGCGCCGCTCGCCATGTGCAGTCACACCCCATTTCGCCGAGCGTGCTTTCGTGCATATCGATGTCAGCTGTTTGAGACGTCAACTTACGGGCTCCCTAGTCATACACCCGATAAGGCGAAAATCGCTATTACGTGGTTTCATTACCAACTAAAACAATTTACCAGTCACATCGTGATTCGGCGAGGCTGCAACAGGACTGCCGCTCAAAATCAATGCGAACACACCAGAGTGCGATCGCATTTAATACCACTTGTCAACCGAAAGGAATCCCTCGATCCGAGGTTCTCAAATAATCGGATCTGGCATGAAGAATGGCATGTCACCGCAATCGCCCGCGCTTCGTCACGCGTGAGCAGGCACACGCGAACTACCAATCGCCCGTCGACTTCATGCAACGATTCCACCTGAATCAAATCGCCACTTAATCTGTGGCCCCTCGAATTCCGTCCGACTCAGCTGATCGCCGACGTCACTCTCGAAGCCACTCAGCATACACTCGGCCACGCGTCGCTCGGTAGGTTATCAACGTGAAATCTAGCGATATTTAAATATTTTTAAAAAAATGTAGGATTACTCCTATTTACCAAAACCTTACCTTGAGCCGACAATCGCTCGGATTCAATGAAAAATGCCTTGGTTGAATTTTCTTCTTGGGTGGGTTTTTAGCAAACCACGCCTCAAGGAAAATTATATTGGATTATCTAGATCGACCGAATTACGCAGACAGCGTTGCTTTTGGCGGGATAGATACAACCGGCACGGCTCGCTGGCTGGAATTAGCCATATGGCAGTAATGCGGCGCTACTGTTTTCAGTTTCAGCAGGCAGCTCTATTACACGAAACCCTTCACGGACGTCACGCCGCGCGCAGACGAGCAAGATCGTCGGGTGCGTGGGTGTGCTGAACCGCATGGCGAACCTCGCACGTCCGCAATCCGTTCGCATCGTCTGAAATCGTGACCGTGATGCTATTCCAGCATCACGCTCGATTTGTGCAATAACGCCGCATTACAGGTATAACCGAAAATGAACCACACATACCGCTCAATCTGGAACGAAGCCCTTGGCGCTTGGGTCGCGGCATCCGAACTGGATTCGGCACGAGGCAAGAGCAAACGCTCCACTTCCGTCAAGCTGCTTGTCAGCCTGCTTCTCACCGTATCGGCATCTGCCGCATATGCGTCGACCTTCACCGGATCCGGATCAACAGCAACCTGCAACGCTGCCGCCGGCTCGCTGCTGGGGCGTTCGCTCCCGGCAACGTCCAACCCGGTTGACGGCAGCGGCGTCTGGTCGAACGTGGCGGGTTGTAGTGCCAACGGTGGCGGGTATTCCACCGGCTTCAACGGCGTGACGTTATTTGGCACGTTCGCAACGGCGTCAGGCGACGGAGCCGTCGGGATTGGGCTTGGCACGCGGGCATCGCAAAGCGCAGCAGCGGTCGGCACCTTCGCCACTGCGTCAGGGACATCCAGCAACGCGTACGGCTTCAACGCGACGGCATCGGGTACGGGCGCAACCGCAATCGGCAGCAGCAGCACGGCCAGCGCGCAGAACGCGGTCGCAGTGGGCAACTCGTCGACCGCCAATGTCGCGAACTCGGTCGCACTCGGCTACAACTCGGTGACGGCAAGCGCGCTGTCGACGACGACGGCCGGCACCACGACAGTCAACAATACGACTATCGGCGGCCAGACATTCGGCGATTACGCCGGTGCCGGCTCGGCAGGTGGCCTTATCAGCGTCGGCCAGCCGAACGCGGAACGCCGCATCCAGAACGTAGCGGCGGGCCTCGTCAGCAGCACCAGCACCGACGCGATCAACGGCAGCCAGCTCTTCGCCGTGGCAAGCACCACGACGTCGAACATCACGAGCCTGTCGACCTCGACTTCGACAGGCCTCTCGTCAGCCAACAGCTCGATCGGTTCGCTCTCGACTTCGACCTCGACCGGTCTGTCGTCGGCCAACAGCTCGATCGGCTCGCTGTCGACTTCCACGTCGACCGGCCTGTCGTCGGCTAACAGCTCGATCGGTTCGCTCTCGACTTCCACGTCGACCGGTTTGTCGTCGGCCAACAGCTCCATCTCGTCGTTGTCCACCTCGACTTCGACCGGCATCAATTCGTTGTCGACTGGTCTGAGCTCGACCGATAGCACCGTGACGTCGCTGTCGACCTCCGCGTCGACCGGTCTGTCTTCGGCCAACAGCTCGATCGGCTCGCTGTCCACCTCGACTTCGACGAGCATCAACTCGCTGTCGACTGGTCTGAGCACCACCAACAGTACGATGACGTCGCTGTCAACATCTGCCTCGACGAGTGCAAGTTCGTTGTCAACTGGCTTGAGCACGACCAACAGCACTGTCACATCGCTGTCGACTTCGGCTTCGACAAGTGCCAGCTCGTTGTCAACTGGCCTGAGCACGACCAACAGTAGTGTCGCGTCCTTGTCGTCGTCCACGTCGACGGGGCTCAGTTCAACAACTAGTAGTGTTACTTCCCTGTCGACGGGATTGAGCACGACGAATAGCAACGTTGCCTCGCTTTCGACTGGACTGTCCACGACCGACGGCGCACTGGCATCGCTTTCGACCGCGGTGGCGCCGCTGACGTCGATCAAAACCCAGACAACCGACGGCAGCACTGCGATTGGTACTGGGGCGTCGGCAGCACCCAATTCGACAGCAATTGGTCAAGGAGCGAATGCTTCTGGAGCGAATTCGACCGCGGTGGGACAAGGTGCAACAGCCTCTGGGCAAAACTCGACGGCTGCAGGTCAAGGTGCAATCGCTTCGGGTGCAAACTCCAAGGCGGATGGCCAGGCTGCAGCCGCGACAGGCGACAATTCAACCGCATTGGGACAAGGGGCGACTGCTTCGGGTAGCAACACGCTGGCGGTGGGACAAGGCAGCATGGCAAGCGCGCCGAATTCCGCTGCAATTGGTGCAGGCTCGGTAGCTTCGCAGCCGAATACTGTTTCCTTCGGATCTCAGGGCAACGAACGTCGCTTGACGAATGTGGCGCCTGGGATCGATGGAACGGATGCGGTCAACATGAACCAACTGTGGCGTGTTCAGTCGAGTGTCAACGAAGTAGCGCGTCGCGCCTATTCCGGTGTAGCAGCAGCAACGGCACTAACAATGATTCCGGAAGTAGATCCTGGCAAGACAATAGCCGTCGGGATTGGTAGTGGTAGCTACCAAGGGTACTCGGCAACTGCACTTGGCGTATCAGTACGATTCACCGACACCCTGAAGGCAAAACTTGGTGTAGGGATTAGCGGCAGCGGTAGTACGTATGGGGCAGGTGTCTCTTACCAATGGTAAATCGCTGATTGACTCTCCGGGCACGTGTTGCTCGGAGATTGTCGAGCAGGTCGTTGAATTACTGTCCTGCCTGACGTATTTTCCCCTCCGCCGTTCGCCGCGAAGCGTTCGATTTCGGCTCACTCGCCCGATTTCAATGCGAATGGACTAACGTCGTGGGCTTCCCGGTGCCCACTCCGGCACCTCAGGCACTCTGCGGGCGCAGCGCGGCCAGCGATCTCAGCCGCGTCAGGTTGTAGGCTGCCATCGTCATGGTCAGCAGTTGGTCCGTGTTCTCGAGACCACGAAACATGACCTGTCGCAGCGGGCCTATCGTCTTAGTAAGCACCCGACCAGCACCGTAGCGTAGGTCATTGACGACGAGGGATGCGCGATGCAATCGGTTAGGCTCGACGTGAGCAGTAGACGGCAGCGACGACGTCACGTTCCACGGTAGCAGGTCGTCGATGCAGTTAGCTGGATGGTCAGCGATACGCTCGAGCACGTAGGCGAGATACGCCTCAGGATCGAGACGGCGCTGCCAACTTCTCGACAATGGAAAATCAGTTCACCGTAATGAATTGGTATTCTGACCAATTGATGAGGCTGGCTGCCTCGACTACCCGACCACTCCACTAACGTGACAAAGCCACGCAAGCACATCGGCATGGCTGTCGATGTTATCGACGCGCGTCACGTGACTGAAATGTCATTCGTGCGTCACCAATCGATCGCCACTCACCTTCCAGAATGCAATACATCGGGGTCGCCAATGAGATTCCGAGCGATGAAATCAACTGTTTCGGGCCGGATGCCGAGCGCGGAACATCAATGGAAAACCAAAGGTCATCATGAAATCGATCGTCTATGCAGTCACTGCCGCAACGACCCTCTTCGTGTCGTTCGGTGTATTTGCTCAAAGCGGCATAACACGCGAGCAGGTTCGTGCGGAGCTGATCCAACTCCAGCAAGCGGGTTACGACACTGCCCGCGGCGAAGATCCGTATTACCCGGATGAGATTCAGGCAGCGCTTGCCCGCATCGCCACGCAAAAGACGGCTGCCGCGCAGACACGACGTGTCGACAGCAGCGACTACGGCATGCAAGCACAGGGTGTATCGGAGTCCGGGCGGCGTGCGCTCGGAGCGAGTCCCGCGAGTGCTGAGGAACTGGAGTCGCTGTATCGCGGCAGTTGATACGTAAGCGCCCGAGCAGCACCGCGACGTACGTTGTTGACCGCGGAGATCCGCGAGGCTATCGGATGGGCTCGACGCGAGCAGTAGACGGCAGCGACGGCGCCACGTGCCACGGCAGCAGATCGTCGATGAGGTTGGCCGGATGATCGGCAATGCGGTCGAGCACATAGGCGAGATACACCTCGGGATCGAGGCCGTTCAAGCGCGCCGTGCCGATCAGGCTATACATCGCGGCCGCGCGTTCTCCGCCAGTGTCGGCGCCAGCGAACAGGTCGTTGCGTCTCCCGATCGAGACGCCGCGCAGCGCTCGTTCAGCGATCAGGTTGTCGATCTCTGCGCCCCCGTCGCTGCAGTAGTAGATCAGCGACGATCAGCGACGGCCAGCGGTTCAGCGCATACTGGATTGCCTTGGTCGTGTCCGACTTCACGGAGAGCGTGGTAGGTGTCACATCGAACCACCGCTTCATGTCGTCGAGCAGCGGTATCGCACGCGCCTGGCCCGCCCGGTCACGCGCCCGAGCATCCAGGGCCTGCTCGAGGCCATCGCCTGTCAGCTTGAGGACGCCGACGCCAAAATGCTCGGTCACATCGAGCAGCACCGCGCCCTCCTGTCCAGCTGTTGCAAGACGTGCCTCACATCGGTCGTGTCGCCGCGACGACCTTGATTGCCGAATTGCCCGAACTGGGCCATCTCAATCGACGCCAAATCTGTGCCCTGGTCGGCGCGGCACCCTACGCGAAAGATTCTGGTTCCAGCAGGGGCCGTAGGCGCATCGCCGGCGGGCGCTTCGAGGTGCGGCGTGCGCTATATATGGCAACCCTTACCGCGACTCGTTTCAACGCGGCCGTTCGTGCCTTCCACGAACGTTTGATTTGGTGACCGCTGGCAAACTCAAAAAGATGGCCTTGATCTCCTGTATGCACAAGCTCATCACCCACCTCAATGCCATCGTCAGTGACCACCTGAAGGCTCAAAATCAACCCCTCTCAGGTTGACAGTCAACACGGTTATTCAGGTCAGGGAACCTATATCGCGCAAGACGGATCGAGGTATTCCAACGGTCTGTTAATTTAAATCAACCGACCTCCACGATTCCCGGTGCGGTTCAACCTGGCTATCTCCGAATACCGATCGATCAAATTCTCAAGCTCAGTCTCCAAAGCAGCAAACGTCAACGCGAGATCCGCGCAACCCTCTCGCGCGCACCGTTTTTCGAATTGCTTGAGACGCTGCCCCAAAGCCTCCTCGCCGACCACTAACAACGCGCCCGCCATTTTGTGGACCGCACGCATTAGCTGATCCGAATCTGACAATAGCAATGCTGCGCGCGCCCAACTCAGGTCAGCACCGACTCCTGCGATTAATTCACTGGCCAATTCCGCATCGATGAGAGGTGTCATCACACTATGCGGCACAAGATCCACGGAAAGCAATTTATTTAATATCTGTTGCAGACTGCCCAGCGACGAGGGCTTCAATAGCACCTCTGAAATCTTCACATGCTCCGCATCAATTGATCGTTGCCATTCTACGTTTGCCGTCATCAGAACAAGGGGCGTAGAAATTCCGGATTCAGCAAGCTTCTTCCCGAGCAAGTATCCATCGACGTGCGGCATACTAAGATCCGTGATAATTAAATCGTATGCCGAATCGGACGCCAAAGTGAACGCGTCCCGTCCGTCCTCCACCGTATCGACCTGAGTGATGCCAAGCAGTGCAAGTTGTCGAACTAACAGAGTTCGGCAAACTATATCGTCGTCCGCCACCAAAACTCGAATATCCAGATTCGGCGAGCTAAAACGTTGCGCACCCGATTCATTTGGCGGCTCTTCCATTTTGCCTGTCATGGCAATCATAATCGCAGAGCGAATCGCACTCCTAGAATAGGCTGTCACAAACCAAATGCCATTCCGAATTTCAGGTTGCAGCGGCCCATCATCGGCGATCACAATATCAACTGACTCGAAAAAACTTGATACGCATTGACATGTAGATACAATCACCACACATAGTCGCTGCGATTCCGCGGCTTGAATGATATGATTCTCTCCAATGATCAATGTTCGAGCTCCCTCCTCGGCAAGCCAGTCAACGAGATCATTTGGCCAATCGATGCGCTGCTTGTTTATGACGATATCTATTGAATTCAACGGCGAAGGATCACGGCAAACATCCTTCGACCCGTCGAGTCGAATTGGTAATCGCATGGTAAACGTGCTACCGGCTCCAGGCATGCTCATGACCTCGATCCCGCCCCCCATAAGGTCACAGATTCGCCTGCAGAGCGTCAGACCAAGACCGGTCCCCCCCAATCCTCCCTCTCCGTTTTGCGTCTGAACGAATGGTTCAAAAACTTTCTGTAATTTGTCAGGAGAGATTCCAGCCCCAGTATCCGACACCTCGACTTCAACCCAAAGTTGATCCTCGATTAACAGCCGGCACAATACTTCGATCCTCCCCATGTCAGTAAATTTTATTGCGTTGTGCAGGAGGTTCAGCAACATTCGACGCAAATGTGAGTCGTCGCTCATCGATGACCGCAAGCGACTATCGACTCGATAGTTAAATCGAATATTTTTTTTATTCGCCAGTGGAAGCATCGATTGAATACAGCGCTCAACCAGTAAATTCATGTCAAATGATCTCGTGACCACTTGAAATTCATGAGCTTCAATCTTCGAAAAGTCGAGCACATTGTTCAGAAGTACGAGCAACGGATCGAAAGCCTGCTGGATTACGTCGACCAACTCCCGCTGCGCCGGCGTGAGATGCTGATGCGTGAGTAGTTCAAGATTACCCAGGGCACCATGCAGTGGTGTTCGTATTTCATGACTTATGGTTGCAAGAAATGCACTTTTCGCAAAATTGGCATTGTCAGCTGCCAATTTTGCATCACGCAATAGCGCTTCGGCCTGTTGGCGAGCAGTAATGTCGTAGATCGAACACATCAAAATATCGGCCCCAGCATAGCGAGCGGACCGGACTATCACCTCACAGCATCGAACCTCGCTTGACAGAGAGAAAGTAGTATTCGTCACATAAACTGGCTCCGCATCAAAATCATGCTCGAACAAGCGATCATCAAAAATGATGGGTATTCCTAATTTAGATTTTCCTACGTCCCCACCCCCAACTTGAGTACGATTATCAGAAGACAGTTCTCGCCCCCCATTCACGACAGCACGCCCCAATGATCGAGCAACTTCATTTTGAGCGACAATCCCCCTTGTTTTTTTATCCAACACCGCAAAACCCACCGGCAGAGTTTCAACCATTATCCGGACAAACCGATCACTTTCACGCCCTTTCCGCGACAATTGATTGATTGGAATTAAAACCAATTTATCAAATGATACAATCATTAACCAAATTGCGGAAATTACCAAGAGGAACTGTATTGCGATAGCAATCCCCGTCTCTCGCATTCCCACGAGTGTCTGTGAGAGTGTTAGTGGATAGACCCAAATCCAAGATCGCTCTGCAGTCTTTCGGAGGATGTAAACCGTCGTTCCGATTCGCGTGGTCGTCATCTGACGGTTTGTGTAATTGGTCACAACGGTGTGCAATTCTTTCTCGAGATTAGCATCTAGCGGCGTGCCACTCGGAACACGGACAATCGACCCATTGTCCACAATGAAAATTCTAGAAATGTGCTCGAGTTTAATTAGCTGATCGGCGAGAACCATCTGAGGAATACGCATCACAACAACATCAGACATGCGATTCTTGTGAAAAACTACTTGAGCGTATTCTAGAACATTCTGTTTTTCAAAACTATCATAGTGAAGAGGAATCCAGTATCCCCTCCCCCCTTGCAGTTGATCTCGATCCAAACCATTCAAAACACTTCGAACAGGATCAATTCGTTGAGCGATATAAGCATCGTCGTCGACTACGGACGGATTACGGCGCCCATCAAGCTCCGCCAGATATCCACCGGCCATATCAAAAACATATACAGAGAGACCCAATTGAGGGCGAGCCTGCGACGCCGAAATCACCCACTTCCAGTAACTTCGCGATCTATCTGTCAAACATGGAAAGTGCTCGGATCTCACCCGTTTATTTTTAGATATGTAAATTGCAAACGGGCAGTCTTTCGCATATGCCTCGCCTCTCAGTAGCGAGCCCAATCCTACTCCAAGCGATTTACCTTTCTGTTCAGCTTCATCTTCATCTTGAATGACATGATAAAGAGCCACAGTGCGAACAAACCGCCCCTCATTTCTCACCAATCGAGAGGTCGATGCGTCAATTTGCGCATCGACCAGTTCAATTTGAGAAGCAAGGAAACTATCAAATTGACGTGAGAATGCGGTGATCGTCGTGATCAAAAGCGTTGCTGTAAGCACACACCCGCCGGCATACAGAATTGCACGCGCATAACCTTCGGGATCCCAGTGTCGCCTGAGTCTATATGCGAGTCGTCTTATTCGGCGCTGCAGCCAATATAACACGCTAGACATAGCCCCCCCACGAAAGTACCGACGTATCAACCATCACACGACCGAAAGTCTATCGACTGCCGAATACAGTCGGATCAACACGCCCCCTCAAGATATGCCTTCATTAGTCATAGATACTGGCCCCCAATGCCCGAATCCGGTCGACAAGCTCAACATCGTTGCTCACCTCCAGTTTCTCCATTGCACGAGCTTTCTGTGTACTGACCGTTTTTACGCTACGACCAGTCTCTCGGGCAATATCCGAAACACTCTTTCCCTTCGCAAATTGACTGACCACTTCGAATTCTCTTTTGCTCAACGCTAAAAATCTACCACCACCCACTTTTTTCTCAGACGCCAAAAAACGTTGACTCAGCATACGCGAGATGGCGGGATCCAAATATACTCCACCACTGAAAACCGCGCGAATACCGACCGGCAAGCCTTCCAGGGTTGAACTAGATTTTCCAATAAACCCCTTCACTCCCATCGCGAGAACACGTCGCACCAACACCAATTCCTCGCGAACGGTAAGCAAGATGATTTTAACCGATGGATAGCAACACAACAGTCGCTCAATTAAAGGGATGCCATCCTTCGAAATATTGTCATCAAAAGTAAAATCACAAATCAGAACATCGCACCCCCCTTTTGCAAGCGCTGAAAACAATTCATCCACCGACCTTGCAGTCGAAATCACGCGAATTCCAGTGATGCCATCCAGTATTTTTTTGATCCCCATGATGACGACAGGATGATCGTCAGCAACAATTACATTTATGGTTTCGAATATATTTCCATCACCCGATTTCATGATCGAGCTACTCCAATTTATAAAAATTCACAATATTCGAATTCTGCCAACACGCCCGATTATCCAACGACGCCGCAGCGCCCGACGATTCTGCGTGAACCCATCAAGAGGCCGTTTCAAAAAGGGCCCGATGGATCTGATAACTCTCGCGTCAAGCTGCTAACCTCAGGCCTCGGAACAACCAAGGCCGAGGAGATGGCCAAGCCGATCATTAACGACGAATTGCGGACGCCGACTGAGTCGTTGCTACCGCCGCCCCCCCCCCAACCGCGACTCGCGATGAACCCTGGTCGCCTGCCGCTTCTGAATCGTGCCACAGACCAGCATCCTGTTCGCCATGAAAGCCGGGATGGTTCAGGCGCGCCCGGCCCGCCGAAATGGAACTGACTTGTTGCCGACAGCTACGCGACTGACGGGGGCCGCCGACGTGTGAGACCGCTTGCACGAGGACTGCTCGCAAAGCTGCGAGCAGCCGACCAGATCGACTTCTCGCGAGCCGCTGTTGATTCATCGTCGATTCGCGTAGTTGGAGGAGGTCGGAAACAGGGGCAAACCCTACTGAGCGCGCACCTCAGTTCCGATGCGATATCGTCACCGATGCGAACAGCATCCCGACCGACGCCAATATTCACGACGTCATGCACTTGCCGCCGCTGATTGATGCGACTCCGCAGATCTGCGAATTGTCCCCCAACAACGGAGACCGGGAATCGTCTACGCCGATCGCAGTTACACTTGGCAGGTCTTGCACAACAACGGTATCGAGCCAGTGATCATTACGCACCGCACCGTACATGGTAGCGGCCCTGGCAAATATCGGAGGGACGTTGAATGTACGCGTGCTTGACTGCATCACTTCCACCGCCTCCGCACTCGTTTCGAGCTCCGTGCTGACATTCACGGCGCATTCCTCAAACTCGGCTGCTGCCTGATCCGCTGGAATACGCTTTGGTGGGCCAAGCAGGCTTTATGAAACCGTCCCTAAAGACACGAACTCATTCGTCGGGTACCAGAGGCAGCTCAAATTTACTGCGATCCATTCCTCGGATCCACGCCGGCTCCCTACCATTACCTGTCCAACTCGCTCCTGTCAGCGGATCGAAATAGCGCGCCTTGCGCACCCTGCGCCCCTTGGGTCCAATGGAAAACACCTGGGCCGGCGTAAAGCCGAACTCTTGGATGCAAGCTCGAACCTCCTCGAGCACGTTGCCAGCGACTTTTCGCCGTTCGAGTTCGATTTCCCTTCGCAGCTCGATCAAACGCTCTTTGTATGAACGATAACCTTCCATGGCTCACATTTCAATAATAATCAATCCACCATCAAATGGCCGCACAAAAAATCACATTGAATAAAAGCAAGACCTCAATTCGCAAGACGTCACCGATACTCCAACACCCATTAAATTAATTCCCCATAACAAATACCCCATATGTGGCGCGCACCATTGAATATATTTTTCACCCCCCATTGCACGAGCGATCATTGTACCGCCACGCCCCACTTCAATCTAATAGGAAGCCCCCTATTTAAAGTAGGAGTAATCCTACAAAATTAGGCTACTTTCGTTAAAAATTGAAAATTTCAACATCAACTCGGCAAGGACGGAACAAATAGCTCAAATTCCCGATCGGGTTCATATGCACGATGGATTATTCACTTTGCACCATACCCCGCTGCCGACTGCTTGCTCGTGACGCTGCGAGCAGCAGACCAAATCGACTTCTCTCGTGCTGCGGCCGATTCATCGTCGATCCGTGCCGTTGGGGCACGCCAAAAACTGGGCCAGAACCGGTTCCAAGCACCACATCGTCACCGACGCCAACGACACCCTGCTTGCCGCGATCGAGGTATCGATCCGGTGATCGCCGAACGCCGTACCGAAAATGGCATCGGCCTTGGCAAATATCGCTGCGTCGTCGAACGTACGCACGCCTGGCCGCATCACTTCCACCACCTCCGTTTTCGTTTCGAGCGCCGTGCTGACCTTCACTGTGCATTCCTCAAACTCGGTTGCCGCCTGATCTGCCGGAATACCCTCCGGCGCGCCCAGCAGCCTTTATGAAACCGTCTCTTAAGGTATCTGCTCGACCAATCGGAGTTGGTTCGTCACCTGCGTCACTCCGTCGATCCGCCGGGCCGCATCCACCGCCATCTCGGCCTGCTGACCATCGCCCACGCTGCCACGCAGCGTCACGACGCCGTTGCGCGTGAGCACCATGATGCGCGTTGCGTTCAACCCGCGCGTGTGTGCCAGCGCAGCGCTGACGCGGCGCGTCAGACCCCGGTCGCCGGCGTGGCGCGTGTTGTTCGCCGATGCGGGCAAGTCCGACTCCGCCGCCGACGTACCGCCGGAAGCGGCGGCCGACGCCCGGTCCGACGCGGCCAGCACGACGCCGGATACGGCGGCGATGCCGAACGTCACGGCGCTCACGATCAAGATGCGTTGCAGTGCTGTCACGGGTTCTCTCCTTTAGACACGTAAAAGCGCGTCGACTCGACGCTCAGAATTTCGTCATCAGACCGACCGACGCGCCCGTCACGCCGCTGCCACCCGGCCGCAAGCCGACCGCCGCGATATTGCTCGGATCGGTACGGTACGCGCCTGAAAAGCCGTTCCGGTCGAGCTCCGCATAGATCTCGGTGCGCTTCGACAGGAAATATTCGACGACCGCATACGTCGTGAGCTTGTGCCCGTCCGCGTCGCGCCGGTTGCCGAGATTGCTGCCGATGTCGTCGTACATGCCGGCGGTGAACTGCAGGAACGGCGTGGCCTGATAGACGACACCCAGCGACGGGATCTTGTCGCGACGATGCGGCCGGCTCGAGTTCGAGCCCGATATGTCGAGGGCCGAATAGCTCGCATAGAGCCGGCCGGCACCGATCTGCCAGGTCCCGCCCGCCATCCAGGTCTGCGCGGACTGCGTCGCATCTGCGCTGTACGTCTTCGCGTAAGACGCGCCGCCGAGCACCGTCTGGTACTGGTACATCGCCGCTGCAGAAAAATTGGTTCCGGCGCGCGTATTGCCGGCGACGCCACCGGGCGAATAGCTCGCCGCAACACGCAAGCCGCCCAGTTCGCCGATGTACTTGATCGTGTTGTTGAAGCGGGAATCGAGCGTGAACGGATTGCCGCTCCACAGCACGCCGGGCTCGATCGCAAGCGACTGGCCGCGCCCGCCTACCGGATCCACGATGATCCCGAAGTCGGTCGCCGCATTGAACTGGCGCCCGAACGTCAGGCGCCCGAAGCCGCCCGTCACGCCCACGTAGGCAGCCTGCGAAAACAGCGTGCCGTACGTTTTCAGCGCACCGGTTCCGCTGTTGAAGGCACCGTCGAGCACGAACAGCGCGTTGATGCCGCCGCCCAGGTCCTCCCGCCCCCGGATGCCGAAATCGTTGCCCGAAATCAGGTTGTTGTTGAACCCCACGGCACTACCGCCCTGCATGCCATTCGTCCAGCGGACGCCGCCCCCGATCCGGCCGTACAAGGTCACGCTCGACTGCGCCGCGGCGATGGCGGGCAATGCGCCGAGCAACACCGTCCATACAATTTTTCTCATTTGTCTCCTCCGCCAGTTCCTGGCTTCATGCGGGCGTTATCGCCTCTTTACATGATTTGCATAACGAAATAAATACTCAACCGCCGAAACGCCGCGCGGTGATCTGTCGCCGCGCGATGTCCGAACTACTTGCCGGTCGGCCTGACGTTCTGCACGAGCGAGCTCACGTATCCCGGGCCGCCTGCGCCATCGTGCTCGACCTCGACGTACCACGCCAGGTTGTAGCCCGGCCGCAGTTGAAGCGTGGCATGCCAGTCGCCGTCGCGGGCAACCATCGGCATCGATTGCCACGTTGCCGAGCGCCAGTCTTGCGAGACCGGGTGAAACGCGTGGAACAGCGATACGCCCGACGCCTGCGCCGGCTCGACGCGCGCGACCACGGCCAGCCGATCGCCGGCCGTTTCGTGCCGCACGGCCGGCATGCCCGGCACGCGCCGGCCGGAAAAGGTGCGCGCGAGCCACATCCGCCACGCGGCCAGATGCTTGGTGGAGACCCAGGAGTGACGCACGTTGTCGATGGCGAGATAGGCCTTGTCGCCCGGCATCTCGGTCATCATGCTGTTGGGTGCGCCGAGCGCGAAGAACTCGTCGTTCGTGCCCAATGCAACGAGATACGCAGCCTTGATCCGGTCGCGCCACAGATAAGGATCGAAATGCATCAGCATGCGAAATCCGACCGGATTGTTGAGCGCACGCAATGCCGTTTCCGCGCCCTGGAAACCGGGGCCCGCACGCGTCTCGGACGGCCCCGCCACGTGCGGGCCGAACTCGGCGAACTTCGTCGCGAGGTGATACAGGTTGTTCCCGCCGTGGTAGCCGCACACCATCACGCCGGCCACCCGTTCCGGGTCCGCGCCCGACGCAATGGCCACGCCGACCCCGCGTTTCGAATGGCCGAGCAGGACAGCCCGCTTGGTCCCGATGCCCGCGAGCGAATGCAGCAGCGTGATGGCGCGGAGATATGCCTTGGCGATCGGATAGTACCCGTTCCAGGTCAGGTCGCCGGTTTCCAGCATCTTCTTCAGCGCGTATCCGGTGAAATCCGATTCGTCGAGGCCGAACGGGCAATCGGCCGGGTTCGCGAAGATCATGATCGGCATCCCGAGGTCGAGCGCGGTGCCTTCCGCGTATTCGCCCTCGGTATCGAGCGTCGTGCCCGGAATAACGCGCCGGGCCCATTCTCCGGGTTCGAAGCCCTGGCGCTCCGTGCCGATGATGCCGGCTGCGCCGTCGCCGTCATAACCGTCGGGCACGTAGATGCGGGCGGGATGCCGCCAGACGAGCCCGTGCCATTGCTGGCTGATGAAGGTCAGATCGATGACGCGAACCCGACGCCCCGCACGATACCGGCTCTCGCGCACGCAATCCGAGGCAATCGCCGGCGCCAGCGTCGACTCGTCGAGCAGTTCCGCCCGGTCGAAGAAAAAAGCCGGCCCAAGACCCTGTTCCTGGTCCGTCAACATGTGATTCATGATCGAAGTTCCTTGCTGATGAGTGCCGCTTTGGCGGCCCGTGGACGAATGACGCAGACGAACAGCAGCACCACGGCGACTAGCGCGATCGCGACAAGATAAAGCGCGGGCTCGAGGCTGCCCGCACGCACACGGATCGCGCCGAAGAGGGCGGAGCTGACGCCTGCCGCCGCGCCCATGCTCGAGATCAGCGCGATACCGGCCGCGGCTGCTTCGCGCGACAACAGACGTGTCGCAATCGTCCAGAACACCGGGTATGCGGACGCAATGCCGCTTGTCGCGACGATGGCGCCTGCGATGACGCCGGGCAGCGAACCGTGCGAGGCTGCCATCGCGCACAGTCCGGCGATACCCGTGCCGACGGCGACGACGAAGTGCCCGTGGCGCTCCCCGCGCAGGTCGGAGCGGCGCCCGTACCAGACCATCGCGATCGTGCCGATCAGGTTCGGAAGCACGACATACAGCCCGACGTGCTGCAGGTTCGTCACGCCGGTCGCCTCGATGATCGTGGGCAGCCAGAAGATCAGCAGGTTGGTCGCGCACCCCAGCGAGAACGTCGTGAAGCCCAGCAGGTAGACGGCCGGATCGCGCAGCGCAGCACGCAACGGATGACCGCCGGCGTCGCGCGTGTCGGGCGTGCCCAGCGCGTGCTGCACGATGCGGCGCTCGTCGGCGGACAGCCAGCGCGCGTGCTCGGGCGCTTCAGGCAGCACGCGGAACGCGATCACGCCCAGCACGATGCTCGGCACGCCTTCCAGCAGCATCAGCCATTGCCAGCCGTCGAGCCCCGCTACCCGGTCCATCGAGTTCAGCACCCAGCCCGACACCGGCCCGGTCACGAGCCCGGCCGCGGCGGCGGCGGTCATGAACAGCGCGATGACCTTCGCGCGGCGCTCGGGCGGAAACCAGAACGTGAGATACAGCACGACGCCGGGAAAGAAGCCCGCTTCGAACGCGCCGAGGAGGAAGCGCAGCGCGTAGAACTGAACGGGTGTCCTGACGAACAGCGTCGCGGCCGCAACCGTGCCCCACAGCACCATGATCCGCAGCAGCGTACGGCGCACGCCGACCCGTCGCAACAGCAGGTTGCTCGGCAACTCGAACATGAGGATCCCGACGAAGAACGCCGAGGCAGCGATGCCGTATACCGCATCGCTGAACCCGAGCGCACCCTGCATCTGCAGCTTCGCGAGGCCGATGTTGTTGCGATTGACGAACGCGGTCAGGTAACACAGGAACAGCAGCGGCACGAGACGCGTCGTGATGCGCGCGAATACCCGGTCCGCCTCGCTGCGTGTCGCCCGACCGTCGCCGCCCGTCGGGCAATCCGTTCCGACGTTCATGCCGATGCTCCTTCGTCGGCACGCGACGCACGCACGCGGTATCCGAGACCCGGCGACAACACGCTGCAATCGCCGTCGGACAACATGACGGATTCGAGCGCGTCGTGGTTCATCGCGTCGTCGACGAACTCGACGATCGTGCGCACCTTCGCGCAGGCGACGCCGACGCTGGCGCAGGCATCCTCGAGGTCGGCCGCGCGCCATTCACGGATCGCGGTGGCCAGCGCGATGCGCAATGCCGCCGGGTCGCCGGCGCGCAAGAATGCGGCCGGCCCGCCGGCATCGAGCGGTGGATCGAAAAAACGGGGATCGCGTGCAATGTCGGCGCGCCCAAGCACACCGAGCGCGGCCACCAGTTGCCTGGGCGTGTTGGCGCCAAGCGCGACCCAACCGTCCTGAGCGGCAAACAGGTCCGCCGCCGGACTGCCCGAATACCCCTGGTTGCCGACCCGCGGCGGCGCAACACGGCCAGTGAGCGCCTGGCAAGCGAACGGATACATCAACTGCAACGCGGCACCGGTCATCGACACGTCGAGATAGCGCCCGAGACCGGTTGCATCGCGCTCGCGCAGCGCAGCCAGGATCGCCATCGCAGCGACGAGCCCCGTGCCGGCATCGACCACCGGAAAGCCAGTCTTGACCGGCGGCTCGCCGTCGCGGCCGGCCATCAGCGTCATGCCCGTCGCCGCCTGGACGACATGGTCGTAGGCCGGGCGGTCACGCCACGCCCCGGTATTTCCCCAGCCGCTGATCGAGCAGTAGACGAGCCTCGGATTGCACACCCGCAGCGGGCCGTCGCCGAGACCGAACCGGTCGAGCACGCCCGGCCGCAGGCTGTCGACCAGTACGTCGGCTTCGCGTGCGCGTTCGAGCGCCTGCTCGCGGTCGCCGGCATCGCTCAGGTCCAGTTCGATGCAGCGCTTGCCCGCGTTTAGCGCAACGAAGCCCATGCGACCGTTGCCGCGCCGCATCACGTCGCCGCCGTTGCGATTCTCGACCTTGACGACGTCGGCGCCGAGTTGCGCCAGATGGAACGTTGCGAGCGGCCCGGCGATGACGTGCGTGAAATCCAGCACGCGTATCCCGGCAAGCGGTTTGAATACCGTCATGCCCGCGCTCCTTTCGCTGCTGCCCGACGCTGCGGCGACCCGGTCGGCTGCCGTTGCCGGTCCCCTGCTTGTCCCAACCCCTTGTGCATGTCTCTCTCCATTAGGTCTAGTCGCTATTGTGGGTGGATTGCGTGTTCATGAAAATTGAAGATTCATGAACCAGTCTTCCGAAAACATGAATTCCGACCTGATTTCCGTACGACGCAATGCGGGCAATTTCCTGCGGCTGCGACACTTGCGCATGCTGGAGCTGGTCGCGGACGGCGGATCGCTCGCGGCGGCCGCGCGCACGCTGCACCTGTCGCAGCCGGCGATCACGAAAATGCTGCAGGAGATGGAAGCTGTGTTCGGCACGATGCTCGTGACGCGCGGTGCACGCGGCGGGCGGCTGACAGTCGATGGGGAAACCGTCCTGCAGCGTTTGCGGATCGCGCTCGCGCAGTTCGACGTCGCGCTGAGCGGCAACGGCCTCGACGAAGGCCGGCCACTGCTACGAATCGGGATGTTGCCGGTGGTCAGCGTCGCACTGCTGCCCAGGATCATGCGGCACCTGCGGGACGCGCCCATGCCGCGGCTCACGATCATGGAATCGAATGTGTCAGCGCTACTGGATGCGCTCTCCGCCGGACGGATCGACTGCATCATCAGTCGCCTCGACGCAGAAGCCCTGTCGAAGCTCGACGGGCTCGACGTGACGATTCTCCCCGTGTACGAGGAACCGCTGGCGATCGCTTGCCCGCTCGCACATCCGTTCGCCGATGCGCGACGCATCTCGACCGAGCAGTTGCGGCACGAGGACTGGATCATCCCGCACACCGGCACCGATACGCGCCGCGCGTTCGACGCGCTGTTCGCCGATCACGGCCTGATGCCGCCGCGGCCGCTCGTCGAATCGATGTCGTTTCACACCAATCTGCAGATGGCCGACGCGCTCGGCGCACTGACCGTCGCGCCTCAGTCCGCCGTGCTGCACTATGTCCGCATGGGCGTGGTGCGCAGGGTCGACGGCGTTCCGGTGATGCCGGTAGGCGAAATTGCGCTGATCCATCTCGCGACGATGGCCGACATGCCTGCGCTGCAGCACTTTCGCGGCGCGGTCGAAACGGCCACGCATACGTGTTGACATGGCCGCTCGACAACCCCGGCCTCGATTGAGACCGGCCGAAAAGAATGGAAGCCAACGTTTCGTAAAATCGAGAGACGGAGGCATTGATGAGTCGAATTCCAAGGGCGGTCTATACAAAGGAACTTCACGACGAAGCGGTCAATCTGACGTTGACAGAAGACATTGGGGTATCAGAAACCTCCCGAAATACCCCCCCGTTTCCATGGGTTGAGAAGTAGAGACTATGCGGCCATGACCAGCCACTGCTTTGGCCTAAATCCGCCAATGCCATGTTTGGGCGTTCGTGATTGCAAGTCCACGTCCAGGCTGGGGTGAGCCGATGCGCGTGGTCCGCGGCGGCGTCCTCGCCGACGTCGTTGCGGCAACAACATCCGCCTGCCAGGCGCCACGCAACCCAATTCGGCCTGGAGTGACGACTTCGTGTACGACCAACTGGTGGATGGCCGGGCGTTGAAGATGCGATGCGTGATCGACGAACACACCCGCGAGTGCCTGGCGATCGAGGTGGGTGCCAGCCTGCGTTCGCAGGATGTGATCCTGACGCTGTCGCGACTCATGCGGCTGTACGGCAAGCCCGCAATCATACGGTCGGACAACGGCGCCGAATTCACCGCTGCCAAGGTCGTGCGCTGGCTGCGCGATGCAAATCGGCCCGGCCTTCATCGCCCCAGGCAGTCCGTGGCAAAACGGGTTCGTCGAAAGCTTCAACGGCAAGCTGCGAGACGAATTGCTGAACCGCGAATGGTTCCGCAGCAAGGTGCTCATCGAACGCTGGCGGCAGCTTTACAACGAGCACTGGCCCCACAGCGCGCATCGCTTTCAACCTCCCGCCACGGTCCGTCGAGCCTGGCTGGATTCCGACAATATCGACGCGAGACTCACTGCCTGATTGGTCACAGAATTCCGCCGCAGGGCAGAGACGCGGCACCATGTGCGGATCGACAAGTGGCACATCATCTCGTCATATCGCTCGTGACCAATCCCCTCCATGTCAGCTGGTCGAATCGATGGCAACCTGTTCCAGCATTCAGACTCGTTCCATACCGCAGTCAAATTGCATGAATGTTGGTAGCTGAATGTCCTTCCCGACTGCCGACACTTACACCCGCCGGCCCAACACGAATCCATTTGGACCTGCGTTGACTGCGAACACCTACATGCCGCCTACATGGAATTATCGAAGCCTCAAGATAGGCCGAGAAAAACAACCTAACCCATTGATCAGATTGGCCCGCCCTACACGATTCGAACGTGTGACCTACGGCTTAGAAGGCAGTATTAATCTCTTCCGCGCTGGTTTGCCGAGATCCAGCGAAAATCGCAAATACCACACAAAATCAATCACTTATGAAAGCACCACTTCCTTTTCGATCCGTCGAATTTCGCTGAGTTCTATCTGAGTAGTGTAGACCTAGTGTAGACTCAGACCGTCACTTTGCCACATTCAGTGGAGGCAAAAATGCTGACGGAACGGACCATCGCTGCGGCCGTCCAGGAAGCCCGCCGATCAGGGAAAGTATGCTGGTTGCATGAATCCCGCGGGCGAGGACAAGGCGCGTTGTCGCTTAAGATCGCCGCATCGGGTACGGCCGCGTGGTACTACCGGTACTCCGTAGAACGGAGGAATAAATATTTCCCCCTCGGCGCCTACGGCGACCAATCCGATCGACTTACCCTCGCCGATGCCCGGCTCCAGTGCAGCGACGCAGCAGCGAAGCGTCAGACTGTGATTGATGGCGATCTGCACGCGAGCGAGCGCGAAAAACGCGCTGCGGAGCACAAACGAAAAGAGAACGAGTCGCGCGCTGCAACTGCCGCTGCGGCCGAAGCCCTGGCGAAAACAAGATTCACGCTCAAAGCCCTGATGGACGCCTACATCTCGCATCTGAATGGCGCAGGCAAGCCGAGCGCCGGCGATGTCAGACGGATGGTCACTGTGCACGTCTATGAGGCATTCCCGAAATATGCGTCGTCACCTGCGAAAGATTTCGCGCGAGAGCAAGCCACTGAAATTTTCCGTAGGCTGGTTGAAGCTGGCAAGGGTCGGACGGCGGGCAAAGTACGCACATCTTTGCACGCAGCTTTCGAGCTGGCGCTGGGAATCGATGGCGATGCGGCCGCACCGTCGACGATGACTGGATTCGGCATTGCGTTCAACCCAATCGCGGCTACAAAAGCTCTGAACCAGTTCAATCGAGTGGGGCAACGTCACCTGTCCGCTACCGAGTTCCGCGCGTTCTGGTCCCACCTTTCGGCAACAGAAGGGCTTGCAGCGGCTGCGATAAAGGTCGCAGTGCTCGCTGGCGCGCAACGTATTGCACAACTCTTACGAGTGAAGCGCACGGACTACGACCGCGATGCAAAAATCCTCACGTTATTCGATCCCAAAGGACGTCGGCAAGTACCACGCAGACACGATATCCCATTACCCGCGGGAGCTGTCGCTATCGTCAGCCAATGTCTTTTCCTGATTCAGACGGATGCAGAAGACCAACGGATATTCGGCACGACGGTACCAGACACCGTGAGTAACGTCGTATCGAAAATTTCTGCCGCAATGGTCGCCAGTGGCGAAGCCGTAGCGGGATTCGGGTGGACCGATATCCGGCGCACTGTCGAAACACTTCTTATCGAGGAGTTGGGTGTGTCGAAGGATCTACGCTCACAGATCCTCTCTCACGGACTTGGCGGCGTCCAAAACCGACACTATGACCGTGCCGACTATACGCGCCAGATTCGGCCAATCTTGGCTCGCTGGGAAGCATGGATCACAAGCAAGAAAGGCAAAGGCACTAACGCCATATTCCAGATCCAACCAGAGCGAAGAAAGCGGCGAAAGAATCACCGTAGGACAGCTCTATTGCAAAGGCGTGATGACCTATGGCCATGAGTCATTCGCGATGACCTCGTTCAGAAGCCCCCTCGCCCGCACACGTCGCGGTCACGCACGGGAGTGCGAAGATCGCACATGTGCTTCCGATGAGAGTGTTAATTATGTCAATTTGTGACTGAGTTCCGGACAAATAAGACGGCTGCCCGCGTATCGTGCGGCAGATGCGCGCTCAGGGCCGGCCGGCGAGCGCACGAACGCGTGCGTCGCAGCCTGCAACGCCAGGAGCCGCGCCGGTCTACAAGCGTCCTTATCGGGTGACCACAGCTTCGACGCATCACCTGCCGGTGGCGCCGAATTTGCTGGATCGGAGCTTCGATGGCTGGCGACCCAATCAGGCCTAGGTAAGCGACATCACCTTCATCAAGACCGGCGAGGGTTGGTTATACCTGGCAGTGATCCTGGATCTTGCGCCCCGGCGCGTCGTCAGCTGGTCAATGTCAGAGCGAATCAACGCGGATCTGGTCTGTCGAGCGTTGCGCAGCGCTTGCTGGCAACGCAAGCCACAACCGGGATTGCTGCATTGCGATCGCGGCAGTCAATATGCCCGTAGCGCTTACCCGGAACTGGTCGCCACGTTCAAGATGAACGTCTCGATGAGCCGACGTAACAACGCCTCGGACAACGCCGCAATGGAGAGCTTCTTCAAGACTCTGAAGGTCAGAAGTATCTACCAGACCCACTACGAAACGCGTGCCGACGCTCGCCTGGATATCGTCGATTGGATCGGCAACGCCTGCATACCTTGATCGACTACCTTACCTCCATTGACTATGAGGCTAGGTTGATCGCCGCGTGAGTTGCTGTACGTGTAAACGAGGCATAGTCAGTAAGCTGCCCCCATTTTTCAGCTAGAGACGGTTGCTGTCCACGTCCCGCTCCGCCTTCACTCATCCGGCGGGGCCGGTCATCGCTTATGGACCACCGAGTCAAGCACAAAACTGGTCGTGATGTTCTGTACGCCGTCCATCGCGCTTACCATTCCCCAGATTTCACTGACGCGCTCGTGCGAAGTCGCCTCGATCTGCACGAGCAGATCGACTTCGCCGCTCAGCACCGAGCAGTCACGCACCTCAGCGATCCGCTCGAGCGCCGCGAGCACGTCCGCACCGCGCATCCGGTCCTTGCGGTAGACGAGCATCACGGCACGCACGGGCAGGGTGTCGTCGGGCAGCGAGAGCCGCACCGTGTAGCCCACGATGATCTTCAGCGCCTCGAGCCGGTCGATCCGGTGCCGGACCGCCTGCCGCGACAGACCGATCCGGTCGGCCAGCACCGCAAGCGGAATCCTCGCATCGGCGCACAGCGCGTCGATGATCTTCTGGTCGAGGCCGTCGATCTTCATTGGCCGGCACCGGCGCGACCGGCGCTGCGCGCGTCGACCGCATCTCGCAACGCCGCAATGTGATCGGGGCTGATTCCGCAGCACCCGCCGACGATCTGTGCGCCAAGCGCAAGCCATTGCTCCGCCCACTTCGCATAGCCGCGCGGATCAAGATCGCCGCGCAATCCGTGGAGCTCCTCGTTCGCCTGCGCATCGTCGCGCTGCGGCGGAAATGCGTTCGCGTAGACGCCGACCGGCAGTGCAGAGCCCGTGCGTGCGTGCGCGCCCTGCACCGCCTCGACCGCCGCACCCATCACTTCAGGCTGGCTGCAATTGAACAGCAGCGCGGCCGCACGCGCCGACAACGCGGCGTCAATTGCTTCGTCGAGTGTCTGCCCGGAGCGCAGCACCGGCCGCGCGCCCGCTTCGACCTCGTCGCGCAGCGTGAACGACACCCACAGCGGCTTCGGATTCGCGCCGAGAGCACGCCGAACGGCGCCGATCTCGTCGGTCAGGCTCTGCGTCTCGGCCAGCCACAGGTCGACGTACGGATCGAGCCCGTCGACGAGCGTCGCCAGGATCGCATCGGCGTGCGCCGCGTCGAACAGGTCGGGCCGGTACGAGCCGCCCGTCGGCGGCAGCGAGCCCGCGACGCGTACCGGCCGCGATGCCCGGCTGGCTGACTGTCGTGCGAGTTGTCCGGCAAGCGTTGCGAGCGCGACGCCATCGTGGCGAAACCGCTCCTCGCCGATATGGAACGGCACGATCGCGTAGCTGTTCGCGGTGATCACGTCGGCGCCCGCGGCGATGAACGCGTCATGCGCGAGGCCGACATAGTGTGGCGCTTCCATCAGCGCGAGCGCCGACCATTCCGGCTGCCTGAATGGCGCACCGATCCGCGCCAGTTCGCGGCCCATGCCGCCGTCGAGTACCGTGATGCCCTGCATTGTCCGTGCTCCTTCGTTGCTATCCGCGTCCAAGTCGCGGCAGAATCGATTCACAAGCCGTCGCGATGCACTCGCGGCGCGCGGCCCAGTGCGCGCCGTGCGCCGTCAGATCCGCTCGAGCGCCTGCGCAATGTCCGCCTTCAGGTCGTCGACATGCTCGATGCCTACCGAATAGCGAATGAAATTGAGCGGAATGTCCGCCGCGCGCATCTGCTCCGCGGACATCGTGCCGGCCCACATCGACGCGGTATGAATCGCGAGCGAATCGACGCCGCCGAGGTTGCCCGCGTTCAACGGCACGCGCAGCGCCTCGACGAAGCGCTGCGCCTCGTCGTAGCCGCCCCGCACGCCAAACGCGACCACCCCGCCGAAACCACGCATCTGCCGGCAAGCAAGCGCATGCTGCGGATGGCTGCGCAGACCCGGATAGAACACGCGCTCGATCTTCGCGTGCGCTTCGAGGAATTCGGCGAGCGCCTGCGCGTTCGCGTTGATCCGCTCGACACGCAGGGGCAGCGTGCGCAGCCCGCGCAGCAGCAGCCATGCGTCCATCGGCGACAGCACCGAGCCGAGCGTGATGTGCGTGTGCCAGATCTGCTCGGCGAGCGCGCGGCTCGTGCAGATCACGCCGCCCGTCAGGTCGTGATGGCCGCCGAGGTACTTGGTCGCGCTGTGCACGACGACGTCGACACCGAGCCGGTGCGGCTGCTGGTTGACCGGTGACGCGAACGTGTTGTCCGCGAGCGTCAGGATGCCGCGCGCCCGTGCGATCTCGGTCACCGCGGCGATATCGGTCACGAGCAGCAGCGGATTGACCGGTGACTCGAGCACGATCAGCCGCGTGTTCGGACGAATCGCGCGGTCGAACGCGGCCACGTCGGTCTGGTCGACGAAAGTCACCTCGACGCCGAACTTGCGCAGCATGTCGTCGAGCATCTTCGTCGTGCTCATGTAATGGCGCGTCTGGCCGACCACGTGATCGCCGGCCTTCACGACACTGAGGATCGCGGTCGCGATCGCGCCCATCCCGGACGCGGTGACGAGCGCAGTCTCCGTGCCTTCGAGCTCGGCCATGATCGCCTTCACGCGTTCGTGAACCGGATTGCCGTAGCGCGTGTAGTTGCGCGGATGCTGCGGCACGCTCGACATCTCCGCGAATTCCTCGCTGCCGGCGGCCTTGAACACGGCCGAATAGTGGATCGCGGGCGCAACTGTCTTCTCGTCGGTCACGTCGCGGTCGGCGGCCAGCGCCAGCGTTTCAAGCTTGTATCCCATGTTGTCCTCGGATCGTTCGATGTGTCGTGTCCATGCGGTGCCGTCAAGCACGCATGCTGCCCAGATGGCGGTTCAGCAGGCCTTCGACGCGTCTCAGCACCGTCGACAGCACTGCCGTGATGCCGACGTACACGATGCCGGCCAGCATCAGCGCGTCGGTCGTATAGGTTTCGATCGAGATGCGCCGCGCGACGCCGGTCAGGTCGAGCACGGTGATCGTGCTCGCGAGCGCGGTCGATTTAAGCTGCAGCACGATCTCGTTGCCGAGCGTCGGCGCGACGATGCCGATCGCGCGTGGCACGATCACGAACCAGGTCAGCATGAAGCGGCTCGCCCCGAACGCGAGCGCGGCTTCCTTTTCGCCGGCGGGCACGCCGGCGATCCCGCCGCGGATGTCTTCCGCCATGTAGGCTGCGAGGTTGAGCGTCAGCGCGCACAACGCGCACGAGAACGAGCCGCCGACCAGCAGCCACAACGGCGACGCGCGCACGAATGAGAACTGCGCGAGCCCGTAATACAGCACGAAGATCTGCACGAGCAGCGGCGTGCCGCGAAACACCGACATGAAGAGACGGCTCGGCGTGGACAGCCAGCGGCTCTCCGAGGTGCGCGCAACGGCGAGCGGCACCGCGAGCGCGAACGCGAGCACACATGACAGCACCAGCAGCTCGAGCGTGATCCACGCGCCGCGCGCGATATCCGGGCCGGACTGCGCAATCAGGGAAAGAAGGTCGTTCATCGAATGGCCTCTTCAGGTGCGCTTTGCGTAACCGCGGCCCGCGATGCGTTCGAGCCACGCGAACGCGGGGTTGGAAACGGCGAGAAAGCCGAAGTAGACGACGCCGACCGTCACGTAGAAAACAAACGGCTGCTTGGTAAACTGCGCAGCGATGTTGGCCTTGCGCAGCATGTCCTCGAGCCCAACGATCGACACGAGTGACGTGTCCTTCAGGAGGTTCTGCCACATGTTGTTCAGGCTCGGCAGGCAGATTCGCCACGCCTGCGGCAGGCGGACGAACCACAACGTCTGCAGGCGCGTCATCCCGTATGCGCGCGCGGCCTCGATCTGCCCGGCCGGCACCGCGATGAACGCGCCGCGGAACATCTCCGACGAATACGCGCCGAACACCACGGCGAGCGCGATCACACCGGCCGAGAACGGGCTGACCGTGAGCGCGCCGTCGAACTGCGTGTTGAGCAGATGCGACAGCCCGAAGTAGCAGATCAGCAGGATCAGGAACTCGGGAATGCCGCGCAGGAAATTGGTCACCGCGTAGGTCGCGGCGCTCAGCCAGCGCACGCTCGACAGCTTCGCCGACGCGCCGGCGATGCCGAGCAGCATGCCGAGGCACAGCGCAGCGACCGCGAGCTCCAGCGTGACGAGCGCGCCTGCCGCGATCTGCGCGCCGTAGTTCACCAACATGTCCATCGTGGTATCGCTCCTTGTGAGGCGCGGACCGCGCGCCGCCGTGCTGCGGCAGCGCGGTCCCGATGCGCGGTTATTGCGGCGCGATGCTGAACGGGAAATAGCGCTTGTTGGCAGCCGCGAACGTGCCGTCGGCCTGCATCTGCGCGATGCCCTTGTCGAACAGCGTCTTCAGCGGCACGTCGCCCTTGCGCACGGCGATCGCCGTGCCGTCGCCGAAGATCTCCGCATCGGCGATCGGCTTGCCGACGAAGTCGAAGCCCTCCTTCTTGCCGGCTTTCGTCAGCCAGTCGTAGGCCACCGTGTTGTCGGAAAACACCGCGTCGATGCGGCCGGCCTCGAGATCGAGCCACGCCTCGTCGAGCGTCTGGTAGACCTTCACGTCGATGCCCGACTTGCTCGCCGGCAGGCGGCGGCGCAAGTAGGATTCGTGCGTCGACGCCGTCTGCACGCCGATCGTCTTGCCGCGCAGCGTGGCCGCGTTGTCCGTGATTCCCGAGCCCTGCTTCGCGACGAGCTGCACGGGTGCCGTTGTGAAGATGCGCGTGAAGTCGACCGACTGCTCGCGCTCCGGCGTCTTCGACATCTGCGCGAGCACCGCGTCGATCTGCTTCGCCTTGAGCGCCGGAATCAGCGCGTCGAAGTCCATCGTCACCCACTGGCACTTGACCTTCATCGCGTCGCACATCTTCTTGCCGATGTCGATCTCCATCCCCTGCAGCTTGCCGGACGCGTCCTTGTATTCGAACGGCGCGTAATCGGCGAGCGTGCCGACCCGCACGACCTGTTCGGCATGCGCAACAGATCCGAGCAATGCCGCGCCCACGCACAGCGACTGAAGCAGTTTCTTCATGATTTCCCCTCCGGTTGGCGTTGGATCCGCATCAGATGATGCTGGACAGAAACTTCTGGAATCGCGGTGATTTCTGGCTCGCGAATACTTCATCGGGACTGCCGTCTTCCTCGATGCGCCCCTGGTGGACGAACACCACGCGGTTCGCGACTTCGCGCGCGAATCCCATCTCGTGCGTGACGACAAGCATCGTGCGGCCCTCGTCCGCGAGCGAGCGCATCACCTTCAGCACTTCGCCGACGAGCTCGGGGTCGAGCGCCGATGTCGGCTCGTCGAACAGCATCACCTCCGGATCGGTCGCGAGCGCACGCGCGATCGCGACGCGCTGCTGCTGGCCGCCCGAAAGCTGGTTCGGGTAGTGCTCGCACTTGCCGGCGAGCCCTACGCGCTCGAGCATCGCAATCGCCTTGTCGCGCGCGTCGCGCTTCGGCACGCCGAGCACGCGCACCGGCACGAACATCACGTTCTGCAGCACCGTCATGTGCGCCCACAGATTGAATTGCTGGAACACCATCGCGAGCTTGCGGCGCACGCGCATCACCTGCTTCGGATCGGCGGCGACGAGCGCGCCGTCGCGGCCCGCCGGCTTCAGCGCGAGCGTCTCGCCGTTCACGCGGATCCGGCCGCGGTCGGGCGTTTCCAGCAAATTGATACACCTGAGGAACGTGCTCTTGCCCGACCCACTGCTGCCGAGGATCGACACGACCTCGTGATTCCTCGCGGTCAGCGAGATGCCTTTCAGCACCTCGACCCCGCCGAACGATTTATGAATATCCTCGACCACCAGCACGTCGGCCGCTGGCTTGCATGCAGGAATTGCTGCTGGCATCCCCGACTCCCTCTTCGATACGTTGCACACCGCCCCGGTTCACGCTGCGCCGGCGCCCCACGCGCCGGCGCAGCGCGTCAGCTCGACAGCCCCCGGTTGCGCCTGAAGCAGACCACCTTCGGCTGCGTCATTTCCGTCATCGCGAACCGCACGCCTTCACGGCCCAGCGACCCATACTTGAAACCGCCGAACGGCATGCCGTCGAAGCGGTAGTCGGACGAATCGTTGATCATCACGCCGCCGGCCTGCAGGCGCTCCGCCGCGCCGAGCGCCACCTCCAGGCGGCTCGTGAACACGCCCGCATGCAGGCTGCTTTCGGACGCATTGGCGGCATCGAGCGCCTGCTGCAGGTCGGTGAATTTCACAATCGTCACGACCGGCGCGAACACCTCGTCGGTCCACACGCGCGCATCGCACGGCACGTCGGCGAGCACCGTCGGCTCGTACAGCGCGCCGCGCCGGCGATGGCCGGTCAACACCGTCGCGCCGCCCGCGACCGCTTCGTCGACCCAGCGTTCGATCCGGATCGCCTGTTCCTCGTCGATCATCGGCCCCATGTCGGTCGCGTCGTCGAGCGGATCGCCTGCGACCATCTTGCGGGTCAGTTCGACGAAGTAACGGAGGAACGGCTCGTACGCGGCCTCGGCGACGAAGATCCGCTGCGTGCCGATGCAGTTCTGCCCGGCGGCCCAGAACGCGCCCGACACGCACGATTCGGCCGCGTCCTTCAGGTCGCAGTCGGCCATCACGATCACCGGTGCGTTGCCACCGAGGTCCATCGCGATCTTCTTGAGCCCTGCGTCGCGCGTGATCGCCTCGCCGGTCGTCGGGCCGCCGGTGAACGTCACCATGCGGATGCGCCGGTCGCGCACCAGCGCGGATGCGATCTCCGCGCCGCCGTGCACGATCTGCAGCGCGTCGCGCGACGCACCAGCCTCCCACAGGATCTCGACGAGGGCCTGTGCGGACAGCGGCGCGAGCAGCGACGGTTTCAGGATTGCCGCATTGCCGGTCGCGATCGCAGGCCCGAGTTTGTGCGCGACGAGGTTCAGCGGGTCGTTGAACGGCGTGATCGCGAGAATCACACCGAGCGGGTCCAGCGTGTAGTAGCCGCTGCGATCCTCGGAGCCGGGATAGCCGTCGAACGGAATCGTCTCGCCGACCAGGCGCTTCGCCTCCTCGCCGGACAGGCGCAGCGTGTTCACGCAGCGCGCGACCTCCTTGCGCGCCTGCCGCAGCGGTTTGCCGGCTTCGAGCGCGATCGTGCGTGCGAACGTCTCCGCGCGTTCCTCGACGAGCGCCGCCGCGCGGAACAGGATGTCCGCCCGCCGGCTACGCGGCAGTGCCGCGGCCGCGTTTGCACCCGCGAGTGCGCGCTCGACGAGTGCCGGCGTTGCATCGACGGGCGACAGGCGAACCGTGCCGACGACGGAGCCGTCATAAGGCGACCGGACGTCGGCCACGCCGGCCGACGCGAAATCGCCGATCACCGCTTCGCGCGCGCTCATGCGGCCACCTCCTGCGCGGTGGCGCCGATTCGGTCAGCGAGTTCGATCAGGTCGGACAGGATCGCGAACGCAGTCTCTTCGCGGCCTGCACCGGGCCCGCTGATCGTCACGCCGCCAAGCACGTCAGTGTCGAATGTAATCGCGTTCGTCACGCCGCTCGCGGCACGCAACGGATGGCCGGCCGGAAGCTTGCGCGGCTCGACGCTTGCGGTCACCGTGGCGTCCGGATGACGGACGGCCGATCCGATCAACCGCCAGGACATGCCTTCGGCTGCCGCGGCACGCACGTCGTCCTCGGTCAGCTCGACGATGCCCCGACACGTCACGTCGCTGCGCTTGAGGCCCGCGTTCCATAGCGCGTTCGCAAGAATGACGACCTTCAGCTGTACGTCCGAGCCGTTCACGTCGGCTGCGGGATTCGCTTCCGCATAGCCACGCTGCTGCGCGTCCTTGATTGCCACATCGAAGGTCGCACCGGCCTCGACCTGGCCAAGCACGTAGTTCGACGTGCCGTTCAGGATGCCGGCGAAGCCGTTGACGTCGCAGCCGCGCAGCGTCGTCGCGAGCTGCCGCAGGACCGGCGTGCCGCTCATCACGGTGCCCTCGTACTGGAGGCATGCGCCCGAGTTCGCGGCGATCCGCGACAGCGCCTGCTGCGCGAGCGCGATCGGCCCCTTGTTGGTCGTGATCACGTGCTTGCCACATTCGAGCGCGGTGCGGCAGTGCGACAGCGCCGGCTCGCCGGTGTTCGGATCGGTGAAGGTCGCTTCGACGACGACATCGACATGCTCCGACGCGATCGCCTTCAGCACCGCGCCGAGATTGACGTCCGGCGACACCAGCGTGCCGGGATCGCGACGCAACGCTTCGGGATCGACGCCGCGTCGTGCGGTCTCGTCGAGCACGTCCAGCGCGATGCCGCGCGGGTTCGTCGCGATCCCGAACCGCAGATCAGCGACCATCGTGACCGACACGTCAAGCCCCGCGGTCGACAGCATCGCGCGCTTTTTCTTGAGCAGCTCGACCAGTCCTTGATTGACTCCGCCGAAGCCGATCAGTGCCAATTTGAGTTCCATCTCGATCATCTCCTGTTCAGTGAATTCAGGAATAAGGTTAGTCGTGCGAATTGCTCATCAAATTATGCGTTTCGGCTGTTTTCGACTAGGCCGGATTGCGGTTCGTCACGCAGGACGGCCGGATCGGCCGTCCGCGTGCCGGGTGTGTTCGTCAGACGGTGGGCGGCTCGTCGTCGCCGTCCTTCTCGACCGGCACGAACAACCCGACCTTGATCGAACTGAGCACGACATTCGTATTGATCCGTCGGATCATCGGATTGCTCTGCATGATCCGAGCGGAGAGTCGGTCGTAGGCCTCGACATCGCGTGCGGTGACAATCGCGATCAGGTCAACGGAGCCCGTCACGTAATAGATCTGCTGGATCTCGTCATATGACTTCGCCCACTCGCGAAACTTTGCAATCGTCTCGTAGTTTTCGCGTTCGATTTCCATTGCTGCAATGAAGGTCATCGGACGGCCAACCGCCGCGGGATCAACCACTGCAATCTCCGCAGAGATGATCTTTTCGGTGCGCATCCGTTTTAACCGCTTCTGTACGGCAGACGTGGACAGGCCGATCCGTTCGGCAATGGCATCCGCCGTCGCGGTGCCGTCGCGCTGGACGATGTTCAGGATCTTGCGATCAAAGGTGTCGAGTACGTCCATCATGGTATGGCTTGCCAAGCGTTGGGCGTGTTTGTGCTAAAGGTAGAATGGACGGGCCGACCTTAGCCCGACGAGTTGCCGGATGCGGTCGAACGCGGCAACAAGGGCTTCGCGCCAGTATTCCGCGGGACCGCCGGTGCAGACCGGCGCGAAATGGATCGTGTCGACACCAGCAGGAATGCGGAACGGTCGCTCAATGCCGTTGTCCGATTCGGTGACGAGCGCAGTGCCATCGATCTCCGTCAGACTCATCAACACATACGAGGATGCCCTGGGGCCGACTAGGTTGCGGAGAGGTCCGTTCTCGGACAACTGTTCAAGCAGCGGCAATTCGTACGTGCCGGGCCACCATGTATCTCTCTCTTCGAGCCAGGGGCCGACGCCCGGCATTCCGACCATCTCAAGGACCCCGTTAGCACTGAGATAGGCGTACGCTCGACACCGGTCAGCTTCGTCTACCGGCGAACGCGCCAGCCAGCCGCCTGCGTTCGAGGCATGGTCGGTCAATACGATGTTTGCAGGCTTTAGTTGGCCAAGCAATCCGACTATTTGAGCAGTTGATATGCATTGCCCGCCGCCTCCTGCCTCATGGCCTGGCACAATTTGACAAACCCACTTGGGTCCGCTCCGTAAGGGCGCAGATGCGTTGTCCGACCGAACCTGCGCGGCTCGCCTGCGGCTGCATTCAATAATCGCGAGTGACATAGCTAACATACAACTCTCAAAATGCTTCCGGCGCCGCCCGGCTGCCACGCGCTAAGGGCTCTGCTAACAACGGATGGGTTGGAGAAATCATATCGGTCTATCGATACGAAAAAAATCTCAGATCAGGCGGTATACGACGAAATACATCTAAGTTTGACAAATTTCAAATCAAATTCGTCTGATGAATTCGGGGCACGGTCACGTACCAGACGGCACCGCTGGCCTGCCAGGAATGCTTGCTCACGCCGAGCCTTCATTCATCCTCGCCCTAGAGCGCACCGCCCGTCTAACGATGCAATTCGAAACAACCACTATGATCAATACCGGGGGCGTGGCACGTCATTTTCGGACGACGCTCGTTGATATTGTCCCGCATGAACTCATACCTTGTCGTTATCCCAAAGTACGCGACAGCTTTCTTGGCAACCTCAATGAATTCAGGCGACCTTTTTCTGCAGAACATACCCAAAGATGCCCGCCCCATAATGGCGCTATCTTTTTATATATTGCAAAGCGCCAGATCCGGAATTCACCCCAAGGAGATCTCGGCGCAAATAATTCAACATCTCAAATCCCATCTCACTGGCGCCTGGACAAGTTATTCTGGAAGGCGACCGGCAATAGCGAAAAAACACTCTCGACGGAATAGTTAAGAATTTCAGCATCGCGACCGGTTGACATGGAAGGCTTGCCCTCCCATAAACCACATCTGAAGACAATGTAAAGTCAATGCACGCCTATTGTTCGGCGATACAAAATTCGTCGCAAGACGAAGCACCGTTGTAAGTGGAGGTTTTCAATCGTGGCGGTCGACGCCTATGATTAGGCGCAAGACGAGAACGCCTCAGGTCGCGCAGGGTGGGAGGGGGTATGCAAGATTCCATTTAAATTATTTTGCATATCAAATTAATTCAACATGAGCCGCCCGCGAAAGCATCTGATGCCACCCAAGATCAATCAGTCGACCGGCATTTTTTAAGGCACGGTCACTAGTCCGAGCCCCTTTTCCGTCGCTTCCATCTTCGCAACGCGAATCGCATCGTCAAAACTAAGCTCGGTTGCGACATGGTTACGGTCAACATGTACCACCCATTTTCCAAGCATGAAGCGCCACCGGATCCTGCGCTCCTCAAGAAGTGCAGAAAACCAGCGCCAGATTGATGCATCATCGGCATTGGCAGCGGCAGCCCCGTTGTGGCGGGCTTGCTCCATTGCACTCATAGTCGCCTCCAACCTGATCACCAAAAAACGACACGCATGGATATCTCTTCCTTACGCAAGGTGATCAGACAATTCTGGAACTGTTAAGAACAAGTCTCCAACGAGGCCGTAATCGGCCACGCTGAAGATCGGTGCTTCCGGATCCTTGTTGATCGCAACGATCACCTTCGAATCCTTCATGCCGGCCAGGTGCTGGATCGCCCCCGAGATGCCCACCGCGATGTACAGCTGCGGTGCGACGATCTTGCCGGTCTGGCCGACCTGATAGTCGTTCGGCACGTAGCCGGCGTCGACTGCCGCGCGCGATGCGCCCAGTGCCGCCGACAGCTTGTCGGCCAGCGGCTCCAGCACCTTCGTGTAGTTTTCGCCGCTGCCCAGACCGCGGCCGCCCGACACGATGATCTTCGCGCTGGTGAGTTCCGGACGGTCCAGCTTCGTCACTTCACGGCTCACGAACTGCGACTTGCCTGCATCTGCCGCCGCCTCGATCTTCTCGACCGCTGCGCTGCCGCCTTCGGCCGCAACCGGATCGAAGCCCGTCGCACGCACCGTGATGACCTTGATCGGGTCGCTCGACTGCACCGTCGCGATCGCGTTGCCCGC
>JAIRVP010000068.1 GCA_031253835.1 Burkholderia sp. | reverse complement strand
CGGTCGGACACCTTGCGCGGATCGTCGTCGAGCAGGTTGGCCGCGACGATCTCGTAGTCGTTGTACGCGGTGTGCGTGAACGCGCCGCGCCCGTTGCAGTCGCCGAGCGCCCAGATGCCCGGCACGTTCGTGCGCAACTGCTCGTCGACGCCGATGTAACCGCGCGCGTCGGTTGCGACGCCCGCGCGGTCGAGCCCGAGATCGTCCGTGTTCGGCACGCGCCCGACCGCGAGCAGCAGGTGCGAGCCCGCGACTTCGCGGCCGCTGCCCGAGCAATCGAGGCCGACCACGATGCCTGCGCCGTCGCGCCGCGCGCTCAGGCAGTTCGCGTCGAGCTGCACGTCGATCCCTTCGTTTTCGAGAATCTCGCGCACGGCCTGCGACACGTCTTCGTCCTCGCGGCGGATCAGGCGCGCGCCTTTCTCGACGATCGTGACCTTCGATCCGAAGCGGCGATACATCTGGCCGAATTCGAGCCCGACATAGCTGCCGCCGACGATCACCAGATGCTCGGGCAGGAAGTCGACGTCCATCATCGTCGAATTGGTCAGGTATGGCACCGAGTCGAGGCCCGGCATCGCGGGCACCTGCGCGCGGCCGCCGACGTTGATGAAGATGCGTTCGGCTTCGAGCAGCGCGTCGCCCACGCGCACGGCATCGGCGCGCTCGAACCGGGCGTGACCCTGAAACACCGTGGTGTTCGCAAGGCCGCGCACCCATTGCTCGACGCCGTGGTTCGAGCGGCCGGAGATCTGGTCCTTGCGCGCCTTCACGGCTTTCATGTCGACGGTGACGGGGCCGCCGACCGACACGCCGTATTCGCCGGCGCGCCGCGCGAGCTGCGCCGCGTAGGCACTCGCGATCAGCGTCTTGGTCGGGATGCAGCCGGTGTTCACGCAGGTGCCGCCGAAGCGGCCGCGTTCGATGATCGCGACTTTCATGCCGGCGGCCGACAGCCGCGCGGCGAGCGGCGGCCCGGCCTGGCCCGTGCCGATGACGATCGCGTCGAAGTGTTGCGTCATGACGTCCTCCTGTGCGGGTGCAGCGAGGGAAGGCGTGCGGGCGAGCCGCGTGCGATGCCGGCGCACGGTCGCGCGACGGCGAGCGCCTATGGTAGTCCTGTTGGCGCTCGCTCGCGAGTACCGGCCGGCGGGTGACGAGCGGGGGAGATCAATACGGTCAGCGTGGCGGTCGCGTCAGTCCTTGCGCTTCCACTGACCGAACGACACCGGCCGGTGCGCGTCGGCGCGCGTGACGGTGACGTGGTCGGGCTGGTCGTCGAGCGGGAACGATTCGGTGACGATCTCGTTCGAGAACAACCAGCCGTGCGTGCGCGGGTCGTAGCGGAACGTGATGTAGTCGGTCCAGTGCTGCCCGCACGCAACGAAGTTCTGCACGGTGAAATAGCGGCCCTTCACCGCAAAGCCGTTGTCGGCGGCATCTTCGGGATCGAACGGATCGCACTGGCCGCCTTCGTTCGCGCGCAGCACGACCTGGTCGTTGCGCGCGGCGAGCCGGTAGGTGTGGTCGGCTTGCTCCTCGTAGATCAGCAGCGGGCGCGGCGACGGCTGTTCGCGTGTATCGACCGCGCGATGCACGACGACGAGAAAGCTGTGCCGCCCGTTGTCGAGATCGGGCCCGGCATGCGCGAGCAGCGGCTGATAGCCGGGCGGCAGTTGCGCGGCGATCGACTTCGGCAGGTCGGCGGCACGGGCGCCGGCAGGCAGCGCCGCGAGCAGTGTAAGCAGCAGGGTTGCGAGGCGGAGAACGCGCATGGCGGAATGTCCGGTCGAAAAGGGGAAAGGGTTACAGGTCGCGCCCGAGAAACTCGGTGCCCGGCACCGGATTGAACGCGACGGGCGGCGCGGGCGTAAAACCGAGCGACGCATACAGTTGCCGGGCGGCGACGAACTCCGGCAGCACGTCGAGGCACATGCGCGCGTAGCCGGCCACCTTCGCGTCGCGCAGCAGCCGTTCGACGAGCTGGCGGCCGACGTTCAGCCCGCGCGCCTCGGGGCGGACGTACACGCGCTTCATCTCGCACGCCGTGTCGTCGATTTCGCGAAACGCCGCGCAGCCGATCACGCGCTCGCCGTGCCACGCGAGCAGCAGCTGCCCGCGCGGCGCCGCGTACTTGCCGGGCAGCGCGGCAATCTCGGGCTCGTAGTCCTGGAAGGCGAGACTGACGGTCGGGCTCGCGATGTACTCGCGGAAGATCGCTTCGACGGCTGCGGCGTCGTCGGGATAGCGGGCGGCGCGGATCTCGATCATGGCGGCGGGGCGGGATGACGGGAAAGAGGGCCAGCATAGCAGCGCGCGGCCGCTTCCGGCCACGCGCGAAGCGTGCCAGAATCAGCGGCTCGACCGTCGGAAACGACACGCCGGCGCCGGCGAATCGGCGTCGCTGACCAAGGAGACTTCGATGACTGCATCGGCTGCCGTATTCGCCATCCTGGCCGCGCTGTTTCTCGGCGCGATGATTCCGGGCCCGAGCTTCGTGCTGGTTGCCCGCAATTCGATCGGGCTGTCGCGTCGCGACGGGCTGGCTACCGCGCTCGGCATGGGCATTGGCGGCATCGTGTTCGGCGGCGTCGCGCTGGCCGGGCTCTACACGCTGCTGCAGGCCGTCGAATGGCTGTATGTGGGCCTCAAGGTCGCGGGTGGTGCGTACTTGATCTACATGGCGTCGAAGATCTGGCGCGGCGCCGACCGGCCGATCGCGATGGACGATCCGCAGGCGATCGCCGGCGGCAGCGCGCGCAAGTCGTTCCTGACGGGCCTCACGACCCAGCTCAGCAACCCGAAGACGGCAATCTGGTACGGCAGCATCTTCGCGGCGCTGCTTCCGCAGCATCCGCCGCTGTGGTGCTACCTCGTGCTGCCGCCGCTCGTGTTCACGGTCGAATTCGGCTGGTACACGATCGTCGCGCTGTGCTTCTCGACGCGCCGGCCGCGCGAGCTCTACCTGCGTGCGAAGAAGTGGGTCGACCGCGTCGCGGCCGGCGCGATCACGCTGCTCGGGCTGCGCCTGATCCTGAACGCGCCGAAAGCGGGGATCTGACCTTTCGTTCCCGATCGGCATCGCACGGCGGCCGGCCATTCCCCAGGCTGGCGTGGCCGCCGGAGCCGATCGCCGGGGCCGCCGTGCGATTGCGCACGAGGGTGCCGGAACCCCCCTCCCTTTCTGACGACGCGGCCGCTCACCGGGCCGCCGCCGACGCGCTTCCCAAATACCTGCCACCGCCCGCCGAGCCTTGCGCGACGGGCGTTCGCGTGTGCTGCACGGCGCGCCGGCCGGCGCCGCTTCCCCGATTCTGGCGGCCGACCTCCCGACGACGTGTAAACTGCTGCCTTTTTTGACGGTTTGCAGCATGGTGCAAGCACCTCCGCGCCCGGCGCTGACCGGCCCGACGCTCGTCCGGCTGCTCGCGCGCCTGGCCGACGCCGACGTCGCGGAATCCCGGCAGACGCTGTCCGACCGGCTGAGCCAGTGGCTCGGCTGGACCGACGCGATCACGCTCTCGTCCGCGCTGACTGCGAGCCCGCCGGGCGTCGCGGCCGGCGTGCGCGGCTACGACGCGGAACGCGACTGCGCGCGCGTGCGTCACGACCTCGCGCAGGCGATCACGGCCACCAACCGGCCGCGTGCGCGGCGCCGGCCCGGCGACCTGCCGCCGCCGGCCGCCGATACGGCCGATTTCGCGGACTTCCGCCAGCGTTACCTGACGCTGCAACAGGATATGGAGACGGCGATCGGCCAGTTGCGAGGCCGCCTGCGGGTCGCGCTCGCCGCGCGCTCGTCCGGGATGGCGCGGCTCGCGACGCTCGACACGATCATGGAGCGTGTGCTCGGCGCGCGCGAGCGCAGCCTGCTGTCGGCCGTGCCCGCGCTGCTCGGCACGCGTTTCGGGCGGTTGCGCGACGCGGAGCGGCAGGCGCTGGCCGATGCCGAATCCGCTGCTGCAGCCGACCCCGCCGATCCGGCCGCTGACGGCGCGGCGCCCGACACCACGGCCGTCGCGGCGATCGTGCCCGGCACATGGCTCGATACGTTTCGCGACGAGATGCAAAGCATCCTGCTCGCCGAACTCGAAGTCCGGTTTCAAACGGTAGACGGGCTGCTCGCGGCCCTTCGCACCTGCTAATCAACACGCTATGTCCAGAATTCGCCTTGATCTCGTTGTCTTCGTCGCCGGTCTGCTCGCAGTGGGCTGGATCGGTGTCGGCTATGTCGCGTCGAACCCGCTGGCGTCGGCCGTCACGCTGCTGATCGGCGCGTGCTACGTCGCCGGCGCCTGGGAACTGCTGCGCTACCGCCAGGCGACCGCCACGCTGTCGCGCGCGGTGGCCGGCCTGACCGAACCGCCCGCGAAGCTCGACACGTGGCTCGACGCGCTGCACCCGGGCCTGCGCGGCGCCGTGCGTGCACGCGTCGAAGGCGCGCGCGTCGCGCTGCCGGGCCCGGCGCTCACGCCGTACCTCGTCGGCCTGCTCGTGCTGCTCGGCATGCTCGGCACGCTGCTCGGGATGGTCGTCACGCTGAAGGGCACGGGCGCCGCGCTCGAAAGCGCGACCGATCTCGATGCGATCCGCGCATCGCTGATCGCGCCGGTGAAGGGCCTCGGCTTCGCATTCGGCACGTCGATCGCCGGCGTCGCGACGTCCGCGATGCTCGGGTTGCTGTCCGCGCTCGTGCGCCGCGAGCGGATCGACGCGGCGCAGCAGCTCGACGCGAAGATCGCGACGACGCTGCGCGTGCATTCGTCCGCGCACCAGCGCGACGAATCGTTCCGGCTGCTGCAGCGCCAGGCCGACGTGATGCCGGCGCTGGTCGACCGCTTGCAGACGATGATGACGACGCTCGAAGCGCGCAGCGTCGCGCTGCACGATCGCCAGCTTGAAAGCCAGCAGGCGTTTTTCGACCGGACCGAGCGCGCGTATGCGGGCCTTGCGTCGAACGTCGGCGACGCGCTGAAGGAAAGCGCCGCCGAAAGCGCGCGCGTCGCCGGTGCCGCGCTGCAGCCGGTCGTCGCCGCGACGATGACGGGGCTCGCGCAGGAGATGGCCGCGCTGCGCGATACCGTGACGGGCGCCGTGCAGCGTCAGCTCGACGGGCTGACGGACGGCTTCGAGAAGACCACCGGCAACGTGACGGCCGTCTGGCACCGCGCGATCGACGAACAACGTCAGGCGGGCGACGCCGTCGCGCAGCAGCTGCAGACGACGCTCGGCCAGTTCACCGATACCTTCTCGCAGCGTTCGACGGACCTGCTCGACGGCGTCGCGACGCGCCTCGAATCGACCGAAGGCCGCCTGTCGGACGCGTGGCGCGATGCGCTGTCGCGTCAGGAGCAGGTCGGCGAGACGCTTGCGAGCCAGCACGCGCGTGCGCTCGGCGAAGCCGCCGCGACGTTCGAGCGTCATTCGGGCGCGACGCTCGCCGCGATGCGCGAGTCGCACGCGGGGCTGCAGACCGAACTGGCTGCGCGCGACGAACAGCGTCTCGCGACCTGGAATGAATCGTTGACGGCGATGGCCGCGAAGCTCGGCGACGAATGGCAGCGCGCGGGCGTGCATAGCGCCGGCCGCCAGCAGGAAATCTGCGATGCGCTCGCGCAAACGACGCGCGATCTGACCGCACAGGCTGCGACGTTCGAACAACGCTCGACCGATCTGCTGTCGACGATCCGCGAGTCGCACGCGGGCCTTCAATCGCAACTGGCCGCACGCGACGAAGAACGCCTGTCGGCCTGGAACGATTCGCTGGCCGCGATGGCCACGAAGCTCGGCGACGAATGGCAGCGCGCAGGCGTGCATAGCGCCGGCCGCCAGCAGGAAATCTGCGACGCACTCGCGCAAACGACGCGCGATCTGACCACGCAGGCGTCGACGTTCGAACAACGCTCGACCGATCTGCTGTCGACGATCCGCGAGTCGCACACGGGCCTTCAATCGCAACTGGCCGCACGCGACGAAGAGCGTCTGTCGGCCTGGAACGACTCGCTGGCTGCAATGGCCACGAAGCTCGGCGACGAGTGGCAGCGCGCAGGCGTGCATAGCGCCGGCCGCCAGCAGGAAATCTGCGACGCGCTCGCCCAGACGACGCGCGATCTGACCACGCAGGCTGCGACGTTCGAACAACGCTCGACCGATCTGCTGTCGACGATCCGCGAGTCGCACACCGGCCTGCAATCGCAACTGGCCGCACGCGACGAAGAGCGTCTGTCGGCATGGAACGATTCGCTTGCCGCGATGGCCACGAAGCTCGGCGATGAATGGCAGCGTGCAGGCGTGCATAGCGCCGGCCGCCAGCAGGAAATCTGCGATGCGCTCGCGCAAACGACGCGCGATCTGACCACGCAGGCTGCGACGTTCGAACAACGCTCGACCGATCTGCTGTCGACGATCCGCGAGTCGCACACCGGCCTGCAAACGCAACTCGCCGCACGCGACGAAGCCCGCCTGTCCGCCTGGAACGATTCGCTGGCCGCGATGGCCGCCGCACTGCGCGACGAATGGGCGCAGACGAGCGCGCAAGCGGCGACGCGCCAGCAGGACATCTGCGATACGCTGACCCGCACCGCGAACGACATCACCGCACAGGCGCAGGTGCACGCAAGCGACACGATCAACGAGATCGCGCGCCTCGTGCAGGCGGCGTCGGAGGCGCCGAAGGCCGCGGCCGACGTCGTCGCCGAGCTGCGCCAGCGCCTGTCCGACAGCATGGTGCGCGATACCGCGACGCTCGAGGAACGCAGCCGCCTGCTCGCGACGCTCGAAACGCTGCTCGGCGCGGTCAACCACGCGTCGACCGAACAGCGCACCGCGATCGACGCGCTCGTCAGCACGTCGGCCGACCTGCTCGACCGCGTCGGCGCACGCTTCAACGACACGGTCGATGCCGAAACGCGCAAGCTCGACTCGGTGGCCGCGCAGGTCACGGCCGGCGCTGTCGAGGTGGCAAGCCTCGGCGATGCGTTCGGGATGGCCGTGCAGGTGTTCGGCGAATCGAACGACAAGCTGCTGACCCACCTGCAGCGCATCGAGGCCGCGCTCGAGAAGTCGCTCGCGCGCAGCGACGAGCAGCTCGAGTACTACGTCGCGCAGGCGCGCGAGGTGATCGACCTGAGCGTGATGTCGCAGAAGCAGATCGTCGAAGACATGCAGCAGCTCGCCGGCCGGCGCGCGCCCGTCGGAGCGTAACGCATGCACGACGAAATCGACGGCGGCGCGCAATCGGCGCCCGTATGGCCCGCGTTCGCCGACCTGATGTCGGTGCTGCTCGGCGCGTTCGTGCTGATCCTCGTCGGCGTGATCGGCATGCAGCTCCAGCTCACGTCGAAGCTCGAGGAAGCCGTGCGGGCGCGCCAGCTCGAGGCGCAGCAGCGCAAGTCGCTCGAACAGGCGCTCGCCGGGCCGCTCGCGGCCGGCCGCGTGACGCTCGTGAACGGGCGCATCGGCATCAGCGGCAACGTGCTGTTCGCACTGAACTCCGATCAGTTGCAGCCCGCGGGCCGCGACCTGCTGAAGACGCTGGCCGTGCCGCTGGCCACCTACCTGAAGACGCGCGACGAGATCCTGATGATCAGCGGCTTCGCGGACGACCAGCAGGTGCATGCCGGCAACCGCCAGTTCACGGACAACTGGGAACTGTCGGCCAAGCGCGCATTGACGGTCACGCGTGCGCTGATCGACGCCGGCGTGCCGGCGTCGTCGGTGTTCGCGGCCGCGTTCGGCTCCGAGCAGCCGGTCAGCTCGAATGCGGACGATGAAGGCCGCGCGAAGAACCGCCGCGTGGAGATCGCACCGGTGCCGCGCAAGTCGGCATCGAACGGAGGGAAGGCGAAGTGACGGGCGACGCGACGCATGTCCGCGCGACGCTCGACGCATGGCGCGAGCAGGGTGTCGACCGGCTCGAACCCGTGCGCTTTCACCGGATCGACGCGCTCGAACGGCGCGCGGCCGCGTTCGACGGCGACGCGCGCGCGTTGCTCGACGCGCGGCTGGCCACGCTGATCGAAGGCTACGCGGAAGTCGTCGCGCGGGCGGAGGAAGCCGGGGCGTCGAATGACGCGGCACCGGTTGCGTCTTCGCGTGGCGCGCTCTCGGCGCTCGTCGACCGGCTCGCGCGCGATGCGCAGGCCGACCGGCGCGGGCTCGATCCCGAGCTGGTCGACTACTTCCGCACGATGTGGTCGAAGGTCCGCACGGAACAGCAGTACCGGCAGTCGCTCGACCAGGTGCCGCGCAACGCGGGGCCGCTCAATTCGAACAGTCTCGTGCACCGGTCGCTCGCGACGATGCGCGCGTTGTCGCCGGAATATCTGCAGCAGTTCCTGTCGTACGTCGATGCGCTCGCGTGGCTCGAGGATCTCGCCGGCGGCGGCGCGCAGCCCGAGAAGGAAGCGCCGCGCGCGAAGGTGGCGAAGACGGTGAAGAAGGGCGCGCGGAGCAAGGCGAAATAGCGGCGCGCGGCTTCGGCTCGCCCGGGCCGGTTACAGCGCGGCCTGTCCGGACGACGCGGCGCTTCGATACCGGGCCGCGCTGATGAATTGCGCGAAACGCTCGCACCAGATTACGACCGTGGTGTAGCGGGCGGGATTCACGTCGCCGGGCAGCGGCACGATGAAATTCCCGAACGTCTTCAGGTCACCCACGCGCACGGCCTGCGCCTTGATCGCGAGGAACGACGCCTTGGTGTCGACGAACGCGGGAACGAGGTAGAGTTTGTAGTCGGGGCCGGGCGCCACGTCGCCTTCGAAGGCGATTGCCTTGTCGGTGACCGACAGCTTGCCTTCGGCCCAGTGCAGCGGATCGCTGCCCGGCAGGTCGCGCCGGAAACGTCCGGCATGCAGTGCGTTGTCGGCGGCCACACGCAGTTCGACCGCGCTGGCGCCTTCCGATGCGGTCAGGACGGGAAGCAGATAGATGCCTGCGCCGAATGCGACGAGACCCGTGGCGAGATGCGATGCGGCCAGCGCCCAGAATTTGATTTTCATGTCGGACCCTTTGAACGTGAACAGGTGGCGGCCGCCGATGTGCGGCCATCAACCTGTAGTCGCGGGAACCGCCGGAATCTGACAGCCGGTTGGCATGTCCGTCTCGATGCCGCGAACGCCGTGCGCGACGCCGAATAAATTTTTGCGGGTGCGTGTCATCTTTGCGCATGCGGATCGACTCACTCTCCGTCGACACTGTTGTCGATGCCAAGGAGAGATCAAATGAACAAGCTTGCTCTGTGTGTTCTCGCGACGGTCGCCGCGACCGCTTCCGTTTCCGCCTTTGCCGCGCAACAGCGCGCCGTGACGCGCGCGGAGGTCGTGGCGGAACTGGATGCGCTGCATGCCGCCGGGTACCGCCAGACCGGTGAGGATCCGCACTATCCGGTCCGGCTGTCGGAGGCGCTGACGAAGATCGGTTCGGCACACCCGTCGGCGATCGATCGAAGCGGGTACGGCACGATGGCGCAGACGGGAACCGAATCCGGCTCCGGTTCCGGTTCCGCCAAGCCGGAGTGGTCGATCTATCGCGGCCGATGATCCGCGAAAGGCATTGCGTCTGCCGGCAGTCGCAATGCCTGATCTTTCAGGATAACGATGCTTTTCGGGATTGATGTGATGCGGATTCGATCGCACGCGATCGTGCGTCGGGTCGCGACGGCGTGATGCGCGCAGCCGGTTTGTCGAGCGCGATCGACGAACGTCGTCAGTGCGGTGGGGTGTCTTCCGCGATGGCTTTGCCCAGCGCGCACAACGCGTCGGCCAGCGCCGGCGCGAACGTCGGATGCGCGGCGATGCCGGCCGCGTCGAGTTGGCTGCCAAGGATCGGCAGCGCGATCGATGCGGGTTCGACGATGCGCGCCGACATCACCGACAGCGTTTCCCGCAGCGCCGCGTCGGCATGCGTCGCGCGCGGCGACGCGTTCAGCACCGCGACCGGCTTGGCCACGACGGCCTCGCATCCGACGACCCAGTCCAGCGCGTTCTTCATCACGCCGGTGACGCCATGCGCGTATTCCGGGCTCGCGATCAGCATGCCGTCGGCCGCGTTCAGGCGGTCGATCAGGTCGCGCACGGGTTGGGGCGACGGGTATTCGGCATCGGGATTGAACAGCGGGAATTCGCCGAGGCGATCGAAGCGGACGATGCGCATCCCGGACGGTGCGATGCGTGCCGCGGCGTCCAGCAGCGCCGCGTTGTACGACTGCGAACGCAGGCTGCCGCAGAGCGCGACGATGTCGATGCGGCGGGTGGTGGCGATGGCCATCGATGCGTGTCCGGAGGGGAGGATGGGGCGGGCGCATTATCGCATCGGCGTTTGATCGGTGCGCACGACGAGACGTTGCGCCTACTCGACGATCAGCAGGTGCAGGCTGTTCTTGCGGCGATCGCCGGCGCTACCGGGCTGATTCGGCCGGGTGGCAACCTGGACGCCTTCGTACGCGCGAGCGTGGCGATGCGGGGGGGCTGTCAGGGCCGGAAGCGCGGGCCGTCGGGGCGGTGGTATGCCGGCACTTCGCACGACACCGGTTCCCCCCTCCGTCATCCCCGCCGCTCGCGCGAATGCCGCGAGATCCCATCCGTTGCCAAGCAACAGCCGCCGCGTATGCAGTGCACCATGCACGTCGTCGGGCACCGTTTCGCCGAGATAGCGCAGCGAGCGGCCCTCGACATCGACGAAGCCGTGCCGGTAATCGTGCGCGAGCGCCGTCCACAGCTGCGCGGCGCCGACCGACTGGCGTGCGCCGCTGATCAGGCACAGGCCCGCGTCGAGCCCCCAGCGGTACAGCGTCGTCGCGAGGCCTCTGCGTTGCGCCGAGCCGCGCAGCCGCGTATGCGGGGCACGCAGGTAGCGGTCGGCGCGGCGGGGGATTTCGGGCAGGCGGTTGAACACCGTGTAGCCGGCGAGCTGGCGCGCGGCCGGATCCTCGACATACAGGAAGTATTCGCCGTCCGCTTCGCGGTGGCGGACGACCAGGCCCGAGCGGCCGAGCGCGACCGCCGGCAGGCCGTGCAGGCGATGGCCGGGCTGGTGGAGGCGCTCATGAAGGGTGTCGAGTTCGTCGTCGATGTCGTGCTGGGAATGCTGTACGTCGATACGCATGGCAAAGGTCGCCCGTCCCGGGCGGTTCGAGAAAGCGGTTCATCGCAAAAGGGAACAGGAATGGGTGCGGCCCCCGGGCTCGGCGAAGCGAGCCGGGGCCGCGAATCAGCTGGGGATGTGCTGGAAACCGGCGGCGATCGCGGCGAGGCCCGCGATGCAGAGTGCGAACAGGATCAGGACTTTGTGGATCACGCCTCTTTCCTCATGAATGCGCGGCGCCGGCGGGCGGCATCGCGGAGACGGTGAGCGGCGGGCTCGGCCCGCACGGCCGTCGCGCGGGGCGACGGTCGGGTGTCCGGGCGACGAATCGTGCGCGGACGGCCAGCACCATACGCGAGGCGCCGGGGGCGGGCAATCGGACTGGCGGAGAAAAGCGATGAAAAGCGGAGAAACGTGGTATTTCGCGACAATTGGCCGCAAGGGGCCGTGCGTCGATGTGTTCGGCAATGCGGGCGAACACGCGCCGTCACGCGGTGGAAGGCGTACGGGGCGCGCCCGGCGTCGGCGCGACGCGGCGACGTCCCGTGCGACGGCCGGAACGGCGTGCACCGCCGCGCCGGTACCGGTCGCGGCCGCACACGTCACGCCACCTGCCGCCCCCCAAAAGCCTGCCGCACCCGCGCGAACAGCCCGTGCTGCGCGATCCATTCCGCATACGCGCGATAGTCGGGATCGCGCATCAGGTGACGCTCTTCCGTCTTCGCGCGCGTGTAGTAGATCAAATTGACCGCGACGAGCCCGGCGCAATGCATGAGCCCGATCTGCCAGCCGAGCGGCTCGACGAACGGCACCGACACCATCCAGTAAGACAGGTTCTTCGTGATGTACGCCGGATGCTTGGTGAAGCGGTACGGGCCCGACGTGATGATCCCGCGGTTGGTGAGGTTCGAGAACCGCAGCCCGAACGAGATCGTGCACAGCGCGTAGGTCAGCAGCAGCAGGATGATCGCCGCGCCCCAGATCACGCGCAGCATCGGCGCCGACAGCAGCCAGTTGTCCCAGAACACCGAGCCTTCGTAGCGGATGTAGTTGTTCGAGATCAGCGACCAGAACGGCTGGTAGCAGATCAGCGCGGCCACCCAGCCGAGCGTCGTCGGTTCGACGGTGCGCACGTGGCTGTCGAGGATGCGGAACGTGCACAGGTAGCCGACGGTGCCGAACATCAGGTCCATCGTGAACGACAGGTCGTACATGAACACGAAGGCCGCGATCGTCAGCGGCGCGTGCATCGCGTTCGCGAGCGACGCGCTCAGGTGGTCGGCGTCCTTCGACAGGTAGACGGTCATCAGCGGCAGGAAGAACGCCTTCACGCCCCAGCCGGCGAGCATCTCGCGCACCGGCTTCCAGCTCGCGGGCCGCTCGCGGCGGAACAGGAAGCGGCCCCACAGCAGGTACGCGTCGTCGGTCTCGCGCTGGTGGCGGTCCATCCATGCGAAGTAGAACGGCGCGGCGACGATCACGTACGGCGCGAGCGAGCGCAGCAGCGACCAGAACGGCAGGTAGAACGCGCCGTGGTATTCGGGCAGCAGCCAGTAGAGGATGCCGATGCCCGCGTAGATCGACGTCAGCGCGCCGAGCCGCGTCGCGACGCGCGCGATGCCGAGCGGCCGGACGGCCTGCCGCGACAGCCCCGCGCTCGGGCGCAGGTAGACGCGCGAGATGAAGAGTTCGTGCAATGCGATCGTGCCGATGATCGCGAGGCTGGCGATGACCGCGCGCGTGGCGGCGTCGAGCGTCGGATGGTCGCGCGTGATCCACAGCGCGAAGAGTCCGGCGGCGATGCCGAGCAGGCCGGCACGGAAGGGCGTGGCGGAACGCGGTGGGCGGTCCTGGGCAGCGACGATGCCGTCGAGCGTGGAATTCATGATCGGATCCTCGTACGGATGAGGGCCGGCGCCCCCGCTTGGCGGGTGACGCCGGCCGTCGGCCGGGCTTGGCATGGATGCGCGCCCGGCCATTGGCCTGTCGTTTTGATAGGTGAAGCGTTACTTCTTCGGGGCGGTGCCGAGCAGGCCGCCGAGCAGGTTCGTCACCGGCGACAGCAGGTTGGTCGCGCCGCCCGCGGTGCCGCCGTTCGAGCTGCCGGTCAGGCCGGCCGTCACGGAGCCGCTGCCGGACGGCGTCGTCACCGTGCCGGCCGTGCCGCTCGGGCTGGCCGCGCCGACCGCACCGACCGCGCCGGCCGGTGACGTCAGCGAGCCCGTCAGCGCGCCGACCGGCCCGCTCGTCAACGCACCGCCGAGGTTGCCGGTCAGGTTGCCGCCCGGCGTCGTGACCGTGCCCGTGAGGCTGGCGCCGAGCGGCGTCAGCGAGTTGACGAGGTTCGTGACCGGCGCCAGCAGGCCGCCGACGCCCGCGCCACCGGTACCGCTGGTGCCACTCGTGCCACTCGTGCCGAGGCCGCCGAGCGCGCCCGTCACCGTGCCGAGAAGGCCGGTGATCGGCGCGAGCGGGCCGCCGCTGGTGCCGCTGGTGCCGCCCGAACCGCTCGAGCTGCTGCCGCCGCCGAGCGCGCCCGTCAGCGAACCCAGCACGCCCGTGATCGGGGCGAGCGGGTTGGTGCCGCTGCTGGAGCTGCCGCTGGACAGCAGGCCGCCGGCCGATGCCACCGTGTTGCCGAGCTGGGACACGCTGTTGCCGGCGCTCGTGCCGACCGGGTTGCCGGTCGCGCCGCCGACCTGCGAGCCGGCGAGGCCGAGGCCGCTGCCGAGCGTGTTCAGCAGGCCGCTGAGCGGGGCGCCGAGCATGGTCGTGTTGCCGAGCGTCTGTGTGGCGCCGGGCGTCGTGACGCCGCCGGTCAGCGTGTTCGTGATCGGGTTGATCACGCTGCCGAGCTGCGTCTCGAGTTGCTGCACCGGCGTGCTGTTCAGCGCCGTGTTCAGCGCCGATGCGGTCGAGTTGACCGCGGTGCCGACCGTGTTGACGAGACTGCCGACCAGCGTCGTCGCCGGCGCGAGCGGCGACAGCGGACCGGTGCCGAGGCTCGTCACGGCATTGCCGAGGTTGTTGACCGCGCCGCCGGCGCCGGTCAGCAGGCCGGTGGTCGACGTGAGCGTCGGGCCGAGCGGGTTCGGCGACACGCCGATCGAGCCGAGGCCGGCCGCGACGCCGTTGCCGAGCGACTGCACGCCGTTGCCGAGGCTCGTGACTGCGTTGCCGACGCTGGTCGCCGTCGTGGGGTTCGTGCCGGGAATCTGCACGCCGCCGATCTGGGCGCCGCCGTTCGCGACCGTCGTGCCGAGCGCCGTCACGAGGTTGCCGGAATTCTGGAGGACATTGCCGAGGGGCGTGACGCCGGAGCCGGAGGTGCCGGAGGTGCCGGAAGTGCCGGAAGTGCCCGACGTACCGGAGGTGCCCGAGGTGCCGGAGGTACCCGAGGTGCCGGAGGTGCCCGAGGTGCCCGAGGTGCCGGAAGTACCCGACGTGCCGGAGGTGCCCGAGGTGCCGGAAGTACCCGACGTACCGGAAGTACCCGACGTACCCGACGTACCGGAAGTACCCGACGTACCGGAAGTGCCCGACGTACCGGAAGTGCCCGACGTACCGGAAGTGCCCGACGTACCGGAAGTGCCCGAAGTACCGGAAGTGCCCGACGTACCGGAAGTGCCCGAGGTACCGGAAGTGCCCGAAGTACCGGAAGTACCCGAGGTACCGGAAGTACCCGAGGTGCCGGAAGTACCCGACGTACCGGAGGTACCCGACGTGCCGGAACTGCCCGAGCTACCGGACGTACCCGAACTACCGGAAGTCCCCGAAGTCCCCGAACTGCCACCCGTCCCGGACGTGCTCGGCTTGATCGACGGCGGGGTCGTCGGTCCATCGACCGAGCCGCAGCCGTACAGCGCGAGCAGTGACGAGACGGCCATCGTTACCGTCGTCTTCTTGAAGAACATGTGCATGTTGGCCTCGACATTGGAAGTGTGTCCAAGCCTCCTCTGCAAATTCCGCGCCATGACGGGTTCGACGAAACGGTGTCGCGCTTTGTTGCGGAAATCAGGAATATCGGCGCGATTTAAACGGCGTAATGGCGGTTTCGCGCGACGGGCACGTACGGTGCGCGGGCCGGTTCGTTGCGATGTTCCCGTAAGCTGACGTAACGCGCGGCGCGATGTTACGTAGCGTTCGACATCGCGTGACCCGGGCGGCCGCGAACCGAGGGCCGCGTCTTTGACGAATCGCGCGGGCCCCGGGAACATGACCCGGCAACACCCGGCTGCCGGCGCTGCCGGCGCTGCCGCAGCGGCCACGACGCCAACCAGGACACGGACATGAGCGAACAGGACAGGGAATACGGCAAGGCGCGGCGGATCGACGTGATGGGCGAGGCGTTCGTCGAGCGCGCGATGCGCGACCTCGACGGATTTTCGCGTCCGTTGCAGAACTGGCTGAACGAACACGCGTGGGGCAGCACGTGGCAGCGGGGCGGGATCGACCTGAAGACGCGCAGCCTGTGTACGTGCGCGATGCTGGCGGCGCTCGGCCGCAGCACGGAACTGAAGGGCCACATTCGCGGCGCGCTCAACAACGGCGCGAGCCTCGTCGAGATCCGCGAGGTGTTGCTGCACAGCGCGCTGTACGCCGGTGCGCCGGCCGCGGTCGAGGCCTTCCGCAGCGCGCGCGAGGTGATCTCGGATCTCGGGCTGCCGGTGCCCGACGATGAAGCCTGATTCCGCCGCAGCGCCGGCTGCACGGCGCGGAATCAGGCACGGTTGCGCTGTCGAGACTTACGCGATGCGTGCCGTCGGCACGGCCACCTCGGCCGGCGCCGCGGCGACTTCGAGCAGCCAGTCGGCCGTTGCGTCGGGAATCGTGACCGGCAGCATGTGCCCGCCGTCGACAACCTTCAGCCGCACGCGCGCCGATTTCTTCGCGAGCGCTTCACCGTGCGCTCGCCAGTTCAGGATCGGATCGGCGCGGCCGTACAGCACGTCGACCGGCAGTGCGAGGTCCGCGTAGCGGCGCTCCATCGAAGGCAGGTCGACGGGCGCCGACAGCAGGTCGGTCGCGGTCGCGTAGAACACGTGCGGGCGCATCCCGAGCAGGCCGCCGCCCTTGACGGGGAAGTCGCGCGGCACGTCTTCCGGCGCGAACACCTGGCGCACGGCCTTGCGGCCCGTCAGGATCGTCAGCGGGATCGCGAAAGTCCACGACACGAAGCGGCGCACGAGCGGCGACGGCAGCATCAGCGGCTTGAACGGTGCGGGCGGTTCGGATTGCTCGTGCGACAGCGGCGCGATCAGCGCGAGCCGGCTCACGCGGTCCGTATGGTTGAGGCCGACCGCGAGCGCGATCGCGCCGCCGAGCGAATGGCCGACCAGCATGGGCTTGTCGAGCCGCAGCGCGTCGATGAACGCGGCGACCGTGCGGGCCTGCGCGTACACGTTCGCCTGCGAGCCTGCGCCGCGCAGCGAGCGGCCGGCGCCCGGGCGATCGAGGATGATCACGCGATGCTGCTGCGCGAGCCGCGCAAGCGGCAGGTACGCGAAATTGCGCAACTGCCCCGCGAGCCCGTGGACGAACACGATCGGCGGGCCGTTGCCGTATTCGACGTAGTGGATGCGGTCGCCGCCGATGTCGACGAAGCGGCCTTCCGGCGGAAACCCGCGCGTCACGCGCCGGGCCACGTACCCGGTGAACAGCGCGAGCGCGGCGAGCACGGCGACGATGCCGAGCAGCACGTTCTGGATCAGATGGAGCGTAGCAGTCATGTCGGCCTCAACGGGTTTCGAGTGCGGGTTCGGCAACCGGCGCCGCGGCAGCCGTGCCGGCTTTCGCGCGGCGTTCGAAATGCATCGCCGAATCGGCGAGCGCGCTGAATTTCAGCGACGCGAGATCGCGCACGTAGTTCTGGTGGAATTTCCACGGCTTGTGATGGCCCTGCTTCGGCAGGATGCCGGCCGCGCGCTGGATGTAGCCCGAGCTCAGGTTGACGGCCGGCACGTCGCCGAGTTCGCCGGCGCCGAGCCGCGGCACGCACGTGTCGTAGTCGTTCGCGCGCATGTGGTTGAGCAGCCGGCACACGTAGCGCGCGATCAGCTCGGCCTTCAGCGTCCACGACGCGTTCGTGTAGCCGAACGACGACGCGAGGTTCGGCACGTCGCTGTACATCATCCCCTTGTACGACACGGTTTCCGGCAGGTCGACCACGCGGCCGTCGACCGTGACGCGCGCGCCGCCGAGCATCTTCACCTTCAGCCCGGTCGCGGTGACGATCACGTCCGCGTCGAGCTGCTGGCCGCTCTTCAGCTTGAGGCCGGTCGGCGTGAAGCGCTCGATCTCGTCGGTGACGATCGACGCGCGGCCCGCGCGGATCGACTTGAACAGGTCGCCGTTCGGCACGAGGCACACGCGCTGGTCCCACGGCATGTAGCGCGGCGTCAGGTGCTTCGCGACGTCGAAGTCGGGGCCGAGCTGCTTGCTGGCCGCGCGGATGATGAACTTCTTCGTCTGGTCGGGCTTGCGGCGCGACACGTTATACAGGTAAATCGTCAGCAGCACGTTCTTCACGCGCACGAGCCGGTGCGCGAGCCGCGACGGCAGCACGCGGCGCAATGCGTTCGCGATCTTGTCGCGCGCGGGCAGCGACACGATGTAGGTCGGCGAGCGCTGCAGCATCGTCACGTGCTGCGCATCGACCGCCATCGACGGCACCAGCGTGACGGCCGTCGCGCCGCTGCCGATCACGACGACGCGCCGGTTCGCGTACGACAGGTCCTTCGGCCAGTGCTGCGGATGCACGAGCTTGCCTTCGAACGTGTCCATGCCGGCCCAGTCGGGCCGGTAGCCGGCGTCGTAGTCGTAGTAGCCGCTGCACATGAACAGGAAGCGGCAGGTATACACGAGCGTGTCGGTCGTGCCGCCCTGCGTGCGCTCGATGCGTACCGTCCAGCGTGCGCGGTTCGAATCCCAGTCGGCCGCGACGACTTTCTGGCCGTAGCGGATCGTCTTGTCGATGCCGTAGGTGCGCGCCGTGTCGCGGATGTAGTCGAGGATCGTCTGGCCGTCCGAGATCGCCTTGTCGCTGTGCCACGGGCGGAAGCTGTAGCCGAGCGTGAACATGTCGGAATCCGAACGGACGCCCGGATAGCGGAACAGGTCCCAGGTGCCGCCGATCGCGTCGCGCGCCTCGACGATGGCCACGCTTGCATACGGGCAGCGCTGCTTCAGGTGATACGCGGCGCCGATGCCGGACAGGCCGGCGCCGACGATCAGCACGTCGAGGTCGCGATTGTCGCCGCTGTCGCGGCGGGCGGCGGAGGCGGGCGGCGCATCGCGCCGGTCGGTCGTCGTCGAGGTCATGCGGGGTCCTTGGTCGGCGTGGTCGGGAGCGCGGCCGGCGCGTGCGCGCGGTCGAGGTTGCGGGCGCGGGCGCGGCGCACGTGGCGCAGCATCAGCCACTGGTAGCCGGCGCCGAGCAGGCGCGCGATCCGGTCGAGCCGGCGCGCGTCGGCGCCGACGAGCACGCGGCGCGCATTGCGCTCGACGCCCGCGAGGATCTGCCGCGCGGCGTCGTCGGCCGTCGTCGCGTTGATCAGCCGGTTCGCCTGGCGGCGATGGGTCGCTTCGTCCTGGCCCGTCAGTGCGTGGATGCTGGTATCGACGCGGCCCGCGTCGACGATGCCGGTCGCGACGCCGCCCGGATGCACGCAGGTCGCGCTCACCGGCGCGCCGTCGAGTTCGAGTTCCATCCGCAGCGCCTCCGTGAAGCCGCGCACCGCGAACTTGGTGGCGTTGTACGCGCTTTGCGTCGGCATCGCGACGAGGCCGAACAGGCTCGACGTGTTGACGATGTGACCGTCGCCCGACGCGCGCAGGTGCGGCAGGAAAGCCTGCGTGCCGTGCACGACACCCCAGAAATTGATGTCGACGATCCATTCGAGATCGGCGAGGCGCGCGGTCTCGGCGCTGGCGGCCAGCGACACGCCCGCGTTGTTGAAGATCAGGTTGACCTTGCCGTGCTCGGCGCGGACGAAATCGGCCCACGCGAACACCGCGTCGCGGTCGGCGACGTCGAGCCGCCGCGTGCTCACGCGCACGCCGTGCGGCGCGCACGCGGCCGCCGTGCCGGCGAGCCCGGTTTCGTTGACGTCGGCGAGCGCGACCTCGCAGCCGCGCCGCGCGAGCTCGACCGCGAGGCTGCGGCCCATGCCCGAACCGGCGCCCGTGATCGCGGCGACCTTCCCGGAAAACCCCTTCATCCGTCGTTCCTCCCGTTCCGCTTGCGCTGCACCGGCGGCGCGTCTATTGTGGTGTTGATCGTCACCACTTTAGTTTTCGGGTGTCCTGATGTCAAATAGCGGAATGGAGAAAGCACTCGAAACGGAAAAAAGGGGCCGGTCGTATGGCGGCGTGGCGCCCGAGGTACGGGCCGCCGAGCGGCGCGACGCGTTGATCCGCGCGGCGACGCGCGTGTTCGGCACGGTCGGGTTCCGCAAGGCGACCGTGCGGTCGATCTGCCAGGAAGCGAAGCTGAACGATCGCTATTTCTACGCGGCGTTCGACAGCACCGAGGATTTGCTGCGCTGCACCTACCTGCATCACGCGCAGCAGCTGCATGACGCGGTCGCGCAGGCGGTGGCCGCACGCGGCGGCGATCTGCGCGAGAGCGTCGACGCGGGGCTCGCCGCGTTCTTCGCGTTCCTGCGCGACCCGTGCGCGGCGCGCGTGCTGCTGCTCGAGGTGATGGGCGTGAGCGCGGATACCGACATGACGTACCAGCGCATGCTGATCGACTTCGGCAAGCTCATCATGGCGATCGGCGCGCCGCATGAGGCGGCCACGCCCGCGGAGCGCACCGAGCAGCGGCTGATCGGGCTCGCGCTCGTCGGCGCGATGACGAACGTCGGCGCTGCATGGTTGCTCACCGAATATCGCGATCCGGAGGCGCAGATGATCGCGAGTTGCCGGCGGGTGCTGCTGGGGACGTTGCGGGAAATCGGGTAGACCGGATGGCATTACGCCGTTTCCGTGATTATCCGGCGATGGCAGGCCGAAAATGAAAAGAACAGGACGACCGCACGGCGCTCGGAGTGCCGTGTCGTCATTGCGTGCGATTTAATCGTCTTTTTAATAAATAAAAAGAGATTGAATTGCAATTAATGATCCGGTTTGAAATTGTCGCCAAATTAATTTTTCCATGTGCATCATTAATTGATGGGCGCGATGCGATGGCAATTAAAAAGCGGCGCAATGGAAAACGGCTCGCATTGCGCCGATCGTGGCGCTCAACCCTCGGCGCCCCAGGCACGTTCGATCAGGAACCCGTGTATCCGCCCCGGGTCCAGCCGTCACCGTCCCAGCAATACTCGGTCGTCGTGCCGCCGCTGGTCGCGTACACGCGGATGTGGATGGCGCTTCCGACCAGCCAGCACGTCGCCGACACGTTGTCGCCTGCCTGGTTGAACGCGCCCGTGTACCAGTTCTGGCCGTCGTAGCAGCGTTCGGTGATCTTGTTGCCGTTGGCCGTATAGACACGAATCGACGGCGTGGTTCCCCATGAAATTGCGGCGGTTTGCATTTCCAGACTCCTTGGTTGATTGAATAAAGAGGAGAATTGAAACGTTCCGGTAAACGCGTATTTGCGTATTACCGGAAACAAGACTAGTAGAAAATCGGGAAAGCAATGCGTTATTTTTTATGAAGAATAAAGGGGCGTATTTGTCCGGGGCGTAAACGCTTTGCCAAAGGGGTTTGGACGGAAATATGAGCGTGCGGCGATCCGGATTCAGCCGTCCGCGCGTGTCGATCGAGCCGGCCGCGCGGGTGCTGCCGGCTGCGTCTCGGCGATCCTCGCCTTCATCGCGTCGATGAACGCCCGTACCTTCGGTGACGGCAGCCGCGTCGACGGATACACCGCGTGGATCCCGGCCGGCGCGGTGTGCCACCCCGGCAGCAGCCGCACGAGCCGGCCGGCCGCGACGTCTTCCGCGGTCGAGAAATCCGTCAGCAGCCCGAAGCCGCCGCCCGCGAGCACGATCGCGCGGCACGCGGTCGCGGTGTTCGACACGACCGGCGCGACGCAGCGGACCGCCGCGCGGCCGTCGCGCACGTGATCGAGTTCGAGCGTATGCGGGCGCGGCAGCGTCGACAGCATCACGAACGGCAGCGCGGCGAGCGCATCCGTATCGCGCGGCAGCCCGTGTCGCGCGATGAACGCGGGGCTCGCGACCAGCCATTTCTCGTAGGTGCCGAGCTGCACCGCGCGATAGTTCGAATCGGCGAGGCGGCCGATCCGGATCGCGACGTCGAGGTTGTCGGCGACGAGGTCGACGACGCGGTCGTTCGCGACCAGTTCGACATCGAGCCCCGGATGCCGGTCGCGCAGCGCGACGACGGCCGGCGCGACGACCAGCGCGCCATAGTCGATCGGCACGCTCACGCGCAGCGTGCCGCGCAGCGGCCCCGCGTCGGACGACACCGCATCGAGCGCGGTTTCGGTCGCGCGCACGATGTCGCGGCACGCGTCGTAGAACACGCGCCCCGCATCGGTCACGCTCAGCCGCCGCGTCGTGCGCACCAGCAGGTTCGCGCCGACCTCGGATTCGAGGCGCTGCATGTGCGTGCTGACGACCGTCTTCGCGAGGCCGAGCCGCTCGGCCGCGGCCGTCAGCGAGCCGGCATCGACCACCGCGACGAAGATCGCCAGCCGGTTCAGGTTCACGTCGCGCAGGTCGGCCATCGTCGATTGTCCTATGAAAGCGGATAATGTTTCCGCGATTATCCGTCTTCTGGCGATGTACGGCGAGCGCTACGCTGGAGCCGTTCGTCGCCGACTCCCGGCGGCGCGAGATTCCGGAGTGTTTCCATGTCTGCCGCCAGCAAGCCTGCCTCGCCGATCCGCGTCTATTCGTTCGTGCTCTCGGGGCATGCGCACCGTGTCCGGCTGTTCCTGTCGCTGCTCGGGCTGCCGTCCGAGACCGTCGACGTCGATCTCGCGGCCGGCGCGCAGCGCGACCCGGCGTTCCTCGCGCTCAATCCGCTCGGGCAGGTGCCGGTGATCGACGACGGCGGCACCGTGATCGCCGATTCGAACGCGATCCTCGTGTACCTCGCGAAGCGCTACGGCGACGCGCACTGGCTGCCCGACGATCCGGCCGGCGCTGCCGTGGTGCAGCGCTGGCTGTCGTACGCGGCCGGCCCGATCGCGTCGGGCCCGGCCGCCGCACGGCTCGTGACCGTGTTCGGCGCGCCGCTCGACCCGGAGGCGGCCAAGCGCACGGCCGCGAAGGTGCTCGACGTGATCGATCGCGAGCTGGCCGGCAAGCCGTTCGCGGCCGGCGCGCAGCCGACGATCGCCGACATCGCCGCATACACGTACATCGCGCACGCACCGGAAGGCGGCGTGTCGCTCGAACCGTATCCGCACGTGCGTGCATGGCTCGCGCGTGTCGAGGCGCTGCCGGGCTTCGTCGCCATGCCGGCGACGCGTGCGGGCCTGCTCGCCGCGTAACGGCCACCGCAGCCGCGTCTGCTCAAGGGAGAACGTGATGAACGCGCCGACCGCCGTCGTACCGGGTTGGGAACTCGATACCGCGCCGTTTCATGCGGGCGAACTCGCCGTGCAGCAACGCGCGGGCGTGACGGAGGCCGCGGGCGCGGCCGGCCGGCGCGGGATCCGGCGCTTCATGCCGGACCAGCACCGGACGTTTTTCGCGCAACTGCCGTTCTTCGTGCTCGGCGGCGTCGATGCGCACGGCCAGCCGTGGGCGACGCTGCGCGCCGGTGCGCCGGGGTTCGTCACGTCGCCGGACGCCCGCACGCTGCGCATCGCGGCGCGCGCGCTGCCAGGCGATCCGCTGGCGGGCGCGTGGCGGCCGGGCGCCGCGCTCGGCGGGCTCGGGATCGAATTCGACACGCGGCGGCGCAATCGCGTGAACGGCGTCGTGCGCGCGGTCGACGGCGATGCGCTGACGATCGCGGTCGAGCAGAGCTTCGGCAACTGCGCGAAGTACATCCAGGGCCGCAAGCCCGCTTTCGTGGCACGCGAAGTCGATGCCGCCGTCGCGCCCGACGTGTCGGACGCATTGAGCGACGCCGATCGTGCGCTGCTCGCGCAGGCCGATACGTTCTTCGTCGCGAGTGCGAACACGTCGGCCGATGCGGGTGCGGCACGCGGCGCGGACGTGTCGCATCGCGGCGGGATGCCGGGCTTCGTGCGCGTCGACGATGCGCATACGCTGACGACGCCGGATTTCAGCGGCAACCGCTTCTTCAACACGCTCGGCAACCTGCAGCACGATCCGCGCGCGGGGCTGCTGTTCATCGATTTCGACAGCGGCGACCTGCTGGTCGTCGCCGCGCGTGCGGAAATCGTATGGGACGGGCCGCTCGTCGCGTCGTTCGACGGCGCGCAGCGTGTCGTGCGGTTCCATGTGCGGGAAGTGCGGCGCCTGCGCGCGGTACTGCCGTTCCGGTGGTCCGAGGTCGAGCGTGCGCCGCAGTTCGCGGCGATGGCGGCCGGTACCGGCGAATCGGTGAAGGCGGCGCCTGCGCCTGCGCCGTCCGCAGCGGCCCCCGCATGGCGGCCGCTGCGTATCGCGAAGATCGTCGACGAAGCGCGCGCGATTCGCTCGTTCCATTTCGAACCGGCGGACGGCGGTGCGTTGCCCGCCTACGAAGCCGGGCAGCACCTGACATTGCGCGTCGCGCTGCCGGGCAGCGAGGCGCCGTCGATTCGCAGCTACACGCTGTCCGATGCACCGGGCGGCGCGCATTACCGGATCACGGTGAAGCGCGAAGGGCACGTATCGGCGTGGCTGCACGATCACGCGCAGGCCGGCATGACGCTCGACGCGCAGATGCCGCGCGGCCGCTTCACGTTCGATGTCGCGAGCCCGCGCCCGGCCGTGCTCGTGTCGGCCGGTATCGGCATCACGCCGATGGTTGCGATGCTGCGCCACGCGCTGGCCGACGACGCACCGTCGCGCCGCGTCGTGTTCGTGCACGGCGCGCGTGAAGCGGCCGACCGGCCGTTCGCGACGCAGCTGGCGGGCATCGCGGCCGCCGATCCACGGCTGTCGCTTCACTGGTTCGACAGTCATCCTGACGAACGCTCGGCAGCGCGGGCCGGCCGCATCGACGTCGCGCAGCTGAAGCGGATCCTGTCGTTCGACGACTACGACTTCTACCTGTGCGGGCCGGCGGCGTTCATGCGCGACCTGTACGACGGGCTGCGTGCGCTGAACGTGCCGGACGAACGCATCCGCTTCGAGGCGTTCGGGCCGTCGAGCGTCTCGCGCAGCACGACCCGCGCATCGGCGACGCCGGCGGCGAGCGTGCCGGTCGTGTTCCGGCGCACGGGGCGCGAAGCCGCATGGACGTCGGCCGACGGCCCGCTGCTCGAATTCGCCGAGGGGCAGGGCGTTGCCGTGCCGTCCGAATGCCGGACCGGTTCGTGCGGCACGTGCGCGACGCGCGTGCTGTCCGGTGCGGTCGACTACGAGCAAACGCCCGATGCACCGGTCGAACCGGGTTGCGCGCTGCTGTGCGTCGCGCGGCCCGCGACAGGCGCGGCGGAGCCGCTCGTGCTCGACCGCTGACACGCCCTGCGACATGCCGCCGCAGACGGCCTGCTGCGCGAAAAGCGCGCGCAACTGCTTCTTTTTTCGGATGCCGGTCGGATCGACGATAGCGTCAACCGATTCGATGAAAGGAGCCCATCATGAAACTGCTCGGCATGGTCCGCCTGGTCCTGTGGAGTTTCTTCGGCGTGCGCAACAGCAAGGCGCATGCGACCGATCTCGCGAACGCCAACTTCACGTTGCTGCCGTTCGTCGCGATCCTGCTTGCGCTGCTGGTCGGCGCGGTGATCTACGGCGTCGTGCATCTCGTCGTCGATCCGACCGTGACGATGCAGGGGTTCTGAGCGGCGTTGAACCGGCAGCGGGCCGTCATGCCCGCTCCGGTTTTCGTTCGTTCGACCGGCGCATGACTGCACCGGTTGTCGAAGTCGCCACACACCACGGGCACCGCAGTCGCATCGCCGCCGATGCCGTACCGCCCGAAGCCAATTTCCCCGGTCTCGCCGCTCCCGCCTGCCGTTCCGCCCGATTCCACGGCCCTCGGTCCCGCCCGGGGTAAAATGCGCGCCACGCCGCGATGTCGCGCGCGACGGGCAGGCCGCCGTTCCGATGAACGGCCGGCGCAAGTGCCCGCCGCCCGCACCGGGGCGTTCGAAGCGTCCCCCGCATGACACGACCGCGCGATGCCGCCGGCCGCCTGCCAGTTCCCGACGAACCCGTCGGCGGCTGCGCCGGTGCCCGGCGCGTCACCTGAATCCGATGTCCCATCCTGCGTCTTCCTGACCGGCCGGCACGCGTGCGTGCCGTATCGTCCGGTTCGTCGGATGAATCTCGTGTCGACGCACGCGGCCGGTGACGGTGCGGATTGCACCTGCGGGGGCACGCTTCGCAGCTTCGTAACGTGTTTCGACAGGGTCGAGTGGCGAGTTTTCCATCCAGAACAATGACGGTGAATAGAACAACAGCGACGTCCGCACGGCGGCGGCGCACGAAGGCCGGGCTCGGAGTCGGCCTCGGCATCACGCTTTTCGCGGCGCAGGCCGCCGCGGCACAGGGCGACGCGCCCGTACCGGACGCCGACGCGGCGGGCACGGCGACGCTGCCCGCGATCACGGTGAGCGGCGAGCGCGGCAGCACGCTGCGCGCGCGCGACGCCTCGGTCGCGGGGCTCGACGACGCGCCGCTGCGCGATACGCCGGCGTCGGTGAACGTCGTCACGCGCGCGCTGATCGACGACCAGCAGGCGAAGCGGCTGAGCGACGTCGTGCGCAACGACGCGTCGGTCGTCAACGACTACGCGCCGGTCGGCTATTTCGAAGGCTTCGCGATCCGCGGCTTTCCGGTCGATCTCGCGAGCGCGATCCGGATCGACGGGCTGACGGTGTCCGGCGAGCAGAACGTGCCGCTCGAGAACAAGGAGCGCGTCGAGATCCTGAAAGGGCTCGCGGGCATCGACAGCGGCGTCGTCGCGCCGGGCGGCGTGATCAACTTCGTGACCAAGCGCTCCGCGAACGTGTCGAGCGTGACGGGCGGCGTCGACAGCCGCGGCTCGACGTCGGCGGCCGTCGATCTCGGCCGCCGCTTCGGCCCCGATAACCAGTTCGGCTTCCGGATCAATGCCGCGAAGGAGAACATGCACTCCTATATCGACGGCACGAACGGACGGCGCACGTTCGGTTCGATCGCCGCCGACTGGGACATCAGCCCGCGCGCCAGCCTGCAGCTCAACGCCGAATTCCAGCAGTGGATCCAGCGTTCCGCGCCCGGCTACCAGCTGCTCGGCGGCACCGTCGTGCCGTCGGTCAAGACGACGTCGAAGGCGCTCGGCACGCAGCCGTGGGCGAAACCCGTGACGACCGACGCGCTGAACCTGAACGCGCGCTTCGACTACCAGTTCAACGACGACTGGAAGGCCTACATCGCCGCCGGCCGCAGCCGCACGATGATCGACGACAACAGCGCGTTCGCGTACGGCTGTTCGTATGCGGCGAGCTGCACGGCCGGCGCGACGTCGCCGTTCTTCTTCGGTGCGAACGGCGACTACGATGTGTACGACTTCCGCAGCCCCGGCGAATACCGGCGCAACGACGACTTGCGCGCGGTCACGACCGGCAAGTTCGCGACGGGGCCGCTGCGGCACGAGCTGACGCTCGGCGTGAGCGTGCAGCGCCGCGTCGTGCACATGGCCGATGCCGTGTACGACTACGTGGGCAGCGAAAATGTCTACGGGCCCGACGTGACGTTTTCGCCGTCGCCGAATTCGCCGGGGCCGTCGTATCCGCGCCTCGACGCGTGGCAGTACGGCGTGTTCGGGCTCGACCGCATCAGCATCGGCGAACACTGGCAGGTGCTCGCGGGCGGCAAGGAGGTGCTGCTGCGCCAGCGCAGCTGGAGCAGCCTCGACGGCGACACGACGCACACCGACCGCTCGGTGTTCCTGCCGCAGGTCGCGCTCGTCTACAAGCCGGTGAACGTGCTGTCGCTGTATGCGTCGTACAGCAAGGCGCTGTCGCTCGGCGACCAGGCGCCCGTGCGCGCGACCAACGCGTATGCGTTCCTGCCGCCCGTCGAATCGCACCAGATCGAGGTCGGCGCGAAATACGACTGGCTCGACCGGCTGAGCCTCACGGCCGCCGTGTTCTCGATCAGCAAGCCGTTCCAGTTCGCCGACCCGGATCCGTCGGGCACGTCGTACACGTTCGTGCAGCGCGGCACGCAGCGCCACCAGGGGATCGAGCTTGGCGCGGCCGGGCGCGTGACCGAGCGGCTGGGGCTGACTGCCAGCGTCGCGGCGATTCGCGCCCGCGCAGTCGATTCGGGTTCGCCGGCCTACGAAGGGCACCAGATCATCAACGTGCCCGCGCTGCGCGCGTCGCTGTATGCGGACTACGCGGTGCCGGGCGTCGCAGGGCTGAACGTGCTCGGCGGCGTCGAGTACAGCGCGGCGCGCAATGCGAACGAGGAAGGCACCGCGCGCGTGCCGTCGTGGTTCGTGTTCAATCTCGGCGCGCGCTACACGACGAAGATCGGCGGTCATCGCACGGTGCTGCGCGTGTCGGTCGACAACCTGTTCAACAAGTTCTACTGGCGCGACGCGGGCGAGCAGCAGGGCGATGCGTACCTGTTCCCGGGTGCGCCGCGCACCGCGCGCGTGTCGTTGACTTATGATTTCTGAACGTCCGGACCCGGCCGCGTGACGCGCGGCCCCGGCAGCTAACCAGGAGAGCACAGACGATGTCCCCCCTCGAAATCGCCGGCGTGATCGTCAGCGCGCTCGCGATCTGGCTGACCGCGAAGCGCCGCATGCTGTGCTGGCCGGTCGGGCTCGCATCGGTTGCGCTGTACGGCTGGATCTTCTTCGATGCGAAGCTGTATTCGGACATGCTGCTGCAGGGCGCGTTCGCGGTGCTGCAGGTGTACGGCTGGCAGCGCTGGCTCGCGCAGCGCGCGAGCGAAGCAGGCGGCGGCGCGGCACCGGCCGGCGACGTCGCGCCCGTCACCGGCGTGCGGCCGCGCCAGATGCTGCCCGACCTGGTCGCGGCCGTGATCGGCAGCGCGCTGCTCGGCGGCATGATGGCGCGCTGGACCGACGCGGCGCTGCCGTTCGTCGATGCGTCGCTGACCGCGTTCAGCCTCGTCGCGCAATACTGGACCGCGCGGCGCTACATCGCGTCGTGGGGGCTGTGGATCGTCGTGAACGTCGTGTACGTCGGGATGTTCGTGTTCAAGGAACTGTATCTGACGGCTGGACTCTATGCGCTGTTCATCGGGCTGGCCGTCGTCGGCTGGCGCGACTGGAGCCGCACGGCCGCTGCGTTGCGCGCGGCAGCCGGCGGCACGCTCGCGTCAGGCGGCGCGCGCTGATTCACGCACGGATTCAACCACGGAGCAACGTCGTTCATGTCATTCCCACTCGAGCCGGACGGCCCCCTGTCGCGCGACGTCGCGCCGCCGCAATTCGGCGTCGACGGCGAGCAGGCCGAACGCGACTGGCCGCTGATGACGCACGGCGAGGTGGCGGCCGTACTCGCGCGGATCGACGGCGCGGGCGAGCCGGTGCGGCTCACGTGGCACAGCCCGCGCCAGTTCGCGGCGGCCGTGCTCGTGCGGATGGCGGACGGGCGCGGGTTGTTCGTCAAGCGTCACCACGTTAGCCTGCGCGATGTCGCGGGGCTCGAGGAAGAGCATCGTTTCATCGCGCATCTGCGTGAACGCGGCATCCCGGTGGTGGACGTGCTGGCCGATCGCAACGGCGCGACGGCGTTTGCGTCCGGCGACTGGACCTACGAGGTGCACGTGCTCGCGCCCGGCGTCGACCCGTATCGCGGCGTGATGTCGTGGCAGCCGTTCACGCATCCTTCGCACGCGTACGCGGCCGGCCGCGCGCTGGCCGAACTGCATCGCGCGTCGGCCGGCTATGACGCGCCTGCGCGACCCGTGCGCACGCTGCTGTCGAGTTTTCGCGTGCTGTCGTCCGCCGATCTGGCCGGCGCGCTCGAACGCTGGGTCGATGCGCAGCCGCTGCTCGTGCGTGCGCTCGGTTCGCGCGACTGGCGCGGCGACGTGGCCGATGCGATCGGCCCGTATCACGCGCGTCTCGTGCCGCTGCTGCCCGCGTTGCCGCCGCTGTGGACGCACGGCGACTGGCATGCATCGAACCTGCTGTGGACCGATTCGGGCCCCGGCGCACAGGTGCGGACCGTGCTCGATTTCGGCCTGTCGGATCGTACATGCGCGGTGATGGACCTCGCGCTCGCGATCGAGCGCAATACGGTCGACTGGATGGCGCCGGCCGAGGCCCGGCGCATCGAATACGATCAGATCGACGCGCTGCTCGACGGCTACGAATCGCTCGAACCGTTGAGCGACGACGCGTATGCGGCGCTGGTCGCGCTGCTGCCGATCGTGCATACGGAGTTCGCGCTGTCAGAAGTCGCGTATTTCGGCTGCATCATCGATGCGCCGGCGATCGTCGACATCGCGTACGACGGCTACCTGATCGGGCATGCGCGCTGGTTCGGCGAGCGCGACGGGCAGCAACTGCTCGACTGGCTCGTGCAACGCCGGCGGGGGAAGCAGACGCGCGTTTAATTCTAGAGAATGCGCTGAGAGCTTCCCTGGCTCGGCGATTGACGTATCGCTCGAATCGAACATCGAGATCTCGTCCGGATAGATTCGACGAACCGTCGCACGCGAGCGTTGGAGGTACACGGGTCAACGCAAGCGCGGCGGCGGTGAATGATCCGACTTCATGTCAATGGCCGGTACAGCAGTTGTCGAGGCAGCCGGGGCTCACTTGAATGGTGACTTCACGTGTTTCCGACGTCGATCCGGCTGCACTGCTGGCTGGATAAATTTGCGTTTTTATCTGAAGCGGTGCGTTTATCAGGCCGTCGTCTATGACGACTTTCGCCACCGCGGAAGCTCGTTTCGTTGCAAGTCGTTCCGGATCGTCCTCAATCTTGGAAGCGCTCCCAATTATAGTGACCCAGTTTTGAATTGGATGCCCGGAATTCATTGCTGAAACCCATCGCCCAATTCGTATTTTCTCGGATTCGGAGATTTCGTGACTGTCGCGGGGGAAGGTCACGAAAAATTGCTGTGATGGTAGATTCTGTGATCCTTGGCATGCAGCCGAAGAAATTGCGGGGAAAAGGAGCGACGTTACGATAGGCGCGATTAATGAAGTGATGAAAATTCTCATGCTGAATTCGGCCCCTTATTCCGGAAATAAATATTCGCCGTAGATCACGAATCCTGTGAGTGTATCCGCATTCCTCAATGCCTGGTCGGGATTGGCCCTTGCCCACGCAGCCGCTGTGGGATCGAGCCCGTAACGAGGGTCGCCGCTACCGAAGGTGTCGACGAAGTGAGTGACTTCGTGAATCAGCGTGGATAGACGGGAGTCTCCGAACATATTCTGATCGCGTAAGCCTGTGCAAAATTTCATCGCGATACTGATGAGCCTACGCTCCGTATTGGGTCCGCAAACGTGAGCGGCTTCATTCTCGATGTCGCCCAAGTTCGGGACGCAGCCTAACATTCGATCGAGGCTCGGATCGCTTCGAACGAAGTGATGTGGCGTTAGCGTTTTGAGAACGGAGAGATGTCGTGAGAATCCATTGACAAGATATTGTCGTGTGTTTTCATCGCATCGATTGAACCAGTAGATCATTCTATCCTTGATTGTTTCGTCGAATCGTTTCAGATCTGCGATCCTGCGTTCAACTAGAATGATGGACCATTTGAGTAGTCTTGCCACCATAATTCTAAATTCTCTGTTGGTCATGTTGGGGCAAATGGGTGTTGTGTTGATGTAAACATGAACCATCGATCTCGGAGTGGTGTTGGTGACGGCCCCGGAGTGAACGAGAAACCATTCTTTGTCTTCGCCGGCGTCAAAGTCGTAATCGTTTGGATTGGAGAAGTATTTCATTGATTCGAAGTCTCGGTGTGTCGATTTTCAAGGATGCTGCATGACATTGAGGTCATAAAAAGCATGGCTCCATTCGTGTTGCATGAACGTCGAAAATCATCCTTCCGAGTGAATGTGTCTATAGAACTTGTTCGAAAATTTGAAATAGAAAATCTTCTTTATGACGTGACCGAATCGAGTGGTCGAAAGCGCCGCGGCGAGTCCGGTGAAATGTGATGACATCATCGGATCGTATGCGAGCGCTTAGACGCCACGTACAGACGAGTGTCCGGGCAGATACACACGCCGGTTCAACGAGTACAGCCGCGCCCAACATGACGGAAATATCATCTTCGCCTCATGTTCGCACTGCGGCCCGACCGTAGCATCGGTCGCAAACCGTTACCGCAGAACCGAACATGCTCAAGCTCTCTCTCGCCGTGGCCGTCGCCTTCGCGATGGCCGCGACGGCTTATGCGCAGCCGTCGCTGTCGCCGGGGCCGACTCCTGCTGCCGCAGGCCCTGCCGCACCGGCCGACGCACCGCCATCCGGCGCACTTCCTTCCCCATCGCTGACGCTTCCCGATGCACTCGCCGTCGCGGCCCGGAACAATCCGGCGCTGCGCGGCGCGCGCGCGGACGTCGATGCATCGGCCGGCGCGCTGATGCAGGCCGGTGCGCGCCCCAATCCCGAGGTGTCGTTCCTGCAGGAAGGTTTCAGCCGCGCCGAGCGCACGTCGACCGCGCTGATCAACCAGACCATCGAGCTGGGCGGCAAGCGCCGCGCGCGGCTCGACGTCGCGTCGTATGGCCGCGAGTCGGCCAGCGCGTCGCTCGACGAGCAGGGCGCCGTCGTGCGCGCCGACGTGATTGCTGCGTTCTACGGGCTGCTCGCCGCGCAGCGGCAGCTTCAGGTCACCGAGGAATCGGCCGCGATCGCCGCGCGCTCGGCGGATCTTGCGGCGCGCCGCGCACAGGCCGGCAAGGTGTCGCCGGTCGAGGCGACGAAGGCGCAGGTGGCGGCGGCCGGCGTGCAGATCGAAGTCGTGACCGCACGCGGCAAGGTCGAGGTCGCGCGCGAGAAGCTGAACGCGGTGATGGGCGAAGCGCGCGGCGACCGGCTCGCGGTGCTCGGCGACCTGGAAGCCGTGCCGCCGGTCGAGCCGCTGTCCGCGCTGACCGCGCAGCTCGACGATTCACCGCTCGCGCGGGTCGCGCGCGCCGAGATGCTGCGCTCGAACGCGGCCGTGTCGCTCGAACGTGCACGGCGCATTCCGGACGTGACGGTCAGCGCGGGCGTGAAGCGCGTGACGACCGGCGGCGTGCCCGACAACCAGGCCGTGGTCGGCGTGTCGATCCCGATTCCTCTGTTCAACACGAACAAGGGCGCGCTGCTCGAGGCGACGCACAAGGCCGAGCGCGCGAACGCCGATCTCGATCGCGAACGCACGCGCCTGCGGCTGGCGCTCACGCAGGCCTACGCGAATTTCGAGGCCGCCGAGCAGGAAGCGCAGCGGCTGAAGTCCGACATCCTGCCGGCCGCGCGTCTCGCGCTCGACGCGATGTCGCGCGGCTACGAACTCGGGAAGTTCAGCTTCCTCGACGTGCTCGATGCACAGCGCACGCTGTTCCAGGGGCAGTCGCAATACGTGCGCGCGCTCGCCGACGCCCATTCGGCCCGCGCCGATATCGGCCGGCTCGTCGGCACGCCGCTCGCGGCCGTCGCGCAATAAGCGCCCCTCTTACCTGAAGGATCATCATGTCACGCAGCAGAATCTTCGTTATCGCGGCGGCCGTGCTCGGCGGCGCAGGGATCGTGATCGGCGCGCTCGCCGTTACCCGGAGCGGGAGCAACCCCTCGGCGCCTGCGGGCGCGGAAGCCGCGCAGCCGGCCGATGGCGCCGGCGCGCACGGCGGTGTCGTGCTTAAGCGCGGCAAGCTGTCCGTCGAGATCGTGATGACGGAAAAACCTGGCGATGCACGGCTCGTCGTCTATCCGTTCGTCGACGGCAAGCCGGCCGACAAGGGTGTGACGGTCTCCGGCACGCTGGTGCGCTACGACCGCACGCACGAGCCGCTGCGTTTCGACGCATCGGGCCAGAAGTTCGTGTCCGCGCAGTCGATCGCGAAGCCGCACGTGTTCGACACGACGATCGACGTGAAGGCCGGCAACGACGCCGCGTCGTTCCCGTTCGCGCGCGCCGACGGCGCGATCGCGCTGACCGACGCACAGCTGGCGACGTCGAAGATCGCGCTCGCGAAGGCCGGCCCCGCGCAGATCGCGACGCCGTTCCAACTGCCGGGCGAGATCAAGTTCAACGAGGACCGCACCGCGCACGTGGTGCCGCGCGTGGCCGGCATCGTCGAGCAGGTGTCGGTCTCGCTCGGGCAGAACATCGCGAAGGGGCAGGTGCTCGCCGTGATCGCCAGCACCGATCTGGCCGACCGCCGCAGCGAACTGCTGACGGCCGAGCGCCGGCTGTCGGGCGCGCGGGCGACCTACGAGCGCGAACGCACGCTGTGGAAGGAGCGCATCTCGGCCGAGCAGGACTACCAGCAGGCGCAGGTGCAGTTGCGCGAGGCCGAGATCGCCGTGCAGAACGCGCGACAGAAGCTCGCCGCGCTGAACGCGCCGGTCGGCGCGGGCGCGCTGAATCGCTACGAGCTGCGCGCGCCGTTCGCCGGCACGATCGTCGAGAAGCATGCGACACCCGGCGAGGCGATCGCCGCCGACGCGAGCATGTTCGTGATCTCCGACCTGTCGACCGTGTGGGCCGAGATGGCCGTGCCGGCGCAGCGGTTGAACGACGTGCGCGTCGGCCGCGACGCGACCGTGATCGCGACCGCGTTCGAATCGCGTTCGAGCGGCCCGATCGCGTACGTCGGCTCGCTGCTCGGCGAACAGACGCGCACCGCACCGGCGCGGGTCGTGCTGCCGAACCCGGACGGCGTGTGGCGCCCGGGGATGTTCGTGAACGTGTCGGTCGACGCGGGCAAGCAGGGTGTGCCGCTCGCGGTGGCGAGCGACGCGCTGCAGGACGTCGACGGCGCGCCGTCGGTGTTCGTGCGCTCGCCGAAGGGCTTCGTCGCGCAGGCCGTCGAAACCGGGCGTCGCGACGAGCGTGCGACCGAGGTGCTGAAGGGGCTCAAGGCGGGCCAGGAATACGCGGCGTCGAACAGCTTCGTGCTGAAGGCCGAACTCGGCAAGGGGAGCGCCGAACATGAATGAGCGTTACGTGTGCGCCGTTGCCCGACTCGCGGCCCGATATGCGGCCCGCTTTCCGGCCCGTTGCGTGACCGGCCGGGCTGCCCGTCCGGTGCGGGCGACCGTTCCCCGTTTCAAGGAATCCCGACATGTTTGAGCGCCTGATCCGCTTTGCGATTGCGCACCGCTGGCTCGTGATGCTGGCGATCGCGGCCGTGGCCGCACTGGGCGTGTTCAGCTACCAGAAGCTGCCGATCGACGCGGTGCCCGACATCACGAACGTGCAGGTCCAGATCAACACGTCCGCGCCCGGCTATTCGCCGCTCGAGGCCGAGCAGCGCATCACCTATCCGGTCGAGACCGTGATGGCCGGGCTGCCGGGCCTCGAGCAGACGCGCTCGATCTCGCGCTACGGGCTGTCGCAGGTCACCGTGATCTTCAAGGACGGCACCGACATCTACTTCGCGCGGCAGCTCGTCAACGAGCGCATCCAGGAAGCGAAGGACAAGCTGCCGGCCGGCATCGCGCCGGCGATGGGGCCGACGTCGACGGGCCTCGGCGAGATCTACCTGTGGACCGTCGAGGCCGATGCCGCCGCGCGCAAGCCCGACGGCACGCGCTATACGGCGGCCGACCTGCGCGAGCTGCAGGACTGGGTCGTGCGGCCGCAGCTGCGCAACGTGCGCGGCGTGACCGAGGTCAACTCGATCGGCGGCTACGTGAAGGAGTACCGCGTCGCGCCGAACCCGGCGAAGCTGATGTCGTACGGGCTGACGCTCGCCGACGTCGTGCGCGCGCTGGAACGCAACAACGACAACGTCGGCGCCGGCTACATCGAAAAGCGCGGCGAGCAGTATCTCGTGCGCGTGCCGGGCCAGGCACGTACCGTCGACGACATCGCGAACATCGTGCTGACCAACGTCGGCGGCGTGCCGGTGCGGATGAAGGACGTCGGCGTGGTCGACATCGGCCGCGAGCTGCGCACCGGTGCCGCGACGTCGAACGGCGAGGAAGTCGTACTCGGCACGGTCTTCATGCTGATGGGCGAGAACAGCCGGACGGTGTCGAAGGCCGTCGCCGCGAAGATGGAGGACGTGAACCGCACGCTGCCGGCCGGGGTGAAGGCGATTCCCGTGTACGACCGCACCGTGCTCGTCGAGAAGGCCATCGCGACGGTGAAGAAGAACCTGCTCGAAGGCGCGATCCTCGTGATTGCCGTGCTGTTCCTGTTCCTCGGCAATATCCGTGCCGCACTGATTACCGCACTGGTGATTCCGCTGTCGATGCTGATGACCTTCACCGGCATGGTCAACGCGAAGGTGAGCGCGAACCTGATGAGCCTGGGCGCGCTCGACTTCGGGATCATCGTCGACGGCGCGGTCGTGATCGTCGAGAACTGCGTGCGGCGGCTCGCGCACGCGCAGGCAGCCGCCGGCCGGCCGCTCACGCGCGACGAGCGTTTTGCGGAAGTATTCGGCGCATCGCAGGAGGCCCGTCGCGCGCTGATCTTCGGTCAGCTGATCATCATGGTCGTGTACCTGCCGATCTTTGCGCTGACGGGCGTCGAAGGCAAGATGTTCCACCCGATGGCGATTACCGTCGTGATGGCGCTCGCGGCCGCGATGGTGCTGACCGTCACGTTCATCCCGGCGGCCGTCGCGTTGTTCATCGGCGAGCGCGTCGAGGAGAAGGAGAACCGGCTGATGGGCTGGGCGCGGCGCGCGTACGAGCCGGTGCTCGCCGCGTTCATGACGCGCCCGGCGCGCGTGATGATCGGCGCCGGCGCGATCGTGCTGGTCACGCTCGGGCTCGCGACGCGGCTCGGCAGCGAGTTCATCCCGAGCCTCAACGAAGGCGACCTGGCCGTTTCCGCGCTGCGGATTCCGGGCACGAGCCTGTCGCAGTCGGTCGAGATGCAGAAGTCGATCGAGAAGACGCTGAAGGCGCGCTTCCCCGAGATCGAGCGCGTGTTCGCGCGTACCGGCACGGCCGAGATCGCGGCCGACCCGATGCCGCCGAACCTGTCGGACGGCTACATCATGCTGAAGCCGGCCGACCAGTGGCCCGACCCGAAGAAGCCGCGCGACCAGCTCGTGCGCGAGATCGAGGAAGCGCTCGCCGAGCTGCCGGGCAACGCATACGAGTTCTCGCAACCGATCCAGCTGCGCTTCAACGAGCTGATCTCGGGCGTGCGCAGCGACGTCGCGGTGAAGATCTTCGGCGACGACATGGCCGTGCTGAACCAGACCGGCGAGCAGATCGCGGCCGCGCTGCAGAAGGTGCCGGGCGCGTCGGAGGTGAAGGTCGAGCAGACGACGGGGCTGCCGGTGCTGACCGTCAACCTCGATCGCGACAAGCTTGCGCGCTACGGCGTGAGCGTCGCCGACCTGCAGGACTCGGTGGCCGCGGCCGTCGGCGGGCAGAAGGCCGGCACGCTGTTCCAGGGCGACCGCCGCTTCGACATCGTCGTGCGGCTGCCCGACGAGCTGCGCTCGGACATCGAGGCGATCAAGCGGTTGCCGATCGCGCTGCCCGCGCCGGCCGCCGGTGCCAGCGCACCGCTCGCGGCGGCGCCGTACGTGCCGTTGGCGGAACTCGCGACGATCGACGTCGCGCCGGGCCCGAACCAGATCAGCCGCGAGGACGGCAAGCGGCGCGTGGTCGTCAGCGCGAACGTGCGCGGCCGCGACGTCGGTTCGTTCGTCGCCGATGCGCGCGAGCTGTTGCAGCAGGACGTGCGCGTGCCGGCCGGCTACTGGGTGTCGTGGGGCGGCCAGTTCGAGCAGCTGCAAAGCGCGAGCGAGCGCCTGAAGCTCGTCGTGCCGCTCGCGCTGTTCATGGTGTTCGTGCTGCTGTTCGTGATGTTCAACAACGTGAAGGACGGGCTGCTCGTGTTCACCGGCATCCCGTTCGCACTGAGCGGCGGCGTCGTGTCGCTGTGGCTGCGCGGGATTCCGCTGTCGATCACGGCGGCGGTCGGCTTCATCGCGCTGTCGGGCGTGGCCGTGCTCAACGGTCTCGTGATGATCTCGTTCATCCGCAACCTGCGCGACGAAGGGATGCCGCTCGAGGCGGCCGTGCATGACGGCGCGCTCACGCGGCTGCGGCCGGTGCTGATGACCGCGCTGGTCGCGTCGCTCGGCTTCCTGCCGATGGCGTTCGCGACCGGCACCGGCGCCGAGGTGCAGCGCCCGCTCGCGACAGTCGTGATCGGCGGTATCCTGTCGTCCACGGCGCTGACGCTGCTGGTGCTGCCCGTGCTGTACCGCGTCAGCCATGCGGTGTCGTGGCGCGCGGCGTTTCGCGGCGGCCTCGGCGCGGGCGTGCTGCGCCGGCTGGGTTTCTTCAAGGGTAATGCGTGATGCGAATTCTGATTGTCGAAGATGAACCGAAGACGGGCGCGTACCTGCGCAAGGGCCTCACCGAGGCCGGCTATGTCGTCGACTGGGTCGAGGACGGCATCACGGGCCAGCACCAGGCCGAGACCGAGGAGTACGACCTGCTCGTGCTCGACGTGATGCTGCCCGGCCAGGACGGCTGGACGCTGCTGCAGAACCTGCGGCGCAGCAAGTCGACGCCCGTGCTGTTCCTCACCGCGCGCGACGACGTCGGCGATCGCGTGAAGGGGCTCGAGCTCGGCGCCGACGACTATCTCGCGAAGCCGTTCGACTTCGTCGAGCTGACCGCGCGCATCAAGTCGATCCTGCGGCGCGGCCAGCCGCGCGACTCGAACACGCTGCGCGTGGCCGATCTCGAACTCGACCTGACGCGCCGCAAGGCCACGCGGCAGGGCGACACGATCCTGCTGACCGCGAAGGAATTCGCACTGCTGTGGCTGCTGATGCGCCGCGAGGGCGAGATCCTGCCGCGCGCGACGATCGCGTCGCAGGTGTGGGACATGAACTTCAACAGCGACACGAACGTCGTCGATTCGGCGATCCGGCGGCTGCGCTCGAAGATCGACGACGCGTACGAGCCGAAACTGATCCACACGGTGCGCGGCATGGGCTACGTGCTCGAAGCGCGCGGCGGCGCGGCCGCATGATCGCGCGCCTGCTGCCGCGCACGCTGCGTGGACGCCTGACCGCGCTGATCATCCTGTCGACATCGGTGATTCTCGCGTCGAGCGGTGTCGCCCTGTACGAAGCACTGAGCAATCGCGTCGAAACGACGGCGGCCGAGCAGATGGCCGGCATTTCCGCCGCATTGGGCGCGCATCTGGCCGAGGCGCGCACGACGATCGACGTCGCACGCAACACCGACATCTGGATCGACCAGCTGCATGGCCATCCGAACATGGATCTCGCGATCTTCGATGCCACGGGCACACGCCTCGTCGGCACGCCCGGCTTCCGCCCGTATGCGCCGCTGATGTCGCTGAACGCGGGGCGCGTGCCGGTCGGCGTCGCACCGCCCGGCTTGCGGCACCAGTATCTGGTGACGAATGTGCCGCTGGTCGGCGGCGGCGCGGGAGCGGGTGCGCCGGTGGTGCGCGTCGCGGTGCAGTACGACCGCAGCGCGGATGTCCTGCTGCTGCGCACGCATGCCTATACGATCGTCGTGATCGAGGTGTTCGGCGTGGTGCTCGCGGCCGCGATCGCGTACGGCATCGCGGCGCTCGGGCTGAGCCCGCTAAGGCGCTTCGCGGCGCGCGCCGAGCAGATGTCGACGAGCCGGCTGGCGCATCCGCTGCCGGAACTCGATACATCCGGCGAGCTGAAGGAACTCGAGCATGCGTTCAACGGGATGCTCGAACGCCTGAACGAGTCGTTCACGCGGCTGAGCCAGTTCTCGTCGAATCTCGCGCACGACATGCGCACGCCGCTCACGAACCTGCAGGCAGCCGCGCAGGTCGTGCTGTCGCAGCCGCGCAGCGCGGACGAATACCGGAACGTGATCGAGTCGAGCATCGACGAATACCAGCGCTTGTCGCGGATGATCGAGGACATGCTGTTCCTCGCGCGCTCGGAACAGGCCGGCACGTCAATCGGCGTGCGGCGCCTGAATGCGGCGGAGGAGGCGGAGCGGGTGGCCGGCTACTACGAGCCGCTTGCGGAAGACGAGGGCGTGACGGTGAAGGTCGATGGCCACGCGTGGGTCGATGCGGACCTGACGCTGTACCAGCGGGCGTTGAGCAACCTGCTGTCGAATGCGCTGACCTATGCGCCGCGCGGCAGCGTCGTGACGATCGATTGCGTCGAGCAGCGCGGCGCGACGACGATCGCCGTGTCGGATACGGGGCCCGGCATTGCCGCGGAGCATGTCGGGCGGATCTTCGAGCGTTTTTATCGCGTCGATCCGTCGCGGCACAATTCCGCGTCGGGCACGGGGCTCGGCCTCGCGATCGTCCGGTCGATCATGGACAATCACGGCGGCGAATGCGGCGTCGACAGCGATCCCGGCCGGCGCACGACGTTCTGGCTGCGCTTCCCGAGACGGCCGGCCGAGCCGAACCGGCCGGCGGCCACCAGCACCTGACACCGCGGGCGGGCACGCTCGCGCGTTCGCCATATGGCGGCCGCGCGCGGCGCGCTGCCTGCGGTCGTGTGGCCGAGCGTCATTGCCGCGCGGTCAGGTTGTCGTGGTTGTCGGCCTGCGGCTTCTTCTCGCCGCCGTGCACCGAAATCCCGTGAAGCTCCTTGTTGCGCGCGACCATCTCGCCGGTCGGCGGATATTGCGTCTTGCCCGCCGGCACGACGCCGTCGTGCTGCGCCTGCTTCAGTTCGTTGACGACCTGCGTGCGGGTCTTGCCCTGCGTTTGCGTTTCCGCGAATGCGGCTTGCGTGGCCATGCCGAGCGACAGCGTGGCGGTGACGAACAGTGCTGCGAGTTTTGCCGTTTTCATCGAGTGCTCTCCTTGATCAGGTCGCCGGGTGGCGAACCATGGATCCAGTATGCGAAAGCAGCCGTGCGTGATCGTGATCGCGAGATGAAAAAATCGTCAGATTGCGCAAGCAGGCAGCGCGTCGTTGAGACCTGACCGACATGACGCAACCGTCATGTTCGCGTCATGCGCGCGACGAGCGGGAAGCGGAACATGAAGTCTGCCGATGGCCGATGTCGCCGACGGCATGCGTGCCGTTCGCGACAGCAGCATGGAAAGCGGGCGGCCCTGTTCAGACTTTCATTCCGGACCGAAAAGTGGATCGTCCCGTTATCCGTTCAGCCTTGATCGCAGTCCTGATCGTCCCGTTGTTCGCGGGCTGCGTGTCGACACGTCCCGGTACGCCCGCGGCCACGCCTGCCGCCGTACGCAAGCCGGTGCCGGCCGACCTGATGCCCGGCGAGCAGATCGACTATGCCGGCCACCGCTGCGGCAACCCGAACCTGTATGTGAAAACGCATACGTGCCTGTTCCCGCAACGCATCGACACGCCGTGACCGTCACCGCGTCGCGGGCGGTCCGTCGGCCGTCAGTGTCCGTGTTCGCGGCGATGGTCTTCCAGGAGGTGCTGGATCGTGCGGTTCGATGGATCGCCGTCACGCCGGCTTTCGTCCAGCTTCCCGAGCGTGATGAGCGCCTTCCACAGCGCCCAGCCGCGCCCGCGCGCCCAGGTTCCCGTATCGACCGACAGTGTCGAACGAAAGGCACTGCGACTCGCTTCGTCGAACAGGGTCCAGTTGATCGCGAGGTCGCAAGCCGGGTCGCCCACCGCCGCGCATCCGAAATCGATGACCGCGTGCAGCGTGCCGTCCTTCACCAGCAGGTTGCCGGCCGCGACGTCGCCGTGAATCCACACGGGGGCCGCGTTCCAGCGGGTATTCACCGCGGCTTCCCATACGGCCAGCGCACGATCGGTGTCGATGAAGCCCGACAGCGTTTCGAGCGCCGAGCGCGTTTCACCGTCGTACAGCGATAGCGGCCCGCCACGGAAGAAATTGTGCAGGCCCGGCGGCGGGCCGTCCGACGCGTCGATCCGGTGCAGTTCGGCCAGGAAGCCCGCCACCGCGCGTGCGAACGCCGGCATGTCGTCGATCAGTGCGTCGCGGGCCGGTTCGCCGTCCAGCCAGCCATAGACCGACCACGGCCACGGATAGAAACCGGCGGGCACGCCCTTCGCGACCGGTGCGGGGATCGGCAGCGACAGGTGCGCGGCCAGCGTCGGCAGCCAGCGCTGCTCCTTCTCGACCTGGTCGACATAAGCCGCGGCGCTCGGGAGCCTCGCCAGCATGGTGTCGCCGAGCCGGAATGTGCGGTTGTCCCAGCCGCCGGGCAGCACGGGAATGATGTCCAGGTGGCGCCATTGCGGAAATTGCTGCGCAACGAGGCATCGAACGAGGTCGGCGTCGATCGGGAGGAAGAGGGCGTGCTGAGTGTCTGGCATGGCCGGCTGGGGATGAACGGCGATGTCACAGGATAGCGTCACCGACGATCGCCGGGTCATCGCACGGCACACGTGGTGTCGAATCGCCACGCAAAAAAAAAGGCCCGATACTCGACGAGTCCGGGCCTAACGCGTGATCGTGTCGTGCGACAACGACCCGCTGCGTGGGTGGCAACGGGCAGGGCCCGTTACCGTTCCGATCGTAGCGGCATCGCGCATCGCGAACCTGATCGCCACATGAAATTTTCGTCACGCAGCGCGCACGATTGGCCGCCGTGCTTAGAACCGGTGGCGCAACCCGAGGTTGACGATGCCCTGCGTGCGCGTGCCGCCGTAGCCGTACGAGCCGATCGATGCCTGCGCCGTCTGCGTGCCGCCGTCGAGCGTGCGCTGCTCGCCGTTCGCCCGCTGCCACGCGCCGACCGCATAGAGATCGGTGCGCTTCGACAGCACGTAGTCGGCGCCGGCGGACACTTGATGGTAGGTCGCGCTCGTATCGCCGCGGGCACGCGTGTAGCTGTAGCCGACGCCGACGAGCAGGCTGGCCGTCGCCTGATAGTTGAAGAAGCCGCGCGCGGTGTCGTACTTCTGCGTGCTGCGGAACGCGGACATCGCGTCGGCCTTGTACAGCGCATTGCTGTAGTCGATGCCGACCGCGAACGGCGCGAAGTTGTAGCGCAGCGCGCCGCGCGCGATGCCGATCGATTTTGCCGACATGTAGCCGCCGTTGACCAGCGACCCGTCGAACGTGCCGTCGGACGTGCCGTTCCAGCCGGTGCGGATGCCGTTGGCGAGCGATGAACGGTTGGCCGCGTAGTAGTAGCCGCCCGCGGCGTCGACCGGGCCGTTGCTGTACGACAGCCCGGCCGACCAGGTCTGGCCCGCGCCGCTCTTGCCGGCCACGCCGCCGAGCGCGTACATGCCGACGAACTGGAAGCCGCTGATTATGGGCGACGTGTACTTCACCGCGTTGTCGGTGCGCGACGACGTGTCGTAGTTGTCGACGTCGCCGGGTGTCGCGTACACGCTGCCGAAGTAGAAGTCGCCGGTGACCGGCCAGGCGACGTCCGCGAGCGCATCGTACTGGCGGCCGAGCGTCAGCGTGCCCCAGCGCGCGCTCTCGAGGCCGACGAACGCCTGCCGGCCGAACATCCGCTTGCCTTGGCCGAGTTCGCCGGTGTTCGGGTTGAAGCCGTTTTCCAGCGTGAAGATCGCTTTCAGCCCGCCGCCCAGGTCTTCCGCGCCTTTCACGCCGAAGCGGTTGCCGAGCAGGTTGCCGTTGCCGAGGCCGACGAGATTCTTGCCGTCCGCGCTGGCGTTCCACACGTACGTGAGCGACGTATCGAACAGGCCGTACAGCGTGACTTCCGTCGCATGCGCCGCGTGAGTGGCCGCGAGCAGCGTACCCGACATCATGACGAGCCGAACTGGAGTTTTCATGGTGTGCCCCTGAGGTTCAAGAAGATCGTTTCGTGGATCGCTCGATTCCGGTGCGGAGCCTTGCGGTGGCGGGCCGGAATATCGAGATCGCGCTGGCGATTCTGGAAAGCGTTCGGATCGTGGAGGTGAGGGACAAATGAGAAAAATGTCATCGCCGTGTCATGTGCAACGAATCAAGCGAGGAATTTCGTTCGTACTGCGACGCAGCAGATGCCATGACGGTGACGAAACCGTCATGCTGCGATCACGATTCCGCACCGGCGCCGGCTCACAGTGAAGGCTCCCGTCACGGATTTCCAGCAAGGAGCGAACAACATGAATATTCCGCGACCGATGATCGCCATCGCCGTTGCCGCACTGTCGATTGCGGCCTTCTCACAGGCCGTGGCCGCCCAATCCAAGACCCGGCAGGAAGTCCGTCAGGAACTGGTGCGCGCGCGCCACGACGGCGTGATCCCGAGCCCGAATCACGATTACCCGGCGAGCCCGGCTGCTGTCGCGCGGAATCAGGAAATCCATCGCTCGACCGTTCACCGCGGCGAGCAGGTGCCGAGGGTCGACGCGCACGACAACCGCCTTGCGGTTCGTTGATCGTTCATTCACGGCCGGACGGCGCGATGCGCGTCGGCCGTATCCCCATGTGGAAAGGAGCGTGTCATGCGCAATATCGTGAAAGGAATCGTGCTGGCGGCGTGCCTGATGTCGACGGCCGCGATGGCGGCCGGCTGGCCGGAACGTGCGCTGTCGCACGCGCCGGCGCATGACGCCGGCAGCCGTGCGAACGAGCGGATGCGCTGCGAATTCGCGGCCGTGCCGGCTGGCGCGTGGACCGCGACGTTCACGCGCGGGCAATGCGAGGTCGACAACGGCCGGCTGACGTTCGTGCCGGCCGATGGCGGCGGCGAGTCGACGATGACGGAGAAGCGGATCGTGCTCGGCGATGTCCGTACCGCGTCGCATCAGTCGCGCAAGCTGAAGGAACAGCTGCAATTGACCACGCGGGACGAAGTCATCGCACTGAATGTGCTGACCGACGACGGCAGCCGCAAGTCGCGCGAACATGCGATCGACCTGTGGGCTGCGTTGCGCAACGAGGGCGTCACGCCGGTGAACGGCACGCGTATCGTCGACACGTTTCCGACGGGCGCGACGACGTGGTAGCCGCCGCGCAAGGCTTAGCCGGCCTTGACCGACCCTTCGATCAGGAAGAACACGATGAAGCCGATGAAGAACGCGGCCGTCGCGAACGGTGTTTCGGGCACCTCGTGCGCCTCGACGAGCAGTTCCTCGGTCACGAGGTACAGCAGCGCGACGGTGCCGAGCCCCAGCAGCGCCGCGTAGATATTCGCCGGCAGGCCGGCAAACGCCGCGTTGCCGGCTACGGCCGCGATGCTCAGCAGCGCCGCGAGTCCGACCGGCACGACGATCGACAGCATGCGGCCGATGCCTGCGGCGGCGAGCGCCGCACTGACCGACAGCGCGAGGAACAGCACTTCGAGCGTCAGCGCGACGGTCAGGATGATGCCGCTTTCGTCGCTGGCGGAGAATGCGATGCCGAGCACGAGGCCGTCGACGACGAGGTCGATCGCGGTGACGACGATCAGGCTCACGGGCAGCCGCGCTTCCTCGTAGCGCGTCTCGATCGCGCCCGACAGCGCCCGGATCGCGAGCATCAGCGCGATGCCGAGCACGAACCCGACGACGACCGGAAACAGCGCATGCGCGCGGTCCTGCGGCAGCAGTTCGAGCGCCGCGGCCGCGAACACGATGCCGCCGGTGAAGTGCTGGATGACGCTCGACGTCTTCGGGCCGGGCGCGCGCCACGCGGCCGCGAGCGCGCCGAAACAGGCCGCCAGCACGGGCGGTAACGTGAGCAGCGCAAGCTTCGCGGTGGGTGTCATGAGGCCTCTCAGCGGTTGGCGTGCCGCAGCTCGGGCCGCGCTGCACGATCGTGTGCGCCGGGCGTCACCCCGGCATCAACCGGGGATTGAACACCTTGAAGCCGCTTCAAGGTCAAGGTATTTGACGCGGGGCGCACCGGCCGGCACGCCCGTTCCGGTCAAAGCTGCGCGAGCGCCTGGTCGAGATCGGCGAGCAGGTCGTCGATATGCTCGATGCCGATCGACAGCCGCACCGTCTCTTCCTTCACGCCGGCCTTCGCGAGTTCGGCCGGCGACAGTTGCCGGTGCGTCGTCGAGGCGGGGTGCGTCGCGAGCGACTTCGTATCGCCGATGTTGACGAGCCGCGTGAACAATTTCAGCGCATCCTGGAACTTCGCACCGCCGTCGCGGCCGCCCTTCACGCCGAACGTCAGGATGCCCGGCGCGCGGCCCGACAGGTAGCGTGCGACGAGCGGATGATTGGGGTGATCGGGCAGGCCCGCATAGTTCACCCATTCGACGTGCTCGTGGCGCGCGAGATGCTGCGCGATCTTCAGTGCGTTGTCGCTGATCCGCTCGACGCGCAGCGCCAGCGTTTCGATGCCCTGCAGGATCTGGAACGCGTTGAACGGCGAAATCGCCGCGCCCATGTTGCGCAGCGGCACCACGCGTGCACGGCCGATATACGCGGCCGGCCCGAACGCTTCCGTATAGACGACGCCGTGATAGCTGACGTCCGGCTCGTTCAGCCGCTTGAAGCGGTCGGCGTGCTCGGCCCACGGGAACTTGCCCGAATCGACGATCGCGCCGCCGAGGCTCGTGCCGTGCCCGCCGAGATATTTCGTCAGCGAGTGCACGACGATGTCCGCACCGTGCTCGAACGGGCGCAGCAGGTACGGCGACGGCACCGTGTTGTCGACGATCAGCGGAATGCCGTGGCGATGCGCGACTTCCGCGAGCGCGGCGATGTCGGTGACGTTGCCGAGCGGGTTGCCGACCGATTCCGCGAAGATCGCTTTCGTGCGCGCATCGATCAGCGGCTCGAACGACGCAGGGTCGCGCGGATCGGCGAAGCGCGTGGTGATCCCGTATTGCGGCAGCGTATGTGCGAACAGGTTGTAGGTGCCGCCGTACAGCGAACTCGCGGACACGATGTTGTCGCCGGCTTCGGCGATCGTCTGGATCGCATACGTGACGGCGGATTGGCCCGATGCCAGCGCGAGCGCGCCGATGCCGCCCTCGAGCGCGGCGATCCGCTGCTCGAGCACGTCCGTGGTCGGGTTCATGATCCGCGTGTAGATGTTGCCCTGGACCTTCAGGTCGAACAGGTCGGCGCCGTGCTGCGTATCGTCGAATGCGTACGCAACGGTCTGGTAGATCGGGACGGCGACCGCGCGCGTGGTCGGGTCGGGACGATAACCGCCGTGCACGGCGATGGTTTCGAGACGCCAGTTCGGCTTGGCCTGATCGGTCATGGGTGCTCCGTTTGTTGTTGTGAAGGTCGAGGGGTCCTGCCGTCCGGCGATTATAGGAGCACGCGCGCTGCTGTCCTTAGAACGAATGGTGTGTTGCTTATGGGGGCGCCGCGCATAGAATGCCTTTTTCCTCAGACGACAGGTGCGCGATGGGTCAGGATCAGTGGAACCAGGTGGATGCGTATTTCTCCGCGACGCTCGTGCCGTCCGACGACGCGCTCGATGCCGCGCTGGCAGCCAGCGACGCGGCCGGGCTGCCCGCGATCAACGTCGCGCCGAACCAGGGCAAGCTGCTGCAGCTGCTTGCGACGATCCGCGGCGCGCGCCGCATCCTCGAGGTCGGCACGCTCGGCGGCTACAGCACGATCTGGCTCGCACGCGCATTGCCGCCCGGCGGCTCGCTCGTGACGCTCGAGCTGAACCCCGGGCATGCGAAGGTCGCGACGCAGAACATCGCGCGCGCCGGGTTCGCGGAGGTCGTGTCGGTGGTGGTCGGCAGCGCGAAGGACAGCCTCGCGCGGCTCGTCGATGCCGGTGAGGCGCCGTTCGACTTCATCTTCATCGATGCGGACAAGGACAACAACGCGGTCTATCTCGACGCGGCGCTGAAGCTGTCGCGGCCCGGCACGGTGATCGTCGTCGACAACGTTGTACGGAGCGGGCGCGTGGCCGATCCGGACAATCGCGAGCCCGACGTGGTCGGCGTGCGCGACGGGTTCGCGCGTCTCGTGGCCGAGCCGGCGCTCACGACGACGGCCGTGCAGACGGTCGGGCAGAAGGGCTGGGACGGGTTCTCGATCTCGATCGTCGGCGCGTGACCTGATGCGTCAGTGCGCGCTTGCGGTCGCGTCGGCGCGGCGATACAGGCGCGGCCACTGGTCCTGGAACAGGCCGTTGCAGGTGCCGTGCGTCGCGATGTCGTCGAGCAGGAAGCGCCGGCCGTCGAAGATCCACGACGCGGTCGAGCCGCAATCGCCGGCGCTGCGCAATCGCACCTTGCTCGACAGCATCGCGGTGGCCGGATCGTAGCCGGCGTCGGTCAGTTCATTCGCGAACGACGCCGAATCGAGGCCCGCGTTCGCGTTTTCGCCGAAGTTCATCGCCGTCGGCGCGTACGGTGCGGTGCGGCGGATGCGATACCACAGGTCGGTGTGGTTATACATGCTGCTGGTCTGGCACGGGATCGCGACGAGTGCCTCGTCGGCCGAGATCGCGACGGCGGTCGACGCCTTCCGGCGATCGCTCGCCGACATTTCGTCCTCGACATCGGCCGCGCATTGCTTCACGTCGGCGCCGAATTTCGCGAGCACCGCGTCGACGAGCGGACGCTGTTCCGCCGCCGACAGGTTCGCGACGGGCGGCGGCGCCGGCGTGACGGCGGGCGGCAGCGCCGGTGCGGGCGGCACCGACGACGCAGGCTTGCTGCCCGGGCGCAGCAGCGCGGTGACCGTGCCGACGCGGCCCTGCGTATCGTCGATCAGCAGCAGCGCGGCATTCAACCCCGACAACGGCGTGCGAGCGGTGTGTGCCGCCGCCGGATCGCCGAAGCTCAGCGCTTGTGCATTGCGCGACGCGGAAAGCCACGCTGCAACCGTTGCCGGATCGTTCGTGCGGACCCTGAACGGGTGTGCCGCGTCATCGTTCTTGTCGCCGAACCCACGCCATTGGGCCGGCACCGCGTCGAACGGGCGGCCGTCGACGCGTGCGGTGCGCAGGTCCAGCGGCGCCGACGCGTAGAGGTCGAGCGACGGCTGCGCATCGGGGCCGGCATCGCGCGTCATGCGCAGGATCAGGGTGGGGCGTGCATCGTCGATATCGTCCGCATGGCTTTCGGCCACGCAGCGATTGCCGTTGTCGCAGACGACCGACCAGCTCTTGAAATCGCGCTCGACCGGCGGCCGCGCGAGCGGGCGGGCCTGGGCGACGATCGGGGAAGCGGCGAGGAGGACGGCGAGGGCAAGCGGAAAACGGTGCGACATGACGGTTCGTATCGACGGTGAAAGGGCGGGCGGAAGATGCCGGACTGCAAGCGCATCGTCAGCAAGCGGTGCAGGTCGAGTGCAGCGGCGCGAACGGCGACAAGTATACCGCTGCCGCGCGGTGCGATCGATGTCGCGACCCGTAGCGGGCGGGTACGCGTGTTGCCGGCCGGCCAGCAACAGCGGCGGATGGACGGACGGCGCGATGCCCGCAGGCACCGCGCCGTCCGTCTTTCAGCGGCAGTCGACCACGTCGCGCAGGAACGCGTCGAGCATCGCCACGTCGCCCCACGGCCGCTTGTATGCGCGGTCGTGTTCGGCATCGGCGAGCATCGACTCGACGAGCGCGTGGATCGCGGGCCGGCGCGGCCCGTACTCGCTTTCGTTCGCGCGCATCTTTAGCGCGAGCAACGCATCGAGTTCCGCGCGCACCGCCGGCTCGTGCACGGTGCCGTCGACGAGATCGACGAAGCGCATCGGCGGCATGCCGAGCCCCATGTCGATCCAGCGCACCGCGAGCAGCGGCCGCAGCACGTACAGGTACTTCTTGTAACGCACCGTGTCGCCTTGCAGATAGCCGCGAAAGTTCTTCTTCGCCATCGCGAGGTAGTGATGGCGCCCGCGCACCGGCGAGAAGAATGCCGCCGCCAGCGAGCGGAGCCGCGGCGCCCAGCGTGCATCTTCGCGATACACGACCGGCGAGTCGAGCCATTCGAGCAGCGTCGGGTTCGAGCGGCGCAGCAGTTGCAACGCCTTGCGCAGCTCCCAGCCGCTCACGTCGAGCTCGTCGTCGAGCGGCCGCTCGATCACGTCGCGTTGCGCTTCGACGCTCAGGTACCAGTCGCGCCGATGCACGTACACGAAGCGCACGTCGTAGTCGCTGTCCGGCGACGCGAAGCCCCAGCCGCGGCTGCCCGATTCGCACGCGAACAGCACGCTCACGTCGTGGCGGCGCTCGACTTCCGCGAGTTCCGCCATCACGCGCGCCCGCACGGCCGGGGCGACCGGATGCGCGCTGCGCACGGGCGTCATGGTGTTTTCCGTTTTCATGGTTGTTGTTTCCCTTTCTTTGCGCGCGGCCGCCGGCCATCGGCCGCGCACCGCGCTATCCTTTCACGCACACCACCTGGCGCAGCGTGTGCACCACTTCGACGAGGCTGCGCTGGGCCGCCATCACCGCGTCGATGTCCTTGTAGGCCATCGGGATTTCGTCGACGACGCCCGCGTCCTTCCGGCATTCGACACCCTGCGTGGCCTTCACCTGGTCGTCGGCCGTGAAGCGGCGCTTCGCTTCGGTGCGGCTCATCGTCCGGCCCGCGCCGTGGCTGCACGAGCAGAAGCTTTCCGGGTTGCCGAGCCCGCGCACGATGAAGCTCTTCGCGCCCATCGAGCCCGGGATGATCCCCAGTTGCCCCTTCTGCGCGGACACCGCCCCCTTGCGCGTCACGAGCACGTCTTCGCCGAAGTGGCGTTCGCGCTGCACGTAGTTGTGGTGGCAGTTCACCGCGTGCTCGTCGACCGCGAACGGCTTCGCGATCACGCCGCGCGCGGCGGCGATCACCGCGTCCATCATCGCCTGCCGGTTGCGCCGCGCGTAGTCCTGCGCCCAGCCGACCGCCTCGACGTAATCGTCGAAGTGCCGGCTGCCTTCGGTGAAATACGCGAGGTTGCGGTCCGGCAGGTTCGCGATGTGCTGGCGCATGTCGGCCTGCGCGAGTTCGATGAACAGGCTGCCGATCGCATTGCCGACGCCGCGCGAGCCGCTGTGCAGCATGAACCACACGTGGTCCGCTTCGTCGATGCACACTTCGATGAAGTGATTGCCGGTGCCGAGCGTGCCGAGATGCGCGTAGTGGTTCGTCTTTTCCAGCTTCGGATACTTGTCGACGATCCGCTGGAAGCCCGGCTGCAGCGACTGCCACGATTCGGTCACGGCGGCCGGCGTGCGATCGCCCCACGCGCCCGGATCGCGGCGGCCCGGCGCGCGGCCGTGCGGCACCGCGCGTTCGATCGCGCTGCGCAGCCCCGCGAGCGAATCCGGCAGGTCGGACGCCGTCAGCGTCGTGCGTGCGGCCATCATTCCGCAGCCGATGTCGACGCCGACCGCGGCCGGGATGATCGCGCCTTTCGTCGGAATCACGCTGCCGATCGTCGAGCCCTTGCCGAGATGGACGTCCGGCATCACCGCGATGTGGCTGAAGACGAACGGCATCTGCGCGGTGTTGCGCAACTGCGCGCGCGCTTCGTCCTCGACGGCGACGCCTTGCGTCCACATCTTCACCGGCTTGCCGTTCGCCAGTTCCATCACCTGATAACCCATGTCATTCATTTGCTTCACCTGATTCATTCGATTGTCCGGCGCGACACGCGTGTGCCGCGCCGTGTCCTGCATTACGCGCCCTTGATGCTGACGAGTCCGTTCAGCACCTGGTCGAGACCGCCGAACACCGAGATGCGGTCGATCCGTTCCGCGACGCGCTCGAGCGTTTCCAGCTCCTTGAGCCGCAGCGCGATCGGGTTTTCTTCCATCACCTTCGCGGTGTTCAGCAGCGAACGCGTGGCTGCCGTTTCCTCGCGGCGGCGAATCACGTTCGCCTGCGCGGACTTCTCCGCCTCGACCACCTGCGCGAGGATCGTCTTCATGTCGCCCGGCAGCACGATATCCTTCACGCCGACGCTGCGCACGTCCACGCCCGAATCGCCGAGGCGGGCACGCACCTGCGCGATCACGACCTCGTCGATCGACTGCTTGTCCTCCAGCAGCTCGTCGAGCGAGCGCGTGCCGACCGCCGAGCGCAGCGCGAACTGCAACTCGCGATACAGGTGCTCGACCGGCTTCTGCAACTGGCCGAACGCGTGCAGCACGTCCGCATAGCACCACGTCGCCGACAGGTTCAGCCGCAGCGCGACCTTGTCGCGCGTCAGGATTTCCTGCCCGCCGACTTCGATCGCCTGCAGGCGCAGGTCGACGAGTTCGACCGCGACGTCGCGGTTGAAGCGCCAGAACGCCGACGTACCCGCGTCGAGCAACCGCTCGATCTTGCCGTCGATCTTCAGCACGCCGACGTGGTACGCCGGCACCTGCGCCAGCAGCACGCCCGTCAGGCCCGCCACGCCGCGCGCACGCAGCGCCGGTTGCGCGATGCGCTTCACGAGCGCGGCCGGCAGCATGCTGTCCTGCGCGAGGTCGACGCGTTCGAGACGATGCTCGGCCAGGCCGCGCCAGTACAGCCGGCGCGTGCCGGGCGCCAGGATCTCGACGAGCACGTCGTCTTCATAGCGCAGGCCCGCTTCGTCGTCGGCGAGATCCATCGCGACGAAGTACTGCGCGAGCACGTCCGGTGCGTCGTGACGCAGGTAGTCGGCCAGCGCGGCGTCGGCGAGCGGCGCGTCGAGACGCGCGGTCTGCACCGACAGGCGCTTGAACGGATCGAAGGCCTTGAACACACCCGGTTCCAGCACCTTCACGAAATCGCCTTCGCTCATCAGCAGCGCGCGTTCGTTCTTTTTCACTACATGACGCTTCCACATATTTTTGTCCTTTTTTTCAATGACCGCCGGGTGACGCGCATCGTGCGGATCGTGGTGCGACGCGATCGGGCGGGCGGCGCGCCGGCCGGCGTCGAAGCACGCGGCGACGCCTCCTGCATCGCGTCGTCGTGCGCATTCGCGCGGGCCCTGCGGCCGTCCGGCCGATTGCGCGGAACCGCAACCGGTCCGGCGCGCGGCGGGCCTGTCGGCCCGCACCGGCGGGTACTGCCTTCATAACGAGACTGTCCTTGCGGACAGCGTTCGGACGGGATTCGAACCCGCCACACACCGGCTTTCGCCGGCTGCTCTACCTGAATGAGCTTCCGAACAGTGGGCGCTCCGGGATTCGAACCCGGACGAGGCATCCTGGCGCGCGCCCCTTTGCCTTCATCTGTCCATGGCGGCATGCGCTGCCGCGACGAACGAGGTTCGGCGGCGGCGCACCAGCAGGGCTTGGTGAACCCTGGCTCGCGGGCCAGCGGGACATCCGGCGTCTTCTATTTAGCGAGGAGCGTGCCAGTGGGCATGCCTGCGCTCTGAATATTTTTTAATTCATTGAAAATAAAGGAGATTTTATTTCGGCGAGGTTCTTTGGGACGACGCTTCGTGAATGTGTCATCCAGAAAATCCGATACAATTGGATCGCTTCTTATCCCATGAGATAAATATGCGAAAGACTGTCGCCATCGGCTTTCTCGGCACCGTGCTCGACCACGGCGGCCGCGCGCCGCGCCGTTACCGCAAATGGCGGCCGACGATTTCGCTGTGCGAGCAGCCCGACCTGCCGATCGACCGGCTCGAACTGCTGCATCCGCAGGACTACACGCGTCTCGCCAACCAGGTGCGGGACGATCTCGCGCGGCTGTCGCCGCAGACCGACGTGCGGCTCACGCCGGTCACGCTCCACGACCCGTGGGATTTCGAGGAGGTCTACGCGACGCTGCACGACTTCGCACGCGCGTATCCGTTCGACCTCGAGCACGAGGATTACCTGATCCACATCACGACCGGCACGCACGTCGCGCAGATCTGCTGGTTCCTGCTGGCGGAAGCGCGCTACCTGCCCGCGCGCCTCGTGCAGACGGGGCCGCCGCAGCGGACCGACGAAGGGCCGAGCGGGCCGGGCACGATCTCGGTGATCGATCTCGACCTGTCGCGCTACAACCGCATCGCGCAGCGCTTCACGCGCGAGCGCGACGAGACGGTGTCGTTCCTGAAGGCCGGCATCGCGACGCGCAACGTGCGCTTCAATGCACTGATCGAGCAACTGGAGCGCGTGGCCGTGCGTTCACGCGCACCGATGCTGCTGGTCGGGCCGACGGGCGCCGGCAAGTCGTTTCTCGCGAAGCGCGTGTACGAGCTGAAGCGCGGCCGCCATCGGCTCGCGGGGCCGTTCATCGAGATCAACTGCGCGACGCTGCGCGGCGACGCGGCGATGTCGACGCTGTTCGGTCACGTGAAGGGCGCGTTCACGGGCGCGCAGTCGGCGCGTGCGGGGCTGCTGCGCGCGGCCGACGGCGGGCTGCTGTTTCTCGACGAGATCGGCGAACTCGGGCTCGACGAGCAGGCGATGCTGCTGAAGGCGATCGAGGAGAAGCGCTTCCTGCCGGTCGGCGCGGACGTCGAGGCGGCGAGCGATTTCGAGCTGATCGCGGGCACGCACCGCGACCTGCGGCAGATGGTGGCGGCCGGCACGTTCCGCGAGGATCTCTATGCGCGGATCAATCTGTGGACGTACGACTTGCCGGGGCTGGCCGAACGTCGCGAGGACATCGAGCCGAACCTCGAGTTCGAACTCGACCGTTTCGGCCGCGAGCAGGGCGAGCAGGTGCGATTCAACGTGGAAGCGAAGCGGCGCTATCTCGCGTTCGCGGCGTCGCCGCGCGCGGCGTGGGCCGGCAACTTCCGCGAATTGTCGGCGTCGGTCACGCGGATGGCGACGCTGGCCGATGCGGGGCGGATTACCGAGGAACTCGCCGAGCAGGAAGTCGAGCGGCTGACGCGCACGTGGTCGTCGCCGGGCGGCGCGGGGGCGGCCGACACGTGCGTCGACGCGGTGTTCGGCGCGCGGGCGGCGGAACTCGACCTGTTCGACCGTGCGCAGCTCGAACGCGTGCTGGACGTGTGCCGCACGTCGGCGAGCCTGTCGGAAGCCGGGCGCACGCTGTTCGCGGTGTCGCGGCAGAGCAAGAAGCAGCCGAACGACGCGGACCGGCTGCGCAAGTATCTTGCTCGGTTCGGGCTCGATTGGGAGGCGGTGCGGCAGGCGCTCGACGGGGCGTGACGCGCGCCGCGGGACGGATGCCGGGCTTAGCCGGCCGGCGTCATGCGGCCGCGCGCATCAGCGCTGCTGCACGGCCACGCGCAGCCCGAGCGCGATGAAGATCGAGCCGATGATCTTGCCCTGCCAGCGCGTGAGCCACGTGAGCCGCTTCACGATGCGGCCGAGCGGGCGGATCGAGCACGCGATCAGCGTCGTATAAAGCGAGCTGAGCACGACGAAGATCAGCCCGAGCACCGCGAACTGCACGAACGTCGAGCCGCGTTCGGGATGCACGAACTGCGGCATGAACGCGAGGAAGAACAGCGCGGTCTTCGGATTCAGCACTTCGGCGGGAATCGCCTGCAGGTACGCGACGAGCGGCGTGACGGGCGCCACCTGCGGCAAAGACGGATCGGACGGCTTTTCCAGCAGCGCGCGCACGCCGAGATAGAGCAGGTACGCGGCGCCGACCAGCTTCACGACGTTGAACGCGAGCGCCGACGTCATCAGCAGCGCGGACAGCCCGACGGCCGCGAACAGCGTATGCACGAAGTCGCCGCTCGCGACGCCGAGGCCGGTCAGGATGCCGGTCTTGCGCCCGCCCTGCACGGTGCGGCTCAGCACGAGCAGCACGGCGGGGCCGGGGATCAGGAACAGGCCCAGGACGACGGCCGTGAAGGTGGTCAGCGTGGTCAGGTCGAACATGGCGGCTCCGGCAGGTTGGCGCAGCGGCGGGGGTCGGGGCATTGTATTCGGTTCGGCGGGCTGCCGCTGACGTGCCCTTGAACGGCCCGGTCGTGCCGGCGCCTTTCTGGTATAAGCACGAAAGGACGCGTGGGCACGGCGTCCTTGTCTCTTCCACTGCCTGACCTGCCATGCGCGAGCTTCCACCGACCACCGATCCCGCCGCGGACGCCGACGTCTATCACGTGCCGCGTCCGCTCGTCGTGTTCGGCGGCTCGGTCGTCGAGCCCGAATGGCGGCTGGAGCGGCACAGCCATCGCCAGTCGCAGCTGCTCTACACGCTGAGCGGCGTCATCTATTGCGAGATCGACGGCGGCGTGTGGAGTGCGCCGCCGCAATGTACGGTCTGGATTCCTGGCGGCGTCCCGCATGCGGCGCGCGGCTCGGCCGGCGCGACTTTCTACGCGGTGCTGGTCGAACCCGACGCCGCGCTCGACCTGCCCGCGCGCTGCTGCACGCTGTCCGTATCGCCGCTGCTGCGCGAACTGCTGCTGAAGGCCGCGAGCTTCCCGAACCTGTACGACGTCGACGGGGCGCAAGGGCGGCTGATGGCGACGCTGCTCGACGAGCTCGTCGCGGCGCCGTTCGAGGACCTGTACCTGCCGATGCCGGCCGACCGCCGGCTGCGCAAGCTGATCGACCATCTGCTCGGCGATCCGGCCGACAAGTCGCCGCTGGCCGAACTCGCGCGGCGCGCGGGCATCAGCGAGCGCAGCCTCACCCGGCTTGCGACGAAGGAACTCGGGATGAGCCTCGGCGACTGGCGCCGGCGGCTGCACGTCGCGCTGTCGCTGCGGATGCTGACGACCGGCCGCCGCGTGCACCAGATCGCGATCGACCTCGGCTACGAGAGTGCGAGCAGCTTCGTGACGATGTTTCGCAAGGCGACCGGCAAGTCGCCGACGCAATTCCTGACCGACCGGCAACGCTGAACGATCGGGCCGCGCGGGCTTGCGCGCACGTTTGGCCGGATTGAAAAAGCAGTTGGCCGGGATGAGAAATGACGCGTTTGACCGCGATCCATAAAATGAGAATTGTTCTCATTTGGAGGTCGGCATGCACATCATCACGACTGAATTCCCGTTTGTCTGGCTGCGTTACCGCGGCTCGACGCACCTCGAACCCACCCGCCTGATCGCCGAACTCGACGCGTTGCTGGCGCGCGGCGAACGCTTCGTTCTTCTGACTGACGATGCGCCGTCCGGCGATGATCGCGGCGACACCGATCACGAGATGCGCAAGCAGCTCGCGAAGTGGAGCAAGGCCAACCGCGCGCAGTCGCGCGAATGGATCCCCGCAATGATCGCGATCGAGCCCGATGCGACGCGACGCGTGGCGCTCGATGCCTTCTCGGGCGCGTTCGAGAAGGTCTGGGGCTATCCGCTGAACGCGGCAGCGACCCGCGACGACGCGCTGGCGCTTGCGCAACGGCTGCTCGACGAGCCCGCGCGCAGCATCGCGGCGGCGAACGCCTGAACCGGCGGCCGTGCCGGCCGCGCGGCTTTCATCGACATCGACACACATGCACGGCGCACGCACGCGCCGCGGCATGTCGCAACCACGCAGGGGTGACCGGTGGACAATCCGATCCGCGCGATGCGCATCTTCACGCGCATCGTCGAAATGAAGAGCTTTACACGCGCGGCGCTGGCGCTCGGCATCTCGCGCGCCACCGCGACGCGCACCGTGCAGGAACTCGAAGCGGCGCTCGGCACGCTGCTGCTGGTGCGCACGACGCGCGCGCTGCGGGCGACGTCCGAAGGCGATGCATATTACCGGCGCTGCGTGAGCATCACGGCGGATGTCGACGAGCTCGAAGCCAGCATTCGCGGTGCCGCGCGGCACCCGAGCGGGCCGCTGCGCGTCGAGGTGCCGGCGTCGGTGGCCGGCGCGGTCGTGCTGCCGGCGCTCGACGAATTTCATGCGCGGCATCCCGATCTCGTGCTGATGCTGGGCGTGGCCGGGCGCGCGGGCGATCGCGACGCCGACGCGATCGACTGCGGCATCCGGCTGGGCGCACTGCCCGATTCGTCGCGCGTCGCGCGCCGGCTCGGCACGCTCGAGCGCGTGACGTGCGCGAGCCCCGCGTATCTCGACCGCTTCGGCGTGCCGCGCACGCTCGACGCGCTCACGGCGCACCGTGCGGTCGGCGGCGCGCTGGTGTCCGGCCAGCGTGCGGCCGAGCTCGATTTCGTCGCGGACGAGGTCGTGCGCAAGGTCCGGCTCGACAGCATCGTCAGCGTGGACGACGAGCAGGCGTATCTGGCCTGCGGCGTGCATGGCCTCGGGCTGATCCAGCCGACGCGCATCGCCGCGCAGCCGCTGATCGATGCGGGTCGGCTGCGGGAAGTGCTGCCGCGCTGGCAGCCCGAGGCGGCCGCCGTGTCGGCGGTCTACGTGAAGCGCCCGCACGTGTCACCTGGCGTGCGCGCGTTCGTCGACTGGATCGCCGAGCGTTTCGCGCAGGTCGCGCACGAACATGAGGGGCTGGTGGCGGCGGGGGCAGTGGGGTGGCGGCCGGCACGGGAGACAAGCGAGTATTGCGATCGTGATGGCTGGCGGGTTGCCACGGCCTGATGAGGTGTGCCGGATGAAGTGCTTTCAGGCGTCGGCGAGGTGAAACGCGCTGGCCATCCGATCCTGTTCCCGAGCAGGGAGAGCGAGTCGCGTCGCGAGTGTTCTCCATTGACTGACGACGCCACGGAAGTCGTCGATGATCTCGTCGGCGTCGTTCAGGCTCAGCCGGAAGAATTCGCATACCTCGCGGGCAAGCTCGAGGTTCAGTGCGTTGTCGGCTTCCGTGATGTTGAGCTTGAGGCCATCGGCGACGGCGACCGGATTCATGTCGTAGGCTTCGGACAGCCGCCAGCCTGCGCCCGGTACCAGAATGAATCCATGATTGCGAAGATGATCGTCAGTATTCGAGACAAGCAGATTGAAGACGATCCGGGCCCATAGTTCTCGCAGGTCGGCATTCGGTTGCGCACCGTGTCGCATGAGCACTTCCGCCAGCTCCAGGTAGCTGGCGCCTGTCGACGCATCGTCGCCGTCGACGTGGCCGGTCATGGTCATCGCCGACGCAAAATGCAGGCGCCGGCCATCGTCCGTCCGGTCGAAGCGGCGGACCAGGAAACAGTGATGGTCGCTGGCGAATTTTCGTGCCTCGGCCTGGGCGACATTCAGGCCGCAGCCGACCGCGAGTGCATTGACGACCATTTCCCAGCCGCCTACGTCGCAGTCGTCTCTTGCGCTCGGAAACTTCGCAATGTACAGACGGCCCTGATTGTCTGCCACGCTCGCTTTCGGCCTTGCCCCGCCGAGCGAGCCGCCAGGCGCGATGAGCATCGACAGCCAGTCGCGGCCGTTCGGGGCAACGTTGTCGACGTCTTCCTCCAGTGCTCGGCTGGCATGTTCCAGTTCACGTATTTCCGCGAACGGGGGCGCGGCAAGGTCGAGACGGTCGTCGAGAAACTCGCCGGTATCGTCGAGCTTGTAGCGCAATGCGCCGACCCGGTAGAGGTCATGAACCCCAAGCAGGTAGTCCGATTCGTGGAGCCGAGTGCCTTTCGGTAGAAGGCCGGCACGAATGTCGCGCTCCAGCCGGCGATCCATCAGCATGCGCCCCCATCGGTCAGGGCTGGAATCGGTGAACGCGCCGAACGAGTCGCGCGGCGGCGGCGGGTATTGCGGTCCTTCGAAGAGGCCAATGCCGGGATCGAGCTGAACGTGAGCAAATTCGGGGGCAGCCAGCGCGCCGGCATCGTACTCGAATTCGAATCGCTCGCTTGCACGAGTCCGTCGGCCATGCAGAAGGCCGAGTTTCCGGGGTGCGGGCAGGCTGTTCCAGTCTGCGTAGACGGCGATGGTCGTCATTTCTCGCGAGATCCGTCGTGTCGCTTGCGGGTGGGCTTCAGCAGTGCAGCCAGATTCGCCGCCGTCGTGCCGCGATTGTTGTCGGGTACCGCGAAATCGGATGCCGGGGCGGCTGTTACCGTCGCTTTTGTGGCGGGGGCGGCGGTGGCACGATCGCGTTGCTCGGGCGGGCGAGAGGCTATGGCGGGTAACGACGGGGCAACCCGTTTGACGCTTCGTGGTTTGACGAGGCGGGCGTCTTGAAGCTCGCGGCCGAACGGGTCCGTGGCAGCCAGTTTATCCAGGTCACCCTGGAGGCCGAGCACCTGCATGACGGAAAGATAGGCGCCGATTGTCACCCCCGAGCCGCCCGCTTCCAGCGAGCGAAGCGTCATCGGCGACATGCCCGCACGTTCTGCGACCTGCTTGGCAGTCAGCTTGCGCCGTAGGCGAGCGAGCTTCAGCCGCTCGCCGAATTCGACGAGCAACCGGCTGGATGCAGGTAGCAGGGGGGCGGTTTTCTGTGCCATGGGTGAGCCAATATTTCAGTATTTTTCATGAAATAATGCCAAAATAATAGCATCTAAATGCGGTGCGCGAGTCTTTTTTGTTGGTGCGATACATGCGAAAGTGTAAATATTTTGTCTATTTTATGTGAAATTGGCCAAAATATTATCCTTAATTGCTGGTGCGAACAGTCGCGCGGCCGCACACGGCGTGCGTTCGCCTGCGGCATCGCGCCGCAAGCGCGATTCGTGCAGCGGGTTGCCCGCCCCTTCCCTAGACCGCCCTCAACCGACCCAGTTCATCCGCCAGAAAATCGACGAACGCGCGAATCCGCGTGGACATCTGGTGACGCTGTGCATACACCGCGTAGATATCGGCGCTCGGCGTTTCGTGATCGGGGAGCACGACGACGAGGCGGCCGTCGGCGAGATAGTCGCGCAGGTCCCACTCTGCGCGCATCAGGATCCCGTGCCCGTCGAGCGCCCACTTCACCGCGATTTCGCCGTCGTTCGTCGTCAGGTTGCCGTTGATCCGCACGGCTTCCGTGTGGCGCGCCGCGCCGCGGCCGCTCGTCAGGCGCCAGACGCCGTACCCTTCGTCGCCTTGCCGGATGCCGATGCAGTTGTGCCGCGTGAGGTCGTGCGGCGTGCCGGGCGTGCCGTGCCGCGCGAGATACGCGGGCGCCGCGCACAGCAGCCGGCGGTTCGGCGCGAGCCGCCGCGCGACGACGCGCGTGTCGGGCGGCTCGCCGAAGCGGATGCACACGTCGAACGCGTCGTCGGTGAGCGGCGGCGGCATCACCGACAGCTGCAGCTGCACCGTCACTTCCGGATAGCGCGCGACGAAGCGCGAGATCGCGGGGCCGATGTGGCTGCGCCCGAACCCGAGCGTCGCATTCACGCGCAGCAGCCCCTTCGGGCGCTGCTTCGCGCTGCCGAGCAGCTCGCCGAGCTCGTCCATCTGGTCGAGGATCCGGCGCGCGTAGTCGAGATACACGTCGCCTTCGGGCGTCAGCATCATCCGCCGCGTCGTGCGGTTGACGAGCGTCACGCCCGCGCGCCGCTCCATCTGCGTGAGCCGCTTGCTGACGGCCGCTGCGGTCAGCCCGAGTTCGCGCGCGGCCGCGCTCAGGCTACCCGACGCGGCCAGCGTCGAGAAGAAGCCGAGATCGGCCGGCTGGACGGTATCCGCCATGACGGGATTCGTGAATTAAAGTTAAAGATGCTTTGAGTATAGCCCCGGTTTCTGCACTTCTGGTTCGGTAAAGTGCGTTCACGCTCACGATCAATCGAGGATGTCCGCATGAAGACCTACCGTATCGCAACGATTCCCGGCGACGGCATCGGCAAGGAAGTGGTGCCGGCCGGCAAGCAGGTGCTGGAGGCGCTGGCCCGCGGCAGCGACCGCTTTGCGTTCGAGTTCGAGGATTTCGACTGGGGCGCCGACTACTACCGCCAGCACGGCGCGATGATGCCGGCCGACGGCCTCGATGCGCTGCGCGGCAAGGACGCGATCCTGTTCGGCTCGGCAGGCGACCCCGACGTGCCCGACCACGTGACGCTGTGGGGGCTGCGCCTGAAGATCTGCCAGGGCTTCGACCAGTATGCGAATGTGCGCCCGACGCGCATCCTGCCGGGCATCGACGCGCCGCTGAAGCGCTGCGGGCCGGACGACCTGAACTGGGTGATCGTCCGCGAGAACTCCGAAGGCGAATACGCGGGCGTCGGCGGCCGCGTGCACCAGGGCCATCCGATCGAGGCCGCGACCGACGTGTCGATCCTCACGCGCGCCGGCGTCGAACGGATCATGCGCTTCGCGTTCCGGCTCGCGCAGTCGCGTCCGCGCAAGCTGCTGACCGTCATCACGAAGAGCAACGCGCAGCGGCACGCGATGGTGATGTGGGACGAGATCGCGAAGCAGGTCGCGCAGGAATTCCCCGACGTCACGTGGGGCAAGGAACTCGTCGACGCCGCGACCGCGCGCATGGTGAATCGCCCGGCATCGCTCGACACGATCGTCGCGACCAACCTGCACGCGGACATCCTCAGCGATCTCGCCGCCGCGCTCGCCGGCAGCCTCGGCATCGCGCCGACCGGCAACATCGATCCCGAGCGCCGCTATCCGTCGATGTTCGAGCCGATCCACGGCTCCGCGTTCGACATCATGGGCAAGGGCCTCGCGAATCCGGTCGGCACGTTCTGGTCCGTCGTGATGCTGCTCGAGCATCTCGGCGAGACGGACGCCGCCGCGCGCGTGATGCAGGCCATCGAGGCCGTGACGGCCGACCCGTCGCTGCATACGCGCGACCTCGGCGGCAGTGCGACGACCGCACAGGTAACGGCGGCCGTCTGCGAGCGCGTCGCGCACGCGGCAGTCGCGGCCTGACGATCCGGCGGGCGGCGCGCCTGCATCACCGGCAAGCCGCCGTCCGTTCGTTATCCGGAATTTTCTTGCCCGGACTCGCGCATCCGACGCGAGCCGGGCGCCGGCCGCCCGCTTCAATGCGGCGCCGGCGAGCATTCACAGACAGAGCACGGCTCGACCTCGAAGGAGGAGACACATGCAAGCGGATCTGGAAACCCGTGTCGCGCGGAAACTGATGTGGCGCATCATTCCGTTCGTGATGCTGCTTTACTTCGTCAGCTTTCTCGATCGCGTCAACGTCGGCTTCGCGGCGATGACGATGAACAAGGCGATCGGCCTGTCGCCGACCGCGTTCGGGTTCGGCGGCGGCCTGTTCTTCATCGGCTACTTTCTCTTCGAAGTGCCGAGCAACCTGATTCTCCACCGTGTCGGCGCACGCATCTGGATCGCGCGCGTGATGATCACGTGGGGCATCGTGTCGGCCGTGTCCGCGTTCGCGGCCGGGCCGACAAGCTTCTACGTGCTGCGCTTCCTGCTCGGCATCGCGGAAGCCGGCTTCTTCCCCGGCATCATCCTGTACCTGAGCCTGTGGTTTCCCGCGAAGCAGCGCGCGGTGGCCGCCGCGTGGTTCATGGCGGCCGCGCCGATCTCCACCGCGATCGGTTCGCCGCTGTCGGGCGCGATCATGCAGATGCCGCCGATGTTCGGGCTCGCCGACTGGCAGATGCTGTACATCGTCGAGGCGCTGCCGGCGGTCGTGCTCGGCTTCGTCGTGCTGAAGTGCCTGACCGATTCGCCGTCGAAGGCCGCATGGCTGCGCGCCGACGAGCGCGACTGGCTGATCGCGAAGCTGAAGGCCGAAGCCGACGCGCGTCACACGCATGCGGGGCACACGGCCGGCGCGTGGCAGGCGCTGCGCGATCCGCGTGTGCTGGCGCTCGCGCTGATCTACTTCGGCACGTCGGCGGGGCTCTATACGCTCGGGCTGTGGGCGCCGCTGATGGTCAAGCAGTTCGGCTTCACCGCGCTGCAGACGGGCTTGCTGACCGGCATCCCGAGCATCGCCGCCGTCGTCGCGATGATCGTGTGGGCGCGGCATTCGGATCGCACCGGCGAGCGCACGTGGCACGTCGTGATTCCATGCGTGCTCGCCTGCATCGGCTTCGTGTTCGCGGGGCAGGCGAGCACCGCGCTGCTGACCGTACTCGCGCTGGTCGTCGTCAACATCGGGATCAGCGCCGCGAAGGCGCCGCTGTGGGCGATGCCGAGCGCGTTCCTGTCGGGTGCCGGTGCGGCGGCGGGGATCGCGATGATCAACTCGATCGGCAACCTCGGCGGGTTCGTCGGGCCGTTCGCGATCGGCTGGCTGAAGCATGTGACGGGCGGGTACGCGGCCGGGCTGTATGTGGTGGCTGGCACGCTCGCGGTGTCGGCGGTCGTCACGCTGATGCTGAGCCGCAAGGGGGCGCGGGAAGCGGTCGAGTCGGGGGTGCGGCATCACTTGTAAGCGTCGCATATGCGCAGCAAAGCCGGGCGGATGCGCGTTGCGTGCCCGCCCGGCTTCATGCGTCGTGACGCACGATCGGCTTCAGCTGTGCGTGAGCGTCAGCGCATAGAACTTCACGACGGTGCCGGGTGTCGTCAGTGGCGTGCCGGACACGGCCGTCTGGTCGTAGTCGCCCGCCTTGAAGTAGAAGCTCTCGCCGTCGAAGCTCGAATCCATCGTGAAGGTCCTGGTCGTGCCGTTCGCGGTGACGGTGATCGTCGTGCCGCTCAGGCTCAGCGCATAGCTGAATTTCTTGCCGACGCCGACCGTCGTGATCGGCGTGGTCGTCGACTTGCCGCCCTGGTTCGTGCTTTCGAGTAGCAGTTGCACGACGCCGCCGGACGTGAACTGCAATTCGCACAGCGGCTTGCTCGGGCCGGTGCCCTGGAAGATCTGGCCGATCGTCGTGTGATCGGGCACCTGCGTGACGGCCACCGTCGCATTCAGCCGGTTGGTGCCGGACGTCGGCCAGATCGCGTTCTCGCGCAACTCCGTGCGCGGATGCAGCGAGCCGGACGTCGTCCAGCCCTGCGTCGGGTCCATCATCACCATCGAGCCGTCGCTGCCGTCCGTGTAGAAATACGTCGGGTTCACGTAGCCGCCCGCGAGCGACGAGCCGCTCACGGTGTCGACCTTGCCGGACGAGCCGGTCGGCAACTGCAGCGTGAACGGCGCAAGGTTGAAGTTCGAGCCGGGCGGATTCGACGGACTGAGCGCCATTGCGGTGGCCTGCTGGCGCGCGGCGGCGGCCGGGCTGGCCGGGTCGTCACCGCCGCAGGCGGAAAGGAACGCGACGGACAGGACGGCGACGACGCACGGGATGATCCGGTTCTTCATGGTGTCTCTCTCTGATGGTCCGTGGCTGGGCGCCACGTTGTGGATAACGTTTTCCTTTTTAGGCATGAGATCGCCGGGAAAGCGGTCGCAGCCCTGTAGAAAGCACTCCAAAATACAGAAAGCAGGTGTGACTCGACAGCGGTTGGTGAAACTAGGATTTAACGACGATATTGCTGAAATTCGTGAGGCTTTCGATCGGCTTTCCGGATGGTTTGTGTCAGCCGGTCGGGGACGATGCTAGCAAGAAGCCTTGAAAGAGTAAACGTTTTCCTTTTTTTGCATTTTCCGCCGAGCCGAGGCGCGCGTCATTCGCGTATCGGTACTGAGGTGTGCATGCAGGCGCGGGCGTTACGGCGCCGTAGCCGCGACGTGCTGCGCGATGCGCGCCGCACACGCATCGGGCGTCGCGCCGGACGTATCCAGCACCATCTGGCTGAACGGCCGCGACGCATAGCCTTCGCGATACATCTCGGCGATCCGGTTGCGCTCCCAGTCCGTCAGCGCGCGCGAGCCGCGATTCGACGACGCGATCGCTTCAGGTGGGGCGAGCGTCACGACGAACAACCGCGCATCGCGTGCATCGCAGGCGGCGCGCAGCCGTTCGAATTCTGCTTCGCCGATCGGATAGGCGATGACCAGATGACGCTCGCGTGCGATCGCGATCTGCGTGACGAGGCGTTCGAGCGCGATCGCCCACTGCACGTCGAACGGCGCATCTTCGGGCGTGTCGTGATCGTCGCCGTCGATGAAGCGTGCATCGGGCAGCCGCCGCGCGAGTGCCATGCCGATCGTCGTCTTGCCGCTGTTGATCGGGCCGTTCAGGTGAATGACGGTCAGGGTGGTCATGGGGCAACGAAGAAATCGGACGACTCTCAGCTTGCCATGACTGGCGCGGCGGTGCAGTGCCGTGGGTGCATCACGCGGCGTGATGCGAATGCAGGGGGAAAGCGGAAAGGCGGGGAGGGAGAGCGGCAGGCTGCGTGCGCGATGATGCGTCACACATGCAGCCTGCCCGACCGTGCCGCATGCAGCGATGCGGCACGGCGTCGAGCGAAACGACTTACTTCTCGTCGCTCTTGATCTGCGGCAGCGCCGACGTCTCACCCGGCGTCAGCAGCCCGACTTGCGAATACACACGCAGCTTGTCGCGCGTATCGGTGATGTCGAGGTTGCGCATCGTCAGCTGGCCGATCCGGTCGCGCGGCGAGAACGTCGATGCCACCTTCTCCATCGACAGGCGTTCCGGCTGGTACGTGAGGTTCGGCGACTTCGTGCTCAGGATCGAGTAGTCGTTGCCGCGGCGCAGTTCGATCTTCACTTCGCCGGTGATCGCGCGCGCGACCCAGCGCTGGGCCGTTTCGCGCAGCATGATCGCCTGCGGGTCGAACCAGCGGCCCTGGTACAGCAGGCGGCCGAGGCGGCGGCCGTTCTCGCGGTACTGCTCGATCGTGTCTTCGTTGTGGATGCCGGTGACGAGACGCTCGTACGCGATGTACAGCAGCGCGAGGCCCGGGGCTTCATAGATGCCGCGGCTCTTCGCCTCGATGATGCGGTTCTCGATCTGGTCGCTCATGCCGAGGCCGTGGCGGCCGCCGATGCGGTTCGCTTCCAGCAGCAGCTCGACCGGGTCGGTGAACTCGACGCCGTTCAGCGCGACCGGCTGGCCGGCTTCGAAGCGCACCGTCACTTCTTCCGCGGCGATCTTCACGTCGTCGCGCCAGAACGCGACACCCATGATCGGGTTCACGATCTTGATGCCGCTTTCGAGGCTTTCGAGATCCTTCGCTTCGTGCGTCGCGCCGAGCAGGTTCGAGTCGGTCGAATACGCCTTCTCGGCCGACATCTTGTACGCGAAGCCGGCCTGGTTCATGAATTCGGACATTTCGGCACGGCCGCCGAGTTCGTCGATGAACGTCTGGTCGAGCCACGGCTTGTAGATCTTCAGATCCGGGTTCACGAGCAGGCCGTAGCGGTAGAAGCGCTCGATGTCGTTGCCCTTGTACGTGCTGCCGTCGCCCCAGATGTTGACGCCGTCTTCCTTCATCGCGGCGACGAGCATCGTGCCCGTCACGGCGCGGCCGATCGGCGTCGTGTTGAAGTACGTGACGCCGGCCGTCGTGATGTGGAACGCGCCGCTTTGCAGCGCGGCGATGCCTTCGGCGACGAGCTGCGCGCGGCAGTCGATCAGGCGGGCGCCGGCTGCGCCGTATTCGATCGCGCGTTTCGGGATCGCGTCGTAATCGTCTTCGTCGGGCTGGCCGAGGTTCGCCGTGTATGCGTACGGGACGGCGCCCTTCAGTTTCATCCAGTGCAGCGCAGCGCTGGTGTCCAGGCCGCCGGAGAAGGCGATACCGACCTTCTGGCCGGTCGGGAGGCTTTCGAGAATCGTGCTCATAGGAATAACCGTGGATTGAAGCCGGTGGGATCGTATTTCGCGGAATATGCGAGTATCGGCTGTCCGGGAAGTTGGGGCAAGGGCTGATTTTCGTGCGGAATCGTCGTCCGGCCCGTCCGGCGGGCTTGACGGGCGGTTAACCAGGCGGAGAACGCGATGCGAAAAGGCGCGAAATCGCGGCCGAAACGGGCCCGGGCGAGTACGGTCGCGATTCGGGCGGCGGGGCCGGATCGGCCGTCGGACGCGGCAGCGGCCGTCAGGATGCCGGCTTGCTGTATCGAAAGGATTATGTAAGTTGACCGCTTGAAACCCGCAATCCGTCGGAACCTCAGATATTCCACGACTGCGCGGTGTCCAGCAGCTTCTCGCGCAACTGGTCGACTTCGCCGGCCAGCTTGGCCGTGATCGACACATAGCCGGACAGCTGCGGCGGTGGCGCGTCGTGCGGCGGGTCGGCCGGCCGGCGGCGCGGCGCAAGCCGGCTTGGCGTGCCGAACTTGAGCGCGCGGCTCGCGGCGACCAGCGTGTCGCGGATGCGCCGGTTCACGGCCTTCATCTCGATGCGCATGTATTCGCGGGCCGCCACGTCGTCGCGGGCCGGCACCGCGCTCGACAGGATCTCCAGGTAGCCGATGCACAGGCGCAGGCTGCGCTGGATCGCCTCGAGCTGCGTCATCGACGTCTCGCATTCCTTCGACACCGACGGCATCAGCGAACGCAACTGCACGAGCAGCGCGCTCAGCGCGGCCATTTCCTTCAGGTGCGCGTCGTCGCTGACCTGGCGGTCGCCCGCGAGCCGGGCATGCACGGCCGCGCACGCGCGCAGCGCGTCGGCGAGCTTGTAGCGCCACGAGTAGGTCGCGTAGAGCGGCAGCGCGAACGAGAACGCCAGCGCGATCGCGATGCCGGTCAGCACGTTCACCGCGCGCCACAGGCCGTCGACGATCTCGTTGTCGCCGTGCCCGGCGACGATCACCATCGTGATCGCCGACAGCAGCGCGATGTAGCCGGCCTTGCCGATCGCGTGATACGCGCAGAAGCCGCACGCGACGGCCATCAGCAGGTAGATCGCGACCGGCGCGTGCGAGACGGAGTACAGCACGATCAGCCCGAGCCCCGCGAGCGCGCCGATCGACGTGCCGAGCGCGCGCTCGGCCGCCTTCTTGCGGATGTTGCCGTGATGCTGCAGCCCGCCGACGACGATCAGCACGGTGATCGTCGACCATTCGCCATGCGGCACGTGCAGGCCGGTGGACAGCGCGATCGACACGAGAATCGCGAGCGCGACGCGCGCCGCATGGATCAGCTTCGCGTGCCGGTAGCGGCGGTACGGGTCGAGCAGCGGGCGGAGCGCATTGCGCAGCAGGGGCGGCAGCCGGGTAGGGAGCGGGGTGGTCATGACGGAACGGAGGTGGCCGGAATTCGCACGGCGGCGTGCGCGGGCCGGCGCAGCGCCGCTTGCGCAGCAGACGTCACGCTAACCGAACGCGCGCGGGCTGTCCACGGCGCGGCCGCCGCGCCCGGTCGCGACGCGGGACGTCACGCGTCGGCCGTGGTCGGCAGCGCTTCGAGCACGCGGTTGCGGCCGCCGGACTTCGCGCGGTACAGCGCTTCGTCGGCGCGCCGCAGCAGCGTCGCGGCGTTCATCCGGCCGTCGGCGGAGGTCGCCGTGCCGATGCTGGCCGTGACGCGCCCGTACGGGCTCTTCACGTGCTCGATGCCGAGCTCCGCGATCGCGCGCCGGATGGCTTCGGCAACGGTGGCCGCGCCTTGCGTGTCGGTATCGGGCAGCGTGACGACGAATTCCTCGCCGCCGTAGCGCGCGACATGGTCGCTGTTGCGGCGCAGGCAGCCCGATGCGGATTGCGCGACGCGGCGCAGCACGTCGTCGCCGGCCGGGTGGCCGTAGTAGTCGTTGAATGCCTTGAAGTGATCGACGTCGACGAACAGCACGGACAGCGGCCGGCCGCTGCGTGCCGCGCGCTGGGCCTCCTTCGCGAGCACCGTGTCGAACGTGCCGCGGTTGTCGAGGCCCGTCAGCGAATCGGTGTGCGCGAGCCGGTACAGCTTCGATTCGGCGACCTGCCGGCGCTTCAGTTCGCGCGACAGCGCGAGCGATCCCCACGCGATGAACCCGGTGAACAGGCACATCAGCACGACGGTCCAGATCGCGCGGTGGTGCCATGACGCGTAGATGTCGATCTCGGCCGGCGCGACGTCGACGACCAGCGGCAGGCCGGCGAGATGCTTGTAAACATAGATGCGCCGGACGCCGTCGATCGCGCCGGTGCCGGTCAGCTCGCCGTTGCGGCTGCGCTGCGACTCGATGAACAGCGGCGAGTCGTGCAGGTCGAGGCCGACCACGCGCGTGTCGTACGGCAGGCGCGACACGAGCGTGCCGTTGTCCTCGACGATCGCCGCGCTGCCGTGCCGGCCGACCGCGAGGCCGTCGAGCAGCGCGCGGAAGTAGTCGATGCTGAGCGTGCCGACGACGATGCCGCCGAAACTGCCGTCGGGCAGGGTGATCCGGCGGCTGAGCGCGATCGTCAGGGCGCCGCCGCGCAGCCGGGACGCGTAGGGCCGGCTGATGTAGAGGCCCTGCGCGAGCCGGTTGCGATGCACGGCGAAATAGTCGCGGTCGGCGAAATTGCCTTGCCGGGCAGGCGACGCAGTCGAATCGATCACGATATTGCCGTGCGGATCCATCACGAATATCGAGCCGAGATACTCGCCGGTCGCCGCGCGGTCGAACAGCAGCCGGTGGCGCTGGCGCGGCGGCAATGTCATCAGTTCGGGATCGGTGACGCCGTCGACGACGTTTTGCAGCGACAAATCGTAGAGTTCGATATTGCGCGCGATATCGCGCTCGATCAGCAGCATCAGGTTGCGTGCATTTTCGACCGCATGGCCATACGCGTCGCGCCGCGCCTCGATTAATAGCGACGTGGAAAGTCCCCAACTGAACATCAGCAGCAGGATGCCCGCAACGAGCACGCCGCGGGGAGACAGAATGCGTGCCACGATCGACGCGGTATGGCGGCGCAGCGTGGCGGGCAGCGGGAGTGACTTCATCCTCGGGGGTGGCGGACGGCGGATATTCGCGTGGCTGGCGGTTCCGCGCGCGGATTATTTCGAATTAAACCGCATTATCTCGCGATTTCCTGATTTTCGCGTGTGCATGCAAAACATGCATGCGGAAACGGCGATTCGAAACTGTTACGCATCATTACCGCATCGCGCGCGGGCGATTTGATTTGAATCAAATATCAGTTCCGGTCGTTTTGTCTGATTAATGGCGTGACGACCGGTCGATTTTGCGTATCAACGCGGTATTTGGCGGATCGGGACAGGATTGCCTACTTTCAGGCTGGAATGAAAAACCGAATAACCCCGAGAAAAACATGGTTTTTGTGCCGGCATGCGGTTGGGGCTGCGCCGGCACAGCCAACTCGTTGATTCCGCGAAATCTCCCCGCGATGGCAGGCGTGCCGACCTGAGCTGTCCCCTTGGCGAATCAGGTAGAATCCGCGCTTCGCCGCAGGCGCCCGCCGCGCAACGCGTATCGGGGCCGCATCGAATGCATCGCAGGACGCGCACCGCGCTCCGATTCCGCATGCGCCGGCTACGGATGCCGGCCCGCTCAACGTTCGTCTCGTTTATGTCCGCAATTCCGAATTCCGACCCACCCGGTTCGTCCGCGAACCCACCCAAGCTTCATCGCGCGCTGAAGGCGCGCCACCTGACGATGATCGCCATCGGCGGCTCGATCGGCACGGGCCTGTTCGTCGCGTCCGGCGCGTCGATCTCGCAGGCCGGCCCCGGCGGCGCGATGGTCGCGTACATGCTGATCGGCCTGATGGTGTACTTCCTGATGACGAGCCTCGGCGAGATGGCCGCGTTCATGCCGGTGTCGGGCTCGTTCGCGACCTACGGCGCGAAATACGTGGACGAAGGCTTCGGCTTCGCGCTCGGCTGGAACTACTGGTACAACTGGGCCGTGACGATCGCGGTGGAGCTCGTCGCCGCGCAGCTCGTGATGCACTACTGGTTTCCGGACGTGCCGGGCGTGTGGTGGAGCGCGGCCTTCCTCGGCGTGATGTTCCTGCTCAACGCGCTCACCGTGCGCGGCTTTGGCGAAGCCGAATACTGGTTCGCGCTGATCAAGGTCGTCACCGTGGTCGCGTTCATCGGCGTCGGCCTGCTGATGATCTTCGGCATTCTGAAGGGCGCGCCGGGCAACGGCTGGGGCAACCTGACGATCGGCGACGCGCCGTTCGCGGGCGGCCTGCCGGCGCTGATGGGCGTCGCGATGATCGCGGGCTTCTCGTTCCAGGGCACCGAGCTGATCGGCGTCGCGGCCGGCGAATCGGAAAACCCGCGCACGACGATTCCGCGCGCGGTGCGCCAGGTGTTCTGGCGGATCCTGCTGTTCTACGTGTTCGCGATCTTCGTGATCGGCGTGCTGATTCCCTATACCGACCCGAACCTGCTGAAGACGGACGTGACCGACATCGGCGTGAGCCCGTTTACGCTCGTGTTCCGCCACGCAGGCCTCGCGTTCGCGGCCGGCGTGATGAACGCGGTGATCCTGACGGCCGTGCTGTCGGCCGGCAACTCGGGCATGTACGCGTCGACGCGGATGCTCTACACCCTCGCGACCGAAGGCCGCGCGCCGAAGGTGTTCGCGATGCTGTCGGCGGGCGGCGTGCCGCGCAATGCGCTGTACGCGACCACCGCGGTCGGCGCGCTGTGCTTCTTCACGTCGCTGTACGGCGACAAGACCGTCTATCTGTGGCTGCTGAACACGTCGGGGATGACGGGCTTCATCGCGTGGCTCGGCATCGCGGTCAGCCATTACCGGTTCCGCAAGGGCTACGTGAAGCAGGGCTATTCGCTCGACCAGCTGCCGTACCAGTCGAAGTGGTTCCCGTTCGGCCCGCTGTTCGCGTTCGTGCTGTGCCTCGTGATCGCGCTCGGCCAGGATTACCAGGCGTTCCTCGCGAACCGGATCGACTGGGCCGGCGTCGCCGCGACCTACGTCGGCATTCCGCTGTTCCTCGTCGTTTGGCTCGGCTTCCGGTTCCTGAAGAAGAGCCGCTTCGTGCGCTACGAAGACATGGAGATCGCGCCGTGGATCGCCGCGAGCCGCGGCGCACAGCAGCAGCCGGTGGCGAACCGCGAAACCGCGGGCTGACGCAGGCGCGGCAGGCAGCCGCGCGGCGGTCGACGAAACGGGAAGCCGCGTGCTTCCCGTTTTTTTTGCCCGGCTTTTGCCTGCACGGGGTCAAAGCCGGTTATATTGCCCGACCCTACCGGGCCACGGCCCGGCCGGCGCGACAGGCGCGGCGCGGATCGGCATCCGGCGCGCGCGGCGCGCGACGGCCGGCGGCCTGCCCGGCGTTTTCATCGTTCCATCCGGGCCGGCACGGCCCGCGGAGCGCGCAACCCAGAGGAATCCATGAGCGCATCACCCGCCGAGCGGAAGGCCGGACCCGTTTCCATCGTGCGAATCGAAGCCGCGATCAACGCGTGGCGCGCAGTGTACCCGCCGGCGCCCGACGGCGAAGACGGCTACGCGCTCGACGCCGGCAGCAACTGTCTCGCCGAGCTGTACGGCACGATGATCTGCTACCAGCTGCCGGACGTGCCGCTCGACTCGCTGAGCCACGCGCAGCGCGATGCGCTCTACGCGACCGAGGTGTGACGCGCGGTCGTGACGTCATCGCCGCACGGCGTCGATGAAGCAACGGGAAGCTCGCGGGCTTCCCGTTTTGCTTTGGGCGGCGCGTGGCGGCGGGCGCCGCGTGCGGTATCGTGACGACATCGTCCGGCGGCGGTTTGCGCCGGAGCGCTGCCCGGGAGACATCAAAATGGAGTTGAGACACCTCCGCTACTTCGTCGCGGTGGCCGAAGAGCGGAATTTCACGCGCGCGGCGGAACGGCTGCATATCGCGCAGCCGCCGCTGAGCCGGCAGATCCAGCAGCTCGAGGAGGCGCTCGGCGTGCCGCTGTTCGAGCGCAACGCGCGGCCGCTGAAGCTGACCGATGCGGGGCGCTTCTTCTATTCGCATGCGGTGCAGCTGCTCGCGCAGACGACCGAACTCGAATCGATGACGAAGCGGGTCGGCAAGATCGAGCGCAGCATGTCGGTCGGTTTCGTCGGCTCGACGCTGTACGGGATGCTGCCGAAGATCATCCGGCGCTTTCGCAGCGAGTATCCGGCCGTCGAGCTGAGCCTGCACGAGATGTCGACGATGGACCAGATCAAGGCGCTGAAGGAAGGGCGCATCGACGTCGGGTTCGGGCGCATCCGCCACGAGGATCCGAGCGTGCGGCGCGTCGTGCTGCGCGAGGAGCGGATGATCGTCGCGCTGCCGGTCGGCCATGTGCTCGACAGCGCGAAGCCCGTGCTGTCGCTGCACGATCTCGTGAACGACACGCTGATCATCTTCCCGAAGGCGCCGCGCCCGAGCTATGCGGACCAGGTGCTCGCAGCCTTCCACGATCGCGCGCTGCAGCCGCGCCGGATCTACGAGACGCGCGAACTGCAGATCGCGCTCGGCCTCGTCGCGATGGGCGAGGGCGTATCGGTCGTGCCGCACAGCGTGTACGGGCTGAAGCGCGACGACATCAGCTACAAGCCGCTCGACGATCCGAACCTCGTGTCGCCGATCATCATGAGCATGCGGATGCTCGACGAATCGGAGGACATCCGCGCGATGCAGGCGCTGATCTACCGGCTGTACGACGAAGCGCAGATGGAGTACCTGCCGCCGCAGCCCGAATGAACGCGCGGGCCGTAGGGGCTTGCTTGACGCTGCGCGCGCCGGCAGGCCACCATGTCCCGATTCGATGCGGCCGCCGGTGTGCGGCCGCTTTCACGCAGACGACCGACCCATGACCGATATCGTGACCGAGGAGACAACCGTCGAGACGCCGCAAGGGCGGCTCTTTGCGAAACGCTGGCGTGCGCATCCGGCGCAGGGCGCGGCAGCACCCATCGTGCTGCTGCACGATTCGCTCGGCTGCGTCGATCTGTGGCGCGACTTTCCCGGGCAACTCGCGCGTGCCGCGCAGCGCGACGTGATCGCCTACGATCGCCTCGGCTTCGGCCGCTCGGATCGTCATCCCGGCGCGCTCGGCACGACGTTCGTGCGCGACGAGGCCGATCATGCGTTCGCTGCGGTGCTCGAGCAACTGCGTGTCGATGCGTTCGTCGCATTCGGACACAGCGTCGGCGGCGGAATGGCGGTGGGCTGTGCGGCCGCGCATCCCGATCGCTGCCGCGCGCTCGTGACGGTCGCCGCGCAGGCGTTCGTCGAGGATCGCACGCTGGCGGGCATTCGCGCGGCGGGGCAGCAATTCGACGAACCGGGGCAACTCGACCGGCTCGCGCGCTATCACGGCGACAAGGCCGAATGGGTGCTGCGCGCATGGGTCGACACGTGGCTGTCGCCGGCCTTCCGCGAATGGAATCTCGACGACGACCTGCCGCGCGTGCAGTGCGCGACGCTCGCGATTCACGGCGAAGACGACGAGTACGGATCCGACGTGCATCCGAAGCGGATCGCCGCGCGTGTCGCGGGGCCGTCGTCGTTCCTGCTGCTCGCAAGGTGCGGGCACATGCCGCACCGCGAGCGGACGGACGACGTGCTGGCCGCCATCGCGACGTGCCTGCGCGACGCGGGCGCCTGAGCGCCGGCAACCGGCGGGCCGGGCCCGCCGGCCGTCAGAACGACAGCTGGATCGCGAGATCGAGCGCGAGTATCGCGATCGAGCAGCCGATGCCGAGGATCACGTTCGGCAGCCGGTGCTCGAAGTCGCGATTGTCGCGGCGCATCGCGGCGCCGAGCAGGAAGATCGCCTCGACGACGATCTGCAGCCCGACGAACAGCAGCATCAGCAGATACTCGTAACCCATCTGCTTGAACGCGGCGAATTGCATCCCGTGATCGCGGATCCACTGGCCGACGCGCAGCAGTTCGTATGCGAACAGCAAGGCGGGGAACAGGTAACTGATGAAGTACGTCGGCGCGGTGGCGTGCCGTAGTTCGAGGTGGAAGTGCTGATGCGTGGTAGCCATCACAACCCTCCTTGCAACGCATGATTGCGGTCGCGACGGCGGCGCGATCACGTGCGAACGAAGGGATTACCCGACGCACAGTGCGCAGCCGTACGACACCAGCATACTGCTGCGCGGGAAATTTGGCATGCGGTGCGTGCGTTCGTCGTAAAAATGGGTGTGCGCCGCGCGACGCGTTTACTGCGCGGTGCTTGCCGGATGCGGTGCGTGATCGCGCCGCGTGGCGCCTGAACCGTTCGGCAGCAACCATTCCGGATGCTGCTCCAGATCGTCTGCCAAGGCGCGCAGCGCGCTCGATGTGCGCGCAAATTGCGTCAGCGTGCGGCGGACGTTCGATGCGTTCGCACCCTCTTGTCGAAGCATGGTTTCCGCAGTCGTGAATGTCTGACGCGCGGTGCGCAGCGCATCGCGCGTTTGCGGCGCGAGTTCGGTATCGAGTCGTGCGAACAGCGCATCGGTGTTCACGAGCGCGGCGTTCAGGTGCGCACCCATCCTGTCGAGCGGCAATCGGGAAACGGTACCGACGATGTCGGCAATCTGGTCGCGCAGCACGTCGAGCGTGCCGGGCACGGTCGGGAGTGCAATCGGCTCGCGAGTCGTGTCGACCGATGCGGGCGGCGCGTGCGGGAACATGTCGAGCGCGACATACGACCGGTTCGCGATCGGATTGCCGATGCGCAGCTGGCCGCGCAAACCGCGCGCGACGAGCGTGTGGAGCAGCGCCCTGCCGGCGTCGGTGTCGCCGTTGCCGAGTACCGCGCGGTAGCGCTGCCCGAGACGATCGGGGTAGAGCGCCATCGTCACGCGCATCGTGACGTCGCCGCGTGCGGCGTCGTATTCGGTGCCGACGGCCGTCACGTTGCCGAGTTCGATCCCGCGAAAATCCACCGGCGCACCGACCGCGAGGCCGCGCAGCGAGCGGTCGAAACGCATCACCACCGGCGCGGCCGGTGCGTTCGGCGTGCGCATCGCGTCGATCTCGTTGCCGGCCACGCGAAAGCGCGTGCCGTCCGGCGCCGCGGCGATCGCCGTGTGTCCGGGCGGCGACGCGAACGCGAGCGCGCCGGCGAGCAGCGCGGCGATCGACGGCGTGTCGAGCTGCATGCCGCCCGCGCCGAGCCGCAGGCCGAGGCCACCGGCCTGCCACCAGCGCGTATCGATGTCGACGTAGCGAACGAACGGCGCGGCGATGAATACGTCGATCGATACGCCGTGTCCGTCCGCATCGAGTGCATAGCCGGTTACCTGGCCGACGCGCGCGCGCCGGTGGTAGACCGGCGAGCCGATCGCGACCGAGCCGAGCGACGTCGCGCGCAGCGTGTAGTGCCGGCCGCCGTCCTCGGTCACGGGTGGGGCATCGAGCCCGGTGAAACGCGTGCGCGGTTCGTGCGAACGGCCGAGTGCGGCCGCGATGTACGAACCGGACAGCACCGAATCGAGGCCGGAGAGCCCGCCGGGCCCGATGCGCGGCCGCACGATCCAGAAGCGCGTGTCCGCCACCGCCAGTGCGCGCGCGTCGGTGTCCAGCCGCACGTCGATCCTCACGCCCGGTTGGCCGCGCACTGCACGAACGCGCGTGACGCGGCCGATCTCGACGTTGCGCAGCCGCAGCGTCGACCGGCCGGCCTCCAGCCCGTCGGCGGTCGCGAAGGCGATCGTGACGGTCGGACCGCGGCTGGCGAGCAACGACGTGCCCCATGCGAGACAGCACGCGGCGGCCGCGAGCGGAACGAGCCAGACGAGCGCCACGCGGGGCCAGCAGGTACGCATCTGCGCGACACGTGCCAATGCGCGCCGGCAGGCTTCAGTCGAATTGCGCGACGAGCGCATCGGCACCCTTGTCGATGCCGGTCCTTGCCGCGCTGAGCGCGCCGAAACTCGCGCCGATGTTCATCGCATTCGGATATTGCTTCGTCACGTACGCGCCGATCAGCCGGTTCGTCGCGGCGTCGCGGATCTCGACCGCGTAGATGACCGAGCCCGTGAACGCGCCTTCGCGGCCGCGGATCGCCTGCACGCCGTTGTAGACGTTGCCCGCGAGATCGAAATGCGCGAACGCGCCGGCAAACGTCGTCGTCGTGACGGCACCCGTCAGCGTCAGCTTCACGCGCAGCGTGCCGGGGCCCGGCGTGTTCGTCAGCTCGAAGTGCTTGCCGAGCTTCTTCGCGAACGTGTCGCTCATGTACGCGGCGAGCGTCGACTTGTCCTGGTCGGTCAGGTCGCCGAACTGATGATCGGTGCCGCGATAGATGGTGACCGGGTCGAGGATCAGCTTCCGGTACGTGTGCCAGTCGGCCGGCAGCGCGTAGCGGTAGGGCACGCGGCCCGACTTGTCCTGCGGATCGCTGCGCAGGTACGGCGACGATTCGATGCCGCTGTAGCGGGCGGGCTGGACGCCGGCGCATCCGGCGAGTACGGCGCAAAGTGCGGCGTTGAGCAGCAGGCTGGGCTTGATCGATCGGTTCATCTGACTCTCCGGGTCGGGATTCGCGCCGGTGGAGCCGGTGCGAAAGGGTATGCAACAGGGCGGCATCGCCGCTCGGGGTTATGAAAAAACCAACCAGACGGTTTGTTTTTGGGGGCGCAATAACCGCATGAAAATCGGAAACGACAGGCCATCCGGCAGCGGTCATCGGCCGGAAAGCCGGGCCACGGGTGGCCCGCGCGTCGCATCATGCGGTGCACGACGCGCCCGTCATTCGGCCGGGGCCGATGCGGGAGCCGATCGTAGCACCGCCATTTCCGGATGTAAACCGACCAGGCGGTTTGTTTGTGATAAACTCCGCGCACTTCCTTCCTACGACCGCACCGGCACGGCGCGGTCGCATCGCATCACTCCATACTGGGAGCAGTTCATGGATAACCCGACGCGTTCCGAGCGAACGCGCACTGCCGCGATCCAGGCGGCGCTCGCGATCCTCGAGCGCGATGGGCCGGGCAAGCTCACGTTCGATGCGATTTCGCGCGAAAGCGGGATCAGCAAGGGCGGGCTGATGCATCAGTTCCGCACGAAAGGCGATGTGCTGAACGCGCTGATGGAACATCAGCAGGACACCTATCAACGTTTCCAGCGCGACTATCTGGCCGCGCGCGATCCGCGCGACGCGCAGCCGACGCTGTCCGCGCAGATCGCGACGATGCACGAAGTGATCGACCAGCAGCCGTCGGCGGCGCTCGCGATCATGGCGGCGCTCGTCGAAGATCCCGCACCGCTGGAGAAGGTGCGGGAGACCGATGCCGAGAACGTGAAGCGCATGGTGGCCGAATCGGGCGATCCCGATCTCGCGCTGCTGCGCTGGAAGGCCGCGTGGGGGCTCGCGCTATCGGCGATGTTCGGGCTGTGCCCGCTGTCGGCCGACGAGCGCGCGCGGCTGTTCGACCGGCTGCTCGACGAGACGCAATGGCCGTCGGATGGGGACGCTGCCGCGCCACGCGGTGAGCGGGCGGCGAACGCGTCGCGGAAAAAATGAAGCGCGCGTGGGTGACATGCGGCGCGGCGATCGCCCGTTTCGGCCGCTCGCTGCTCGCGGTCGTGTTCGGGCGCTTGTAAGCGTACGAGCGTGTGAACGCCCGGTGCGAACGCTTGTGTTGCTCAGCGTTTCGCTTCGGCGCCTTCGATAAACAGCTTCGCAATCGACTGAAACTCCCGTTTCAGCGACAACCCCGGCACGGTCAGCCAGCGCAGCATCGCCGCGAGATACAGGTGATGGAACCAGGTCGCGAGCTGATCGGCCTGCAGCGTGCCGTTCAGTTCGCCGGCCTGCTGCCCGGCGACGATCAGTTGCTGCCACACCAGCGCGATATCGCTGCCGTTCTCTCCGTCCCTTTCCGGTTCGACCGCACCGATGCTCATGAGCCGGTGCCGCAGGTACGCGAGCAGGTACGCGGGATGCTGTTCGCACCACGCGGCCGACGCGTCGAGCACGCAGCCGATGCGCGATGCGAAGGTCTTGCGCCGTGCGACGTCGTGCTGCAGATGCGCGAGATCGCGCGCGAGTTCGCCCTCGAGCCAGTGCGCGAGCACGGCTTCCTTCGTCGGAAAGTGGTTGTACAGCGTGCGCTTCGCAACATCGGCCTCGGCGGCGATCTGCTCCATCGTGACGGCATCGTAGCCGTGCGCATCGAACAGGCGCGCGCCGGTGGCGGCGAGATGCGCGAGCATCTGGATGCGCTTGCGTGCGCGGCGGCCCAGGTCGTCGGTCGGAATCGGCATGGCGGGAGAGTGCCTGAAAATGTACGAATTGCATTAGTATACGACGTGCATTTTTGAGAATCCACCCGTTTCCGTCGTGCGAGGAGTCGTGCATGAAGCTTGTCATCGCCACCTACGGCACCGAAGGCGACACGCGTCCGCTCGCGGCGCTCGGCCGCGCGCTGCAGGACGCCGGCCATGAAGTCCGGCTGCTTGCCGACGCGGCCACGCTCGGAGCAGCCGCAGCACTCGGCGTGCCGTCGGCGCCGTTGTCCGGCGATATCCGCCGCGCGATTGCGCCGGATGGCGCGCTGGCCGATGCGGTGCGCAGGCGCGGCGGCTTCAACGATACGTCGAAGGCGCTCGCGGCGATCGCGAATGCGAACACGGCGGCGTGGATGCGCGAAGTGGCAGACGCGTCGGACGGTTGCGACGCGATCCTCGTGTCGGGGCTGGCGTCGTTCGTCGGGCTGTCGGTCGCCGAGTATCGCCGCGTGCCGGCGATCGGCGCCGGCATGATCCCGATCACGCCGACCGCCGGATTCGCGTCGCCGTTCCTGCCGCCGGGGAAGGTGCCGCGCTGGCTGAATCGCGCGAGCCACCGGTTCGTGAACGCATTGTTGTGGCAGGCGTTCAGGCAGTCGACGAACGCGGCGCGCGCCAGCGTGTGCGGGTTGCCGCCGCGCAAGCACGTGTGGACCGATCATCCGATGCTGTACGGGGTGTCGCCGGCGCTGCTGTCCGGCCCGGCCGACTGGCCGCCGAATGTGCAGGCCTGCGGCCAGTGGCGGATCGATGCGCATGCATGGGCGCCGCCGCCCGAGCTCTCGGCATTTCTCGAAGCGGGCGATCCGCCCGTGTACATCGGCTTCGGCAGCATGGCCGGCTTCGACCGGGCTGCAATGGTCGACGCGCTGACCCATGCGCTCGCCGGCCGCCGCGCGCTGTTCTATCCCGGCTGGAGCGGCATCGATGCGTCGATGCTGCCCGCGCACGTTCGCGTGATCGGCGACACGCCGCATGACGGGCTGTTTCCGCGCGTATCGATGGCGATTCATCACGGCGGGTCGGGCACCACGCATTCGGCCGCACGGGCCGGCATTCCGTCGGTCGTCGTGCCGTTCGCGGGCGATCAGTGCTTCTGGGCGAACCGGCTGCAGCGGCTCGGTGTGGCCGATGCGCCCGTGGCGGGGCGGCGCGTGGAGGCCGCGGCGCTGGCGCGGGCCATCGCGTTTGCCGAACGGGGCGAGACGAAAGCGCGTGCGACCGCACTCGGCGCGCGCATCGCGCAAGAGGACGGCTTGACGCTGGCCGTCAGCGCGATCGAGCGATGGGGGCGCGCCGCGGCGCGGTGAACCCGCGCGTCGGCATCAGAAATGCCCGGTGAACCGGTAACGGCTGCCCGGGTGCCACAGATTCGCGACCGACGCGACCATTCCCTGCGACCACGTGCGCCGATGCAGCAGCAGGCACGGCTCGCGGTCGTCCATCGTCAGGTGGCGGCGCGTTTCGGCGTCGGGCATCGCGGCCTCGATCCGGTATTCGACGCGCTGCAGCGGTGCGACGCGCGTCAGGTACTGGTTCGGCGTCGTCGTCGTGAAGTCCTGCAGCGCATATTCCGGCGCGCAGGCCGGATTGACCCAGCGTTCCTCGAGCTGCACGGGCGTGTCGTTCTCGAAATGCAGCACGCGCGAATGGAAGATCGGGCTGCCCGTATCGAGCTGCAGCTCGTCGGCGAGTTTCGTATCGGCAACGGCCGCGCCGACCTGCAGCACCTGCGCGCGATAGCCGTGGCCGCGCGCGGCGACTTCGTCCGAGATGCTGCGGATCGCGACGAGCGTCGATTCATACTTCGGCGACGCGACATACGTACCCGAGCCGCGCGTGCGCGTGAGCACCTGTTCGGCCGTCAGTTCGCGCAGCGCGCGGTTGACGGTCATCCGCGCGACGTTGAATTCGCGCGCGAGTTCGTTCTCCGACGGCACCTGGTCGCCTTCCGCCCACTCGCCGGCATGAATGCGGGCGAGGATGAAGTCCTTGATTTCCTGATAGATCGGTGTGGTCATGGGATCGCGATTCCAGAGTCGGCGGCGGCCCGCTGCCGAATGCCGATCCGGCGCGCGCCCGGCGCCGAGTGTACCGGTTTCGCGGGCGAGCGGGCCCGGATTCCCCGCATGATCCCTGTTCGGCCGGCGCGCGTCCATGCGGGATTGCACAGAGCGGCCGGCCTTCGACGGCCGGCGTGCGGTCAGAATCGATGGCGGATGCCGACCGTCGCGACGACCTGCGTATTCGTCGACGAAGCCGCGAGCCCCGTGACGTTCGCGAACCCGAGCGTCGCGCCGGACGGCACGCCGAACTGGTGCTGGTACACGGTTTCCGCATACACGTCGGTGCGCTTGCTCAGCGCGTAGTCGGCCATCAGCGTCACCTGGTGCCATTTCGGCCGGTGGCTGCCGGCGGCATCGTCGTAGCGGCCGTCGGTGAGCGTATAGGCGCCCGCGAGCGAGACGGCCGGCGTCAGCGCGTAGCGCGCGTTGACCTCGTAGTTGTCGAAGCGCAGCGCATTCAGCGCGCCGGGCAGCGACGACGCGGCCGTGTCGTCGAACATCGAATGCGTCCACAGCGCGCCGACCGTCAGCCGGTCGAACGCGTAGCTGCCGCCGGCGCCCATCACGCGCTGGCGCACGGCCGGGAAGTTCGCGCCGTCGTTGGTCGACAGCGCGCCGCCGGCCGTCAGCCCGCCGCGGTTGAGCTGCAGGTACGCGGCGCCGAGGCTGACCGGCCCGTTCGCATACGACACGCCCGCGCTGTACGCGCGGTTGTTCGCGAAGCCGCCGGCCGCGTTGCTGAACCCGTACAGGCCGCCGAACTGCCAGCCGGCGAGCGTCGGACTCGTGTATTTCACCGCGTTGTCGATGTAGAACGAATCGTCGATGTTGTCGTTGTCGAACGGATGCGACGCGAGGTTGTTGCCGTCGCCGTTGTTCGCCATCGCGAGCGGGCCGAGGTAGTCGACCACCGCGTCGTATTGCCGGCCGAGCGTCAGCGCGCCGTAGCGGTCGCTCTGCAGGCCGACGTACGCGCGGCGGCCGAACATCGTGTTCCGGTAGGACTGCGTGCCGTTGTTCAGGTTGAAGCCGTTCTCGAGGCGGAACAGCGCATGCAGGCCGCCGCCGAGATCTTCGTTGCCGCTCAGGCCGAAGACCGTGTTCGACAGCAGGCCGCTGCCTTGCTGCCACGCGCTTTTGCCCGACTGGTTGTTCGTATAGGCGATACCGGCATCCAGCATCCCGTAGAGCGTGACGCTGCTTTGCGCATGCGCGGCGGCGCCGAAGAACGCGAGGGAGAGGGTACCGACGACTGCTTTTTTCATTGTGTGCTTCCTGGAAAGGCCCGTTGCGACGGGAACGACGATTCGCCACGCGGGTCCGTGCGGATTCGCGCGTTCGAATCGATGAAAGGGGAGAGGCGCGTGACGCCGGTCACGCGCGGCGGCGAACGCCGGCTAGTGCTGCAACAGGCGGATCGTGCCGAACTCGGCGGCCGGCAGCAGGCGGAGGATCGACAGGATCGCGGGCGACGCCTGCGACCGCGCGACTTCGAGCTCGATGCACGCGCGCCCGGTGCGCCTGTCGATCGCGGCCGTGTAGACATTGAGCGCGGCGCCGACGGCCTGATGCAGCCGGCGGCGCACGGCCGCGAGGTTGTCCGATTCGACGCGGATCGACAGCAGCACGTGTTCGTCCGCGGGGAGCCTGCGCCGCGAGCGCACGGGCGGCAGATCGTGTGAAGCGGCGGATTCGGTTCTGGTCGGTTTCATGCATTCTTCCCCTGGTCGCATCGTGCTCCGCACTGCGGAAAGCTCGTCCTGGACATGGCGCCCATTCTAGGAATCGTCGTGAAGAGACGGTGTATAGACTCGCACTGGCCCTGAAAAGAACGCATAAAAACGCTCCCCCGCCGGCTTTCGTCTTTACAGCTTTTTTATTCCCCGTAAAGAAATTGAACACCGCTTTGATACGCGGATTTCTACACTGTCGCATCCCATTCGCCAAATGAGCATGGGGGCGTCACCCGGGCCCGCGCCGACACGGCAAGGCCCGCGATGCCGACGGTCGCGCGGCGATGCCGCGCATACGAAAAAAGGGGAAAGCCATGTTGTGGATCACCGGCGCGCTATCGCTCGCGCTCTTTATCTATCTGTTTCATGCGTTGATCAAGCCCGAGCGGTATTGATCGGCGCGATTCAACAGGAATTCGAAAATATCGGTGAATGTCATGAGCGATCTGCTTTTCATTGTGTTCACGCTCGCGTTCTTTGCATTGACGGCCGGTTTCATCACCGGCCTCGACCGGATCTGAGCGAGCGTCGACATGTTCAACAATCTCATTCAATTCGCGATCGTTCTCGCGATCATGCTGGCGCTGGTGCCCATCGTCGGGAAATGGCTTGCGCACGCCTTCACGAGCCCGCGCCACGCGTGGGTCGAACGCCGGACCTATGCGCTGCTCGGCGTGAATCCCGACGAAGCGATGTCGTGGCAGCGCTACGGGATGGTGCTGCTGCTCAGCAATGCCGGGATGATGCTGCTCGGCTACCTGCTGCTGCGCATCCAGGACGTGCTGCCGTTCGACGCGCTGCAGCGCGCGTCGCAAAGCCCCGACCTCGCGTTCAACACGGCCGCGTCGTTCATCACGAACACGAACTGGCAGGCCTATGCCGGCGAGAGCAGCCTGTCCAACTTCTCGCAGATGGCCGTCATCACGTTCCTGATGGTGGTCAGCGCGGCGACCGGCGTCGCGGCCGCGGGCGGCTTCATCCGCGGGCTGAGCCGCAAGAGCGCGGCCGACATCGGCAACTACTGGGTCGATTTCACGCGCGTGACCTATCGCGTGCTGCTGCCGCTCAGCTTCGTGATGGCGCTGGTTTACGTGTGGCAGGGCATGCCGCAGACGCTCGCGTCCGACGCGTGGGCGACCACGCTCGAAGGCGCGCGCCAGCAGATCGTGATGGGGCCCGTCGCGAGCCTCGAATCGATCAAGCACATCGGTACGAACGGCGGCGGCTTCTTCAGCATGAACGCCGCGCATCCGTTCGAGAACCCGACGCCGCTCACCAACACGCTGCACATGTTGTCGATGCTGCTGATCCCGTCCGCGCTGACCTACACGCTCGGCACGATGATCAGCCGGCGCCGCCAGGGCTGGGTGCTCCTCGGCGCGTTCGTCGTGATGTTCGTCGGCTTCCTCGCCGTGATCTATTCGGCCGAGCAGCACGGCAATCCGCTGTTGACCGGAATCGGCGTCGACCAGCAGATGAGCGCCGCGCAGCCGGGCGGCAACATGGAAGGCAAGGAAATGCGCTTCGGCATCGCGCAGACGAGCCTGTTCGCGACCGTCACGACCGCGGCGACCACCGGCTCGGTCGACGCGATGCACGACTCGCTGACGCCGCTCGGCGGGCTCGTGCCGATCGCGCAGATGATGCTGAACAACGTGTTCGGCGGCGACGGCGTCGGGCTGATCAACCTGTTCACGTTCGCGATCCTCACGGTGTTCCTCGTCGGGATGATGATCGGTCGCACGCCGGAATTCCTCGGCAAGAAGATCGAGGCGCGCGAGATGAAGTTCGTGATGCTCGCGGTGCTCGCGCACCCGTTCAGCATCCTCGGCTTCACCGCGCTGGCCGCGATGCTGCACTCGACGATGGACAGCCTCGCGAACCTCGGCCCGCACGGCTTCAGCGAAGTGCTGTACGCGTACACGTCGGGTACGGCCAACAACGGGTCGGCGTTCGCGGGGCTGAACGCGAACACGCCGTTCTTCAACACGACGATCGGCTTCGCGATGCTGATCGGCCGCTACCTGACGCTGCTGCCGATGCTCGCGGTCGCGGGCAGCCTCGCCGCGAAGAAGGCCGTGCCGGAAAGCGCGGGCACGCTGTCGACGTCGACGGGCCTGTTCGCCGGGCTGCTGGTCTTCGTGATCCTGGTGGTCGGCGGTCTCACATTCCTGCCCGCGCTCGCGCTCGGCCCGGTCGTCGAGCACCTGCTGATGTCGGGCGGCCAACTGTTCTGAGGGAAACATCATGATTCAAGGCAATCGCCAGGCAGCGGCCGCCGCCGCGCCGGCACCCGGTGCTTCGTTCGGCGCGGCGACGCGCGGCCTCGTGCGGCCCGTGATCGCATCGTCGGTGCTGTTCATGCTCGTCACGGGTCTCGCATATCCGCTGCTCACCACGGGCGTCGCGAACGTGCTGTTCCCGGCGCAGGCGCGCGGCAGCCTCGTGCAGCGGAACGGCACGACGATCGGCTCGGCGGTGATCGGGCAGCAATTCACGCGCGCCGGCTACTTCCATGCGCGGCCGAGCGCGACGGTCGGCACCGATCCGGCCGATCCGTCGAAGACGGTCGACCAGCCGTACAACGCGGCCGGCAGCGGCGCCAGCAACCAGGGCGCGACGAGCAAGAAGCTGCTCGCCGACATCGCGCAGCGCGTGCGTGCATACCGGCAGGAGAACGCGCTCGCCGACGGCACGCCGGTGCCGGCGGACGCCGTCACCGCGTCGGCGTCGGGGCTCGATCCCGAGATCTCGGTCGCGAACGCGCGGCTGCAGGCGGCGCGCGTCGCGCAGGCGCGCGGCGTCGATGCCGCGCAGGTCGCGACGCTGGTCGATCGCCTCGCGTCGCCGCGCCAGCTCGGCGTGCTCGGCGAACCGCGCGTGCGCGTGCTCGACCTGAACCTCGCGCTCGACCGCACGTTCGGCCAGGCGGCCGGCGCAAAGCAATAGCAGGAACCACGGAGTCACTCATGTCCCCTATCGAAACCCCGATCAACCCTGCGGCGATGCCGGTCGGCAGCCTGCCGCCGATGCGCTGGACGGCCGTGCTGCGCGACGCGCTCCGCAAGCTCGCGCCGCAGGTGCAGTTGAAGAACCCGGTGATGTTCGTCGTCTATCTCGGCAGCATCGTCACAACCGTGCTGTGGCTGCAGGCGCTGGCCGGCACGGCCGACGCGCCGGCCGGCTTCATCTTCGCGGTTGCGTGCTGGCTGTGGTTTACCGTGCTGTTCGCGAACGCGGCCGAGGCGCTGGCCGAAGGGCGCGGCAAGGCGCAGGCCGATGCGCTGCGCGCGGCGCGCAAGCGCGTGTACGCGAAGGTGCTCGACGAGCCGAAGCAGGTCGGCAGCACGAGCCATCGCGTGCCGAGCGACGAACTCGCGGCCGGCAGCATCGTGCTCGTCGAGGCCGGCGACACGATTCCGGCCGACGGCGAAGTGATCGACGGCGTGGCGTCGGTCGACGAATCGGCGATCACCGGCGAATCCGCGCCGGTGATCCGCGAGTCGGGCGGCGATTTCTCGTCGGTGACGGGCGGCACGCGCGTGCTGTCCGACTGGATCATCGTGAAGATCACCGCGCAACCGGGCGAAGCGTTCCTCGACCGGATGATCGCGATGGTCGAGGGCGCAAAGCGCGGCAAGACGCCGAACGAGGTCGCGCTGACGATCCTGCTCGTCGCGCTGACGATCATCTTCCTGCTCGTGTGCGTGACGCTGCTGCCGTTCTCGCAGTTCAGCGTGCTGCTGAACGCGTCGGGCTCGGCCGTGAGCCTGACCGTGCTGATCGCGCTGCTCGTGTGCCTGATCCCGACGACGATCGGTGCGCTGCTGTCGGCGATCGGCATCGCGGGGATGAGCCGCATGATGCGCGCGAACGTGCTCGCGACGTCGGGCCGCGCGATCGAGGCGGCCGGCGACGTCGACGTGCTGCTGCTCGACAAGACCGGCACGATCACGCTCGGCAACCGCGAGGCCGTGCAGTTCCGGCCGGCGCCCGGCGTGGACGAGCGCGCGCTGGCCGAGGCCGCGCAGCTGTCGTCGCTCGCCGACGAGACGCCCGAAGGGCGCTCGATCGTCGCGCTCGCGAAGCAGCGCTTCTCGCTGGACGTGGCGGCGGCCGCCGGCAGCATCACGGTGCCGTTCAGCGCCCGCACGCGGATGAGCGGCCTCGATATCGGCGAACGCCAGGTGCGCAAGGGCGCGGCGTCGGCGATCCGCGCGCACGTCGATGCGCTCGGCGGCGTGTTTCCGCAGGCCGTCGAGACGGCCGTCAACGACATCGCCAGGCGCGGCGGCACGCCGCTCGTCGTCGCCGACGGCTCGACGGTGCTCGGGTCGATCGAGCTGAAGGACATCGTCAAGCACGGGATCGGCGCGCGTTTCGCCGAGCTGCGCAAAGTCGGCGTGAAGACGGTGATGATTACCGGCGACAACCGGCTCACCGCGGCCGCGATCGCGGCGGAAGCCGGCGTCGACGACTACCTCGCCGAAGCGACGCCCGAAGACAAGCTGCGGCTGATTCGCGAGCACCAGGCGAAGGGCCATCTCGTCGCGATGACGGGCGACGGCACCAACGACGCGCCGGCGCTCGCGCAGGCCGACGTGGCCGTCGCGATGCACAGCGGCACGCAGGCGGCGAAGGAGGCGGCCAACATGGTCGACCTCGACAGCAACCCGACGAAGCTGATGCAGGTGGTCGAGGTCGGCAAGCAGATGATCATGACGCGCGGCGCGCTGACCACATTCAGCGTTGCGAACGATCTCGCGAAGTATTTCGCGATCATCCCGGCCGCGTTCGTCGCGACCTATCCGGCGCTCGGCGCGCTGAACGTGATGGGGCTGCACAGCCCGACGTCGGCGATTCTCTCGGCGGTGATCTTCAACGCGCTGATCATCGTCGCGCTGATCCCGCTGGCGCTGAAGGGCGTGAAGTATCGCGCGGAGCCGGCCGAGACGCTGCTGGGGCGCAACCTGCTGATCTACGGGGTGGGCGGGATCATCGCCCCGTTCATCGGCATCAAGCTGATCGACATGCTGTTGACGCCGTTTATCTGACCGAACGCGCCGTCGCGGCCCCGCTCACGCCCTCGCGGCGTGCGCGGGGCCGTTCGGCGTTTCAAATGCCGGAAGCGATCATGGATGTGAATGTGAACGTGAACGAAGCGAATCGGCGCGCGAGGGTGCCGCTGGAAACCGGTGCGGGCGGCGACCGCTGGCGCAGCGTGCTGCGCGCATGCGCGGCGATGGCCGACCGCATTGCCGGCGCCGGGCCCGACACGCAGCCCGCGCTGGCCGTGCGCGAAGCGCGCCCGCGCGCGCACGTGTGGGTGTCGCAGTATGCGGTGCCGCTGCTGCTGGCCACGCTCGTCTGCGCAATCGCGACGCTCGCGGCGAGCGCGCTGCTGCGCGTGTTCGACCTGTCGAACGTCGTGATGCTGTTCCTGATGACCGTCGTGCTGATCGCGCTGCGGCTCGGCCGGCTCGCCGGCGCGTGGGCCGCGTTCGTCTGCGTCGGCTGCTTCGACTTCTTCTTCGTCGAGCCGAGGCTGTCGTTCGCGGTGTCCGATACGCAGTACGTGTTCACGTTCGCGCTGATGCTGGCCGTCGCGCTCGCGATCGGCCAGCTCGCGGCCCGCCTGCGCGCCGAGGCACGCGCCGCGCGGGCGAACGAGAAGCGCTCGGCCGCACTCGCGCGCGTCGCGCACGATCTGTCGGCCGCGATCGAGACCGAGCAGATTGCGTCGATCTGCACCGGCACGATCGCGCCGCTGCTCGGCGTGCGCGTCGCGCTCGTGCTGCCCGATGCGGACGACCGGCTGCTGCCCGCGCAGCACGCACGGTTCGTCGAAACACCGACGGCACGCTGGGTCTACGAGAATGCGCGCGCGGCTGGTTGCGGGATGCCGCCGTTCGAGCGCGCGGCCGCGCAGTACCTGCCGCTGAAGGCGCCGATGCGCGTGCGCGGCGTGCTCGTGCTGTTCGGCGATGCGCAGCCGGTGCCGACCGATCCCGACGATCGCCGCCTGATCGATGCATTGTGTTCGTCGATCGCGATGGCGCTCGAGCGCGTGCACTACGTCGGCGTTGCGCAGCACACGCTGGTCCGGATCGAAGGCGAACGCCTGCGCAACGCGCTGCTGGCCGCCGTGTCGCATGACCTGAAGACGCCGCTCACCGCGATCCGCGGGCTCGCCGAGACGCTGGAGCGGCCCGAGCGGCTCGCGGCAGGGCAGCCGGCCGCGCTCGCGCACGGCATCCGCAACCAGGCCGAGGCGCTGCACGGGCTCGTCGTGAACCTGCTCGATCTCGCGCGCATGCAGAGCGAAGGCGTACGGCTCAATCGCGAGTGGCACATGCTCGACGAGATCGTCGGCAGCGCACTCGCGCATTCGGCCGGCGTGCTGGCCGGCCGCGACGTGAGCGCCGACCTGCCGGCCGACCTGCCGCTGATCGATGTCGACGCGCTGCTGATCGAGCGCGTGCTGATGAACCTGCTCGACAACGCGTCGAAATACGCGGGCGCGGAAGCGGCCGTGTCGGTGCGCGCGCGCGTGTTCGGCGAAACGCTGTACGTGTTCGTCGAGGACGACGGGCCCGGCTTCATCGCGCGCAATACCGAGCCGCTGTTCGAGCCGTTCGAGCGCGAACGCAAGGAATCGTCGATCAGCGGCGTCGGGCTCGGGCTCGCATTGTGCCGCAGCATCATCAACGCGCACGGCGGATCGATCCGCGCGGTGCCGCTCGATCCGCACGGCGCGCGCTTCGAGATTCGCCTGCCACTGGGCGCGCCGCCCGACATCGAACACGAGAGCCGGACATGATCAGATCGCGCGTATTGATCGTCGAGGACGAAGCGGACATTCGCCGCTTCGTGCGGATGGCGCTGGAACAGGAAGGGCTCGACACCTGCGAGGCGTCGACGGCCCACGAGGCGCGGATGTATGCATCGAGCAGCAAGCCCGATCTCGTGATCGTCGATCTCGGGCTGCCGGACGACGATGGCAAGACCTTCATCCGCGAGCTGCGCGCGTGGTCGACGGTGCCGGTGATCGTGCTGTCGGCGCGGCAGCAGGAGGTGGAGAAGGTCGCGGCGCTCGACGCGGGCGCCGACGATTACCTGCCCAAGCCGTTCGGCGTGCCCGAGCTGCTCGCGCGGGCGCGGGCGCAGCTGCGGCGCGCGGCGTTCGTGTCGGCCGACGGGCATGCGTCGTCGATCGTGCGGTTCGGCGACGTGACCGTCGATCTCGGCCGGCACGAAGTGGCGCGCGGCGGCGAGCCCGTTCATCTGACGCGCCTCGAATTCCGGCTGCTTGCCGCGCTGATCCGCGCACGCGGCGGCGTGGTCGCGGCGCGGCAACTGCTGGCCGAAGTCTGGGGCATTCACGACGCGGACCGCGCGCACTACGTGCGCGTGTACATGACGAACCTGCGGCAGAAGCTCGAGCCGGTGCCCGCGCGGCCGCGGCACCTGCTGACGGAGCTGCAGTTCGGCTACCGGCTGGTCGGTCTGGAAACGGTCGGCTTGCCACGCGAGGTATAGACAGGCTTCGCGCGCCTCCCGGCTGCCGCCTTACGCCGGGAGAAAGCCGACATTCAGCATCGTGTAATCGATAATTAATTGAAAATTAAGGAAAATAGCAGCTCACGACCCGAATCTGCCGACAATTAGAGATAAACACGGATTGCTGGCGGTATCCCGGAAAAGGCAAAGTTGTATGTACAACTTGGGGCATCGCCGGAAGGGGCGATTTCCGGGTTGGAAGGGTTCACGGCGGGCTGTCCGACCGGAACCCGGCCCAGTTCGCCTCTGACAGGAACGCCATGAAGAAACTCGCGCTCAGTATTGCCCTTGCCTGCATCGCGGTCGGTGCCCACGCCAAGGATTGGTCGACGATCCGGTTCGGCGTCGACGCCAGCTACCCGCCGTTCGAATCGAAGGACGCAAGCGGCAAGGTCGTCGGCTTCGACGTCGATCTCGGCAACGAGATCTGCGCCCGCCTGAAGGCGAAATGCGTGTGGATCGAGAACGACTTCGACGGGATGATCCCCGCGCTGAAGGCGAAGAAGTTCGACGGCGTGCTGTCGTCGATGTCGATGACGCCGGCGCGCGCCGAGCAGATCGCGTTCTCCGACAAGCTGTTCAACACGCCGACGCGCCTCGTCACGAAGAAGGGCGCGAACCTGCAGCCGACGGCCGAATCGCTGAAGGGCAAGTCGGTCGGCGTCGAGCAGGGCACCATCCAGGAAACCTACGCGAAGGCCTACTGGGCGCCGAAGGGCGTGCAGGTCGTGCCTTACCAGAACCAGGACGGTGTGTACCAGGACCTGATGTCGGGCCGCCTCGACGCGGCGCTGCAGGACGCGGTGCAGGCCGACATCGGCTTCCTGAAGACGCCGCGCGGCGCGAACTTCGAATTCGCCGGCAAGGACATCGACGATCCGAAGACGCTCGGCAACGGCGCCGGCATCGGTCTGCGCAAGGACGACGCCGACCTGAAGGCGAAGATCGACCACGCGATCGCCGACATCATCAAGGACGGCACGTACAAGAAGCTCGAGAAGAAGTACTTCGCGTTCGACGTCTACGGCGGCTGACCCTCCATGCGGCGCGCACCGGCTGTGGCGCGCGCCGCGTTTGTTACCGGGTGCAACCCACGTTGCGTGATGCGTCCGACTTGATGAGCAGGGTGCATCAGGTAGTGCGCAGATATCGTTTGATGCGCGGTTATTGGCTATTGACACTCCAGCCACATCGCTCTGGATCCCCCCTATGATCTTCCAAGGATTTGGCCCGCTGCTGTGGGCCGGCACGGTGGAAACCGTGAAGCTCGCGGTGCTGTCGCTTGCCGCGTCGCTCGTACTGGGCCTCGTCGGCGCGAGCGCGAAACTGTCGACGAACCGCATGCTCAAGTCGATCGGCACCTTCTACACGACGCTGATCCGCGCGGTGCCCGACCTCGTGCTGATGCTGCTGCTGTTCTACGGGATCCAGATCCTGCTGAACAACGTGACCGACATGCTCGGCTGGGACCAGATCGACATCGATCCGTTCGTGGCCGGCGTCATCACGCTCGGCTTCATCTACGGCGCGTATTTCACCGAGACGTTCCGCGGTGCGTTCCTCGCGGTGCCGCGCGGCCAGCTCGAAGCCGGCTTCGCATACGGGATGAGCGGCTGGCGCGTGTTCCGCCGCATCCTGTTCCCGCAGATGATGCGCTTCGCGCTGCCGGGCATCGGCAACAACTGGCAGGTGCTCGTGAAAGCCACCGCGCTCGTGTCGATCATCGGCCTTGCCGACGTCGTGAAGGCGTCGCAGGACGCGGGCAAGAGCACGCTCGATTTCTTCTTCTTCACGCTGGCTGCGGGCGCGATCTACCTCGCGATCACGACGGTGTCCAACCTCGTGCTGCATCACCTCGAGAAGCGTTATTCCGTCGGTGTCCGGAGGCTCGCACTGTGATCGAACTCGTCAGCCAGTACTGGCAAAGCTATCTCTATACCGACGGCTACCGCTTCAGCGGCCTCGCGATCACGCTGTGGCTGCTGGTCGTGTCGATCGCGCTCGGTTTCGCGCTCGCCGTGCCGCTCGCGATCGCGCGCGCATCGTCGAACCGCTGGATCTCGGGCCCCGTCTGGCTCTACACGTACGTGTTCCGCGGCACGCCGCTCTACGTGCAGCTGCTGATGTGCTACACGGGCATCTACAGCCTGCAGGTCGTGCACAACCACGTGCTGCTCGACACGTTCTTCCGCAACGCGATGAACTGCACGCTGCTCGCGTTCGTGCTGAACGAATGCGCGTATGCGACGGAAATCTTCGCCGGTGCGATCAAGGCCACGTCGGCCGGCGAGATCGAAGCCGGGATGGCCTACGGGATGTCGCGCTTCAAGCTCTATACGCGCATCATCCTGCCGTCCGCGCTGCGCCGCTCGCTGCCGAGCTACAGCAACGAAGTGATCCTGATGCTGCACGCGACGACGCTCGCGTTCACCGCGACCGTGCCCGACATCCTGAAGGTCACGCGCGACGTCAATTCGGCGACGTACATGTCGTTCCAGGCCTACGGTATCGCTGCCGTGCTGTACGCCGTCGTCGTGTTCACGCTCATCTGGGCGTTCCGCAAGCTCGAGACGCGCTGGCTCGCGTACCTCTCGCCGCGCAGCCATTAACGCATCCGCAAGATTCGCAAGGAAGGACCCAGCATGTACAAGCTTACCGTTGACAACCTGCACAAGAAGTTCGGCGACAACGAGGTGTTGAAGGGCGTGTCGATGAAGGCGAAGGCCGGCGACGTGATCAGCATCATCGGCTCGAGCGGCTCCGGCAAGAGCACGTTCCTGCGCTGCATCAACTTCCTCGAGCAGCCGTGCTCGGGGCAGATCACGATCGGCAGCGAGCCGATCCAGACCACGCGCGACCGCAACGGCTCGCTGCGCGTGGCCGATCAGAAGCAGCTGCAGCGGATGCGCACGAAGCTGTCGATGGTGTTCCAGCACTTCAACCTGTGGGCGCACATGACGGTGCTCGAGAACGTGATCGAGGCGCCGATGGCCGTGCTCGGGATCGGCAAGGACGAAGCGATCGCACGTGCGCGCAAGTATCTGGAGAAGGTCGGCCTCGCGTCGCGCGTCGAGGGCATGTATCCGTCGCACCTGTCGGGCGGCCAGCAGCAACGCGTCGCGATCGCGCGTGCACTCGCGATGGAGCCGGAAGTGATGCTGTTCGACGAGCCGACGTCGGCGCTCGATCCGGAACTGGTGGGCGAAGTGCTGAAGGTGATGCAGAAGCTCGCCGAGGAAGGCCGCACGATGGTCGTCGTCACGCACGAGATGGGCTTCGCGCGCAACGTGTCGAATCACGTGATCTTCCTGCACCAGGGGAAGATCGAGGAGGAAGGGAATCCGCAGGAGATTCTCGTGAATCCGAAGAGCGAACGGCTCGGGCAGTTCCTGTCGGGTCGTTTGAAGTAAGACCGCGTGCGGGTATTGCATCGGCGCCCGTGAAGTCGTTGCGGCTTCACGGGCGCTGATGCGAACGATGCCTACCGTTGCGCGAGCGCGTCCGTCAACGGCCGCTGCGCGACGCGCACGAGATTGTCGCGGCCCGCACTCGGGCTCGACCATTGCAGGTGCATGCTGGCCGGTCCGGTCGCATGCACGTATTCCACGCGGATCGGCACGTTCCGCTGCTGCGCGAGGTGGATGCGGCCCTTCGCGGTCGCGAGCCCCGGCTGTGCCTTGTCGATCACCTTGCGCCCGTCGATCCACACGCGTGCGACGTTGTCGCTCGTCACGCTGAACGTGTAGTTGTCGGCCTTCGGAATATCGAGCGCGCCGGACCAGCGGATCGCATAGTTCGTTGCATTCATCCCCTTCGACGCGTCAGGCGAATCGGTGCCGCGCTCGGTGTTCAGGTCGAAATCCACCAGCGGCGTGATCGACGAGAACACCGGTGTCGTGAACGTCGTGTCGTTGTAGTACGTCGCATTCAGCACGCGCAGCTGCGAGCTGAATGCGCTCGCGAGCGCCTGCACCTCGGCCGTGCTCCACGGGTGGCCGTCGGGGTAGAGCGTGCCCTGGAACGGCGTGGCCGGCTCGACGGTCGCCGGTGCGGACGCCGTCTGCCCCCAGTGGAAGCGCGTATTCGTGCGGCCGATCATCAGTTCCCACACGAGGAAGCCCGTCTTGCCGCCGTAGGTCGATGCGATGCCGGCCATCGTCTGGCCCGCCTGGCCGCCCGGCCAGCCGCGCTGCAGCGTTTCCGAATTCAGGCTGTCGAGCAGGCTCGGCGGCAGCGAGTAGTCGGGCGTCGTCGCGTTGAGCGCGTACGGATGGAACGCATGGAAGTCGGAGAAGTAGTCGCCTTCCGGTTCCTGCACGTTCGGCGAATTGATCGGCTGCGTCGCGCCCGCGTTCAGGATCGCGATGCGTGCGTCGTTCATCATCAGCGCGCGCGTCGGCTGCAGCGCGCCGTTGCCGCTGCAGCCGGGCTCGTTCATCGGTTCCCAGTACAGGATGCGCGGGTCGTTGCGGTGCGCGGATACGAAATCGGCGATGTAGCGCTGCAGGTCCTGCTTGTACGTGGTCGACCCGCCGGCCGCGATCGGCTGCAGGTACTGCTGCTCGACCGACTGCCCGGGCGACTGCACCCAGCGGCTGTTGTGCACGCCGAAGATCGGTGCGGGCTGCGGGCCGTATGCGGGATCGACGTGCCAGCAATCGTCGTAGAAGATCGGCGCGACCTTCAGGCCATGACGCGCGGCGATCTCGAGCAGGCTGTCGAACTTCGCGAGGAACGCGTCGCGATCGTTGACCCAGTTCAGGTAATGCAGGTACACGGTGATCGTGTTCATCCCGTACGTCTGCGCATAGTCGAGTTCGCGATCGACGATTGCCGGATCGTAGTTCTGCCAGAAGTCGATCGCGTTGACGGCATTCCACGGGTTGTACACGGCGCCGACCACGCGCGAGAAGTCGTACGTTGCCGGCGCGACGTCCGGGTAGCGGCTCACGGTCACGTTGCCGAACGCGACGCTCGCGCCGAAGCGGCGCAGCCCGAACGCGCCCGCGCGCAGCGCGGTCGTCAGGCCGCTCGTCGCGTCGTTGATGCTGATTACCTGCGTGCCGTCGACATAGACGTCGATCGCGTTGTTGCGCGTGACGACCTTCAGGTGATGCGTGCTGCCCGGCACGATCGCGGGCGCCGGATAGTCGATGAAGTCGGTCCAGTTGTTCTGCTCGCGGCCGACCTGCACCACGTGCCGCACCGCGTCGAGCCCGATGTAGTAGCCGGTCAGCGCGTCGGTGCCGACCGCCGGGTTCGTCACGTGCACGATGAAGCCCGCGTTCGCGGTATTCGCGCCGGGCGCCGGTGCGCCGATCGTGACGTCCGCTTCATACGATGCGTGGCCGTACGCCGGGTGCTGCGCGTTCGTGACGAGCTTCGCGCCGTCCGTGCTCGTGCCGTCGATCTGGATCGTGTTCGACCCGCCGCTCGTCCACGCTGGGCCGTACGTGTCGAAATCGGCGAGCGTCAGTGTTTGCGTGTCGGTCGCGACGGGCGGCGCCGGCGGCGCGTAGGGCGGCACGCCGCGCGACGACACGCGCAGCGCGGGCGTCGGCCCCGGCAGGCCGAGCGTGACGAGCTGGTTCGGGAAGTGCGACGGGCCGCCGTGCCCGGTGTTCATGAAATCGCTGGATGTCGCGGTAGTCGCGGCGGCGGCGCTGTCGCTCGACGCGGCATCGACGGACGCACGCGCGGCGAGTGCCGATGCGGACGGGGCGGACGAATCATCGCCGCCGCATGAAGCGAGCAGCACGACGACCGCCAGCGCGGCGGGCTTGAGACGAGACGTGATAGTCATTCTGGACTCCGGATGAATGAGGAGAAGCGGACGACTGGTGACTCGATGCGGATGCAGCGGTATCCGGACAGGATGCGTCGCGGAACGGTAGGCGTGTGATGTGCGGACGGGCGGAGCGGGCAGCGCGGCGGGTTCGCGCGCATTCGCTTCCGGTCACCGTCTCGTCGTGTTGCTGTGTCGTGGCTCGGGGTTCTGCCCGATGCCGACGCAAGTATAGAAATGCTTTTAATTTATTACTAATAATTTAGCGATGGTGTTTACCCTGAAGCAGGCGGCGGCCGAGGGTAAGCGGGACGGGAAAGGCGGCGCGGCGTGCGCGCGGCAAGGAGGGCGGGCGGCGAAGTCGCCGCGCCGTGGAGTGTTCAGCGGGAAGGCGAAGGCACGCGGGTCGTTACGCGCTGGCCGATTGCGCGGCCGTCTCGACGGTGCGCACCGATCCGCGCTCGACCAGCGGCCCGTCGAGCTTGATCGCGCGGCGGCGCACGGGCATCCCGACCGCGCGGTTCTGCTCTTCCTGCAACAGGATCTCGACCGCCCAGCGGCCAAGCTCGTAGTTCGGCAGCACGATCGTCGACAGCGGCGGATGCGTGTGCCGCGCGATTTCCTGGTCGTCGTAGCCGAGCACCGACACGTCGTCGGGCACGCGCATCCCGAGTTGCTTGACGGCCTCGATCGCGCCGATCGCCATCAGGTCGTTCGCGCAGAAGATCGCGGTGGGCGGGTTCGGCTCGCGCAGCAGCGACAGCGTCTGCTCGAAGCCCGTATCGGATCCCCAGTCGCCGTCGCGCACGAGTTCCGGCGCGAACGGGATGTCGGCCGTCGCGAGCGCGGTGCGATAGCCTTTCAGGCGATCCTTCGCGGCGTCCTGCCATGGCTCGCCGTTGACGTAGCCGATGCGCCGGTGGCCCGCGCGCAGCAGGTATTCGGTGGCCGCATGCCCACCCGCGACTTCGGCCGGCACGATCGACGACAGCCCGCTTTCGGCCGTATAGCAGTTGAGCAGCACGGCCGGCACGCGCAGCAGTTCGGACGGCAGCGTGACCTTGCGCGTATAGACGGTCGCATAGACGACGCCGAGCAGGTTCGGCATCGCGAGCACCGAGTCGAGCACCTGGCGCTCGATGTCGACGTTGCCGTGCGTCGAGTACACGGCGAGCAGCTTGCCGTTCGCATAGGCGGCGTCGCGTGCGCCGTCGATGTTGACGACCGGATGCGGGCTCGTCGAGATTTCGTCGGCGAGATAGACGATCAGGTCGCGCTCGCCGTCGTGCGTCATCGCCACTTCGCGCGGCAGGAAGCGGTAGCCGAGCTCGTGCGCGATCTTCAGCACCTTCTCGCGCGTGGTGTCCGAGAATTTGGTGCCCGCCGCGTTGTTCAGCACGAGGGAGACGGTGGATTGCGACACGCCGGCAAGCTTGGCGATGTCGGTCATCGTGGGGCGACGTTGAGTAGAGCGTTTCACGGTAGGAGCGCGGTCCGGCCTCGGCAGGATGGGCAAATAAAATCGGTAATGAACAGCGGGTCGGATCAACCTGACCCGACGGTAACATTGGCCAATCGGGCCGGCAATCAAGCTTTACGCGTGCTTCGCGCGCGCCGTCGGCAGTTAGATAATAATATCAATAAATATTATTGACCGCGCGCGGCGCGCCGTGCCATTCTTTGCCGCACATGCCCGCGGCCGGCGCCGTATGCCGGCCGGCGGGGTCGTCAGTCTCTCGTCCGGGGATGATCGATGATGCCGATGGAAATACCGCGCAGCGCCAACCTGATCGATTTGACCAGCGCCACGGCCCGCGTGTGTGTCGCGCCGCAAATCGGCGGCTCGATCGCCGCCTACTACGAGTTCGAGCGCGACCGCCAGCGCCACTGGTTCCGGCCGGCCACGGCCGACGCGCTGGCGAGCGGCGACCCGCTCGGCATGGCCAGTTTCCCGCTGTTCCCCTACTGCAATCGCATCCGCGACGCGAAGTTCGAATTCGACGGCCGCACGATAGACCTGTCCGGCCCGCACGCTGCATTCAGGCATGCGCTGCACGGCCACGGCTGGACTCGGCCCTGGCAGGTCGGACGACAGGACGCGACCTCGGTCGAACTGCACTTCGAGCACCGCCCCGATCCCGGCCGGCCGGGCGACTGGCCGTTCCGCTACGAGGCGCGCCAGACGATCCGGCTGGACGGCGGCAGCCTGTCGATCACGCTGTTCGCGCGCAATCTCGACGCGCTGCCGATGCCGTTCGGCATGGGCCATCATCCGTATTACGTCAGGACGTCGCGCACGCTCGTCAGGGCGCAGGTGGACGCCATGTGGCACATCGACGACGACGTGCTGCCGACCCGCGTCGGCACGCATCTGGCCGTCGATGCCCTGCGCGACGGGCTGCGGGTCGATGCGTTCGATCTCGACAACAATTTCGTGGGCTGGGCGCGCGAGGCCGCGGTGATCTGGCCGGAGCGCGGCTGTCAGGTCGTGTTGTCGGCGCAGCGGCCGTTCGACCAGCTCGTCGTGTTCGCACCGGCTGGCGGCGACGCGCTGTGCGTCGAGCCCGTGACGAACACGACGGACTGCTTCAACGTGGGCGCGCGCGACCGCGCCGCGCCGGTCGGCGGCTGCGTGCTGGCGCCCGGCGAGTCGCTGGAAGCGACGCTGCGCTGGACGCCTGGCCCGATCTGAGCAGTAGTCCCGGCGATACGGGATTATCCCGAGCCGGGTAGGCGATAATATCGAGTAATAATATTAATTCGTGACGCCGAAACCGACCGTGTGTGCCACGGCGTGCGGGCCGATCACAACACTTGGAGACGATGATGCCGAGCCGTGCAAAGCTGCAACGTATCGTGGTGACGATGGGTGTGACGCTCGGATGCGTCGCGATCGCGCAGGCGCAGGACAATGCGCAGAAGGTCGGGTCGAGCTCCGCGCAGACCTGCACGAATCCGAAGCCGGGCAGCGTAAAGCTGACCGATCTGGTGGTCGGCTTCTCGCAGTCGGAGAACGAGCAGAACCCGTTCCGCGCGACCGAAACCGCGTCGGTGCGGGCGGCCGCGAAGGCGGCCGGCGTCAAGCGGCTGCTGTATACGAATGCGAACGCGAACCAGGCGAAGCAGGTCGCCGATATCGAAAGCATGATCAACCAGGGTGCGCAGGCGCTGATCGTCGCGCCGAACGATTCGACCGGCCTGCAGCCCGCGCTCGCGCAGGCCCGCGCGAAGGGGATTCCCGTCGTGACGATCGACCGGCAGACGGCCGGCACGCCGTGCCAGGATTTCATCACGTTCCTCGGCTCCGACTTCTTCCGGCAAGGGCAGCGCGCCGCGCAGGCGCTCGCCGATGCGACCGGCGGCAAGGCCACGATCGCCGAGATCCAGGGCGGCTACGGCAATACCGTCGAGAGCCAGCGCACCGACGGTTTCGCCGACGGCCTGAAGAAATTCCCGAACATGAAGATCGTCGCGTCGCAGACCGCGAACTGGTCGGCCACCGAAGCGCAGAAGGTGATGGAGCAGGTGCTGCTCGCGCATCCGGACGTGACGGCCGTCTACGCGCAGGCCGACACGATGGCGCTGGGCGCGATGACCGCATTGCGGCAGGCCGGCAAGCAGCGCGGTGTGACGGTCGTGTCGATCGACGGCACGAAGGATTTCGTCACCGCGATCGCGAACGGCTCGGCCGCCGCGAGCGTCGAGACGAACCCGCGCTTCGGCCCGCTCGCGTTCAAGTCGCTCGAAGCGTGGTTCGCCGGCAAGCCGGTCGCGCAGAAGCAGATCATGGACGACGCGCTGTACGACAAGGCGAACGCGAAGCATTCGCTCGAAGCGAACCTCGTCTACTGACCGGCCGGCAACCGGTCCACAAAACCGCTCACACGCGAACGCGAGGCGCGCGATGGACGCAACGCTTCCCGCCGGACCCGGCGCCGACGATGGCGCCGGCGGCAAACCCGTCGTGCTCGAGACGCGCGGCGTCGGCAAGACGTTCGGCGTCGTGCGTGCGCTCAACGGCGTGTCGCTGACGTTGCGCGCGGGCGAGGTGCACGGGCTGATGGGCGAGAACGGCGCCGGCAAGTCGACGCTGATCAAGATCCTCACCGGCTTCCACCCGCCCGATGCGGGCGAGATCCGCGTCGACGGCGCGCCCGTGTCGTTCGACAGCCCGCGTGCCGCGCAGCGTGCGGGCATCTGCGCGGTCTACCAGGAAATCAACCTGATCCCCGAACGCAGCGTGGCCGAGAACATCTTTCTCGGTCACGAGCCGCGCCGTTTCGGCCCGTGGATCGACCGCCGCGCGATGCTGGCGCGGACGCGCGAGATCGTCGAGCGCTACGGGCTCGACGTCGATCCGGCCGACAAGGTCGGGTCGCTCGGGCTCGGCCAGCAGCAGATGGTGTCGATCGCGCGCGGCGTGTCGCTCGGCGCGCGCGTGCTGATTCTCGATGAACCGACGTCGGCGCTGAGCGGGGCCGAAGTGGAGGTGCTGTTCGGTGTCGTCGACCAGTTGCGCGCGACCGGCATCGCGATCGTGCTCGTGAGCCATCGGCTGTCCGAGTGCTACCGGATGTGCGACCGGCTCACCGTGCTGCGCGACGGTGCGGTGGTGCGCAGCGATACGCCCGACCGGCTGCCGCGCATGGCGCTGATTTCGGCGATGCTCGGCCGCGAGGTCGGTGCGCACGGCCCGCGCGAACAGGCGGAAGCCGCCGCGGCCGATACCACGCAGGCGCCGGCGCTCGCCGTCGACCGATTGCGCTGGGGCACGCGCCTGCGCGACGTGTCGTTCCGCGTCGCGCCGAAGGAGATCGTCGGGCTCGCCGGTTTGCTCGGCGCGGGCCGTACCGAAACGTTCAAGGCCGTGTTCGGCGCGCAGCCGCCGGATGGCGGCGCGGTGCGCGTCGGTGGCCAGGCGCTCGATGGTGCAGATCCCGCGCGTGCGATTCGCGCAGGGCTCGCGTTCCTGTCCGAGGATCGCCGCTCGGAAGGCATTTTCTCGAAGCTGTCGGTGCGCGAGAACATCGTCGTCTGCGTGCTGCCGCGCATCGCGCGCTTCGGTTTCATCTCCATGCGCAAGCAGGAAGCGCTCGTCGAACGCTACATCCGCGAGCTGGGGATCAAGACGTCGCATGCGGGCGCGCCGATTTCGACGCTGTCCGGCGGCAACCAGCAGAAGGCGCTGATCGCGCGCTGCCTGTCGACCGAGCCGTCGGTGCTGCTGCTCGACGATCCGACGCGCGGCATCGACGTCGGCGCGAAGGCGGAAGTGCACGACCTCGTCAAACGGCTCGCCGACGAAGGGCTCGCGGTGGTCGCGACGTCGTCGGAAATGGAAGAACTGCTCGAGCTGGCCGACCGGCTCGTGATCCTGCATGAAGGCGCGACGAGCGGCGAGCTGTCGACGCACGGCGCGAGCCCCGACGACGTCACCGCGTTGCTCGCGAACCAGGCGTAGCGCGCCGGATATCGACCTGAGGATGAGGAAAGCGTGAACCTTGCCAACCTGATGAGCGAACCGGGCGAAGCACGCCGCACGTCGCGCCGCTCGCTGCTCACGCAGGCGCGTGACCACAGCGTGTATCTCGCGTTCGTCGCGCTTGCCGTCTTCAATCTGATCGTCACGCCCGGTTTCTCGAACCCGCTCGCCGCGCGCAGCCTGCTGTTCCAGGCCGCGCCGATCGTGCTGATCGCGCTCGGGCAGAACCTCGCGATCGCGACGCGCGGGATCGATCTGTCGGTCGGCTCGGTGATGGCGTTGTCGAGCGCGATCATCGCCGTGTGCTTGCCGTACGGCACCGGCGCGGCGTTTGCGGCGGCCATTGCGATCGGGCTGGCGGTCGGCCTGTTCAACGGCGGGCTCGTCGCGCGGCTCGGCATCGATCCGCTGATTTCCGGGCTCGCATTGCTGGTTGCCGCGCGCGGGCTGGCGCAGGCGTTGCTCGGCGGTTCGCGCGTGAGCCTGCCGTCGTCCGATGCGTTCGATTTCATCGGCATCGGCACGTTCGCCGGGCTGCCGGTCGTGATGCTGATCGCGGTGGTGTGCGCGGCCGTCGTGTTCTTCGTCGTGCGCAACACGACGTTCGGGCGCTACACGATCCTCGTCGGCGCGAGCCGCGATGCCGCGCATCTCGCCGGCGTGCCCGTGCGGCGCACGCTGCTCGCGGTCTATGCGGCGAGCGGCGCGCTCGCCGGTCTCGCCGGCCTGTTCGCCACAGCGCGACTCGGCGCGGGCGATCCGAACTACGTCGGCGTGAACTTCGAACTCGATGCGATCGCCGCGTCGGTGATCGGCGGCACGCCGCTGTCCGGCGGGCGCGTGTCGATCGTCGGCACCGTGTTCGGCGTGCTGCTGCTGCAACTGCTCGATGCCAGCTTCATCATGAACAACATCAGCTACACGTATGCGCAGATCCTGAAGGCCGCGTTCATCCTCGGTGCGCTGTACCTGCAGCGCTCGGGAGCCTGACATGTCGACCGCACCGATTTCCGCACATACCGCGCAGGACGCGAGCCGCGCCCGCCGTGCGCAGTTCGTCCGCCTCGTGCAGGCGCGCGGCGCGATCGCGATCCTCGTGCTCGTGTGCCTGATTGCCGGCCGCGTGTTTCCGCATTTCCTGAGCGCACCCAACCTGCTCGACATCGTCGCGGCTGCCGCGTTCGTCGCGCTGATCACGATCGGGCAGAGCTTCGTGATCATCCTCGGCGGGTTCGACCTGTCGGTCGGCTCGCTGGTCGGGCTCGGCACCGTGATCGCCGCGTATGCGGCGCCGTACGGATGGGGCGCGGCGCTGGCCGCACCCGTCTGCGTCGGGCTGATCGTCGGGCTCACGAACGGCTGGCTGATCGCACGGGCGCGGATGGCGCCGTTCATCGTCACGCTCGCCGCGCTGCTCGGGTTGAAAGGGCTGTCGCTCGTGCTTGCGAGCCAGGACATGCTGATCGCGAACCCCGGGTTCTTCGCGACGATCGCGAACGGGTCGCTGTTCGGGATCGGCAATCTTGTCTGGATCGTGCTCGTCGCGTATCTCGTCGCCGCATTCGTGCTGAATCACACGCGCTACGGCGCGGGCGTGTTCGCGATCGGCGGCAACGAGGAAGCCGCGCGGATGCTCGGCGTGAACGTCGAAGGGCTCAAGATCGTCACGTACGGACTGAGCGGGGCGCTCGCGGGGCTGGCCGGCGCGCTGCTCGCGTCGCGGCTCGATTCGGGGCTGCCGGGCGCCGGCAACAGCTACGAGCTGCAGTCGATCGCGGCGGCGGTGATCGGCGGCGTGCTGCTGACGGGCGGCGTCGGCACGCTGTTCGGCCCGCTCGCGGGCGTGCTGCTGCTCGGCGTGATCGAGAACGTGATCAACCAGGTCGGCACGTTGAGCCCGTACTACCAGAACCTCGCGAGCGGCGCATTCCTGCTGCTCGCGGTGATCGCGCAGACGCTGCTGACCGGCAAGCGGCGCAAGCGGTGACGCGCACGGTTTCGCGCGGCTGCAAACTGGAACGCTAAATGCTTGTCACGCGTGATCCTTTCGATGAAGGAGCACGACGATGAGCACCCCGACCCCGACCGATTTTTCCCACGTCAGGCCGCACGACACCGCGTATCGCGGCGAAGGCCTGCGCGACTTCTTCCTGTATCGCGATCTCGGCATCGCGGCCGCGACGCACGGGAAGGTCGTCGCGCAACTCGTCAGGGCCAATCATGCACCGGTGGCGGGCACCGGCTGGCACCGTCACGAGGCCGAGTTCCATATCGTGATCATGCTGAAGGGCTGGGCGCGTTTCATGTACGGCGAACAGGAGACGCTGGTCGCGGCCGGCGACTGCGTGCACCAGGCGCCGGGGATCGTCCACTATCTGTTCGACTACTCGCCGGACATGGAGTACCTGGAGATCGTCGGGCCGGCCGATTTCAAGTCGATCGACGTCGACGGGCCGTGCGCGGTGCCGCCGCCGACACCGTGGGGCGAGGCGGGCGCGTAGCCTTCGCGCGTTCCTGCGCACGCATTCGACAAACCGCCTTCATTCGGGCGGTTTTTTGTTGATCCACGGATGCCGGTGACCGGCTTCCCTCGCTTCGACGTGTTTCTTCGAATTCCGAAGCGTCGGGAAACTGAAGATCCGGAAAGAAAAGAAAGACATTCGTCAGCTTCGACCGTCGATTCGCGATGCGATGTCAAAGATCGTCAATTGCACGCATGCGCGGTGCACGGCCTGTCGACGACCGGCGTTAAGGAGGTACCAGCCGGATCACGGGCTGACCTATCCGGGAGAGTTTCACCATGAACCGCATCGCGAAGATCCTGACGGCAACTGCACTGGCTTGTGTCGTGCTCGTGCCGGCATTGGCCGAAGCGCATTCGCACCGCGAGTGCCACTTCGATCATCACCACCATCGCGTGTGCCGCTGGGTGCGGTAACCGTGGCTTTTCCCGGGGATGTCCCGGACGTTTTCATCTTTCAGGCAAATCAGGAGAGGACTATGAAAAAGACGATGTTGATCGCCGCGCTGGTCGCCGGCATGGGCATGTCGATCGGTGCATTCGCGCAGGTTCCGGCCAGCGCGCCGGCCGGCACGACCGGTCTGTGCAAGGACGGCTCGTTCTACTCGGGCGCATCGAAGAAGGGTGCTTGCGCAGGTCACAAGGGCGTGAAGACGTGGTACGGCGCATCGGCTGCTGCAGCGAGCGCACCGGCCGCGGCACCGGCAACGGCGGCTTCCGCTGCGCCGGCATCGGGCACCGCACCCGCGAAGAGCGCCGCCGCGACGACGGCAGCCGCGCCGGGCGGCGGTGCGGGCAAGGTGTGGGCGAACGACAGCACGAAGGTCTATCACTGCTCGACCGACAAGTACTACGGCAAGACGAAGCACGGCAGCTACATGTCGGAAGCCGACGCGAAGGCGAAGGGCTACCACGCGTCGCACGGCAAGGCCTGCTCGTAACGCGTGAGCCGGCGCGCGAGCGGATTCGCTCGCGCGTCGTCCGGACGCAGCCGCACACGTCGCCCCGCCTCTCCGGCGGGGCGATTCATTTGCAATGCCGCCGCGCACGCTCAGTGCGCGTGATGCGATCGTGTTTCCGTCGCCGCGTCGCTCCCGGCGGCGCGCGCATCGAGCAGGGCGCGCAGTGTGACGTAGTGGGTGCCGCTTGGGCCGCCTTCCGCATCCGCGGTGCGATCGTACGGTTCGTTGTCATGGATCGTCGCCCGCACGATCGGATAGATCTGCGTTTCCCACCGGCTGCCGTTGAACACGCCGTAGTGCCCCACACCCGTCTGTACGTGGTGCGTCTTCAGATACGGCGGTAACCCCGAACACAGTTCCTGAGCGGCTACCGTCTGGCCCACGGCGCAGATATCGTCTTTCTCGCCTTCGATCGTCAACAGCGCGGTGCGATGAATCGCCGCCGGCTCGACGAGCTTGTCGCCGACCGTCAGCTCGCCGCGCGCGAGCGCGTATTGCTGGAACACCTTCTCGACCGTTTCCAGATAGAACTCCGCGGTGAGGTCGGCCGTCGCGAAATATTCGTCGTAGAAGTGCCGCAACGTGTCGGCTTTCGCGGGGTCGCCTTTCGCGCGCTCGTAGTACAGGTCGGCGAACGACGCCGCGTGCCGGTCCGGGTTCATCGACATGAACGCGCCGACCTGCACGAAGCCCGGATACACGCACCGCTGCGCGCCGACGAAGCCCGCCGGCACCACGCTGATCAGGTTGCGCGCGAACCATTCGATCGGCTGGCTCGTCGCGAGCGCGTTGACCTTCGTCGGATTCACGCGGCAGTCGATCGGGCCGGCCATCAGCGTCAGGCTCGCGGGCTGCGCCGGATCGCCGCCGGCCGCCATCAGCGCGACCGCCGCGAGCGCGGCGACGGTCGGCTGGCAGATCGCGAGCACGTGCGCGTCCGGGCCGATCTGGCGGATGAAGTCGATCACGTGCGCGACGTATTCGTCGAAGCCGAAGCGCCCGGCCGTCAGCGGGATGTCGCGCGGGTTGTGCCAGTCGGTGATGTACACGTCGTGGTCGGCCAGCATCGTGTGCACGGTGCCGCGCAACAGCGTCGCGAAGTGCCCGGACATCGGCGCGACGATCAGCACGCGCGGCTGGCGCGCGACCGGTCGCGCCTTGCGGAAATGCAGCAGCGTCGCGAACGGCGTGACGGCCGCCGCTTCCTCGACGATCGGCACCGTGTCGCCGTCGACGACGATCGATTCGATCCCGAACGGCGGACGCCGATGCGAGAACGCGCAGCATTCGAGCAGTTCGCACAGCGCGTCGAGCATGCGGCCGGTCGGCGTCGACGTCGCGGGCGGCCACAGCGACATCGTCGCGCGCGTGGTGGCCGCCCATGCACGCGCCGGGCGCAGGCATTCGGCAGACCATTGATAAAACGGATAGGCAAGCAGATTCATGACCGTCGCTCGTTGCGCCGCGTTGCAGGGAACGAGGCAAGCCGTGTGCCAGCGTGCGGCTGGCACGCGCGTTGCACGCGGTTCGGGAGCGCGGCGGCGCGGGCGGCACGTGACGACGGATGGACGCAGGCGATGCGCTGCCACGCCGATCTCGCGTGCGATGCGTGCCGCGCCAACGTGCGGCGCTGCGCCAGTTCGGCGAATGGGCCGCACCCGCGTGGTGCGGGTGGCGGCGTCACGCGTCCGTTTCGGTGCAGGGGTACGAACGGCAATCAGCACGGGAGCGACATGGAAACCACCGGACAGACGACGCTGACCATCAGCAGCCGCAATTACTCGTCGTGGTCGATGCGCGGCTGGCTGCTCGCGAAGCTGAGCGGGCTCGCGTTCGAGACGGTCAGCGTGCCGATCGACGCGGCGTCACGCGCGGAATTGCTGCTGCTGTCGCCGTCGATCCTCGTGCCGTGCCTGACGCACGACGGCAGCACGGTGTGGGATACGCTCGCGATCGCCGAATACCTGAACGAGATCCGGCCGCAGGCGCGGCTGCTGCCCGATGACCGGCGTGCGCGTGCGCATTGCCGGTCGATCTGCGGCGAGATGCATTCCGGATTCAGCGCGTTGCGATCGGCGCTGCCGATGAACCTGCGCGCGCATTTCCCCGGCTTCCGGATCTGGTCGCGCGCGCAGCACGACATCCAGCGGATCGTCACGATCTGGCGCGAGTGCCTGGCCGCGTACGGCGGCCCCTGGTTGTTCGGCGCGGAGATCGGCATGGCCGATGCGATGTACGCGCCGGTCGTCACACGCTTCCTGACGTACGACGTGAAGCTTGAACCGGATATCGCCGAGTACTGCATGCGCGTGCTCGCGCATCCGTTCGTCGCGGAGTGGATCGAAGCGGCGAAGGCCGAGCATGAAGACATCGACGAACTCGACATGGAGTTCTGACGGCGCATGCGTTGACACGGCGAGGGCGGATGCGCAGTGCGCGACATATGAATGACTGCGCTGCCATCGACGTTTTGTCTTGTCTCGGCTGGGCAGATCGGGGATGAGCGCCCTAAAGGACGTCGCATTGCGTGACGTAAACCGGGTGGCAGGTCATTTCTGCTTCATACGCCGGTATCCGAAGCACGTAGCACGCGCTCGATGTCGTGATGCGGTTGAGGCGTGTCATCGATTCGATGACGTGCCGTGCCGTGCTGTCCGGATGGCTGTCCAACAGGCATTTCAAACAACGAAAACGAATTCATGTCGACTGAGAATAACGACGACGTGCGCGTGGGGCACGTCAAGGAAAGTCGCCTTCGCACAGGCTGGGCGACGATCAGGCATCAACTTGCCGTTGACCGAAGTGTGTGGTTCCTGGTCGGACAAACCTGTGTCATGGCGCTGGTGATTGCAGCGGCGTGGATTTTCTGGCTGGGGCCGTGGATCGCAGACAATATCGAATACTCGTGGTTTCGGCGGTCGCATTGGTTGCCGCTGCCCGTGGCATTCGGCTACGTGACCATGATCGGCAGGATGCGGTACCTGTCGCTGATGAAGGCGCACGCAACCGTCAAGAATCTGCCGGAGACAACTTCGAACGCCGAGCGAGTGCGGCTCACCGCAGTCAGGGACCGAAAGCGGGCCCTGTACAAGCTGATCGGTGAAGTCTTTGCTGCGATGTCTGTTTTCGGTGCGGCGTTTTCGTTGACGGCCGCCTACAACTCTTTCGACACACGCTTCCTGCAGCCGACGCCGGCCGCGATCGAGGCCGATCTGAAGCGCGTGCAAGAACTGACCGAGAAGACTTGCCGCATTGGCGTGCAAGCCGATATCTGTACGTCGCGACCCACTGTGGGCGAGATGATCGCCAGCATCAAACGGGAAACCGGGGCAATCGAGCGCCATGAAGCCGTATCGGAGGCGCTGGATCGACTCCGCCCGATGCTTGACGTCATTCAGGGCGATGGCCGTGTCGAGCTGGCCCGGCTGTTCGACGAGATCGATGCCGCATTCCCCGACGACGCATGGTTTTCGCTACTGCAGATGAGTAGCGCGTCGTTGTTGATCCTGTCCGTTGCGATCGCGGTGGGCTTCAAGCTTGCCGTTGCCAGTTACGAATATCAGACGACGCCCAAGCCGGCGAGTGCGTAATGCCGGGCAGGCGCCGTTCTTGCCGGGCACGAAAGACATAGCCGGGAGAATGTCCGGCGCGGCTCGATCGCATGTGTGCGACGAGCCGCTCATCCCGCGTTGTCAGGGATATATCGAATTTCATATGACAAACATGTGATATTCGACGATGCGATTCTGCGCCTACATGCCGATAACCCAAACTGGCTCAGACCGAGCGGTTATCGAGGGTTCCCCATGCATTTCTGGCGCAAGCTTTCCATTCAGAACAAGCTGATTCTCAGCATGACGAGTTGCCTGCTCGTGTTCGTCGCGATTTCGAGCGGGCTCAGCGTCCGTCTGATCGGCAACGCGGTGCGCGATCGCGTCGTCCGCGAAGAGCTGCCGACCGCCGTGAACGGCATCCGCGCCGACGTGCAGCGCCAGATGGCCGGCCCGATCGCCGCGTCGCGCATTCTCGCGCGCGATGCGTTCCTGCTGCAATGGGAAGCCGACGGCGAACCCGATGCCGGCACGCGCAACTGGATCCAGCTCGCGAAGAACGTGAAGGACGAGCAGAAGGCGGCGTCCGTGCAGTGGGTGTCGGTCAAGAGCGGCAACTACTACAACGAAGCCGGCCTGCAGCGGAAGGTCACCGACAAGGATCAGTGGCTGACCAGCTTCCTGTCGTCGGGCAAGGCGTTCGACGTGAACATGGATCGCGAGGTGACCGTCGGCGGCTACATGATGTTCATCAACAGCCGCGTGGAACTCGACGGCGTGCCGATCGGCGCGGCGTGCATGAGCCTGTCCGTCGATGCGCTCGCGAAGGGTATCTCTGCGTACCGGATCGGCCAGACCGGGTTCGCGTATCTCGTGCGCCCCGACGGCGCGATCATGATGCATCGCGATACGTCGCTGATCGACGGCAAGCATTTCCTGAAGGACCAGCCGGGCCTGCCGGGTGATGTGTCGTCGACGCTGCTCGCCGGCAAGCCGTATGCGTACCTGAGCTACGAAGGCGACGGCGGTGCGCGCTTCATCGCGACGTCGTTCATTCCGGAGCTGAATGCGTATGTCGTCGTCGAGGTGCCGCAGGCCGAACTGCTCGGGCCGGTGACGCGCGCGATCCGCAGCGCGGCGCTGGTCGCGGCGGTGGTGGGCCTCGGGGTCGCGCTGCTCGTGATCTGGCTGGTGGGCCGCGCGATTGCCGCGCCGATCCGCCGCGCGGCGACGCTGCTGTCGGAGATCGCCAGCGGCCAGGGCGACCTGACGCGCCGCATGACGGTCGAGAGCCAGGACGAGATCGGGCAACTGTCGGATGCGTTCAACCGGTTCGTGTCGTCGCTGTCGACGCTGGTGCACCGGATTCGCGCGGCGTCTGCGTCGATTGCGACGGGGTCGGTGCAGATCGCGTCGGGGAATGCCGACCTGAGCGAGCGGACCGAAGGGCAGTCGAGCAACCTGGAGCGGACGGCTTCGTCGATGGAAGAGATCACGGCCGTGGTGCGCAACAACACCGAGACGGCGACGACGGCCGCGAAGATGATCAACGGCGCGTCGGATACGGCGGCGCGCGGCGGGCAGGTGGTGGGCGAGGTCGTGACGACGATGGAGCAGATCAGCGACGCGTCGCAGCGGATCTCCGAGATCATCGTGATGATCGACAGCATCTCGTTCCAGACGAACATTCTGGCGTTGAATGCGGCTGTGGAGGCGGCGCGGGCCGGGGAGCAGGGGCGCGGGTTTGCGGTCGTGGCTTCGGAAGTGCGGAATCTGGCGCAGCGCAGCGCGCAGGCGGCGAAGGAGATCAAGGCGCTGATCGAACACAGCGCGGGGACGGTGAATACCGGGTCGCGGCTGGTGAGCGAGGCCGGGAAGGTGATGAGCGACGTTGTCTCGCAGGTTCAGGGCGTGAGCGCGATGATGAGCGAGATTGCCGAAGCGAGCCTGGAGCAGAGTGCCGGGATCGACCAGATTGGCGATGCGGTGCAGTCGCTCGATCAGATGACGCAGCAGAATGCGGCTTTGGTCGAGGAAAGCGCGGCGGCGGCGGCGAGTTTGAAGCAGCAGGCGGGGGAGTTGAACAAGCTGGTGTCGGCTTTCAAGGTGGATGAGTAAAGGCTGATTCGCGGTTTAGGATTGGGGCGTTTCTGAGGGACGGCTGCCGTGGGGTCACGGCAGCCGTTTTTGTATGTTGGCGGTTGGGGCAAAGGTTGTCGGGTCACCGACGGATGCTTATCTGGCTTACCGGGAGACGGTCGCGGCGGAGGTGGGCGCGGCCAGGATGGAAGATCAGGCGGATCTGGACAAGAAATATACGGCCGAGGTGAATGCGAGGCTGGTTAAGCTCGTCGGGGCGTAGCGGTACTTTCGTTCACAAACTCAGCCGTCGACGAGTTTCGGGACCGCTGCCAAGCCGCAGGGCTCTCCTCACTCCTGAAGCATCCCAGTTTCATGGGAACGCTCGATGCGTTCGTTCGGAATTTCGTGGTGCTGCCTGGTTGCGCGGCAACAACCACGACACGACCGATCATCCTCGATAGCTGGGATACGCTCGGCATAGAGATTCGGTTGTCGGGGCAATTCGCCTTCCGCGGCGACCCAGTGAGCCTAGATCTATTCGACCCAGAAACCAATGTCATTGATCCGGGGCGGATCGGGCACGCTGGATTGCAAAACCATGTTCGCCAGCATCAAGCCCGGTATCAGCAGGCAGCGGCACATCGGCGACGGGCCTTGCTGCAGGCTGGCTATCTGAGCGCCAACGATGCCCGCGTTCAGACGCTGCGGCTGATTCTTGAGCCTTTGAACGGCGGGGCACTTGGCCGGGCACTGGCGGCACGTCTTCACGAAGTCATGGTGGACGAAGGCCAAGACTGCAATCCGCTTGATTTGCAAATTCTCTCGTGGCTCCGAGAGTACGGCGTGCATGTCACTTTCGTCTGTAACCCAAACCAAACAATCTACGAATTCCGCAACAGCAATCTTGCGGCTGTTCAGGAATTTAAGGAGACTTACCCTGATGAATCACATCGAGGGCTAACGGGCAATTTTCGTAGCAGTCCTGCGGTCTGCCGTCTAACCGCCACACTCAAAAGCGCTGGCGGGGTGGATCAGTCTGTCGGCGACACCGCGAATGTTGCACATTCCGTTTTGCTTCTGACATATAGAGGTCGAGCGCCGGGTGAAACGATCGGTCAGGCCTTCTTGAATCGGATTGCGGAACTTGGTTTAGATGCAACTGACGCGGTCGTCCTTGCGCATTCAGGCAAGGTCGCGCAACGTGCCGCTGGCGTGGCTCTCAACGATTCGAACGGCAACTCGCGGATCGAGTCGCTGGCTTGCAAAGTGGCGGAGTTCTGGTCGCCTGCCGCGACGGTGCGATCGAGGGAGGCGGTGGTTCAGGCGATGGAGACGTTGCTGCTGGACCTCATGGGTCTACGTCAGCCGAACGAGCATCCGGTGCGAACAGTCCAGCGTATTGGAATGGATCGACGCGCACATCGAAGATGCGCGCTGGGTTTCCTTATGAGTCTTCCCAAAGCGTGTGGAAATAGCGATGCTGACCGGCTGGCCTGGATTGCCCGTGTGCACACGGAGACAGAACGGCTGAACCTGCCGCTGCCGGCCGGCGTGACCGTACGGAATTTCTTTCGGCGACCGACCAATGCACGATGGTCTGACCATCTTCAAATAGCGCTCGATCTCGGTCTTAAATGCGCCAAGATTCACGAGGCGAAAGGCCGTGAATATGGCGCCGTGTGCGTCGTGATTCCACCCAATCGTGCCCCTGAAAACCGAGGGGAGGCCCTGTTTGAATCGTGGGAAGCCCGCACCGATTCAGAGGCCAAGCGCGTCCTCTACGTTGGCCTGACGCGCGCCCGGCATTTGGGTGCACTCGCTGTGCCAGTCGCCTTCGCCGATCGTTGCGTTGCCCTGTTAGCCGCTGGCCAAGTGCCTCACACGAGAAGGGACCTATAGGCGTCATTGCTGCGGAATGATTTACCAGCGACGCTATCAATCGACCGAGCAACCGATAAGCGTCCGCTTTGAGTCGCCCCGACTGTCCCTTGTGGGTCGATAACGGTCACACATAGTCAATTCGGTCGGAGCTTGCACGTGGAAACTATGTTCGCCCGGACGTAGGAAGGGACGTGATCAGTACGGCCCCGCACGAGGTCTTGTGGCCGTCGAACGACGCGAGGCTCCCCTCGACGTTGAAGTCTCCATCACCTTCGACGATCACGCACTCGCCGTGGATCGGGCAAGTGCAGCGATCGCCGATTCGGGCGACCGGCCGGCCCATGACTTCGCTGTTGGCGGCGCCTGACTCGACGCGCCCGCCGTGACTGTGTACGTCTCCAACCCGAATTACACCGCGCATGAAAGCTCCTGCTCCTGGTTCACGTCTGAAGTAGACTCTGCCGCACAGTCGTTGCAATTTTTTGCCACGCCGACAATTCGCGCGTGGCGGCAAGATTTGTTCATTTTCGGGCTTTGAATCTCTTGACCAAGTCAGCGATGATCAGAACGAGTCCGATCGCAACGATAAGAACCGCTACAGTGAAAACAAGGTTTAACTGCGCGTCGCCTTGAATATGCCACTGATCAAATGCACCAATGGCCATAAGCACGACAAGGAAAGGGAAGAGGCCGCTCCCCGCGACAATCATCCCGACACCCCATCCCAGAAAATGACGATAGCGAGAGGGGCTGTACATTCCCAGTTCCATAACAATCTTCCAACAAAAAGGACGATGCGTTCACCGCGCATCGCCCACGTTGGTCCATATCATGTCTCTTTGGGCTGCTTAGAAGCTGTAGCCTTGCCCGGACTGACTGTAATCGACGTCGTGCCGCTTTCCCCACCAAGGCAGATAAGCACTACCTTCGCCAGCCGCACGGAACCATGGTTTCTTTGGATCAACCGGATTCAACTTCGTAGGAGGAACAACGACAACGGCCATCGGGTGTTCGGCATCGTTCGTTCCGGCCACCAGCGTATTACCGCCGAGATGGTTCGCGCGGCCGATTGCGAGTGCCACGTCGGTCAGCGCGGTACCGGCACCCATCTCGCCAAGCAGCGCAGGCGTGTTGAACGTCTGCTTCTTGAAGTCGTACTCGGGCAGCACTTCGGTCAACGTCTGCGACAACGCACCGAGCCGAGCGGACGCGACGTCGCTGCCCTTGCCGGCGTCATGGACGACGTAGTGCAGATCAGCCGTCGTCACTCCCGCATTGTGGGCGGCCTGTTCGATGGTCGATTTCCACGCTTGCACCGCGCGCGTCGTTCCGGACTTCTTCTCGAAGTCGTCCACGTTGCCGACAGCTACGCGCCCGATCCATGCGAGCGGTTCGCGCTCCGTCTTGAAGTCCGGTCCCGTGAGAACGAGCAGCACCATGTTCTCGTTCATCTGGTTGTCTTTCGGCGGGAAGCTCGGCGCATCCCAGTTCATCACCCATACGCTCTGGTCGGGGTGTGCTTGCAGATAGTCGAGTGCGCGATTCAGCGAAGTGAAGCCCGCATTCGGACCACCGGGCGTGATGTGAACGTCTGGCGGAGTATCCTTGCTCCACAAACTTGGTGCATCCTGATTGCCAATCTCAAACATCGACACGAACTGCTTGACTAAGTACTTTCGAGATTCCTCCGGATCAAGGCGTTTTTCCGGAATCGCAAACTCGATGTGGGTTCCGGCCAGCTCTCGCCACCCCTTTCGGTCCTTCGAGTGGACGTTGTAGAAATACACCGGGCTCATCACATAAATTTCGCCGAATAAAACGAGAAGTTGATCGATGTATTTCTCATAAAACCCGTCAAACGTCTCGCGGCCATTATTGCCATAGGCTACGCCGGCGACTGGCTGCAAGGTGGTGAAGCCTTTCGGATCCTCCTTGACCATGTCATCGTGCTCATTGGGCTGAACGAGACCCATCGTCCAAAGCAGCTGCCATTCGGCCGGATAGTCGCGCCGTTCTAGCGGATTGAGCCATGCGAGCCCAACGACTTGTGCGCGAAACGGTTGATTGGGGGCGGGTGCTGCCACGGCGACGCTAGCTCCTGTGCCAACCGTGGTTGCCGCGACTTTTTCTCCGCCAGATTTTCGAAGTCCCGCCCAGAGCGCCAACACGGCGACGACGACCAACAGCGGCAACACAATCAATCGTTTCATCCATTCCTCAACCGAGAGCGGCTGCGGCGCAGCCTGCTGAGCATGATACGTCCAGGTCGCCGCTATCGCGACCGACAACAGCAAGATGGCAAGCGCGACAGCAACCCGTCGCGGCCGAGTCGAAATGAGCGCGGTCATAGGGAGTGAGCCGCGTCGAGAATCATCCAACCGTCTCTTTCATCAACGATTTTCTTCGGCATGTGCGCATCGGGATCTTCTTTGACCCAGCGAGTAAGAAAACTTCCGTTCATCTTGCCTTCGTGAAAATATTCCGCATATTTTTTGTGAGGATTGGCTTTATCCAGCCCCTTTCCGAACCGCCAGTCGGCTTCAATACGCAAATCATTCCAGTCGTCCGGCGTCAAACGGCACACGCCGATCGCGACATCGTAAGCGAGAGCGTGTTCCGCATGCATCGCGTTCGTCATGATCGTCGAGTGGTTGGTCGGGTTGTTCTTCTCCGTAGCACCAAGGTATGCCGTCACAGTGGCTGCGGAGTACTGCTGTGCCTTGCCGGTGGTGTTGAAGCCAGGTTGTTCTGAAATGACGCTACCGTTTCCGTCCATCAACGCGCTGTTTGTCTTTTCGTTATGCCGAACGGTTTGGCGAACGATCGCGTGCATCTCGTAGCGCATATCCGCTTCGCTGTCTTCGTTGCCGAGCGCAGTTGCACCGCCGTAGTTGTCGATTGCGTCGCCCGACTTCTTTTCCGCAGCAGTCTTGCTCTTGTCGCGCGCAGCGGCCACAGGGTCGTTACCCTCATTAAACAGGCTGGTCGCGGCTGGGCCGTCATGGACGGGCGCGATCGGACTTCCGAACTTCATTGCGACCGGGGTGAATGGGTGATCCAGCTTCGGTGCGTCGATCGGAATCGCCCACCAGTCGGGTGGTGTCGCATTGACCGCCGGCCGTCCGATGTTGACGAGCGTTCCGATACCTCGCATCTTCCAGATCCCCCACATGTCTTGAAGGGTTGTTCGGCTCTGCAACGATTTGATGATCGAGAATTGCGCCTCGGGTGACGGGGGATACCAGAAGCCTTTCGTCTTTCCTTTCTTGTAGCGCCAGTCATTCTTCGTGTAATCGTAATACTCACCGGGCTTTTGGCCTACCAGGTAGCCCGAGGCGAATACACGTTGCGTGAAGCAATCAGCTCCTGCCGTGCATTCGATTTCATATGCGGTCAATCCTCGCCAGCCGATCCCCTGGACGGTCGTCGCGGAGATCACTTGATCGTGCGGACAACAGTAAAGGGTAACCCGACCGTAGGTGCGATACGTGTTTCCATAACCCGTCGGCCCCATGGCGGTCTTACCCCATACCTGAAGCCCGTGCGCCTGTCGATCGTCTGCAGCCTTGTACGGTTTGCCTTTTGACGACGTGCACATATTCGACATTTCCGGATCGATATCTTCTGGTGTCGGTTCTTGGCTGAACCGTGCCCGGATAATGTCGAAGAAGTTGGAAAGAGTGTGTACGCGAGCTTCCCACGTTTCACGGCCGCGTCGGCCTTCTGAATCCTTTGCGGTGCGTTGAGTCCAGGAATCGGTCTTGAGGTCGTCAACCAAGCTGTATGGCGCGTTTGCCAGCACATAGGCGTCGGCGACGCATCGGCCGGATTTCCCTTTGGCATCCCTCACATCTGGTAATTGGTCGCCCAGAAATGCGGCTGTGATCCCGACGATGTTGCCTTGGCTATGACAAACGACAGTGATCGGACAATCCGCTTGCCTTTTCCGAATCGATTCGACCAATTTTGCGAGACGCAGCGCAGCCACTACCCCATATTGACGATTAGGTGTTGAGTACACCATCCGGGCGGCAACGGGGTTCAAATCCTGGATCTGCAGCCACAGGAACAGTCGATCGTTGACCCCGACATTCCACAAGTCTGGAAGGCTCGAACACCCATTCGCAAACGGTCCACCCCCCCAGTAGTTTTGTTCGTTCAGGAAAATGTTGCCGCCAAACTCCTGCAACTCTTCTTTATTCGCCTTGTGTCCCCAGCGGAAATGGATGACCGGTGACCACGAAGGGTCGGGCTGCACGTAGGTTTGCGGCGTCATCTTCGGATTGACGAAGCCGTCGTTTGTCAGGAACTTGACGTACTTGGCCGGAGTGAGCTGCCCGCCTTCCGGTCCTTTAAACATCATCTGATCGTCGAGGCGCCCAAGGCGTCTGTTCAATCCTCTACAAATACCCTCTTCGGCCGGGCCGAACCATTCGCCCTCGGAGTTGACGCCGTGCACGAAAATCACGACGCCGGGCAACGGCATCGGTTTGACTGCAACGAGCTCTTTCTTCTTGTTCGGCAGTACCGTGCCCTTGGCGGTCGCAGCTGGATTGCGTTGTGATGTTGGCATGACCCGTATCCCGTCGCTCGCTTATGCGTCTTTTTTGAAGAACTTCACAACCACCTGTTCGAACTGGTTGTGGTCGATCGGGGCCATCGTACCGGTGCTGTCCGTCTGACCGTTCACGATTTCGCCCGACGCTTTGTGGACCTCGCCGACGTAACCTTCGATCGGATTGCCGTCGGAGGCTCGTACCAGTTTTGGTACGCGCCCGAGTGGCGCATGATCGAACTTCGGCATGTCCGTACTCATGCTGGCCGGGCCTTGCCACGAATGGCCAGCAGATTTCACGGTGAACTTGCCTGGGCAGCCGAGCTCGATGTCGCTGCCGTGCAGTTTCAGGTAGGCGCCACCGGACGTCGTGAAGACCACCTGGTCGTTCGCCATGCCAGTGATCTTGCCGTCGGCCGCCGTGAACTGGATGTTCTTTGCCGAGTCGATCTGCGTGTCGTCGGCCTGGCTTTGCAGCGTAACCTTGCCCTGGTTCGCGATTGCCGATACCCCATCGCTGTGAGCGAACATTGCAACGCCGCGACCACCGTGCAGGTTGATGCGTTGGCCGCTAGTCAACTGGACGTGCTGCTGCGCGACCTGGTCGATGTTCTCGCCCGCGTACGTCACGTGCGTCTTGGGGGTAATCGAAACTGAACCGGCCTGTGCGCCGAAAGCCATCAGCGCCTGCGAGCCGTTTGCGGTGCCGGATCCAGCTCCGGTGCTTGATGCTCCACCGGCGGGTGCCCAACTCTTGAACGCGGTGGCTACCGCCTGCTGGCCGGCAGTATCGGTCGCCTGTCCGCCATGCTCGCCCGCATAGTCACCCAGAGACTTGAATAATTCGGTGCACTCGCCAAGCAGTTGCAGCAATTCATCGCGATCAAGCTGTCCGCCGCTCGCTTGCGAGCGAGCATAGGTCGTCAGCAAGATGCCCTGTGCTGCACGCAGCGCGGCGGCCGCATCGGTACGCAACTCCGCGCCTTCGCCGCGATCCTTGCCTTGACCGTCCTGGCGCGGTTGCGTTAGATAGCCCAGATTTAGCTGCGAATGCGCATGCTCACTCGCTAACTGGCTGGAAATCTGGCCTGGCGTGTCGTCGAGCCGCAACTGGTTATAGCGCTGCCCTTTGATTTCCTTCGTCTTGATGCCCGACACATACCGGTTGCCCGGCAGCGCGCCGGTGTGCGTGAACGCCGTCGGTGGATTCGCACCGTTCCCGAGTACGGCGATGATCACCAGCCGGTCCGGGTCACCACCGATCGCACCGAGCAGGACCTCCATGCCGACGCGTGGAAGAAACGATGCTCCGAACTGCGTGCCGGCAAGGCTGGATGCCACACGGATCGGTGCGCTGTCTCCGGCATTGTCGTTCGTGCCGGTTCCTTGTGCGTGTGAATGGTCAGCGGGATCCAAGCCGTGGATTCGTACGTAGACTCGGCCGAGCTCGTCGGTCACAACCTCATCTCCGTCGCGCGTGACGATGACGCCAGTCAGCAGGTGAACTGGTGGGAGATCGACTTTCGGATCGTACGCAGGCGTAAGCGGGATTCCGCGGCGTACGCACGTGAACGTGTTTTCGTAGCGCGTATCCGAATCAGAGGATGAGGGGGCCAACTGGACAGGAGATGGCGACACAAGATTTTTGCTTGCGGCGAACAGCATTTGTGCGCGTTCCGCCAGCCCCTTCGGAAGGTTATTCGAGACGTCGTGGCGAATCGACGTGATGACGAACTGTCGCTTCTCCGCCGATTGCATGTCCAGTTCGGGGTCGCCCGTCAGCGTGATCCAGGTTCCGACGGCGAGATCACGAATCCCGCTCGCGCCGTCGTACTGTTCAGCTTCGAATTGGTGAGCCAGCATGCGCGAGCGGGTGAGTCGCTCGTGGTCGTCCCACGAGTCTCCCGCATGCGGGATGTCGATCGCCACGTCGGTGAGGAGTTTTGCCAGATCGTTACCAGCGTCGCCCTGATCGACATTGCCGGTCACGGTTGATTCGTCGATACGGGCCTTCTTATAGTCCCACGATGGACGGCTGGCTGCGCCCGGCACCAATCGCGCGTGGAGGGCGAACAGCGTGACGGTATCGCGCTCTTCGGTGCCAGCGTCGCGCGGGTGAAGTCGTACTGTCCCAGCTGGGGCTTCTTGCAACGAGTCCGGATTGTCGCTACAGACCAAGGTATGGACAGGCGTATCGTCTTGGGCGCTCGAATTGCTCTTCGCGGGTCCGGCCTTGGCGAAGATCGAAATCCCTTCGCGACGCAACAGACGGCGCACAAACGTGGCGTCCGATTCGTTCACCTGTCTAGTCAATTCGCGGGCCGGATAGCGATCGCGGCTCAGCGATGACAGGTCGAACTCGAAGGCGCGGGCAAGGGCAGGGCTACGCTGGCGCCATTCGTTGAACATCACCGTGAGGACGTCGACGACACTTTGCTTCCGGAAGACGCGCGAATTCGTACGCTTGTCCATCAGCGAGAGGGCATCGCAAACGGTCAGTTGGTAAACACAGAGTTCGCCATCGGTTTGCCCGATTTGCACGTTTTGGATAATCGCGTTGATCACGTGCAGCTGGCCGCGGTCGGTCACCAGTCGTATCGAGACAGGTACCCCGATAAACAGCTTGGGTGGTAGATCGTGTCGCGTCGATACGCAGGTGAGATGGCCGTAGATGCCGGTCATCAGCCCTTCGTGAACGTTTGCGTGCTGAAGCGCAAGCAAGCGTCCCAAAGTGTTTTGCAGGCGTCCAAAACTCAACGCGACAGGTCGCCGATTCCAGTCGACTGAGCCCGACGCGAAGCTGCTGAGTGTGTCGCTGATGCTCACTTCGGCCCCCTCTGTTTTTTGTTCATGTCCTGGCAAACACAACGTCAACCGCTGTTATGCGAGGTGTCAAACGATCTAGATCGCAGTCCCGATGCGCAGCGCATTGATTCTCTTGGGAAAGCACCGTGACATGATGAGCAACAGTAGTTCAATCGAACCTGATAACAGGACCGCCTCGACTGCATCTGAATCGAGTCGCTGCAGGAACACCATATCCATCACTACATTGAACGGCAGCAGAATGCAGAGAACCAATGGGCCGAGTAACCAGTATCGACGAGATGCCCGCCGGTGCAGACGTTGTCAGAATGAAAACCGGTTGCGCAGAGCCTGGCACCCTTGTGTCGTCGAATGGACGGTTCGCCGCAGTCATCAAAGTGTGCGAAAGCCGACTGTTGGATCATATGACGATTCAACTGAGTCATTCTAGGCGTCGCACTCAAGACAGATCGTCAATGATTGTTACCTGACCGAATCTCCAACTTGGGCAAGTGAACTGTCTCACGAATTGACAGGTTCGCTATGCGGTATGAGCAAAGGACTCAGAGCTTCTGTCATAAGCTCGCGAGTTATGTATTCTGGGTATTTAAGATTAAAAAGAAATATAGCTGGATCGCGATAGTCAGGGGGAATTTGGGCGAAATTGACCTTACCCCGCCGAGTACACCATTCGCAATTTAGTGGGCTCGCCGGTTTTCGGTTGATGCAGTTGCCGGAATTGGTCCGGCGCCAGTTGCCCCAAGGCGCTATGCGGGCGCACCGA
>JAIRVP010000052.1 GCA_031253835.1 Burkholderia sp. | reverse complement strand
GTCGGCGCGACGCAGAAGCTGTCGGCCGTGCGCTGGGGTGTGGCTGGCAACATCGTGTGGGCGTGGGTGCTGACGCTGCCCGCGGCCGCGCTGTTCGCGGCCGGCGGATGGTGGCTCGGGCACCGGATCTTCTGATCCGTTTCGAGCTTCGCCGTGCCACGGCGCGGCCCGGCGCGTCAGGCGTCCCGCTCGAGCGACTTCATGTTCGTGAGCTGCGGAAACAGCCGCATCCACGCGAGCGCCACCGCGATCGTCGCCGCGCCGCCGACGACGATCGCCGCCGGCGCGCCCCACCAGGCGGCCGTCACGCCCGATTCGAATTCGCCGAGCTGGTTCGACGTGCCGATGAACAGCGCGTTGACCGCGCTCACGCGCCCGAGCATGTCGTCCGGCGTGCGCAGTTGCACGAGCGACAGGCGCACGACGACGCTGATCACGTCCGACGCGCCGAGCGCCGCCAGCGCGACGAGCGACAGCGCGAAGTGCCGCGACAATCCGAACACGATCGTCGCGATGCCGAACGCGATCACGCCGCCGAACATCGCACGGCCCGGCCGCCCCTTCAGCGGGAAACGCGTGAGCCACAGCGTGCCCGCGAGCGCACCGACCGCGGGCGCCGCGCGCAGCGCGCCAAGCCCCCACGGGCCGACCTGCAGGATGTCGCGCGCATAGATCGGCAGCAGCGCGGTCGCGCCGCCGAACAGCACCGCGAACAGGTCGAGCGACAGCGCGCCGAGGATCGCCGGTTCGCGCCGGATGAACGCGATACCGGAGAACACCGAGCGCAACGTGACCGGCTCGCGGGCCGGCGGCGCGCTGCGCAGCGGGATCGTGCCGCCGAGCACGGCCGCGATCGCGAATGCGACGACGCTCGTGCCGAACGCGACGGGCGCGCCGACGCCGTACAGCAACCCGCCGAATGCGGGCCCGAGGATCTGCGCGGCCTGGTTCGCGGACGTCGACAACGCGGTCGCCCGCGGCAAGTCGGTGCGCGGCACGACGGCCGGCAACAGCGACGACACCGACGGCGACTCGAACGCGCGGGCCGTGCCGACGACCGCCGCGAGCGCATACACGGCCGGCGCGGCCAGCCACCCTTGCACGGCGCCGAGCAGGAACACGCCGGCGGCCAGCGCCTCGACGCTCTGGCAGATGGTTGCGATGCGCCGGCGGTCGTAGCGGTCGGCCACCTGCCCGACGACGAGCGTCAGCGCGAACATCGGCACGAACTGCGCGAGGCCGACGAGGCCGAGCGCGAATGCGCTGTGCGTGAGCGCGTACACATACCAGCCGATCGCAACCGACAGGATCTGGAAAGCCAGGGAAGACATCACGCGCGTGCCCCAGAAACGCTGGAACGGCGCGTGGCGGAACAGGTTCGCGGGTAACGGGGATAAAGGACTGGAGTCGGGCACGGGGTCGGTCATCGGGATCCGGGCGGTCGGCGCTGCGCACCGCAACCGATCGGGAAACGGCTACGCCCGCAGGGTCGGACGCGGCCAAATCGCGATGATATGCCAACTGCGAAAAACGGGCCGTGCACGCGTCCCGGGCGGGCACCCGCCTGACGCATCGAACAAAAAAAAAGCGCGAACCTCGGTTCGCGCCAAAGAGAGACCTCGCTGAGGACGTCGCCGCCCCACACCACCCTGCTCAGAACGAATGCCGCATCCCGATCCGCACGTCGGCCTGCGTTTGCGTCGTCGACGGCGTGAAGCTGTAGCCGATCACCGCATCGACACCCTGCGACGCGCGCAGGTAGTCGCCGGAGATGTACACGTCGGTGCGCTTCGACAGCAGGTAGTGCAGGCCGGCCGAGCCCTGGTTCCAGTGATGGCCTTCGAAGCGCGTGTGCTGGTAGCCCGCGATCAGGCTCAGCGCCGGCGTGAACTGGTACAGGCCGCCGCCTTCATACACCTGCATGTGCGACGACTGGCCGAAGCCCTTGATCGTCGTGTACGAGAAGTTCGCGTCGAGCGACAGCTTGCCGATCGTGTAGCTCGTGCCGATGCCGAACGTGCCCTGGCTGTCGACGTCCATCGCCGTGTTCGAGAACAGGTCGGTGCGCGCGCCGGTCGCCGGATCGACGGTCACCGTCTGCTGGCCGAGGAACGTGTGCGTGCCGATCATCGCGTACGGGTCGAACGCGTAGATGCCGTTCGGGTTGTTCAGGCGCGTGTACGCGGCGCCGATCGAGAAGTCGCCCTTCGTGTAGCTCGCGCCCGCGCTCCACGCGCTGTTGCGGTGGAAGTTGCCCGCGACGTTGCCGAACGAGTACATCGCGCCGAACTTGAAGCCGCTGAGGTCGTTCGACAGGAACTTCACCGAGTTCGGCAGGCGGTCGCCGTTGAAGCGGTCGAAGTCGCCCTGGTGGATCGCATAGCCGCTGCCCCACGCCGAGATGTTGTAGATCGAGACGAGCTCGTTCGTGATGTCGAGCTGGTTGCCGAACGACAGCGTGCCCCAGTCGTTCTGCAGGCCGACATACGCCTGCCGGCCGAATTCGGCGCCGCCGAAGCCGAGCTGCCCGTTACCGAGGCGGAAACCGCTCTCGAGCGTGAACACCGCCTTCAGGCCGCCGCCCAGGTCTTCCGTGCCCTTGAGGCCGAAGCGGTTCCCGTAGGCGACGCCGTCGTCGAACTTGACGACGTGCGAGCCGCCCGTGTTGTTCACGTACGTGATGCCCGCGTCGAGAATCCCGTACAGCGTCACGCTGCTCTGTGCATGCCCGATGGCGGGAATACAGGCCGCGCATGCAAGCGCGGCGGCTACGGCAACTTTCGTGTGCTTCATTGTCGACCACCCTCCCTGAACCGTTCGATGGATAGAATCTCGTCCCGGTGCGTGCCGCGATGCACCGGTGGATTCGAATTCAATACGCCCGCTGGCTTCGGCATTTCGTTTTTCGCAATAACGCAGCCATTGGCGAAAAATACAAACCCATATTTCGCATCACCCGTCTGAAGGCGACACTAAATGGTCACGATGCGACCCGGTCGGGAAAACACGTAGACAGGCGGCACGGTAAAACCGGCCGCCCGGGGGGAGGAAATCAGCGGCCGTCGAGGGCTGCGCGCACGGCCGGCAGGCCCGGCGCGCCGGCCGCTGTCGTCACACCATCCAGCCAGCCGGCGACCAGCGCCGGGTCGGCCTTCAGCGCATGCTGCGCCGCGAGCGCGGGCGACGTCTTGTTGTCGAGCATGTCGGCGATCATCCGGTTCTCGACGTCGACGGAGAACGTCATCTGCCGGAACAGCCGCGCGAGGTTCGCGCACTGGCCCGCGAATCCGGAACGCGTGACCGTGTTGACCGTCGCGCCGCCGTAGTTCGGGCCGAAGTACGCGTCACCGCCCGACAGATAGGTCAGATGGAACTTCGTGTTCATCAGATGCGGCTCCCACGCGAGAAACACGATCCAGCGCTTGTCGCGCACCGCGCGCTCGACCTGCGTGAGCATGCCCGTCTCGCTCGATTCGACGAGCGACCAGTTCGCCGGGCCGAGCGCGTGGTCGGTGAGCATCCGCTTGATGTTCTGGTTCGCGGGCGCACCGGGCTCGATCCCGTAGATCTTGCCGCCGAAGCGGTCCGCATAGCGCGCGAGATCGGCGAACGTATGCACGCCGGCAGCCGCCACGTAGTCGGGCACCGCGAGCGTGAACTTCGCGCCGCTCAGGTTCGCGTGCAGCACGTCGATCGACTTGTCGTCGACGAACGGCTTCACGAGCGGCGCCTGCGCGGGCATCCAGTTGCCGAGGAACACGTCGACCTGCCCTTTCTTCAACCCCTGGTACGTGATCGGCACCGACAGGTTCGCCACGTCCTGCCGGTAGCCGAGCGCCTTCAGCACGACGCCCGCCATCGCGTTCGTCGCGTCGATGTCGGTCCAGCCGGGCGCCGCCATCTTCACGTCGTTGCACGTCTGCGCGTCGGCCGCCTGCGCGCCCTGCGCCGTCACCAGGCACGCGGCCGCGGCGAGCGCCGCGCCGATCCGGATTGCTGCATTGCATTGCCGTTTCATCGTCCGCTTCCTCCGTCGTTCGTTCAGGTTCGCGATGCGGGACGCTCAGCGCCCGACCCGCGGAAAACGCGCCATCGCCTCGAGCGTGTCGAGTTCGATGTGATTGCGCATGTAACGCTGGCTCGCGTCGGTGAACGGCTGCCAGTCCCACGCCTGGATGCGGCCCTGCGTCGTCGCCGCGTAATGGAAGCGCCGGCGCCGCTGGCTCGCGCGCACCTGCCGGTCGAGCTCGGGCAGGTCCCAGCGCCGCGCGGCTTCCGCACGGAACGCGGCCAGCACATCGGCGGCTTCGGGCACGCCGGCCAGGTTCGTCAGCTCGCGCGGGTCGTCCGACAGGTTGTAGAGCTGGTCGGGATCGAGCGGGCAATGCACGTACTTCCAGTCGCCGCGGCGGATCATCACGACCGGCGCGACCGCGCCCTCCGCGAGGTATTCGCCGAGCGCGACCTCGTGCGCGGGCGTGCCGACGAGGTGCGGCACGAGGCTCGCGCCGTCGACAGGGTCGGGCCAGCCGCCGGCCGGCGCGACGCCGGCCAGGTCGACGAGCGTCGGCAGCAGGTCGAGATGCGACACGGGCCCGCGCACGCGCGCGGCGCCGAAGCGGCCCGGCGCATGGACGATCAGCGGCACGCGGCAGCCGCCTTCGAAGAACGTCATCTTGTACCAGAGCCCGCGCTCGCCGAGCATGTCGCCGTGGTCGGACGTGACGATCACGATCGTGTCGTCGGCGAACCCGCACTGCTCGAGCGCGGCCAGCACGCTGCCGAACTGCGTGTCGACGTACGACGTCGCGCCGTAGTACGCGCGGCGCGCGGCACGGATCTGCGCGTCGGTGGGCGGCGTGCGGTCGTTCTCGCAGACGAAGCGCAGCCGCTGCGAATGCGGGTCGCTTTCCGCCGCATCGAGCCGCACGGCCGGCATGTCGATCTCGTCGTCGCTGTAGCGATCCCAGTAGTCGCGCGTGATCGCATACGGATCGTGCGGATGGGTCAGCGACACGACCATGCAGAACGGCCGCGCATCGTGCCCGGCCGCGCGCTCGCGGGCGACGTCGTACAGCTTCTGCTTCGCGGCGAACGTGACTTCGTCGTCGAAGTCGAGCTGGTTCGTGCGCACGCACGGGCCGGCCTCCAGCACCGAACTCATGTTGTGATACCAGCTCGGCCGCTCGGTCGGCTGGTCCCAGTCGGGCACCCAGCCGAAATCGGCCGGATAGATGTCGGTCGTGAGCCGTTCCTCGAAGCCGTGCAACTGGTCGGGCCCGCAGAAATGCATCTTGCCGGACAACATCGTCCGGTAGCCGCCCGCGCGCAGGTAGTGCGCGAACGTCAGCGTTTGCGCCGGCAATTCGGCGGCGTTATCGTAGGCGCCGATCCCCGACGGCAGCTTGCCCGTCAGCAGCGAGAAACGCGACGGCGCGCACAGCGGGCTCGCGCAGTACGCGGCGTCGAACACCACGCCTTGCGCGGCGAGCCGGTCGAGCGTCGGCGTGCGTGCGACGCGGTTGCCGTAGGCCGGCAGCGCGAACGGCGTGAGCTGGTCGGCCATCAGGATCAGGATGTTGGGTGTCGGGTTCGTCATCGGCGGTCGTGGGGAAAGCGGTGTTCGAATGGAACGGCGCGCCGCTCGGGCAGCGAGACGTCCGGCATGACGGAAGCGGCCCGCAGAAAGTGCCGCGCGTGCGGGCCGCGCTGGCTAGAATCGCGGAATGCGTTGCGCGGTGCGCGTGAAACGCGTGTGCCGTACCGTCCGATGCACTATCGCCCGCCCGAATTCGCGCGGGTAGGCGTCCGGCCCTTATGGGGCCATTAGAGAGACTTATGTCGAAACCCGAACCGTTACCGTCGATGCAGGCGCTGCGCGCGTTCGAATCGGCCGCCCGGCTCGCGAGCTTCACGGCCGCCGCGCGCGAGCTCGGCTCGACGCAGCCGGCCGTGAGCCAGCAGGTGTACCAGCTCGAAGCCGAGCTGGGCGTGCCGCTGTTCGAACGCAGCCCGCGCGGCGTCACGCTGACGGCCGACGGCCAGTGCCTGTACGAAGCGGTGCGGCTGAGCCTCGACACGCTGCGCGGCGCGACCGCCACGCTGCGCGCGCGCCGCGAGCACGGCGCGCTCACGATCGTCACCGACTTCGGCTTCGCGACCTACTGGCTGATGCCGCGGCTGGCCGGGCTGAAGCGCGTGATGCCGGACGTCGACGTGCGCGTCGTCACGTCACAGGATTACGACGCGCAGCGCGACCACGGCGACATCGCAATCCTGTTCGGCGACGGCCACTGGCCGTCGTGCACGGCCGCGCGGCTGTTTCCCGAATCGGTCACGCCCGTGTGCTCGCCCGCGTTCCGCGACGCGCATCCCGGCGTCGCGCGGGCCGAGCACCTGCTCGCGCTGCCGCTGCTGCACGTGCAGCCGACGCGCCCCGAACGCTGGCTGTCGTGGTCCGGCTGGTTCGACGCGCACGGCCTCGAGCCGCCGGCCGCCGCGCGCGGCGTGACCTTCAACAGCTATGCGCTCGTGATCCATGCGGCGCTGCTCGGCGAAGGCGTCGCGCTCGGCTGGTCGCCGCTGGTCGACGAGCTCGTCGCGTCCGGCCAGCTCGTGAAGCTCGTCGACGCGCCCGTCGTCACGTCGCGCGGCTACTTCCTGGTGCGCCCGCCGCAGCGGCCCGAGCCGGACGCGACCCACGTGTTCCGGCGCTGGCTGCTCGACGCGTGCGCGGGCGCGTGACGGGCCCGGCCGGCCCGCCCGCACTGGCGCGCCGATACCAGCCACACGGCGGGTTGGTTCTATCCGCCCCGAAATCGTCCTGATTTACTTGAGCCTCCCGCTACCCGCGCGGTGCGGCGCCGTCGTGCGCCGCCGCACGGCCGTGCGCCCCATGCCATCCGAGGAATCTCATGACCGCCGAGCACCGCCCCGATCAATTCGTCCTGACGCTGTCGTGCCCGAGCGCGGCCGGCCAGGTCGCCGCCGTCGTCGGCTTTCTCGATCGCCATCGCTGCTATGTCGATGCGCTGAACGTGTTCGACGACGATCTCAGCAACCGCTTCTTCGTGCGCTGCGTCTTTCATCCGACGGATGAAACGCTGCAGATCGACGCGCTGCGCCAGGAATTCGCACCGATCGCGGCCGCCCTCGGCGGCCAGCAGGGCGACATGCAGTGGGCGATCCACGACGTGAATGCACGGCCGAAGGTGCTGATCATGGTGTCGAAGCTCGAGCACTGCCTCGCGGACCTGCTGTTCCGCTGGCGGATGGGCGAGCTGAAGATGGACATCGTCGGCATCGTGTCGAACCACGCCGATTTCGAGCCGCTCGCCGTGCAGCACGGGCTGCCGTTCCGGCATTTCCCGATCACGGCCGACACCAAGGCGCAGCAGGAAGCGCAGTGGCTCGACTTCTTCGAATCGAGCGGCGCCGAACTCGTGATCCTCGCGCGCTACATGCAGGTGCTGTCGCAGGAAACGAGCGCGAAGCTCGCGAACCGCGCGATCAACATCCATCACTCGTTCCTGCCCGGCTTCAAGGGCGCGAAGCCGTACCACCAGGCGCATACGCGCGGCGTGAAGCTGATCGGCGCGACCGCGCACTTCGTCACCGACGATCTCGACGAAGGCCCGATCATCGAGCAGGTCGTCGAGCGCGTCGATCATGCGCTGCGCCCCGAGCAGCTGCTCGCGGTCGGGCGCGACGTCGAGTGCATCACGCTCGCGCGCGCGGTGAAGGCGTTCATCGAGCGGCGCGTGTTTTTGAACGGCGACCGGACGGTGGTGTTTTCGTAAGCGGAACGCGGCCGCGCTCGAACGCGGCGGAAACAAGAAAGGCCCGACCGGCGTGGACCGGTCGGGCCTTTTTCGTCATCGTGTTGCATTCGATGCTTCACGCGACGGCCCCGTGTGCGGTTTCCGGAGCCGTCGCGTGCGGCGACACGCACGCATCAAGTCGTCACTTCACCCACGCGAAGTAATACGACAGCCAGATCGTCAGCCCTGCACCGACCAGCGCGGCGTACGGCATCAGGTTCAGCCACATCGCGCGCTTCGGCACTTCGAGCTCCATGTCGCGCTGCATCTGCGCGGGGAAACGGCCGCGATCCTGCCAGTAGTGGCGGAACAGGAACACCGGCACGATCAGCAGCATCGCGATCAGCCCGTTGCGCAGCGTGCCGTCACCCTGCAGGTTCGCGCCCGCGCCGACATAGACGAGGTTCGCATAGCCGCAGATCGAGCCCGCGACGAGCAGCCAGGTCGGGCAGCGGAACGGCCGATCCCAGTTGCCGCGATCCATCCGGTGGATCCAGCCCGACTGAAGATTCAGGAATACGAACAGCATGTAGCAGACGTTCGAGATCGACAGCACCGTCATGTAGTCCGACATCATCAGCAACACGAGGTTGAAGCCGAGATCGGTCCACATCGCGCGGGTGGGCGAGCCGTGCTCGTTCACGTGCGACAGATACTTCGGGAGCCAGCCGTCGACCGATGCCTGGTACAGCGTGCGTGACGAACCCATCATCGACGTCATCACGATCAGCAGGATCGACAGCATCAGCATCACGACGACCGCATTCGCGACCCACGCGCCACCGCCGACGATCTTCGCCATCGCGGCGGCGACGCCGGTGCCGTCGCCGATCGACGGATCGAGCATCGCCTGCGTGCCGAGCGCGCCCTGGAACGCCAGCGGCACGAGCGTCATCACGACGAGGCACAGCGCACCCGACCAGAAGATCGCCTTCGCGGTATCGCGGCGCGGATCGCGGAATTCACGCGTGTAGCAGACAGCCGTTTCGAAGCCGTACGACGCCCAGCCGGCCATGAACATCGCGCCGAGCGCCATCGTGACGCCCTGCCCGTTCCACGAGCCGAAGGTCGCGGCCGTGAGGTTGCCGTGCGCGTCGTGACCGAGCGGCAGCAGCGGGAGCAGGTTCGACATCGGCACATCGCCGGTGACGAACGGAACGATACCGACGATCAGCAGCGGCGTGAGCGACGCAATACCGAGGATGCGCTGCGTGCGCGCCGCCTTCGATGCACCGCTGTGCTGAAGCTTGAACGTGATGAGAAGCAGGATCGTCGCGATGATGAACGTCGCATTGATCCGCAGGGACAGACCCGGCTTGATGAACCCGAGATCCGCAATCTTGAGCTGCCATTGCAGCACCGCCGCGTTGGCGGGAAAGAGACTCGTGAGCGCATAGCTCGCCGCGAGGCCACAGCCGAGCGCAAGCATCGGCGACCACGCGAGCCAGTTGCACCACACGGACACCGGGGCAATCAGCTTGCTGTAACGCACCCAGCCGATCGCGCCATACACGGACGCGCCACCCGATTTATGGGGAAATAGTCCCGATATTTCCGCATAAGTCGCGCTTTGAATCAGCCCCATCGTGATCGCGGCGATCCAGATCGCCCACGCGGGCTGGCCGATCGTCGCGCATACGCCGCCGATCGTGAACAGCACGCCTGCCGGCACGCCGCTCGTTACCCAAAAAGCGTCTTTCCAAGTCAGGCCACGATGCAGCGTGTGGCCCGTCGAATCATGTGAGATGGTTGCCTCAACATCACTGGTGCTGTTCGCACGCAGTCCTGCCTGACTCATCCAATTCCTCCTCTCGATCAGAGTTAGCGCTTCAGCGCTTACTCTGTTCCGATGCAAAGCAGATGACTCCGCACAAGGGCGCTAGTGTAACAACTTACGCACTTTTTTGCAGAATCTGAAAAAGAATTCCGGGATATGGCCGCATGGCATCGCGATTATTTCGGATTCCTGCATGCCATTCCCGGCATGTTTTTAAGGTGATTCGTACGACGTATGTTCAGGTGCTTACTGGGCGCCTTCGGTCCACGTGTTCACGCGGTCGCCATGGGCCGCAATCCACGCATCGGCGGCCGCTTCGGGCTTCGAGCCGTTCTGGATCGCCAGCATCACGCTGTCGATTTCACCCGGCTTCCACTGGAATTTTTTCAGGAACGCGACGACCGGCTTGGCCTTGGCTTCGAGCCCCGGATTCACGACGCTGTCGACGTGCTCGGCGCCGCCGAACACCTTCTTCGGATCCTCGAGGAAGCGCAGCTTCCACTTCGCGAACATCCAGTGCGGCGCCCAGCCCGTCACGATGACCGGCTTGTTCGCGTTGACCGAGCGCGACAGCTCGGCCGTCATCGCGCTACCCGAGCTCGGCATCAGCGTGTAGTTCAGCCCGTAGCTCTTGATCGCGTCATCGGTCTTGCGCATCACGCCCGCGCCCGCATCGATGCCGACGATGCGGCCGCCGAAGCTGCCCTTCTCCGCGTTCAGGTCGTCGATGCTCTTCGCCTTCACGTACGCGGGCACGATCAGGCCGATCTTGGCGTCGGGGAAGTTCGCGCCGAGGTCGACGACCTTGGCCTTGTATTCATCCCAGTACGAGCCGTGCGTGACCGGCAGCCACGCGGACAGCGTCGCATCGAGATCGCCGCGCGCGACGCCCTGCCACATGATCCCGGCAGCGACCGGCACGAGCTGGACCTGGTAACCGAGCTTCTTCTCGATCACGCGGGCCGCGACGTTCGACGTCGCGACGCTGTCGTCCCAGCCTTCGACGTAGCCGATCTTCAACGTGGGCTTCGTATCGGCGAGCGCCGACGCGCTCAGTGCCACCATCGCCGACAGTGCGCCGGTCCACAACAGTTTTCCGAACAGCTTCATGGTCGATCTCCTTGGGTCTGCGCACCGTGCGCGTTGTCTCTCTAGGTTCTTCAACCACAAATCCGCGGTATCGTTGTTTTCCGACGGATGCTTGTCCGGGCGCGACGCACCCGGACAGCCGATGGCGCGTTTTCGACTACTTGTCGATCACGAGATCCGACAGCGGCTTGCTGCAGCACAGCAGCACCATCCCCTGGTCGATCTCGCGCTGGCGGATGCCGCCGTTGTGCTTCATCTCGACCTGCCCCGACACGAGCTTCACCTTGCAGGTGCCGCACATGCCCTGCGTGCACGATGCCGGCAGCCGCACGCCCGACTGGCGCGCCGCGTCGAGCACGTGCTGCTCCGAGCCGCACGCAATCTCGCGGTTGCTCTTGGCGAAGCTGACCGTGTACTGCTTCGTGTCGGTGTCGCCGCCTTCGGCCGGCGGCGCGAGATCGGCGAGCAGCTCGTCGCTCGCGGTCTGCGCGAGCGTCTCGAACGAGAAGCTTTCCTCGTGATACTGCTTGCGATCGAAGCCGGCTTCGTCGAGCAGGTCGCGCACGGCCTTCATGTACGGCGCGGGGCCGCACGTGAAGATCTCGCGTTCCATGAAATCCGGTGCGATCAGCTTCAGCAGCGGCAGCGTCAGGAAGCCCGTGACGCCCGGCCAGTTCGTGCGGGCGCCCAGGCGCTCGACGACGAACGACGTGCGGAAATTCGTATGGTTCGACGCGATCAGGTCGAGCTCGCGCGCGAAGATGATGTCGTCCGGCGTGCGCGCGCTGTGCACGAACAGGATGTCGCGGTCTTCCGCGAGATCATGGTGCGCGCGGCTCATCGACATCAGCGGCGTGACGCCGGAGCCGGCCGACAGGAACAGGTACTTGCGCGCCGGATGCCGTGCGCACGTGAACTCGCCGGCCGGGCCGAGCACGCGCACGGGTGCGCCCGGCTGCAGGTTGTCGTGCAGCCAGTTCGACACCTTGCCGCCCGGCACGCGCTTCACCGTGATCGACACCGTGTGCGGCCGCGCCGGCGACGACGAGATCGTGTAGCAGCGGTTGACCGTTTCGCCGTCGATGTCGAGCTCGAGCGTGAGGAACTGCCCGGGCTCGAACGAGAACGAGCGGCCTTCCGGCGAACGGAAGAAGAAACTCTTCACGTCGTGCGTTTCCTGCCGCACGTGGCAGCACACCAGCGTTTCCTCGACGTCGCTCGTCCAGCGCTCGGGAAGGGCGCTCCAGAACGCCGGGTGCGTAACCCGGCTGTCCGTCGGCTCGAAGTTGGCCGCATCTCGCATCATGTCAACCTCCGCCGGGCCGCCCCAAGGAGGTTGACCGCCCCCTTGGGGGGCAGCGAGCAAAGTGAGCGTGGGGGCTGTTTCATCAATGACTCCGCTTGTACGCTGCTGGGTGCTATTCGCCGGTTTTTTCGGCGAGCCGGCCGATGTACCAGGCCGAGAATTTTTCGACGAGACCTTCCGTGAACGGCGAGTACGGGCCCGGCTCGTACGCGCTGCTGGTCGCGCCGCGCTGCGAGAACTCGACGAGCGCGCGATCCTGGTCGTTGGTCGCATTCCACACGGCCGTGAGGTTCTTCACGTCGTAGTCGATGCCTTCCTTCGCGTCCTTGTGCACGAGCCACTTCGTGCGCACGAGCGTCTTGCCGGCCGACAGCGGGATCACCGAGAACGTCACGATGTGATCGCTCATGAAGTGGTGCCACGAGTTCGGCTGCGTCCAGAACGACAGGCCGCCGAGGTCGGCCTTGTCGAAGCCGCCGAGCAGCTTCTTCGACGCGACCTTCGCGTCGAGCGTCTGCGATTCGCCGTGGCGATCGAGCGGCAGGCGCTGCGTGCGGAAGCCCGTCACGTCGAGCAGCTTTTCGATCTCCTCGGACGGCAGGCCCATCTCGGCCCACTCCTTCCCGCGGCGCACGCACGTCTCCGCAAATGCGTCCATGCCTTCGGCGTTCGCGTCGGAACGCTGGTAGCCGAAGCCGTATTCGTACAGCGAGATCGTCAGCTCGGGATGGTTCGCGACGCAGTGATAGCACTCGCGGTTGTTCTCCATCGTGAGCTTCCAGTTGCCTTCCTCGATGATGTCGATCTGCGCGGCGATCTTCGTGCTCGGCAGGTCGTGCGGCAGCAGGTACGGCTCCATCTCGGCGCGCATCTGCGCGAAATCGACCGGCGGTTCGTCGGCCAGGCAGATGAAGATCAGGCCCGCGAGGTTCTCGACGTGCACCGACTTCAGGCTGTGCTTGCAGCGGTCGAACTTCTCGCCCATGTGCTCGGCGAACATCAGCTGGCCCGTCAGGTTGTAGGTCCAGCTGTGGTACGGGCACACGATGTTGCCGACCGAGCCCTTGTCCTCGTTGCACAGGCGCGCGCCGCGGTGACGGCACACGTTGTGGAACGCGCGGATCGCCATGTCGTCGTCGCGCACGATCAGGATCGAATCGCTCCCCAGTTCCACGGTCACGTAGTCGCCCGGCTCGGGAATGTCCGGTTCGACCGCCACCTGGATCCAGTGCTGGCGGAAAATCGCCTCCATGTCGAGCGCGAAGATGTCCTCGCTCGTGTAGAACGGTGCGTCGAGGCTGTGCCCTTCCTTGCGCCGCTCGATCAGTGCACGAATGTCTGCCGATACTTTCATCGTTTGCTCCGGATTCCTTGCATCCCTGGGTTCTTGCCGACAGGCATCAAAATCAGTAGTCGATGAGCTGATGCTCGCGCAAATACGCGAGGATCACTTGTGCTTTTTCGACCGAACTCCCTTCATTTACGACGTTGCCGCCACGGCTTTCAGTCGTCGTCGCGGACAGCATCCGGGCATGCCCGGAGCGCTTCTCGGCGGCGACCAGTTTTACGGGTTTACGCTCGACCGGACCGACCGTCCACGCGGCCGCGTCGGCGTCCGCGCCGGGCGCCGCGAGCGCCGGCCGGATCGCGCCGGCGCGCAGCCGCGCATACGCGTAGCGCGGCTCGGCATTCGCGAGCGGATGGACGGCAATCACGGCCGGCAGCGCGGCATCGACGCGCCGCCGCAGCCCTTTCGGCAAAAATTGCCGGACGGCCGCGCGGCCGCCGTCGACCGTCACGTCGACGGCCGAGCCGACCAGCGGATAGCCGAGCGTCGCGGCGATGCGGTACGGCAGCATCCCGGTGTCGTACGCGCCCTCGGCGCGCGTGCCGGTCAGCACGAGGTCGTAGTCTTCGATGCGCGCGGCGAGCGCGTGCACGGCATCGTCGCCGTCGCGGCAGGCCAGCACCTCGACTTCCCGTGCGCCGAGCGCGAGATAGTCGGCAAGTGCTGCATTCGCGGGGTCTCCCGCGTGGATCACGTCGAGCTTCGCGCGATGCTGCTCGGCGAGCTGGCGGCCGGTTTCGAGCGCGGCCGCATCGTTGCGGCTGTAGCGCGCGACACCGCTGACCGGGTGCCGGCCGACGGACACGAGCACCGCGATGCGTTGCAAGGGACGGGGGGCGTTCATGCGGCGACTCCTTCCGGTTCACGGGTGCCGACCGCGGCCGGCGATTCGCCGCGCGCGGCACGCGCGGCCTGCACCTGTTCGATCAGCGCGGCGATCGTCCCCTGCGCGTCGCCGACCACCGTCAGGTTCGCGCGCTTCGCGATCGGCGCGCTGCCGTCGAGGTTCACCGCGATCACGTGGCGGCAGTCCTTGATCCCCTGCAGGTGCTGTACCGCGCCCGAGATGCCGAACGCGATGTACACGCTTGCCTCGACCGTCTTGCCGGTCGCGCCGACCTGCTTGTCGCGCGTGAAGTGGCCGTTGTCGACCGCAACGCGGCTCGCGCCGATCGCCGCGCCGAATGCACCGGCCAGTTGCTCGAACGCGCCGATGTCGGACACGCCGTTGCCGGCCGACACGATGAAATCGGCTTCCTCGAGCGCGACCTGCGCCGCATCGATTTCGTCGAGGCCGAGATCGCGGTACGGCTGCGCGGCATCGCCCGCCGGGCGGATGAAGTCGGCGGCGAGGCGTTCGCCCGCGCCGACGAACGGCAGCTTCGCGTCGACCGCGTTCTGCGCGAGCAGGATCACGTCGGGCAGCGCACGCGTGGCAAACGCCCGCCCGGCCTGCGCATAGGCGCCGACATGCTTCGCGTCGATCTCGACGACGTGGGTCGCGACGCTCGCGCCGGCGGCCGCCGCGTAACGCCGGCCGAGATCGCCGTCGCCCGTCGCGTTGTCGGGCACGAACACGTGTTTCGGCGCGAGCGCGGCCACACAGGCCTGCAACGCTTGCAGTTCGCTTTCGGGATCGAACGCGCGGCGCTCGAAGCCGGTCAGCTCGAGCAGCTTGTCGACGCCGAGTCCGGCCACGTCGTCCTTCAGCTCGCCGAACGCGAGCAGCGCGACTTCGGTCTGTGCGTCGGCGAGCACGGCGGCGGCGGCGATCGCCTGCCGCGAATGGTCGTCGAGCGCACCGCGTTCGCTGTGCGCGACCACCAGCATCACGTGCTTCGGATCCTGCAGCGCGCGGCGCGGCTTCGCGGCCGCCGCGCCATGACCGTGCGCGGACCCGTGCACGGCGTTCGCATCGGCACTGCCTTCCTCGCCGAGCGTGATGCGCTTCAGGCCGGCGGCCGTGATGATGAACGGCCGGCGCGGATCGATTCGTTTGATCGTGTTCATCGATTCACTCCAGCGAGGCGGCGACGAGTTCGGCGACGTCAAGCACGTCGGGGCGCGGGCCCACGACGCCTTCGAGCATGGCCGTGCAGTTCGGGCAAGCAACCGCGACCACGTCCGCGCCGATCGTGCGCGCGTCGGCGATGCGGATGTCGGGAATGCGCTGCTTGCCGGGGATGTCGGTCAGCGGTGCACCGCCGCCACCGCCGCAGCAGCGGCCGCGCATGCCGTTGCGCTCCATCTCGACGACCTGGATGCCGATCGTCTTCAGCAGCTTGCGCGGCGCTTCCGTCTCGCCGTTGTAGCGGCCGAGGTAGCACGGATCGTGGTACGTCGTGCGCTTGTCCTGCAGCGCCTCGACGGCCTTCGGCGCGATCTTGCCGCTGTCGGCGAGTTCCGCGAGATAGGTCGTGTGGTGCTTGACCGTCACGCGCAGCCCGAGCGCGCGGTATTCGTTGCGCAGGCTGTGCATCACGTGCGGGTCGGCCGTCACGATCTGCTTGTACGACAGCGTGCCGAGCGTGCCGATCAGGCGCTTCGCCATCTGCTGGAACGTCGCTTCGTCGCCGAGCCGGCGCGCGACGTCGCCCGTGTCGGTCTCGGTCGGGCCGAGTACCGCGTAGTCGACGCCCGCCTTGTTCAGCACCGTGACGAACGCACGCAGCGTGCGTTGATAACGCATGTCGAATGCGCCTTCGCCCGCGACGAACAGCACGTCGACCGGCTTGCCCGGCTGCGCGACCGGCGCGCTCAGGTCGACCGACCAGTCGTAGCGTGCAGCCGTGTCGTAGCCGCCCATCGTGCCCGTCTCGCGCAGGTTCGCGAGCACTTCCTGGCCCTTGCCGGGCACCGTGCCGTGCACGAGCGTGCGGTTGCGGCGCATGTCGACGATCGCGTCGACGTGTTCGATCAGCATCGGGCATTCCTGCACGCACGCGCGGCAGGTCGTGCACGACCACAGCGTCTGTTCCTCGATCAGGCCCGACACGATCGGGCCGTTCGGCTCGCCGCGATGCTGGCCGACCGCGAGGCCCGGCGACGGGCTGCCCGCGTACGCCGCATCGGTGCCGCCGGCCATCCCGACGACGAGATCCTGGATCAGCTTCTTCGGGTTCAGCGGCTGGCCCGACGCGAACGCGGGGCACGCGGCTTCGCACTTGCCGCACTGCACGCACGCGTCGAAGCTCAGCAGCTGGTTCCAGCGAAACTCGACCGGCTTCGCGACACCGTATTCCTGATGCTCGATGTCCGGCAGCTTCAGCGCGGTCGGCGGCGTAGCCGTACCGTTGCCGGTGAACGATTCGCGCGTCGCGGAAAAACGCTCCTGGCGCGGGTGGAACGCGAGGTGCAGCAGGCCGGCGATCGCGTGTTTCATCGGGCCGCCCTTCGCGGCGCCGATCGTCATCGTGAACGCGCCGACGCCGATCAGCAGCGCGCAGATCACCGCGAACGCCCCCGACATCGCGCCCGTCGGCACCAGCATGAACAGCACGAGGCCGAGCGCGAACGAGCCGAGCAGCCAGGGCAGCGTATTCCACGGGCCGCGCGACAGGCGGGCCGGCACGTCCTTCGCCGCGCGCCGGCGCCACACGAACACCGCACCGACCAGCATTGCAAGCGCCGCGAGGAAGATCAGCTTGTCGAGCCACGGCGAGTAGATCGCCAGGCCGTAGTTGATGAACACCAGCGCCAGCGCGCCGATCGCGCCGCCGGCCGTCGCGACGTGCGTCTTCGCGATGTACGGATCGCGGGCGACCACGTGGTGCAGGTCGACGAAATAGCGCTTCGGGATCGCGAACAGGTTCGCGACGCCGAACGAGCCGGGCGCCGTGGCGCGGCCCAGGCGCCAGTAGGACGAGCGCTTCGCGACCGCGAACGCGAGCCCCGCCACCGACAGCCACAACAGGGCGGTAATGAGGAAGGACGGGTTCATCTTTTAGAAATCCTTCACGAGACGCAGCGAGTCGTAGATCGCACCGTGGACGTTGTGCATCGAGATGCAGTCGCCGACACGGAACAGCAGGAAACGGCCGTTGCCGAGCTCTTCCGACAGGCACGGCTGCGGCTCGGCCGCGAACAGCGTGTGCGGATCGATCTGGCCGCGGTTCACCGATTCCGGCTTGAGCTTCCAGTACAGCTCGTCGTTCGGCGACGATCCGTTCTCGATCACCACCTGGTCGACCGCGCGCTCCTCCAGTTCTTCCGTGTACTCGTTGCGCAGCACCGCGATCAGCTTGCCGTCCTCTTCGTAGACGCGATCGAGCATCGTGTTCGGCGTCGGGATCACGCCGAACGCGTACAGGCGGCGATAGAAGATCGGGAACGTCGTGCCGCCGCAATCGTCGGCGACCTTCACGTCCGGCGTGACGACCTCGACCTTCGAGCCGCGGCTCGCCATGAAATCGGCCACGCCGGCGCCTGCATGGGTGCTCACGCCGTCGAACAGCAGCACGTTCTGCTTCGGCTCGACCTTGCCGGTCAGGATGTCCCACGCGCTGACGGCGAGCCCTTCGGCCACGCCCCAGCCCGGCACCTGCCACGTGAAGCTCGACCCGCCCGTCGCGAGCACGACGATGTCCGGCTTCTCGGCCATGATCATCTTCTCGTCGGCAGCGACGCCGAGACGGCGGTCGACGCCCAGGCGCTTCGTTTCCATGTCGAACCAGCGGATGATCCCCGACATCTGTTCGCGCTGCGGCGCCTTCGCGGCGATCATCACCTGCCCGCCCACTTCCGCGTTCTTCTCGAACAGCACGACGTCGTGGCCGCGCAGCTTCGCGACACGCGCCGCCTCGAGGCCCGCCGGGCCCGCGCCGACCACCACGACCTTGCGCTTCGGGCCGCGCGACTTCTCGATGATGTGCGGCATCGTCGCTTCGCGCGACGTCGCCGCGTTCTGGATGCACAGCACGTCGAGGCCGTTGTATTGACGGTCGATGCAGTAGTTCGCGCCGACGCACTGCTTGATTTCGTCTTCGCGGCCGTCGCGGATCTTGATCACCATGTGCGGATCGGCGATCTGCGCGCGCGTCATGCCGACCAGGTCGATCATGCCGGTCGCGAGCAGGCGCTCGGCCTGGCCCGCATCGCGGATGCTCTGTGCGTGCATCACCGGAATCTTCACGACCGACTTGATGCCGGCCGCGAGGTGCACGAACGGCTCCGGCGGCAATGCCATCGGCGGCATGCAGTTCGCGATCGTGTTGTGCGTGTCGCCGCCCGAGCCGACCACGCTCAGGTAGTCGATCAGGCCCGTCTCCGACATCGCCTGCGCGATTTCCTTCAGCGCTTCGTGATCGAGGCCGTCCTCGTGGAATTCGTCGCCGCACATGCGCAGGCCGACGCAGAAATCCTTGCCGACCGCCTCGCGCACGGCCGTCAGCACTTCGATGCCGAAGCGCAGGCGGTTTTCGAGGCTGCCGCCCCATTCGTCGGTGCGGTGGTTCGAACGCTTGCTCCAGAACTGGTCGATCAGGTGCTGGTGGGCGGCCGAGATCTCGATGCCGTCCATGCCCGCTGCCTTCACGCGCTTCGCGGCCGCCGCGAAATCGCCGATGATGCGGCGGATTTCCTCGATCTCGATGATCTTCGCGTTACCGCGGTGCACGGGTTCGCGCACGCCCGACGGCGACATCAGGTGCGGCCAGTGCTCGCCGTGGAACGACGAGCGGCGGCCCATGTGCGTCGCCTGGATCATGATCTTCGCGCCGTGCTTGTGCATCGTGTCGGCCAGGCGCGTGAGCGGATCGATGATCTTGTCGGTCGACAGGTTCACCGATTTCCACCAGCCCTGCGGGCTGTCGATCGACACGGGGCTCGACCCGCCGCAGATGGCCAGGCCGACGCCACCCTTGGCCTTTTCTTCGTAGTAGCGGATATAGCGGTCGCCCGGCAGGCCGCCCGGCTCGGCATACACCTCCGCGTGCGCGGTGCTGACGATCCGGTTGCGCAGCGTCAGCTGGTTCAGCTGCATGGGTTTGAACAGGTGGGGATAACGCATCGCTGGCGACCTCTGGCGTTCGAATGTCTCGTGTTGCGGGTGTTGTTCTGTTTCAGTGAGTCAGGCCGTCAGTGCGCGATCGGCGACACTTCGAAGACGCAGTGGTCGTGATGCTCGGCCGCGCACTGCACTTCCTTCGATTGCGCGCGCGGCGCACCCTTGCCTTCCGGCGTCGTATCGTTGACCCAGTCCATCGCACCGGCGAACCAGCCCGCGAACATGTAGCAGAGCTTGCCTTCCTTGCCCGGTTGCTGAAGCACGAACGACGAGTGGCGCAGCTCGATCTTCGCGCGCGCGCCGGCCGGATCGGCTTCGATGATCGAGAACAGGCCCCAGCCGCGTTGCGACAGGCGCTTCAGGTAGTGCTCGAACACGGCCATGCCGGTCAGGCCGTGCAGCTTCGCTTCCTTGTCGCACCAGTGGTAGGCGGACTTGTAGCCGGCCTTGTAGAGGATCTCGGCATACGCTTCGACGCCGAGCGCTTCCTCGACGGCCACGTGGTTGTTCGTGAAGAAGTGGCGCGGCACGTACAGCATCGGCAGCGCGTCGGTGGTCCAGACGCCGGTATCGGGATCGACGTTGATCGGCAGTTGCGGTTGCATCGTGGTGACTCCGTGAGGAAAGGGGCCGCGCGGCTCAGTGCGCAGGCGCGACATCGTCCGCGCGCCCGCGCGGCTTGCGCGGGCACGTCCCGATTTTTCTAATGTTGAATCGCGGGTAGCGGTTCGGCTCGATGCGGCGCTTACGCGCCCCACACGTCCTTGAACACGCGCACCCAGTTCTCGCCCATGATCTTGCGGATACGCGACTCCTTCCAGCCGTGGCGTTCCATCGCCGCGGTCAGGTTCGGGAATTCGCCGATCGTGCGGATGCCGTCCGGGTTGATCACCTTGCCGAAGTTCGTCAGCTGGCGATAGCGGCCCTTGTCATGCGTCAGCATGTCGAAGAATTCCTTCGCGAAATCCTGGGTGAAGTCCGTGCCGATGCCGACCGCGTCTTCGCCGATCAGGTTCACGACGTAGTCGATCGCCTCGATGTAGTCGTCGATGTTCGCTTCGATCCCGCGCTTCAGGAACGGCGCGAACATCGTCACGCCGACGAAGCCGCCCGCATCGGCGATCTCCTTCAGCTGCACGTCGCTCTTGTTGCGCGGATGTTCCTTCAGGCCCGACGGCAGGCAGTGCGAGTAGCACACCGGCTTCTTCGAGAACGCGATCGCTTCCGACGACGTGTTGCCGCCCACATGCGACAGGTCGACCATGATGCCGACGCGGTTCATCTCGGTAATCACTTCGCGTCCGAAGTCCGACAGGCCGCCGTCGCGCTCGTAGCAGCCCGTGCCGACCAGGTTCTGCGTGTTGTAGCAGAGCTGCACCACGCGCACGCCCATGTCGGCGAACGCTTCGATGTAGCCGAGGTTGTCCTCGAACGCATGTGCGTTCTGGAAGCCGAGGATGATCCCGGTCTTGCCTTCCTTCTTCGCGCGGAAGATGTCGTCCGTCGTGCGCACGAGCGTCAGCAGCTCGCCGTTGTCGCGGATCTTCTTCTTCATCACGCCGATGTTGTCGACGGTCTTGGCGAAGTTCTCCCACACCGACACCGTGCAGTTCGCGGCCGTGATGCCGCCCTTGCGCATGTCCTCGAACACCGGCTTCTCGAACTTCGAAATGTTCAGTCCGTCGATGATGATGCTGTCCTGATGCAGCGTGCTCATATCTGCTCTCGCTCGTGGGTCTGTTCTTGTGGGGTCGATCAATAGATCGGGAAGCGTTCGCACAGCGCGAAGATCTCGCGGCGCACGCGCTGTTCGGTCGCGTGGTCGCCTTCCGGGTTCGCGCGCAGCGCGTCGAACACTTCGAGAATCAGGCGGCCGACTTCACGGAACTCCGCGACGCCGAAGCCGCGCGTCGTGCCGGCCGGCGTGCCGAGACGGATGCCCGACGTGACGGTCGGCTTCTCGGTGTCGAACGGGATGCCGTTCTTGTTGCAGGTGATGCCCGCGCGCTCCAGCGCCTGCTCGACCGGCGCACCCTTCAGGCCCTTCGGGCGCAGGTCGACCAGCAGCAGGTGGTTGTCGGTGCCGCCCGTGACGAGATCGACGCCGCCGGCCTTCAGCACTTCTCCGAGCGCCTGCGCGTTCGCGAGCACGTTGTCGATGTAGGTCTTGAAGTCCGCATGCAGCACTTCGCCGAACGCGACGGCCTTGCCGGCGATCACGTGCATCAGCGGGCCGCCCTGCAGGCCGGGGAACACCGCCGAGTTGATCTTCTTCGCGATGTCCTCGTCGTTGGTCAGCACGAAACCGCCGCGCGGGCCGCGCAGCGTCTTGTGCGTGGTCGACGTGACGACGTGCGCGTGCTCGACCGGGTTCGCGTGGCGGCCCGCGGCGATCACGCCGGCGATGTGCGCCATGTCGACCATCAGCTTCGCGCCGACGCTGTCGGCGATCGCGCGGAAGCGCGCGAAGTCGAGTGCGCGCGGGTACGCCGAGAAGCCGGCGATGATCAGGTTCGGCTTGTGCTCGTGCGCCAGCGCCTCGACCTGGTCGTAGTCGATCCGCATCGTGTCGCGGTTCACGCCGTACTGGACCGCGTTGAACCACTTGCCCGACAGCGCCGGCTTCGCGCCGTGCGTCAGGTGGCCGCCGGCATCCAGCGACATGCCGAGCACCGTGTCGCCCGGCTTGGCCAGCGCGAGCATCACCGAGCCGTTCGCCTGCGCGCCCGAGTGCGGCTGCACGTTCGCATAGCCGGCGTTGAAGATCTGCTTCACGCGGTCGATCGCCAGCACCTCGACTTCATCGGCGAACTCGCAGCCGCCGTAGTAGCGCTTGCCGGGATAGCCTTCCGCGTACTTGTTGGTCAGTACCGAGCCCTGCGCCTCGAGCACGGCGCGCGACACGATGTTTTCCGACGCGATCAGCTCGACCTGCGACTGCTGACGCTCGAGTTCCTTCAGGATGGCGCTGCGCACCGGCGCGTCGCGCTCGGCAAGGGGCTGCGAGAAGAAAGGCTGGGTGTTCGACATTGTGCGTCCGTGACGAAGAATAAAGGGCTGCAACCAAAGCTCAAGGCCCGCCCTGCCTGGGTTTCCCGCTGCGCCAGTGCAAGGTTGCCGACGGCTCTATTCTTGTCGTTCGGATTTTCGGCGGATTGATGAATTTAGACGCGTTCTTTGCCTTTTCCGCCATGCACGTCCGTTTTATACAAGTGACCGGTCGTGCTTTTTCGGATGACCAACCAAAATGGTGTCGGCTGTTCACCTATGGACACGCACACGGGCAGTGCGTTTGCCGCCCGTTCGGGGTGCGGCGTCTCCCGGATACGGTGCAGTGCAACATCGGCCTTACACCCAGACAACGTATGGAGCTAGGGTTTAGCCGTATGGCACGCTTGTTGCGCTCGCTCACACAATACCGCAGCCCGATCCGTGCCCCCGGGCGTATAGCTATTAGAGATTCTAGGAACGCTCCCCATGTCGCCCGACCGCACAGCGTCGCTGTCCCACTTCGCGTTCATGCCTTTACCGAATTTCACGATGATCGCGTTCACCAATGCGATCGAGGTGCTTCGGATGGCGAACTACCTGAGCGGCCAGCCGCTGTACCGCTGGTCGGTGATCAGCCCGGACGGCGGCCCGGTCACGGCGAGCAACGGCCTCACGGTCGACACGGGCCCGGCCGAATGCGCGGGGCAGCCCGACATCGTGTTCGTGTGCGGCGGCGTCGACGTGCAGCGTGCGACCACGCCGGCCCATCTGTCGACGCTGCGCCGCTTCGCGCGCTCGGGCATCCCGCTCGGCAGCCTGTGCACGGGCACCTATGCACTCGCGAAGTCGGGGCTGCTCGCGGGCTACGCGTGCGCGATCCACTGGGAAAACATGTCGGCGCTGAAGGAAGAGTTTCCGGACACGCGCTTCCTGAAGGAACTGTTCGTGATCGACCGCGACCGCATCACGTGCACGGGCGGCGTCGCGCCGCTCGACATGATGCTGAACCTGATCGCCGCGCGCGTGGGCACCGCGCGCGTCACGCAGATCGCCGAGCAGTTCATCGTCGAACACGTGCGCGACACGAGCGCGCAGCAACGCATGCCGCTCGTCGCACGCCTCGGCTCGGCGAACAAGTCGCTGTTCGAAGTGATCTCGCTGATGGAGAACAACATCGAGGAGCCGCTGTCGCGCGAGGAGCTCGCGCGGCTCGCGAACATGTCGCAGCGGCAACTGCAGCGCCTGTTCCGCGAACACCTCGGCATGACGCCGACGCATTACTACCTGACATTGCGGCTGCGCCGCGCACGCGAACTGCTGCTGCAGACCGACATGTCGATCATGCACATCACGATGGCCTGCGGCTTCCAGTCGGCATGCCACTTCAGCAAGAGCTATCGCGACGCGTTCGGCGTCGCGCCGACGCGTGAGCGCCGCAAGCAGGTCGCGCCGCTCGCGCAGGGTGCGGCGAGCACGGCCGGCCCGGTATTTCCCGCTCATGTGCTGCATGCGTGATCGACGCTGTGCGTGACGCATGAAAAAAGCGGCCTTCACGGCCGCTTGTTCTTTGCGCTTACGATCCCCACACCTGCATTTCGTCGAGCGAGTAACCCCACTGCGTCGCGCGCTTCGTGCCGAGCATCCGCACGTAGCGGCCGTGCCCGTTCAGGTTCGGCAACGTCACGTGCCCGTACGACACGCCGTTGCTCGTCGAGTAGATCGTCGTCCAGTTCGCGTTGTCGTTCGACGTCTGGATCTGATAGACGAGCGCGCCCGCATCCCAGTACAGGTCGACGCTGCTGATGGTCTTCGTCGCGCCGAGATCCACCGAGATCCATTGCGGATCGACGCCCGTGCCTTCCGGCGAGTCCCAGCGCGTGCTCGTCATGTTGCCGTCGAACGCCTTGTCCGGCGTGAGCGATGCGTTGTAGCTCGCCGACGCGGCGGCCGGCCGCCCCTGCGACAGCAGCGTCGGCCGCGCGACGGCCGGCCCGCCGTAGTAGCTCGACCCCAGCTTCGCCTTCGTCGAGTCGGCATTCACGCCGAACTGCGACAGGCTCCAGCGCTGGCCGGTCGTCACGTCGCCCACATACAGCTGATAGCCGCCCGCCGTCGTCGACGAGAAGAACAGGTAGTTCGTGCCGCTCACCGGCGCCGGATCCGAGTTGTTGCTCAAGCAGTCGTTGAGCGCCAGCGCGTTCGGCGTCGATGCCGGGTCGGCCGTCTTCGAATAGATCTGGTCGGCCCCGCCGCTGTCCTTCCAGCGCGCATAGAACACCATGCCGTCCGCACGCACGATCGGGTAGTAGGTCTGCAGTCCGGCCGGATGATCGAACACGGCGGTCGCGCCGGTCGCGATCGTGCGCTTCATCAGCCCCATGTTCGAGCCGGTGCCGGTCGCGTAGTACACGGCGCTCGCATCCGGCGCGAGGTACGGCATCGAGTATTCGGCGCCGGCCGGTGCATTCGTCAGGCTCACGACCGACGTGAACGTCGGGCCCGCGCTCGTGTACGACAACGTCGCCTGCTTGACGTCGCCGTTCTGCTTGAACACGAGCGTCTTGCCGTCCGCGCTGAATTTCGGGTCCTCGTTGCGTGTCGCGCCCGTGCTGTTCGTCAGGTTGACCGGCGGCGTGCCGGCGCCGAGCTGCAGCATGAACACGTTCCATGCGCCGTTGCTGATGCCCATGAACGCCAGCCACTTGCCGTCGGGGCTGAACACGCCGTTCATCGGATCGGTGATGCCCCACGTGCTCTTGCTCAGTTGCGTCAGCGTATGGGCCGAAAAGTCGTAGAGGAACAACTGGCTCGTGCCGTCGCCGTACGTGACGTAGCTGTGATAGACGAGCTTGCCGGTCAGTGCGGCGGGGAACGTCGTATTCGGCTGGGCGGCGGGATTGCTGACGCAGGCGGCCTGTGCGGCGCCGCCGGACAGGTTGAGTGCGATGCCGGCCACGAGGCCGGCGGCGAGGGTCTGCAGTTTCACGCTGGATGCTTCCGGGTAGGGTCAGGACGCCGCAGACAGGAACCCAGGCAAGACACGCGTGGGTCACGGAGCCGCCGCCATGCAGCGTGGATTCCGTCTCGGCCGGATATCGGGAATAAAACGTGCTGCAGCATGCCTGCTTGTCAGACGAAAGAACAGCATCAGAGCGCTCAAAAAACATACGGATCAGCGATTGGGGGCGCGCTTGCGCGCGACGGGTGCCGTGCCCTACTCTTTTTTCAGCGAGGCTTCGAGCGGCCGGGGGGCAGGCATGAAGCGATATGCGGCGCTGGCACAGACGATCGCCGACGCGATCCGGCGCGGCGACCTGGCAGCCGGTGCGCGCATCCCCACCGTGCGCGCCGCGTGCCGCGCGTACGGCGTGAGCCCGTCCACCGTGTTTCGCGCGTACTACGCACTCGAAAGCGAGGGGCTGATCGTCGCGCGCGCACGCTCCGGATATTTCGTTGCGAACCTGGAAGACAAGCGCGTACGGTTCGGCCACGATCCGCCACGCAAGCCGGCCGCCGCGCCAGCCGGCGACGGCGACGACACCCTGCTCCGCCTGCTCGACGCCCTCAAATGCGAGGACATCGTCCCGCTCGGCTCGGCATTCGCCAGCTATTCGCTGTTCCCGATGAGCAGCCTGTGGCGCTACGTGGCGTCGGCGGCCCGCAGCATGGATCGCACGAAACTGCTGTCGGGATTGCCGCCCGGCAACGATGCACTGCGGCGCCAGATCGCGCTGCGCTACCTGCATGCGGGCGCTGCACTGCCGATGGACGAGATCGTCATCACGACCGGCGCGCTCGAAGCGCTGACACTCTGCCTGCAGGCGCTGACGCGCCCGGGCGACATCGTCGCGATCGAACGGCCGGCATTCCACGCGGTGCTGCACGCCGTGCAGCGCCTGCACCTGAAAGCCGTCGAGATTCCGGTCGACCCGCGCACGGGCCTCGATCTCGATGCGCTCGCGCAAGCGCTCGACACGCATCCGGTGCGCGCATGCTGGTTCATGACGTCGTTCCACAACCCGACCGGCGCGACGCTGACCGACGAGCGCAAGCGCGCGCTGATCGCCCTGCTCGCGTCGCGCGGCGTGCCGCTGATCGAGGACGACGTGTACGGCGAACTGCATTTCGGCACGGCGCCCACGCGCCCCGCGAAACTGTATGACGACAGCGGGCTCGTCCTGCATTGCGGGTCGTTCTCGAAATGTCTCGCGCCGGGGTTCCGGATCGGCTGGGTCGCGGCCGGGCGCTACGTGCGGCAGATCCGGCAGGCGAAAGGCGCGAGCGCGCCGGCCGCCGACGTGCCCGCGCAACTGGCGATCTCGAGCTACCTGCGCGACGGCGCATACGACCGCTTCCTGCGCAAGCTGCGGCGCAATCTCGCCGCGCACCAGGCGCAGATGCTGGCGGCCGTGCGCGCATATTTTCCGGTGGACACCGAAGTATTCGCGCCGCGCGGCGGGTATTTCCTGTGGATCGAACTGCCGCCGCGCGTCGATGCGATGCAGCTGTTCGACGCGGCGCTGGAAAGCGGCGTCAGCATCGCGCCGGGGCCGATCTTTTCCGCGACCGGCGGATTCCGCCGCTACCTGCGGCTCAACTACGGCCGGCCGTGGACACCGGCCGTCGAGCGCGCGATGGAGACCCTCGGCACGCTCGCGGCACGGCAACGACACGACGGCTAGCGCCCAACGCGCGGCGCGCGACGACCGACATCGTCCTTGCGTTTCACGCGCAAGCGGCAAAGAATGAAGCGGCAGGCAGCCGCGGACGAACGGATTCCACGCGTCCGATGTTATGGAGAATCACATGAACACCGAATGCGAACGACAGTCGACGTGTGCTCCGTTGATGGCGCCCGCCCGCCGCTGACGATGCGCGTCCTGCCTAACCGGAACGTTCGCGCGCGCGATGGCTGGCGCGCCGTGCTGAACTCGCGTGCCGAATCGCGGCACGCCGCGAGTTGCCGTTGCAGGGAATGCGGATTCGTCGCGCGCAGCGCACTCGAGCGCTGCCCCGTCTGCGGTCAGTGGGACTGGCCGTTCGATCCGATTCGTCATACGCGCGACCCTGCGCACGCCACGGCGCCGCGTGCCGTCCGTTCGTGGTCGTCGCACGTCGCGCACACGCTGCGCAACGCGGCGCTCCGGCGGCCGAGCGCATCGAGCGCACCGATCCTGAGCCTCCTGACACTCGTGCTGCTGGTCGGCGGCTATGTGATGGTCGATCGCACCTGCAAGGCCGATCCCGTGTGCCGCGGTTCCGGCACACCGGCCTCCGCCGCGACCGAATCCGGCTTGCATACCGTGAACGAGCCGGTGCTGCCGGTATTGCCGACGCCCGTTTTTCCGTTTCATTCACCCGGCGGAACGCCGCAACTGGCGGCCATCCCGCCACACGACGACGCGAACGCCAGCCCGCCCGCAGGCAGGATGCAGGTTGCGCAAGCCGCACCGTCGATACGCGCCCCCGACCGGACACGCGCCGGCGCGGTTCGCGTGGCGGACTGGAAAGGCAGCCGCGATGCCGCGCATCGCACGCATCCGATCCGCCGCGTGAGCCTGCATGCGCGCCACAGGCGCTACACCGCATCCGGCAACGCCGAAATCGCGAGACTCTATCGCGGCCATTGAGCGCGCCGTTCGCGCCCTCCCATCCGACGATTCGTTTTTCAGAACCACCCGCAACCAAAACGGGCGGCCCGTTTCCGGAGCCGCCCGTTTCGTTCAGCGCATAGCGAACGAACGCTAGCGCATCAGGCCGCCAGCAACCCGTGCGGGTCGATGACGAATTTGCGCGGCGCGCCGCCGTCGAACTTCTTGTAGCCTTCCGGCGCCTGGTCGAGCGAGATCACTTCGACGTTGACGATCTTCGCGATCGGCAGCCGGTCGAACAGGATCGCCTGCATCAGGTTGCGGTTGTATTTCAGCACCGGCGTCTGGCCCGTGAAGAACGAGTGCGACTTCGCCCAGCCGAGACCGAAGCGGATGCTCAGGCTGCCGTGCTGCGCGGCCTTGTCCTTCGCGCCCGGATCGTCCGTCACGTACAGGCCCGGGATGCCGATCGCGCCGGCCGGCCGCGTGATTTCCATCAGCGAGTTCAGCACCGTCGCGGGCGCTTCCTCCGAATGGCCCGACGAACCGTGGCCGTGCGCCTCGAAGCCGACGCAGTCGACCGCGCAGTCGATCTCGGGCACGCCGAGGATCTGTTCGATCTGCTCGCCGAGCGACGCGTCCTTCGACAGGTCGACCGTCTCGAAGCCCATCGCCCGCGCATGGGCGAGGCGTTCCGCGTTCATGTCGCCGACGATCGTCACGGCCGCGCCGAGCAGGCGCGCCGACGCGGCGGCAGCCATGCCGACCGGGCCCGCGCCCGCGATATAGACCGTCGAGCCCGGCTTCACGCCCGCGCTCACCGCACCGTGATAACCGGTCGGCAGAATGTCGGACAGGCAGGTCAGGTCGCGGATCTTCGACATTGCCTGGTCGCGGTCCGGGAATTTCAGCAGGTTGAAATCGGCGTACGGCACGAGCACGTACTCGGCCTGGCCGCCGATCCAGCCGCCCATGTCGACGTAGCCGTACGCGCCGCCGGCACGCGACGGGTTCACGTTCAGGCACACGCCCGTATGCGTGTCCTTGCACATCGCGCAGCGGCCGCAGGCGACGTTGAACGGCACCGACACGAGATCGCCGATCTTCAGCGTCTCGACATCGCGGCCCACCTCGACCACTTCGCCGGTGATCTCGTGACCGAGCACGAGGCCGACCGGTGCGGTCGTGCGGCCGCGCACCATGTGCTGGTCGGAACCGCAGATGTTCGTGCTGACCACTTTCAGGATCACGCCGTGGCCGATCGCGCGGCCGCTCGGGTCGACCATCTTCGGATAATCGATTTTCTGGACTTCGACCTGGCCCGGTCCAAGATAGACGACACCTCGATTGCTGCTCATCGTATTGTCTCCATGTCTCGTTGGCTGGCGCCGCGGCGCGCCGGCCCATGCGGCGCACACGCAACGTGCTGTTCGAGAGTAGTCCCGGAGGCAGGGGCGCCGATGTCTCAAACGCGACATGCGTTTGATCGGCGCCGACATCGATGGCGGAAATACGAAAGTCGGACGGGAAACGACGGGACGGTCCGGAACGGACGCGCGGGGGGCGGACCGGCCCTCGCGGCCGGCCTTGTCCTTCTCCGGCGGGCGTTACCCGCCCTGATTCTCGCGGATGATCGCGGCGGCCGCCGCTTCCGCGTCGCTCGCGACGCCGTCGTGCACGCGCGTGCTGACGGCCGGCGTCGGCGGCTCGCTGTCGAGTGCATGGCCGTTGCGGTCGTGCGTATCGACCGTCGCGCGCATCGACAGCCCGACGCGCAGCGGATGCGTGGCGAGATCGCGCGGATCGAGCGCGATCACGACCGGCACGCGCTGCACGACCTTGATCCAGTTGCCGGCCGCGTTCTGCGACGGCAGCATCGAGAAGGCGCTGCCCGTGCCGGCCGAGAAGCCCTGCACGCGGCCGCGATAGGCGATCCGCGAGCCGTAGAGATCCGACACGACCTCGACCGGCTGGCCGACGCGCATGTGGCGGATCTGCCCTTCCTTGAAATTCGCCTCGATCCACAGCCGGTTGAGCTGCACGACCGACATCAGCGGCACGCCGGGCCCGACCTGCTGGCCGACCTGCACGGAGCGCTGCCCGATCGTGCCGTCGACGGGCGCGACGATCGTCGTGCGCTTCAGGTTCCGGTACGCGAGCTTGAACTGCGCGGCCGCCTGCACGACGGCCGGACTTTCGTCGATCGGCAGCTTGCTGCCGAGCGCGCGCGCCGCGTCGAGCTGGGCCTGCGCGGCCGCGAGGTTCGCCTGCGCGCCGGCCACCGCCGCACGCGCCCGCGCGAGCTCCTCGGGCGCGACGATCTCGACCGACGCACCCGAGCGCGCGACGAGTGCGCGCTGCGCGAGCGACAGGTCGGCGCGCCGCGCATTCACGGCCTCGACGTACATCGTGTTCGAGATCTTCGCGTTCGCGACCTGCCGCACGGCCTGAGCGAGCTGCGCCTTCGCCTGCGCGAACGCGACGGACGCCTCGGTGTCGTCGAGCTTCACGAGCGTCTGCCCGGCGCGCACGGCCTGCGTATCGGCCACCAGCACATCGGTCACGGCGCCCGGGATCTGCGCGGCGACCTGCACGATGCTGCCCGCGACGTACGCGTCGTCGGTGTCTTCGTAGTAGCGGTCGCTCAGCAGCCAGTACGCGATCCACGCGATCGCGGCCAGCAGCACGATCGCGAAAAACATGGTGAAGCGCTTGCGGCGCGTCGCGCGGCGCGCATCGAGTGCCGGGTCGGTCTGTGCGGCCGGCGGCGCGGCGGTATGGAGGTTGTCGTGGTGCATCAGTCGCTTTGCGTAACGATCAGTCGATCGTGCTGGAACAGGGGGATCGGCTGCGCGACCGGCGGGGCCGGCGCCGCGATCGTCGCTGCCGTGTGCGCGAGAACAGGCGTGCCGCGGGGCGACGTGTCGTCACGCCGTGCAGGCGCCGGAGCAGGCGCTGGTACGGCACTCGCCATCGCCGCGACCGGCGACATGGCCGCACTCCCAACACGCGCATCGTTCGACGGTGCAGCCACCGCAGTCCGGTTCGCGCCCGCGGAAGCCGCAGCCGCAGCCGCAGCCGCCACCGCCGCCGGCGCGCCGCGCCTCGCCGCCCCGCTGCGCGCCCGATGCACGGCCGGCGTCTGCGTTTGCGCCGCCGTTGCGCCCGCATCGAACCCGCCGCCGAGTGCGCCGATCAGCCCGACCCGCAGCGTCCGCTGCCGGCCGAGCAACGCGATCATCTGCGTGCGCTCGTCGATCAGCGTGAGATCCGCGACATCGACATCCTTCTGCATCAGCACGCCGCGCCGGTGGCGGTCGGCCGCGATCTGCACGATCTTCTGCGCAGCCGCGACGGCATCCTGCTGCTGCGTGACGAGCGTCTGCGACGTCTGCAGCGACGTGACGAGCTGCGCGACCTGCCCGAGCGCGTCGTCGACGGTCTTGTTGTACAGCCCGATCGCGACGTCGGCCTGCGCGACATCCGCGCCGAGCTTCGCCTTCAGCCGGCCGCGATCGAAGATCGGCAGCGAGATCGCCGGGCCGACCGAGCCCGCAAGCGAATCGCGCGAGAACAGCGACGCGGGCGTCAGCGCGAACACGCCGCCGAGCGCGACGAGGTTCACGTCCGGATAGAACTGCGCGCGCGTCGAATCGGCATTCGCGAACGCGGCTTCGACGCGCAGCCGCGCGGCGACGATGTCGGGCCGGCGGCCGAGGAGATCGGCCGGCAGCCGCGCGGGCACCGCGCCGCCCGCGAACGCGCCGACGCGCGGCCGCTGCAGCGCGAGCCCGCGCTCGGGGCCGCGGCCCGACAGCACGCCGAGCTGCAGTTGCGCGAGCTTGATCTGCTCGTCGTTCAGCGCGATCTGTTCGAGCAGGCGGCTGCGCCTGATCGACGCGTCGCTCGCGTCGTACGCGTTGTCGAGGCCGCGCGCGGTGCGCTCGCGCAGCACGGCCGTCACGCGCTGGCTGATCTTCAGCTTCTGCTGCAACAGGTCGCGCACCGCGTATGTCTGGTCGAGCTGGCAATACACGGTGACGATCGCGACCGCGAGCGTCAGCCGCACCTGTTCGGCCTCGACGCCGGCCGCGTCGCGCAACGACATCAGGCTCTTCGTCGCCGCACGGTTCTTGCCCCACAGGTCGAGCTGGTAGTTCAGCCCGACGAAGATCGACGACGGCGAGACGTTCGGATCGCCGAAGATCTGCACCGGCACGCGATAGCCGCCGGCCGTCACGTCGGCGATGTCGCCGGGCTTCGGCATCCGCGCGCGGCTGATCGTCGCGCCGGCCGTGCCCGTCAACCCGGTCAGCGAATCGAACTGCTGAAGCTGCGCCTGCGCGATCCGCAACCGCGCCTGCGCGACCTGCACATCGGGACTGTTCTGCGACGCATCGGCCACCAGGTCGTCGAGCTGCGGATCCTGCAGCTGCTTCACCCAGTCCGGTGCCGGCCACGCGCCGTCCGCGCCGGGGCCGACCGTGTGCGCGAGCGCATCGTCGGCCGGCGCACGCAGCGACAGCGACGGCAGGAAGCCCGACGGCACGCATCCGCCCAACGCGAGCAGCACGGCCGCCGCCGCGATCATCGAGCCGCCCTTCACGCCACGCGCCGAACCCGCCGCTTTCGTCAAACGCCGCATCGTCACCCCTGCTGAACGCGCTGCGCACGCGCGGCCAGGCGCGGCCGCGTGCGTTCGAGCGGGCCGAGCCGGCCGAACAGGCCGTCCGCGACGCCGAACAGGATGCCGGCCAGCTTCGCGCGCTTGTCGCGCTCGACGAGCGCGATCTGCACGACCTGCCACACGGTCAGCAGGTTCGGCACGATCGCCACCGGAAAGCGCAGCCCGTACTGCATCCCGAGCTGCACCGCATTGCGCGCGCTGTAGTAGCGCCGTTGCCACGAATGATTCATCGACGTCATTTCAAAAGGGCCGATCGCGTGCCGCTGCTTCGCGCCGATCCGGTGCGGCAGCACCAGCGACGGCACGACATAGAGCGGCACGTTGCGCGACAGCGCGCGGAAGCTGTATTCGGTGTCGACGTGATCGATGAACAGCGTCTCGTCGAAGCGGCCGAGCAGGTCGAACGCGTCGCGCGACACCACGCAGCCCGACGAGATCAGGAATGCGCAGCGCTGCAGCGGCGCGCCCGGCTCGATGCGCAGGCGGCGCAGCCCGATGCCGTTGGTAGAGAGTTCGGGCAGGAAGCTGCGCGCGTTCTCGTCGAAGATGCGCGGGCCGGCCAGGAACGCACGCCCCGCGAGCCCCGCGCAGACATCGCGCATCACCGGGAAATACGCGGCCGGCACCGACGAATCCTGGTCGAACAGCGCGACGGCGTCGATGCGGTCGCGAAACAGCGCCGCGAGCCCCGCGTTGTACGCGCCCGCGATCCCGCCGCGATTGCCGTGATGCAGCAGCGCGATGCCCTCTCCGTCGCACAGCTCGCGCGCCCGCGCGTCGGGCTGCGGCGTGTTGTCGACCACGAGCAGCGCGTCGCACGCGTGCCGCCACGCGCGGAGCGCGTCGAGCTGCGCATCGCTCGGGTGATACAGGATCACGAGTGCGCCGAGTGTCGTCATGGTCTTCTCCTCAATGCCCGAACGAAGCGGCCGCACCGCGCTTCGGCCGCGTCAGCCACATCATCGCCGCGAGTGCGAGACACGTCATGCTCGCCATCCAGAACATGTCGTTGGTCGCCATCATGTATGCCTGCTGCATCACGACCTGGTGCAGCGTCGACAGTTCGCGCACGCCGTCCACGCCCATCGCGTTCAGCGAATGCACGAAGCGCTGCGTGTTCGCCGACGCGTGCGTGACCGATTGCGACACGACGTCGTAGTGATAGGTCGCGCGGTTTTCCCACAGCGTGACGCTCATCGCGGTGCCGAACGCGGCGGACAGCGTGCGCAGGAAGTTCGACAGGCTCGACGCGGCGGCGAGCCGGTCGTCGGGAATGCGCGACAGCGTCGCGGCGGTCAGCGGAATGAAGAAGCACGGCAGCCCGATCCCCTGGATCAGCCCCGGCGCGGCGATCTGCGCGAACGTCATCTTCAGCGTGAAATGCGCGTCCCACGCGAGCACGGCCGCGAACACGAGGAAGCCGAACGTCGCGAGCACGCGCGCGTCGAAGCGGTGCGCGTGGATCCCCACGAGAATCGAGAACACGAGCGCGAGCACGCCGAGCGACGCGGTCGCGAGCCCCGCATGAAACGCGTTGTAGCCCATCACGGCCTGCATCCACAGCGGAAACACGACGCCGACCACCGAGAAGCTCATCATCCCGAGCGAGATGATCAGCACGCAGAACGAGAACGTGCGGTCGCGGAACAGGCTGAGATCGACGACGGGATGCGCTTCGCCCGCCTCCCAGATCAGCAGCGACACGATCGCGAGCGTCGCGACCACCGCAAGCGTGACGATCAGCGGCGAGCCGAACCAGCCGCGGTCGTGCCCGAGGTCGAGCATCGCCTGCAGCGAGCCGACGCCGATCACGAGCAGCACGATGCCCGGCACGTCGACCGGGCCGGCCGCGCCGCGCTGCGCGTCGGGGCGCAGCATCGCGGTGCACACCGCGAACGAGAACAGCCCGATCGGCAAATTGATCAGGAAGATCCACGGCCACGAGAAGTTGTCGACGATCCAGCCGCCGACCACCGGTCCGAAGATCGGTGCGAGCAGCACCGTCATCGCCCACAGCGCGAGCGCGATCGTCCGCTTGTCGGGCGGGAACGTGCGCAGCAGGATCGTCTGCGACAGCGGCACCATCGGCCCCGAGCACAGCCCCTGCAGCGCGCGGCAGATCACCAGCACGTGCAGGTCGCGCGCGAGCCCGCACAGCAGCGACGTGAGCGTGAACAGCAGCACCGCGCCGACGAACAGCCGCAGCTCGCCGACGCGGCGCGCGAGCCAGCCCGTCAGCGGCACCGCGATCGCGGCCGCGACCGAGTACGAGCTGATCACCCACGTGCCCTGGCTGTTCGAGACGCCGAGACTGCCGGAGATCGCCGGCACCGCGACGTTCGTCACGGTCGAGTCGAGCACCTCGATGAAGGTCGCGAGCGACAGCGCGAACGTCAGCAGCGCCAGCCGAATGCCGCGCACCGGCTGCGCGGCCGGCGCGGGCGCCGGCGCGTCGAACGCGGACGGCGCGACGGGCCCGTCGTGAAGCGGCGATGCGGTGCTCATGCGCCGGCCACCGCGAGATCGGCCCGCGCGGCCGCCCGCCCGCGCGTCGGCACGAAGCGTTCGATGAAATCGGCGGCCGCATCGCAACCGTCCGGCGCGGCCGCGAGCAGCGCGCGCGTGCGCTTCGCCTGCACCGCGAACGCCGGTTCGGCGAGCACGCGCGCGAGCGCCGCACCGAGCCGCGCGCCGTCGACGGGGCCGTCGACGCGCACGCCGCAGCCGTTCGCGACGACGCGTTGCGCGTTGTCGAACTGGTCGTGCGCGAACGGCGTGACGACCTGCACGATCCCGGCCTCGCACGCGAGCGCCGCGGTGCCGATCCCGCCGTGATGCACGAGCGCACGGCAACGCGGCAGCAGCGTGCGCATCGGCACGAAGCGGCGCACGAGCAGCCGATCATCGGCCGGCGCCGCATCGTGCGGCGTCAGCAGGATCCCGCGCGCGCCGGTCGCGCGCAGCGCATCCGCCACCGCGCGCGCGTATGCCGCGTGATCGACGCGTGTCGAACCGGCCGTGAACACGACCGGGGGCTCACCGGCCGCGAGAAACGCATCGAGTGCCACATCATCGTCGGGTGTCGCAATATCGTTGAACAGCGGAAAACCGCTTTGCAGATGGTTCGACGGCCAGTCGGGCTGCGGCGGCGCGAACCAGCCGGGAAACAGGCACAGCACGCCGTCGGTCGAATGCAGCCAGCGGCCGAGCACGCGACGCGCGGGTGCGAGCCCGAGATCGCGGCGCACCGCGTCGAGCGCGGGGCCGCACACGCGGTCGAGCACCTGGCGCTCGATCAGCGTCATCAGCGCCGACTTCACCGGCAGCGGCCAGCGCGCGGGAATCGTCAGGCGCGGGTGCGTCGGCGGCGCATGCGCGGACAGCAGCGTCGACGGCGACACCTGCACCGACACGTACGGCGTGCCGTGCAGCTCCTGCATGAAACGCGCGGAGAACGCCCACAGCGTGCCGACGAGCACCGTGTCGGCATCGGTCAGCGCATGCAGCGCGTCGTAATGCGCGCGCAGCGTCGGCGCGATCACCTGCCACAGCGTGCGGAACGACGTGCGCGGATCCCACAGCGCCGGGTTCTCCATCGCGGCGTCGTATTCGGCCGCGGTGCCGACCGGCACGAACGCGAACCCGAAGCGGCGCACGGCCGCCTCGAACGGCGCGTGCGTGCAGAACACGACGTCGTGACCGCGCGCCGCGAGCGTGCGCGCGACGCCGAGCAGCGGATGCACGTCGCCCGCCGAGCCGATCGCGGTCACGATCATCTTCGCCATCGCGCGCCTCGCGGGGGTCAGTAGAAGCCGGGAATCAGCGCCGCCACTTCGCGGCGGTACTGCGCGTACGCCGGCCCGAAATACCCGGTCAGCCAGTTTTCCTCGACGCGCACCTTGTACGCGAGCGATGCGAACACGAGCAGCACGCCGATCGCGCCGCGCCATTCGCCTCCGATCAGCGCGGCGCCGACGAGCGCGATCAGGCAGCCCGTGTAGATCGGGTGACGCACGAGCGCATACGGCCCCGTGCGGACGAGCTCGTGGTCTTCCTTCAGCGTGACCGACACGCTCCAGTTCGTGCCGAGATGCAGCCGGGCCCACACCGAGAACAGCAGGCCGGCCACCAGCACCGCGAGCCCGCACTGCGCCTGCAGCCCGAAGCGCTGCCAGTCCGGCACGAGCGCCTGCCACGACGGATCGGGCAGGATGATCAGCGCGCCGCCGACGATCAGCGGAATCGACTGCAGCGTGCGCGAGCGCGAGGCTTCCTTGCGCACGGTCGTCTTCACGCCCTGCGACGTGGCGATCCAGTAGGCGAGCCATGCGGCCCACGGAACGACGATGGCGATGGTCTGAACGATATTCACGGCTGGCCTGCCTCGTTGGGATGGGAATTCGGATGCACGGGACGGTCCCGCTGCACGACGGTCGGCGTCACGACGACAGCGCGTGCATCGGCGCGGACACGCACGCATGCGCGGCCGCGCGTGCCATGCCGGCCGCGACGGGCGCCTGGCCGCAGAAGAAGTCGAGCAGCGCGGTACGCGTGTAGTCGCGCTGCGCGCGGCCTTCGATGTCGAGGAAATGGCCGGCGTCCGGCACCGTCGCGAACCGCGCGCGCGATACGTGCGCGCCGAGCTGGCGCACGTCGGCCGGCGTCGTGTATTCGTCGCGCTCGCCGTTCAGGAACAGCAGCTCGCAGCCGATGTTCGAGAACTCGCTGAAGTAGCGCTCGGGCTGCAGCGACAGGATCTGGTCGACGTGGAACGCGACCTGGTCCTGCTCGTCGCGCGGCAGCCGCGTGAGATACCGGTAGTTGTACAGCTTCATGATCCGCGGCAGGTAGCGGCCGACGGTGTCGTTCAGCAGCTGCGCGGCCTTCAGGTTCTCGCCGGCCGCGATGTGGTCGCGGGCCCGCGTCACGTAGTCGACCATCGCGTCGTTCAGGAACGGCGAGAACGAGCAGATCGCCGCGCGCCGCACGCTCGGGCAGCCGCGCGCGAGCGCGAACAGCGATGCGACGCCGCCCCACGACACCGACACGAGGAACGCCGGCGCGAAATGCTCGACCAGGTACTGGAGGATCGCGGCTTCGTCGTCCTTGGTCAGGATGTAGCAGCCCGGGTTGTGCTGACGCGACTGGCCCGCATACGGCAGGTCGAAGCAGATCGTGTTCATCCGCTCGCCGAGGTACTGGACGGTCTGCCCGAACGACGCGGTCGTCGCGAGCGCGCCGTTGACGAGCATCGCGGTGTCGAACGCCGGGTCGAACACGTTCCGTTCGACGTAGACCTTCAGACCATTCGGTAGCGGAACCACGTGTTTCTCGGTCGGCATCGTCGTTCTCCGGTGAATGCGGCGTCTCGACGTCGCGGCATGCTGCAGGTGCGCAATGGCAGGTGACGGACCCGTGCGCGGTCCGTCGTCGCGCCCATTGCCGACGCACCGCGGCAAATGCCGGCGGTGCCCATTCATTCCTCGTGGTGCGGCGCCATACTAATACGGTCGATATTACTTACTCAAGTCATTCCAAGGATCTCCTCTACTCTGCCGGGAAATGCCCATGGTTCAAATTTTTTTATCAATTTATATGGTATGCGGATTCCGGTGAAAGCCACTCGCAATCGTTTGCGAGCAATCTGCCCCAGTGTTTAAAAATCCTATATTTCTCAGTAATTTCAATAATATACAGAATTTCAATCGCCTGATTTAAACGGTTTTCCGAATGCTGCACATCTTCACGATCCGAATTGACAATTTCACATCGCGAATAATCTTGCAGTTCTCGACACTCTTTCGTTTTGCAATGACGACAGGAGTGGAAACTTTCCCCCGCATTGCGTCATTTTTTCGGAAACCGTTTTAAACAGATTCCAATTTAATTAACCTTCTTTCGATTCGTTTTTCCGCACCCGCACATGACCGCGGACGCATCCGGACACCCGCCGTCGAACACCGTTTCGTCGTCAGACCCCGCTTTTTTGTTGATTGAACGATCAATAAAAAACCGCTAAGCTCTCGACTTCCATGGACGGCCCGTCCGGGCGAAGGGAGTCGCGATGCCGAAAGTCGGAATGCGGGAGATTCGCCGCGCACAGTTGATCGATGCCACGCTGCGCTCGATCGACGAAGCGGGCCTGCCCGGCACGACGCTCGCCTCGGTCGCGCAACGCGCGAACATCTCGACGGGCATCGTCAGCCACTACTTCGGCGACAAGGACGGCCTGCTCGAAGCGACGATGCGGCACGTGCTGCGCGACCTGTGGTCGGCCACCACGCGCCGCCGCACGGCCGCGCGCAAGGATCCGCGTTCGCGGCTGCGCGCGATCGCCGCCGCGAACTTCGACGACACGCAGGTCAGCGCGCCCGTGATGAAGACCTGGCTCGCGTTCTGGTCGCAGAGCATGCACGACCCGATGCTCAAGCGCCTGCAGCACGTCAACACGCGGCGCCTCCATTCGAACCTGTGCGCCGAATTCGCGAAGGCGTTGCCGCGCACGAAAGCGCGCGAAGCCGCCGGCGGCCTCGCCGCGCTGATCGACGGCCTGTGGCTGCGCGGCGCCCTCGCCGGCGGCCCGATCGACACCCGGGCTGCATTGAAGCTCGCCCACGATTACATCGACCTGCTGCTCGCGTCCGCCTGACACGGCACGCAGTCGCCCTCAAGGAGATCCTCATGTCCGTATTCGGTTTGCAGCGCCTCTACATCGGCGGCGGTTACGTCGACGCCACGAGCGGCAAGACTTTCGACACCTTCGATCCCGCCACCGGCGAACTGCTCGCACAGGTGCAGCAGGCGAGCGCGGCCGACGGCGACCGCGCCGTGGCGTCCGCGCAGGAAGGCCAGCGCGAATGGGCCGCGATGACCGCGATGCAGCGCTCGCGCATCCTGCGCCGCGCGGTCGACCTGCTGCGCGAACGCAACGACGAACTCGCGGCGCTCGAAACGCGCGACACCGGCAAGCCGATCGGCGAGACGCTCGCGGTCGACATCGTCACCGGCGCGGACGTGATCGAGTACTACGCGGGCCTCGCGACCGCGATCGAAGGGCTGCAGGTGCCGCTGCGCGCCGAGTCGTTCGTCTACACGCGCCGCGAGCCGCTCGGCGTGTGCGCGGGCATCGGCGCGTGGAACTACCCGATCCAGATCGCCTGCTGGAAGACGGCGCCCGCGCTCGCGGCCGGCAACGCGATGGTGTTCAAGCCGAGCGAAGTCACGCCGCTGACCGCGCTGAAGCTCGCGGAAATCTATACGGAAGCCGGCGTGCCGGCCGGCGTGTTCAACGTCGTGCAGGGCGACGGCTCGGTCGGCGCGCTGCTGACGGGCCACCCGGACATCGCGAAGGTGTCGTTCACGGGCGGCGTCGAGACGGGCAAGAAGGTGATGTCGCTGGCCGGCGCGTCGTCGCTGAAGGAAGTGACGATGGAACTCGGCGGCAAGTCGCCGCTGATCGTGTTCGACGATGCCGATCTCGACCGTGCGGCCGACATCGCGGTGACCGCCAACTTCTTCAGCTCGGGCCAGGTCTGCACGAACGGCACGCGCGTGTTCGTGCACCGTTCGGTCAAGGACGCGTTCACGCAAAAGGTGCTCGAACGCGTGAAGCGCATCCGCGTCGGCAAGCCGACCGATGCCGACACCAACTTCGGCCCGCTCGTGTCGGCCGCGCAGCTCGACAAGGTGCTCGGCTTCATCGACAGCGGCAAGGCCGAGGGCGCGAAGCTGCTCGCGGGCGGCTCGCGCCTGACCGACGGCCACTTCGGCAGCGGCCAGTACGTCGCGCCCACCGTGTTCGGCGATTGCCGCGACGACATGAAGATCGTCCGCGAGGAAATCTTCGGGCCGGTGATGAGCATCCTCGATTTCGAATCGGAGGACGAAGTGATCGCCCGCGCGAACGACACGCACTACGGCCTCGCGGCCGGCGTCGTGACCGAAAACCTGTCGCGCGCGCACCGCACGATCCACCGCCTCGAAGCCGGCATCTGCTGGATCAACACGTGGGGCGAATCGCCGGCCGAGATGCCGGTTGGCGGATACAAGCAATCCGGTGTCGGACGCGAGAACGGCATCACGACGCTCGAGCACTACACTCGAATCAAGTCGGTGCAGGTCGAGCTCGGCCGCTACAACCCGGTGTTTTAAGGATCACGAAAGGAGACTGACCGTCATGACGACACGCGAATACGACTACATCATCTGCGGCGCAGGCTCCGCGGGCAACGTGCTCGCAACGCGCCTGACGGAAGATCCGGACGTCACGGTGCTGCTGCTCGAAGCCGGTGGCCCCGACTACCGCTTCGACTTCCGCACGCAGATGCCGGCCGCCCTCGCCTACCCGCTGCAGGGCCGCCGCTACAACTGGGCGTACGAGACCGACCCCGAGCCGCACATGGACAACCGCCGGATGGAATGCGGCCGCGGCAAGGGGCTCGGCGGCTCGTCGCTGATTAACGGGATGTGCTACATCCGCGGCAACGCGCTCGACTACGACAACTGGTCGACGCACAAGGGCCTCGAGAACTGGACGTATCTCGACTGCCTGCCGTACTTCAAGAAAGCCGAGACGCGCGACGTCGGCCCGAACGACTATCACGGCGGCAACGGCCCCGTGTCGGTCACGACCAGCAAGCCGGGCGTGAACCCGCTGTTCGAGGCGATGGTCGATGCGGGCGTGCAGGCCGGCTATCCGCGCACCGACGACCTGAACGGTTACCAGCAGGAAGGCTTCGGCCCGATGGACCGCACCGTCACGCCGAAGGGCCGCCGCGCGAGCACCGCGCGCGGCTACCTCGACCAGGCGAAGGTGCGGCCGAACCTCGAGATCGTCACGCACGCGCTCGCCGACCGCATCCTGTTCGACGGCAAGCGCGCGTCGGGCGTCACCTACCTGCGCGGCAGCGAGCGCGCGACCGCGCATGCGCGCCGCGAAGTGCTCGTGTGCAGCGGCGCGATCGCGTCGCCGCAGCTGCTGCAGCGCTCGGGCGTCGGCCCCGGCGCATGGCTGAAGGCGCTCGACATTCCCGTCGTGCTCGACCTGCCCGGCGTCGGCCAGAACCTGCAGGACCACCTGGAGATGTACATCCAGTACGAGTGCAAGGAGCCCGTCTCGCTGTACCCGGCGCTCAAGTGGTGGAACCAGCCGAAGATCGGCCTCGAATGGATGCTGAACGGCACGGGCCTCGGCGCGAGCAACCACTTCGAAGCAGGCGGCTTCATCCGCACGCGCGACGACGATCCGTGGCCGAACATCCAGTATCACTTCCTGCCGGTGGCGATCAACTACAACGGCTCGAACGCGATCGAGATGCACGGCTTCCAGGCGCACGTCGGCTCGATGCGCTCGCCGAGCCGCGGCCGCGTGAAGCTGCGCTCGCGCGACCCGAACGACCATCCGAGCATCCTGTTCAACTACATGGCCGAAGCGCTCGACTGGCGCGAGTTCCGCGACGCGATCCGCGCGACGCGCGAGATCATGCGGCAGCCCGCGCTCGACCGCTATCGCGGCCGCGAGCTGAACCCGGGCGCCGACTGCAAGAGCGACAAGGAACTCGACGCGTTCGTGCGCGCTCGCGCGGAAACCGCGTTCCATCCGTCGTGCTCGTGCAAGATGGGTTACGACGACATGGCGGTGGTCGATGAAGAAGGCCGCGTGCACGGGCTCGAGGGCCTGCGCGTCGTCGATGCGTCGATCATGCCGATCATCACGACCGGCAACCTGAACGCGCCGACGATCATGATCGCCGAGAAGATCGCCGACAAGATCCGCGGCCGCCAGCCGCTCGCGCGCGTCGACGTGCCGTACTTCGTCGCGAACGGCGCACTGGCGCGCAATATCGCGAAGGCCGTGCGGCAGCCCGAGACGGTCTGACGAAAACGGGCGCAACGCCCGTACTTCGACGGTGTCCTGACGAAACGCCGCCGGCCGCAAAGGCCGGCGGCGTTTTGCATTGCTGCGTCAGCCGCTGTTCACTTCCTGCCGCAAACGCTCGACGTCGACGTGCTTCAGGTAGTTCGTGATGTTCTGCCAGATCGGATGGAACCCGTAGCCGCCGTGCTGCAGCTCGTCGAGCGCCTGCTCGCGCGTCCAGCCCTGGTACACCATCCGGTACAGCGCGGACACGAGGCCCGTGCGATCGGCACCGTGCTGGCAGTGGATCAGCACCGGGCCGTCCTGGTCGGCCGTGCGCAGCGCCTTCAGCGCGGTGACCATGTCTTCGTCGCGGATGTCCCACGTGTTGATCCGGATGCGCTGCATCTTGATCTGCGTGCCGGCCAGGATCGTGTCGTCCGCATGAAACGAACGGAAGCTGATGACCTTGCGGATACCGAGCTTCTGCAGTTCAGGCACGTCCGCGCGCGACAGCTGCGCGCTGCGGTATAGCGTCGGCGTGATGCGATGCAGGTTGTTCACGTGCGCATCGACCACGCTCTGCGCCCACTTGATCGGCCGGGCCGGCACCTCGGAGGCCGGGTCGGCACCGGCCGGCTGCGCGAGCCCGGCGAGCGTGACGGCAAGCGCGGCAATGAAGGCAATTTTCATGACGGTTCAATAGAAGGCGCGCTTGCGCTCGCGGGACAGGATGAACAGCACGATCGCGGCCGCGCCCATGGTCCAGTAGTCGGTCGGCGCCACACCCAGCCAGTGGATGTGCCACGGCACGCTGGCCGGATTGAAGCGCGCCAGGCCGTAGGCCGGATTCAGCACGAACCACAGGAAATCCTCGGTCAGCCAGAACACCATGATGCACGCGATGATCCGCGCTTCGATGCGCCACGACCACCGCCCGTTGAAGATCGGCGGCAGGTGGAAGAACAGCGCGACGAACGGGAACACCCATGCGTGGTAGCCGGTCATCGGCCGCCCGCCCCAGAAGAGGTCGAGCAGCCAGTGATGCTCGATGCGCCAGGTCGGCAGGTTCGCGGCCCAGCCCGCGCTGCCTTCGATCTGGATCTCGACGTTCGCGAAGAAGTACGCGAGCAGCATCACCCAGGCGACGACGAACAGCGTATGGCGCGTCGGAATGAAACGCGCAACGCTCATGCGGCCGGCTCCAGGCCCAGTACACGGTCGAGCACGAAACGACCGGCCAGCGGCCGCCCGAGCGGTGCCAGGCGGCGGCGCATGTCGGCGAGGCGCTCCGGCGTCTGCAGCAGCGCGCGGATCCGGTAGACGAGCGCGTCGTCGTCGATGGCCTTCAGCGCGACGCCCTGTTCGAGCAGGAAATCCGCGTTGCGCTCTTCCTGGCCGGGGATCGGCGAATTGACGATCATCGGCAACTGCATCGCGAGGCATTCGGACGTCGTCAGGCCGCCCGGCTTCGTGATCACGAGGTCGGCGCATGCCATCAGGCGTTCGACCTGCTGCGTGAAGCCCTGCGGAAAGAGCCGGCCCGGATGCTGCGCGGCGAGCGCCTGCAGCGACGCGAGCATCGCCTGGTTCTTGCCGGCCAGCGCGATCAGCTGGAAATCGGCGTCCATCTCGAGCAGGCGCGCGGCCAGCACGTCGAGCCCGCCGAGGCCGGCGCCGCCGGACATCATCAGGAACGTCCGGCGCGCGGGATCGAGGCCGAACTCGGCCGCGCAGGCCGCGCGATCGAGCGGCTGGCCGAACGCCGGCATGATCGGGATGCCGCTCACGTGCACCGTCTCCGGCGCCATGCCGCGCGCATGCATGCGCCACGCGATCTCGTCGTTGGCCGCGAAGTAGCCGCGCATGTGCGGCACGACCCACATGCTGTGCAGGTCGAAATCGGTGACCTGCACCCACACCGGCGTGTCGATGCGCGCCTTGTGGATCTCGCGCGACAGCAGTTCGGCCGGCAGGAAATGCGTGCAGATGATCGCGTCCGGGCGCTGCCGCTCGATCTCCGCGAGCAGCTGGCGGCAGTTGAGCCGCTCGATCGCGCGCCGGATCTTCTGCGATGCGGCGGCCGGATCGGCCTCGTCGGTCTTCTGGTACAGGTAGCCCCACAGCGCCGGCTGGCTGCTGACGAGCTTGATGTAGAGATCGGTGTACAGCTTGCGGAAGCCGGTGGACACGAAGTCCATCACGTCCAGGTGCGTGGCGTCGACGCCGGCCGGATGGTGGTCGGCGAAGGCGCGAATCGCTTCGGCCGCTCGGGTATGCCCGGCGCCGGCGCTGACGCTCAGGAGCAGGATTTTCTTGTTTTGCTTTGACATCTGACTGACCGTTTCGATGATGGTGGCCCGGATGCGGTTCGGCAGCGGCGCGCTGGCGCGGCGGCGTCTTGCATCCGGCTTTCAACAAGCCTGGCGGATCTTCGGCGGTGCGGGCGGACGGCTGGCCCGGAACGGCCGATCGCCCGCATCGTCTGCGGAATCATACTGCGTCCGGTCGAGGGGCCCGGAATTGGCGATGGCGCAGGGGGGGGCAGGTTGCGGTCGCGCGCGGATGCCGACCGCATGACGCCCCGTTCGCGCATGCGAACGGGGCTCGGTATTCCTGAGCGCGAGCGGGATGCTCGCGCGGGGCGATACCGGCCGTCTCGTTTCGGCAAAGGCTGCGTGTCAGCCGGCCTTGCCCGTGTCTTCGCCGAACCGGGAGATCCCGACGGCCCGCGTCCGCATCCGCTTGGCGCGGACGATCGGGTTCCAGCGTGACGTCAGGCTCATCGCGCCGCGCAGACGGTCGAACGCGACGTCCTCCTTCGGCCCGAAACGGCTGACCGCCGGCCACGCGAGCACGTGGTCGAGCCACGTTTGCCATGTATCGCCGTGGAAGCGGCGGCCGATTTCACGCACCGCGTCCGGTGCCGCGATCACGATGCCTGCCAGCAGGTAGCAGGCCCAGAAGCTGCCCGCACCGACCAGTCGGTCGAGCCGGCACACGGAAAGTGCCGCGAGCAGCCCGTCCACGGAGGCGAGATCGGCACGATGCGTGCGAATCGCCCGTGCAACGAGGTTGTGCTGACCGCCGTACGCGGCAATCGAAACCCCGTTCCCGGCAGCCAGTTCAGCCGAGAACATCGCGAGCGCGGCCATCTCGTCGATGCGCGCCGCGTCGTCGCGCGGGCCGCATGCGCGCAGCACGATCGCATCGATGACGGCGCCGGGGCGAGCCCGTGCTTCGGTGCCGGTTGCCGCGATCGCGGTCAGTCGTTCTCTCAGGTTCTTCGCAGGCGGCGTCTCGCCGTACCTGTCATTTTCGTGGGCGATGCGTCCGCCAACCGCTTCGCCGCTGCATCCGACACCGCCGGCGATCCGTTCGAGCGCGGCCCAGCCAGCGTCGGGATCGTCGAATGCACACGCATCGATCACGCCATGCGCGGTGTCGAATACGGCGCGCGAGCCGGGGCAGCAACGTTCGGCCTCCGTGAGCTGCTGCGCGGACGGCACATGCGAGCACGCGCCGAGCGGATCGGCCGGGTCGCATGCGCAGCCGCCGCCGTCCGTTGCGATCCACGGGACGAGCCGATGGAGGCTCGCAACGGCCTCGTGAGACAGATTGGCGCCGGCCTGCACGCGTATCGCGTGCGACGCGACGACGGTCATGTCGCCCGCTTCACACGCCAACGCCGCGCGAGCAGTCGTGTCGAGATGGTCGATCAGGTACTGCAGCCACGCGGCCGTGCGCAGCCGGTCAGGCGTCGCACCGCGGGCCTCGCCATACTTTGCTGGATCGGTAAGCATGGGGCGTCCGGGATAGTTCTGGTCAATTGGAATCGTTTTGTTTCAATCGAATCGGGGGGCGCGATACGCCGCAACGGCCCCGCAAGCCCCCCGTATCGGATCGCGACACGGGCGGTTGTCCTGCTGTCACGCCGACAGGCACAACGACACGGATGCAACGAGGAAGCGGAAACCCATTTGCATACCGCGCGGCCTCGCGCGCGGCCGGTGCCCCGCTTCGATCCGCGACACTTACTGCACGTGGAGCTTCGGTGACGCCGTGAACGTGCCGTACAACCTGCAGTCCGGCGTCCAATCGTCAACGTTGAACGTCAGCGACGAATTCGAATCGTTCCATGCCGCCACGATCTTGCCCGGCCCGCAAGGTCCAAGCACCACGAAGTTCACTTGCGCATTGTTGACAGAGAGCTGTGTCGCGCTGTCCACCTGCCCCGTCCACGGCGCAACGCCGCTCGCCGTACTGCTGATCGCCGGGCACCAGTTGCCCCCGTTGAACTGCGTCGACGTGATGTTGACGATACCCGTCGGCGTAATCGTCCCATTGAATGTCACGGTGCAATTGGTGTTGATCGCCTTCTTGCCAAGCGCCGTGATCCCCGTCGCGGAAAACGGCTCGCCATTCGGATTCATCGGCTGACCGTCCACGCGCGAAACGGTCACCGCGAATGCGGGCGCAGCCGAAACCGCGGTCAATACCACTGCAGCAACAAACGATGCGATTGGACGAATGTTCATCTGCATGGCCCTCTCTCTTTATTGATATGGATGGCGGCGCACCGGCAGAAGCGATCACTCTGCCGAATGAATCCGGCCGCCGCGCCGATACGCGCGACGGCACGAACCCATCAAAGCCGCGGAAACCCGCCGCGCTTGCCGCACGGCCCTCGCGCGCGGCGGGTCCCGCTTCGATCCGCGATGCTTACTGCACGTGGAACTTCGGCGAGGTCAGGACCGTACCGCCCACCGTGCAGTCCGGCGTCAGCGTGGCGTTGTTGAACGTCAGCGACGAGTTCGCATCGCTCCACGCCGTCACCACCTTGCTCGGCCCGCACGCGCCGAGCAGCGTGACGTTGACCTTCACGTTGTTGATCGACAGTTGCGTCGTGCTGTCGGCCTGCCCCGTCCACGGCGACGTGCTGCTCGCGCTGCCGCTGATCAGGCCGCACGTCGCGCCACCCGAGAACGTCGTCGACGTGATGTTGACGATGCCGGTCGACGTGATCGTGCCGTTGAACGTCGCGTTGCAATTCGCGTTGATCGCCCCCTTGGAAAGGGCCGTCAGCCCCGTCGCCGAGAACGGCTCGCCGTTCGGGTTCATCGGCTGGCCGTCGGCACGCGAAACGGTGACGGCGAAAGCAGGCGCGGCCGAAACCGCGGTGAAAGCCACTGCAGCAACAAGCGATACGATTTTGCGAATGCTCATTTGAACTGCCCCCTCTCTTCACAAATGGCGGCACGCCGCCAGGAACGCAACCTTCCGGCCGGAACGATCCGGCCAGCCGGTCGCAGGAAGCCGCCGGCACGCGTCATGCGCGCCAGTCGGCTCAGAACTTGTAGGAAATCCCGACGAACGTGATCAGCGGGTCGGCCTTCAACCGCGTGCGCGTGGTCGCGAGCGTCGAGCCGTCGGCCGCCTTGATCACCAGCGACGAGTAGGTCTTCAGCGGCATGTAGGTCAGCGTCGCCGTCAGCCCCCAGTGCTTGTCGATCGCATAGCTCGCGCCGACGTTGTAGACCGGCGTGAACGACGACGACGCCTTGCCCTCCACCGACGTCGCGCCCGGCTTGCCGGCGCCGGCCGCGAGCACGCTGCCGAGGTTCTCGTTGATGTCCTTCGCGAAGTTGCCGTTCAGTTCGATGTTGCTGAACCAGCTGTAGGCCACGCCGATCCCGACGAACGGGCGGAACTTCGCCGTCGGTGCATTGAAGTAGTACTGCAGGATGATCGTCGGGCTCCACTGCCGCGCGTTCTTCACGGCCGGCTGGTTCGCCGACTTGTCCATGTCGACGTTGCCGAGCGCGCCGGCCGGACCCGGCGGCTTGATCACGCCATGGCCGGTCAGCGTGAACTCGGGCGGCACGCCGAGCACCGACGTCACCGCGATGTGGTCGGTGAAGAAGTGCGTGAGCGTGAGGCCGACCGTATCGGCGTTGTTGACCGTCAGGCTCGTGCCCGGCGACGTGAACGAACCGGGCAGGCGCAGCGGCCCGTTGATCGGCATGCCCGCGAGATTCGTCGTCAGCCCGTTGGTCGAATCCTGCGGCATGATGTGCAGCCAGCCCAGCGTCGCGACGTTGTCGCCCGCCTGCTGGGCCGATGCGAGCGTCGACGCGCCTGCGACGATACCCGCGACAATCAGCTTCTTCATGAAGTCTCCCCCTCATTCTGTCGGGGCGCCGCGCGTTCGCGCGCGGCGCCGCCGTGTCTCCATCCACATGCGGTCACTGCACGAACGCGCCGACCGTGAAGTACGGGTTGCGCGTATCGGCCATGTCGAGGAACCCGAACACGCCGCCGGTGAACACGAACTTGCCGGTCGCCGGCCCCGACGCCGCGTCCGCATGCACGGTCGTCACGACGCCCGGCACCTTCTGCGTGTAGTCGAGGTTCAGCGCGCGCGTGAGCGCGGCCTGCGACGCGTTGAACGGATCGAGCAGCGTGGCCTGTGCGCCGACGAGCGCGGTCGCGCGGTAGTTGAACGCACTGTCGACGCCCGTGTATTCGCCGTCCTGCGAACCCTGCGCGATCGCCGTCTGCGGGCCCAGGAACGAGATGCCCGATTCGTCGTCCGCGCTCGGCGGCCCTTGCGTGAGGTCCGCATTCGCGGCGCCGGTGCGGATGAAGATCGGCACGAGCTGGTTGCGCAGCTTGCCGACGATCAGGATCCCCTTGCCGGCCTTCGCCGGATCGAGCGCGGCGAGCGTCGGCGGAATCTGCGGCTGGTAGTTGAGCGACTGGAACGCCGGCGCATCCGGGCGCAGCGTGAACGGCTGGTTCACGGTCGCGCTCGATGCAAGCGGCTGCCCGCCGTTCTTCTTGCCGAAGTTGTCGGTTTCCGTATAGCTGCCGTCCGCGTTGATCGTCACCTTCTGGTCGAGCGCCACCGGCTGGAAGTTCTGCGACGGCACCTGGTGATAGCCGAGCTGGTTGTACGTGCCGGCGATCTTCGTCAGGTCGGTTTCCAGCGACGAGAAGCTGATGAACGGGTAGTACGGGAACGTCGTCTTCGGGATCTTGCCGACGCCGATCACGCCGTCGAACTGGATCGTCGCGCCGGGGATCGCGCCGCCCAGCACGCCCTCGCCGAGGAACAGCCGCGCGGGGCGGCTCGGGTCGAGGCTCGCGTTCTGCATCCGGAACGTGCACTGGTTCAGCTTCACCGTCGGCAGCCCCGTTTCGTCGGCCAGCGTGCCGTCGACCACATTCGCGGGCGCCGTGTCGCGCGTCGGCTGCACGGTGCCCGTGGCGGTCGGCACCGGCGACGCGAGGTAGGTCATCCGGTACGTCATCTTCGTCGTGTCGAGCTGCACCTTCACGAGCTCGCCCGACCCCGACCCGCCGATGAACACCGTGTTGTAGTCGATCGTCTGCGGGCACAGCCGGACCACCGGCGCGGGCGGCGGGTCGCCGTCGCCGCCGCATGCGGCCAGCACGGGCGCGAGCGACGCCGCGGCCATCCAATGCTTCAAATTCATAGGAATCCTCTTGAAATTCGATTCGCCGGTGGCGACGCATGCGCCGCCGGTGTTACGTGTTCAATGCAGGGTTACTGGACGAACGCGCCGACCGTGAAGAACGGGTTGACCTTGTTGTTGTTGACGACCATCGCGTAGACGTTGCCGGCCGTCACGAGCCAGCCGGTGTCGCCCTTGCTGAAGATCGCCACGTTGCCGTTCGCGCCCTTCGCGTTGAAGTCCTGCGCGGCAGTCACCTTGATCTTGCCGGGCGTGGCCTGCGTATAGTCGAGCGCGAACTGCGAGGTCACGGATGACGTCTGCGGATCGATGAACGCCGCGGTATTGCCCTGGAACAGCGTGGACGTATAGTTCGCGGCCATCGTCGATACGGCGGTACCGTCGTTGCAGGTGCCCGCTTCCGTCAAGAAGGTGCCGTTGACGAAACTGCCGGGCAGATCCGGGTGCGGCACACTTGGATCGAAGCTCGGGCCCGACGTCGGGAAGAAGGTCGCCGTGCCGGGAGACGTCACGACGCCGCAGGCGGATGCGCTGGTCGCGCCGATATAACCGCCCTTCAGCGAATTCGCGGCAATCGCGGTAGTCGACGACAGCATCGAGATACCGACTTCGGCATCGGCGACGGATGCGAGCAGATTGGTCGCATCGACATTCGTATAGCCGACACGAATCACGACCGGTATCCGTACGCCGTTCAGCTTGCCGACGATCATGATGCCCTTGGCCTGACTCGACGCAAGGAGGATGAGCGACGACCCCTGCCCCGCTATCGGATACGAGAGCACGCCAAACGCGTTCGGCAGCCCGTTGCTCACGAACACGTTGTCGGCCGACCCGTCCGCGTTCTTGCGCAGCGTCCACGGCGTCCCGGTCGTCTGGCACGAGTAGTCGCTGCCTTGGGTGATCGTGCACGAGCCGTCCGTATTGAGCGTCTGGTTCCAGTTGACCACGTCCGGTTCCCAGCCGATCGGCCCGGGCGCGCTCTGCCCGCCCCCGCCGAGCGGCGACAGATGGATGCCGACCTCGTTGTAATTGCCCGCGACCTTCGAAAAATCGGTTTCCGTTTCGATGAAGCCGATGAACGGATAGAAATCGAACGTGCGCGACGGCACGAGGCCGATGGGCAAGGGGCCCCCGAGGTCAATGCCCTTGAACGCAATCGTCGCCCCCGGAATCCCGCCGCCCACGACGCCATTGCCGACGAACAGCATCGGCGGATCCGCACGATTGACCGTCACCGCATACGCGCCGTCGCTCGTCGCGCCGCTGTCGAGCACGAACGCGCAGCGGTTCTGCTCGGCCGTCGGGAGGTTGGTCGGATGGTGGAATGCGCCGCTGATCGTCAGGCCCGCACGCGTGTTGTTGACTTGCCCTGCCGACGTCGGCACCGACGATTCGATGAACTGCATCTGATAGGTGAGCTTCGTCGTGTCGAACTTCACCTTCACGTACTCGCCGCTGCCGGCGCCGCCCGTATACGTCGTCGTGTAATCGAGCGCGTCCGGACACAGCTTCGTCACGACCGGCGGCGTGGTTTCGGCGCCGCTCGGCCCGCAGGCGCTGCCCGAGCACTGCGGCACGTTGATCGGCCCCGGATCGTCGCCGCCGCCGCAACCGGCGACGAACGGCAGCACCAGCACCGCGCACGACAGAATCGCCTTCCGCCATTCAGGAATGCAAATCATCAACCCCTCCTTTTCAGGTACGACAAGTCTCGTCCGGCCAGGCTGCATGGCCCGCCGGTTGGTATCGCGCCGCCGCACGAACGCGCGGCGCATGACGATGCGCGCAGGACGGCCGCGATGCCGGTCGGGCACATGCGGCATGCGCCGCGGCGGCAGGCAAGCGTGCTCCCGCAGCACCGTCATGCGGCACGGCGCCGTCGGAACGATCGAAACGGAAAGTGGTTCGCCGCTACACGGCGAGGTGACGACGCAGGCACGCGACCTCGGTCGCGCCTGCATTCAGCGAAAAATCGGGAAACGGCAGTCCGGCTGGCCCCGCGGATAGGCGTCTCATGGTGTGGTCTCCATCCGTACGCTTGATTCGTTATCGTGATGCGTCGTTTGTCGAGACTATGATCGGACCATTCAAACAAGTAAATGGATGCAGAGTTCCAAACGAATGAACCCGCGCGATCCTAGCGTTTACACGGTATTTAACAGATTTTCAAACAGCCTTCATTTTATTTGCTCAGACAAATACCGGAGCCATGGAACACGCGTTTGAACAGCGCGCGCCAATCCGCGCCGAGCCACGCCAGCCGGCCTTCCGCGGCCGGCGCGCATGCTGCAGCGCAACCTTACACGTCGATGATCGCGAGCGTGCCGTGGCTGCCGGGCAGCACCGCGTGGCGCGTGCCGGCCCGTGCGAGATACATCTGCCCGGCGCCGACCACGACCGTTTCCGTTTCCACTTCGAGCATCAGCATGCCGTCGAGCACCAGCAGCCCCTCGTTGTAATCGTGCACTTCCGCTTCATACGGCTGCGCATCCATGCGCAGCACCTTGATCCGGGCCGGCCCGACCTCGCCGACGATCGTGGATTTCCATGCGGCGGCCTGGGCGTCCGCCACGGACTTGAAATCGATCAAAGACATGCGCCCCGCTCCGTGAACGATGAAAGGCACGCATTATCGCGAGCGCGACGCGTGCCGTCCCGGTACGGCGCAAGGACCTTCGGGCAGCACAGTCGGCGTGCCGCACATCGGAAGACGCGGTCACGGCCCGATTCGCGGAAAACGGCCAGAATTGTTCGCTCAATTCAAATAAAGCGCATTTTCATTGACCGATACACGCACAATTCACGCAAATCCGGCACCGGCAATGCCCGGCTTTTCCATCAGAATGCATTTCGATCTACCGATTGCTAATATGGCGGTCCCGCGATCCCGCACCACAACGCCGTTCGACATGACGCCCGTTCGCCATGCCGTCCCCGGTCCCGGCCGCTTCGCAGCGGCAGCGACGCCGGGCACGCGCAGCGCACGGCGTCGCGCCGGCCGGCCGTGCCATCCGTGAGCATGCAACCGATCCTTTCCGTCTCCGACCTCTCCAAGACTTACGCGTCCGGCTTCCAGGCGCTGAAGCACGTGACCCTCGACATCCGCCCCGGCGAGATCTTCGCGCTGCTCGGGCCGAACGGCGCCGGCAAGACGACGCTGATCGGCTCGATCTGCGGCATCGTCACGCCGACCGAAGGCCGCGTGACGGTCGGCGGCCACGACATCCGCGATCAATACCGCGCGGCCCGCGAAATGATCGGCCTCGTGCCGCAGGAGCTGACCACCGACGCATTCGAATCCGTCTGGGCGACCGTGTCGTTCAGCCGCGGGCTGTTCGGCAAGGCGCCCGATCCCGCGTACATCGAGAAGACGCTGAAGGCGCTGTCGCTGTGGGACAAGCGCGACAACAAGCTGATGACGCTGTCGGGCGGCATGAAGCGCCGCGTGATGATCGCGAAGGCGCTGTCGCACGAGCCGCGCATCCTGTTCCTCGACGAGCCGACGGCCGGCGTCGACGTCGAGCTGCGCCGCGACATGTGGAAGCTCGTCGATTCGCTGCGCGAAAGCGGCGTGACGATCCTGCTGACCACGCACTACATCGAGGAAGCCGAGGAGATGGCCGACCGGATCGGCATCATCCTCGGCGGCGAGCTCGTGCTCGTCGAGGAAAAGCGCGAGCTGATGCGCAAGCTCGGCAAGAAGCAGCTGACCGTGCAGCTCGAGCACCCGCTCGCGGACGTGCCGCCCGCGCTCGCGCCGTTCGGGCTCGAACGCGCGGACGACGGCGCCGCGCTCGTCTACACGTACGACTCGCAGCGCGACGACGCGAGCATCGCGACACTGATCAACGCGCTCGGCTCGGCCGGCATCGGCTTCCGCGACCTGCACACGACGCAGAGCTCGCTCGAGGACATTTTCGTCAGCCTGATCGACAACCGCCGCAACGGCGTGCAAGGAGCCTGACGCATGAACTGGCATGGAATCCGCGCGATCTACCGCGCAGAAATGGCCCGCACGCGCCGCACGCTGATGCAGAGCATCATCGCGCCGGTGATTTCGACGTCGCTGTATTTCGTCGTGTTCGGCTCCGCGATCGGCTCGCGCATCAGCGACGTGAACGGGATCGGCTACGGGTCGTTCATCGTGCCGGGCCTCGTGATGCTGTCGCTGCTGTCGCAGAGCATCTCGAACGCGTCGTTCGGCATCTACTTCCCGCGCTTCACCGGCACGATCTACGAGATCCTGTCCGCGCCCGTGTCGTACTGGGAGATCGTGATCGCGTACGTCGGCGCGGCCGCATCGAAGTCGATGCTGCTCGGCGTGATCATCCTCGCCACGGCCGGCCTGTTCGTGCCGCTGCACATCCTCCATCCGTTCTGGATGGTGCTGTTCCTCGTGCTGACGGCGATCACGTTCAGCCTGTTCGGCTTCGTGATCGGCATCTGGGCCGACAGCTTCGAGAAGCTGCAGCTCGTGCCGCTTTTGATCATCACCCCGCTCACGTTCCTCGGCGGCAGCTTCTACTCGGTCGACATGCTGCCGCCCGCGTGGCGCATCATCACGCTGTTCAATCCGATCGTGTACCTGATCAGCGGCTTCCGCTGGTCGTTCTACGGGCTCGCCGACGTGCACGTGTGGATCAGCCTCGCCGCCACCGGGCTGTTCCTCGTGATCCTGCTCGCGATCGTCGCGTGGATGTTCCGCACCGGCTACAAGCTGAAGAACTGACGTGGCACGCGCCGCCCGCCGATGACGCATTTGGGCAAGCAGGCGGCGCTTTTCCTCTGATGCGGCCGTTTGTGGTCGCGTCTACTGAATGTGAAGCATCGGGGCCCTGGAGCATGCGCTGCGCGGCCCCTTTTTCATTTCAGAGGACGCCATGCCCGCCGCCACCGCTCCCGCCTCCGCCGCCGCCCGGCTCGAACGCCTGCCGTTCTCCGGCTATCACAAGCGCATCTTCTTCATCATCGCGATCGCGTTCTTCTTCGACTCGGTCGACCTCGGCACGATGACGTTCGTGCTCGGCTCGATCCGCAAGGAGTTCGGGCTGTCGACCGCGGCCGCCGGCCTCGTCGCGAGCGCGAGCTTCTTCGGGATGGTGCTCGGCGCGGCCGTCGCCGGCCTGCTCGCCGACCGCTTCGGCCGCCGGCCCGTGTTCCAGTGGAGCATGGTGCTGTGGGGCGCCGCGTCGTACCTGTGCTCGACCGCGCAGAGCGTCGACGCGCTGATCGTCTACCGCGTGCTGCTCGGCATCGGGATGGGGATGGAATTCCCGGTCGCGCAGACGCTCCTGTCCGAGTTCGTGCCGACCGAGAAGCGCGGCCGCCTGATCGCGCTGATGGACGGTTTCTGGCCGCTCGGCTTCATCACGGCCGGCATCGTCGCGTACTTCGTGCTGCCGCAGTTCGGCTGGCGCACCGTGTTCGCGCTGCTCGCGATTCCCGCAGTGTTCGTGCTCGTCGTACGCCGCATCGTGCCGGAATCGCCGCGCTGGCTCGAACATGCGGGCCGGCACGCGGAAGCCGACACGGTGATGCACACGATCGAGGCGAAGGTGATGCGCTCGGCCGGCGTCACGACGCTGCCGCCGCCGTCGCGGCTCGCGGAGCCGGTTGCGGCGCGCGGCCAAGGCGCGCTGCGCGAGATCTGGAGCGGCGTGTACCGTCGCCGCACGGTGATGGTGTGGCTGCTGTGGTTCTTCGCGCTGCTCGGCTTCTACGGCCTCACGTCGTGGCTCGGCGCGCTGCTGCAGCAGGCCGGCTTCGAAGTCACGAAATCGGTGTTCTACACGGTGCTGATCTCGCTCGGCGGCGTGCCGGGCTTCCTGTGCGCCGCGTGGCTCGTCGAACGCTGGGGGCGCAAGCCGACCTGCATCGCATCGCTGATCGGCGGCGGCGCGATGGCGTATGCGTACGGCCAGAGCGCGCTGTACGGCGGCAGCACGACGCTGCTGATCGTCACGGGCCTCGCGATGCAGTTCTTCCTGTTCGGGATGTGGGCCGCGCTGTACACGTACACGCCCGAACTGTACGGCACCGGCGCGCGCGCGACGGGGTCGGGCTTCGCGTCGGCGATCGGGCGCGTCGGCTCGCTGATCGGGCCTTACGTGGTCGGCGTCGTGCTGCCGGTGTTCGGCCAGGGCGGCGTGTTCACGCTCGGCGCGCTGTCGTTCATCGCGGCGGCAATCGCCGTGTGGACGCTCGGGATCGAGACGAAGGGCCTCGCGCTGGAGCAACTGGCGGCAGGCGACGCGACGGGCGGCAACGGCCGCTATCCGGCGGCGGCAGCGGACAAGGTGTCCTGACCGACGGGGTTGGCTTTCAAGGCCGGGATGGCGCTCAGCGCCGTTCCCGGCCGCTGCGCGAACTGACAGGCTTCGCATCCGGCGCAGCGCTGCTAGACTGCATCGACGCACCGGTTCGCGCGTGGCCCTTGCTCGATACGTCGCTCCGAGCGCGCGACGGTGCCGTCCCGGCCCCACTCCCCGCGCGAGGATTGCAGCGATGGACCACGCCCGTATCGAAGAAATCCGCAGCGGCCTGTTTCGCGCGACGACCTATATCGACAAGCTGAAACTCGGTTTCAGCCAGTTTTTCGTGCGCGCGCCGGGCGGCGATGTCGTGTGTATCGAAACGGGCACGCGCGCCAATTTTCCGCAACTGAGCGCGAGCCTCGCGACCGTCGGCATCACGCCGTCGAGCGTGAGCAGCGTGATCGTGCCGCATTTCGAGGTCGACGAGATGGGCGCGCTGCCCGACTTTCTCGCGGCCAATCCGGCGCTTGTCGCGTACGGCCATCCGATGTGCACGCACGGGCTGGCCGATATCTTCGGGGTGCGCGCGACGCCGCTGAAGGACGGCGAGCCGACGACCATTTCAGGCGTCGACGTCGTGCCGGTCTTCACGAAGCATGTGCATCAATGGGATGCGCTGGTCGTGTACCTGCCGGCGTACAGGGCGCTGCTGTCGTCGGACATCCTGATGCGCTTCGGCGACGAGGAAACGGACGACCCGCTGCCGGTCATCCTCGAGTCGATCCGGCGCTCGGACTACCTGCCGTCGCTCGCGCACATGGCGAGTGCGCTGCGCCGCATTCAGGCGCTCGATCTCGACATCATCCTGCCGATGCACGGCCCGGCGATCACGCACGACATCCCGCGCGTGCTCGCCGGTGCGATCGCGCACTGCGAAGCCGCCGCCGCGTAAGCCGCGGCGGCGGCCATCCGATGGTGGTGCAACCGGTGCCGGTCAGGCGCCAGCGACGACGAACTCTTCGGCCGCCTTGCGCTGGACCGCGGCCATCACGGCCAGTTCGCGCTTGCTGCGCGTGTCGCCGGACACGACACCCGTCGCATGCTTCGCCTTCGCGCCCAGCGGGAAAAACACAAACGACGCGCCGGCCGGCGCCGCCGGCTCCGCACGCAGGCGTTTGTTCAGGATTTTCAGGTACTTCTTCTTCGAGACTTCTTTAGCAGCCATGGCACCCTCCGCGCAAACGTGGTGAGGATCAGCATACCAGTTTTGGTGGCACGCTCCGCGGCGGTGCCCGCCGGCTCGCCCGTCATCGAAAATTCTTCGTGCGCGCTGTCGATTCGCGCCATTCCCGCGCGTCGTGTTGTCGTAACCGATCGTTTTGCCGTCGATACGGCCCGCGGTTCACCCAAATTCATTATTCAGGAGATACGACAATGCGCGTCATGGTCATCGTCAAAGCCACCGCCGATTCCGAATCCGGCCGGATGCCCGACACCGAATGCATGGCCGAAATGGGCCGCTTCAACGAAGCGCTGGCGGAAGCCGGCATCCTGCTCGCCGCGGACGGCTTGCACCCGAGCATGCGCGGCAAGCGCGTGCATTTTTCCGGCAAGAACCGCGCCGTCATCGACGGCCCGTTCGCCGAAACGAAGGAACTCATCGCCGGCTACTGGCTGTGGCAGGTGAAATCGATGGAAGAAGCCGTCGAATGGGTGAAGCGCTGCCCGAACCCGATGCCGGGCGACTCCGACATCGAGATCCGCCCGCTGTTCGAGGCCGAGGATTTCAGCCCGGCATTCACGGCCGAACTGCAGGCGCAGAAAGCGCGGCTCAGCGCGCAAGCCGACGCGCAGAAGAAGTCTTGAGCGGCGGGCGGGCGTGAACCGCGCGCCCGCCTGATCGAGCCGGTTGACGAGCGTCGCCGAGTAACGTATCGTTTTGATACGTTACTCGGCATACCCCATTCGTCATGCATTCCCGTTTCGACCGTTTCCGCACGACCGCGCTCGGCGCCCAGCTCGAAGCGCTGATCGAACAGCCCGAGCGCTATCTCGAGTTCGCGGCGCTGTCGCGCGTGGGCGTCGCCGCGATCGGCGCGATCCAGGACGAGATCGCGCGCAAATTCCCCGAAATCGAGGCCGACACGACGGCCCGCCAGTTCTGCGGCGCGATGGTCGCCGACGTCATGCGCCGCCACAGCCATGACGTCGTGCAGCCGCGCGGGCGGCTCGGCGGCGCGCTGTTCAGCTATGGCGCGGTGTTCAGCCCGTTTCCGCAGCGGCTGCCGTTCGCCGACGTCGTCGCCGCGCTGGCCGGCATGCCCGGCCGGCTCGCCGCGTATGCCGCGCACGTACCTGCCGCACTGCGCATGCGCCGCCCGGCCGGCACCGGCTTTTCGCTCGTCGAGCATGCGTGCCACCTGCGCGATCTCGACGCGGTGTTCGCCGAACGCATCGACATCGTGCGCACGGCCGAGCTGCCCGTGATCGAGTCGGTCGACGGCACCGCGCTCGCCGCGCAACGCGACTATCTTGTGCAGCCGCTCGATGCCGCGGTCGACGCATTCCGCACGGGCCGCGCCGCGCTATGCGCCACCGCCGCCAGGCTGGAACCGTCGCAGCTCGCCCGCTGCGGGCTGCGCGACGGCATCCGCCGCATGTCGCTCGACGAACTCGTGCGCGAACTGCTCGATCACGACCGCACGCACGTGCTCGAACTCGACGAACTGCTCGCCGAACTCGGCTTGCCGCCCCTTCCCTCCGTATCCGCCGAATGATCGAGCCCACGCCCGTCGTCTTCATTCACGGCTTCATCGGCACGTTCGACATGCGCGGATGGAACGGCCCGCAGCTCGCGCCCGACCTGCTCGGCTACGGCGCGCATCGCACAGTGCCGTTCGACGCGAAACAGCCCGATGCGTTTCGCGCCGCCATCGAGCGCATCGTCTGCGCGCCGCCTGCCTGACAACCCGTAGGATTCGCCGAAATATGGTTGAAAGGCGCGGTTGCTAGAGTCGCCGGAACAGGGTTTTCCCGGCGCCCGGCGCCGGACGGGGTCGACACATGCGAGGATCGATGAACCTGGCACGTACCTTCTGGCTGCTTCTGCTGATGGCCGTCACGAGCCCTGCCTTCGCGTTTCATGCGCGGGTCGTCGCGATCCCGAGCGCCGCGATGAGCGAGACGCTCAAGGCGACCGTCGTGCTGCCCGACGATTACGCGCGCGGCAACCGCGGCGACGAGCGCTATCCGGTCGTCTATCTGCTGCACGGCTCGGGCGGCGACCATACCGACTGGACGTCGAACACGCACATCGCCGCGCTGGCCGACCGCTATCACGTGATTCTCGTGATGCCCGACGGCGGGCACGAAAGCTGGTACATCGACAGCCCGTTCGATTCGGGCAGCCGCTACGAAACCTTCATCGGCGACGAAGTCGTGTCCTATGTCGACCTGCATTTCCGCACGATCGCGACGCAGCACGCGCGCGCGATCACCGGGCTCAGCATGGGCGGCTTCGGCGCACTGCGCATCGCGCTCGACCGGCCCGACACGTTCGGCGCGGTCGGCAGCATCAGCGGCGCGGTCGATCCGCGCTGCTGCGCGGACGAGCCGGGCATCGATCACGTGTTCGGCGATCCCGGCCGCCATCCGTCATTCTGGAACCGCAACGTGATCGTCGAAAGCGCGCGCGCGTTCGTGCGTGCGCATCTCGACCTGACGATCGATTGCGGCCGCGACGATTCATTCGTCGGTTCGAACCGCACGCTGCACGAACGGCTTCTCGCGCTCGGCGTGCCGCACGACTATACGGAACGGCCCGGCGGTCATACGTGGGACTACTGGGCGAACGCGATCCGCTACCAGATGCGGTTCTTCGCGACCTCGTTCCAGCATCGCGGCTACGCATCCCGTCCCGCCCCCTCCGCGCCGGGCATGACGCGCGCAGGCTGACGCTCATCCCGCGCCGCCGCGCGGCCCGGTGAACGCGGTGGTACGATGCGCTGGCATCGACCATCCGACACCTTCCATGCCGCGCGACAACTTTGCGGACCTGCTCGCCTTCATCGCCGTCGCGCGCGAGCGCAGCTTCACGCGTGCGGCCGCGCAACTCGGCGTGTCTCAATCGGCGCTCAGCCACACGATCCGTTCGCTCGAAACGCGCCTCGGCGTGCGGCTGCTCACGCGCACGACGCGCAGCGTCGCGCCGACCGAAGCCGGCGAACGCCTGCTGCAAAACCTCGCGCCGCGCTTCGACGAAATCGAGGCCGAGCTGTCGGCGCTCGCGGAACTGCGCGACAAGCCGGCCGGCACCGTGCGCATCAATGCAACCGACTACGTGATCCGCACGCTGCTGTGGCCGAAGCTCGCGCCGATGCTGCGCGACTATCCCGAACTGAAAGCCGAGTTCGTGACCGACTACGGGCTGTCCGACATCGTCGCGGAGCGCTTCGACATCGGCGTGCGGCTCGGCGACCAGGTCGCGAAGGACATGATCGCCGTGCGCATCTCGCCCGACCTGAAGATGGCGATCGTCGGCGCGCCCGCGTATTTCGCCGAACGTGCGCGCCCCGACGCGCCGCAGGATCTGGTCGCGCACGACTGCATCAACCTGCGCCTGCCGACGCACGGCGCGCTGTATGCGTGGGAACTCTCGCGCGGCGACGCGTCGCTGCAGGTGCGCGTCGACGGGCAGGTCACGTTCAACGGCACGTACGAAATGCTCGACGCGGCGCTCGCCGGCTACGGGCTCGCGTATGTGCCCGCCGACCTCGCCGCGCCGCATGTCGAGGCCGGCCGCCTCGACAGCGTGCTCGACGACTGGTGCCCGACGTTCCCCGGCCATCACCTGTATTACGCGAGCCGCCGGCAGTCGTCGCGCGCGCTGGCGGTGATCGTCGATGCGCTGCGCTATCGCGCGTGAGCCCGGCCGCGGGTGTCGATCGCCCGCCGCGATTCATGAATCCGGTCGATAAGTGCATGCGAATTGTTGGGGATTATCGATAGGCGCGTCGGTAGCTACCATCGTCGGTGTTCCCCACGTTCCCCGGAGCCCTCGATGTCCGAACCGACTTCCCCCGCGCACAAGGCATTCGGCGCGATCGCGCCTGCGCTTGCCGACTACACCGACAATGTGCTGTTCGGCGACGTCTGGCAGCGCGCCGGCCTGTCGCCGCGCGATCGCAGCCTTGTCACGGTCGCGAGCCTCGTGTCGCTGTACCGTGTCAACGAACTGCCGTTCCACCTGAAGAAAGCGCTCGACAACGGCCTCACGCGCGACGAGCTGATCGAGGCGATCACGCATCTCGCGTTCTACTCGGGCTGGCCGACCGCAAGCTCGGCGCTGCCGATCGCGCAGCGCGTGTTCGACGAAGCCGGCGTTTGAGCACGGCCTTTCATTCAACCGGCAGGCGCATGCCTGCATGGAGCCTCACATGGATTACCGCTATCTCGGGCGCAGCGCGCTCAAGGTGTCGCCGCTGTGTCTCGGCGCAATGATGTTCGGCGGCGAGACCGACGAAGCAACGTCGGCGCGCATCATCGACAAGGCATTCGACCAGGGTGTCAATTTCATCGACACGGCCGACGTCTATCATGCCGGCCGCTCGGAACAGGTCGTCGGCCGCGCGATCGCGCCGCGTCGCGACAGCTGGGTCGTCGCGACGAAGTTCGGCTATCCGGCTGGTCCCGACGCCGGGCCGAACCGGCAAGGCCAGTCGCGCAAATGGATCTTCGAATCGGTCGACGCGAGCCTGAAGCGGCTCGGCACCGATTACATCGACATCCTCTATTTCCATCGCGCGCTGACCGACGCGCCGCTCGACGAAGGCATGCGCGCAGTGGCCGACCTGATCCGGCAAGGCAAGGTGCGCTACTTCGGGCTGTCGAACTTCAAGGGCTGGCGCATCGCCGAGATCGTGCGGCTCGCCGATCAGCTCGGCATCGATCGTCCGGTTGCGAGCGAACCGCTGTACAACCTCGTCGATCGCACGGCCGAAGTCGAACAGCTTCCGGCCGCCGCGCATTACGGGATCGGCGTCGTGCCGTACAGCCCGCTCGCGCGCGGCGTGCTGACCGGCAAGTACGCGGTTGACGCGCAGCCGCCCGCCGATTCACGTGCGGGCCGCGGCGACCGGCGCATCCAGCAGACGGAATGGCGGCCCGAATCGTTGCATATCGCGCAGCAGGTGGCCGCGCATGCGGCCGCACGCGGCACGACGTCGGTCGCGTTCGCGCTCGCGTGGGTGATGAAGAACCGCATCGTCAGCTCGACGATCGCGGGGCCGCGCACCGAGGCGCACTGGGACAGCTACATCGATGCGCTGACGCTCGAACTCGGCCCGGACGACGAACGGTTCGTCGATTCGCTCGTGCCGCCCGGGCACGTATCGACGCACGGCTACACCGATCCCGGCTATCCGGTCGAAGGCCGCAAGGTCTGAAGTCGAAACGGGAGGATGAACTGAATTGCCGGGCAGCCCGCCCGGCATGAAGACGATCGCGCGTCGCCCGACGCGCGAAAAAGCGAACCGGTCAGTTGCCGTGCGCAGCGCCTGCGCCGACGACGCGATCGAAGCATTCCTGCGCACGCGCCAGTTCGTCGAGTGCGCGATCGAGGCGCGACATCGCGCGTGCGTATTCGGCCGACGAAGCGTCGTCGTCGCTTTCGCCGCGCACCGCGCGAAATGCCTGATCGACATTCCGCGTGGCTTCGACGAAGCGTTGTGCGGCCTGCGCTTCCCGCGAACAGATGTGGGTCGACATCGACACTCCTCCCTCAGGATTGCAGTGTGAAGCACGCCGACGCTCAGTGTGCGTGGTGCGCATGTCGGCGGCGTGAACACGACCCGTCGCGTGTCGACGCATCGGCCGCCGCGCAGCGCGCTTCGTGCCGATTGTCCCTCTGCGCTCGCCGATCCGCTACGGCGAGATTGCAACAAATTCTTGCGCAACCTGTGTCGCGCCGTTCGTCACGCGCGCCCGATGCGCGGATGCGCAAGCCCTGCGAACGCGGCCGCCTCGCCCGGCGACAGGTCGAACAGGTCGCCGGTGACATCGCGCGGATGCTCGGCCGCCGGCCGGTTGCGCAAGCGCGCGACATGCGCGGGCGCAACATACGCGGCCGCCGTTTCGATCGGCGGCACGTCGAACAGATCGCGCGTGACGCCGCGCACGGCATCCGTCGGCGAACGGCCGCGCAAACGCGCGACGAGTTCGACGAAGCGATCGAAATCGCCTGCGCGCGTGGCCTTGTTCACTTCCGCGAGATCGCGCGCCTTCAGCACGCACGGCTGCGCGAGCCGCACGAAATACGGCGCTTCGAGCTCGACCGACAGCGCGAGCGGATAGCTCTTGCCCGTCTGCTCCTTCGCCCGCCCGACGCAATCGACCACGGCCGCCCCCTGTGCGGCGCCGAGCGGCTGGCCGGTGCTCACGCTGCGCAGATGATCGGGGTACACGCGCAACTGCGTGCCGACCGTCAGCGCGGTGGACGACGCACACACGAGTGCGTAGTGCTGTTCGCGGCGCCGGCCCGACGGCAACGTCGAGCGGCTGGCGATGAACGTATGCGGCGGCAACGGCCGCACTTGCCCGCTCGCGTCGACCCAGGCATTCCACAGCAGCGCATCCTTGCGCTCGCCCGCGCGCGGACGCGATGCGACCGGCGAAAACAACGCGAGCAGCGAGCCCGTGCGATGCGCGGCGACTTGCGCGCTGCTGCCGAGCGGCTGGTTGATGCCCCACAGAAAACGCCCGCCCCCGAGCCGGCGCTCCCATTCCTTGCGGAGCACGACGGTCGGCAGTTCCTCGCCGGACTCGGTACCGATCTTGGTCCAGCAGAACGTGGGTGGGAGGTGTTTCAGTGTCATCAACTATCTCGGGATACAGCCTCGCTGGTGACAGCAAGCCCATTCAACAGCCGTAACTGTATAGGTATAATGCATCGCATGGAAGCCCCGGACCACGATTTTCCCGTTCAAGACCTGTTGCGCCGCCTGATGGCAGATACACGCTCGTCCAGCGAAATAGCGCGACTTTCCGGGGTCAGCCAGCCGACCGTGTCGCGCCTGCGGCTGTCGAACGGGCAGCGGCTGCGCCGCAGCGCGCCATTCAACAAGCTATGCAGTTTCTACGGTGTCGATACGGAGCCGTCGCGCCGCCGCTATAACGACCTGCTGCGCGACGCGATCGTCGACGCGTGGGACGGCTCGGACGAGCACGGGCGCGCGCTGCTGGTCGTGATTCAGGGCTTGAAGGGTTTGCAGGCGAAGGCGGATGACGGGTGATGGCGGGCGCGACGGACGGCATCGCACGCGTTCCTGCCCGGGGTGCCGCCAGGGAAGAGGACGAACGAAGCCGCCGAGCCGGCAACCATCGGCATAACATGGCCGATGATGCGGCGGCGATCAACCCAGCGGCGATTCGTCCGAGAGCTCGCCCCGGTAATACTCGTGCAACTGCGCAACGAAACCGCGCACCGCATCCGTGTTGGGTTCCGGTGGCGCGAAGCAGCGGCCGACTCTCACCCGGTAGGTGAGCGGCAGCACGGGCTTGCGAAAGATCGGCCATCCCTTGGAGAGAAACGGCGAGCCGGCCTCGACGATGAGCGTCTGCACCGGCACGCGTGCGCGGGCGGCAACGAGTCCGACGCCTGCCTTGAGCGGATTGACCGGCGCCGACTCCGTGCGCGTGCCTTCTGGAAACAGCAGCAGCGGATGGCCGCGCCGCAAATCGGCGACGGCCGCCTTGATCATTCCCGTCGGCGCATCGTTCGCGATGTAGTCGGCCAGGCGCGCGCCGGCTCCCAGAAACACGTTGTCGACGATGTCGCCTTTCATGATGCAGCACAGGCGGGGCACGCACGACGCGACGAGCATGGCATCGATCAGCGTCGGATGATTGGGCGCGAGGATCATCGGCGGCACACCGCGCAGCGTCGCGAGTTCGGACAGATCGAAGCGCGCGGCCCCGAGCACCGACAGCACGCGGAAGTACGTCCACCACGCATGCCGGATAAACGCACGTCCGAGCGTGCGCGCGACATGCCGCGGCAACAGCACGCGCAACGCGACCGCAAACGGCAACCAGCCGAGGCAGCCGATCGCGAGCAGCAGGAGCCCGGCGTAGAAAACGACATGCTGACGCAATGCGTCGAGCCTGCGCAACGCAGGAACGAGGCCGGGACGCTTCGTCGAAGGCTGCCCGGCATCGCTCACGCGGGCACCTCATCCATCGCGGCCGGCCGCTGCGTACCGTGCGGATCGCGCACGCGTATCGCGTACGCCGGATGGGGTCGCGACGCGCGATCGTGGCCCGACTGCGGGGCCTCGCCGGGCACGACACCGATGTCGACGAGCATCGCGCGCAACTGCGCGCCGTCGCCGCCGCGGCAGACCGTCAACGGAACAGACATCGAGATCCCTACCCCGCCACCGTCTTTGCGTCGTCGGCCTGCCGCAGCATGCGGCGGCGCGCGCGCCACGCGCGCAGGGAACTGCGCGCATCGACCATCGCCGACACGTAATAGATGATCTTGAACATGCGCAGCGACGGCCAGATCGGCGTACTCCCGAAGATGTCGCCGGCGAGCAGGGAAAGCAGCGCCTCTTTCACGCGAAGCATGTTGCGCGGCTTCATGAACAGATTGCGCATCGTGGGCGACGTCATCCGGTAGATGAACCAGGAAAATTGCTTCGGCCCATGACGCACGCGCTTATCGAATGCGGCGAGCGCGGCACTTGCGCGCGCCGGATCGCGCAGGCACGTATCGATCGTTTCGGCGCCGATGAAGGCGCTTTGCATCGCGAGCATCACGCCCGACGAAAACACCGGATCGATGAACGCGAACGCATCGCCGAGCAACAGGAAGTTCGGCCCGTGCGTCACGTCGCCCGAATACGAAAAGTTGCCGGTCGCTTCCACGTCGGTCACGAGCTGCGCGTGCTCGAGCCGCGCCGCGAGCGGGGGACACATCGCGACCGTCTCGAGGAAGAACGCGTCGAGCGACGTGCCGGGTGCACGCCGCTTGAGATAGTGAGGCCATACGACCGCGCCGATGCTCGTCGTACCGTCAGCCAGCGGAATGAACCAGAACCAGCCGTACTCGAACCAGTACACCGTGATGTTGCCTTCGTCCGGCCCGGTGTTGCGCTGCGCACCGCGAACATGCGCATACAGCGCACTGCTGTTGTGTTTCTTGTTGCGCTGCTTCGTGCGCATCCGGTTGGCGAGCAGCGTATCGCGGCCCGAAGCGTCGACCACGAAACGGGCGCGGCACTGGTACGGCCGCCCGTCGTCGTGCTTCGCGTGCAGGATCGCGCCGCTGCCGTCGGGAAGGAACGCGACGTCACGGACCTGGCAGCCTTCGACGACGTCCGCGCCGTGCGCCGCCGCGTTTCGCAGCAGAATTTCGTCGAGCTCGGAACGGCGCACCTGATATGCATACGGCATCGACTTGTCCCATGCGTCGGCGAACGCGAACCGTTGCAGCCGCTGGCCATGGAACGGCGACACGAATTCGGCGGCCGGTTTCATCATGCCGATTTCACGCACGGCCTCGCCGACGCCAAGCCGCTCGAACAGCCTCAAGTTGGCCGGCAACAGCGATTCGCCGATATGAAAGCGGGGATGATGTGCCTTTTCGAGCACCTGGACGCGATAGCCGGCATCGGCCAGCAAGGTTGCTGCGGTGGCCCCAGCGGGCCCGCCGCCGATCACGGCAACGTCCCAACAAGGCATGTCGGTTTCGTACGGCTGATGATTCATTGGCATCCTTCTCGCGGCGGGCTCCCGATCGGCTTCTCCCCTGGCATCGTTCGACAGGCGATGCCCGGCGGGTTGCGAATGTCACCAGGATTTTTCCCGGCCGGCGCTGTTTCAAAGGTTCACGGGATTCGCGACGATCACGCCCTCGCGCGCCGGCCCTACCCGTATTCGTTCCGCCCGGAACGCCCTAATGCGGCCGGTTGGACAGGCGGAAGAACATGACAATCAGTTCGGGGGACGCATCGCTGCACGCCTGCGCCTGGCTCGACGCACCCTTTGCGCAGCGCGCATCGTCGATGAACAGCGCCTTCGGATCGCCATCGGGACAGTACAGGCTCGGTTCCGGCGAATACGGGGCAGTCTATCAGAATCGATTCGCACCGCTTCGCGTTGCCCGGCATTTGACCAAGGGTCAAGCATGCGCGCTCGCATCGGCCGTCGCGTCGATTCAGGGGTGGAAGGATGTGCAGGCGAAGGCGGATGACGGGGATGGTGCAGCCGAACGCTTCCACCGGCGACGGCCCGAAATGACCGTGCCGATACGTGCCCCCGCGACTATGATGAATCGGTCAGCAGCACGAGGGCGAATCATGGATCGAGACGAAGACTTCATCGTGCGCACCATGTCGGCCGACGACGTGGCGATGTCGGTCGAATGGGCGGCGGCGGAAGGCTGGAACCCCGGCCTGCATGACCCGCACTGTTTCAGGGAAGCGGACCCGGCCGGCTTCTTCGTCGGCGTCTGGCGCAACGAGCCGGTCGCGTGCCTCGCCGCCGTCGCCTACGACGAACGGTTCGGCTTCATCGGTCTCTACATCGTCAAGCCCGAGTTTCGCGGCAGAGGCTTCGGCATGCGAATCTGGCAGCACGGCATGCGCTACCTGGGAGATCGCAACATCGGGCTCGACGGTGTCGTTGCGCAGCAGGCGAACTACCGGAAGTCCGGCTTCCGGCTCGCGTACCGCAACATCCGCTATCAGGGGCACGTGAGCGGCATCGGCTGCGCAGGGGTGACGGCAGCGGCCGACGTGCCGTTCGGGGAATTGCTTGCCTACGATCGCCCGTGTTTTCCCGCCGCGCGCGAGCGCTTCGTCTCCGCCTGGCTCACGCAACCCGATGCCGTTGCGCTCGCAACGATCGATGCCGGCCGCGTCGCCGGATACGGTGTCATACGCCGCTGCAAGGCGGGCTGCAAGATCGGTCCGTTGTTCGCCGATGACGCGGACGTCGCCACCGGGCTATTTCGTGCGCTGGCGGCGCGCATGCCCGGCGAGGTCATCGTGCTCGACGTGCCTGAAACGAATCCGGCGGCCGTCGCGCTGGCTGAACGGCACGGCATGACGAGCGTGTTCGAAACCGCGCGGATGTACACGCAGGACGCACCGGCGATTGCGATCGATCGCGTGTTCGGGGTGACGTCGTTCGAGCTGGGATGAGCGCGCGAACAGGCCGGGCGCATCGCCCGCAAGCGGCCATGTCACGGCCCCCTGGCAGCAACCGGCACACTGCGCACCCGCCTACTGCTCCAGCCCCACCCCCAACGGCCGCTGATCGCTGCGCCCATGATCGTCGACCACCCGCACCGTATAGGTGCCGGCCGTCCGCGGCTGCCAGAACAGCGCATCGCCCGGCGTACTGCGGCCGACATACGCGTCGTTGACGAACCAGTACAGCGCATGCGCGCTCGCATCGGCCGTCGCGTTGAACGCGATGCGCGTCTCGTCGGCACTTTTTACCCGCATCGCATAAGTGCTCCCGCGCAGCGGCGACGTGATCCGCGGCGGATCGCCTTCGACCTGCCCCGCATCGCGGCAGTCCGCATTCTGCGGCGGCCGCCGGCGCGGAATGCCGGCCTGCGCGAACACCTGCTGCAGATCCGACGGCCAGAACTCGAAGATCTCCGCATGCGTGCGCTTGCCGTCGTACGGGGGACACGCGGCCTTCCCGGTCGCATCGTCGATCACGACGGGCCGGTGCACGTTGCTCACGCGGATCGGCGACGTGCCCGGGATGAACCACGTCCAGCCCTGCTGCGGGCACCACTCGTTCGGCAGATCGCCGCTGGCGAGGCAGATCCGCACACGCTTCAGCCGCGGCGGCATCGCGCGCGGCGGCTCGACGAGCGTGCGCTCGGCATGCATCGCATCGACGACCTGGAAGAACAGCGGCGCGGCCGCATCGACGCCGACGAAGGCCGTGTTCGTCGAATTGTCGAAATTGCCGACCCACACGACCAGCACGTACGGGCCGAACACGCCGGCCGTCCATGCATCGCGGAACGACCATGACGTGCCCGTCTTCCAGTACACGGGCACGCTCGACGGCTGCGCGCCGCTCGTCTCGTCGGGACGCAGGTGCTGGCGCAGCATGTCCATCGTCATGTAGCTCGCGTCGGCGCTCAGCAGGCGCCGGCCGGGCAGCGCCGGCTCGTCCGCGCGCAGCCGCAGCGGCCGGAACTCGCCGCGATTCGCGAGCATCGCGTACAGCGCCGCGAGATCCTGCATCGTCACCTCGCCGCCGCCGAGCACGAGCGCGAGCCCGTAGTGCTGTGCGCTCGCGAGCCGGCGCACGCCGGCTTCCTGCAGGAACCGGTACAGGTCGGGCGACTTGAGCTGCGACGCGACCCACACGGCCGGCACGTTGCGGCTGCGGTTCAGCGCGTCGGTCGCGGTGATCGGCCCGAGGAAATGACCGTCGAAATTCTCCGGCGCATACGGGCCGAACGAAGTCGGCACGTCGCGCAGCACCGTCTGCGGATGCAGCACGCCCTGGTCGAACCCGAGCGCATAGATGAACGGCTTGAGCGTCGAGCCCGGCGAGCGCCGTGCGAGCGTGCCGTTCACCTGCCCGTCGATCGTGCGATCGAAGAAGTTCGCGGAGCCGACCAGCGCCTTCACGCCCATGTCGCGCGTATCGACGAGGATGGCCGCCGCGTTGCGCACGCCGCGCGTATCGTTGCGCGCGACATAGCGCGCGATCTGCCGCTCCAGCGTGCGTTGCAGGTCGAGGTCAAGCGTCGTGACGAGCCGCGCGCCTTCGCCGCCGTCTTCCGCGGCGCCGCCCGACGTCGCACGCCACGCGCTGCGCGCGGCGAGCGCCTGGTCGACCGCATGCGGCGCGTCGAACGGCAGCGCGGACAGCGGCCGCATCGCGAGCGGCAGCGCGAACAGCGGCTTCAGCGCCGCATCGCCCGGATGCTTCGTCAGCCAGCGCGCGTACAGCCGGTTGCGCGACGCGGCCAGCGCACGGTTGATCTCGTCCTGCCCGCCGCGCACGCGCCGCGCCGGGTCCTGCGGAATCACCGCGAGCGCGAGCGCCTCGGGCAGCGTCAGCGCATCGGGCATCCGGTCGAAATAGACGACGCTCGCGGTGCCCGCGCCTTCGACGTTGCGGCCGTACGGCGCGTCGTTCAGATAGGCTTCGAGGATCTGCCGCTTCGAATAGAAGAGTTCGAGCTGCAGCGCACGCGCGACCTGCACGAGCTTGCCGGCCGGCGTGCGCGTGTTCAGCTTCCACAGCGAGCGCGCAAGCTGCATCGTCAGCGTCGAGCCGCCCTGCGGATTGCCGCCGCGCACGTACGTGATCCACGCGCCGCGCGCGAGCCCGTACGGGTTGAAGCCCGGATGCCACCAGAACCAGCGGTCCTCGTGCAGCATCGCGGCTTCGACGAGTTGCGGCGACATCCGGTCGAGCGGCACCCACAGCCGGTAGCGGTCGTCCTTCGCGAGCGTCAGGCGCAACAACCGGCCCTGCGCGTCCGTCACCGCCACCGACGACGGCTTCCAGTCGCGCAGCGGCGGATGCGGCCACAGCCGGCACGCGGCCAGTGCGCCGAACACGAGCAGCGCGCCGACGAGCCAGTTCTGCCAGCGATGCAGCCAGCGGCCGGCGCCGTGCAGCGCGCGCCGGAGCATGGATGCTTCAGCCACGCGCGCGTGCTCCTCGCTTTCTACGCGGCCTGCCGCGCCGGTGCAGCCGCCTCGTCATCGCACGCGCTCCACCGTCAGTGCCGCGCCGCCCGGCGCCTGTGCCTGCACGCGCCGGTCGTACATCGACTCGCCGTAAGCGGGCGGCGCAATGAAGCGGCCCGCGTTGCTCGCCTTGATCCGGTAGACGAATTCGCGCACGTCGGTCGTCGCGGTGCCGTAGATCACCACGCGATCCTCGCGCACATCCGCGAACTGCGGCTGCCACGTCGAACCCGTCACGCCGATCGGCGAACGCCACGGCGCATCGGCCACCGGCGCCGGCGTGCCGCCGTTGCTGTCGCCGTCCTGCGCGTCGGTCACCGGCGGCGGTGCGATCACCGGATCGAAGCCGCCCGGCAACAGGTCGACGATCGCGACGTTGCCGACGTTCGCGGAGCCCGTCGCGCGGATCTTCAGGTGCACGTCGATCTCCTGGCCAAGCGTGATCCTGTCGAGCGGCTTGCCGTTCGTATCGGTGTAGTCGCGCACGATCTCCAGCCCGTTCTTGATCGCCTTCGTCGACGTGCCGCGGTCGTAGCCCGACTGGCTCGCGACCCACCACGCGGGCAGCGCGCTGCCGTTCACGAAGTCGACGCGCGACGCGCCGGCCGCCCACGTCCCCGAGCGCACGAGGTTCGCCTGGATCGACGACACGTCCTTCGCGCCGGCGCCCGCCCGCACTTCGTCGATCGCGAGCCGGTCGAGCTGGCCCGCGTTCGACGCCGCATACGCATCGAGCGCGAGGATCGTCATCGCCGACGACAGCGTGTTGTAGCGGTTGTCGACGAGCGGCGCGGCGATGTTGTCCATCGCGCGCGGCGACAGCTTGCCCGCGCGTTCCGGGAAGTGCTTCGCGAGCAGGTACAGCACGCTCGCGTCGCGCGTCAGCGGGTCGATGTAGTAGCCCGTCACGTCATCGCCGTCGGACGCGCGCTTGCGTTCGAGCAACGCCTGCGGGCCCGCGATCAGCGCGGCGGCCTCCTTGTCCTGCTTCAGCAGCCGATACGACGCGGCGAGCCACGCCGCCGCGAGATCGTTCTTCCAGTCTTTCGGGTACGCATCCTGCAGCCGCTTCTGCACGGCCGCGAGGCTGTTGGTCGTCACGTTGCCCTGGCGCGTCAGCAGGTACACCGCGTACGCACGCTGCCGCAGCAGGTCGAGCGAGCCGAGCGAATCGTTCGCGGCGAGCTTCTGCAGATACGCATTGCCCGCATCGAGCATGTCCTTCGGCACCGCCATACCGCGATCGCGCGCGTCGAGCAGCACGTGCATCGAATACGCGGACACGAACGGATCGGCATCGGGCGTCGCGCTCCACAGACCGAACCCGCCCTGTGCGTTCTGCCGGCTGCGCAGCACGCCGAGGAACTGCGCGATCGCGCTCGCGTTCGCCGCGTCGGCGCCGGCTTCCGGTGCATGCATCGCGCTCGTCAGCGCGCGCACCGACAGCCACTTCGCGGCGAACACGCGCGGCACGACCGCGCTCACCATCTGCTCGCTGCAGTAGTGGTCGAAGTTGACGAGATACGACGACAGCCCCTCGGACAGCACGAGCGGCGCAGTCGAGATGCTCGCGTCGCGCGACGCGTACGCGTCGTACATCGACCGCAGGTTGGGCACGCTCGCCTTCTTGCCCGGATCGACGCGCGCGATGTCGAGCTGCGTACGGAACGCGGCAGCCGGCCGCACCGACACGTCGACGCGCTGCTGCGCGCCCTTCGCGCCGTAGCGCGCGCCGAACGACAGCGCACCCGAGCCGAGCGTATCGGTCGCCTTCACGCGGAACATCGCGACGCCTTCGTGCTGCGGCGCAAGCGCGACGTTCTGCGTCGCCGGCCCGATCACCTGCAACTGCGGGCCTGTCTTCAGCGTGACCGCCACCGGCACCGGCTGGTTGCCAACGCCCGTCAGGTTGTTCGCGACACCGACGCTGACGTCGGCCTCGTCGCCCGGCGCGAGCGTCGTCGGCACGTTCGGCGACAGCACGAAATCGCCGCGCACCGTCGTCGCGCCCTCGAACGTGCCGACCAGGTCCGGCGACACCGACACGGCCATCACGCGCAGCTTCCCGTTGAAGTAGTCGGGCACCGTGTAGCTCAGGCGCGTGTCGCCGTTCACGTCGACGATCCCCGACCAGTAGACGACCGGCTTGTCGCGCTTGCGCTTGAACGGGTTCAGCTGACGGCCGATCGCGTCGTCGGCGTCGCCGCCGGGCGCGGCCATCGCCATCAGCTTCTCGAAGTCCGGCAGGATCAGGTCGAGGATCTGCGACGTGCCGACTTCGAGCATCCGCTTGCGGAAGAAGAACTTCAGCGGATCGCCGAGCTTGTAGCGCGCGACCTGCAGGATGCCCTCGTCGACCGCGAACACGACGACCTTCGCGGGCTTCGCGGAATGCACGTTGAAGTTGACCGTGTCGCCCGGCTTCACGAGCGCCGGCGCATCGACGCTCACCGCATTGCGGCGCGCGTCGAGGTTCACCGAGAACGGCACGACGCCGTAGCTCAGCGGGCTCATGAATATCTCGTCCGACGACGGATCGCGGATGGTCTGCACGTTGATGTAGCCGTTGCCTTCGAAGCCGGCCGGCACCGTGATGTGCTGGATCGAGCTCGTCGTGTCCGCATGGAACCACGCATGCGCATACACCTTGTCGCGCTCGATCGTGATCAGGCCGCTGCCCGCGTAAGGCGCGCGGATCGCGATCTCGATCTGCTCGCCCGGCTTGAAGTCGTGCTTCGCGAGGCTCACCTGCAGCTCGGCGTTGCGGTCGAGCGACCGCGTGACGTTCGCGGCGCCGGTGACCGAATACTCGATCCGGTTCACCGCGGTGCCGTCCGCGCGGCGGATCACGAGCGCATAGCTGCCCGGCTTGTCGGTCCGCAGCGCGAAATCGAGCCCGGCCGCCGGAATCGACAGCGGCTTCTCGTCGACCGGCACTTCCTTCAGGCGCGAATCGTATTTGTACGCGCCGGAATCCTGCTTGGTCAGCACCGACACGTAGCGCTCCTCGACGAGCTGCGCACGCAGGTCCTTCACGTCGATCGCCTTCGCACCGGGATCGATCGCGACGAGCCGCACCGTGCGCGGGCTGCCGCGCTTCACGTAGCCGAGATCGTCGACCGACTTGTAGCCGACGAGCCAGTCGTTGTTCGACACGAGCGCCTGCGCGTTCGCGGCGACGTTGCGCCCGCCTTCCGCTTCGTACGCCTTGGCCTGGAAATACAGCTGGTAGGTCGCGTCCGCGTACTTGTCGAGATCGAGGTCGAATTCGGCATGGCCCTTGTCGTCGGTCGTGCCGTCCTGCAGCGTCGTCGTGTAGCCCTCCTTCGCGCGGCGCGCATCGAAGAAGTGATAGCCCTGCCAGCTGCGGAACGACGGCCACACGGGGCGCAGCGTCAGCGTCGCCGCGACGCGGCGTTTCTCGGCCGGCGTGCCGAACAGGTTCTGCGCATCGACGATGCCCTTCAGCCCCTTCGGCTTCACCCACCCCTCGACGACCTGCTGCGACAGCTTCGCGTCGACCTTCATCCGGTCGGGCAGGAACTCCTTCACCTGCACGGTCGTGCTGCCGATCGGCTCGGCGCCCGGCTGGCCGTCCTTCACGATATACAGGTTGACCGTCCACGTGCCGGTCGGCGCCGTTTCGGCGGTCGTATAGCCGAGCTCGGTGAAGCCCGTCGCGTCGACAGTCACCGGCTTGCGCTCGACGGTGATCCCGCGCGGATCGACGATCTCCGCCTGCAACGGCACGCCGGCCGGGCTGCGCGCCCAGCTGGCCGCGCGCACGATCAGGCCGATGTGGAACGGGTCGCCGGGCCGGTACAGGCCGCGATCCGAGAACAGGTACGCGGACAGCTGCCCCTGGCCCGTCGCGTTGCGCTCGCCGTCGACGTCGAAGCGCGAGAAGTCGAGCTGGCGGTCGCGGCCGGCTACCGGCAGGAACGACAGGTCGGTGTCCTTCTTCACGACATACAGCTGCGGACGCTTCTCGCGGTCGAGCCCCTTGAACGCGGGGAAATGCACGACGCCGTCGGCACTGGTCGTCTGCGTGAACAGCGCCTGGCCGTTCACCGCGAGCACGGACACGGTTGCGCCCGCAACAGGCTTGCCGGTGCGGATCGACTGGATGAACACGTCCTGGCTGCCGTCGAGCGACCGCTTGACCAGCATTCCGAGATCGGTCACGACGATCAGGCGCGTATCGCCGAGCGCGTTGTCGCTGTCGTCGCCGTTGCCGCTGCTGTCGCCCGAATCCGCGTTGTCGGACTGATCCTGGCTGCCGTCGCCGGACGATGCATCGCTGTCCTTCGCATCGTCGGCCTTCTTCTTCTCGGCCGCCGGGTCGTACTTCGACAGGTGCAGCAGGAACACGCCGCGCTTGCCGCCCTTCAGGTACTGGCCGAGATCGATGCCTTCGTAGTGCGCCTTGCCGGGCTCGCCGGCCGGGAACGCGCGCGTCTGCACGAAGCGCTCGACGATGTGGTCCTCGCTGAACGAATAGGACAGCTCGGGCCGCGCGTACGTGCCGTTGTTGAAGCTCACGAGATGCTGGATCTGGTCGGGCAGCACGCGGCCGATCTCGACCTTCATCCCCGGCAGGTTGCGCGACACGACCGACAGCCGCTTGCTGCCGCTCATCGACAGCAGCGAACCGTCGGCCATGAAGCGCAGCAGCTTCGGATAGTCGGGCACCGTGAACGCGGTCGTCACCGGATCGCCGAGCAGGTAGCCGCCCGCCGATTTCAGGTCGGCCGCGACACGCACGACGATGCGATCGCCCGGCGTCGCGTGATACTTGAAGCTTTGCAGCGTCGCATAGTCGTTCTCGGTCGGCACCGCTTCGAGCGGCAACGGCTTCGACTGCTTCAGCACCGCATCGCTGATGTCGGCCACGTTCCATTCGTACGGCGGATCGTCGTCCGACTGATCGACGCCCGGCTTGCGCTTCGGCAACACCCACGCCTTGGCGCGCGCGGCCAGGTCGGCGCTGCGCACGCCGTCGGACGCTTGCGCGACGAGCACCTGCTCGGGCTCGTAGCGCTCGTTGTCGACGAGCGTCGGCGCGATGTTGTCGATCGACAGGCTGTAGCGCCCCGGCACGTCGACCAATGCATGCAGCACGTCCGGCGTGCCGTTGCCGCCGCGCGCACTCTTCACGCCCTTGTCGACGTCGAGCCGTGCCGCCATCGAATTAAGCGGCACCTCGAGCGGCTGCGAGTGGACCCACGCGCTCGTCTTCATCTTGTCGTAGCTGACGGTGTAGCGCAGCGGCGTCGTACTCTTGACGTCGCGGCCGACCAGCACGAGGCCGATGCGCTTCTCGAACTCGGCCGGATCGACCGGATAGTTGAAACGCAGCTGCATCAGCGCCTGCTTCTCCGCCGGATTGTCGGGGTTCTGGTAGAACTCGTTGTTGCCGACTGTCGCGGCGAACGCAGGCAAGTCGAACGCGAAACGATCGTCGCGCATGAGCACCTGCGGCGCGAACACGCGGTGCACCGCGAAACGCACCTCGACGTGCGCGCCGACCGGCCAGTCGGCGGCCGGCGTGAAGCGCAGCGTCTTGTCGTCGACCCACTCCCACGCACCCTTCAGCGCGGGCGTCATCTCGATGCCGTCGCCGGCCGGCTTGCCGACCCGCTCGATCGGCGCGGCCGATTGCGCGAACGCCACGTCGAGCGGATGCACGGTGATCTTCGGCTTGTCGGTGTCGTCGACCTCGTAGGTCGTGATCGCCGGCGCCTTCACGGTGAAGCCGACGGTTTCGGGCTCGGGCGGCTTCGGGCGGTGCTTGAACCAGTACCCGCCGTAGCCGAGCGCGGCCGCGAGCAGCACGAGGCCGCCGGCATGCCACGGGCGGCGGCGCACGGCCGCGACGGTGATGCCCATCCACGCGGGCGCCGTCCACGACACGTTGCCGACCAGCGGCCGCAGCGCGCAGCCGAGCAGCCACCACAGGAAGCCTGCGACGCGAATCGGCAGGAGCAGCAGGAAGCGCAGCAAATCCATCTTGTTATTTCCTTGTCAAGGACATGCTGCCCGACGCGGCAACCTTCCCCGAATTGTTATGGGTCTGTGACGGCGCGGCCCGGTTGCGCCGTATTGCTTGGTATGTTCGACCGGATGCTGGCTGCCATTATCGATCAGACCCGAAACGATGGAAATATCGGTGTGCCGGCGCGCAACGCCGCGGGGTGACCGGCCGGTCGGGCGGGCTCCGGTCCACGGCGCAACCTCTGCGCACGGCCGCGCCGCGTTCGCTAGAATGCGCGGCTCGGCAGGATCGAATCGAAATGAAAGGAAACCGCTTGAAACTCCCGTTCGAATGGCAGATCGGGCTGCGCTACGCGCGCGGCGGCCGGCGCTCGGCCGGCGACGGCTTCGTGTCGTTCATCGCCGGCGCCGCGATGGCCGGCATCGCGCTCGGCGTCGCCGCGCTGATCGTCGTGCTGTCCGTCATGAACGGCTTTCGGACCGAAGTGCGCGACCGGATGCTGTCGGTGCTCGCGCACGTGGAAATCTTCTCGCCGTCCGGCTCGATGCCCGACTGGCGGCTCACCGCGCACGAATCGCTGCAGAACCCGGCCGTGCGCGCGATCGCGCCCTACGTCGACGCGCAGGCGCTGCTGACGAACGCGGGCAACGTGACAGGCGTCGCGCTGCGCGGCATCGATCCCGTGCTCGAGCCGCGCGTGTCCGAGATCGCGCGCAAGCTGAAGACCGGCCGCCTCGACGCGCTCGTGCCGGGAGAAATGGGCATCGTGCTCGGCTCGGCGCTCGCCGATGCGCTGCACGTGAAGATCGGCGACCGCCTCACGTTCTTCGCGCCCGGCAACACCACGCGGATCGGCGAGGCGCTGCCGCAGTTTCGCCAGTTCAACGTGGTCGGCACGTTCGAGTCGGGCCATTACCAGTACGACAGCGCGCTCGCGTACATCCACATCCGCGATGCGCAGAAGCTGTTCAACGTGCCCGCGCCGACCGGCGTCCGGCTGCGCGTCGACGACCTGCAGCGCGCGCCGGAAATCGCACTCGCACTGTCGCGCTCGCTGTCGGGCGACCTGTACATCCGCGACTGGACGCGGCAGAACCGCACGTGGTTCGAAGCCGAGCGGCTGCAGAAGCGGATGCTGTCGCTGATCCTGATGCTGATCGTCGCGGTCGCCGCGTTCAACCTCGTGTCGTCGCTCGTGATGACCGTCACGCAGAAGCAGGGCGACATCGCGATCCTGCGCACGCTCGGCGCGCCGCCCCGGTCGATCATGAAGATCTTCGCGATCCAGGGGATGACGATCGGCCTCGCCGGCACGCTCGCGGGCGTCGCCTTCGGCTGCGCGATCGCGGTCAGCATTCCGTGGGTGATACCCGCGATCGAGCACTTGCTCGGCATCCATTTCCTGACGCCGTCCGTGTACTTCCTCAGCTCGCTGCCGTCGAAGCTCTCGGCAATCGACGTGATCGAGATCGCATCGGCCGCGTTCCTGATGTCGTGCGTCGCGACGCTGTACCCGAGCTGGCGCGCCGCCCGCGTACGGCCGGCCGAGGCCCTGCGCGACGAATAGGCCGCGCGTTACGTCGTCTCGTGGAAACCGGCGCTGCCGCTGCCGGCCGGCGTGTCGTCGGCAAGCACGTCGAGGCCGACGTCGACGCGTTCGGCGCGCAGGCCGCGCGCGGTGCCGGCGACTGCCCGACGCCAGCGGCATTCCGTTCAGACCGTTTTTCACTGCTTATGGACGGATTCCACCGACGTTGACACGGCATGCCGCATGCGCGCTGAAACTTTGTTTGACGGAAACTAAAAAAGTTTGACACGGACATTTCACTGAGATAACTTTTGCGCAAGCTTCCGGAAAGCAATCCGGCCAGCCGCGCCGACTCGCGTCGCGCTTTCCTGCCGTTGCAGCACCGCCGTTCGCAACATTCCCGCCTCATTGCATCGTGCCGTCCCGTTTCATCTGAAACCTGAAGGAAGCCCGGGCATGCCCGCATTTGATTCGCACTCCTGCATTCATTCCGCGCCACCGCCGCGCTGACGCGTTCCGTTCGGGGCGAGACGACCGTGCGCCCCGCCCGCCGTTCTTGATGGTGCAGTTCCGCTTCATCCGACGCAGTACCCGGCCAGGCCGCAGGGGGCGTATCGCGAGCCGCGCCGGTTCCAGACAATCACAAGAGACGAGGTCGACTCAATGAACATTCATCGAACCGGATTCCGGCGCGCGTGGCTTCCCGCGCTCGTGGCCGCCACGACGCTCGCCGCGTGCGGCGGCGACGACGGCGGCAGCGTGGCGGGTGTATCCGCACTCGCGCAGGGCCAGCAGGAGGGGGCCGCCGCCGCGGCCGATACGCAATCGCTGGCGTCGCACGTGTCGCCGTCCGGCGTCCCGTACGCGAATCCGTCCAGCAACGGACGCTACAAGCCGGTGATCAGCAACGGCCAGGTGCAGCCGTCGCTGTCGGGCGGCACGATCGAGGAAAACGCGTGGGTCGACACGCCGGTCGATTCCGACGGCGACGGCACGCGCGACCGCATCCATGTGCGCATCGTGCGGCCGTCCGAAACCGCGAACGGCGCACGCACGCCCGTCATCGTGCTCGCGAGCCCGTACTACGCGGGGCTCGCCGACAGCCCCGACCACAACGTCGACGTCGAGCTCGACGGCACGCCGCATCCGGCCGCGAGCGCCGGCGCACCCGCATCGGCGTCCACGCGCATCCTGGCCGCCGCGCCGCAGTCGCGGATGCTGCAGCAGGTCGAGGCGGCCGCCGCCGGCCGCTCGTGGATCGAAAGCTACTTCGTGCCGCGCGGCTTCACGATCGTCTATGCGGATTCGCTCGGCACCGCCGGCTCCGACGGCTGCCCGACGATCCTGACGCGCGACGAATCGGTCGCAATGGCGTCGGTGATCCGCTGGCTCGGCCGCGACGCGACCGCGAAGGACGCGAACGGCAAGACGGTCGTCGCGAACTGGTCGACGGGCCACGTCGGCATGTACGGCGTGTCGTACGACGGCACGCTGCCGAAAATGGTCGCGAGCCTGCGCACGCGCGGGCTCGACGCGATCGTGCCGATCGCCGGGCTGACGAACATGTACGGCTACTACCGCTCGGGCGGGCTCGTGCGCGCACCGGAAGGCTATCAGGGCGAAGACGTCGACGTGTACATCAAGGCGCTGCTGACGAACGCGCATCCGGAGCGCTGCACTCACCTGATCGACGAAGCGCTGCAGCAGGAAGACCGCAAGACCGGCGACTATTCGCCGTTCTGGGCCGCGCGCGACATCCCGACGGGATTCGCGGTTGCCCCGGCACTCGTCGCGCAGGGGCTGACCGACGACAACGTGCGCGTCGACCAGTCGACGTCGTGGTATCTCGCGATGCGTCGCCAGGGCGTGCCGACGCAGCTGTGGCTGCACCGCCTGAAGCACACCGACCCGACGCGCGTGCCGGCGATGGGCGAAGCGTGGACCGCGGAGGTGAACCGCTGGTTCACGCGCTACCTGATCGGCTACAACAACGGCGTCGAACGCGATCCGCGCGCGGTGATCGAGCAGGCCGACGGCACGCTGCTGAAGGAAGCCGACTGGGCCGCGCGCCGTGCGACGCCGGTCACGTACTTCGCAGGCGGCGACGGTGCAGGCACCGGCACGCTGCTGCGACTGCCGACCGGCGGCCCGCTCACGCGCTTCACCGACGATGCGCGCATCTCCGCGCTCACGCTGGCGAACACGGCGACGGGCGAAAACCGCAGCCGCTTCGAGACCGCGCCGCTGACGGCCGCGACCCGCCTCTCCGGTGCGGCGACCGCACGCGTCCGGCTGACCTTCACGGGCGTCGCCAACGTGACGGCACTGCTGGTCGATCGCGCACCGGACGGCACGGCCACGATCGTCACGCGTGCGTGGACCGACCCGCGCAACCGGCTGTCCGAGTGGCTGTCGGAACCCGTGCTGCCCGGCTTGCCGTACGACCTGAAGCTGACGTTCATGCCGCGCGACTACAAGCTGGAAGCCGGCCACCGGCTCGGGCTCGTCGTCCTCTCCAGCGACTACGAGGCGACGCTGCGGCCGACGCCGGGCACGGGCCTGACGCTCGATCCGGCCGGCACGTCGGTGACGGTGCCGCTGGCTTCGTCGTCGGCAGGCGCGTAGCCGCACGCCGGCTGCCGGCGTAACGGCACGGCCTCCCCCGCCTGCGCGCCCGTCGGCGCAGGCGGGGGATCGCTGCAAGAACGGAACACGTGCGCTACGCTGCGACAGTCGAACGCCAACGGTGAACCCCGATGATCCCCCTCAGCGCAAAAGCCATCGTCCGTGACGGACGCTCGGTCCTGTTCCTGCGCAATCCGCGCGACGAATGGGAGTTGCCGGGCGGCTGGCCCGAAGCCGGCGAATCGCTCGAAGAAGCCGTCCTGCGCGAAGTGCAGGAGGAATGCGGGATCGTCGCGTCGGCGATCCGCTACGTGGCGAGCCGCTCGTGCGAGGTCGTGCCGGGCAAGCGCGTGCTCATCGTGTGCTTCGAGTGCCAGGTCGATCGGCATGCCATCGTCCTGAGCGACGAGCACAGCCAGTTCGCCTGGATCGACCTCGATGCCGACAAGCCGGCGAACCTGCCGGATTTCTATTGGACATTCTGCAGGCAGGCCGGCTGATTCGCGCCCGCCCTTCTGCCATCACACCGGCGTCAACACCGGCTGCCCGGCGAAATGCCGCGCCGCGTTGTCGAGAAACTGCTGCACCGACCGATCGAGCGCCTCGGGCGACCAGCCGCCCATGTGCGGTGTCAGCACGACGTTGTCGAGATCCGTCAGCGCGCGCGGCGGCTCGGGTTCGCCCTCGTACACGTCGAGCCCCGCGCCCGCGATGCGCCGTTCGCGCAGCGCGTCCGCCAAAGCAGCGGTATCGACAACACTGCCGCGCGACACGTTGACGAGAAAGCCGCCGGGCCCGAGCGCGTCGAGCACGGTGCGGTCGATCAGGTGCCGCGTGCCGGCGCCGCCCGGTGTCGCGACGATCAGGAAATCGGCCCACTGCGCGAGCGTATCGACCCGATCGAAATAGCGGTAAGGCACGGGCTTCTCCGACCGGTTGTGATAACCGGTCTCGATGTCGAAGCCGGCCGCGCGACGCGCGCACTTCTCGCCGATCTTGCCGAGCCCGACGATGCCGAGCTTCCTGCCCGACACGTTCGGCGGCATCGGCAGCCCTTCGCGCCAGACGCCCGCGCGGGTTTTCGCATCGAGCTGCACGACGTTGCGCACCGCGGCGAGCAGCAGCGCGAACGCGTGATCGGCGACGCAATCGTCGTTGGTGCCCGCGCCCGTGACGACCGTGACGCCACGCGCCTTCGCATGCGCGACGTCGATGTGCTCGTAGCCGGCGCCAAGCGCGCTGACGAACGTGAGTTGCGGCAGCCGGTCGATCTCGGTGGCAGTGAGCCCCGTGCTGCCGTTGGTCAGCACCGCGCGAATCGTGCCGCCGTGTTCGGCGATCGCGCGTGCGCGTTCGTCGGGCGTCGGGGCATGGCGCACGTCGAACGACGCGGCGATCTCGCGCTGCGCGTCGCCGCGCAATGCGATGAGGACCAGCAGCTCGGGCTTCATGTCAGCAAGTGTCCGCAGGCAGGAACGAATTTCAGTGTAACAAGCCGGCATGACCGCAGCGGGTTATCCCCACACCGGCTGTGGACACGCCGCCGCACGCGGTTTGCCAAAGCCGGCTCAGTCAAGTAACTTTCGGCGTACGCCCCCGTCCTGGAGATTGGCCCCGATGAAGCTCGCCCTGCCCGCCCGGATCCTGGGCCTCGCGTTCGCCGCCGCCCTCGTCGCGCCCGGCGCGCACGCCGACACGCCCGTCGTGGTGTCGTCGAAGATCGACACCGAAGGCAACCTGCTCGGCAACCTCATCGCGCAGGTGCTGAAGGCCCACGGCATTCCGGTCACCGAAAAGATCGCGCTCGGCGCGACGCCGATCGTGCGCAAGGCGCTCACGAGCGGCGAGATCGACATCTACCCCGAATACACGGGCAACGCCGCATTCTTCTTCAACAAGGCCGACGACCCGGTGTGGAAGAACGCCGCACAAGGCTACGACACCGCGAAGAAGCTCGACTACGCAGCGAACCATCTCGTGTGGCTCGCGCCGGCGCCTGCGAACAACACGTGGGGCGTCGCGCTGCTCGCCCCTGTCGCGCAGTCGCAGCACCTGAAGACCTTCTCCGATTTCGGCAAGTGGATCGCCGGCGGCGGCAAGGTGAAACTCGCGGCGTCGGCCGAATTCGTGAACAGCGCATCCGCACTGCCGTCGTTCGAGAAGGCATACGGCTTCAAGCTGAAGCCCGAGCAGCTCGTCGTGCTGTCCGGCGGCGACACGGCCGCCACGATCAAGGCCGCCGCGAACCAGACCGACGGCGTGAATGCCGCGATGGTCTACGGCACCGACGGCGGCATCGCATCGAGCGGCCTCGCGGTGCTCGACGACGACAAGCACGTGCAGCCCGTCTACGCGCCGACGCCGGTGATCCGTGAAGCCGTGCTGAAAGCGCATCCGCAAATCGCCGACTACCTGAAGCCGGTATTCGCGAGCCTCGACCTGAAGACGCTGCAGTCGCTCAACGCCCGCATCCAGATCAACGGCGAGCCGGCCGCCGGCGTCGCGAAAAGCTACCTGAAAGCGAAGGGCTTCGTGAAATGACCGGTCGCGCGGCGGCGTCCGCGCGGCGCGTCACGCTCGACAAGGTCGGCCTCCTGATCGGGGTCCTGACGATCGTCGCCGTGTTCGGCCTGTCGTTCGCGGTGCTGCGGCCGAACCGGATTGCGGCCGGCACCGGGCTGTCGGTGTTCGCCGCGCTGCCGCCGATACAGGGTGCCGCGCTCGCCGCACTGTGGACCGTCGGCGCGCTGTGGGCGATGACGGCGAGCCGTCCCGCATGGCGGCTCGCGGCCGGCTGTGCGGGGCTCGCTACGCTCGCGTATGCGATCGGCGCGGCCGCGACGCACGTCGTCGCGCCCGACGACATGCTCGCGCGCGTCTCGCCCGACGCGGGCGTCTGGCTGCTGCTGTTCGCCTGGGCGGTACTCATCGCCGACGCGCTCGCACGACTCGCGTTCGGCCCGTGGCGGCGTCTCGTCGCACTCGTCGTCGCAATCGCAGCGATTTCGGTGCCGCTCGCCAGCGGCTGGTGGGACAGCCTCTCGGTGATGCGCGAGTACGCGGTGCGCAGCGACGACTTCTGGCGCGAGGCGATCCGCCACGTGTCGCTCGCGGGCGGATCGGTCGCTGCCGCGCTCGTCGCGGGCTTGCCGCTCGGCATCGCATGCGCACGCATCGCGGCCGTGCGTACCGTCGCGATGCCCGTGCTCAATGTCGTTCAGACGATCCCCAGCATCGCGATGTACGGGCTGATGATGGCACCGCTCGGCCTGCTCGCCGCGCACGTGCCGCTCGCGGCCACGCTCGGCATCCGCGGGATCGGCGTCGCGCCGGCCGTGCTCGCGCTGTTCCTGTATTCGCTGCTGCCGATCGCATCGAGCGTCGTGGTCGGGCTCGGGCAGGTGCCGCCGCACGTGACCGAAGCGGCACGCGCGATGGGCATGACGCGTGCGCAGCGGCTGCTGCGCGTCGATCTCGTGCTCGCGCTCCCGGTAATCCTGAGCGGCGTGCGCATCGTGCTCGTGCAGAACATCGGCCTGACCGCGGTCGCCGCGCTGATCGGCGGCGGCGGGTTCGGCACCTTCATCTTCCAGGGGATCGGGCAATCGGCCGCCGATCTCGTGCTGCTCGGCGCGATCCCGACGATCGCGCTCGCACTGGCGGCCGCCGTCGTGTTCGAAGCCGCGACGTCGCTCGCGAAGGGACGTGCAGGATGATCGAGATCGAACGGGCCGGCAAACGCTTCGGCGAGGTGATCGCCGTCGACGACGTGTCGCTGACGATGCAGCGCGGCACCATCACCGCGCTCGTCGGCGCATCGGGCAGCGGCAAGTCGACGCTCCTGCGCATGATCAACCGGCTGATCGCGCCGACCAGCGGCACGATCCGCATCGACGGCGTCGATACGGCAACCGTCGCGCCCGAACAGCTGCGGCGCGGCATCGGCTATGCGATCCAGGGGCACGGGCTGTTCCCGCACTGGAGCGTCGCGCGCAACATCGCGACCGTGCCGCGCCTGCTCGGCTGGCCGTCCGATCGCATCGCCACACGCGTGAACGAACTGCTCGAGCTGTTCCATCTCGCGCCGGCCGAGTTCGCTGACAAACTCCCGCACGAACTGTCGGGCGGCCAGCAGCAGCGCGTCGGCGTCGCGCGCGCGCTCGCGGCGGAGCCCGCGATGCTGCTGATGGACGAACCGTTCGGCGCGCTCGACCCGATCATTCGCGGCAAGGCGCAGGACGACCTGTTCGCGCTGCAGCGCCGCCTCGGCATCACGGTCGTGATCGTCACGCACGATATCGAGGAAGCGCTGAAGCTCGGCGACACGATCGCGGTGATGGACGGCGGCAAGCTGCTGCAGGTCGCGCCGCCGGCCGAGATTCTCGGCAAGCCGGCGGCCGGCGTCGTCGAGCAGCTCGTCGCGGGTGTCGACCGGCCGCTGCGCCTGCTCGCGCTGACGCCGATCGATACGGTGGCCGAACCCGGTCATGCCGACGGCGAACCGATCGCCGCGACGCGCACGCTGCGCGATGCGGTGTCCGAGCTGCTGTGGCGCGGTGTCGATGCACTGCCCGTCGACGATGGCGGCGGCAGCGACGCACACCCTGCACGCCGTATCACGCTCGATGCGATCCGCGCGCATGCGAGGAAGCCCGCATGACGGCGCATAACAGCGTGCGGCCAACGCGTTCGGCACTTCCCGTGTACGTCGCCCGCGCGGCCGCGCTCGCGCTGCTGCTCGTGCTGCTGTTGCGCCCCGCGTGGTTGCAGGGTGTGTTCGCGCCGTTCGCGGACAACGGCGCACCGGTCATCTACGATCGCGCGAGCCTGCTCGATCTCACGCTCGCGCATCTCGGCACGGTTGCGCTGTCGAGCCTGATCGGCACGATCGCCGCGGTCGCGGCCGGCATCGCGGTCACGCGGCCGGCCGGCGCGGATTTCCTGCCGGTCGCGCGCAGCGTCGTCGATATCGGCCAGACCTTCCCGCCGGTCGCGGTGCTCGCGCTGGCCGTGCCGGCCGTCGGCTTCGGCCTGAAGCCCGTGCTGATCGCGCTCGTGCTGTACGGGCTCCTGCCGATTTTCGAAAGCACGATCGCGGGGCTCGAAGACGTACCGCGCGACGTCGTCGATGCCGCGCGCGGGATGGGGATGAGCGGCTGGCAGCAACTGGTGTCGGTCGAGCTGCCGCTCGCGTTTCCGGTGATCGTCAACGGGATCCGGCTCGCGGTCGTGATCAATCTCGGCACCGCGACGATCGGCTCGACGGTCGCCGCGCGCGGGCTCGGCGACGTGATCATTGCGGGCCTGCAGACGTCGAACACCGCATTCGTGCTGCAGGGCGGCGTGATCGTCGGGCTGCTCGCGGTGCTCGTCAGCGATGCGATCGGCGCGATTGCACGGATGGCGACCGCACGGCGCGCTTGAAGGCACGCCCGGCCGTGCGGGGACACACCCTGTCACGGACCGTGTAAAAAAGACCGGTTTTGCCGGCCCGCCGCGGTTCGTCCGGACTCCGATGCGTGTCCGTGCAACGATCGGCTCGTCGAACGATCCGCATCGACACAAGCCTACACGACGCTTTCATTCGAGCCGCCACTCGAACGCAACGTGCAATTGGCCGATATACTATGCGCCTCCCATTTCCCCGCCCTCGACCATGCGACGGTTTCTCTGGCTGATCGTGCTTTCGCTCGGCGTCGCGCATCAGGCATCGGCGCAGCAAGCGCCCGCACTGCCTGCATCCGCGCCCGACGCACTGGCATCGGCGCCGTCCGCCGCCTCCGCGCCGCTCGCGAACGCCAACGATCAGCCGAACGAAGCAAACCGCCGCATCACGACCTACCTGACGAAGAAATTCGGCGTCGCGAAAGAACGGGCCGCGAAGCTCGCCGACATCGTGAGCGTCACTGCGACGAAATATTCACTGCCTCCCGCACTCGTTTACGCCATCATCTCGATCGAATCGCGCTTCCAGGAAAAGGCGCGCGGCCAGCATGGCGCGACCGGGCTGATGCAGGTCGTACCGGCTGCACACCGCGGCCTGCTGCGCAACGTGAAGGACCTCACCGAGCCGAACGCGAACGTCGAAGCCGGCTCCGCGATCCTGTCGGGCTACGTGAAAGCGGCCGGCGGCAACGTGCAGGCCGGGCTGAAGAGCTACAGCGGCGGATCCAGTGCGTATGCGGCGAAGGTGATGCAGCGGGTCGAATCGTTCCGGTTCGTGCTCGAACCCGATGACGATGCGAACGCCGCCAAAGCGCCGAGCGATACGAAAGGCCGGCTGATACCGGTCAGCGATACGTCGCCTCCTGCGTCGGCGCGCAGCAGTCAGTAGGCGTCCCTTCATCTTGCGGTCCCGCGCAAGCGGACGCACCGCCACCGGCGCAACAGTAGCCGACGCGCAGAAAACCCTCACGCCTGCGCGAAATGCGCACGCAGATACTCGATGAAAACCTGCGTCTTCGCGGGCAGCAAACGCGTTTCGGTCATCGCGAAGACGGGCACCAGCGCGCCCTCCCATTCGGGCAGCACGCGCCGCAGCCGGCCGGCGGCGACATCGTCGGCCACCACTTCCTCCGGCAGCTGGATGATCCCCGCGTCGTGCACGGCCAGTTGCCGGTTCATGCCCACGCTGTTCACGACGAACCGCCCGCCCACCGGCACGTCGACCGCCTGCTCGCCGCGACGCAGCGTCCACGCGGTGAGGCGCTGCACGCTCATGCACTGGTGCTGCGTCAGGTCGCCCGGTTCGAGCGGCTCGCCCGCGCGTTCGAGATAGCGCGGCGACGCATACAGGTAGTTGCGGAACGTCGCGAGCCGCCGCGCGACGAGCTGCGAATCCGCCGATTCGCCGATCCGGATCGCGACGTCGAACGGCTCGCTCACGAGGTCGACGCGCCGTGACGTCAGCTCGAAGTCGAAGGTCAGCTTCGGGTAGCGGTTCGCGAATTCGACGATCAGCGGCGTCAGGTAGATCACCGCGAAATCGACCGGAAACGACGCGCGCAGCACGCCCGCCGGTTCGGCCAACAGCCCGCCGAGCTGCTCGTGCGCGAGCCGCGCCTCGTCGACGATGCGCTTGCAGCGCTCGAAATACAGCTGCCCGGCTTCCGTCAGCTCGATCCGGCGTGTCGTGCGGTGCAGCAGCCGCAAGCCGATCGCCTTTTCCAGCGCGCCGATCCGCCGCGACAGCGTCGAATTCGGCATCCCCAGCACCTGCGCGGCGCCGCGAAAGCCGCGCGCCTTCACGACTTCCACGAACAGCGCCATGTCGTTCAGCAGTTCCATATCGATTGCTCCATCAATGGATCAATGTTCTCCATTTCACCTACTTTATCTCGAATAAGGAGCAATGGATGATGCAGGTATGGCGTCACGGCCGGCGGAACCCGCGCGACCCTCGCCCGATGCGGCACCGCCCCGGTGCCGTCACCCGAACTTCGATGAGGAAATACGCGATGAAACAGCTGTTCGTTCCCGCTCAAGCCGGCCAGGACGCGCCGCGACTGTTCGCCCCGGTCCGCGTCGGCCGCTACGACCTGCAGAACCGCCTGGTCATGGCGCCGATGACGCGCAGCCGCGCCGCATTCGACGGCACGCCCGGCGAATTGGCCGCCGAGTACTACGCGCAGCGCGCGGATCTCGGCCTGATCGTCAGCGAAGGCACGCAGCCGTCGGACGACGGCCAGGGCTACCTGACGACGCCCGGCATCTACACCGATGCGCACGTCGCCGGCTGGAAGGCGGTCAGCGAACGCGTGCATGCGCGTGGCAGCCGCCTGTTCATCCAGCTGATGCACGTGGGGCGCATGTCGCACCCCGACAATACGCCGCATCACCGCCAGGGCGTCGCGCCTTCGGCGATCGCGCCGGGCGTGCCGATGTTCACGATGAAAGGGATGCAGGAGATTCCCGCGCCGCGCGCGCTGACGACGGACGAAGTGCGCGCCACCGTGAACGACTTCCGCATCGCCGCGCGCCGCGCAATCGAGGCCGGCGCCGACGGCGTCGAGATCCACGGTGCGAACGGGTATCTGGTCCAGCAGTTCTTCGCGCCGAACGCCAACACGCGTACCGACGCGTACGGCGGCTCGATCGAGAACCGCGCGCGCTTCGCGATCGAGGTGGCCGAGGCGATCGCCGACGAGATCGGCGCGGACCGCACCGCGATCCGCCTGTCGCCCGGCACCACGCTGTGGGGCATCGACGAAGGTCCGGAAAGCGCCGACCTGTATCGCTGCCTCGCGGCGGAGCTCGACCGGCTGGGCCTCGCGTACCTGCACGTGATGCACGGGGGCGACGAGTCGCTGCTCGCGGACCTGCGCGCACGCTGGAACGGCACGCTGATCGTGAACCGCCCGGGCCGCACGCGCGATGCGATCGGCACGGATGTCGCGACGGGTCTCGCCGATCTCGAAGCGTACGGCCAGATGGTGCTCGCGAATCCGGATTTCGTGACGCGGCTGAAGACCGGAGCGCCGATGAACGACGCGCAGCGCGATACGTTCTTCGGCGGCGATGCGCGCGGGTATGTCGACTATCCGGCGCTGAGCGGGACGGCCGCGGCGTAACGCACCGACCGACCCAAATAGATGCGACACCCCGAGCCGGGTGTCGCATCAGCTTTGTGCGAACCGCGCGACATCAAAGAAGATCAACTTTCACTTTGGACACCATCGGTGCGATGCGCAGCACACGCTCGGCCTGAGCACACACGTACGCCGAAATATTTCCCACCCAATTGCGCTCCTCGCCGACATACACATCGGATGCCGACAATTCGGGGGCAAGCTTCCTGGCCGCTGTTGCCAGCCTCGTCATTTCCCGTGCAACGAACGACGGCCTGATTTGCGCGCGATGCGCAAAATCCGCCAGCGCAAACGCCGCGAGTTCCTCCGTCCGGAACACATCCCCTTAGGCCATCGCCATATCCTGCACGTACGCGTCGCCGTACACATTGACGCAAACGAGATCGTAAAGCGGCGCAGGATCGAGCCCACCGCTGCTGACGAAGAACGAAATGTTCTTGCCGTGCGCATCGCTGTTGCCGAGGTTGCGTACGTATTTGAGCGTCGCCGGCAAGTCCAATGCCTGACACCCGTCGATGATATGGAGACGCTGCACAGCGCTGACACGCAACGGATCATCCGGTGCCATCGTCACGATCCGGTCGAATCGGTCGATGAGCAGAATGGGTTCCGGGATACGCCGAATTTCGACACGCGCCACCGGTAGCCCCGTTGAGCGGAATGCACGGAGATCATGCAAATGCATCGGCGCGTGTCTGCCACGCCGGGTCATACGAGAACCCGTACTCGTCCTGACGGGCATCGCAGGTCAGTTGTCCGACCGGCAGGCCGTCGGTCGAAATGCTCAGGCGATGAACTATCATGCGCCCTCCTGCGACCCCGGTGGAACGGCTTGCGCTGCCATGTGCTCGTGCAGCGCCTTGCGCGCCACGAGCACGTCGCGTTTCGGCACGACGAGCAGATTGAGGCCGAAGCCGTCCAGTACCTTGAACAGCTTGTCGAGACTCACCGCACGGCCATTTTCGAGCCGCGACAGCACGTCCTTGGAGACACCGAGCATATCGGCTGCATCGTCGATCCGCATCTGGCTCTGTGCTCGCCGGTTGCGAACGAGCGCCCCCAGTGCTGCGAGGTCCAGTGCGAGCGGGTCGGGTGACGCGACGGGTTGCGGTAAGGTACGAGCCATGATTCCGGAATTCAGGAACAAACCGCAAAAGGACTGGCGACCGTCCATGGTTCTCGCATTTCAGGAATTAAAAGCAAAACGGCGACGCATCCACGCCGCCGTCTCGTGACCGACCGGATCGCCTCCCCTTTCCGGCCAGGCCCCAACCGCTCACAGCTGCCCCGCCGCCCCCGTCCACCGCAGGTAATCGCCGCGTGTCCAGTCGAGCGACACGCCGACGCGCTTCGTGCCGGGCCGGATCTTCGGCTTGTACACCGACAGCGTCAGCGACTCCAGCGCCGGCCACTCACGGAACGACAGCACCGCGATATCGGCGACGAGCGTTTCGAGCAGCCGCGTATGCGGCTTGTGCGACAGGAACGACGCGACGCGCGCGCAATAGCCGTCGTAATCGATCCACTCGCCCTGCTCGCTCGGCTCGCAGCGATACCCGAGCCGCGCATCGATCACGATCGGCTGCGGCGATTCATGCTCGTGCGCATGAATGCCGATCCGCGCGGGCACCTTCAGTTCGTCGACGAACACGCTCCAGCCGCGCCCGCGCAGGCGCGGCGCGTCGATCGCCACGAACGGTTCGTCGAACGGCTTCATGATGCGAGCGGCGCCGCGGCGTCGAGCATGATGCGCACGAAATAGTCGGCGAAGCTGCGACGCAGGACGATCTCGAACGTGTCGTCGCCGGTCGGGATCAGCGTGATCGGCGACTTGAAGTAGTGCGACTGCGCACACTGGCCCGGCTTGAACACGCGCGGATGCAGATCGAGCGGGCAGCCGCGCGCGATCACGTCGCGCACGCGTTCGCCGCTGATCTCGACGACCGTATAGCCGCTGCCGACATCGACGGCCGCCGCATACGCACCCTGCACGGCTTCCGCGAGCTTCGCCTCGAGCACGCCGGCCGGCACGGGCCCGTTCGAGCGCACGAGCCACTCGTCGGGACCGAGCCACAGCACGTCATACTCGGCGCCGCGCGCGACCGTGTTCGGCGCCGCGGGCGGCCTGCAGCCGACCACGCGCTCGAACGCGGCGACGAATGCCGGATCGCCCAACTCGCCGCGCACGTTGACGAGATCGAGGAACGGCCGCTCGCGCAGCGTGAACTTCTTCGATGCGCGCGCCTGGTGCGGCTTCAGCACGTCGGCCGCGCCGACGAACGGCGATTCAAGCGTCACGCCGCCCGCACCCGCCACCTGCGTCTGGTTTCTCGTTTCATTCCACATGCTGGCGCACCCCTTCGGTATCGTAGAAAACCGGGCTCGAGATCTTCGCGGTGATGCGCTTGCCGTTGGCCAGCGGAATCACGACGCTCTCGCCCATCTTGTTCAGGCCGCCCTTCACCACCGCGAGCGCGATCGAGCGCTTCAGGATCGGGCTGTAGTAGCTCGACGTCACGTGGCCGATCATCGGCGTCGGATCGACCGCCGACACCTGCGTGTCCTTCGCGATGATCTGCGCGCCTTCCGGCAGCACGAACTGTTCGTCTTCGGTCAGGAGGCCGACGAACTGCTTGCGGCCCTCCTTCGCGGTGTCCGACCGCGCGAGCGAGCGCTTGCCGAGGAAGTCCTTCGACTTCGCGACGACACCGCCCATCCCGAGGTCGTACGGCGTGATCGACCCGTCGGTATCCTGGCCGACGATGATGTAGCCCTTCTCCGCGCGCAGCACGTGCATCGTCTCGGTGCCGTACGGCGTGATGTCGAACTCGGCACCGGCCGCCATCAGCGCTTCCCACACCGCACGGCCCGCGTTCGCCGGCACGTTCACTTCATAGGCCAGCTCACCCGAGAAGCTGATCCGCATCACGCGCGCCTTCGCGCCCGCGACGGTGCCGTTCCGGTAGCTCATGAACGGGAACGCTTCGTTGCCGAAGTCGATGTCCTGGCACACCTTCTGCACGACCTTGCGGCTCTTCGGGCCGACCACCGCGAACGTCGCCCAGTGATCGGTGACCGACGACAGCCGCACCTTCATGTCGGGCCATTCGGTCTGCAGCCAGCGTTCGAGCCACGTGAGCACGCGCGCCGCGCCGCCCGTCGTGGTCGTCATCATGAAATGCTGGTCGGCGAGGCGCACGGTCACGCCGTCGTCGAACACCATCCCGTTTTCGTCGAGCATCAGCCCGTAGCGGCACTTGCCCACTTCGAGCTTGTTCCACGGGTTCGTGTACATCCAGTTCAGCAGCTTCACCGCATCGGGGCCCTGGATGTCGATCTTGCCGAGCGTCGACGCGTCGAGGATGCCGACGCTGTTGCGCACCGCCAGGCATTCGCGCTTCACGGCCGCATGCAGGTCCTCGCCGTTCTTCGGGAAATACCACGGCCGCTTCCAGTTGCCGACGTCCTCGAACAGCGCGCCGTGCTCGACGTGCCATTCGTGCACGCAGGTCTTGCGGATCGGGTCAAGGAAATCGCCCGTCTCGCGGCCCGCGAACGTACCGAACGACACGGGCGTGTAGTTCGGGCGGAACGTCGTCGTGCCCGTTTCGGGAATCGTCTTGCCGAGCGCGCCCGCGAGGATCGCCATCCCGTTGATGTTGCCGAGCTTGCCCTGGTCGGTGCCGAAGCCCATCGCCGTGTAGCGCTTCACGTGCTCGACCGACTCGAAGCCTTCGCGCGCGGCGAGCAGGATGTCGGCGGCCGCCACGTCGTTCTGGAAGTCGACGAACTGCTTCGGCCCGCGTGCGGCGGCCTCGCGGCTGCCGACGAGCCACAGCGGCTGCAGTGCGCCTTCGACGGCTTCGGCCACTTGCGGTGCGGCCGGACGCTGCGCGGCCGTGAAGCCCGCGGCCTTCGCCGCTTCCGCGCCCGCATCGACCGCGAGCCGCAGCGCGCGCGCCAGGCCGAATTCGCCTGCCGCCGCACCGACGCTCGCTTCCGCCTGCACGGGCTTGCCCGGCAGGAAGCATGCCTTCTCGTCGTTCCAGCACGCCTTGCCGCCCGACTGCGCGAACAGGTGCAGCACCGGGCTGAAGCCGCCCGACATCGCGACGAGGTCGCACGGCAGCGTCTGCAGCTTGCCGCCCACCTGGCCGTTCGAGAGGGACGCGACGTCGACCGACGATACGCGCCACTTGCCCGATGCTGCCGTCACCACCGCGCCGCTCATCACCGTCACGCCCTGCCGCTTGGCCGCAGCCGGCAGCGCGCCGTTCGACGACGCACGCGAATCGACGACCGTCACCTTCGCACCGCACGCCTTCAGGTCGAGCGCGGTCTGGTACGCGCGGTCGTTGTTCGTGAACACGACTGCATTGCGGCCCGGCAGCACGCCGAAGCGATGCACGTAGGTCGACACCGCGCCGGCCAGCATCACGCCCGGCAGGTCGTTGTTGCCGAACACGATCGGACGCTCGTGCGCGCCGGTCGCGAGGATCACGCGCTTCGCACGGACCTTCCACAGCAGCTCGCGCGTGCCCTTGCGCATCGATACCGGCAGGTGATCGGTCAGGCGCTGCGTGACCGTCACGAGGTTGTGGTCCTGGTAGCCGAACGCGGTGCTGCGCGACAGGATCGTCACGTCGGGCAGCTTGCGCAGTTCGGCCTCGATCTTCTCGACCCACTGCAGCGCGGGCTTCGCGTCGATCTCCGCGCGGCACGACAGCAGGCTGCCGCCGAGTTCGCGCTGGTCGTCGACGAGGATCACGCGTGCGCCGGCCGTCGCGGCCGCATGCGCGGCGGCGAGGCCCGACGGGCCACCGCCGACCACGAGCACGTCGCAGTGCGCGTAGCACTTGTCGTAGCGATCCGCGTCGAGCACGTCGGGGGCCTTGCCGAGGCCGGCCGCTTCGCGGATCTTCTCTTCGTACTTCGGCCACATGTTGCGCGGCCACATGAACGTCTTGTAGTAGAACCCGGCCGGCATGAAGCGCGAGAACTTCTGGTTGATCGCGTACTTGTCGTTCTCGAGCGTCGGCTCGGCATTCACGCTCGTCGCGACGAGCCCCTGGTACAGCTCGATCTCGGTCGCGCGGGCGTTCGGCACCGTGTACGGGCCCGATTCGAGCTGCACGACGGCATTCGGTTCGGCCACATCCGCCGTCACGATCCCGCGCGGACGGTGGTACTTGAAGCTGCGCGCGACGAAGTGCACGCCGTTCGCGAGCAGCGCGGACGCGAGCGTGTCGCCCTGGAAGCCCTGATACGTGCGGCCGTTGAACGTGAACGTCAACGGAATCGCGCGATTGATGCGGCCACCGGTGCCGAGGCGGTCTTTCTGGCTCATTTGCTCGTGCCCTCTTCGTGTGCGTTGCCGGCAGCTGCGCTACCGAACTTTTCGTAGCCCTTGATATCGTAGGTCACCGTGTCGCGCGTGACCTTGAACCAGCGGCGGCAGCCCTGCGCGTGCAGCCATTGCTCCTTGTGCAGCCCGCGCTTGTTCTCGCGCATGAACACGTACTCGCCCCATTCGCGGTCGGTCATGTTCTCGTTCGCAACCGGGCGCACGATGTCGGCTTCACCGCCGCACGAGAACTCGGATTCGGCGCGCGGCCCGCACCACGGACATTCGATCAGCAACATGTTGTTTTCTCCTCGTTCAGTGCGCGACGGCGGCAGCGCCGTGCTCGTCGATCAGGTGGCCCGTATAGAAGCGGTCGAGCGCGAACGGCGCGTTCAGCGGATGCGGCTCGTCGCGCGCGATCGTGTGCGCGAACACCCAGCCCGATCCCGGCGTCGCCTTGAAGCCGCCGGTGCCCCAGCCGCAGTTGAAATAGAGGCCCTTCACGTCGGTCTTGGTGATGATCGGGCATGCATCCGGCGACACGTCGACGATGCCGCCCCACTGGCGGTTCATCCGCACGCGCGAGAACACCGGGAACATCTCGACGATCGCCTGCAGCGTGCTTTCGATGATGTGGAAGCTGCCGCGCTGGCCGAAGCCCGTGTACTGGTCGATGCCCGCGCCGATCACGAGGTCGCCCTTGTCGGACTGGCTGATGTACGCGTGCACCGCGTTCGACATGATCACCGAGTTGACGACCGGCTTGATCGGCTCGGACACCAGCGCCTGCAGCGGGTGGCTTTCGATCGGCAAGCGCACGCCGGCCATGTCGGCGAGCGTCGTCGTGTTGCCGGCCGCGACCACCGCGACCTTCTTCGCCTTGATGAAGCCCTTCACCGTATCGACGCCGACCACCGCGCCGCCTTCGCGGCGAATGCCCGTCACCTGGCAGTTCTGGATGATGTCGACGCCGGCGCGATCGGCGCCGCGCGCGAAGCCCCAGGCCACCGCGTCGTGACGCGCGACGCCCGCACGGCGCTGGATCGATGCGCCGAGCACCGGATAGCGGCTGTTCAGGTTGATCGTCGGCTCGATTTCCTTGATCTGCGCGGGCGTCAGGAATTCGGCGTCGACGCCGTTCAGCCGGTTCGCGTTCACGCGGCGCTCGGTGTCGCGCACGTCCTGCAGCGTGTGGGCCAGGTTCATCACGCCGCGCTGGCTGAACATCACGTTGTAGTTCAGGTCCTGCGACAGCCCTTCCCACAGCTTCATCGCCTTCTCGTACAGCGCGGCCGATTCGTCCCACAGATAGTTCGAGCGCACGATCGTCGTGTTGCGCGCGGTGTTGCCGCCGCCGATCCAGCCCTTCTCGAGGATCGCGACGTTCGTGATGCCGTGTTCCTTCGCGAGGTAGTACGCGGTCGCGAGGCCGTGGCCGCCGCCGCCGACGATCACGACGTCGTATTCCTTCTTCGGCTCCGGGCTCTTCCACTGCTTTTCCCAGTTCTCGTGATACGAGAGACCGTTGCGGAACAGGCTGAATATCGAGTAGCGGCTCATGTTGTGGTCCTTCGTTAGCATTCGATGACGTTCACGGCGAGACCGCCGCGCGACGTTTCCTTGTATTTCGTCTTCATGTCGGCGCCGGTCTCGCGCATCGTCTTGATTACGGAATCGAGCGACACGTAGTGCTGGCCGTTGCCCTTGAGCGCCATGCGCGACGCGTTCAGCGCCTTGATCGCACCCATCGCGTTGCGCTCGATGCACGGGATCTGCACGAGCCCGCCGACCGGGTCGCAGGTCATCCCGAGGTTGTGCTCCATGCCGATCTCGGCCGCGTTCTCGACCTGGTCGGGCGTGCCGCCCATCACCGCGGCGAGCGCGGCGGCGGCCATCGAGCACGCGACGCCCACTTCGCCCTGGCAGCCGACTTCCGCGCCGGAGATCGATGCCGTTTCCTTGTAGATGATCCCGATCGCCGCGGCCGTCAGCAGGAATTCGACGATGCCGGCTTCGTTCGAGCCCGGCACGAATTTCACGTAGTAGTGCAGCACCGCGGGGATCACGCCGGCCGCGCCGTTGGTCGGTGCGGTGACCACGCGGCCGCCGGCCGCGTTCTCTTCGTTCACGGCCATCGCATACAGGTTGACCCAGTCGAGCATCGACAGCGGGTCGCGCAGCGATTCTTCCGAACGCGCGCGCAGGTGGCGATTCATCTCGGCCGCGCGGCGCTTCACGCGCATCGGGCCCGGCAGGTCGCCCTCGACCTTGCAGCCGCGCTCGACGCAGGCGGCCATCGTGCGCCAGATCGCGAGCAGCCCGGCGCGCACTTCGTCGGCGGGGCGCAGCGCGCATTCGTTGCGCATCATCAGCGCGGCGATCGACAGCCCGTGCTCGCGGCACTGGCGCATCAGGTCGTCGCCGGTGCGGAACGGGTACGGCACTTCGACCGCCGCACGCACGCCGTTCACGCGATCGCCGTCGCGGTTCACGACGAAGCCGCCGCCGACCGAGTAATACTCTTTCTCGACGAGCAGCTGGCCGTGCTCGTCGAACGCCTGGAAGCGCATCCCGTTCGGGTGCACGATGCTCGTGCCGCTCATCAGCTTGCGAAAGAAACCGATATGCTCCTTTTCCTCGAAGCGCACCGTCTGCTTGCCGAGCAGCGACAGCGTCTTCTCCGCGCGGATCGCCGCGAGGCGCGGCTCGATCAGGTCGGGATCGATCGTGTCGGGCAGGTGGCCCTCGAGGCCGAGCAGCACGGCCTTGTCGGTGCCGTGGCCCTTGCCGGTCGCGCCGAGCGAGCCGTACAGCTCGACCCGCACACGGCGCACGAAGCCGAGCAGGTTCGCGTCCTCGACGTGCGACGCGAAGCGGCACGCGGCGATCATCGGGCCGACCGTATGCGAACTGGACGGGCCGATACCGATCTTGAACAGGTCGAACGCGCTGACGTTCATCTGGCTTCCTCTGGATGGGCGGTCATGAAATGTCGTTGGGCATCAGTACATCAAAGCGTAAAATCGGCCGATAGAACAAAAACGGCATCGGCGTGGGATAGCGCCGCCAAACCTCGCTCCGGCCGTGCCGGAAGTGCGTTTTGGCGATGGTTGGCGACGAAAAACCACAAGTCCGGCCGCGACCGATCGGCGACGCTGGCTGCCTCCGCGCCGCCCCGGCAGCCGTAACCTGCAAACAGTGTGAAACGAGTGAGACCGCCTGCCCGGCGTGACGAGATTGGCCGCGATGACACCCGACGTACCCGCTTCCCCCCTCGCTGAACCCGCGCCGCAGCGCATCCGCTTCGGCATCGTGCTGCTGCCGAACTTCACGCTGACGGCCTTCTCCGGCTTCGTCGACATGCTGCGGCTGTCGGCCGACGACGGCGACTACAGCAAGCCCGTGCGCTGCGCATGGAGCGTGATCGGCGAGACGCTCGCGCCGGTGCGCGCGAGTTGCGGGATCCAGATCACGCCGTGGGAGACGTTCGACGCGGCCGAGCCGTTCGACTACGTGGTGGTGGTCGGCGGGCTGCTGCATTCGGGGCCGCAGGCCGGCCCTCAAACGCTCGACTTCATCCGCCGCGCGGCGTCGCGCGGCGCGACGGTCGTCGGCATCTGCACCGGCGTGTTCACGCTGATGCGCGCGAACGTGCTCGACGGCTATCGCACCTGCGTGAGCTGGTTCCACTACTGGGATTTCATCGAACGCTTTCCGTCGGCCGATCCCGACCTGCTGATCGCCGACCGCCTGTTCGTGATCGACCGGCGCCGGATCACCTGTTCGGGCGGCCGCGCGTCGATCGACGTCGCCGCCGCGATCCTGCTGCGCCATTTCGATCACGCCACGGTGCAGAAGGCGCTGCGCATCCTGCTCGTCGGCGAGATGCAGAAAGGCAACGCGCCGCAGCCGCATCCGCCGGGCCTCGAACCGGCGACGCACCCGAAGGTCAAGCGCGCGATTCTCCTGATGGAACAGCATGTCGGGCGCGCGCTGCCGCTCGAGGAGCTCGCGTGCAAGCTCGACCTGTCGACGCGGCAGCTCGAGCGGCTGTTCAAGGCCGAGACCGGCAAGAGCCCGCAGGCGTTCGCGAAGCAGGTGCGGCTGCGCACGGCCGCGTGGCTGCTGACGAGTTCGGATCGCACGGTCGCCGATATCGCGTCGAGCTGCGGATTCGCCGACGCATCGCACCTCGGGCGCGAATTCCGCAAGCAGTTCGGCGTGCCGCCGGCGACCTATCGCGAGCGCGGCGGCGAAGTGGCGGAAGCCGGCGAGCTGGCGGCCGCCGACCCCGTCGAGGACATCGCCGACTGACGGCCTCGGGGCACACGCCCCCTTTCCTGACCGATCGCAGAACGACACACGTTCGCGTCGGTTTCACCTCTTTTGGAACCGGTTCCAGTCAGGTTGACCGACGTTGTCCTCCGGAAACCGAGGGTTATCCCGGATGCTGATGCTCACTCAAATTTGTATGATGACCACATCACCTTACAAACCAGAGCATCATGTTCGAGAAAATTCCCGCCCGTGCAATGAGCGACCATGTCGCGCAGCAGCTGCTCAAGCAGATCGAAGCCGGCAGTTTCTCGGCCAGCGGCAAGCTGCCGACGGAAGCCGTGCTCGCGCAGGAATTCGGCGTGAGCCGCACCGTGATCCGCGAGGCGATCTCGCGGCTGAAGAACGAAGGCGTGGTCGAGCCGCGCCAGGGCAGCGGCGTGTTCGTGAACCAGCACGGCGCAATCCGGCCGCTGCGGATCGACTACGCGGAAGCCGTCGAGGCGAGCTCGCTGCCGCACCTGCTCGCGGTGCGCCGCGCCATCGAGGCTGAAGTCGCGGCCGAAGCCGCGCTGCACCACACCGCCGACGACATGGCCGACATCGACGACGCGCTGCGCAAGATCGACGATGCGGTGGCCGAAGGGCGCGACGGCGTCGCGGAAGACGTCGCGTTCCACCGCACGATCGCGGCCGTCACCGGCAACCCGTATTTCCTGAAGACGCTGCAGTTCCTGAACCAGTACCTCGAAGCCGGCGTGAAGGTCACGCGGCGCAACGAGGCGACGCGCGAGGACTTCTCGCGCCAGGTGCGCGAGGAGCATGCGGCGATCGCCGACGCGATCCGCTCGCGCGACCCGATGGCCGCGCGCAACGCGGCGCGCACGCACATGTACAACGCCGCCCGCCGTCTCGCGGAAGCCGGCATCTGCTGAAGCCGGCGGCCGCTGCCCGGCTGGGCGCCGCCGCCGTCACGAACCTCTCCCGAATCGATCAAGGTTGACCATGTCACGAAATGTTGGAGTCATCGGCCTCGGCGCGATGGGCCTCGGCGTCGCACGCTCGCTGCTGCGCGCCGGCCTGCGCGTGCACGCATGCGACGTGCGCGACACCGTGCTGCAGGCATTTGCCGCCGAAGGCGGCGTGGCCTGCGCGACGCCGGCCGAACTCGGCGCGCAGTGCGACGTCGTCGTCACGCTCGTCGTCAATGCCGCGCAAACGGAAACGGTGCTGTTCGGCGAACACGGCGCGGTCGCGGCGATGAAGCCGGGCGGCGTCGTGATCGCGAGCGCGACCGTCGCGCCCGAATTCGCGGTCGCGCTCGGCGCACGCATCGAGGCCGCCGGCCTGCAGATGCTCGATGCGCCCGTGTCGGGCGGCGCCGCGCGCGCGGCCTCCGGCGAGATGACGATGATGACGTCGGGCCCGGCCGCCGCGTACGCAGGCTGCGAGGACGTGCTCGCCGCGATCGCCGGCAAGGTCTATCGCCTCGGCGACGCGCACGGCATCGGCTCGAAAGTGAAGATCATCAACCAGCTGCTCGCCGGCGTGCACATCGCGGCAGCGGCCGAGGCGATGGCACTGGGCCTGCGCGAAGGCGTGGACGCCGACGCGCTGTACGACGTGATCACGCACAGCGCCGGCAACTCGTGGATGTTCGAGAACCGCGTGCCGCACATCCTGAACGGCGACTACACGCCGCTGTCGGCCGTCGACATCTTCGTGAAGGATCTCGGCCTCGTGCTCGATACCGCGCGCCGCAGCAAGTTCCCGCTGCCGCTGTCGGCCACGGCGCACCAGATGTTCATGAGCGCATCGAGCGCCGGCCACGGCGGCGAAGACGATTCCGCCGTGATCAAGACTTTCCCCGGCATCACGCTGCCGCCCGCCCGCTGATTCGAACGACGTTCCTGCCATGACCGCTACCGCTTCCCGTCCCCTGCTCGGCTGCATCGCCGACGATTTCACCGGCGCGACCGATCTCGCGAACATGCTCGTCAAGAGCGGCATGCGCACCGTGCAGACGATCGGCGTGCCCGCCGAAGGCGCCGCAGTCGACACGGCAATCGACGCCGACGCGATCGTCGTCGCGCTGAAGTCGCGCACGATCCCCGCGGCCGACGCCGTCGCGCAATCGCTCGCCGCGTACGAATGGCTGCGCGCACAAGGCTGTCGCCAGTTTTTCTTCAAGTACTGCTCAACGTTCGACTCGACCGACGCGGGCAATATCGGGCCGGTGGCCGACGCGCTGCTCGACGCGGCCGGCGGCGGCTTCACGATCGCGTGCCCGGCGTTCCCGGAGAACGGCCGCACGATCTATCGCGGCCACCTGTTCGTCGGCGACGGGCTGCTGAACGAATCGGGAATGGAAAACCATCCGCTCACGCCGATGAAGGACGCGAACCTCGTGCGCGTGCTGCAGCGGCAAACGCAGTCGACGGTCGGCCTGATCCGCTACGACACGATCGCGCTCGGCGCGGCCGCCGTCCGTACGCGGATCGAACAGCTGCGCGCGGAAGGCGCGCGCTTCGCGATCGCCGATGCGCTGTCGGACCGCGACCTCTACGTCCTCGGCGAAGCGTGCGCGGGCCTGCCGCTCGTCACCGGCGGCTCGGGCATCGCGCTCGGCCTGCCGGCGAATTTCCGCCGCGCCGAGCAACTGCCCGAGCGCGACAACGCGGCGTCGCTGCCGCGCATCGACGGGCTGTCGGCCGCGCTCGCCGGCAGCGCATCGAAGGCCACCAACGCGCAGGTCGCCGCGTGGCGCACGACGCGGCCGAGCTTCCGCATCGATCCGCTCGCGGCGTCGCGCGGCGAACCCGTCGTCGACCAGGCGCTCGCCTTCGCGCGCTCGCACCTGCCGCAACCCGTGCTGATCTACGCGACCGCCACGCCCGACGAAGTAAAGGCCGTGCAGCAGACGCTCGGCGTCGAAGCGGCCGGCCATCTCGTCGAAAGCACGCTCGCGGCGATCGCCCGCGGCCTGCGCGACCTCGGTGTGCGCAAGTTCGTCGTCGCCGGCGGCGAGACGTCCGGCGCGGTCGTGCAGGCGCTCGACGTGAAGTCGCTGCAGATCGGCGCACAGATCGATCCGGGCGTGCCGGCCACGGCCACCATCGACGCGCAGCCGCTCGGCCTCGCGCTGAAATCCGGCAACTTCGGCACGACGGACTTTTTCGACAAGGCGCTGCGCGCGCTGGACGGAGCCGCACGATGAGCGACGAAGCGAAACGGCGCGAAGAGATCTGCGTGGTCGGCGCGAGCCTGTATGCGCGCGGCCATGCGGTCGGCAGCGCCGGCAACATCAGTGCGCGCCTGCCGGACGGCTGGCTGATCACGCCGACCGACGCGTGCCTCGGCCGGCTCGACCCGAACGACATCGCGAAGGTCGGCACCGACGGCCAGCCCGTATCGGGCGGCAAGCCGTCGAAGACGCTCGCGCTGCATCGCGGCATCTACGCGCGCAACGCGGAAGCGAACGGCATCGTCCACACGCATTCGACGCACCTCGTCGCGCTGACGCTCGCGGGCGTATGGCGCGACACCGACGTGCTGCCGCCGATCACGCCGTACTACGTGATGAAGGTCGGCCACATTCCGCTGATCCGCTACCGCCGCCCCGGCGATCCGGCCGTCGCGGCCGAAGTCGCGGCGCTGGCCGATCAGGTGCGCGGCGTGCTGCTCGACCGCCTCGGCCCCGTGATGTGGGGGCCGTCGGTATCGCAAGCGTCGTATGCACTCGAAGAGCTCGAGGAAACGGCACGGCTGTGGCTGATGACGCAGCCGAAGCCCGAGCCGCTGTCCGACGCGGCGCTCGACGAACTGCGCCAGGCCTTCGGCGCGCGCTGGTAGCCCGACGCGCGCGTCACGCACCGATTCCCATGCCCGCCGTGTGCGCGGGCCCTTCCGTCAGCACACACACACGATCCGGCGGCGTACGCGCCGCCGGCACACGATATTCATGGAGACGACGATGACTGCTCTCGACGCGGCCGCAAGCCGCTCGCCCGCCGCGCCCGCTCACGCGGCCGAACTCGACCGCACCTACAAGAAAGTGTTCTGGCGCATCGTGCCGTTCCTGATGCTCTGCTACGTGGTCGCGTATCTCGACCGCGTGAACGTCGGCTTCGCCAAGCTGCAGATGTCCCAGGATCTCGCGTTCAGCGAAACCGTGTTCGGGCTCGGCGCGGGCATCTTCTTCCTCGGCTACTTCCTGTTCGAGCTGCCGAGCAACATGCTGATGCACCGCCTCGGCGCGCGCATCTGGATCGCGCGGATCATGATCACGTGGGGCCTGCTGTCCGCGCTGTTCGCGTTCGTGAAGACGCCGACGCAGTTCTACGTGCTGCGCTTCCTGCTCGGCCTCGCCGAAGCCGGCTTCTATCCGGGCGTGATCCTGTACCTCACGTACTGGTTCCCGTCGCACCGCCGCGCGAAGATCATCGCGGTGTTCATGTCCGCGATTCCCGTGTCGGGCATCTTCGGCAACCCGCTGTCGGGCTGGATCATGGAGCGCTTCCACGGCGGCTCGGGCTTCCACGGCTGGCAATGGATGTTCATGATCGAAGCCGTGCCGGCCGTGCTCGTCGGCATCGCGACGATCCTGTATCTCGACAACAGCATCCGCAGCGCGAAGTGGCTCGACGAGCGCGAGAAGCAGCTCCTCGAGGACGAGATCGCCGCGCAGCCGCAGGAACAGCAGAAGCACGGCCATTCGCTGAAGGCCGTGTTCTCGGACCCGCGCATGTGGTGGATGTCGCTGATCTACTTCGCGTTCGTCACGGGCCAGTACGGCCTCACGTTCTGGATGCCGACGCTCGTGAAATCGACCGGCATCACCGATACGCTGCAGATCGGTCTGCTGTCGGCGATCCCGTTCCTCGTCGCGATCGTCGTGATGAACCTGTTCGGCCACAGCGCGGACAAGCGCCGCGAACGCCGCTGGCACCTGATCGTGCCGGCGCTGATGGGCGCGCTCGGGTTTGCGGTCGCCGCGTCGTACTCGCACAATACGGCGGTGTCGATCGTGTTCCTGTCGCTCGCGGCAGGCGGCGTGCTGACCTGCGCGCCGCTGTTCTGGTCGCTGCCGACCGCATTCCTCGCGGGCTCCGCGGCCGCGGCCGGGATCGCGATCATCAACTCGGTCGGCAACCTCGCCGGGTTCGCGAGCCCCTACGTGATCGGCTACCTGAAGGACGTCACGCACAGCACGTCGTCCGGCATGTACGTGCTGGCCGCGATGCTCGTGATCGGTGCGATCGCCGTATGGCTCACGCCCGCGAAACTCGTGAACCGCTGATCCGGCCGCCGTCATTCGATGCGGGGTGCATGGCGCCCCGCCCCACTCATTCACAGGACCCGCTGCCATGCCACGCTTCGCCGCCAACCTCTCGATGATGTACACCGAGCATGCGTTCCTCGAACGCTTCGCCGCTGCCTCGTACGACGGCTTCAAGGCCGTCGAGTACCTGTTCCCGTATGACTTCGCCGCCGAGGACATCCGCGCGCGCCTCGACGCGCACAACCTCGAACAGGCGCTGTTCAACGCGCCGCCGGGCGACTGGGCCGCGGGCGAGCGCGGCATCGCTTCGCTGCCGGGCCGCGAGGACGAATTCCGCCGCGGCATCGACCAGGCGCTCGACTATGCGCGCGTGCTCGGCAACCAGAAGCTGCACGTGATGGCCGGCATGGTCGCGCCGGGCGCCGATCGCGCGCGCCATCGCGACACCTACCTCGCGAACCTGCGCCATGCGGCACAAGCTGCCGCCGCGCACGGCATCACGATCCTGATCGAGCCGATCAACCAGCGCGACATGCCCGGCTATTTCCTGAGCCGCCAGGACGACGCGCAGGCGATCTGCGCGGAAGTCGGCGCGCCGAACCTGAAGGTGCAGTTCGACTGCTACCACTGCCAGATCGTCGAGGGCGATCTCGCGATGAAGCTCAAGCGCGATTTCGCGGGCATCGGCCACATCCAGATCGCCGGCGTGCCCGAGCGCCACGAGCCGGATGTCGGCGAACTCAACTACCCGTACCTGTTCGCGCTGATCGACGCACTCGGCTACGACGGCTGGATCGGTTGCGAGTATCGCCCGAAGGCCGGCACGTCCGAAGGCCTCGGCTGGCTTAGGGCCTGTTCCCGCTGATAACGGGCTTGCGAACGCGTCTTGCCGATCGTAGTGCAAGGAGTGAGGCGCGCCGTTTGGCCAAGCCAAACAAGCGACGATCGACGCCGCAATACGGCCGGCAAGACACGTTCCCGTAATTAAAAAAAGCGTTCGTGGGGCTGGCCGCCAGAAGGGCCGATCGCGGCGTCACATTCCTTGCGCTCGGCCCTTCTGGCGGCCAGCGCAAGCCCGTTATTAGCGGGAACAGGCCCTGGCCGTACCTGTAATTCACGCATTCCTCAGAGGGTAACGAACATGAAAGTACTGATCACCGGCGGCGCCGGCTTTCTCGGCCAGCGTCTCGCGCGCAAGCTGCTCGAGCGCGGCGAACTGACCGGCCCCGACGGCCGGACCGGCAAGATCGACGCGCTGGTGCTGCTCGACGTCGTCAAGGGCAGCGACTTCGGCGATGCGCGCGTGACGTCGATCGTCGGCGACATCGCCGATCGCGCGGTGCTCGAAAGCGCGATCGACACGCAGACGGGCGCGATCTTCCACCTCGCGGCGATCGTCAGCGGGCAGGCCGAAGCCGATTTCGACCTCGGCATGCGGATCAACCTCGACGCGTCGCGCACGCTGCTCGAAGTGTGCCGCGCACGCGGCCACCGGCCGCGCGTCGTGTTCACGAGCTCCGTCGCGGTCTATGGCGGCGCGCTGCCCGACGTCGTGCAGGACGACACCGCGCTGAACCCGCAATCGTCGTACGGCGCCGAGAAGGCGATCGCCGAGCTGCTGCTGTGCGACTACGCGCGGCGCGGCTTCGTCGACGGCCGCGTGCTGCGGCTGCCGACGATCAGCGTGCGGCCGGGCCGCCCGAACGCGGCTGCATCGTCGTTCGCGAGCGGCATCATCCGCGAACCGCTGAACGGCGAGGAGAGCGTATGCCCGGTGCCCGGTTCGACGCGGCTGTGGCTGCTGTCGCCGCGCGGCGCGATCGAAGCGCTCGTCGCCGGTTGCGAGATCGACGGCGCGCAGCTCGGCAACAAGCGCGTGATCAACCTGCCGGGCCTGTCGGTTTCGGTCGACGAGATGATCGAAGCGCTGCGCGAAGTCGCGGGCGACGACGTCGTGAAGCGGATCCGTCATGCGCCCGACGAGCGGGTCGAGAAGATCGTCGGCAGCTGGCCGGGCCGCTGGGACACGTCGCGCGCGGAAGCGCTCGGACTGAAGGGCGATACGTCGTTCGCGGACGTGATCCGCAGTCATATCGCCGACGAGCAGCGCTGAATCGCGCACCCGGTTGCGCGATTCAGCGCGGCCGGGCCGATTCCCCGATGGGCAACGACGCGGATTTCGTGCCGCCCGGCCGGTTCGACGAACCGGCCGCCCACTGCCACGCGAGCAGGCCCGGCAGATAGAACAGCAGGTCGCGCACGCGGCGGGCGCCGGCCAGCGCCAGGCAGGTCGGCGGGTCGAACCCGAGCAGCCCGCCGATCAGCACGAACCCGCCCTCCTGCACGCCGAGGCCGCCCGGCATCAGGAACGCGATGCTGCTCACCAGCTGGATCAGCGCCTCGATCGCGAGCGCCTGTGCAAAGGTCGGATCGGCGCCGAGGAAATACAGCGCCAGCCAGATTTCCAGCGCGTAGCCCGCGAACTGCAGCGTCTGCCAGATCCCCAGGTAGCGCACGACGACGCCCGTCTTTCTCCAGATCAACCGGATCGACTGATCGGTCCGCGCCGATTCGCCGACCAGCGCGACCACCTTGCCGCTCGTGACGCGGTTGATGACACGCATCGCGCGCTCGAACGGCCGCGCATGCTGCACCAGCGCGAACAGCAGCAGCACCGGCACCAGCGCGGCCATGCCGATCGCGAGGTTCGCGGCCACGCGCGCGGCATCGGACGACACGCGTTCGAGCACGTAGCCGATCGCGACCAGCGCGAAGATCAGCTGGCTGATCAGCGTCAGCTGCATGTCGGCGACGAGGCTGGCCACGGCGGTCGCCGGGCGCACGCCGGCCTGCCGCAGCAAGCCGAACGACACGATTTCGCCGCCGATGCGCGCGACCGGCAGCAACCCGTTGATCGATTCGCGGATCCACACGAGCTTCAGCATCGTCATGAACGACGGCCGGCGCGGGCCGCGGATCAGCATCCGCCAGTCCCACGCATTCGCGAGCATCGGCAGGATGTGCGCGAGCGCGGCGACCAGCAGCCCGGCGCCGGCGATCTGCAGGCGATGCAGGATGTCGAGCGGATGTTCGCGCCAGATCAGCCACACCGCGAGCGCCAGCCCGCCGAGCGCGGCCGCCCGCCCCACGTGCCGAAGCCGTGCATCGCCGCGCGAGGCGCCCGGATCCGCACGGGGGGTGTCGGTGTTCGGCTCCATCGTCACGATTCTCCCGCCGGCGACAGCAGGCCCTCCCGGTCGACGCGAAAGCGCGTGCCGCGCCACACGACATGCGACGAGAAGAAGCTCGAGACGAACACCCCGAATTGCAGGAGATCGACGAACGGCAGCCAGCCTGCGCCGCGCAGGCCGGCGCCGGTCGCGCGGCTCGTTCTCAGCATCAGCAGCACTCGCGCGGCGAGCGCCGCGACCGTCAGCGCGCACGCGGCGGCCGCGCCGCCGGAGAACAGCAGCGCCAGCAGCGCGAGCGGCAGCGGGTGCATCAGCACCGAACCCGCATGACCGGGCCGGTCCGCCGCGCGGATCGTGCAGCTCCAGCGCAATTCGTGTGCGTACAACCGGGCGAACGTCTCTTCGACACACGCGTGCCCGACGACGAACGGCGGAATGACGACCTGCGCGCCCGCCTGCCGCACCGCTTCGCCGAGTGCGTGATCTTCCGCCAGGTGATGGGCGAAACGCGTCAAACCGCCGATGCGTTCGAGCGTCTCGCGCGTGATCGCAATCGTCTGCCCGAAGCACGGCCGCGCGCGCCCGATGAAGAGCCCGGTGATCACGCCCGGCAGGAAATGGTAGTTCGTCATCGCGGCCGCGACGCCGGGCCAGAAGCCCGGCGACGCGACGCCGCGATACACGCTCGTCACGATGCCGACATCCGGCTGCTGTAGCGCGCCGACGACGGCGCGCAGATAATCGCGCTCGACCACCACGTCGCTGTCGGCGAGACAGAGCACCGAATGCTCCGCGTGTTCGAGCATGTTCACGAGATTGGCGATCTTGCGGTTCGGCCCGTACAGCCGCGCATCGGCCACGACCTTGATGTTCGCGTCCGGGTAGCGTGCGCGCAGCGTCTCGACGGCCGCGAGCGCGGCGTCGCCCGCGTCGTGCACGCCGAACAGGTGCTGGACCGGCCCTGGATAATTCTGGACGAAGAAGCTTTCGAGATGCTGTACGAGATCCCATTCGTCGCCATGCAGCGGCTTCGCGACGGTGACGCCCGGATATGCGCGCGGTTCCGCCGCCGCCCGGGAAAAGAACCGGCCGACCAGCACGCTGGCCGTGATCGTGTACGCAATGCCGAGTAACACGCCCAGCCCGCAGACGATCGACATTGCCCCGGCCAGCGCGCGCAGCACATGCAGCAAAACCATGCTTCTCCCCAGTGGTGACCCGTACGACCGCGACGCCCGGGAACGGCCGCGCGCATGCGGGCTCACCCGTACACGCCGCCGTACCGGTTCCCGTTGAGCCGGATATGAAGGACGACCAAGCGACGATACGCGCAATCAGATGACACAACTACCGTGCGGCGATCGATTCCGGTCACGCGCACGTAGCCGCATGCGACCGCCGCCCTGAACGCCGTGCCGGCAAGCTTACGGGCTGACAGGATCGCGGTGACGATCGCCACGACGATCCAGACGCGAAACGTCATCGTGGTGAAAAATGCTTCGGGTACACGCCATGCAAGCAACGAAACCAGCACGAAACACTGGATGAACATGCCGGCCAGTGCGGCGATCAGCAGGTGGGCGCGCCATCGCTCGATCGTCGAGGGTGCCATCAGGATTGAACCTCCCGTACGGGCGACACGCATCGACCGGAAGTCGATCGAAAGGGTCGCGGGTTGGCGGGCAGGTGCGCCCGGCTCGTGCCGGACGCGCCCGACCCGGTTCGGGATCAGGGGAAGCGGAGAACCACCCGAGAAATGTTGTGGCCGATGGTAGCGGGATTGCCGGCGCCAAACCTTAAGCGTTCTTCAGAATCGCACGGCATTCGAACGGGGTCCGATTACATTCCGTTGCACGGCGCACGCGGTCGGGCTCGTACAATCGCGAATGCCTGCACACGAATCGACCATGCGACTCCTCCTTGTTGAAGACGACGACCTGATCGGCAGCGGCCTCGAGATCAGCCTCGGCCAGGCCGGTTATCACGTCGACTGGCTGCGCGACGGTCACGCGGCCGCCGCGGCGCTCGCGACGACGCGCTTCGCGCTCGTCGTGCTCGATCTCGGCCTGCCGGGGAAATCGGGAACGGAACTGCTGCGCACGCTGCGCGATGCGGGCGATACCGTGCCCGTGCTGGTGCTGACCGCGCGCGGCACCGTGGCCGACCGCGTCCGCGGCCTCGACGACGGCGCGGACGACTATCTCGCGAAGCCGTTCGAACTGTCCGAAGTGCTCGCCCGCTGTCGCGCGCTCGTGCGACGCTCGCAGGGCCGGGCCGGCGACGAAATCGTGTGGCGCGACATCACGATCGACCTGACCGCGCATACGGTGACGCGCGATGCGTCGCGCATCGCGCTCACGTCGCGCGAGTGGGCAATCCTCGTTCAGCTCGTCAGCCACCCGGGCATGCCGCAGTCGCGCGCGCGTCTCGAGGACAGCCTGTACGGCTGGCAGGAAGGCATCGAAAGCAATGCGATCGAGGTCCATGTCTCGAACCTGCGCAAGAAGCTCGGCGCGGAACTGATCCGCACCGTCCGCGGCATCGGCTACGTCGTCGATCTCCGATGATCGCCCGCTCGATACGACACCGCGTGTCGCTGATGGCGATCGGCTGCGTGACCGTCGTCTGGCTCGTCGCCGTGTTCGGCGGCATCCACTACGCGACGCGCGAGATCGGCGAATGGGAAGACGCCCGCCTCGCCGAAACCGCGTCGCTGCTGGTCAATCTCGCACCGGCCGACCTCGACCGCCTTGCCCGCGTGCCGCCCGACGCGCGGGTCGAGCTCGCGTTCGGGGCGTCGGGGCACGGTGCCGACAACGACGGCGACCGCTTGCCGCGCGACGTGCTGTTCGACGTGCGCGACGCGCAAGGCAACGTCGTTGCGTCGAGCCTTCCCGCTGCCGCCGCAGCGCTGCCCGATGCACGCGACCCGCGCGGCGCGCCGCAGACGATCGTCATCGGCGATGTGCAGTGGCGCACGTACGCGCTGCGCGACAGCACGTCGGGGCGCCGCGTGCGCGTGATGGAGACCGTCAACACGCGCAGCGACCTGGCGACCGGCATCGCGCGCGGCATCGTCCTGCCGCTGATCGTCGCGCTGCCGGTGCTCGCGCTGCTGCTCTGGGTCACGATCGGCCGCAGCCTCGCGCCGTTGAAGACGCTGTCCGCGCTGATCGGCGCGCGCGATGCGCGATCGCTCGAACCGCTCGGCATCGCGACCGTGCCGGACGAAGTGCGCACGCTGGTCGACGCGATCGACCGCCTGCTGGCAAGGCTGCGGCAATCGCTCGTGCGCGAGCGCGCGTTCACGTCCGATGCCGCGCACGAACTCAAGACGCCGCTCGCCGCGATCAAGGTGCAGGCCCAGGTGGCGATCGCGACCGACGATCCGGCGCGCAAGCAGCTGGCGATGCAGCGCGTCGTGCAAGGCGTCGACCGCAGTGCGCGGCTCGCCGAACAGTTGCTGCTGCTCGCGCGGCTCGACGAGTACGAACGCATTCCGACGCGCGCGGTCGTCGTGCGCGAACTCGTCGATGCCGCCATCGACCGCCATCGGGCGAAGGCCGCCGACAAGGCCATCGCCATCGCGGCCGGCGACCTCTCCACGCGCGCGATCGACGCCGATCCGATCCTGATCGGCATCCTGCTCGACAATCTCGTCGACAACGCGATCAAATACGGCCGCCATGGCGGGCACATCGAACTCGGCGTGCACGACGACGGCGCACTGCAACGCATCGTCGTGCGCGACGACGGGCCCGGTGTCGCGCACGGCGAGCACGAACGGCTCGGCGACCGCTTCTATCGCGGCAGCGGCGCACAGTCGCCCGGCAGCGGGCTCGGGCTGTCGATCGTCACGCGCATCGCGCAGTATTTCGGCGGCACCGTGCAGTTCGAGTCCGGTATCGGCGGCCAGGGCCTCGGCGTGGCGATCGCGCTGCCGTCGGCGGATGCGGGCCGATCGATGCCGCCTGCTTAACGTTTCGTTAAGGATTCCACCGTAGAATCCGCCCGAACCCTGCCACCCCCGTCATCCCTGCTACCCGTCAGGAGCCGTCATGTCCGCATCCGCCCGTTATGACGCCGTTGCCCGTTTTCTTCACTGGCTGATCGTGGCGCTGGTCGTCGCGCAATACGCGATCGGCTGGACGATGCCCGACGTGCATCGCGACACGCAACCGGTCGGCCTGATCGCCGCGCACCTGATCGTCGGCACGGCGCTGCTCGCGGCAATGGCGTGCCGCGTGTTGTGGCGCGCGACGCATCGCCCGCCTGCCAGCGACCTGTCGCCCGCGATGCGCGCACTGTCGGGCGTCACGCACGGCGCGCTCTACGCGCTGCTGATCGCGGTGCCGCTGCTCGGCTGGATCAACGCGTCGTCGCGCGCGTGGGCCGTGACGCTCGTCGGCGCCGTTCCGCTGCCGGCGCTGTCGGCGGCCGGCTCCGCGTTCGGTCACGCGATGGGCGACGTGCACGGCATCCTCGCGTGGGTCCTGTTCGCCGGCATCTGCCTGCACGTGGCGGCCGCGCTGATGCACCGCTTCGTGCTGCGCGACCGGGTCGTGCAGCGCATGATGCCGTGGTGATCGACCTGCCGGCTCATCGCGGCCGGTTGACGAGCTGATCGCGACGCCGCGCGAAGCGGCGTGCAATGAGCGGCATCGCAGCCGGCGCCCTTCGGCCACGTCGCGTGGCGCGAAGGGCATGCGGTTTGCCGTCCCGCGAACACGACGGCCAGACTTCACACGCGATCATGTCGGCACCTAGTTGCTGGTTTGCGCCGGCATGCCGGCAGCCGGCGCATGCGCGGCCGACGCCGCCATCCGCGCACGATCCTGCTCGGCGAGCTTCGCTTCCGCGGCCTGGATGTCCGCCGGATACTCGCCGTCGTCGCCCTTCGCCGGGTCGTACCCGGCCGCTTCCAGACGCATCAGTTCGTCGCGAACCTGCGCGCGCGTCAGCGGCGCGGCCGATTGCGCGAATGCCGACTGACCGACGATCGCTGCGATCATCGTCAGTAGTGCGATATATGTTTTCATCATGAACTCCTTCAATGTTGCGTATCGATCAATCGTGGTGAATGCGTGACCTGCGGATGCAGGCGGGTACGTCAGCTGCCGAAATAGATCGTGCAGAAGCTCGCGGGGCCGACGCATGCGGCAGCGCCCGGATGCGGCGACATCGTCGCCGGCTTGCCGGCTTCGGACGACACGGCCGGATCGCGGCCGACCGCCGTGCTCGCCTGGCGCTGCGGCATCTGTTCGGCCTGTTGCCGGAACAGCGGACTCACGTCCGGATACGACGTATCGGTCACGAAGCGCAACCCGTTGTTTTCCGCGTCGATCAGTTGTTGCGTGACCTGCGCGCGCGTCAGCGCCTGTGCCGACGCTTGCGTCGCGACACCCGCGACGGACATCGCCACCACCGTGGCGGCCACCAGCCAATGCGTGTTCATGTTTCACTCCTTCAGAAGTCAACGAGACGACGTGCTACACCCGTATGACGACGGAGGCGCTGTGTTTATTCCCGGCCTGTCGATCTGCGCGTGCCGGGTGTTCATCACACTGTCATTCATTCGTCAGCCGGCGTAACCTGACGTAACGCAGCGCCCGTTACGGTTCGGGCAGACTGGCGTCACCTCATACGGATCGCGTTCCGATCGACCATGTCCGCCGCTTACGACTATGCAGCCGGCCTGCTTCGCAAGCTGTACGACCGCCATCTCGATGGCGGCGCGGTGCTCGACACGGCCGCGTTCCCGGACGCCGAGCGTTTCGTGCGCGCATGGCCCGCGATCCAGGCCGAAGCGCTCGCCGTCGCGCGCGACATGCCGCGCATCCCGCGCTTCCACGAAATCATGCGCGAGCAGTACGACATCTCGGCCAACGATGCGCGCGACTGGCGGATGTTCATCATGCAGGCGTACGGCCAGCGATTCCCGCGCAACCTGTCGCGCTGCCCGACCGTCGCATCGATCGTCGCGGCATCGCCGGACGTGCTGTCGGCATCGCTGTCGTTCCTCGCGCCCGGCAAGCACATCCCGCCGCATCGCGGGCCGTTTCGCGGCATCCTGCGCGGCTATCTCGTGCTGTCGATGCCGACGCGCGCGGACGGCACGCCGGCCGCCGTGCTGAAGGTCGACGGCCGCGAATACCGGCTCGACGAGGGCCGCTTCCTGCTGTGGGACGACACGTTCATGCACGAGGTGTGGAACGACAGCGACGCCGTGCGGATCGTGCTGCTGCTCGATATCCGCCGGCGCGGCATGCCGCGCCGGCTCACCTGGCTGTCGAATGCGGTGATCGGCATCGTGCGGCTCGGGATCCGGATCCGCGGGCGGTCGATTCCGGTCTAGCGCGCCTGCCGCCGCGGCGCCCTCCCGACTTTCAGCTTCCGGCGGATCGCCTACACTACAGACCGTCCCTTCCGCGCGGCTCCTGCCAGCCACCGCCATGGCGCACCTCTTCTTCGCCGCGTCGATCCAGCGGCATATCGAAACGCCCGAGCGCGACCTCGACGCGCACACGGTCGGCGAAGCATTCGACACCGTTTTCAGCGAGCAGCCGCGGCTGCGCGGCTACATCCTCGACGACCAGGGCGCGCTGCGAAAGCATCTGTCGGTGTTCATCGACGGCCAGCCGATCCGCGACCGGCAGCGCCTGTCCGATGCGCTCGGCGACGCCAGCCGCGTGTATGTCGTGCAGGCGCTGACGGGCGGATAAAGGGACGGATGCATCGACCCGGCCCCGGCGCCCGACCGCCGGGCCGGCCCCTCAGGAGACCTCGCACATGAACGATCGACTGCTCGTCGCCACCCGCAAGGGCCTGTTCATCCTGCAGCCCGACGGCCACGGCGGCTGGACGCCCGGCGAACCGCATTTCATCGGCGAGCCCGTCAGCATGGCGCTCGCCGATCCGCGCGACGGCACGCTGTATGCGGCGCTCAACCTCGGCCATTTCGGCGTGAAGCTGCATCGCCAGCGAGCCGGCGCGACCGGCTGGGAAGAATGCGCGGTCCCCGTCTACCCGCCGCAACCGGCCGACGCGGCGCCCGCCGGCGCCGGCGCGCATGCCGGCAGCGGCGACGCGGACGACGAGCCGCCCGGCGCGCCGCAGCCGCCGTGGACGCTTCAACAGATCTGGTCGCTCGAAGCCGGCGGCGCCGACGAGCCGGGCGTGCTGTGGGCCGGCACGATTCCCGGCGGGCTGTTCCGCTCCGACGACCACGGCGATTCGTGGGTGCTCAACCGCGCGCTGTGGGATCGCCCCGAACGCGCCGAATGGGGCGGCGGCGGGTACGACGCGCCGGGCATCCATTCGGTGATGGTCGATCCGCGCGACAGCCGGCACGTGACGGTCGGCATCTCGTGCGGCGGCGTCTGGCAGACCGCCGACGGCGGCGCGACGTGGCGCGTGACCGCGGAAGGCATGGAAGCCGACTACATGCCGCCCGAGCGGCGCGGCGAACCCAACATGCAGGATCCGCACCGCGTCGTGCAGTGCGCGGCCAACCCGGACGTGCTGTGGACGCAGCATCACTGCGCGATCTTCCGCTCGACCGACGGCGCCGAGCACTGGCGGCGGATCGAGGCGCAACCGTCGAGCTTCGGCTTCGCGGTGGCCGTGCATCCGCACGAACCGGACACCGCGTGGTTCGTGCCGGCCGTGAAGGATGCGTGCCGGATTCCGGTGAACGGCCGGCTCGTGGTCACGCGCACGCGCGACGGCGGGCGCAGTTTCGAGAGCCTGTCGAACGGCTTGCCGGCTGCACCCGCCTACGACCTCGTGTACCGGCACGGGCTCGCGGTGGACGATTCCGGCACGCGCCTCGCGATGGCTTCGACGACCGGCGGGCTATGGACGTCCGCCGATGGCGGCGACAACTGGCAACAGGTATCGGCGCATTTGCCGCCGGTCTATTGCGTCAGCTTCGGGTAACGACGCGGCGGTCGCCGGGCGCCATCCGCGCCACCGCCGCGCGCGTCTGCGCGATTTCCGCTTCGAGCCAGCCGAGAAACCGCGCGACCTGCGGTTCGCGCTCGCGCCCAGGGCGGCACAGCGCAATGAAACGCGCGCCGTCGAGCCGTACCGACGGCTCGATCGGCATCAGCGCACCGCGCTCGACGTGCTCGGCGGCCAGCACCGAACTCAACAACGCGAGACCCTGCCCGTGCAGCACGGCCTGCACCGCGTAATGCTCGTCGTCGTAATGGCGAAATACCGCGCGTTCGAGCCACGCTTCGCGGCCGGCCGCCCGACACCACGACGCCCAGTCGACCGACACGGGCAGCGGCGTATCCCACACGGTCTCGATCAAGTCGAGCGGCGCGTCCGTGCGATGCGCGTCGAAGCCGGCCGCCGCGTATGCGCCGAAATACTCGTCGATCAATGCCATCTCGTGCAGCGCGGGAAACGTGCGCGACGTCGCGCGAATCGCGAGATCGATCCGTGCATCGCGTTCGAGATCGGCAAGCGTGTTGCCTGTTTCGACCTTGATGTGCAGGTGCGGATCGACGCGACGAAACGCGCCGAGACGCGGAATCAGCCACATCGCCGCAAAGGCCGGCGTGGTGGTCAGCACGAGCGTGCGTTCGCCCGAGGTATCGGGCCGCACCGCGTCCAACCCCCGACTCAACGCAAGCAACGCATCGTGGCTCGCGCGAAACAGTTGCTCCCCTTGGTCCGTCAGCCGCACGCCGCTTGCGCCGCGCTCGAACAGCAGCACGCCGAGCCGGCTTTCGAGCGACTTGATCTGGTGCGACACGGCGGCCGGCGTCACGGACAGTTCGTCCGCGGCGGCCTTGAACGTGCCGAGCCGCGCCGACGACTCGAATACACGCAATGCGGTCAGGGGAATTTTCGAGAACACGGGGCCTCGCGGGCCGGATGCGGCCGGTTGAATTCGATTCAATCGGGGTGAGATTAGGTGAATTGAGGCGGGCGTGCAACGCGGGTAGCCTTGCGGGACGTCGCGGCACGGCGCCGCGCAACGACCATCGACCCCGCATCGAACCGGAGGAACAACGTGCAAGGCCTACCGCGCAGGATCACGCAGGCGGTGCTCTACGAAGCGATCGCCATATCCTGCATCTCGCCCGCGATCGCGGCGATCTTCAAGCAGGATCTCGTCTATTCGGGTGCGCTGTCGGCGACGATGTCGGCGATTGCGCTGCTGTGGAACATGATCTTCAACGCGCTGTTCGAGCGCTGGGAAGCGTCGCGCCGGCAGCCGGCGCGTACGCTCGGACGGCGGATCCTGCATGCGACCGGATTCGAAGGCGGGCTGATCTTCATCCTGGTGCCGGTCGTGTCGTGGTGGCTCGACATCTCGTGGCTCGACGCGTTCGTCGTCGATATCGGGCTGTTCGCGTTCTTCTTCTGCTACGCGTTCGTGTTCCAGTGGGCGTTCGATCGCGTGTTCGACGTGCCGGCGGCGACGAAGGGGTTGTGAGGCGGGCATGTTTCATTGCAAGACAACGTCCCGGATAGGCCCACCTCCGCCTCACTTCACCAACCGCCTCACCTATCGGCACAACACTTGTCGGGGCAACCAGGAAGCAATGTTATTTCTGTCCGCTTCGCATTTTCACTGTCCTGAGTACCCATGCGTTTGTAGACGTAACTATGGATAGCGTAGCGCTCCTGCCTTAACCCGAAATGCAGCAGCAAACGATGAGCGATCTCTGCACGTCTGACAGACAATCCGACCGGATCGGTTTCTGCAGATTCCGCCACGCCGCTCACGGCAACCCCATCGCGAATCGGGAACCTCGACAACATATTCGATACCCAGCCGCCGAGCTTTGCCATTTGCTCGGCGCTCACCGTTGCAGAATTCTTCTCAAACATAAGGTCAAAATTCTGCCCCGGCAGACTCTCAGATCCGTCGCAGGCATACGAATTTGCAGCCATGGACAGGAAAATCCCTCCCTTAATCAAGCCATATAACGTATGCCGAAATGCTGTCCGCATTTTTAATTGCCTTTTCGGGGTTCGCTTGCCCCCACTCCGGGAGAAATCGCGTGATGCCATATTTTGGATCGCTTGCCCCAAACGTATCCTTGAAATGAGTGCACTCGTGGATGATCGTCGACAGCTTCGAGGTGGCCGCCCGACTTCGGTCGCGAATCGAACAGAATTCCTCGTGGATGCTTATCGTGCGCGTTGCCGTGTCAGGGCCACATACGTGCGCGACAGTTCCGACATTCTTGTTGGTGGGCAAGCATCCAAGAGAGCGATCCAGATCGGGATGCGCCCTCAGGAAACTCCCGGGGCCCAGCGCCCGCATGACTGCCAGGGTAGCAGTCAGTCCGGACACAAGGCCAAGACGAATCCCGTCGTCATTCGCGCCGAACCACGTCCAGACACGCCTACGCTCCTCCGGCGCCCATTCTGCCAGTCTTTTCAACCGCTCCTCCATGAGGTCCGCCCCCTCGTCGCGGAGCTCCATCATCAGTTTCCTGAATTCCGCGTCGGTCATGGCCGGGCAGATGCGCGGGCCGTCGAGCGTCAGAAACACCTTAACCGTCGAACCTTGCGTGGTGTTCGTCACCGCCGAATCGTGAACGCAAATATATTCGTTACAAGGCATCGTTATCGTTCTCCATGACCTCGAGCCTGAGTTTCTCGGCGTGACGTGCTGTTACACGCTGCGTGTTTCCTTCGAAATCCGTCATGCCACTGAAGATCCGGCCCGACGCCGTGTGTATGCGGTATCGAACACGTGCAAGCGGTCGGCCGCTTTGCTCGTCGCACAAAACATACTGTTCATCGTGTTCGTCGCTGCTTGCCGACATCGAACGCGCATGATTCTGATGCTGCTCTACCGGTGTCGCGACATGCTGATCCGTGACGATCATGCGCATCCCGCGTTCTGCATAAAAAACCGGTGACGGATTGCACCCGCAAACATTGATATCACCACTCAGCGCCCACGGTTGACCATTTGGTGCTGTACCCGGCAAACGAGGCCCCTCCGGCGCGATATACCCTTCCCGCTGACACACCGTGCAATAGGTCTTCATGAAAAGCGTCGCAATATGGACGCGCGGTGGCGGATTGGAGCAGGTGACAGTCGGCAACCCTTCGGTGATCGTCGCACTGCCACCGCGATCCCCTTGAGCCAGAAAGTAGCGGATCATGTGGCCTCGCTTCTGCGCATGGCACGTGGATGCTTCGCCGCCGTCAACCCGCAGCCCGAGGCCAGCCGCTCTCGTGCAGCAACACCCGCACCGACATCACCGCTATCGAATTGCTTTTCAATAATCGTGAGCCGCTTGAAATCGTCGTAATCGACCACGTCCCAGACAGTCGTTCCGTTCGTGCGGCCGTCCACGTACCTAACGACGTTACTCACGCAATCGACCGACAACCGTGCCACCGTTAGGCCGCTACGGGTCAGATCGCCCACCCCATCGCAGCAGTCAAATGAACCGACGGTGGCAAATGGATGAGTTGGTGGTTTCTGCTCGCTCGACATCCTGATTCCCCTTCGTGAGATTGGCATGAGTGACAGACACCAAAATGCGCGATTCGAAAGGGACTTTCAATCGTACGAATTCGAAATTCGCATAACTAATTTATCTTATGTTTCTATCGTTAAAATCTACAATCGATCGTTGGCAGTGGACCAAATCGAACGGCAGATAAACGATATCAGGCTGTTCGCACTCTTCTGCTACGCGTTCGTGTTCCAGTGGGCGTTCGATCGCGTGTTCGACGTGCCGGCGGCGACGAAGGGGTTGTGAAGCGGGTGCCTACGCCCCGGCGGCGATTTTCGGCAACTGCCAGCCGAAGCGCACGGCCGCCATCCGCAGCGCAAAGCAGGCAATGCCGCCGAGCACGGCCGCGATGACGGGCGGGCACCCGAGCCGCCGGCACGACACGACGACGACCGCGCCGAGCAGCGCCGCGCTGGCATAGATATCCGTGACCAGCACGACCGGTATCCGCGCGAGCAGCACGTCGCGCACGACGCCGCCCCCGCAACCGGTCACGGCGCCCATCAGCGTCGCGATGAACGGGTGGACGCGGAACTCGAGCGCCTTCACCGCGCCCGCGACCGCGAACAACGCGAGGCCTGCCGCATCGAGCGTCGTGAGCATCGACGGCGAAAACCCGGCCACCCGCGCATGAAAGACGAACGCGAACAGCCCGGACGCGAACGCAAGCGCCGGATAACGCCAGTCGCTGACCGCGCTGGGCGGCCGCGCGCCGATCAGCAGATCGCGGATCACGCCGCCGCCGAGCGCGACGACGAGCGACAGCACCATCACGCCGAACAGGTCGAGCCCGGCGCCGATTGCCGCATTGGCGCCCTCGACCGCGAACACCGCCGTGCCCGCGAGATCGGCGGCGAGGACAACGTGCCCGATGCGCTTCATGCGAATGAATGGCCGCGGTGCGGCATCGTCCGGCCGCAGCCTGCGCCGATGCAGGCCGACACGCCGTCAAGCCGCCTGCCGGCTTCCTGCCGCCATCCGGATACCTCACGCACACTGCGGATCATTGCCGTCTCCTCGATCGGGATCGAGCAGTCTAGCGCATCGTCCGCTCACCGACGGGCCGGGCGTGAAGCAGCATGCAAAAAGCCGGCGGAAGCAGGATGGTCGTCCTGCTTCCGCCGGCTCGACAAGCACGTCAGGCTTGCGGCCGAAGCCGCGAAGCCCGGCGCGTCAGGTTCAATGCACGCCGAGGTAGGCCTTCACCGCCGGCAGCCCCGGCTTGCCGTCGAGCGTCGTCACGCCGGCGAGCCACTTGTCGAGCGCCTGCGGGTTCGCCTTCAGCCACTCGGCCGCCGCCTTGTTCGGGTCTTCCTTGTTCATGATCGGCACCATCACGTGGTTCTCGATCGTCGTCGTGAACTGCAGGTTCGACACGAACTTCGCGACGTTCGGGCAACGCTGCGAGTAGTCGGGCGGCGTGGCCGTCAGCACCTTCGCTTCGCCGTAGTTCGGACCGAACACGTCGTCGCCGCCGGTCAGGTAGTCGATCTTCATCTGCACGTTCATCGGATGCGGTTCCCAGCCCAGGAACACGATCCACTGCTTGTCGCGCGCCGCGCGGTTCACCTCGACCAGCATCCCGGCTTCGCTCGACTCGACCAGCTTGAACTTGCCGAGCCCGAACTGGTTGCTGTCGATCATCTTCTTGATCAACTGGTTGCCGTCGTTGCCCGGCTCGATCCCGTAGATCTTGCCGTTGAGCTTGTCCGCGTACTTCTGGATGTCCGCGAACGACTTCAGGCCGCCCTGGTACACGTAGTCGGGCACCGCCAGCGTGTATTTCGCGCCGGTCAGGTTCGGGGTCGCGAGCACCTTGATCGTGCCGGCCTTCGTGAACGGCTGGATGATCGGGTCCATCGTCGGCGACCAGTAGCCGAGGAACACGTCGATCTGCTTGCTCTTGATCCCCGCGAACGTGATCGGCACCGAGGCGATCGTCTTCGTCGGGTTGTAGCCGAGGCCCTGCAGCATCGTCGATGCGAGGCCCGTGGTCGCCGCGATGTCGGACCAGCCGACATCCGCGAAGCGCACGTTCTTGCATACGGGCGGATCGGCCGCATACACGGCCGACATCGGCGCGGTTATCCCGATTCCGCACACCGCTGCGATCAATAGGCGCTTCATCTTGCTTCTCCTCAAAGTGATGTCGTTTGCTTGAATACGGGATCGTTTATTGAAGCCGCGCGCCGCGATCCCGGCGACGTCGCGGACCGAATCATCGTTTCGCTCAGCGCCCCGGCAAGCGGCGCTCGTAGCTCGGCGCATGGCCGAACTGCGCGCGGTAGGCCTTGCTGAAATGACACGGCGAATGAAAGCCGCAGACCGTCGTCACGCGCGCGATCGACGCGTCGGTCGTGCGCAGCAGGTCGCGCGCGCGTTTCAGGCGCAGCGTCAGGTAATAGTGGGTCGGCGACACGTTCAAATACACCTTGAACATCCGCTGCAGGTGCCGCTGCGACAGCCGCACGAGCCGCGCGAGTTCCTCGAGCGACAGCGGCTCCTCGATGTTCGCCTCCATCAGCCGCACGACCTCGATCAGCTCGGCGCGCGAGAAGCCGACGCGCGCATCGACCGGAATCGGCTGCGTGTCGGTCGAGCTGCGGATGCGCTCCAGAATGAACTGCTCGGACACCTGCGCGGCCAGCTGCTGGCCGAAGCGCATGCCGACCAGGTTCAGCATCAGGTCGAGCGGCGCGGTGCCGCCCGTGCAGGTCAGCCGGTCGCGGTCGACGACGAACAGCTCGTCGGCGAAACCGACCTGCGGAAATTCGGAATGCAGCGAGGACAGGTTCTCCCAGTGCACGGTGCAGCGATAGCCGTCGAGCAGCCCGCTCGACATCAGCGCGTACGCGCCCGTGCAGATGCCGCCGAGCGGCAGCCCGCGTTCGGCGAGCGCCGCGAGCGTGTCGCGCGCGCCTTCGTCGACCACGTCGCGGATGCGGATGCCGCCGCACACGATCATCACGTCGGGCAGGTTCGTGTAGTCGAGCGCCTGCGTGGGCCGTATCGCGATGCCGTTGCTGGCATGCGCGGGCGCGCCGTCGAGCGAGTAGATCGACCACTTGTAGTGGTCGGCGCGCCCGACGTAGTTCGCCATCCGAAGTACCTCGACCGCACTCGAGAACGCGATCATCGAGAAATTCGGCAGCGTCAGGAAGCCGAAATGGGCGAGGGACGAAACCGGTGAAACGCAGGCGGCGGGCGCAACAGCGACGGCGGACGTCACATCGGTCTCCTAGGATCTGTTTCCAGATGGAACGCACATGCGTTGCCACGAGAACGGCCGCTCGCGAGGCGCGCGACGCCGCGAATACTCGGCGTATTCGCAAGAAGCGCAACGCGGCGAGCGGCCGTTCTCGTGGCAACCCCAAACTTGAAATTCATTCCACGGGAATGCCCGAAATCGCCCGCATGGCGGCGTCGCTCGTCGCTTGTTTGGCTCGGCCAAACGGCGCTCCTCACTTCTTGCCTGCGCCCCGCAAGGAAGTCCCCTTGGGGGACGAGCGATTTCGGGCATTCGCATGTGCGTTCCATCTGGAAACAGACCCTAGAGGAGGTTGCAGGGAGCCAACCCCGCGGCCGAAGCCGCGGAAGTCGTTATCTGTATTCAGGGTGAGCGGCCGGTGGCACACCGGCCGCCGGAGTTCAGGCCTGGGCGGGCGCGGCCTTCACGCGAAAGAGCTGCTTGAGACCGGCGAACAGCGGTGCCTTCACGGTGCCCGGCGCGCGGCCGAAGCTTTCGGTGATGCGGTCGAGAATGATCGCGAGCAGCACGACCGACAGACCGCTTTCGAAGCCGAGGCCGATGTCGAGGCGCTGGATACTCGCGAGCACGTCGTTGCCGAGGCCGCCCGCGCCGACCATCGACGCGATGATCACCATCGACAGCGCCATCATGATCGTCTGGTTCACGCCCTGCATGATCGACGGCAGCGCGTTCGGGAACTGCACCTTGTACAGCAGCTGCCACGGCGTGCAGCCGAAGGCCTGGCCGGCTTCGACGATCTCGCGGTTCACGTGGCGGATGCCAAGGCTCGTCAGGCGCACCGCCGGCGGCATCGCGAAGATCACCGTCGACAGGATCCCCGGCACGCGGCCGAGACCGAACAGCATCGCGGCCGGAATCAGGTACACGAAGGCCGGCATCGTCTGCATCAGGTCGAGGATCGGGCGCACGATCGCGGCGACCCACTTGCTCTTCGCGGCCCAGATGCCGAGCGGAATGCCGAGCACGAGGCTGATGATCGTCGACGACAGCGTGAGGCCGAGCGTGATGACGGTCTGGTCCCAGAAGCCGGTTGCAAAGATCAGCAGCAGCGAAGCGGTGGTGAACAGCGCGAAGCGCCAGCCCACCCGCCACAGTCCGACGCCGATGAAGATCGCCATCATCAGCCACATCGGGATCGCCTGCAGGCCGTGCTCGACGAATGCCGCGAGCCCCTCGATCGCCTGGCCGATCGCGTCGAACGTCTTCGCGTCGTGGTCGAGCAGGTAGTGAACGCCCTGGTCGACCCAGGTACCGAGCGGAATCATTTCAGACATGGGAGCCTCGCGAACGCGTGATGGCCTTCAGGATGAGCGCACGATCGACCGAGCCGCAGTAGCAGCCGTCGTCGTCGACGACGGGCAGCGCATTCGGGCTCGCGACCACACGCGCGACGACATGTTCGAGCGACGCGTCGTGCCGGATGCTTTCGATCGGCCGCACGGACGGCGTGTCCTGACCGATCGCGTCGCGCGTGACGAAGCCGCGGATCTTGCGGGCGGCGTCGAGCACGAACGCGTATTCGGCGCTGCCGTTCAACGTTGCCGCGACGTTCGCGGCATCGCACTTCGACACGATCGGCACCGCGCCCGTCTGCATCAGGTCGCCGGCCGTGAGGTAGCGGCTGGTGTCGATGCCGTCGAAGAACGCACGCACGTAATCGTCGGCCGGGTTCGCGATGATGTCCTGCGGCGTGCCGACCTGCACGAGGCGGCCGCCTTCCATGATCGCGATGCGGTTGCCGATGCGCAGCGCTTCTTCCAGGTCGTGCGACACGAACATGATCGTGCGGCGCTGTTCCTTCTGCAGTTGCAGCAGCACGTCCTGCATTTCGCGGCGCTTGAGCGGATCGAGCGCGGAGAACGCCTCGTCCATGATCATCAGCGACGGATTCACGGCCAGCGCGCGGGCCAGGCCGACGCGCTGCTGCATGCCGCCCGACAGCTCGGACGGCAGCTTGTGCGAGAACGGCGCGAGGCCGACCTGCTCGAGCACTTCCATCGCGCGGCGCTCGCGTTCCTTCTTGCCCATGCCCGCGACTTCGAGGCCGAACGCGGCGTTCGACACGACGCTGCGATGCGGCATCAGCGCGAACGACTGGAACACCATGCTCATGTCCTTGCGGCGCAGCGCAGTCAGCGCCGAGCGGCGTGCCGATGCGACGTCGAGCCCGTCGATCATCACCTTGCCGGCGCTCGGATCGACCAGCCGGTTCACGAGGCGGATCAGCGTGGACTTGCCGGAGCCGGACAGGCCCATCAGTACAAAAATTTCGCCTTCCTGCACATCGAAGGAGACGTTGTGCACGCCGACGACCTGACCGGTGCGCTTGAGCACATCGTCTTTCGTCGCGCCGGCGGCGAGCATGTCGAGCGCCTGCTGCGGGTTGCTTCCAAACACCTTGCACAGACCTTCGACCACGACCTTGGGGGCATCCATCGAAACCTTCTCCTCGTGTAGCGGGGACTCGCGCTTGTCATAGCGTGCCTACATAGTTGCCAGAAAAAACCCCGACCTGCCGACGAATTACGACAAACGCTTGCGCAAATACGACACACCCGCCAGCCCCGCCTGGCGGGCCGCGCCACGCAGCGGCACCCGATTGCGGCGGCGCAATACGCGCACACCCAGCAACGACGGGCATCGGCCGTCAGACTTGTGCGCAGCAGCGCGGCGCGCATCGCATGCGATTTTGCGCCAATGCGTATCGACCGCACGTCGCTTTGCGACAAATCCACGTCCGTTCCGGCGTCGCTCTGTTCAGACGAAAACACGCATCGCGTTCACCGGCAAAAAGCATGACCGTGCAAAAAAGCCGTTCGGCGACACCGGACGGCGCACGCCGCGATACCGCGCCAACCCCGGAAATCCGCGACGGGCCGCTGTGATACATTCCCCGCAAACACGCTGATCGCGACGTTGCCGCAGGCCTTTCGCACGAGGGTCCATCCATGCGGCACGCGCATGCCGGTTCGCCTGCCGGCCGTGCTGAAACCGCCTCGATCCGGTGCGATCCGCGATCGAAGGACGATAACGAAAGTGAGAGGGAGCAAGGCGTTGAACTGGGCATTCGCCGTAATCGGTTTCGTCGTGGGCGGCATCGCCGCCCTGATCGGGGATTTCTCGGCCGCGAACGGCTCGCTGCTCGGGGCCGCCGTCGGGTTCTGTATCGGCCACGCGCTGCAGCAACACACGCTCAGGAACAAGCCGGCCGCGCCCGACGCGTTCGCGATGTCCGCGCCCCCGCCGCCCACGCCGTTGCCGCTCGCCGATCGCGTCGCGCGCCTCGAAGCGACCGTCGACACGCTCACGCGCGAACTCGACTCGCTGCGCGCCCAGTTGGCCGGCGCGAAGGCCGGTGCAGCGACCATCGGCAGCGCCGCACAAACGGCGTCGGCCGGCGCGGCGTCCGCGCTGCCGTCGACGCCCGTCCCGACACCGCCCGGACAACCCGCACAACCTGCCGTTGCACGGGCGGCCACACCGGCGTCCCCGTCGGGTCCGACGCCCGCGCCGGCAACCGCAGCGCGCCCGGCCGCACCGGCGCCGGCTCCCGTCGACACCACGGCAAATGCCCCCGCTGCACCGGCCCGCCCTGCCCCGCCCGCGCCGCGCGAACCCGGCATCGTCGACCGTGCATTCGGCGCCGCGCGCGACTGGCTGCTCGGCGGCAACACGGTCGTGCGCGTCGGGATCATCGTGCTGTTCTTCGGCGTCGCGTTCCTGCTCAAGTACGCGGCCGACAACAACATGCTGCCGATCGAATTCCGCCTCGCGGGCACGGCGCTCGCCGCGGCCGCGCTGCTCGCGATCGGCTGGCGCGTGCGTGCGCGCCGTGCGGCATACGGCCTCGTGCTGCAGGGCGGCGGCGTCGGCATCCTGTACCTGACGATCTTCGCGGCGACCAAGCTTTATGCATTGCTGCCCGTCGGCGCCGCGTTCCCGCTGATGGTCGCGGTCTGCGCGCTGAGCGCGTTCCTCGCGGTGCGGCAGAACGCACTGCCGCTCGCGTTCATGGGCAGCGCGGGCGGCTTCCTCGCGCCGGTGCTGCTGTCGACCGGCCAGGGCAACCACGTCGCGCTGTTCAGCTACTACGCGCTGCTGAACGCGGGCATCTTCGCGATCGCGTGGTTCAAGGCGTGGCGCCCGCTGAACCTGCTCGGCTTCGTGTTCACGTTCACGATCGGCTCCGCGTGGGGCGTGACGGCCTATCGACCCGCGCTGTTCGCGAGCACCGAGCCGTTCCTGATCCTGTTCTTCCTGATGTACGTCGGCATCGCGCTGCTGTACGCGGTGAAACGCGAACTCGCGCTGCGGCACTACGTGGACGGCACGCTCGTGTTCGGCACGCCGATCGTCGCGACCGCGCTGCAGGCGTCGCTCGTGAAGGGCATGCCGTTCGGGCTCGCGTGGAGCGCCGTCGCGCTGTCGGCGTTCTATGTCGCGGTCGCCGCATGGCTCGCGCGGCGGCGCGACCGCCTCGGGCTGCTGTTCGAATCGATGCTCGCGCTCGCGGTGATCTTCGCGACGCTGGCCGTGCCGCTCGCGTTCTCGGGCCCGACGACCAGCGCCGCATGGGCGATCGAAGGCGCGGCCATCGTATGGCTCGGCGTGCGCCAGAAGCGGCTGCTGCCGTTCGGCTTCGGGCTGCTGATGCAGGTCGCCGCGGCCGGCGCGTTCTTCACGAGCCTGCTCGGGCCGGCCGACGCCACCGCACTGCCCGTGCTCAACAGCCCGTACATCGCGATGCTGCTGATCGCGCTGGCCGGCCTGTTCACCGGCTGGTGGCTGCACGGGCGCGACGAAGCGCGCGCGTGGCATGCGTGGATGCCCGAGATCGGCGCCGCGGCCGCCGCATGGGGGCTGCTGTGGTGGGTCAGCGGCGGGCTGCACGAGATCCTCGTCTATGCGAGCCGTCACGTCGACCTGCATGTCGACCGCTTCGTCGTCGATACGACCGCGCTGTTCGCGGCCGGCACCGCGTGGCTCGCGCATGTCGCACGCCGTCGGCTCGCGTGGCCGCTCGCCGAATGGCCCGCGCTTGCGCTGACGCCGGTGCTCGCCCTACTCGCGCTGCGCGCGTTCGATGCGCACGAAGCGCCGCTGTCGGGCATGGGCGCATTCGCGTGGCCCGTCGCCGTCGGCGCGGGCCTTGCGCTGCTGTGGCGCCAGTCGCGCGGCACGGCAGGCACGGTGCCGCCGATCGCCGCCGGCATCGTCGCGCCGCTGCATACGCTGACGTTCTGGACCCTGTGCGGGCTGCTGTCGCTCGAAGGCTTCTGGCGCCTGCGCGCGTTCGTCCCCGAAGGCGCGTGGAGCTGGAGCGCATGGGCATACGGCTTCGGCGTGCTGCTCCTGCTCGTGTCGGGCCCCGGCTCGCGCCTGCGCTGGCCCGTCGCGGCATTCCCGCGCGCGTACCAGCTGTGGGGCGCGGCGCCGCTCGCCGCGCTGCTGTGGCTGTGGAGCCTCGCCAGCACGATCAGCGACGGCAGCGCCGCACCGCTCTTCTGGCTGCCGCTGCTGAATCCGCTCGACATCGCGCAGTGTCTCGTCTTCGTCGCATTCGCCGTGTGGCTGCGCCGCCTGAAAGCGCTCGGCCTCACATGGCATCCGCACGTCGTCGACTATGCGGCGATCGCGACCGTGTTCCTGTGGTTCAACGCGCTGATGCTGCGCACGCTGCATCACCGCTTCCACCTGGGTTACGACATCGACACCGTGCTGTCGTCGTTCGGCATCCAGCAGGTGTTCATGGTCGGCTGGAGCTTGTTCGCGTTCGCCGGGATGTGGCTGACGCGCCGCGACGGCATCGCCCGTATCTGTGTGCTCGCGTCGCTGCCGCTGATCGTCGTGATGTGGGTATGGACCTTCTACGCGAACTTCACGCAGGACGGCGGAAGCTGGGCGCGCGTGCCGCTCTTCAACCCGCTCGATCTCGTGCTCGCGATCGTCTATGCGCTCGCTGCGTCGTGGTTCTTGCGTGCGCGCAAGCTCGGCTGGTCGTTCGGCAAGTATCGCGTCGAGCTGCTGAGCGCGGCCGGCGCCACCGCGTTCCTGTGGCTGAACGCGATCCTGCTGCGCACGTTGCATCACTGGGCCGGCGTGCCGTACGAATTCGGCGCGATGGCGGAATCGACGCTCGTGCAGGCGTCGGTGTCCGTGTACTGGACGCTCTGCGCGCTCGCGATCACGATCTGGGCCACGCGCCGCGGGCTGCGTCCGCTGTGGTTCGTCGGTGCTGCGCTGCTCGCGCTCACGGTCGTCAAGCTGTTCCTGTTCGACCTGTCGCACGTCACCGGGATCGAGCGCATCGTGTCGTTCATCGGCATCGGCGTGCTGCTGCTGTTGATCGGCTATTTCTCGCCGCTGCCGCCGAAAGCCGCCGCGCAACAGGACGACCAGCCATGACGCGCCTCGCCGCCCTGCTCGGACTGAGCCTGCTCGCGTCGTTCGCGTCGGCCGACGGTGCACCAGGCGCCGGACGCGCCGCGCAGCGCTTCGCGCTCGACCTCGACGGCAGCGCCGCGTATTACCAGCTCACCGTGCCGCAGCCCGTGTATGCGGCGAGCCGGCGCGACGATCTCGGCGACGTACGCATCTTCAACGGTGCGGGCGAGCCGGTGCCGTATTCGCTCGACGCACCCGTCGCGGCCACGCCCGCGGTGCCGCCGACGCGCACGCCGGTGCACTGGTTTCCGCTGCCGCCGGCCCGTACCGACAACGGCAGCGCGCCGCTCGGCGTGACGGTCGGCCCGGACGGCGCGCTGCGCGCGGCGACCACCGCACCGGCGCGCGCGAAGCACGGCGCCGATCTCGTCGACCTGTCGCATACGGACGGCACCCTCGACGCGCTGCTCGTGCAGGTGGGCGACGACAGCTACCAGGGGCGTGTCGCGATCGAAGCGAGCGACGACCTGCGCAGCTGGCGGCCGCTCGGCAGCACGCAGCTGCTGAAGGTTGGCCACGGCGACGACATGCTGGTGCAGGAACGCATCGCGCTCGAAGGCGCCGCACCGCGCTACCTGCGGCTGGACTGGCTCGACGGCGCGCCCGCGATCGCGTCGATCGACGTTGAAGCGCACCCGCGCGACGCACGCGGCACCGACACCGCATCCGTGCCGCGCCAGTGGCGCGACGCCGTGCGCGTCCGCGCCGGCACTACGCCGGGCGAGTATCTGTTCGACACCGACGGCGCGTATCCGGTCGACCGCGTACGCATCGACCTGCCGCAGCCGAACACCGTCGCGCGCGCGACGCTGCAGAGCCGCACCGATGCGCAGGCGCCGTGGCGCGACGTCGCGGGTGCCGTGCTGTTCCGGCTGCAGGGCAAGGCCGGCGAGCAGCGCAATCCGCCGCTCGAGTTCGCGGCGAACACGGATCGCGGATGGCGGATCGTCGTCGACATGCGCAACGGCGGGCTCGGCGGCGGCCAGCCGGCCGTCGCGATCGGCTGGCATCCGGCCGCACTCACTTTCGTCGCGCGCGGCACGCCGCCGTTTACGCTCGGCGTCGGCGATGCGTCGCTCGTGTCGTCGGCCGTGAGCCGCGATGCGCTGCTGGTCGGCATGGCGCCCGAAGTGCGGCCCGCACGGGTCGGCGCGGCGCTGCCGGTATCGGCGGTCGCGCCGGCGCCGGCCGCCGATACGGATGCGACACGCCGCTACGTACTGTGGGGTGCGCTGGTCGTCGCGGTCGGCGTGCTCGGCACGATCGCGTGGCGGCTCGCGAAAGGCGGCGGCGACACGCGCGGCCGCGACGAGTGACGCGAAGCACGTCGCCGCACGTGCGGCTCCCGTTTCCACGCAACCCTCTCATGAAGGTTCGCGTGAAGATCGCGTCAGGGCATAAAAAGCGCGTAAACGTCCGTTCGCCGCGACGCGGCGGGGGTGTCTCGAGGGCCGTACACGAGCGGGAGCGCCACACTCCGCTCACGTGACGCTTACGCGGCAAAAGCTGGAAAAGGAACCGGGGCGCGGCGCTCAGCCGAACGTGTAGCGCCCATGCTGGCGTGGCCGCCACGGCGACGCGCGGCAGCTCGCCGCACCGGCCGCGCGTCGTGCTGCCCAGCCGGCGCCGCGGCGCACGTGCAGGTCGCGCCCCGCCACCGCGGCGACACGCGACGGCAAAGCATACGCAAAGCGCCGCACGGCCGCGACACGTGCCGCCAGACGCGACGCCGGCGACACGTGGCGCGCAACGTGTGCGACGGGCCGCTTGCACAGGATCGCGCTGTCGTAGCGCTTGCCGGCAAAACGCATCACGTCGACGACCTCGAAACCCTGCGCGCCGTAGAACGCCAACAGGTGCGCAGCGGGCTGCGGCGTATCGAGCGCGAGCAGCGTATAGCCGCGCAACGCGGCCCACTGCTCGGCGAACGACAGCAGCAACGCGCCGATCCCGCGGCTCTGGCAATCGGGGTCCACGGCCACCTGGCGCACGCTCGCGACGCCTTCGCGCCGGTACAGCGAGCAGGCCGAAGACGAATCGGTCGCGTACAGCGTGGCCGTGCCGACGACACGCCCGCCACAAACGGCGACGTAGCACTCGCCTGCTTCCGCGCGGCGACGCGTGACGTCTTCGTCCTGATCGACGCACGTGCAGTTGAGCCCCATCGCGCCGAGCCGCGCGAAGGCGCGATGCAGCATCGGCGTGAGTCGCGCATAGCTGTCGAAGGCCGGATCGAAACGCCGTACGACCACCCGGTCGGCGCGCGCGGAAGGCGGCGCATCGGAGGGACGGTCGGCGATCGCGTTCCAGGGTATCGACATTGCAATGCTCCGTGGTTGGGATGCCCGAAGTCTATGAGCGCGCCAGCCGCCGTCGCAAGAAAAAATGTCGTAAAAGTTTGGGGAAGCTGGCGTGGCAGACGCGATGAAAAACGTGCTTCCCGCCGTGCTGCGCGCGTCGTTGCAAACGCAAGAAAGCGCACCGATCGTTGCTCGCGCAAGCAACCCGTCATTCGGCGACATCGACGCCCGGCACGCACGCCGTTGACACGTACGGCGACGCGATCCAGACTCGCTGCTCCCTCACCGCAATGCGAGCGCTCATGGTCACCTGCTTCCTTCGTTATGTCATCGATCCGTACAAGCTCGTCGAGTTCGAAACCTACGGCAAGATGTGGATTCCGCTCGTCGAAAAGTTTGGCGGCACGCATCACGGCTACTTCCTGCCGTCCGAAGGCGCGAGCGACATCGCACTCGCGATGTTCTCGTTCCCGAGCCTCGCCGAATACGAGCGCTACCGCGAACGCTCGAAGGAAGATCCGGCCTGCCAGGCCGCGTTCCGCTACGCGGAGGAAACGCGCTGCATCGTCAGCTACGAGCGCAGCTTCTTCCGGCCGGTGTTCGCGTAACGGCCAACGTCCGCGACGCATCGCGCCCCGTTTCCCGACCGGGCAAAAAAAAGCCCCGCCTGCATCCGCGCGGCGGGGCCAACCCATGTCAGTAGAGACATCATGGAGGAGACGGGCCCATCTTATCGGCCGGGGTGCACCGTCCCAACCAAGCATTTCTGCTATCGATCTGCGCGGCCGCGCACACGATTGCCCCCGCCGCGCGGCATATCGATAGAACGAAAAGTCGTTTTCAGAGTGGCGACGGGGTCGTTACCATCTGGTTTTAAGCCTGTGCTTAGCCGGGCAAGCCATCCCCGAGGAGCGCCCCTTGACTGCATTCGATCAACACCGCCGCCCGTTCGTCGTCGGCATCGGCGGTACCACCCGAGCCGCGTCGTCGACCGAACGCGCGCTGTCGTTCGCGCTGCGCGGCGCGCAAGCCGCCGGCGCACGGACGCGCCTGTTCGACGGCCCGTTCCTGCATACGCTGCCGCACTACGCGCCCGAACACAAAACGCTGACCGACGCGCAGCGCGAGCTGATCGACGCCGTGCGCCAGGCCGACGCGATCATCATCGCGACGCCCGGCTATCACGGCGGCGTCTCCGGTCTCGTGAAGAACGCGCTCGACACGCTCGAGGAACTGCGCGCGGACGAGCGGCCCTATCTCGACGGCCGCGCGGTCGGCCTGATCGTCACCGCGTACGGCTGGCAGGCAGCCGGCACCGTGCTGACGTCGGTACGTTCGATCGTCCACGCACTGCGCGGCTGGCCGACCCCGTTCGGCGCGACCGTGAACACGCTCGAAACGCGCTTCGACAGCGCCGACAGCTGCTCGGATCCGAAGGTTGCCGCGCAGCTCGAGACGGTCGGCGCGCAAGCGGCCGAGTTCGCGCTCGCCTTCGCATCGCATCGTGCGGCATCGCATGCGGCATCGGTCGAAGCGCTCGCACCCGTGCTGAAGATCGCCAACCAGTAATCTCCGCTGCATTGCGCCGCGCGCCCGGTCGACGACGCTCGACGGGCGCGCGGCGCGTCTTCCGATGCGTGGCGACGCGCCATGCATGCTGTCGCCACCTCCGCGTTGTCCTTCCCCTGCGCCCCCCCCCGATAACGATTCAGCCTGTCGCGTGATTAGCATTGGCCGAAAGATTGGTTCACGGCGCCGACAGGTTTTCGTACGCTGAAAGTCCGAACTTTCTCCGCGCACGCCATGACCCGTACGATCCGCTACAAGGGCTATGAAGTCGCCCCCGCTGCCGCCCGGTTGCCGAACGGGCTGTTCGCCGCCAACCTGACGATCGAGAAGGCGAGCAGCGGCCCGTCGCCGCGCTCCGTGTCGTTCGACGCGATCGATTTCTTCTTCGAGGAAGAGCACGCGCTCGCCTACGCGTCGCGCTGGGGCCGCCTCTGGGTCGACACGAACGCGTGACGCCTGGCTGGGCGGCGCACACATGGCCGCTCGAAAATACGCGATTACGGAAGCTATGCAAGAATCTTTCGACCCGTAATCTAACAACAACAGCCATGAGTGACACGCTGCAGGAAGCGCATGCAGCCGCAGATCACGCAATGCGCAACTGGACCTTCGAGAGGCAAGGTCCGGTCCGGATCGGTTCCGATGCGCACATGCAGATGTTCTGCCGCATGCTGCTCGACACACACAACCCGTACAAGCCGGCCGTGATCGACTGGCCGGCGCTGAAGCCGGATGAACTCAGGCGGCTCACGTCGCTGCCGATCTGGGACATCGCGGTACAGACCGAAGGCCGCGCGTCGATCCGCGTGGCGACCTACGCGGCAACGGTCGACGATCCGCTGCTGCGCCGCGCGCTCGAGATGGACGGTGGCGAGGAAGCGCGCCACAAGGTCGTGCTGTCGAAGCTCGTCGAGGCATACGGGATCCGGCTCGCGCCCGAGCCGGCCTATCCGGCGCCGACGGATCCCGAGTGGTCGTGGATGATGACGGGCTTCAGCGAATGCATCGACAGCTTCTTCGCATTCGGCCTGTTCCGCTCCGCGCAGCGCTCCGGCTATTTCCCGCCCGAACTCGTCGACACCTTCGAGCCCGTGATCCAGGAAGAAGGCCGCCACATCCTGTTCTTCGCGAACTGGTACGCGTGGTACTGGCGCACGATGCCATGGTGGCGCCGGCCGTGGTTCTTCGCGCGGGTCGCGGCCGTGTGGGTGCAACTGATTCGCGACCGGATCGGCATCGCGCGCGGCATCGATGCCGATGGCGCCGCGCGTGACGCGAACTTTCCGGCCACCGGCACCGCCGACATCGGCGACGCGCTGAACCCGCGCGAGCTGATCGCGCTGTGTCTCGCCGAGAACGACCGGCGGATGGCCGGTTACGACAGGCGCCTGCTGCGCCCGATGTTCGTGCCGCGCATGGCGCGCTTCGCGCTGCGGTTTCTGAAGAAGTAACGTCGGGCCGCGCGCCACCGGTCATGCGAGCCGGCACGCCTTCGTGGCCGTCGGTGAGCGACCGGTTCCGCCCGCGTTCGTCGATCGGGTGTTGCGCGCCCGATACACTCACTCCATCCCCATTTTTTCTGCGACGCTTCGGCCCCCTCAGCGGGCCGGACACATTGCCGCACCCGGAATCTGACATTTCGGGGCATCGTCGCCGGCGCTCATCGGTGGTCTTTTACACCCTGCCGGCGCCGCGCCGGAAGCCGCTGAGCGGCCGTCTCCCTGGATGGTCCGACACACTCCCCAATTCCGCCCAAGCACCGATATGACCGATATCGTCAATAGGACAAATCCGATAGTTGAATGATGGGGACACAATTCATCGTTTTGTAGCAATTTTTTACATATTCGACGAACCCGCCCGCCCGGAACGCCCGCCACACGGGCACCCGCGCCGGCGCAGGATGCGCAAATCAGCATAGCCGGATATTCACGATTTCCAATTAAATTGATTTTCAGGAAACTATTTAAAATAAGAACAAATTCCGGAAAAACTTCAAATTAACAGGTTAACAATATTTTTCAGGCATTATCGACACGCCCTGAAATTTACATTACATAATTGAAAGAATTCATTGTCGCGCAAACGTTTGCTATTTCATTTGTCTTACTTTTAGAGCCAATCCTTGTGTGATCTACCGCACAAAACACATGCAACACATTGATTTTTATACTAAATCAAGACGATCCCCAGAAAAATTCAAACCCTACGAGACACATTCTTACATCTTTCAAAATCATTCTTTCCAAATGCATCATAACGCGATGCATTAACCATCTTTTAACTTTTAAAACACTTCATTTATCACTGTTTGTCAATCTACAAAAATCACCTCCAATAAACTCCGCCCATCAATTTTGAGATTCGCGCGAGCGCACGGAGTAATCCTCTAACAAAAGAGACCGGTGTGTGGCGTGCACATTTGGAGGTAGCAGGACATGAACCGCACATACCGCTCGATCTGGAACGAAGCGCTTGGCGCCTGGGTCGCGGCATCGGAACACGATTCGGCACGGGGCAAGCCGAACAAGTCGGCCATTGTGGTCGCCGCAGTCGCGGCGCTGGCGATCGGCCTGCCGTCGCTTGCAAGTGCATCGACCTATATCCCTGGAACAGTCAACTCGTTCGGACAGTTCACGGTGTCGAGCTGTACGTCCGGCAGCGGCTCGACGTCCGCCGGGCGCATCACAATGGGCGACACCAACGCGTATCCGACCGACGGTTCGGGCACGTGGTCGACGGTGACCGGCTGTAACGCATCCGGCGGCAACAATCTCGCCGCGACGGCCTACGGTACCTACTCGTCAGTCACGGGCAAGGGCGGCACCGCGATGGGCTTCCTCAGCTCGGCCGCCTTGTGGGGCACCGCCGCCGGCCTCGAATCCACCGCGAGTGGCGCCGGCGCCACCGCCCTCGGCTTCGGCTCGACGGCGAACGCGCAGAACGCCGTCGCGATCGGCGGTGCGGGCGGCAACGGCACGACGCCGCTGACCCAGGCGAACTCCACCATCGCGTCGGGCGCGGGCTCGATCGCAATCGGCAGCAACGCAACGAAGGGCGCGCAGTCGGCCGCCTCGGACGGCATCGCGATCGGCGGGCAGTCGTCCGTCGCATCGACCGCCACATCGGGTATCGCAGTCGGTCGCGGCGCCACCGTCAACGGCGCTTACGGCATCGCGCAAGGCGACGGTGTCACCTCAGGCGCGACGGGTCAGAACGTGGCAATCGGTTCGTCCGGCACCACCTCGAACAGCGCCACGGCAGCCGGCGGCGCGGTCGCTATCGGCCGAGGCCAGACGGCAAGCGGCGACGGCGCCGTTGCGATCGGCGATCCGAACAGCGCAACCGGCACGGGTGCGCTTGCCATCGGTGCAAACAACACGTCGAGCGGTTCCGGCGCGCTCGCGCTCGGCAACAACAACTCGGCGAGCGGTACGGGCTCCGTCGCACTGGGCAACAGCAGCACGGCGACCAACAGCGCCGTCGCGCTCGGCAGCTCGGCGACGGCAACTGGCACCAACGGCGCGGTTGCCATCGGCAATGCCGCGACCGCGACCGGCACCGGCGCGATCGCCCTTGGCAACGTCGGCAGCTTCTCCGCCAAGTCGCTGGCCACCGGCACCGATGCACTCGCACTCGGCAACGGCTCGACGGCCAGCGGCAACGCCGGTGCAGTCGCTGTCGGTGCCGCAGCCGTGGCGTCGAACTCCTATGCAACGGCATTCGGCTCGAACTCGACCGCGTCGGGTTCGGGTTCGGTCGCGTTCGCGCAGAACGCCACCGCATCGGCCTCGAACGCCGTCGCGATCGGCGTCGCGTCGACCGCCAATGTCGCAAACTCGGTCGCCCTCGGCTACAACTCCGTCACGGCAAGCGCGCTGTCGACGACGACCGCCGGCACCACGGTGGTCAACAACACGACCATCGGCGGCCAGACGTTCGGTAACTACGCCGGCGCCGGCTCGGCAGGCGGGGTAGTCAGCGTCGGCCAGCCGAACGCTGAACGCCGCATTCAGAACGTCGCTGCCGGCCTCGTCAGCGGAACCAGCACCGATGCGATCAACGGCAGCCAGCTCTACGCCGTGGCAAGCACGACGACGTCGAGCATCACGAGCCTGTCGTCTTCGACGTCAACGGGGTTGTCGTCGGCCAACAGCTCGATTGGCTCGCTGTCGACGTCGACTTCGACCGGCATCAACTCGCTGTCCACCGGCCTGAGCTCGGCTAATAGCTCGGTCACGTCGCTTTCGTCGTCCACGTCGACCGGCCTCTCGTCGGCCAACAGCTCGATCGGCTCGCTGTCGACCTCGACTTCGACGGGCATCAACTCGCTGTCCACCGGCCTGAGCACGGTCTCGACGAAGACAGACAACCTCGGTAGCAGCACGGCCTCGGCACTTGGCGGTGGTTCGACGTACGACCCGACAACGGGCAAGGTCTCGGCGCCGTCGTACACCACGTACAACGCGAACGGTACGACATCGACCGCCAACAGCGTCGGCTCGGCGATCAACAACATCAACAGCCAGGGCATCAAGTACTTCCACGCGAACTCGTCCGGCACCGACAGTCAGGCACTCGGCACCGATTCGGTCGCGATCGGCCCGAGCGCAGTCGCCAACAATGCCGGCGACGTCGCGCTCGGCAGCGGCTCCACCACGTCAGCGGCGAACCCGACGCCGACCGGTACGATCGGCGGTGTAACCGCGACGTTCGAGGGCGGCAATCCGACCAGCGTGGTCAGCGTCGGCAAGCCTGGCGCCGAGCGTCAGGTCACCAACGTCGCAGCCGGTCAGATCACCGCGACCAGCACCGATGCGATCAATGGCTCGCAGCTGTTCGCAACCAACTCGATCGTCGACTCGCTGTCGACCACGGTGTCGACGTCCGGCAGCGCCATCGCCTCGCTGTCGACCGGCATCACGTCGCTGTCCACGGGCCTCAGCTCGACCAACAGCTCGGTGACGTCGCTGTCCACGTCGACCTCGACGGGTCTGTCGTCGGCCAACAGCTCCATCACGTCGCTGTCGACTTCGACTTCGACCGGTCTGTCGTCGGCGAATAGCTCGATCACTTCGCTGTCGACTTCGACGTCGACGGGTCTGTCGTCCGCGAACAGCTCGATCACTTCGCTGTCGACTTCGACGTCGACGGGTCTGTCGTCCGCGAACAGCTCGATCACGTCGCTGTCCACGTCGACCTCGACGGGCCTGTCGTCCGCGAACAGCTCGATCACGTCGCTGTCGACTTCGACCTCGACCGGCCTCTCGTCGGCCAACAGCTCGATCACTTCGCTGTCGACCTCGACCTCGACGGGTCTCTCGTCGGCTAACAGCTCGATCACGTCGCTGTCGACCTCGACGTCGACCGGCCTGTCGTCCGCAACCAGCTCGATCAACTCGCTGTCGACTTCGACGTCGACGGGTCTGTCGTCGGCAAACAGCTCGATCACTTCGCTGTCGACGTCGACCTCGACCGGTCTGTCATCGGCGAATAGCTCGATCACGTCGCTGTCCACCTCGACGTCGACGGGCCTCTCGTCGGCCAACAGCTCGATCACCTCGCTGTCGACCTCGACGTCGACGGGCCTGTCGTCCGCCAACAGCTCGATCACGTCCCTGTCGACTTCGACGTCGACCGGCCTGTCATCGGCTAACAGCTCGATCACGTCGCTGTCGACCTCGACGTCGACCGGCCTGTCGTCCGCAACCAGCTCGATCAACTCGCTGTCCACGTCGACTTCGTCGGGCATCGGTTCGCTGTCAACCGGTCTCAGCTCGACCAACAGCTCGGTCACGTCGCTGTCCACGTCGACCTCGACCGCGATCAACAATGCGAAGACGCACTACTACAGCGTCAACGACAACGGCACGACGCAGGGCAACTACAACAACGACGGCGCGACTGGCTTCAACTCGCTTGCGGCAGGCACGAATGCAACCGCGGCGGGCGCCAAGAGCGTTGCGATCGGCGACGGCGCCCAGGCCGCGACGGACTCGTCCGTCAGCATCGGCTCGGCAGCCGGTCAGGGCAGCAGCGGGTCATACAACGTCGCGATCGGCGCGGCCACCGGCCAGAACACGGCCGGCGTCGGCAACACGGCCGTCGGCAACACGGCGGGCCTTTCGGTAACCGGCAACTACAACGCAGGATTGGGCGTCGGCGCAGGCACCTACGTCAATGGTTCCTACAACACCGCAGCGGGTTACTACGCCGGAACCTCGACGACCGGCAGTGGCAACTCGGCGTTCGGTTCCTATGCAGGTGCAGGCACCACCGGCAACAACAACGTCGCGATGGGCAACCAGGCCGGCGCACAGATCGCGGTTAACGACACGGTCAGCATCGGCAGCAATGCGGTGGCCGGCGCGCAAAGCGGCGACGTGGCGCTGGGCAGCAATTCGGCCACGCAGACGGTCGTGGGTACGTCCGGGACAACCATTAACGGCACGTCCTACAGCTTCGCGGGCACGTCGCCGACCAGCACGGTCAGCGTCGGTAACGTGGGCGCCGAGCGGACGGTAACCAACGTCGCGGCAGGCCGTATCAGTGCAACAAGCACGGACGCCATCAACGGCTCCCAGCTTTACCAGACCAATCAGGCGCTCGAGGCTACCGGCTCGGGACTCGCGAGCCTGTCCACGTCTGCATCGACGGGGCTGTCGTCCGCGAACAGCTCCATCACGTCGCTGTCGACCTCGACTTCGACCGGTCTCTCGTCGGCTAACAGCTCCATCGGCTCGCTGTCCACCGGCCTGAGCTCGACCAACAGCTCGGTCACGTCGCTTTCCACGTCGACTTCGACGGGCCTCTCGTCGGCGAACAGCTCGATCGATTCGCTGTCGACTTCGACGTCGACCGGCCTGTCGTCGGCCAACAGTTCGATCACTTCGCTGTCGACTTCGACCTCGACGGGTCTCTCGTCGGCGAATAGCTCGATCACGTCGCTGTCGACCTCGACCTCGACCGGTCTGTCGTCGGCAAACAGCTCGATCACTTCGCTCTCGACCTCGACCTCGACCGGCCTCTCGTCGGCTAACAGCTCGATCGGTTCCCTGTCGACTTCGACGTCGACTGGCCTCTCGTCGGCTAACAGCTCGATCACGTCGCTGTCCACCTCGACTTCGACGGGTCTGTCGTCGGCGAATAGCTCGATCACCTCGCTGTCGACCTCGACCTCGACCGGCCTCTCGTCGGCGAATAGCTCGATCACTTCGCTGTCGACTTCGACCTCGACGGGCCTCTCGTCCGCGAACAGCTCGATCACTTCGCTGTCGACTTCGACGTCGACGGGCCTCTCGTCGACGAATAGCTCGATCACTTCGCTGTCGACCTCGACCTCGACGGGTCTCTCGTCGACCAACAGCTCGATCACGTCGCTGTCCACGTCGACCTCGACGGGTCTGTCGTCGGCAAACAGCTCGATCGATTCGCTGTCGACTTCGACCTCGACGGGCCTTTCGTCGGCCAACAGCTCGATCACGTCGCTGTCGACCTCGACTTCGACCGGCCTGTCGTCAGCCAACAGCTCGATCACTTCGCTGTCGACCTCGACCTCGACCGGCCTCTCGTCGGCCAACAGCTCGATCACGTCGCTGTCCACGTCGACCTCGACCGGCATCAACTCGTTGTCGACCGGTCTGAGCAGCACGAACAGCTCGGTGTCGTCGCTGTCGACCTCCACGTCGACGGGCCTCTCGTCGGCGAACAGCTCGATCACGTCGCTGTCCACCTCGACCTCGACCGGCATCAACTCGCTGTCGACGGGCCTGAGCTCGACCAACAGCTCGGTCACGTCGCTGTCCACCTCGACGTCGACCGGCCTGTCCTCGGCCAACAGCTCGATCTCGTCCCTGTCGACCTCGACCTCGACGGGTCTCTCGTCGGCAAACAGCTCGATCACGTCGCTGTCCACCTCGACGTCGACCGGCATCAGCTCGCTGTCCACCGGCCTAAGCAGCACGAACAGCACGATCGTGTCGCTGTCGACCTCGACGTCGACCGGCATCGGCTCGCTGTCCACCGGCCTGAGCAGCACGAACAGCTCGGTGTCGTCGCTGTCCACGTCGACCTCGACCGCGATCAACGCCGCGAAGACGCACTACTACAGCGTCAACGACAACGGCGTGCAGCAAGCCAACTACGACAACACGGGCGCAACGGGCACCAACGCCCTCGCAGCCGGCGTGAACGCCAGCGCGGCAGGCGCCAGCAGCGTGGCAGTCGGCGACGGCTCGAACGCACAGTCGGCAGGCGCGGTCGCGATCGGCCAGAACGCATCGGCAACGGGCGGCAAGGCGGTGTCGATCGGTTCCGGCAACACGGCGTCCGGCGACGGCGCGGTCGCGATCGGCGACCCGAGCATTGCGACGGGCACCGGCGCGGTGGCGATGGGTGCGAACGACACGGCGACCGGCAACGGCGCAGTGGCGCTCGGCAACGCGAACACGGCAAACGGCGCCAGCGCGCTCGCCCTCGGCAGCTCGAACCAGGCCACCGCGGACAACACGATCGCGCTGGGCAGCCAGGCTACGGCCAGCGCCACCGGCGCACAGGCCTACGGCTCGGGCGCCAAGGCCACGGCCGCCGACGCGCTCGCCTTCGGCACGAACGCGCAAGCGAACGTCGCGAACTCGATCGCACTCGGCGCCAACTCGGTCACGGCTGCGGCAGTCGGCACCTCGAGCGCCACGATCGGCGGCGTCACGTACTTCTTCGCGGGCAGCTCGCCGGTGGGCGTGGTCAGCGTCGGTGACCCAGCCACGGGCGCCACGCGCCAGATCACGAACGTCTCGGCGGGCCAGATCTCGGCCACGAGCACGGACGCGATCAACGGCAGCCAGCTGAACGCAACGAACAACGCGCTCAACTCGCTGTCGACGTCCACCTCGTCGAACGTCGCGTCGCTGTCGACCGGCATCAACTCGCTGTCGACCGGCCTGAGCAGCACGAACAGCTCGGTGTCGTCGCTGTCCACGTCGACCTCGACCGCGATCAACTCGCTGTCGACAGGCCTCAGCACGACGAACAGCAACGTCAACTCGCTGTCGACGTCGACCTCGACGGGCATCGGTTCGCTGTCCACCGGCCTGAGCACGACGAA
>JAIRVP010000082.1 GCA_031253835.1 Burkholderia sp. | reverse complement strand
GGCGTGAGCACGAGCTGCGACATCGTCTGGCTCGGCGTCGGCGTGACCTGGAACACGCCCTGCTTCGACTTCTTGCCGCCGAACGTCGCGACGAAGCTGTCGGTGAAGCGGTCGAAGTCTTCCGGCGCCACGCACACGTGCGTCGTGTCGTACTGCGGGCCGACCGCCACGGCCGGGAACCGCGCCGCGGCGACCGGCCGGGCCATGTCGTCCAGGTGCGTTTCGTCGGCAACCGCCGGCGCAGCCGCCAGCAGCACGGCGAGCACGGCCGACGATGCGGCCGTCAGGCGCAGCATCCTGCGCAGTTTCAGTGAACTCATCGGTTTTTCCTCGAGGGTGGCGCGCGCAGCATGACGCCGCGCGCGAATTCAATAGTCAGCGGGATGCGGGACGCTCGTTCGAGCGGCCGGATCGATAGGTGAGAAACCCCAGCACCGCGAGCGGCAGCGCCAGCGCCCAGAACGCGGCGTACAGATAGGCGGTCGCGCCGGCGCCGGCGCCGAGCGCGAAACCGGCGACCGGCGGCAGCGTGCGCCGCAGCCGCGTGCGCGCGGCCTCCCGCTCGGCGGGCGCAGCGATCGGCACGAGCCAGTCGAACGCATCGATGACGGCCTGCGTGACGTTGCCCGTCATCACGGTGTTCGCGACGACCGAGCGCGCGGTCAGCCGGCCGTGCGCGTTCTGCACGCCCATCGCCGCGGCACCGAGCAGCCCGCACACGATCGTCGCGGGCGCATCGGCGCCGGCGATCGGCGACGCCGCCACGCCCGCCAGCATGAAACCGGCCAGCAGGATCGCCTGCAGCGCGTACAGCGAGCACGCCCGCGTGCCGTGCCCGCGCGCGCGCATCCGGTGGTCGAGCAGGCGGGCGGCGACGATCCCGGCGATGAACGCGGGAAACGCGAGCCACTTGATCACGAGCCCCTGCCCGACCCCTGCGAGGCCCGAGCCGATCAGGATGAAGTTGCCGGTGACGTGCGCGGTGAACAGGCCGAACAGCGCGACGAAGCCGAGCGTATCGACATAGCCCGCGATCGACGCAAGCAACACGTCCTCGCCCTGCACGCGATCGGGTGCGGACGCGCCGCCTGCTGCTAGTTGACCCGGTTGCATGACGCACTGTCCTTCGTCTGGCTCGACACGCCCGCGTCCTGGATTTGCGCGGCCGGCGGGCGCAACTGCGCCTGCACGAACGGAATCGCGTGCTCGCCGACGACGATGCCCAGCAGGCCCGCGAGGGCGATCAGCGGCGGCGCGGGAGATTGCACGCGCACGAGGTAATACAGCAGGCCGACTGCGATGCCGGCCCCCAGCGAAATCAGATAGGGCATGGTCCGTTCCAGTTGCGGCGCACGAACCGGGCCGGCCGAGCGGCGCCCGGTCCGTGCGGCGATTCGGGATCAAGACTAGGGAACGCCGTCCTGAAAGTCTTGGCGGCAAACTGAAATTTTCTGAATCCGCCGGGCCGGCCGGCGCGCGTTGCTGTTTTTCGATCGACAAGCGCGGATTGGCCGCACTCAGGCGCCGATGCATGACCGAAGCCCAGCGCAACGCGGCCGCCCCCGCGCCCGTGCCGACCGCCAACGCGCCGGAAGCGCGCGAGCGGCAGATCGATGCGGTCCTGAACGGCTCGCGGGCCGCGCTGAAGCGCGCCGCCGGCGCGGCCCGCGAGGTCCGGCCGATTCAGAACGATTCAACCACCGCGTCCATCGCGTGCCCTATGCTCGGCGTGACATCGGGCGGTTGCCGCATCGCGCATCGTCCGGACCGATCGCACGCGTCATCACCGGGAGAACACATCATGGAAGGCGGATCGGGCCGCAAGGCCGTCATCGTCGGCGGGTCCGTGGGCGGCCTGTTCGCCGCGACAGCGCTGCGCGCGAGCGGCTGGCGCGTCGACGTGTTCGAGCAATCGCCGCACGAACTCGACAGTCGCGGCGGCGGCATCGTGCTGCAGCCGCCGATCGAGCGCGCGTTCGCGTTCGGCGGCGTGGCGCTGCCGCGCGACGCGGGTGTCGACTCGATCGACCGGATCTACGTCGACGCGCAGGACCGCATCGTGCAGCGCTTCGCGATGCCGCAAACGCAGACCGGATGGAACGTGATCTACACGGCGCTGAAGCGCGCATTGCCTGACGGCATCGTCCACGCGGGCGACGCGTTCGAGCGGTTCGAGCAGGCGGGCGAACGCATCGTCGCGCATTTCTCGAGCGGCCGCGTCGAGACGGCCGACCTGCTGATCGGCGCGGACGGCGGGCGCTCGACGGTGCGCGCGCAGCTGCTGCCGGCCGTGCGGCCGTCGTATGCGGGTTATGTCGCATGGCGCGGGCTCGTCGACGAAAGTGCGCTGCCCGAGCAGGTGCTGTATCTGCTGCGCGAACGCTTCACGTTCCAGCAAGGCGGCGCGCACCAGTTCCTCACCTATCTGGTGCCCGGCGCGAACGGCGCGACCGGGTCCGGCAGGCGGCGCGTGAACTGGGTGTGGTACCGGCGTCTCGCGGACGACCGGCTGCCGTCGCTGTTCCTCACCCGCGACGGCACGCAGCGGGACGGGTCGCTGCCGCCCGGCGCGATGCGCGACGACAACCGCGCGGAACTCGTGGCGGCCGGCAACCGGATGCTCGCGCCGACGCTTGCCACGCTCGTCGAGGCGACACCCGCCCCGTTCGCGCAGGCCATCCAGGATCTCTCGGTCGAGCGCATGGCGTTTGGGCGCGCCGTCCTGCTCGGCGACGCCGCGTGCCTCGTTCGCCCGCACACGGCGGCGGGCGTCGCGAAAGCGGCGGACAACGCGGTCGGCCTCGCCGAAGCATTGCGCGACGCCGCGCACGGCACCGCGTTCGACGCCGCGCTGGCGGGCTGGGATGCCCGTCAGCGGGCAGCGAGCGCGGCGCTGTCCGCGCGCCGGCGCGGGTCACGCCGGACGCTGACCCTAAGCGGACGCGGCAACCGGCGTGCCGAGGGCGAGGGCGAGCAATGCAACCGCAATCCGCTTGCGATTCGTGATGACACGCCCGGGAACGATTCGACGGGGACGCATCGTCGATGTGTCCCCGGCCTCCCACCGGATCGCGACAGAAATCCGGATGCCCGGCGTTTTTTGTGCTGCTATGCTGTCCGGCACCCCATCGACGCCGCGCCGATCCCTCGCGACTCCACGCCGTGCAAGGCGCTTCAATCGCGAGCCGGTCACGGTAGACCGCCTACTGAATCGCATGGAGCATCGCCATGCTGCGAACGTTCACCCAGCTTTGTCAGCCTGCCGACAAGGCGCTGCTCGTGGCAGCCGGCGCAGGCCATGCGATGCTGACCGGCAGCGGCACCTACGCCATGCCATGGCACTGGCACGACTGCCTGATGTTCATCCTGCCCGGCCACGGCAGCGTCGAACTTTGCCACGAAGACCGTCGCGCGGGCACCTGGCTCTCGCAGGATCGCTTCGCCGTCGTGCCTTCGGAGCGGGCCCATCAGACACGCGCCGGATGCTCGCCGCACACGCACGTAGCGGTCTATGTCACGGGCGAGGCGCTGCACAAGCTGGATACCGGCGTGGGCGCGCTCGACGAATTCCGCCGCCGCACCCGCACGCCGATCCTCGTGCGCAGGACCGCCGCGATTCGCGCGCTGCAGGAGCTTTCGCAGCGCAGCGACATGGGTCACTACGGCAACGCGGCAATCCGCCAGGCGTTGTCGTCCGCACTGTTGATGCAGTGCATCGGCGAGGTCATCGCCGGCAAGACGGAGCTGGGGACCTCGCCGCGCGAGCACGGCATGGCGGTGGTCGCCGACATCGAAGCCTTCGTGGCCCAGCACGCCGACCAGGAGATTCCCCTCGACCTGCTGGAAACGCGCTTCGGTGTTTCCCGGCGTCACATCACGCGCCTGTTCCGCGAACGCACCGGACTCTCGATCGGCGAGTACCAGCAGCGCAGGCGTTACGACAATGCTTGCCGCCTGCTTGCCGATACGGATCTGCCGATCGGCGAAGTGGCGTTTCGCGTCGGTTTCGAAAGCGGCGCGGCCCTCGCGCGCGCGATGCGACGCATTGGCGGCCATTCGCCTTCCGGTCTGCGCGCGAAGACGGCCCGTTCGGTCAAAACGTAGGGCCCGTTCGGACGCGCGACGCGGCGCCATCCCCCGTAATCTGACCGGACAGCAACACATTCCCCGGTCAGCGGGGCGCCCTCCGTCATGTCTTTGCGTCATCGAGTCGAACTCGTCAGCGTGTTTGCCGCCGGTCCCGGCGGTGGCAACCCCGCGCCCATCGTGATTGACGCCGCCGGCATGTCTGATACGGACATGCAGGCGGTCGCGCAGCGCTACGGTCACGAAAGCGGCTTCGTCCTGCCCGCCGCGCCCGGCTCCCCCTGCGACTACGAATTCCGCTTCTGGGTCCCGAACCACGAGATGTCGATGTGCGGCCACGCCACCGTTGGCGCAGTCTGGCTACTCCATCGGAACGGACGGCTTCGCCGCGACCGGCTGACCGTCCAGACGCGCAGCGGCCAGGTCTCGGTGCGCCTCACCGAATCCACGAACCAGGGCGCCGCCGTCGAAATCTCCCAGCCGGTGGGCCGCGTCGAGCCGCTGCCGCACCCGCAACGCAGCCAGGACGAAATCCTCGATGCGCTCGGCATCGGCCGGGCGCAGCTCGCGCCCCTGCCGATCCAGAACGCGTGTACCAGCCGGGTCAAGACGCTGATTCCGCTCAGCAGCCCCGCCGTTCTCGACGCCCTCCAGCCGCGTTTCGACCAGATCGAGGCCCTGTGCGCACGCATCGGCTCGACCGGGCTCTACCCGTACGCGACCTTCGATGCCGGCCGGCAGATCTTCGATGCCAGACAGTTCCCGCGCGCTTCCGGCTATCCCGAGGATGCGGCGACCGGAATCGCGGCCTCCGCACTGTCGTTCGGACTGCTCGCCAACGGCATGGTGGAAGCGTCCCCGCGGACCATCACGGTCCGGCAGGGGCGCGCGATGAAGCGCCCGTCGCAAATCTCGGTGCGATTCGACGTCGAGTCCAGCCGCGTGGACGGCTGCTGGCTCGGCGGCCCGGTTTGCCTTGAAACGCCCATCGGGGCTGCGTCATGACGATTTCCATCGCGGACCGGGTCGCGCAACTCGGCATGACCCTGCCACCGCCGCCGTCGCCGCGAGGCGCCTACGTGAGCGTGGTGATCCATCACGACATCGCTTACATCAGCGGCCAGGTCAGCCGCGTCGGCGAACAGGTCGTCGCCGGCCCCGTCGATCACGCCACGCCGCCCGATGTCATCGCGCACGCGGCGCGAACGTGCGTGCTGCGCGCGTTGAGCGCGCTCGCCGCAGCGCTGCCGCCCACGACGATGGTTGAACGCATCCTCTTCCTGCGAGGTTTCGTCAACGCCGTGCCCGGCTTCGCGAACCACGGCCAGGTGCTGGATGAAGCTTCATTCCTGCTGCACGAGATCTTCGGCGACAAGGGCACGCATGCGCGGTCGGCAATCGGCGTCGCCGGCCTGCCAGGCGGCGGCCTCCTCGAAATCGAACTCACCGTCTCACTCACGCGCGGGTCCGATGCTCACGCAACGTAGCGCAACGCCACAACAAGACAGCGGATAGCCCTGAAAACGGCATCTCCGTCGCGATCATTCAACGTGGAGGAAACCATGAATCGACGTCAATTGCTGCAACTGGGCCTCGCCGCCGGGCCCGCTATCGTGTTGTCCCGCGCCGTGCGGGCGGCCGATGCCGAACTGGTGGTCGGATCCAATGTGGGCGCTCCGCCGTTCGCGTTCAAGCAGGGCGACACGTATTCCGGCTTCGACGTCGAGGTCTGGAGCGAAGTCGCGAAGGGATTGAACCGCAAGTGGCGCTTGCAACCGATGGAATTCGGCGCGCTGATCCCCGCGCTTCAAACCCACAATCTCGACGTGATCGTCTCGCAGCTGTTCATCAAGCCGGAGCGGCAGCAGGTGATCGATTTTTCCACGCCGTACTACAAAAGCGGGCTGATCGCGTTGACGCGCATCGACAACACCCGCATCCGGACGCCGGCCGATCTTGCCGGCAAGCGCATCGGCACCGAGACGGGCACGGTGGCGGTCAACTACGTCAAGGAGCACATCAAGGACGCCACGCTGGAGCAGTTGCCCAGCATCAACAACGCGCTGCTTGCGCTGGAAGCAGGCCGTACCGACGTCGTCGTCTACGACAAGCCGCAACTGCTCTACTACGCCAACACCGCGGGAAAGAACAAGGTCAGGGTGATCCTGCCGGCGCTGGAAGGCCTCGACGTCGGCATGGGCTTCCAGAAAGGCAGCCCGCTCGTCGCAGCGGCCAACGTGCAACTCGCTGCAATGCGGGCCGACGGCCGGCTCGCGGCACTGAACCGGAAATGGTTCGGCGAGGCGTTGTCATGAGCTTCGACTGGACGGCGCTCGTTGCGGCATTGCCGGATCTGCTGCAAGGCCTCCGGCTGACCCTGCTGATCGCGCTGAGCGGGCTCGCGGGTGGCGTCGCGCTCGGGATCCTCGCGGGTGTGACGCTGACCTACGGCAGCCGGGCCGCAGTGTTCCCGGCCCAGATGTATGTTGCGCTGATTCGCGGCACGCCGATCGTGGTTCAAGTGATGTTCGTCTACTTCGCACTACCGATCATGACGGACACGCGCATCAGTGCGACCAGCGCCGCCATTATCACGTTGATCGTCAATTCCGGCGCCTACAACGCGGAGATTATCCGTGGCGCGCTCGACGGCGTGCCGGGCGGGCTGCGCGAAGCCGGCATGGCGATGGGGCTGCCGTTTCACAGGACGCTGGCGCATGTCATTGCGCCCCTCGCGTTCCGACGCGCACTGCCGGCAATGGGGAACCAGTTCGTCAACCTGGTCAAGGACACCTCGATCTTTCTCGTCATCGGCGTCGGCGAACTGACGCGCAGGGGACAGGAAATCATGGCCGAAAATTTTCGGGCGGTGGAAATCTGGACCGCGGTTGCAATCATCTACCTGCTCGTCATCAGTCTGCTCGCACTCGGTCTGCGAGTGCTCGAACGGAGGGTGCGTCTGCCATGAGCATGATCGAATTTCAGCAAGCCTCGAAGCGTTACGGCCAGCACGTCGTTCTGCATCCGCTGGATCTCACGATCGAACGAGGCGAGGTCGCCGTCATCGTCGGCCCGTCGGGCTCCGGCAAATCGACGCTGCTTCGTTGCATCAACGGGCTCGAGACCATCAGCTCAGGCGATCTGCGCGTCGACGACATCAGCGTACTGGGCTCGGCCCGCGACGTCAGGCGAATCAGGCTCGAAGCCGGCATGGTGTTCCAGCAGTTCAATCTGTTTCCGAATCTGACCGCGATCCAGAACGTCATGTTCGGACCGATTCGCGCGCGCGGCCAGACCAAAGCCGAAGCGCGTGACATCGCCGGCGCGCTGTTGCAGAAGGTCGGACTTGCCGAACGCATGCATCACTATCCGTCGCAGCTGTCCGGCGGGCAGCAGCAACGCGTGGCAATCGCGCGGGCACTCGCCGTGCAACCCAAGCTGATGCTCTTCGACGAACCGACTTCGGCACTCGACCCCGAATTGCGCCACGAGGTGCTCAAGGTCATGCAGACGCTCGCTTGCGATGGCATGACGATGGTCGTCGTGACTCACGAAATGGGCTTTGCACGGCGCGTGGGTTCACGCCTGCTCTTTATGGAAGCCGGCCGTGTCGTGCATGACGGCAAGCCCGTCGAGATGCTGTCCGCCCCGCCCGGGGAGCGCTTCTGCGAGTTCCTTCAGCACGTTCATTGATGTCCGTGCCATTCACGCTGCACGCCACAGGAGTCCGCCGTCAAGATGAACCCATCTCGTTTTGAAAACGACTACGGCTTTCGCCGCGACAGTGTCCGGCATGACAACTGGCGCGAAGCGCCATGGAATGTCTGGGCCTTTCGCCACGTGCACGAAATCATCCCGACCGCGCGGATTCCTGCCACGCAGGGGCTCGTTGAAGAACCCGCGGTCAGCGCCGACGCGCTGATCGAACACCGGATCGTGGTCAACGGCGAACGTCGCACGGTCGAGCAGGTCTTGCACCAGACCTCGACCGATGCCATCGCCGTGATGCGGGCCGGGCGTTTCGTCGCCGATTATCATGCGCCGCACTTCACGCTGCAAAGCCGCCACATCCTGTTCTCGGCCAGCAAGTCGGTCGCCGGCCTGCTCGCAGGCATGGTGGTCGGCGACGGTCTTCTGGACCCCGAAGCACCTGTGGCGCAGTACGTTCCCGAACTCGCCCGCTCGGCTTTCGGCGATGCGCGCGTCAGGCATGTCCTGGATATGCGCACCAGTCTCGCGTTCAACGAGGATTATCTCGATCCCGACGGGGTCTATGCGCGTTATCGGCGGGCGGGCCTGCTGGACCCGCGCCGCGAAGGCGAAACGCCGGAGACGGTGATTGACCTGCTTGCCTCCCTGCCCAAGGGCGCGGGCGAGCATGGCGGCCCGTTCCATTACTGCTCGCCCAACTCGGACGTGCTCGGCCTCGTGATCGAGCGTGCGTCGGGCCAGCGCTACGCCGACTTCGCGGCCGACCGTCTGTGGCGGCCGCTGGCCCTACGGCACGACGGTTGCATTACGGTGGACATTGCCGGCACGGCCCGCTCCGGCGGCGGCTTGTGCATGACCGCGCGCGATCTGGCCAGAATCGGCGAGCTGGTGCGTCTGGGCGGTATCGTCAACGGTCGCCGGCTGATCCCGGAGGACTGGATGACCGATACGCTCACGGGCGGCAGCGCGCAGGCGTGGCGGCAAGGCAATTTCTCGAGCTGGCTGCCGAACGGCAAATACCGCAACAAGTGGTATCAGGCGGGCAATATCAGCGGCGCGTGCTTCGCGATCGGGATTCATGGCCAGTGGCTCTATGTCGACCCGCTGCGTGAAACTGTCATCGCCAAATTCTCGTCACAACCCCAACCGACCCATGACGAGGTCAAGCTGCTGAATCTCGCCATGTTCGAAGCGATTGCGACGATGGCGTGAGGCCGCTTGATGGCCGGTAGCCGTGCTTTCTGCAGGGACGGTTCGCTTCGGTATGCGTGATCGTTATCCGTATAGGTGGTCACGCGTTGTCCAGAACCTGAGCTTGAACGGATAATCACACTGTAGTGATAAGGTTCCATATCTCGCTGGCGTGTTCGTCCGGGCGTCAGGATCGGCACGCGATCGCGAATGGCGGTTCTGGGGCGACGCGAACGACTGTGAACACCCAACTCGGCCGTTCAACACACTTCTTTCTAAAAGGTCGTTTCCGAAGTAAAACTGTCAGCCGCATGCAGTCTGACGTCTATTCGGAGCGAGCAAAATGGTGCCAGAATATCGCCATCTTCGCCGGGCAATTCGGCATGATCAGGATGACGGAATGGACTGCTTTTACATCGACGAGAGCGGCTACACGGGGTTTGACCTGCTGAACCACGAGCAGTGCTTTCAAGGCGCCACTGCGGTGGCCATTAGCAACGACGAGGCCGCGCAGTTGATTCGAGAGCATTTTCCTCGGCTGCAGGCCTCCGAACTCAAATACCACGCGCTTGCGCGGCGGCCAAGCTACCGGCGACCACTGCTGGAATTGCAGCGTGCGGTGCTGTCCCAACACAAGTGCGTGACCTACGTCTGCGACAAGCGCTTCCTGCTAGTGCTGATGTTCCTGGATTACGCCGTTGAGCCGTTCTATTACGAGCGTAACGTGGACTTTTACGAAGACGGGCAAAACTACGCGCTCGCTTCGTTGCTGTACACCATCGGCCCCACACTGCTAGGCAAGGCAGCATTCGACGGTCTGCTCGTCGCTTTCCAGCAAGCGGTCAAGGAAAAGACAGCGGGTGCCCTCGGTGCATTGATTACGTCGGCCGGCAAGCTCAGATGGCAGGAGTTACCTGAGGTGTTGGGACCGCTCGTGCACGCGTCACCGGAGTGCCTCTCCGCGATCGCCACGCCGGGCGTCTCGACTGACGCGGCGATGGTGGTGTTGCAGGCCTTGATCTCCCGAACGGAGGTGATGGCCGAGGGGCCGTACAGGATTGAACACGACCAGTCGAAGAATCTACTCACATATCACGATCTTCTGCAACGCTACATCGACCACCAAGATGCGGTCGAATTCAGGGAGTCGCAGATTGCGACCATCCGTTTCCCGCTCAAGCTGTCTTCCGTAACCCAGGTCGACTCGAAGACCAATCCTGCGGTACAGATCGCCGACGTTATGATTGGCGCCGCGATCGAGGCCGCCAATGGACTGACGGGGCTGCGGTTGCCGTTGCTGGAGCCGCAGGCCGTATTATCACAATATGCGGAAGATCAGTTCATTCACTTGGTACCGTCTGTTGACTTCGCTGAGCAGAAGCGATTCCGTCAGGGGACGCAGGCAGCGCAGATGATCGACTATTTCGCCAAGCACTTTGGCACGAAGACTTCGTAAAGGCATGTGCGCGCCTTTTCTTCTGCGGCTGATTTCGGAGTGAAGCGGCCCTTGGAAGGACAGCATTGTCACAGGGATCCTGCCACCATCGGCGAGCTTAGCTTGAAACAAGGAGCATCCAGCCTGAACACTGCGTCATGACAAACTGCATCTGTGCGCCAGAAATCGATCAAGAAATCAGGAACCTACCGTGGGAATTCGAGGCCTACTACGCGAGTTGACAAATTTAATGCGGCCGTAGGCGAGTTGACGACATTGTTTTGGTGGAACCGTCAATTAAGTCGTCAACTCGCAGGCTGGAAGCATTGATACACGAGGGCTCTGGAGTGACAGAATTATTTATCTGGCCAAGCACACCTTCAATGCCGACGAATAACTTTCAATCGCACTTGTGCGCGTGTGTGCGTGCCCAAAGTGCACTCCCTTGCCAACGCGTGCCGACCTTTTTAGTATGCGGACAGCCCGCTCGGGCACGGGCGCACATAAAAAGCAGCGGAGGCATCCGATGCACCGGCGGACAGCGGCCCCCGACCTGATTGTGGCAATCGGCGCGGTGATCGCCTGCGCGTTGATAGGTCTACGGCTCAAGCGAGTCGCAGCACAGAGAGGCTGCAGCTTGGCGTCCTTCTGCACCGATCAACGGCCTACAATTTTGAGAGACGCTCGTCGTACTTGGGGTAACTTCAGAATTCGGAAAATATCGTACGCTAAGCCACTCAGCTCTTGGTGCGCGTGGTGCCGCGGGCCGTTGGAGGTTATCGTCCTTTCGATGCGATTTCTGGCGGTTGGGAATTGAAAGCCCTGAGCGATCAACGACTTGCGAATCTGCCGGTCGTGCGAATCCCCTGGACCGCAAAGCCATGCTACAGGCCGCTCGGCGGCCTGCTACCGCCATTTTCCGCACGAAAGATACGAATATCCCTATCGAAGCAATCCGCTTGCACCAAAATTGTTTGGTTCCAGACCGCTATATTGCGCCCGACTCGCAACTGTTTAGTTCATTGTCGTCCTGCCTCGCGATCCCGCAACGCCTGCAGGTATTTCGAGTGCATCTTGGGCGGGTCACTCACTGTACGCACGTCGTGCGTGATGGGCCAGCAATGTTCGCAGCGCTTCATGGGCTTGCCAGCCTCGGGGTCCGGTACGAACTTGCCATCCTCCTGATTTACTTTCGTTCTCAGGTTGTACATGGTGAGTCTCGTAAGACTCGTAGAGTCTCTCTTCCCTTGCGCGACCTGTGCTTTCGCCGCCGCATTGGTTGCGTGAACGTCGCTGTGAGTCCCAGCCGTGGCACCATTATGCCTGTAATGGTTGACATCTTCTTTACATGGTATTCCGATGGGCACATCGGCATCGATGAGCATTTGCTCCGTCACGGATGTCCTGCACAACTCAGCCACCACGTTCGCCCGCCACTCCAAGTCAGGGTCGAAATTATCGGGTGGTCTGTCTTGGTTCTGTGCGATAAAAATCTCCCCTGTAGCGCTGTCCACGACTACGGTCAGGCACGGCCCCATGGTCGAAGAGCCTGTGTTAACCTCAATCGGCTCCATGTACTCACTTCCATCCTCCTCCCTCCTTGGGCAATACACGTTGATAGTCTCGACCTTGGGCTTGGCGTTTACCGCGGACAACATCTGCTCCCACACCGCTTTGGCGACCTGTTCTGTACGTATATCCGGATCATCGCTGAGCTTTATGTTTCCAAGGTCTAGGTCAAAAGACCGGATCTCCGGCTCGGGGGATCGTCTGTCTCCCGGCGAATCTACCTGCTCGTCAGGTTGGGGATTCTGGTTTTTGCAGTCCTCCAGCCCAAGGACATCGACCCTCACCACCGGATTCGCCGCATACGCGTACAGATTGATCCCGCCCGACTGGCCAATCGGATCGGATTGGAGGTAACGACCGAGCTCGGGGCTGTACGAGCGAAACCGATTGTAGTGCAGCCCCGTTACCGCATCGAAGTAATGCCCGGGAAACCGGAGGTTGTAGCCGACCGAGCTCCCCTCGGCCACCCGGATCCCGCCATACGGGTCAATGTCCGCGGCCATCCAGACGACGGCCCCCTCGCTGTCTTCGATCCACTGGGGCAGCCCCACCTGGTTGCAACAGACCAAATAAGCCCGGCCCTCGGCCGGAGCAGCGTCGCTAAATGGATAGTCAACGAAGAGAAACGGCGTGAGCGATGACTCGTTTGCGTAGACGTAGAGACGAAACCGTCCGTCAGATCCCTGTTCTGCGGCGAGCCTGTCACCGTCCCAGTAGTAGTAGGTCGTTTCGCCCCCATACGCCTGATGGGTACGCCGGCACAAACCATCGTATCCGGCGGTCCACACTTCGGGCCGATCGCTCCAGCTAACCTTCACGAGAAGGTCCTTGCTGTTGTAGTGGAAAGCAGTGCGCACGCCATCCGTGCGCGCGAATTCGGCCAGATGGTTGCGATCGTTATAGCGGAAGGTGCCCACAGATGAGCTCGCCAACCGGTTGCCTTCCGCATGGCGCATCCATGCCACAGCCGGCGTCGACAACAGGTTACCGGCGCGGTCGTACTCGAAGTTCCTTACCGGCCAGCCGTTGCGGCTTTCCGCAATCAGTCGATGAGCCGCATCATACTGGTACTCCTTCGAATCGCCAGCACTGCACGTAACCTGGCGCAATTCGTCGGTTGCACTGTATCCGTACCGGACGTAGCGAGGCTGCTCTTGGACGTGCCGCTTCCACACGATCTGTCCGACGCATCGCTCGGCCGTATCGAAGCCGCTCAATATCGACGTGCCATTGGCTGCATTGAGCAGTACCCTACAGGCCGTGCTGCATTGCAGCTGATGGCAGCCCCCGTCAGGGGTATGAATTCGCACCTCATGATCGCCCACGGTTTCGTACCGCACCGTGAAGCGCCCGAAGTACGTCGTGCTGGCAAGGCACCCGTGCGACCAGACATGCTCAACACCACGACTGTCGCGTTTGTCGGCGGTGCGGTGATTGTCGGCGTCATAAGCCAATATAACGTCGTGTCCATCGGTCGATGCCCTAATCGTATTGCCTCTCGCGTCGTAATCGTAGACGTGTGTTTCGCCGCTCGCCAGCATTCTCCTGCGGTACAGGCCATTGATTCCGGCTTCGAATCTCAACAGCAGGTTGCCTGCCCCGTCCCGTTTTTCGGTCAGCAGGTTCGCGGCATCATAGGCATACGTTTCCCGTACCGTGCCGTGCCGTATGACACGCGTGATCCGTCCGTTGTGGTCGTACGCATACGAACTTTCGTTGCCGTTCGCGTCGACGATGGCCTCGATCTGCTGCCTGGACGTATGGCGGTAGCGGACCATATTGCCGAGCGGATCCGTCTCGGCCACACGCAGATTCCATGACGCAATGTCGTAGCGATAGTCGCGCCCGTCACCGTCACGTCGCGCAATCACATTGCCGGCCGCGTCGCACAGGAAACGTTCTGTGGATCCTCCTTCATCGGTACGCTCAAGGATCCGTCCCGCCGCATCGCGCTGTTCGTTCGTGCCTGTACATGGTGAAGCCGAGCGACCAAGGATAGTGTCCGCAATCTTCTCGATTTGAGGAGGCACGAGTACCCTGCTGGTGAGTCCGGATGGGTCGATCTCGCCCCACTGCAGCCCCAAAGGTGTGCCAGGCACGGTCTTGAGGGGGCGATTGGGCAGAACTGGCACAGCATCCTTCACCGGCCAGCGGTAGCCCCATTGGTCCAGACGCCCAGTATTGCGCCCACCTGCGTCGTAGAGCCAGCGTGTAACGCGCCCTCCCGAATCGACCTCGCGAACGATTCGGCCGTCGTCGCCGATCATGCGCTCGGTCGCCCCGCCATACGGATCCACAATGCGCGTCACCGTCCGCGCCTCGTTGTACAGAAACGTCCACTTGCCGCCATCGGCACGCGTCACCACGGTGCGACCCGGCTGGTAGTCGAGCGCTACGTGCCACAGCCCGTCCTGGCCACCACTCTCAACGCAGCGGTCCTGGCTGTCGTATCGGTAAGAGAATGAGTAACCGTTCGCGTCTGTTTCCCGGACCATCCGGCGCCGACCGTCGTACCCGTGCGACGTCTCCGCGCCGAGGGGATCGACAAACGCCGCCAGACATCCGGCCGTGTCGTAGCGGTAGTGGACGATACGCTTCGTCACTCCCTGCGGGTCCGTGAGGTGAAGCTCAACGATATGGCCTTGGTCATCGTAGCGAAAGTCGATCAGTTGCCGACGACGGCCAAGGCCTTCCTCCTGGGCGATGCGCATGAGCTCGCCGTTGCGGGAATATTCCAGCGTGCTCTCGACGCCGTCCCGGACATGGTTCACCGGCCTAGCCGTGCGATCGGTTTCGTTCGCGCGCTCGAAAGTCATCTCGCCGAGCCGGCCGTGACGGAGCACGAAGCGACGCCCGTCGTGCTGCTCCAGTTCATAGCCGGCGAAGACGCCTTGATAACGGCCGACTGCATTCTTGCGAATCGGATATTCCCGGTTGAGCGCGTCGACATAGATTGCTCGCGTGCGCAGCAGATGCAGTTCGTGATGAAAGCCATGCCGGAACCCGAAGCCAAGCGCTCCATCCTGCTCATTCCAGCCGCTGCTGTAGTAGCGTTCCCATTTGAACGCAGGCGCGATCTTCGTCTCGTAATCGACAAACTCATTCTCCGCGGTGCCCCTAACCACGTCGACGGGGTGCCCGTCCCTGCACGGAGCGGCTTCTTTCTGCCTGTCTGCTATTCGGGCTCGGACCTTCTTCCCAAGTCCGTGCTTCGCCGCATGCCACATCATCTGCGAATCTGGCAGCGGAAACCCGCCGATCAGCACCGTCTGGTTCCCGTCCATCAACATGCCCATGCTCGGCTCGACACCTGGATCCTTGCCCATCAGCTTTCCCAGCAGCATCATCGCGGCATCCGCGGCAGTCTGCGCAGCCATCATCGCGGCCGCCAGTTCCTCGCCATGCTTGGCGTCGGCGGCAGCGCCCGCCACGCCCGACGCAGGCCCAACTGCCACATTGCCAACTTTCCACGCCTTGCCCGCCCGCCCCATCCAGCGCGCCCGGCTCGACACCTCGGCGGCCTCGCTCGCGGCTTGCTCGCCCTTCTCCGCAGCCCCCTCCGCTTCTTCGCCGGACTTCCCTGCATGCCCCATCGGATTGCAGTGCCGCGTCATGTCGATCCCCATGCGTGCAGCCCGCATCCCGCCGATGAACGTATTGCTCGAACCCGTTTCAATGTTAAAAAAAGGCGTCAGCCCGCCGCACGTCGGCGCGATACCGATGTCCTGCACGCGGGCCGCCGGCATGCCGCCGATCAGCACGCTCAAGCAGCCGCTGCCGATCGTCGCTCCCATGCTCGGCAACGGAAAACCATTGCTCGGCGGATGACTGTGCGCATGCGGCGTGCCGAGATGAGGAACGCCGATCGTAGCTGCTGGCATCCCCGGCATCTTGTCGAGCAGCGGGATCTGAGCGATGCCGGTATTGAGCAACTGAGACGGCATGCCCTGCAATGACGCGAGGGAATTCACGGCTTCGCTCACATGGTGGAGCGTGCTACCTTTCGAGAACGTCTCCTTGAACGGATCGAAAGTCGACTTGACGGTTCCGAGCAGCGAATCGCACGCGGTGTCTGCCTTGGGTTCCGATTGAGTCGTGTGACTCTCGGACGAATCGGATGCACGCGTAAAACGGGGTTCGGACTCACTCATTGCCGTGCCCGTTCGTATCCGGCCATCGCGTCATACGCGGCCGATGTCGCGACACCCCGTAGGCGAGCCATGTAAAGCGAATCCTTTTCCAGCTCATACGCCCTCGCTTCGGTTTTCAACCCGGCGTTTCCATAAAGCGACACGAGCCGATCGAGCATGCTGAGGCGTTGCCGTTCGCAACCGAACTGCTCGCACAATCCCTTCGCTTCGATCCAGCTCTTCGCGGCTTCCGCGGCCTTGCCACAGGCCAGCAGTGCGACACCGCCCTTCTCCATCGCCTCGATCTTCGTATGCACGAGCATCAGCCTGCCGGCCGCACCACTCGCCAGCTCGAAATAGGTCGCCGCCTTCGCATGTTCGCCAAGCGTGTTGCAACAGCCACCCGTCGCCATCAACGCATTGAGCACGACCAGCAGATTCCGGCCATCGAGCGCTGCCGGCAGCGCGCGCACGTACCAGTCCTTCGCATCGCGGGGTGATCCGTGGCGCAATGCCACGTCACCCAGGCCGTGCAACGCGACTGCGCAACCGGTCGAATCCTTCCGCTCCGCATGAAACGCAAAGAGTGCGTGGTACTTGCGCTGCGCCTCGGGCAGCCTGTCGTGCGCAAGGTCGATTCCGGCGATCTGCATCAAGGCACCCATGCGCTGCTCGATCGGATGGACCGCGTCGTTCGCGATGTCGACCAGATGGCGGGTCGCCTTTTCGGACGAGAAGTCGACCGGAAGAATCAGTACATGCTCGGCCTTTCTGTCGCGCGCAAGCGGAATCAGGCACGGATGTTTCCGGTCGTCGCGGATGCAGAATCGATGCCCTTCCATCCAGTCTTCGAAGCCGTTCAATGCGAGGTATTGCAGAACGATCTTCGCGAAGCCGCCGAAGTCGCCCATCGGCGAAGGCAACCACGCCCAAACGACCTTCACGCCTTCCGGAACCAGCGTGCGCACATGAACGACGGCATCACGCAACCGCTGAGCAGGCGAGCGCCTCGGATCGGTACACGTCAGCGGCAACGGCGGCCAGCCTGTTTCGCCATGCTCGATGCGCGCGCTGCTTGCTTCGTCGATCTGACGTGCAAGCGCCTCCATGCATGTCTGCAAATACGCGTCGGCAGAGTCGCAAGGAAACGGAAAATTCAGGAAAACCGCATCGCCGACTCGTTCGTCGAGCGATTGCATCATCTTCAGAACCGGCACAACGTCGTTGTCGGTTGCTTCGATCAACAGCGTCGGATCATCGGGCTGATCGATGAACGCTTCGATCGACGATTCGATGGCGGAGAACTCACGATGCATGAGGTCAGGCCGCCTTCTCAGTTCAGACGAACGTACCGGCTGCGCACGACGGTGTCCGCTTCGGTCCGGATATCGACACCGCCTCGACCGCCCTCCAGTTCGAGCGTCTGCGCACTCAACCGCAGCTTGCCGGTGACTTCGATGTTCACGTTCCGGTTCAGCAGCGTCACGACGGGCCCGTCAGGCGATGCCCGCACCTGCAGCAGCGGACAGCCCGATGCATCCGCGATCTGCACGCACTTGTCGGCCTCGAGCGAAAGCGCCATCGCGGGTTCGACCACCGGCTCGACCGGTTCACCATGCCCCTTGCGCGTCAGCAACCCGGCGATCAGGTACTCGGGCCAGTTCGCCGGCGATTGCAGCAACACGCGATCACCGATGCGGGGCTTCACGCCGTCCACGCATTCGAGCCAGCGTTCGCACGCGGTATCGTCCTGCAATATCCACTTCACGCGAATGAGCCCCATCGCATCGGGATGATGCGTATCGGTTACTTCGCCGATCAGCGTCGACGATTCGCAGCGTTCGGCAGGCGGCGTGCGATCCGGCGTCGCATCGTTGGTGAACAACCGGCGCAACGCCTCGACCGTTTCCGCTTCGAGCGTTTCATCGGCCATCACCTGATCCGATTCGTTTTCCATCGAATGTCTCCCATGCTTCGAATGCAAGCGGGCAACCGGCAGGTACCGGTTGAAATCAATTGACATGGGCGATCGTCCCCTGGATCGTCACGCCCGAGCCGTCGAGCGTGATCGAGTCGCCGCTGGTTGCCAGAACAATCTTTGTCGCGTTGACATTGACGTTGCAGCTGTCCGGGCCGTTGTCGATATTCACCGTCGGCGCCTGAAGATTGGCCGTCGACTTGCCGGAAAGATTGAGATCGTTCTCGCCGTAAATCTTCACGCCCTGCGCATAGCCCGCGATGTCTACGCCCTTGCCGTATCCGACGATGGCCACGCCGCCACCCTGGCCGCTGATGCCGACACCGGTATCGACTGCGGTTCCGCCGATGGAGACGCCGACGTTGTCCTTGTTGATCGACATGCCACTCCGTCCTGAACCCATGTCGATGTAGTTGCCGGCCACCAATGAAGCGATTTGCTTAACGTCCACGGAATGGTTTCCGATATTGACCTTTGTCACATACGACCCGGCATCGACGACATGCGTGCTGTCACCCTTCACGAAAACGTCATGCGTGCCGGTCGCCACCGCGAGGCTGTGATTGCCTTTCGCGACGGTATGCGAACTGTCGCCCTCGACGGACACGCTGCGGTTTCCCTCCACCCCATGCGTCTCATTCCCCTTGATCTGCGCAACCCGATGCCGCCCGATATTCACCGTCTCGTTCTGCCCCACACTCCGTTGCCGGTTGTTCTTCACCTGCATCGTTTCGTCGTTCCCGACCGTATGCGTGTGATCGTGTCCGACCGACAGCGTGTGATCGGCCTCCGTCTCCGCATCGAAATTCCGTTCCGCATGCATCCACAGCTGCTCGGCGCCCTTCTTGTCCTCGAACCGGAACGCGTTCGCATGGTCGGTCGTCCCGCCCGGCGACGACCGCGACAGCAGCCCGCTTTGCGTCGCACTTCCCGGCAGCCCCCATGGCGGCATCTTCTCGCCGTTGTAAACCCGCCCGGTCACGATCGGCTCATCCGGATCGCCATTCAGGAAATCGACGACGACTTCATCGCCCACGCGCGGAATCTGCACGCCACCGAACCCGCCACCCGCCCACGGGCTCGACACCCGCACCCAGCACGACGAATCCTGATTGCTTTGCCCATACCGATCCCAGCGGAATTGCAGCTTCACGCGCCCATACTGATCGGTCCAGATTTCCTCCCCCGGCGGCCCGACCACAGTGGCCGTCTGCGGCCCGTTGGTACGCGGCCGCGGCGTCTCGCGCGGCGACCGGTAAGGCAGGCTCGACGGCTGCACGAGCGTCATCGTCTGATGCACGACGGCCTCCGCGCCCGGGTCGCTCGCATACGCGTTCTCCTGAAACCGGTACTGGCACCGCACGATCAGGTACTCGCGGTTCTGGTCCGCACGCGGACAATGCGCCAGCGTGAACAGGTAACCCGG